>NZ_RZNX01000018.1:2500-3598 GCF_003994465.1 Paenibacillus zeisoli | reverse complement strand
CCGGAGCAATTGGTTAAGCTACTAAGAGCACACGGAGGATGCCTAGGCGCTAGGAGCCGAAGAAGGACGTGGCGAACAACGAAACGGCCTCGGGGAGCTGTAAGCAAGCTTTGATCCGGGGATGTCCGAATGGGGAAACCCGGCTGTGGTAATTCGCAGTCACTCGTAACTGAATACATAGGTTACGAAGAGGCAGACCAGGGGAACTGAAACATCTAAGTACCCTGAGGAAGAGAAAACAAGAGTGATTCCGTCAGTAGCGGCGAGCGAACGCGGAACAGCCTAAACCAAGGGGCTTGCCCCTTGGGGTTGTGGGACGTCTCACATGGAGTTACAAAGGATTAGGGTAGGCGAAGAGGTCTGGAAAGGCCCGCTAGAAGAGGTAAAAGCCCTGTAACTGAAATTCTAATCCCTCCGAGACGGATCCCGAGTAGTGCGGGGCACGTGAAACCCCGTATGAATCCAGCAGGACCATCTGCTAAGGCTAAATACTCCCTAGCGACCGATAGTGAAGCAGTACCGTGAGGGAAAGGTGAAAAGCACCCCGGAAGGGGAGTGAAAGAGATCCTGAAACCGTGTGCTTACAAGAAGTCAGAGCCCTCTATATGGGTGATGGCGTGCCTTTTGTAGAATGAACCGGCGAGTTACGTTCCCGTGCAAGGTTAAGGTGAAGAGCCGTAGCCGCAGCGAAAGCGAGTCTGAATAGGGCGACTTATAGTACGTGGACGTAGACCCGAAACCGTGTGATCTACCCCTGTCCAGGGTGAAGGTGCGGTAACACGCACTGGAGGCCCGAACCCACGTATGTTGAAAAATGCGGGGATGAGGTGGGGGTAGCGGAGAAATTCCAATCGAACTCGGAGATAGCTGGTTCTCCCCGAAATAGCTTTAGGGCTAGCCTCGGAATTTAAGAGTTGTGGAGGTAGAGCACTGATTGGGTGCGGGGCCCGCCAAGGGTTACCAAGCTCAGTCAAACTCCGAATGCCATAAACTTCTGTCCGGGAGTCAGACAGTGAGTGCTAAGATCCATTGTCAAAAGGGAAACAGCCCAGACCATCAGCTAAGGTCCCCAAGTGTGTGTTAAGTGGGAAAGGATGT
>NZ_RZNX01000017.1 GCF_003994465.1 Paenibacillus zeisoli | reverse complement strand
TTCAGTTTTCAAAGATCAAACTCGCTTTTGTTCGTCACCGCTTCACTTTCATCAAGTGTTTGATCAGCAACTCTTATACTATATCACTTCAGCTTCACGAATGCAAGAAGTTTTTTTCTTGCGAAATTCACTTACCTGCTTACCGCTCAATTACTGCGGTGTGTTTGGCTGGATTTATAATATACCATCCTGGGCACTCAAATGCAACGTTTTTGAAACAGTTATTTTTTTACAACTCAGACGTTGTTATTCACCCTTCCTCAACACTTCCTATATAAATGTTATCCATGGGAAATGGTAGCTGTATCTCTACACCTTTAATTTATGTCGGTATAGCAGTTAAATAAAAAGCCGACTCTAATGAGCCGGCTTACTACTGATGAATATGTTATGCAGCCCCAAGGAAAATGTAGCGACATAAGATTAGAATGGCCAAGATCCACATTAACCAGTGAATTTGCACTTTATTTTTGGTGAAGAGGTTATTAAACAAGGCCAGAATTACATAAGACACAATCCCTGCTGAAATTCCGTTTGCGATTCCGCCTGTAAAAGGCATCAGTACAATGGTAAGGAAGGCCGGAAATGCATGAAGGAAATCATCCCATTCAATATTACGGACCTGAGACATCATAAGAACACCAACAATAATCAAGGCCGGTGCAGTTGCAGCCGATGGTACCATACTTGCTAGTGGAGAAATAAATAGGGCCAGAAGGAACAGAATACCTGTAGTTACCGAGGTAAGACCTGTACGTCCACCTTCAGCCACACCAGCTGTACTCTCTACATAAGAAGTAATTGTACTTGTACCCAGGACGGCACCCGCGCTAACCCCTACCGCATCGACCAGCATCGCTTTACCGATCTTCTTCTCGCCTTCTTCTTTGTTCTTCATTAATCCAGCTCGTGTAGCTGTACCCACCAAAGTACCGAATGTGTCAAACAACTCAACGAAAGTGAAGATAAATACGATCTCGAACAAGCCGATTTTGAAAGCACCTGCAAGGTCAAACTGACCTACAGCTAAATTCTCGAATGTTGGAATCCAGTGTCCACTGGATAACCCTTCCGTATGGGTAACTCCCATTGGTATACCGATCAATGTTGTAAGCACAATCCCGATTAGTAAAGCTCCCTTTACGCGAAGCACCATCAGAACTGCGATAACAATCAGACCAATTAAAGTCAGTTGAACATCATGATTATGGACAAAGTCTCCAAGAGCAAAATTCATGCTGCTGCCTGGAACTGTCTGAGTAGGATCTTTGACTCCAGCAAGATTGGCTACCATGAGGTTGCTCAGTTTGAAACCAATGATGGCTACGAACAGACCAATGCCGACTGTAATTGCTGCCTTAATGCTTGAAGGCACCGCTTTGATCAGCAGTTGTCTTACCTTAGTTACCGTAAGGATAAGGAAGATAATCCCCGAGATAAATACCGCACCCAGCGCAGCTTGCCAGGTAATAGCTCCATTGGAACTAAGAACGACTGTCATGAAGTAAGCGTTCAAGCCCATACCAGGAGCGAGCGCGATAGGAATGTTAACGAACAATCCCATTAGGATTGTAATCAAGCCTGCGCCTACTGTTGTTGCAAAGAACACACCGTCAGCCGGGATCCCGGCGCCACCAGGACCCAAGAAGATGTTGTTAACAACCAGGATGTAGGCCATCGTCATAAAAGTGGTAATCCCTGCGATCACTTCTGTTCTCACATTTGTTCCATTTTCCTTTAGCTTAAAGAACCGATCCATTGTAGAAATTCTCCCCCTTAGAAATGAGTCAAAGACGACAAAAAACCCGCGACACTAACTGTCCCCGGGCTCTAAGCTTGGAGGAAAAGGTGGAAGCTGCATCAGCATCTCCTGCTAAACAGCAGGCCTTGAGCAATGTATGCTTCTTGAATCAGAGCGCCTTTTCCCTTCGTAGCCAGATCATTACGGTGACCTCGTAGAAACTCCCGGGCCAATCCCCGGAATTATACGAAAAGCTATATGGTTTGTACTAAAGACTGCGTAAAGATTACCTTTAGTGCATTCCATATTTATTGTATTATTGTCGAAAATCCTCGTTAAAAATCGTTTTAACACTCTTTACTTGATTTATTGTAGGCGTGAGTGATGAACTTGTCAACACAAAATACGAATGTTTTACGCTGCATTTACTTTATTGTTCGTGATTTACCTCACTATTATTAATTTTAATGATTTTCAACCCTTAAAGCCTGTTATGTAAAAAACAAAAAGAAGAGCAATCTCATATAGCGAGATTGCTCTTCTGTATTCGGTGCTATTCCCACTCAATCGTTGCCGGCGGCTTGGACGTTACGTCGTAAACGATACGGTTAACATTATCGACTTCGTTAACGATACGAACGGAGATCTTCTCCAGCACGTCCCAAGGGATACGTGCCCAGTCGGCTGTCATGCCATCGATGGATGTCACCGCGCGGATACCTACGGTATAGGAATACGTACGAGCATCACCCATAACGCCGACACTCTTCATATTTGGCAGGGCTGTGAAGTACTGCCAAATCTCACGATCAAGTCCTGCCTTGGCGATCTCTTCACGAAGAATGAAGTCGGAATCACGTACAATCTTGAGTTTCTCCTCGGTTACTTCGCCAAGAACACGGATGGCCAGACCCGGTCCAGGGAACGGCTGTCTCCATACGATCTCTCGTGGCAGGCCGCACTCTTCGCCTACTTTGCGAACCTCGTCTTTAAACAGAGTCTTGAGCGGTTCTACGAGTTCGAAATCCATATCTTCCGGCAGACCGCCGACATTGTGATGTGACTTAATCGTATGCGCTGTTGCAGTACCGCTCTCCACGATGTCCGTGTACAGAGTTCCTTGAGCCAGGAATTTGAAGTGATCGAACTTCTTGGACTCCTCGTCAAACACATAGATAAACTCGTTGCCAATAATTTTACGTTTCTGTTCGGGATCATCTACACCAGCAAGCTTCGACATAAAGCGCTCTCGTGCATCAATCTTCACAACCTTCATATCAAATTTGCCTACGAAGGTCTCCATTACGCTCTCGGCCTCGCCTTTCCGAAGCAGACCGTGATCGATGAACATACAAGTAAGCTTGTCCCCAATAGCTTTGTGGAGAAGTATGGCTACTACGGAGGAATCGACCCCACCACTCAGGGCGCACAATACATTGTTGTCTCCGACCTGTTCACGAATATCCTTAATTGTATCCTCAATGAAAGTTCCCATCGTCCAGTTGCCTTCGCAGCCGCAGATCTCGTACAAGAAGTTACGAATCATCTCGTTGCCATGCACAGAGTGGCGGACTTCCGGGTGAAACTGTACACCATATAAGCGGCGGTCCGGATTACTAAAACCTGCTATAGGCGCATGGTCAGTGAAAGCATCAATCTGGAAACCTTCAGGAAGCTCCACTACGTGATCTCCATGACTCATCCACACGGTCTGCTTGGATTCAAGACCTTTGGTAAGCGCAGAATTCTCTGCAAAGCTTACGTCAGCCTTACCATATTCCCGCTTGGCAGCACGTTCGACTTTACCGTTCAACTGCTGAGCCATCAACTGCATGCCATAACAAATTCCGAAAATCGGAACATTCAGGTTGAAAATCTCTGGGTCTACATGCGGGGCATTCTCCGCATACACACTCGTAGGTCCGCCTGAGAAAATAATCCCTTTCGGGGAGATCTCACGCAAACGCTCCACTGGTGTGTTATAAGGAAGAAGTTCACTGTACACACCCAGATCGCGAATCCTTCTGGCAATTAACTGGTTGTATTGTCCTCCGAAATCCAGAACGACAATCATTTCATTTGGCTTATTCATTTCCGAGCCTCCCTCAATTCATGGGTCTTATTATACGAAACGACAAAACAGATCGTCAAGAAAGATCGGGGAGATATTCACCCCCGGGAAGGCCCCATCTGACGGCAGTGTTCAAGAAAAGACTTTGTCGATATGCGGTCCAGATCGTTCGCTCCGTAATATAGCGATTCCCACATGTGCAAAAATTGATCAAGATGACCACGCTGCTTCGGGTCTATTCTATATATACGCTGAATATATTCTCTTCCCGTTACTCCAGGCGGGCGGGGCCCATATGTGCCGTATAACTGCTTCCAAGCCTTGTCTGAGGCACGAAGCAGCTGTTCCCGCTGGGGAAAGCGTCGTGACTTCCGTCCATACGGCAGCTCTATCAAACTGATCCAGCCTGAAATCGCCGGCCAAAAAGCACGACCCAATAAGTACATAGCCCCAGCCAGGCATGCAGCGGCCAGCATAAGCAGCGTGTGGGGTAACCATCCTACGATCCCCGGAATGACGGCGAGGGCGGATCTCAGAGTGTAGTTAACCGCGTCCTGCATTTGATTAACCAAATTTCCAAATGAGCTGCCGCCTGTGATATTTTGCGGATAGGGGGTTGACCCTTCTGCTGGCTCGAAGCCAGGCGTGGGATCAAAGGGTACCCACCCTACACCCGGGAAATACACCTCAACCCATGAATGAGCATCCGAGTAGGAAACTGTAAATTGATGAGGATCACCTTCACTCATCCGCCCGGGGGCAAATCCTTTGACCCACCTTGCCGGAACTCCCTGCGTCCTCAGGAGCACAGCCATGGCAGTGGAGAAATGATCGCAGTAGCCTATCTTTTGGACAAATAAAAAGTTGGCTGTGAAATCCTGGCCTGAAGGGAGGGTATCCGGCTCAAGGCTATATTTGTAGTTGTTCTTCAAATAAGACTCCACCGACTTCACAGCTTCGTACCGGGTCCTGCTTCCCTTGGTCAGCTTAGCCCCTAGCTCCCTAACTTCCCTCGGCAGGTTATCGGGCAGTTCAACATAGGTATTCACAACATAGGCAGGCTCATCTCCCTTCGCCCGGTTCAGTATAGCAGGGGAGACCCTCTGTTCTTGTACAGTCATCTCGTAGCTAGAGAGTTCTTCTGGCGACTGGGTTGATCTATTGCTGCCAGTATGCAGGCTCTTCCCAGCCGTACCGATGCTGTACTCAATTAAGCCAGAGCTCGGAAAGGTCGTGAGATTCAGGAAGGGAAGCTCCTGCTTTCCATTGGTAATTCTGTTCACTTTCACCGGAATCCCGCCCCCGACTAAGACAACCCTTCCAGTCTGGGGTTCTTTGAAAATAATTGATTGCTTGAATTCCTCCGCAGATGAACGGACAGGACCTTCTGAAGCAACTCGGCCATCCTGAGATAGTGGAGCTGTGGTCTGATCACGCTGAGTCCAGCCGCGACCGGTATAGGTGCTCTTGCTCTCTCCTCGATAATAGGTAGAATGCGGCGAAACCGCGGTGAAGAACACTTTATTGTTCAGCGTTAAAGGGCCGCCGAGCTCATGATCATCATTCCCGTAGCCCGACATGTTATTTGCCCCTGGGCTGTGAGATGGCAGTTCCGTCTGTGTCCAGGCCTCCAGACTTACCACCGCCTGCTGAAGCGAAAGTGTCTTCGCAGGCTGAATCGGCAGAGTTCCCACCAGTGTGGCCAGACCAATAATCCCACCCAAAACAACGGTAATAACAGCCGCAAATTCTGCCGTTCGGAACCTTCCATCCGGCGGACTAGCGCTCCCGGGTTCCTCATCAGCACCTTCCTCCTGTATATGCAAGGTATGCATAACTGCCTGAAGCAGCAGACCAATCAGAATTGTTCGGACCAGTCCAAGGTATGTATGCAGACCAAGACCAAACTCCAAGCTTAACAAATAAACTACAGTTGCAGAGAAGAACAACAGGATACTTTGACGGCTGAGTGCCAGCACTTGAACTGAAGCAACAAGAAGAGACCAGCCTAACAGAAGGACAAACATTCGCATCTCAGAGCTTAACATAGCAATCTTCCCGGTGTTTAATACGCCTGCAATATCCCTTTCAAAGATCTGGATACAATCCGCTATCCAGCTTATTCCCTTGCCTTCCCCAAATAAATAAATCATAGCGCCGAGGCACAAGAAAGGGGGGACTATCGAAAAAATGGCAAAAGACATATTCAAACATCCCGCCACCAAAAGCAGAATGGTCAGAATATAGAACAAATCCAGAGGTTTTTCTCCCTCCGGACCGAGCAGGGTCATCAGCGGGGAGAGCCACTCCCGAAAAAGACCAAAGATAAACAAAGACAGGATCAGCCGTTCTCCCAAGCCCTTAAACCTAGGCAGATTTGCAGTTAGGAGCGATTCAGACTTAGGCATGACGATGACCTCCCTTAGCAAGGAAATCCGGCATATCTCGTTCAATAGTCGCCCTATCGAAAATTCTAATCCCCGAGGCCAGCAAATGTTCTAACATTTCTGCCGAAATCCCGGGAGCAGAAGCATCCTCACCAGTAACCATGATTTCCAGGGCGATTCCCCGAACAACAGCAGATGCCGCAGCAGAGGCAATCTCCGGAGTCAGCTTTCCAATAATAAAGGTTATGAACTTATGGCTGTGCTCTTGAATCGTTTCGATGAGCAGGCTGTGTCCCGGGCTCTGAGTGTCTAGATTAACAGCCGCGAGAACGTTCATCCCTTCCTCTCGTTCCGGCTCCCAGCTGAAGACTCTTCCTCCTTCTGCACTGCTGCAGATCAGGCTAACCTGTCTTCCGGCCAAGCTCTCCGCCCGCAGCAAAGACGCCGCACAGGATACGGCGAGTTCAAAGTCCCCTGCTGAAGTTGCATACGAGGCTTGATCCGAGGCAAGCAAAATAACCCGCTCTGCCGGGCCACCGGCCTCCGGCAATCGTGATAACAAGCTGGAACGCCGGGATGAGGCTTTCCAGTGGATGCTTTTCCATGAGTCACCCGGTCTATGCTCCCGGAGTAAATCCCCATTCCGGTCCTTCGGTATCCCTCCCTGCAAGGATTCTCCGCTGCCCTGTATACTGAGCTCATTCTCATAAGAAGTCTGCAGACTGGAAGTCACGGGAATAACGGTCAGAGAACCTTCTGCCTCTACCCATAGCGTGCGCTGAAACCATCCAAATAGATCGCCGTAGGTAATGCTCAGCCTTTCCGCCGTATACACGCCTCTTCGAAGCTCGCTTACGGTTCCTCTGAGTACAACATGCCGCCGGAACCCCGTGAACAAAGCAAATTCACCCGTTCTGCCAGCACGGACAGCCAGCGGGTCATGGACTTTAATCCATAAAGGAGGTAAGCCTCCTTTAAATTCAATATGCAGCGAAAGCCCGGCACTCTCTCCTGCCGCTAAGCGGACACTGGACCATTCACGCCTTACCATAGTCAATCTTGGGCTACCCGCCTGGACGATCGCTCCCTGCAGCATGATTAGCCCCGTTACCAGGAGAAGAAACAACAGGGACGGGCCACCGTACCCCGCGTAAGCAGCCACCAGAAGAACCGAAGCAGCCGACGTCCAGAACCATGGCAGAATGGATATGCTCATGATGATACCTTGGCAGCACTAGGTGACATAGGGACAGGAGTTCTGCCAAGCCACTCATGGACCATTTCTTCCCCACTCAGTCCACTAAGCTTGCTTTCCGGGCTTAATACGACCCGGTGGGCGAGCACAGCAGCTGCTACCGCCTTCACATCGTCCGGAATGACATACATCCGGCCTTGATAATAGGCATGAGCCTGGGCAGCTCCCATCCATGCCAGCGTCCCCCGCGGGCTGATCCCGAGCGAAGTCTTGGGATGCCGCCTAGACAAATCAGCTACTGAAACCAGGTAACGCTTGATCGTGTCGTCTACCAGCACAGTGCGAACCCTGCGCTGCATTCCGGCCATTTCCTCGGCAAGCAGGACCGGCTTCATCTCTTCAAGCAACGAACCGGCCTGATGACGACCGAGCATATCCATCTCCTGCTCAGGCTGCGGATAACCCAGGGAAATCCGCATCAGGAAGCGATCCATCTGGGCTTCGGGAAGGCGATACGTTCCCTCGAACTGCAGCGGGTTCTGCGTAGCCAGCAGGAGAAAGGGCTTGGGCAAATTATAAGTAACCCCATCCACGGTAACTCTACGCTCCTCCATGGCTTCCAGAAGCGCTGACTGTGTTCGCGGTGCGGCCCGGTTAATCTCATCCGCAAGTACGATATTCGAGAGTACAGGGCCTGGGCGAAATTCAAAATCCCCCGAATGGGGATGATAGACGGCCACGCCAGTCACATCTGAGGGCATCACATCCGGGGTGAACTGAATACGTCCGAATGAGCTCCCGAGACTGGCAGCTATGGCCCGCACAAGGGTTGTTTTCCCAACACCCGGAATATCTTCAAGAAGAACATGCCCGCCTTGAAGCATGGCGATAAGGATAAGCTCAATTTCATGTCTCTTGCCGATCACCACTTGATCCACCCGGTTAACAAGACGTTCCAGCAGCTCCGTTGTCTGGGCGTGAGACAGTGCGAAAGAATTTAACAAGTTCATAACCTCCATCTCCGAAAGGAATCTAGTAAACAGTGTCACCAGTTTCCTGCGGAAATAGACATCGGGAGTCTATCGTTATCATAGTTCTTCTACGAAGCTATGACTTTGTAATTGTCCGGACCGGCAGCAGCCTGAACAACCGGATGGCCGAGCATTTCTAGCAGGCTTCGCAGTGGAATCCAGATGGCATCGTTCCTCGTGGATACCGGGATTTGATAGGTTGTGAAGCTGGAATCGGCTTTCTTCCGCAGTTCTACTATATTAGAATCCGCCCTTACCGTAAGCGTGCGCGTTCCCCAGGATACGACAGCTGCATGCTCTGCATTGTTCCATTTCACCGTGGCGCCAAGACGCTCTAGCACCGCTCTCAGCGGAACCAGATAGCGTCCGGAGGACAGTTCATACTCTCCGCTCTTCATCTCCGTCGCAACTCCTCCCGCCTCTACGATCAGCGGAGCAGCATGCTTGAATAATGCAGCATTCGGAACGACATGAGCTGCAATCCATTTCTGGGTCGGCTGAACCCTCCCTCCGTACACCGCACTGACATGAACTGAGAACTGAACTGGTTTCACTTTGGGCGATAACGTGCCGAATTCGTATCCATGCGCTTTATAGTAAGCAATAATCTCGGGAAGCGCCTTTACCGTCTGATCATGCCCTGCCCCGTCATGCATAAGCACAACGATCTGATCCTTCAGCTTCGCCTGCTTCACATTGCGGATGAGCTCTGATGCAGGCACTCCTTTCCGGGAAGAATCCCGGGTATCCACATCCCAGTCAAACACCGTATATCCACCCTGCTCCAGCAGCTTAAAGTAGTTATGATCGAAATGGCCGAAGGTCCCGCCTGGGGCCCGAATTAGCTCCGGTCTTGTACCGGTGATATTCCTAAGTATTTCTTCGGTTTGTTTTATTTGTCCCCAAAATTCGCTAAAATTGTGGTAAAGCTTCTTATATTCATGATCATAGGTATGATTGCCAATGACATGCCCGCTCTCAGAAATACGGCGGATGACTTCCGGATACCGCTCTGCCTGTTCTCCAAGTACAAAGAAAGTCCCTTTAATCTTGTTCCTGGATAAAATGCTCAGCACTTGATCCGTCAGCTTGGTCGGCCCATCATCAAAAGTTAAATACACAGTCTTCTTATTTGCTGTATAGGAAGCGGTTGTCAGAGCAGCTGCTGGTGCCTTTACAGATTTTTGCCCCGAAGGAATTATGCTTAAGGACGAATTTGTATGAAACCCTTCATGTGCGTCAACCGTAGTTGTCAAAGGAGAATGAAATTCCAATCGGAGTGCCCCGAAAATAAGCAGCACCAAGAGTGCTGGTACATAAAAACGCTTCATTACGTTCAGAAGGGTTCTGGACATTGAATATAACCTCCATCGGTTTCTATGAAATAAGTAGCTTTTGATAGATTATATGGAGGTACATTTGGAAATAGACTTAGGGTAGATAGAATAAAGCTGAGAACTTTGTTAGCAGATTGGAGCTGGAGTGAGCGAATGGATTTCCTTAAATATCTTGAAAGTTTGTTTGAGCAGCATGGTTACTTTGTTCTCTTTATTGGACTCGTTCTTGAATTCATTGCCCTACCCTTTCCCGGTGAGACTACCATGGCCTATGCAGGTTACCTGTCATATAAAGGCGTGCTTCACTGGGAGCTGTTGATCTTGCTCGCCTTCCTTGGGACGACCATTGGAATCTCGATCACGTATTGGATCGGGCGCAGGGCCGGGCTGCCATTCATCCAGAAATATGGAAAATGGTTCTTCCTCCCCCCAAAAAAGCTGGAGGTTACCCGGTACTGGTTCGAAAAATATGGATATACGCTGATCTTCATTGGATATTTCATCCCCGGTGTCCGCCATTTCACGGGATATTTCTCCGGCATTATTGCACTGCCCTTCCGCAAATTCGCCATGTTCGCCTATTCGGGCGCACTCTTCTGGACCCTTCTGTTCATTGGGATCGGAAAAATATTCGGCCCCCAGTGGAACCGGATGTTCCACCTTGCGGCTACCTACTCAGCGGCCGCGGGGATCGGCCTCGTAGGGGTTATTCTTGCAGTAGTTCTCATCCGCTACCGCAAAGCCATTCGGGAATTTGCTGCCAGACGTTTTGGCAAATCGAAAGACAAATCAAAAGCCTCCAAGCTGGAATAGAATGTGTTAACAGGAATAGGGCCGTCCCAAAAGGGGCGGCCCTTGTTTTGCGTTTATAATTTGAAGCTGGAGCCAGAACGGTCCCAACCCGTGTTGTTGTGTGAGAGCTTACCATTACGGCGGATTCAACTAAGTCTCACTAATAGCGTGAAGAACCTCATCTACATGGCCGCCGACTTTTACCTTGCGCCACTCTTTAACAAGAATGCCCTGCTCATCAATCAAAAAAGTGGAACGAACAATCCCTTCGAATTCACGGCCGTACATTTTCTTCAGCTGCCATACGCCAAACAGCCGGCTGACCTCCTTCTCCGTGTCCGCAAGCAGCGGAAATGGCAGGCTATGCTTGCCTGCAAACTTCTGGTGAGATTTCAGATCATCGGCACTGATCCCTATAACGGCTGCACCCTTGGCTGCGAAGAAGCTGGAACTGTCCCGGAAATCGCAGGCCTGCTGGGTACATGCCGGGGTTGAATCTTTGGGATAAAAATAGATAATGACTTTCTGCCCCCGAAACTGACTAAGGCTTATATCCTCCCCTGAGCTGGAAGGTAGAGTGAAATCGGGTACCTGCTGACCCAGTTGAACCTGTTGTTCTGACACGATCGTAAAGCCCCTCTCTGTCTTAACCTGTAGGATAAACAGGAAAATTGATTGTATTTATAAAAGAAATTATAATGTAAATACCGATTAGGCTAAAGAGCAACCTCTGGTTCGAAGGGAAGAACGTGATGACAAAGAGAACAAAACGGACCATTCTATGGTCCATTGCCGCTGTATTGGTTGCGGTTATTGCTTTTGCAACTTATTATTTCGTAGCTATTTATAATCAAGTGAACAATTTTCACAAGGTTGGAGAGAATTCTCCATTCAGCCAGCTCTCTCCCACAGATACCAAAGTCTCAGATCCCCCCAAGTGGGAAGGCAGCGAGCGTGTTAACATTCTTATGATGGGTGTGGATGCCCGCGGCCTGAAGAAAGGGGAAATTCCACGTTCCGATACCATGCTCGTAGCTTCGATTGACCCGGTACAGAAGAAGGGCTACCTCTTCTCCATTATGCGTGACACTTATGTCGATATCGCGGGTCAAGACAGGCAGGATCGAATTAACACCGCGATTACCCATGGTCCTGAGTCGGCCATGAAGACGGCTTCAGATCTGCTCGGAATCCCGATTCAATATTACGTCTATACCGACTTCCAAGGCTTTATCGCTCTGGTTGATTCGGTGGGTGGGGTTGACTTCAACGTCGAGAAAGACATGCATTATGTCAGTGCTGCTGATCAGCACGAGTATGATATTGATCTCAAAAAAGGCATGCAGCACCTGGATGGCAAGACGGCGCTCCAGTATGTCCGCTTCCGTCATGACGCCATGTCGGATTTCACACGGACCGAACGCCAGCGGAACTTCCTCAAGGCCGTCGCCGATAAAATGAAATCCACAACTTCCATTATGAACCTGCCCGGCATTCTGGAGAAAATCAATCCTTACATTGATACCAACATGTCGGTAAATGATATGTGGAAGCTGGCCTCAGTAGGTTACGACAGCCAGATGAGCGGCAGTGAGCAGATTCCGCCAATGGACCTGCTGGTAGAGAAGAATACTTCGGCGGGTTCTGTTCTCGGAATCAGCAGCGAGAAGAAATTGAAACAATACGTTCAGGATGTACTGAACGGAACCAAAAGTACCGGGAAATCCAAATCCGGAACGGTCTCAAGCAGCAGTGACCATTCATCAGACACGGGTACTTCTGAAGCCGCGAGATGATAGTTTGGCGAATGTCACTGCCGCTTACGCGGCCGTACAATAGAAAGGAAGTCCTTATAGTATGAACCGGAAGCAATCAGAACATTTATATCAAGAAGCACTTAAGCATATTGTTGGCGGCGTCAACAGCCCCTCCCGCTCGTTCAAAGCGGTAGGCGGCGGGGCGCCTGTTTTTATGAGCAAAGCCCAGGGGGCGCACTTCTGGGATGTGGACGGCAATAAATACATCGATTATCTGGCGGCTTACGGGCCGATCATTACTGGCCATGCGCATCCTCATATCACGGAAGCCATTACCCGCGCAGCCGCAAGCGGAGTGCTGTACGGGACACCCACCGAGCTTGAGATCAAGCTCGCTAAGATGCTGAAGGAAGCCATTCCTTCCATGGACAAGGTCCGCTTTGTCAACTCTGGCACTGAAGCCGTCATGACTACGATCCGTGTAGCCCGTGCCTATACGAAACGGAACAAGATTATCAAATTCGCCGGATGCTACCACGGCCACTCCGATCTGGTGCTTGTGGCCGCAGGCTCCGGCCCTTCCACGCTCGGGATTCCGGACAGTGCGGGAATTCCGACGAGCATCGCGCATGAAGTCATTACCGTGCCGTTCAATAACACCGGGGCGCTAAAGGAAGCTTTGGACAAATGGGGCGATGACGTCGCAGCCGTCATGGTAGAGCCCATTGTCGGCAACTTCGGCATGGTCATGCCGGAAGCCGGCTTCCTGGAAAGCCTCTGCCGCCTCGCCCGCGAGTACGGCGCCCTCGTCATCTATGACGAGGTTATCACGGCTTTCCGCTTCCATTACGGGTCCGCGCAGACTTACGCGGGCCTCGCAAACCATGAAGCCATCAAGCCGGACCTAACGGCGCTTGGCAAAATCATCGGCGGAGGCCTGCCGATCGGCGCCTACGGCGGCAGCAAAGAGATCATGGAGCAGGTTGCTCCGCTCGGACCAGCCTACCAGGCGGGGACGATGGCGGGCAACCCGGCCTCGATCTCGGCAGGCATCGCCTGCCTGGAGGTGCTGCAGGGCGCGGGCGTCTACGACGAGATGGAGCGCCTGGCTGTGCGGCTGACGGAAGGCCTTGGCGCTTCCGCCGCCCGTCACGGGGTGCCGCTGACGATCAACCGGATTCGCGGCGCCTTCTCGACTCACTTCTGCGACCATCCGGTCACGAATTATGACGAGGCCCAGGATACTGATGGCGAAATGTTCGCTGCCTTCTTCCGGCATATGCTGGACCAAGGCGTGAACCTAGCCCCCTCGAAATATGAAGCGTGGTTCCTGACCACGGCTCATACGGATGAAGATATTGACTTCACGCTGGAAGCGGCGGAGAAGGGCTTTGCGAAGCTGAAGGCTTAGAGTTTCCCTGAAGATGATTGGCTTTACTAGATTAGCGTTGACTTGCGATAATTAACATTAGCTTGGGTTGCTTCGCGTTCACTTGGGTGATTAACATTTACTTGGGATAATTAAAGTTCCCGCAAATAAGCATGAATCCGCTGGCCTATATGGCCTGCGGGTTCTTTAATTTCCCGTGATAGATGGGAATAGGAACAGAAGTTGAGAAGTTAGCTGAGAGGTTTAGATTAACGTCAGAGTTAGGGTTTTCGCTGGAGTTAAAAAAAGATCAGGAGAGCCTATCCAGATGGATAGACTCTCCTGATCTTTTACTTTATAGAGATTATTCACCGCTCTTGCTTTTTACAGCATCAAGTCCTCTAGTTCAAGGTTTTACCTTCACGATAGTTACCAGGCCGCCCATTTCTCCACCTGACATATCCGATTCCCCATTCATCGTATGGTCCAGAATGTGGCAGTGGAAGGACCAGTTCCCCGGATTATCCGCACGGAACATCAAATCTACGGTTTCACCTGGTCCCAGCATCACGTTATTCATCCGCTCTGGATTGGTTAACGGGCTGCCATTGCGGGCGACTACATAGAAATCCATGCCATGCAGGTGCATCGTATGAATCTCCATCGTGTCTATGTTAATTAGACGAATCCGCGAGGTCTCTCCCTGCTTCACTTCGATGGGAGGGGTGTCCGGATAACTGCGGCCGTTGATCGTATAGTAATCCTCTTCCCCCTCCATCGTAGTATTGATATGGAAGCCGGACAGCAGCATCGTATAATCATGATCCGTCTTCGTACTGTCGGTCAACGTGCCTCCGTTATCGGCGGCATTCGCCGGCTGCTTCGGATCGATAATGAACGCACCGTACATGCCCGAGCCGATCTGCTTCATATCATCGTAATGCGAATGATACATGAACGTGCCCGCATGGCTGGCCGTGAACTCGTAGGTGAACGACTTGCCGGATTGAACCGCGGGTTGAGTCAACCCTGGCACCCCGTCCATTGCATTAGGCAAAAGCAAACCATGCAGATGCACCGTCGAAGGCTCAGGCAAATTGTTATTGAACACAATCCGCACCCGGTCCCCTTCGGTCACCCGGATCGTAGGTCCCGGAGCCTGACCATTAAAGGTCCAGGCCGTTGTCAGAACCCCCTTCAGCGGAGACCAGTCATGCAGCCCAGCTGTCAAAGTAAATTCTTTGGTTCCGTCCGCTGTGATATGAGGCGCCATCCCTACCCCGTTCAGAACATCCTCAACCTGCTTTTGCTCGGTTGTGAATTGATCAGCCGCAGCCTGGGTCATAAATTTAACCTGATGGATACCGGCATCATACGTATACTTCAGGTCCATGGCCTGAGCGAAATCCTCTGCCAAAACATATACGCTGTTCTTCATCATCATGGGGTCTGCGTCCACTTTGGCACGCTGGCCATGAATATACAGTCCGATATGACCCATCTGGGCGTGATGACGCATTTCCACACTATCCAGCATGGCCGAAGGAACCTGTTCCTGTCCGATCAGCACCGCCTTATGTTTGGCATCCCATTTCAGAGGCAGACCAAGCGCCTCAATTACATCCCGCAGGGGAACCCGGAGATCTGTAAGGTCATCGTTCATATGAGCCTGTGCTGCAAGTGTATGCCCGTTAACACTAATCTGAGTCCCCGCCTCACTGGCTTCCATTCCGCTCATGCTGGTTCCGCTGCTATCTGGGTGAGCGGAGACAGCGCCGCTTAATATCCCGGACACCATCGTCATTAGCACAAGCGCTGCCTTGACCTTACCTGGCCGTGAAGTTCCTTGGGATCGTTTTGACATTTTGAATTTCTCCTCTGCTGCTTGCTTGCTGATTACAACATACTCTTATTTAAGCTGTGCAAATTGGTGGAATACGGCTGCCGAGAAATGAACCGTGTTCTTCTTCATCACCGTCTTCAGAGGCAGCTTAATGGTCTTTCCATCCAGTACAGCCGTCTGGGAATCCACACGAATGACAAGTTTATGCTTGCCTTTCACCAAAACGACCTCATGGGTTTTCCCGTTCCATGTAAGGGAGATGCCTGCAGCTTTAGCCGCTTGGCGGATACCGATCAGCCCTGTTGGCTGTGCGCCAGGGTTGGAAGAATTGTGACCGTTAGATGCGGAAGGTTCAGCCGGCGTTGCTGGTGTCGCAGGTTCAGGCTTCGTGTCCTTAGCCACCGCTGCCAGCATTTGCTGCTCTGTCGGTACTCCCGAGATGTAGCCCACTACCCCGGCAGATTTGTTATTGAAATTCTGGTTGATGTTGCTCTCCACCGCAGCCTTCAGGTTATCCGGCACAATCATCTCATCCCCCGGGTGCTGGAAGTTACTCATCACGTAGTTGAAGCCGTTCAGTCCTTCTACAAATTGAAGTCCTGTCGCTTCTGCACCAGCTGGAGTGCTCAGCACACGAGAGAGCTTGCCAGTATCAATGTTATAAGCCCATACATAGTTATTGGCATGCATTCCGCTGTCTTCGCCAATGAACAGAGTTCTTAGGGATTCGGAGTAGGACAGGTTGTCTGGATTCGCCACCTTGTCATCAGCAGCCTTATTGCCCTTGGCATCCGGCTGAGCAAGGTCCTCACCCCAGACGAGGCCCTTCATGAAGCTTGGAACATAGCTGCTATCAATGGCAGCCTGATCACGGTCCTTTTGTCCTCCGTTAAGCGACAACTCATAGGTAACCCCGGAGGAAATTTTATTAACCTGGATATCGTCGGCAGGATCCGTTCCCTTGCTATCCTTCTCCATGGCTTTCTCCACGTAGGACATCGCAATATAAGTCTTCTTGTCCTTCGCGTTCACAGTCACGCCTTCCATCTTGTTAAATTCGGAAGTCGCACCTAGCAGGGCGCCATAACGGCGGCTTTCCAGGAAAGCTGCGGCCTGCTCCATGCCTGGTTTCACTTTCACATATTCAACCTTGCCCGATGGATAGGTCTTGATTGCCTTAAATCCATCAGCCGCTTTGTCGGATGTCAGGAAAATATCGCTGAATTTCAGCCCTTTATCAATATAGGACTTCACTTCACTGTCTGTGGCATGTCCAAGCTTGATCCACTGAAGATCAGCCGAACCGCCATTCTCTGCGCTCATTTGAATCCATTTGGCAGCATACAGAGAACCGGAGGAAAGGTCTGCGGCCTTGTCGGCAACATACAGGAACAGCATGGTGTTCCCGCCATCATCTCCGAAGAACACTGTTCTTTGGTCAGGTGCAACCTTACCCAGCTCGTGGGAGAAACGGCCAGTGCTGTAGTGTTTGGCTACCGAAGTGGAATTATCTTTATTTACAGTGACTTCTGTCAAATAGTTGTAAGCATAAGGGTTCCCTGTCTTAGTCTGATCCTGATAATAGCTCTGAACGAAAGGGTTCACATAAGTCTGCTTCGGATCGGCCTCGAACGCACGCGCATCCGCCTCATACTCTTCACTGCCCAGATGCGTATTCCAAGGGGTTAAAGAGCCGTTACACGGAATCCAGAGACCATCTACACCCGAGAAGTCAACCTTTGACAGCTTGACTGGAGTTAGCTCACCCGTTGTCTTGTTCTGGTCAATAATCGTATGGCTCATGCTCGCTGGAATAATTCCATATGCAGAGCTGCCAGACTGATTGTGGGTGATGTACTCATAATGTGTAATCAGGGACAGTGGATTGCCTCCGAGGCCAGTCGCAGGAGCGCCCTGAACCTGAAGCAGGCTGTTGGAATCCGGATCATCGGACACGAAAGGCTGCGGATTATTTGGAACGCTTGTATCCATAATTGGCTTCCCTTTGGAATCTACGGCTACTCCCGCAATGGTTCCACCAATGGAATCCGTGGTTTTGAACAATTTGTTATAGGCTAGCGGGAAAGTCTTCTCGGTATTATCCGAATAAGTAACTTTAACAGAAGCTTTAGTATAGATTTGAGCCATTAGCTCCGGCGTTGAAGGGGCATCCATACCCACAAATTCAACTGATTTCACGCTAATAGGAGAGGCTACCGGGCCTGCTGCTGCTGATACAGGAATGGAGGCTGTGGGCAGAACCAGAGCCAGTCCAAGGACAGGCACCAAGCATTTAAAAAACTTAGACTTAGAAGATTTCATTTTCCTCACACACTACCTTTCTAGTAAAGATATTTAGTTACTAGCATAGACCTGTTATGTTTGCTCCATATGAAGTCGATTCCGGTAATTGTAAATTGAACGTAAAAAACAAGCTGCAAAGTTCCCTTCGATTTACGAGAACTTATGCTGCTTGCTAGAACAGAGAGTGGATTATTGCGAGTCCGATTTTCAAGCTCAGCGGGGCCTGCTATCATTTTCGAGAGGAGATAGGAGTGGGAATATGCGGAAAATAATCCCAATATACGGAACTTTCTTCTTATGTTGAGCGTCTGTACTAAATATGAACGGATGAACTGTTCAAACCCTACTATTGGAGGTATACTGTGAAATCATTTTACAAAACATTACTGCTCTCAGCTGCCATTGCTGCTATGGCTTTTTCTTCCTCTATTACATTCGCAGCAGGGAGTACATCCCTAGGTGACGCGGCTCCACGCCCCGAAACGGCGGTGCAGATCTCGCAAGCAGCTGGCTCATCTGACCAAATCACTTTCAAGCAGGAAGGGACCCCGGTGTTCGCCTCCAACGCGCCCGAGACTTTGTTCGAAGGCAATCGTTCCGACGGCTCCAAAGTTGTTCAAGTCAACAACACCTTGTACCGGGACCGGATGAAGGGCAGCTTCCGCTTTTGGTCTGTCCACACGAATGCAACCAAGAAGCGGGTATCGTTCTATATGCACGTTAAGAATCCCGCCGCAAATCCGGTCAAGCTCTACATCAAGCGCAAAGGTTATTCCAGCGGAAGCTCTGCCGATCCGGTTACCAGCCTGAAGGCGGCTACCGCACAATTCCTGAATCAGTCTGCGGGAACTGGCGGAACTTATCTGGCTACAATTGCTCCGGGTAAATCTTATGTGCTGCCTTATTCTACCTCTATAGCCCCTTACCAAGTCATGAATTATATTGGGGATTTCCGTGCCGTCAATGTGAAGACAGGACAGAGTGAGACCGTTATTGTATCGGATATTGTTACGAATAATGGCACCACCAAGCTGGAGGAATACGCCATGAGCCCGCGAATCGCTCCCACCAACTTTGACTTCAAGACCGGAGATGACTACCGGGGATTGCTCAAATATTCAGCCCGGAAGGTCAATCTGAAGGTGCAGCTTACCGAGGATGCCCCAGCCAAATATATCAAGGTGAGTGACTCCGAGCCCTTTGCCTATTCTGGCGAACAGGAACGCCTGACCGCTAACTGGAATGTGCAGGGTGAGCCTCTGAAATCCCCTGTTGAAGTAGTTGGTAAAAACAACAAACAACGCGGCTCCTACTGGTTCACCGATCTCATCTATAACATCCAAATTCAGCATTCATCTGACCAAGCGAATGTTCATACGCTATATGGGGCTGCTCCCCGCAGTGATTCAACCGGATATGTTCATTACCGGATCGACGACGGACCTGTGGAGACCTACAGTTATGGGAACAAACAGACCCGGATCATCAGCAATGCCTCATCCTTCACCTTAACTACAATGATTCAGCCGTTCCTCTCCGTTCCCTTGGGGCTCTATTTCATCTCGGAATAGCGGAGAGAATACCGATAACCTGAATATTCAATACCATGAATGAATTAAGACATGAGATATTCGAAATCACACAAACATCATAAAAAAGCCGTTCACCCAGGATGGTCATGAACCTGTCTACATAACAGGTTATGACCGAGGTGAACGGCTTTTCTTGTTCATCGTGAATCGTACATTTAATTATTAATAAATGCCATTAAGGATTAATAAATACCACTTTTAGATGTGAGCTGTACTGCACATCCAGTCCAAGACCTTGGGCAAGCAGGGCAAGCGGCACATACGTCTTTGTCTCTTTGCCAATTTTGTTCAAATAAGCTGGTGAGGCAGTCGCCACATTCTTCCCATCCACCTTGATCGTCTTGGAGCCCACCGGAATGACAACCTTGCGGCCTCCGCTGGTGATTACAGCACTGCTCGTGCGATTGTCCCAGGCTGTCTGGGCGCCAATAGCGGAGACGATATCCTTAATGGCCACAAAGGTCTGGCCGTTCTTAACGACCGGCTTATAAGGGCTGCTGATCTCTTTGCCCTTCACAATAATCGTAAGCGGCACATCGCTGGACCGAGTCGAAGGCTGCAGATACTCTCCCCAGATTTCTTTGGCGAATACTTTGGCAATCACTTCGTAACCGAACTGGTTCGGATGTATATCCTTCTCCAAAATGTGAGTATAGGAGATTTCACCGCCTATAAATTCCTTCGCCACGTGGGCCACCTTGACTTTGGCTCCCTTGGCTGTGAATTCCGCTGCCAATGCGTCAACCGATGCGGTAAAAGCGTCCGCAACTTTCTCCAGCTGTTCATAAGCGGCTGCACCCGCAAGCTTGGGTACAGGCTGGTATTGATCCGCGATCACAATCTGGGCATTCGGATTCAGTTCGGTCAGATCGCTTAAGGTCTGGCTCACATTGGTCTTGTAATTCGCAAGCAGCTGGGCAACACTCGCATCCAGATTGCTGGATGCTGCTCCGCCTTCCGCAGCGACTGCCATGACCTGCGATACATCATTACCTCCGATGGTAATGGTGATCAGATTGGCTCCCTGCAACTCGGTCTTGGCTGCGGCAGTTCCCTGACCAAAGGAAGCTGCTCTAGGATCAGCCAAAGCGGGCTGAAGCTCATCTGGAGTCAGAGTTCGGCCTTCCTTAATCGCCTTTACATAATGACTCAGTCCCTCCGTCTTCAAGCCAAGAATTCCATAATTCACAGTCTGTGTACGCCCGCGGAACAGCCCCTGTTCCTGAAGCCGATCCACATACCCATAAGCCTTCGGGTTAGCCTGCGTGATCATAGCCGGCTCGAAGCCGGCTGTTATGGAATCCCCAAGGGCTACAATCTTGTAGCTGCTGGAGCTTGCTGCCTGAACTGTTCCACCCGCTGCCGCGGCAGCGGAACCAGCCCCGGAGATCATGAGAATCAACGACATCACGCCGCTGAGAATATGGCCTTTCTTAACTGCCCGTAGATTCAATGCCTGCACTCTCCCCGTCATTTACGATTTCTTGTGGGTCTGCTCTGTCTTCTTCATATATTCGTCATAACGTCCGTCAATTTCCTTAGCGATTCTGCGATATTTGAGAGTCTCCTCCACAATGGGGTCAAGCTCCGTCTGAATGCGAATTTCATACTTGGGCGAGAGCCGTCTGCGCTCTTCCTCGTGGCGCTCTTCTTCACTAAGCTCACCCTCTTCAGTAAGCAGCTCGCTAAGCTGACGTTCAAGTTCTTTGTCCTCACTCATCCTCTTAACCCCCTCTAGAGAATTATAGTCCTGTAGCTCCGGCTTGCTCGATGACCTGCTGAAGCTCCTGATGAATAAGCCCATTGGTAGCCAGCATGTGGCGAACACCCAGATGATACGGGTTCCCCTTCGTATCGGTCACCTTACCCCCAGACTCCTGCACCAGCAGCGTTCCCGCCGCAATATCCCAGGAGTTCAGGCCAACCTCATAGTAACCGCTCATCCGCCCAGCGGCCACATAAGCCAAATGCAGGGCAGCAGATCCCACTGCACGCAAGCTCCGCGTTCTAGTTGCCAAAGCTTCAATGCCCTTCATATTCAGCGGCAGAGCGAAGTCCCGTTCAGGGTTGAACCCGATGGCCATCACACTGCTCGCGAGATCCTTGTCACCTGATACCCGTGTCGGATTTCCATGCATATAAGCCCCTTTACCCTTCTCCGCCACGAACAACTCATCACGTACCGGGTCATAGATTACACCTACAATCACTTTCCCGTGATGAGCCAGCGCGATGGATACACAGAAGCCGGGAAATCCCTGCACGAAATTCGTAGTCCCGTCAATGGGATCTACAATCCACAAATATTCTGCATCCTCATAGGACGCTAGAGCTTCCGCTGAAGCCTCTGGACCAGGCTGGATCCCTTCCTCACCCAAAAACTCATGATCCGGGAAGTGCGTCAGAATCAGCTTGCGAATCATCAGCTCGGCCCCTTTGTCCACATCCGTAACCAGGTCCTGAGGAGACAGCTTCGTGTTCAGCTCTTTGTGATTACCGAGTCTAGTCTTGATCCACTCCCCGGTCTTGGCAGCAGCGTTGATCGCTACGGCTGTTGGGCTTTTACTGCTGACTGTATAAGGAACTTGGTCTTGATCATGGCTCTGGTTCACATTCCGGTTCAAATCTCTCACTCTACTTTCTGTAATATTCTACTAAAATTTTCCTTTTTTCTTCTCTCTATACGTTACTTGAACAAGGAGCCGTTCGTCAACCGTATGCCGCACAAAAAGTCGCCCTTTTGGCAGATGAGAGCAGGGCATCCACTAATGGTCCGGAAGAGGCCATCACTTTCCAGGAGGAACAAAAAGGCCGTTCCCGGGTCTTAACTTGTACCTGCCCGGTAACGAACCTTTTATTAACATATGCTTAAGCTCCGACGATATTATAACCGCCATCAACAAAGATAACTTCACCTGTAATGCCTCTGGACAAATGGCTTAGCAGGAACATCGCTGTATCTCCAACTTCAGCAGTTTCCGTTGTTTTGCGAAGCGGCGCTTTCTCTTCAACCTGCTTGAGGATGGAGTTGAAATCACTGATCCCTTTAGCCGCAAGAGTACGGATAGGTCCTGCAGAGATCGCATTCACACGAATATTCTTCGGTCCAAGATCATTCGCCAGATAACGAACCGAAGCCTCGAGTCCAGCCTTGGCTACACCCATGACATTGTAGTTACGCATTACACGCTCTGAGCCCATATAGGTCATCGTCATGATGCTGCCGCCTTCTGTCATCAGCGGGGAGAGACGCTTGGCCACAGTCACCAAGGAGAACACACTGATGTCATTAGCGAGCGCGAAGCCTTCACGGGAAGTATCCGCAAATTCACCTGCCAGATCTTCAGCTTTGGCAAAAGCAATGCTGTGCACCAGTCCGTGCAGCACGCCAAATTCACTCTTCAGCGTCTCAGCCAGGGTGTCAATCTCTTCATCCACCGTTACATTGCACGGCAGGATGAGTGAACCTGGGATCGTCTCGGCAAGCTTGCGTACGCGGCCTTCCACCCGTTCACTTTCATATGTAAATGCCAAGCGGGCACCGTGTTCCGCAAGGCTCTGAGCGATAGCCCAAGCGATACTGCGGTCATTAGCCACACCCATAATAATAATATTCTTGCCTTCCAATAAATTGCTCATTAAATAAGTCCTCCTTCAGTCGCGTGTGACACGCATCTTACGTCCAACTTACCTTATTTCCCATAAGTTTTCAAGGCTAGCCCTCTAAGCTCAAGGCGTAATCTCCACAGAAGCTTCATTAATGACACGAACCCCTTCACCTGAAAGGAGCGCCAGGTCTTCCATCAAAGCGAACAAGGCTCCATCCTTAAGCTTCGCTTCCAGCATCACGTCAAGCCGATCGGTTACGGGTGCTATCCGGCGCAGGAAATCCAGCAACGGGCCGACCTCCACGTGATCCGCATGGCTTCTTGCATCGCTCGCGCTTTTCGGGCTGGAAGCATGAATCTTCGGAGGTAGCGGGCTCTCCGGTTCTGAATCCGCCTGAGCAAATGAAGACTGCCACGTCTTTAGAATACGGGGCCACAGCTGCGCTGGGTCATCGCCCTCGTTATTCACCCATTGATGATGGATGTCGAGAACCATCGGTATGCCAAGCTGCTCACAGAGCTCCAGCGTCTCAGGAGCATTAAAGGTCTTGTCATCATTCTCAAAAGTCAGCCGCTTCTTCAGCTTGTCCGGCAGCGCACTCACATTCTGTACAAATCGCTCTGCCGCAGATTTCTTGTCCCCATAAGCACCGCCCACATGGATGTTGTTCTTCGCTCTCGCATCAAGGCCCATAGCGTCCAGCATGCTCACATGATGCATCAGATCCCTGATCGAACTCTCCAGCACCTCAGGGCGCGGGGTACTGAGTACAGTGAAATGGTCCGGATGGAAGGATACCCTCATCTTCTCCTTCTTCACATAGTCTCCTACAGCCCGGAAATCCTCTCCAAGGGCAGCAAAGGGATTCCAATCCGCGAGCTCCCCGTGAGTGGCAAGCGGGATCAGCTTGGATGAGAAACGGTAGACCTGAATATCATAAGCACGGTTGTGCTTCAGCAGACGCAGCGTGTTATGTAGATTCTCAGCGGCCACGTGCTCCAGTCTGCGTAAGGCTGCCTCTCGATCAGCGAGCTGACTGAAGCTCTTATAGGTCATGGTCTTGGAGGGGGAAGCATTCTTCACGACGGTTGACATGGCTACATAACCAAAACGGACAATCACTTCAGCACTCACCTGCTCCTCTTCAGAGTGAAAAAGAAACCGTTAATCCTCAACGGATTAACGGTCTTTATCTTGTGTTATTCCACCAATCGGGAATAATCATTCATTATAGAATTACCCGCTGTGCTCACCAAAAAACATCTCGTAAGCCAGCGCGGTCTGTATCCGCGATTCTTCCTCATTCAGCGGGCGGACGAGGGACATCTCCACCTCGGTAACCTCGTCTCCGTTAAAGTTAATCTCGGCGATACAGCCGAGAATCTTCACGATGGCGACGGCACGGTTGTCCGGCGTATAGGCGATCACCTTTTGGCCGGTCGGGAACACGCGCAGGCCGGATTTAACCATTTTGCCGCGTCCATATTCCAATAGTTCATACAGTTCCTGCTCATTCTTGAACTTACAGACGGAATTGAATTCAGTTTGGAATCCCATAATTAATTCACTCCGTTATTGAAATCTAAGTTTTGTCTTGTGTCAAAACGTTCCTGAGCCAGCTCAATCAGACGATCCAGCAAGGCTTCGTAAGATACCCCTGTCTCTCTCCAGAGCAGCGGGTACATACTGAACGGCGTGAAGCCCGGCATCGTGTTCACTTCATTAATAAGAAGGCTTCCGTCTGCCTTCAGGAAGAAGTCTGCACGGCAGAGGCCGCTGCCTTCGGTAGCCTTGAATGCCTTGACTGCGAGCTCGCGAATCCGGTCAGCCACTTCAGGATCCACTTCAGCTGGAATAACCATCTGGGATTTACCGTCCAGATACTTCGCCTGATAGTCATAGTATTCACTGGAAGATACAATCTCACCGGGTACGGAAGCCTCAGCTATATCGTTGCCGAGTACACCAACCTCGATCTCTCGAGCTTCTACGAACTCCTCCACTACCACTTTGGTATCATATCGCAGCGCATAGGCCACAGCCTTGTTCAATTCCTCCTGATTGGAAGCTTTGGAGATGCCTACACTTGAACCCAGATTGGCAGGCTTGACGAAGCAAGGATAACCCAGTCTCTCCTCAATCCCCTGAATAAGCGTGTGGTTGCTCCGCTCCCACTGGGCACCCGTGAAGTAGCAGTATTTGCACTGCTCAAGTCCGGCATCGGCGAACAGCTTCTTCATTACTGCTTTGTCCATCCCTGCTGCTGAAGACAAGACACCTGCACCTACATAGGGAAGTCCCGCCATTTCGAACAGGCCTTGAATCGTCCCATCTTCGCCATAGGTTCCATGCAGCAGCGGGAAGGCGACATCTACAGAAGCCTGGCCGGTCGCCAGCTTGCTGAACAAGCGCTGAATGGCATCCGCCGTATTGCCGGCCCCATTCTCCAGGCGAAGCTCACCGAGCTCACCGTATGGAGCCGAGAGCGTTCCTCCGACTCTCCATTCCCCCTGCTTCGTAATATAGAAAGGAAGCACTTCATATTTATCATAGTTAAAAGCATTCATCACAGCGAAGGCCGTTTGAAGCGACACTTCATGCTCGCCAGACTTACCGCCGTAGATCAGACCGACGGTTAACTTATCCTGTCCCATGGTTAACCTCTCTTCACTTAATTATGATCAGAACCGGTCTGCCAGATGGAAGAAGCGGTATACCGTATTCTTCGTCCAGGCATAAGAGTCACGGTAATCCCAGTACCGATGCTTGCTGTTCGTGGTATGGGCATTGACCAGCGGCATTCCCCCCGCATCAAATGCGGTTACAATGGTGCTGTGCTCATAAGCGCCGTTGCCATCCCAGTCATAGATGATAACATCACCTAACTCTAACTGCTGAGGACGATCCAGCACCTGAGCCCCCAGCCCGCCGCCGCTCAGGTAGCGTTCCAGGCTGTTCGCAACAGCCCAGCTGAAGCTCCAGGCTTCTTTCCCGCCAACGTAACCCTTGTACCACCAGCCCGATTCTCTTTTTCCAGTATAGTTTATTGGGGCTCCGCCTGCAAAGAGACTTTGGGAGATGAAGTTGGTGCAATCCACCGCGAACTCCTGGAATTCCGGATTGGAACTATTCCACCAGCGGTCCGCGTACGCTGCGGCTTCAGCCCTGTTGTACGTACTTCCGCGGCTCTGCCCACCAAAACCCAGCACCTCGCGATTCAGATAGGGACTTGAGAGCACGCGGGGAATTTCAAGATCTGTATCCTCGGCGGTATAGGGGAGAACTGAATGCGGATGCCTTTCGGCTGGCGGATTGTCTACCCGGATAATGGACCATTCACCTTCCTCACGCTGCAGGGTCAGACGCTCCACATCCATACGTTCTTCCTTGTGGGTGACTCCACCCTTCTCATAATAAATAGTTCGGTGCAGCTGAAGATCCACCTGAACCTCATCCTGGCGGTTCGCTAGTTCCCTAAGCAGCTTGGCCCGGGTCTCACTCCGCAGGGGAACGGCTTTTCTCCTTTCGTACCACTCGGACAGCGCCTGTCTTCTCTCCCCCCGCTGAATCAAATAATCCAAATCCGTAACAATCGTAGGTACAGCATTGGGACGAAAATCCACCTCATCCTTGTTCTGCTGCTGTATATAAGCGGATAATGCACCTTTCCACTCTTCCGCCATGACTTCATGCCTCCTTCCACAAATCCACATCAGAGAGGCCGTCCATGCCAAAAAGGCCTTCCTCTGTTTCTTCATTTATATGAGCAGACAGCAGGCAGTATGTTTAGACAGAATGAGCCGGAGCTTTCCGGCTGAAAATCCGCTAAAACCGTGCTTTTAACCAATAAAAAATACTTTACTCACTTCAAAGTAAGCGGTATACTTAAAGAAGATAATATTTTGAAATTATGTTTCATCTAATGAAACCAAGTCGAAAAAGCACGACTAAATAGTTCTCGATCTTATCGAATTCTACTATGGCTAACAGCTTACTTGGTCCCCTGCTTACTTCGCGCAAAATGATTAGGAGGTCAACTACATGTCCATTAATGATCAGTACTCTGCAGCCCGCAGTCTAGACGTGGGCGGCAAATCTTACCGTTACTACGATCTGCAGGCACTTGAAGCTAAAGGATTTGCCAATGTCTCCAAGCTTCCTTTCTCCATTAAAGTGCTTCTTGAAGCTGCGGTCAGACAGTTTGACGGCCGGGCGATCACAGAAGAGCACGTGAAGCAAATTGCTGACTGGACCGAAGGACAGGACAGCAACAAGGAAATTCCATTCATTCCAGCACGTATCGTACTGCAGGACTTCACCGGCGTACCGGTGGTTGTCGATCTGGCGGCAATGCGCGATACCGTGAAGAAGGCCGGCGGCGATCCAAAACAGATCAACCCGCTTGTCCCGGTTGACCTTGTTATTGACCACTCGGTTATGGTCGACGCATTTGGTACTCCTGAAGCTCTTGAATATAACATGAACGTAGAGTTCGAGCGTAATGAAGAACGTTACCGGTTCCTTCGCTGGGCTCAGACTGCATTCAACAACTTCCGCGCTGTTCCACCAGCTACAGGTATCGTTCACCAGGTTAACCTGGAGTACCTGGCTTCCGTAGCAGCTACGAAGACGATTGACGGGGAGACTGTCGTATTCCCGGATTCCCTTGTAGGTACGGATTCCCATACCACCATGATTAATGGTCTTGGTGTAGTCGGCTGGGGTGTCGGCGGTATTGAAGCCGAGGCGGGTATGCTTGGCCAGCCGCTGTATTTCGTAGCTCCTGAAGTTATCGGCTTCAAGCTCACAGGCAGCCTTACCGAAGGCGCAACGGCAACTGACCTTGCCCTGACCGTAACTGAAATGCTTCGTAAGAAAGGCGTGGTTGGTAAATTCGTAGAATTCTACGGACCAGGCCTTGCCAATATCAGTCTTGCTGACCGTGCAACCGTAGCTAACATGGCTCCTGAATATGGTGCCACAATCGGTTACTTCCCGGTTGATGACGAGACTTTGAACTACCTTCGCAGCACTGGCCGCCCAGATGAGCAAGTAGCTCTGGTTGAAGCCTACTACAAAGCTCAAGGCATGTTCCGTACGAGCCAGACTGAAGATCCGCAGTTCTCCGATCTGATCGAGCTTGACCTTGCTTCTGTCGTACCAAGCCTTGCAGGTCCTAAGCGTCCTCAAGACCGTATCGAACTGACAGATATGAAGAAGAACTTTAACGACATTATCCGTACACCTGTGGAGAAAGGCGGATACGGCCTCAGCGACGAGAAGATCGCCAAGACTGTTGATGTGAAGCATCCAGATGGACGCGAAACGAAGCTCGGTACAGGCGCGGTGGTTATCGCAGCGATTACGAGCTGTACGAACACTTCCAACCCAAGCGTTATGCTCGGTGCAGGTCTACTTGCGAAGAAAGCCGTGGAACGCGGTCTGACTAAGCCTGCTTATGTGAAGAGCAGCTTGACGCCTGGTTCCCTTGTGGTAACCGAATACCTGCAGAAGGCAGGTCTGATCGACTCCCTGGAGCAGCTTGGCTTCCACGTTGCCGGCTACGGCTGTGCTACATGTATCGGTAACTCCGGACCGCTTCCGGATGAAGTCAGCGCGGCTATTGCAGACAATGATCTGACCGTTGCGGCTGTAATCTCCGGTAACCGTAACTTTGAGGGCCGTGTTCACGCTCAGGTCAAAGCCAACTACTTGGCTTCACCTCCACTTGTGGTAGCCTACGCTCTTGCGGGTACCGTGAACATCGATCTGCAGAACGATCCGCTGGGACATGACCAGGATGGTAATCCGGTCTACCTTAAGGACATCTGGCCAACATCGCAAGAAATCAAGGATGCGATTGGCTTGTCCGTCAGCCCTGAGATGTTCCGCAGCAAATACGAGAACGTATTTACACAGAACGAACGCTGGAACTCCATCCCTGTGCCGCAAGGCGAGCTTTACGAGTGGGATGAGAAATCCACTTATATCGCAAATCCTCCGTTCTTCGAGAAGCTTGCAGATGGCCTGCAGGATATTGAAGAAATCCGCGGCGCACGTGTACTCGCCCTGCTTGGCGATTCCGTTACAACGGACCATATCTCCCCAGCAGGTAACATTACACCTACCAGCCCGGCTGGATTGTACCTGAACGATCACGGCGTAGCACGCAAGGACTTCAACTCCTACGGCTCCCGCCGCGGTCATCACGAAGTCATGATGCGTGGTACGTTCGCGAACATTCGTATCCGTAACCAGGTCGCTCCAGGAACTGAAGGCGGCGTGACCAAGTACCTTCCAACCGATGAGGTCATGTCCATCTATGATGCTTCGATGAACTATCAAAGCAATGGTACCAACCTTGTCGTTCTGGCTGGTAAAGAGTACGGTACAGGAAGCTCCCGTGACTGGGCAGCCAAAGGTACCTTCCTCCTCGGTGTCAAAGCGGTTATCGCTGAAAGCTTCGAGCGTATTCACCGCAGCAACCTGGTTGGCATGGGTGTCCTTCCGCTTCAATTCCAGGAAGGAATCAGCTGGAAGACGCTCGGTATCGATGGAACAGAGACGTTCGATATTCTGGGTATTGACAATGAAGTGAAGCCTGGACAGATTTTGACCGTGGTCGCTACACGCACGGACGGAACTCAATTCGAGTTCCATGCAGTTGCCCGTCTGGACAGTATGGTTGACGTAGACTACTACCATAACGGCGGTATCCTGCAAACCGTACTTCGCCAGATGATCAAAGAATCTGCAGCGAACTAAGATATAATAGAAAAGCCTGCAGCTCGGGATAATCCCTGAGTTACAGGCTTTTTTTCATTTACCTTCTTCCAATGCTATGCAACTTTGTCTTTCGGTAAGCGTCAAATATGTATATTATTGGAAGGAGTTTGATCATATACATGTCAAAATTACTAAATCGATTATGCCGGGTAAGCTTATCACTCGCTCTCATAGCCGGAAGTCTGGCAGCTCTCAGCAGCCCCGTCTCAGCAGCGTCGCCTTCCTCTAACAAGGCGATCAAACTTGAATTTAACGGATCCATGGTAGAGTCCGATAAGGCCCCATTCTTGGATTTCAAAGGAAGAGTATATGTGCCCCTTCGCCTGGTATCGGATATGCTTAAGACTGTTGTGATCTGGAATGAAGCAGCCAAGGAAGTGTCTATTTATGCACCAGGGCATACTTTACAATTGAAGCCTGGCAGCCAGACCGCAAGACTTAATGGACAAGCTATCCAGCTAACAGCTCCATCCACCATAAGGAACGGTTCGGTCTATGTTCCGCTTCGTTTCATTACTCAGTCCCTGGGAGCCAAGGTGGGCTGGACAGGATCACAACGAAAGGCGTCCATTTCATCCCCAGAAATAGATAACGTGGAAATGGGACGTTCCCCTGCTAACACTGCAAACGCGTTCTGGTTTAACACATCGACCGGCAACCTCTATCAATATACCCTAGGAGCTAAAGCAGCAGTACTTACAGGGACGATAGCCTTCAAGAAACACTCTATTGATATTGTCGCCGTTAGAGTCGATCCCCTGCAGACTGATGAGTTTGTCGTCACCGTGTCGGATTGTTATGGCGAACCCATGATCTACACTATGAATAACACTGCGTATATAAAGAATAATAAGTTGCTTAAGCAGTCGTCTGTAGAATACTTCCAGCGGGATAGTGTCAACATTTCCAGCTTCAAGAATCACCCGATCTTAACAGATGGGAAACGGCTTCAGATGCTTAATCCCAAGGATGGTTCTGTAGAAAAGGAATACGACTTAGTGAAGCTTGGCGGATATAATGAGCTCTACAGCGTGGAAGGCATGGGCGATGATTACCTGCTTATTAGACCTAACAAGACTGGAATGCTTACTCTTGTTAACCCTGATACGGGCAAGAAGAAAGTGCTTAATGAGCTTCTAGACAAGGAAGATCAGGAATTCTTCAATACGAATGACCTTCCCTATTTGGGAGATAGGCTCATCGTAAAAGGGGAGCAGGATGGGATCATTAATCTCGAGTACTACAGCTTTATCGATAATAAGACGCATAAACTGAGCGTTAAAGCTAAGGATTCGCTGTAGCCAATCCTTAACCTTACTGTGGACAGTTATGTCCATGTGCTCAAAACCGTAAACGTCAAATGAGCAGCGAATCCCCTGTTATGGGTGGATCGCTGCTCTTCGTTTGTGGTCATTTTTTGGCTTGTAGAGTTAATTCATGCTTACTAGCGTAGAGGACGGAACGATTGTGGAAAAAGCGGCAGCGGTCGCCTTTGTGTCCGGGTTTTTACCGCTAAGAGGAAAGAGAAAATCTGGACACAACAGCGATTGGAACAATGGTCCGTTCTCGCAGCGTCCACCTAAGCGATGATGCGGAATCTAGTTACAAGAAGAAGCTCCTCCAGCCAAGTGAATTTCCGGCTGAAGCAGCTTTCTCTTCCTACTCATCCTGGAACAAATTCGTAGACAGATACCGCTCTCCGGTATCCGGAAGGACGACCACGATCGTCTTGTCCTTGTTCTCCGGACGAGCAGCAAGGACTGTCGCCGCATAGGCTGCTGCGCCAGAGGATATCCCGACCAATAGCCCCTCGGTCCGGGCAAGTCTGCGGGAGGTTTCGAAGGCGTCGTCATTTTTGACTCTGATCACCTCATCTACCACTTTCGCGTTATAGTTACCAGGTACAAATCCTGCACCAATCCCCTGAATCTGATGGGCTCCGCGCTTGCCTCCGGATAATACCGGGGAATCATAGGGCTCCACAGCAACAATCTGCACCTTCGAATTATACTTCTTGAGCACCTCGCCTACTCCGCTAATCGTACCGCCAGTGCCAACTCCCGCTACAAAAATGTCCACCTCTCCGTCCGTATCCCGCCAGATCTCTTCAGCCGTGGTCGCCTTATGTATGTTCGGGTTCGCCGGATTGTTAAACTGCTGAGGAATGAATGCATTCGGGATTTCTGCTGCCAGCTCCTCAGCCTTGCGAATTGCACCTGCCATCCCTTCGCTAGCCGGGGTCAATACAATCTCTGCACCATAAGCCTGCATCAGCTTGCGCCGCTCAATACTAAAGGTCTCCGGGAGTGTAATCATGAGCTTATATCCAAGTGCGGCTGCCGCAAAAGCAAGCCCGATCCCCATATTCCCGCTGGTCGGCTCTACAATTACGGAATCCTTGTTCAGCAGGCCCTGCTCTTCCGCACTCTTGATTAGGGCAAATCCGGTACGATCTTTGACGCTCCCAGCGGGATTGAAATATTCCAGCTTGGTCAAAATGCGCGCTTGAAGCCCTTTATCTTCTGCATAATTGCTCAATTCGAGCAGGGGTGTGTTCCCAATAAGCTCGGTTAAATTCTTCGCAATCTTCGGCATATGTACAACCCTTTCGCGTAAATTTAGTTTTTATACCCAATTAATCGGATTTATCAGCTTTCTTCTAATATACGGGATGCTACCTCAAACCTCAAATCGAGTACCTATTTACAAACGGAAATACAACTGTTATATTATATGTATAACAGATAGAAAAGAGGTACTCGTTCATGCTTATGGAGTTAGACATGCAATCTGATGTCCCCATATACACCCAGCTAATCAATCAGATCCTAGAAGGCATCGCTAGCGGGCGCCTTCAGCCTGGAGAGGCACTTCCTTCTGTAAGAAGTATGGCATCCGATATCGGGATTAACCTACACACAGTGAACAAAGCCTATACGCTGCTCAAGCAGGAAGGCTTCATTCTGGTTCACCGTCAGAAGGGGGTCGTCGTCAATCCCGACGGCATGCCGCCGGTTACAGCGGAATACACTGAGCAGCAGCACAAACAGCTGAGGTCCATTACGGCCGAGGCAATCTGCCGGGGAATGACTCGGGATCAGCTTCTGGGGATTGTAGGGCAAATTTATGATGATCTCAGACCAAATGAACACGAAAGGGGCAGCTAGCTATGCATTGGCTCTCAGCTTTAATTCTGATTCTTATGTTCGCGGCGATATCCGCCACTCTAATTGTGACACCCTATCTCACCAGAAGGACCGTAAGTTTTGGGGTGTCCGTGTCCGAAGAAGTGTATTTCAGTGAGCCCCTTCGCCGAATGCGAAGAACCTATGCGTGGATCACAGGAGTCCTGCACTCTCTCCTGATTCTTGGGATGGCTGTATTCCTGTTCGCCGCATCTGAGCAGACTCTGAGCTATGTGCTCCCCGCCTACTCGATCATTCTTATTGTCAGTATTATGTTGATTCAAGGTTATTTCTATACGCAAATGAAACGCTACAAGGCCTCACAGCCTGAGATAACTCATACCCCGGAACGGCTGATCATTGATACAAGCTTTCGTCAGCAGAAGCTTGTCCATTCTGATAAATGGTTCCTCATCCATCTAGCTGTAACCGCGGCAAGCTTTCTCCTGGCATTGATGTACTACGATCAGGCACCGAATACGATCGCTATGAAATACAGCTTGAATGGAGAAGTACTTCGAACTGTAGACAAGTCATACACGTCGATCTTCTTCCCGAATGTTATGCAAGTCTTCATGCTGATCTTGTTCTTTACCGTGAATAAAGTAATTCATAAAAGCAAGCAGCAGCTCAATCCGGGAAAAGCGGAGGCCTCTGTCAGACAAAATGTTATCTTTCGCCGCAAATGGTCCATGTTCTCGATCGTGACCGGCCTGGTCCTGATGCTCCTCTTCTCCTTGATACAGCTGAGCATGTTCCATCAGATCAGCCCAGAAGTGCTGATGCCTACAGTTCTCATCATCCCGGCATTTATCCTGATCTCGGCTCTGATCTTATCCTTTCAGACTGGGCAGGGCGGGAGCCGGATTGGGCGTACAGCGGACAGCCGGAGTGTGGAAACCGTTCGTGATGATGCTTATTGGAAGCTTGGCAACATGTATTTTAACGCGAAGGACCCTTCCCTTTTTGTCGAGAAAAGAATGGGCATTGGCTGGACTCTGAACATGGCGAGGCCGCTAGCTTGGTTGATCTTCCTTGCTCCATTTGTAATTATTATACTTGTCATCAGCTTTCTGGCGCCTTAAGGCCAGTATTCACTTATATATCACTTATTTAGGAGGCCACCATAATGTCGAAAGGTCCACGCAACAAATTACTGCACACCGCAGCAGCTGCTGCCCTAGCACTTAGTCTCTCTCTTCCTGCTGCCGCGGGCGCAGCCGCAGGGAGCTCCTCGGCTATCGCTCCTGTACGGGATACTGCGAACAAGATCGGGGCTTCTGTAACCTGGAATCAAAAGACACAAACCGTGACTCTTACAAAAAAGAGCACCATTCTTGTTATGACTGCTGGCAAGAAGTCCGCCAAGCTTAACGGCAAACCTGTGACTCTCTCCGAACCATTACGGGTGGTCCGCAACCAGGCTATGATCTCTCCTGATGCGGTTACCAAATGGTTCAAAGACAGCCCGGTAGTTGCAGCTCCCCCTGCTGAAGCCGGCCTTCCGGGGGACTCCTTTATCGCAGCCCTGAAATCAGGTGATTCTGCGAAAGCCCAGAAGCTGATGAGCCCGGCCTTCCAACTATCTCTGACTGCTCCGCAGCTCCAAGGTCTGTGGAAAGGATATGCTCAGGTCTACGGGAATCCTACTACCCAGTTATCGAGAACAGTTGCGCCGAACAGTGTGCATACGAATATCACTTATTCGTTTCAGACAGCGGGTGCCCCGGTTAACTATACCCTGCGCCTGAACAAAGAGGGAAAAGTAGACGATCTCTTTATCGGACCGGGCAGTACCGCAGCCTACACAAATCCATCTTACGTTAATCCAACTTCATTTACGGAAGAGGAAGTCACGATTGGGGAAGGCGTCTTCGCTCTGCCTGGCGTATTGACCAAGCCTGCTTCCGGCGGACCAGCTCCCGTGGTCGTATTGGTACAGGGGTCGGGTCCTCACGATAGAGATTCCTCCATCGGCGGTTCGAAACCTTTCCGGGATCTGGCTAACGGTCTTGCCAGCCAGGGGATAGCTGTACTTCGATATGACAAAATCAGCTACGAGCATACGTTCAAATTCGCCGCTAATCCGCGGGCTACAATCAAACAGGAGACTGTGGACGATGCTATTTCGGCAGTCCGCTTCCTTAGCACACGCAAGGATGTTGACCGTTCCAATATTTTTGTCGCCGGTCACAGCCAAGGCGGCTTCGCCCTTCCGCTTATCCTGAATGCCGATAAGGACGAACGTAATATTAAGGGCTCCATTATGCTTGCCGGGCCAAGCAGCTCCTTCATTGACGTAGCTCAGGAACAGCAGCGGGAGCTGATCAGTCGAGTGAAAAGCTTGGGCGGTGACCCAACTCCTTACGAGAAGAACGCCGAGGTATGGGCAGCAGCAGCCAAGCTGCTCAGTGATCCGCAGTATTCCCCGGATCATCTCCCAAGCAGCTTCCCGCTAGGATCAGCTTATTGGTGGTATACCCTTAAGGATTACAAGCCGGTAGATGTGGCCAAGACACAGAAGGGGCCCCTTCTGATTCTGGCGGGTGAGAATGACTGGCAGGTACCGATGACCCAGTTCAACACCTGGAAGAACGAACTGACTAACCGGACGGATGTACAGTACAAGTCCTATCCGAAAGTCAATCATCTGCTGAGTGAATATGACGGGCTATCGACCGGTGCTGAATACTCACAAGCCGCCCATGTAACGGAATCCATGGTCAATGACATAGCCGCTTGGGTGAAGAGTATTACCAAGAGCTAAGCACCTATGAATACAAATAAAACAAGGCCAACCTCTCCGGGTTGGCCTTTGCTTAGTTATAGGACGCATGAGAATAATGATAATACGATCAAGTAATGTTATGATTCCACTTTTACCTGACGAAGCTTCATCAGCATAATTAGTGTGGCAGTAAATACATAAGAGACCAGCATAATATTTAACATATGGATATAACGGTTCAAATTGATCACTAAGGGAACAATCTCTCTTAAAGCACCAGCTGCAGCGATGGAGTAACAATATAATCCAATCCATCTGAATATTCGGTTCAATCCATTATCCGGTATAGAGTCCCTGCGGCCTTTGTTCGCCAAGCTATACAGCTTGCCGCGGCTGATGGAGAATCCGAGCAGTATTACAATACCCCAAAAAAATAACCATAGGACCAACACTGTACCCCTCCCTCCTCTGATACACGCACTTCTCAAGAAAAACCCTGTCCTAATCACCGGAAACGGGTCTTTCAAGTTTTCCTCATTTGCGGAGGATCAATTCATCATCATGCCCATCTCCCGGGCAGCCTGAACCAGGATGGGTCCGAATTCGATCAGGGTCTGTGGAGACAACCGGCTGACAGGGCCTGAGACGGACAGAGCGGCAGCAGCTTGACCTGCATGATTGAAGATCGGCGCCGAGACGGCGGCAGCCCCCGGTTCGCGCTCCTCATAGCTGGTGGCATAGCCTTTACTTCGGATCTCCTCCATCTGGCGGACATAATCCTCCTTGTCCACCGATGCGGGCCAGTCCGGACTGCTCAGAACCGCCTGCAGTATTCCCGGATCGGCAAAGGCTACAAGCACTTTGCTGGACGCTCCCACATATAGGGGAAGCCTGGCACCCACCGGGGCCACTCTGCGTATCGCCTGTTTGCTCTGGACCGCTTGGATGCGCAGACGCTCCATACCATCAAGCAGGTACAGGCTCACCGTCTCGCCAAGCCGATCACGAAGCTGCTCCATCTGAGGCAGCAGCAGTACTGCAGGGTCGTCACTATGGGACAGATGCGCCGAAAGCTCCCAGATTCTCAGTCCCAGTCGGTACTTCTCCGTGGCGGCATCGCGAATGACGAATCCCTTCTCCTCCAGCGTAGCCATGAGGCGGTGAACCGTGCTTTTGTGAAGTCCGATCTGGCTGGAGATTTCCGTGAGTCCCAGATCCGTGGCTTTGGTAAAACACATTAGTATATCCAGTGCCCTTTCTACGGCACGTACAGTTAATTTCCGGTCTTCCATTTCGAAAGCCCCTCTCCCAACGTTTCACTGTATGAAACCCAGTTACATAAAGTATATCTCAAAATCTAATGACTCGTCTACAGCTTCATCCGTATTCCTTCAATAAAGGGCCCATATTTTTCCCGGCATTGACTTTACCCATTCCCCGTCATACGATAATTTATAAATTCAATTCCGATTTAATAGTCCCTCATCGGGTAATCACCATAGATAATGTTATTAAGGAGGGAACGCCGCATGAACCCGACTACGACTACAACGCGGAGCGATGCTTCCCTGTCCTCCGGGGTGAACGGAGGCACTCAGACGTCACCGCTCCTTCCGGCGCGTTTTATCAAATTCAAACATGTACTGGTAGCCCTGGTGCTGTCTATTATATTCTTCCTGGTGTTCTGTTTTGTTGCCCTGCACGGATATATTGCATGGGTACTTTCCAACCCCAGCGTTGCCCCTTTATATTCCAACCCATTAATGGCTAAGGGCATGAAATACGAAGATGTATCCTTTCCTGCCATAGACGGCAGCCGTTCCATGCAGGGCTGGTATATTCCTGCCGCTGGTTCCAAGAAGACGATTGTATTCAGTCATGGCTATGGCGCCAACCGGGAGGAAAGCTGGATTCCCATGTACGATCTTGCCCACTATGCACACCGGCTGAATTTCAATGTTATTATGTTCGATTACGGCTTTGCCGCCCAGAACAGTAAAGAAGTGGCCACCGGAGGGAAGAAAGAGACCCAACAGCTGTTAGGAGCTATTCAACTCGCCAAACACCGTGGAGCCAAGGAAATTATCGTATGGGGCTTCTCCATGGGAGCAGGAACCGCACTGCAGGCGGGCTTGGTCAGCAAAGATATCGACGCCATGATTCTGGACAGCACCTTTCTGCTTGAACCGGATACCCTGTACCATAACATCCGTCAGAAGATGAGCTTGCCGCAGCATCCGTCCATTGAAATTCTTGAACTGCTACTGCCTATACAGAACGGTACAAGTCTGCGCCAAATCCCATATCAAGCTGTCAAGAAGAAGGACTATCCCTTCCCGATCCTGTTCATTCACGGAACAGAAGATGAGAAGGCGCCTTATCCGATCGCGGAGAAGCTTGCATCCAACCAGACGAATCCCATCTCCGGTGTCTGGATCGTGGACAAAGCCCATCATGAGCTCATCTTCCGCGAGCATCCAAGAGAATATTTACGCCGCGTCTCTACATTTCTTGGACAGACTCAAGCTTATTTGACAGAAAAGAAATAATAGTTAAGGCCCGTAACGGGGAAGCATAGGCCAAACTCTTCTCAGCATAACTTCAATATTGAGGTTATTTTTGGAGGAGGTACGCCTGATATGCTCTACGTTTACGGGCCTTATCTGCCTGTTCGTATTCTGGAAGAAATCCGGTTCTGGAAGGAACAGGAGAAGGAACATACCGATGTAATTAAAGCGATTGTTCCTACACTGGAACAGCCCTATGTCAAGCTGCTGGACGACTGGTCCAAAGTGTTCGAAGAAACCGAAAAGGCAGCCAACGACCTGCTTCAGCATACGATTCATATTCAGCAGGATCAGCTGCATCCCGAGCTTCTCAAGCAGATTGAACGACTGCTCGATGCCTCCTTCCGCCAATCGCGGGAGTGGGTTCGCCAGCTGTACATTCTTCTGGATCAAAGCGCTGCTGTAAAGTCCATTCCTTTAGCCAAAGTTGTCATCCTTCACATCATTAGGGAATCCGAGTATTTCCTAGGGGTGCTTGAGACACTTAACAGACCGGGCGTGATTGAGGATGCTGTCCATAATCCTCCGCCGATTCTGGATCCTTATCAGCAGGCAATGGATTACACCCGCGGAGAACCAGCTGCAGAGGGAGCAGAAGCCCAAATGGGTACCGGGTCTGCTCAGAACAAAGCATCGTCGGGTTTGGGTTCTGCTGTAAATAACGCTGTGACGGGTGCTGGGGCAACTGGGAACAATGCCGTGGGTTCTGCTGCTGTTGGAAATAACGCTATGACGGGATCGGGTGCTGCCGGGAACAGTGCAGCAGCGGGTTCCGGTACGCCAACTACCAGTACCGCCGCCGGCGTACAAGAGCAGCCAGTTCCTATAGGAGGACACAAGCTGCCTCCTCTCCCCTATCCGTACAATGCACTGGAGCCCCATATTGATGAGGCGACCATGCGCATCCACCACGACAAACATCATCAGAGCTATGTAGACAACTTGAATAAGGCAGAGAAGAAGCTGGAGGAGGCGCGCAAAACAGGCAATTTCGACCTGGTTAAGCACTGGGAGCGGGAGCTGGCCTTCAATGGAGCAGGTCATTACCTGCATACGATTTACTGGTCAATCATGAACCCGAAAGGCGGTGGCCGGCCGGAAGGCGCGCTCGCCGACCAGATCCGAAGAGACTTCGGCAGCTATGAAGCCTTTCAGAAGCAGTTCACCAAAGCAGCCGAAGAAGTGGAAGGCGGAGGATGGACGATTCTGGTCTGGAGCCCGCGAAGCCAGCGGCTGGAGATTCTGCAGGCCGAGAAGCACCAGAACCTGTCCCAGTGGGATGTGGTTCCCCTGCTTCCCATCGATGTGTGGGAACATTCCTATTATCTTAAGCATCAGAATGAGCGCAAGAAATACATTGCCGATTGGTGGAAGGTCGTCTACTGGCCGGAGGTCGCTTCTCGTTACAGCGAGGCTAGCAAGCTGAAATGGCAGCCGTTCTAAGCAGCGAATTTCTCGATTTATACGAAAAAAGGAGCATGTCCGAGGCATTCACTGCCTGGCATGCTCCTTTATTATCTAGATTGCGCTCCTATATCCTAGGACTTGATCAAGGACAAGAACTCGGCCCGTGATGCCGCTTCGCTGCGGAAGGTTCCGCGTACCGCAGACGTCACCGTCTTGCTTCCCGGCTTCTTCACGCCCCGTGCACACATGCACAGGTGCTCGCCTTCAACCACGACCATAACCCCTTGAGGGCTAAGAACTTCGTCCATGATATCTGCAATTTGTGAAGTGATGCGTTCCTGGACCTGCAGTCGGCGTGTAACCGCCTCGACCAGACGAGCCAGCTTACTGAGCCCGGCTATTCTGCCACTTGGAATGTAACCGATGTGCACCTTACCAAAGAAAGGCGCCATATGGTGCTCACATTGACTGTAGTAGACGATGTCCTTCACAATGACAAGCTCCTCGTGGTTCTCCTCGAACGTAACCCCAAGCACGTCTCTAGGATCAACTTCATATCCGCCAAAAATCTCTTCATACATGCGGGTAACGCGGGCTGGTGTGTCCAGCAGCCCTTCACGTTCTACATCTTCACCAATCAGCTTCAATATCTCCCGCACATGGTGTTCAACTTGCTCCCGGTTCTTGCCGACCTGGGTATTCAAGTAATCTTTAACGCCTGCCATTACTTGTCCCCCTCCTTCCAAAAGCCGAATAACGGCTTATCTGACTTACTTCTTCTTGCGATTCACAGGCGGCATTCCGCCTTGATTCTTCATCATTTGCTGCGCACGCTGCATTTGCTTGCCATTCAGGTTATAGCCCATCTGCTTGGCCATCTTCTGGAGCATTTGCGGATCGCTCTGCATCTTCGTCAGCTGCTTGCGTAAATATACAACACCGATGAAAAAGCCGCCGACCAAACCAACGATAAGCGCAATAATACCAACGACATAAACCACGGTCGATCACCTCTAAGTTATGATTCTTCTCAACATCCGGACATGCGGACGCACTCAATAATAATAGCATTCTTTAACCATACGAGGCAAACCAATAATCAGGTTAGAACCGCCTCTATAAACAGGGTGGTCTCGCTGGCCAAATCGACTTCCTTCACTTCCATATCCTCGCCTGAACCACGAATGATCCGGATAACCGGACGGCCCGGAAGCCCGCGATGCTGGCGCACCACAACCCCTGTCTCCTTGGTGGATAGCCGAACGGAAGTTCCATTGGGATAAATGGATATAATCCGTGTGAATTCAATGAGGACCTTCCGGTCCAGATCGTGTTCCGATGCAGCCATCATGGTCTCACAGGCCTCATGAGGCAGCATCCTCCCCTTAAAGCCGTCTGTTCCTGCACCAATAAGGTTGTCATACCGGTTCGCTGCAGCGACTATCTTGGCATATAAATGAATCTCCTCATCCATAAGACCACGCGGAACTCCCGTGCCGTTGGGCTTCTCATGGTGCTGCAGTGCCGTATGTGCCACGAGCAAGCTGAGTTCCCTCTTTTGCTTAAGGAGTTCAAATCCACGCCAGGTATGATGCCATTTCCCCCTCTCAGCCGAGAATTCCTCCGGCACGGGCACCATCTTGCCGATATCATGGAGCATGGCACCTATCGCCAGATCCTTAAGCTGAGAATAGTTAAACCCCATATTGAGACCCATTAGGGAAGCCAGCAGGCAGACATTAACCGCATGAAGATATTGATGATTATCAGCCGTCCGGATATCGGTCAGATGAACAAGTACACCTTTTTGATCCAGCACCTCTCTAAGGAGCTGATCAATGGACAAGCTGAGCTTGCGGGTACTCCACTCCTTGCCGGAGCGTGCGGCCTCCAAGGTTTCGCTCATCTCACGAAAGATGGCCTGCTTAGTCTGCTCGCTAAGCACATCCTCAATTTCAATATCATCATATTGTTCATCTTGAATATACAGCATCGTAACGCCGATTCGGTTAAGTGTGTTAATCATAAATACCGTTAATTGAACACCGCTGGACAATAGAACCGTTCCATTTGAAGAGTACACCGTTCTCCCAAGATGCTGCCCTGGTTCGATATCCCCTATGCTTACGTACCTCATGCACGATCCCCCCGCAATTTTCTGATACGCAGCTGTCAATTCGTCTGTGGGCTGGCTGAAGCGTGCCTCGAATCCCCGGCAAGGTCAGTTGCCAGAAGTTTGGTTGTCGCACGATTAATCCGGTCTTGTACAGCTTCATCCTGCTCCGATTCGGCAGCTGTCATAAGGCCTTGCATAGCCTCTTCACCGCCGATTCGGCTAAGCGCCCACGCCGCGGTACCCCGAAGCTCGGGCCGCGGGTCTTGAAGCAGCACTTCTATTATCTTCGGCACCGCCAGGCGATCTTTGAAGTTCCCAAGCCCAATTAACGCATTTCGCTGAATCGGCTTCTTACCTCTCCATGCCGCAGCGCTCTCCCCGAACCGTTCCTTGAACTCCCGGTTGCTGATATCCAAGATAGGCAGCAGCAGCGGCTTGGCAACTTCGGGATCCGGAAGGAGCTCCGGTCTGTGACTCCACTGCTTGCCGCGGTTCTTCGGACAGACGGTCTGACAGGTGTCGCAGCCATAAAGGCGGTTACCTATCTTCAGCATGAACTCTTCCTCTAGAAGTCCCTTTGTCTGGGTTAGAAAGGACACGCAGCGCTGAGCATTCAGCTCTCCTGGGCCCACCAGCGCGCCAGTCGGGCAGGCATCCAGACATTTGGTACACTCTCCGCAGTCCTCTGTGACCGGGGTATCCGGGGGAAAAGGAATATTCGTAATCAGCTCGCCGAGATAAATCCATGAGCCCCATTTGGGCGAGATGATCAGGCTGTTCTTCCCGCGAAACCCGATACCCGCACGCTCTGCAACCGCCCGGTCATTAAGTGCTCCGGTATCCACCATACTCTCGATCCGGGCGTCCGGAACCCGTTCCTTAATGAATGCTTCAAGCTTCTTCATCGCTTCGCGAAGAACGTGGTGATAATCCCTTCCCCAGGCAGAGCGGGCCATAATTCCCCGATTGGCGCCGGGCTCCGATTTCGGCGGATTCTCCATCTTGGACGGATAAGCCACCGCAATGGAGATAAGCGAAGCCGGATTCTCAAGCGAAAGCTCGGGATAGATTCTTTTGTCGATATCCGGTTCCTCGAAGCCGGACTCATAACCTTTGCGGCGCCGATCCAGCAGCACTTCTTTTAGAGAAAAAAAAGGGTCCGCCGAGGCGAATCCAATATCGTCTATGCCAAAAGATGACGCAGCATCTTGTATTTCACGCTTCAGCTTAATCCAAGGGGAATTCACATGTTCCCCGGAATGTTCCTCCTGCGTCATATTTCTCACCTCAAATTTCTGATCTTCCGCTACAAGCCGCGGATCTTAGTTAACGGCCAGAATACAAATTCAGCACGGCCTATTATTTCCTTTTTCTTCACATTCCCAAAATATCGGCTGTCCTTACTCCGTCCAGCATGACGATTGTCGCCCATCACGAAGTATTCGTCGGCATTCAGGGTCACCGGCCCAAAGTCCGCATCCTCAATTTGGATATCGGTGTAAGGCTCATTCACCGCGGTGTTATTAACAAACAGTTGGTGGCCTCTCACTTCAACGGTATCTGCTGGTACAGCAACAATACGCTTAACAAGATATTCCTTCTTATCCGGCCCAAGGCTCGGGTCCTTCAGGACCACCACTTCACCCGGTGACGGACCTTTGAAATCGTAGATCAACTTGTTCACGAACAGCCTTTCGCTCTCTTCCAGGGTTGGCTCCATAGACTGTCCTTTGACTACTGACAAATTAAAGACATATATTTGAAGCAGCAGCAATACAATGAAAGCAATCCCTACCGTTCTGATGACATCCCAGAGCTCAGCGCGCCAACCACGCTGACTGCCTCCAGATCCAGCTTGCTGCTTAGTGTCTGACTTTTTGCTTGAAGGAAATACGGGTTCCACACGGCACCTCGCCCTAATTAATTTCACCTTGTACTACAAAGCTCTACAATAATAGAAAAGCATATCTAACCGCCAAATGCAATGAGCGGAAAGATATGCTTATAAGAGATAAAACCCGGACTTATTCTATGATCTGGATAAAGTGTGGGTAGCCGCAATTCCCAGCTTCTGAAAAGCTTCAAGAATTCGCCCCGCATAACCCATCGCTTCATAAAGCGGCATTGCAGCGAGATTGTGCTCATCGCCTGCAACCATGATACGGCTTACATTACGCTGCTGGAAACGCTGTTCCATAGCCGATACCAGGTTCTTGCCTACGCCCTGACGACGGTATTCAGGATGTACCGCAACCCGGTAAATACAACCCAGGTTCTGATCGATCGTTCCAATTAAAGCACCTACAATTTCCCCATCTACTTCCGTAACCACAATGAGTTCGGAATCCCAAGAAAGCTGCCGGGCAAAAGCCCGCTTTGTATCCTCATAGCATTCTTCCGACAAGGCGACCTGCAAAAGCTCCATTACCTGACTAGCGTCACTCAATTGAAAGGAACGAACCCGCATGACATTATCTCCCTTTTCCTGACAAGATAGATTAACGCAAAGTAAAATCGGCATAGATACATTCCATCTGAGCCGATATAAATTTTACATTAATCGAACATATTTCATGACAAAAACCGATAAATTAATGCTTCCTTGACCATTAAACCACATTTATCTAAGCAAATCACCTGTTTTCTTCTGAAAGCGCTTAATAGGAAGCGTTTACATTATTTTTGATGTTTTGCCCTCTTTTCATGACAAAAGCTCCTCTTAAAGAGAAGCCTTTGTTGTAAAGGGTTTTTTCTATTTTTCAACCTGTCAGGAATAGTTTTGAACACAGATTGTTACAATAAATACCAGCAGCATGAAATGCGATCTACAGCATGGAAATGATCATGCCTCCGGCTGCTCCCGCTGCGACAACTGCCCACGGCGGCAGCTTCCAATAGACGAGCAGAATGAACAATATAGAGACCAGTACAAAGTCGGCCGAATTCATAATCGTCGTTGTCCACAGCGGATTATACAATGCGGCAAGAAGTATCCCTACTACAGCGGCGTTGATGGCAATCAGTGCTCCCTGGACTTTACTGTTCCGGCGAATAAGGCTCCAGAACGGAAGAGTTCCTGCGATGAGAAGAAAGGCCGGCAGAAAGATGGCAAGTGTGGCCGTGATGGCTCCAGGATATCCTTCGGACATCTGCCCCAGGTAGGAGGCAAAGGTGAATAGCGGACCTGGAACTGCCTGCGCAGCACCGTAACCGGCGAGGAAATCGGATTTGCTGATCCATCCTGCTCCCACCGTCTCCCTCTCAAGGAGCGGGAGAACAACATGTCCTCCTCCAAATACGAGTGATCCCGAACGGTAAAAGCTATCGAATAAGGCCAGCAGCGGCTGGTGGATAAATAGCCGAAGCAGGGGAAGTATAAGCAGCAGGCCTATCAGCAGCGTAAGACAAAGAATAGCAAAGCTGCGCTTCACCGGCACATCGGTATCCGGGATTTCAGGCACGTCCACCTTGCGGTATAACCAAAGCCCCAGAAGCCCTGCAGCGGCAATTACAGCGACCTGGCTAAATACGGTCTGCCACAGCAAGATGACGGCTGCGGCCAGGACCGCAATCGTCGCCCGTATCTTGTCCGGGGCAAGCTTCTGGCCCATTCCGAGGACAGCATGAGCGACGATCGCTATGGCAGCGATCTTGAGCCCATGAATCCACCCTGCATGGCTGATATCCATGCCCTGCATGATAACCGCGAACAGGATAAGCGCAGCAACCGAGGGGATGGTGAAGCCAAGCCAGGCAATTAGGCCTCCAAGCACCCCGGCGCGCATCATGCCAATTCCAATGCCAACCTGACTGCTGGCCGGCCCGGGCAGGAACTGACACAACGCAACCAGATCAGCGTAGCTGCGTTCATCCATCCATTTCCTTCGGCGAATATACTCGTTATGGAAATAACCAAGATGCGCAGTAGGTCCTCCAAAAGAGGTAAGTCCAAGCTTTGTCGACACCGCAAGGATCTCCAAAAGCTTGGAGGGTCCGGATTTTGAGGAACCCGGCAATGCAGTTTTTTCCTTTTGCATGGTCTAAATCTCCTCCACCTGCGTATTGATCTGGCGCTGTTTCTATCTAACATTACAATGCCATATAAGGCGGCTGATATCCAGCTGTTTCCATACATCCCTATTGATTTACTTTTAATTATAAGGTTTAATAAATATAGTAGCATCGGTACATACATTGGTGCTCTTTTGCATGTGTTAAATACTAATAACATTTCAGGAGGGATTCACAAAATGGCTCATCAATTACCAGCATTGCCTTACCCAGCAAATGCACTTGAACCACATATCGACGAACAAACCATGAATATCCACCATGATCGTCACCACAACACATATGTCACTAATCTTAATGCAGCACTTGAAAGTGCACCAGAGCTGCAAGATAAGAGCGTTGAAGAATTGATTTCCAACTTGGATGCCGTTCCTGAGAACATCCGTACTGCAGTTCGCAACAACGGTGGCGGCCATGCCAACCACACTCTTTTCTGGGAGATCATTGGGCCAAATGGCGGCGGCAACCCTACTGGCGCGATTGCCTCGGCTATCGACAGCGAGCTTGGCGGCTTCGACAAGTTCAAAGAAGATTTCGCTAAAGCGGCAACTACCCGTTTCGGCAGCGGCTGGGCTTGGCTCGTAGTGGGCAAAGACGGCAAGCTTGCAGTAACCAGCACACCTAACCAGGACAACCCGCTTCAAGACGGACAAACTCCGGTTCTGGGTCTGGACGTATGGGAGCACGCTTACTACCTGAAATATCAAAACAAACGCCCTGACTATATCGCAGCGTTCTGGAATGTGATCAACTGGAACGAAGTGAACAAACGTTACGAGGCTGCTGCAAAATAATAGCTTGATACCGAAAAGACCGCGCAAGCGGTCTTTTTTGTGCCTGTTCTCAGCTGCCCCGTTAATTTGGAGTAAACGCTCCGCGAACGGATTGCTGTTCGAATCGCTGATCACTCGGGCTGCTGCCGGGTAAATTCGCTTGCCCTACAATTACTGAGGCGAGCCGCCAATAGCCAAGAATAATAAGCAGCGGTCCTCCATTAACCGGAGAACCGCTGCTTTATTAACCTTTTACATTAAACAAAAGTATACGGGGCAGCCTTCACAGCCTGCTAGATTAACCCCGAGTTCCTAAGCAGATTGCGAACCATCACAGCCACCTCGGCACGGGTCACAGAGGTACCCGGATCAAGCAGTTTGCCGTTTCGGCCAGTTACAATCCCCGCAAGCAGCGCACTCGATACGCCATCTGCCGCCCAGGCGGAAATGGCATCCGCATCTGCGAAATCATGAATCTGCGTCCTCGTATTCTCTCCTTGAATCTTGTCCTGCAAGCCGCTGATCTTCATCGCCCTGGCGATAATCACCATGGCCTGCTCACGGGTGATCTTATCGTTCGGACGGAAGTTCCCGTCTTCAAACCCCTGAATGAGGTCGTAAGCCGATGCCGTGTGGACCGCATTCGCATACCAGTCACTGGATTGAACATCACGGAACTTCGCGGTTCCGCTCTCTAATTTGAGGCCCAATCCGCGGACAATCATTGCTGCAAACTCGGCACGGGTCATGTTCTGATCCGGCTTGAATGTCCCATCCTCAAAGCCGTTGATAACCATCCGTGAGCCCATGTCATTGACAGCGTCCTTCGCCCAATGTGCAGCAACATCAGAGAAGGCAAGTGGATGCCACACTACAGCATACATACTGTTCGTCAAGCTGTTGATTTTGGCGAAATAGCTGTTAGCAATCTTGACCACCTTGGTCGGCACATGACGTACAGTACCATCCGGCTCCACCACAAGCCCTGTCGTTATCTTATTCGGATCTACACCGTCAGGAATAGCAACCGTCCGCTCTACATAAGCGTTGAACTTGTTTACTTCTGTTGTCTGATTGCCGTACACTGCGTTCACTGTAAATTGCAGGGCTGGAACAACTAATGTAAAGCCACCCTTCGACACGGCTCGCTGGATGATCTGTGCAGTATCTGCCTTGGGTGAGGATATTTCAATATTGATCGTTATATCCTTTAGATCAACGCTGCTTCCAAAGTGTTTCGAGAGGTCATTAATATTGATTTGGTTGGCTGGGAGTGTATAGGTCGCGTTCTCCGTATGGATTTCTAACACGGCCTGCTTGCTCTCCATATTCTTGATCATCTGACCGTTCAGCTTCGCGACGACTACATCCGAGCTGGTCTTGACTGGGATCGTAATAACTGCGCCGCTGCCTTCCGATTGCAGACGCTGTTCCAGCTTCTTCTCATCGATTGTAATCGTTGTAACCGACTGGCCATCCTGCTGACTCGTCGAGGATGTACCGGCTGTTTCAACTTTGCCGTTCACAATGACTTCAACGTCTCCGGTCGTAGTTGTCGGTGCGGGCGTCGATGGAGTAGGAGAAGATGGTGGATTCGGAACCACAATCGTATAGCTTGCGGTCAAAATCTCGCTGTCCCCCATACCTGACTTCACAGCAATCGCCTTGATTGTCCGTGCGCTTGTGATGCTGATCGGCGCATTGTACACAGGGCTGCTGGCCGTTGGCGTGCTGCCATCCAGGGTGTAATGAATGACAGCATCAGGTGTAGCGCTGGTCAGGGTGACTGTTGTACCGGAAGCCACCGCCCCGCTTGACGGGCCCGCGATCGGTGCAGCAACCCGAGCCTGTATCGTTACCGTCACCGTGTACGTCT
>NZ_RZNX01000016.1 GCF_003994465.1 Paenibacillus zeisoli | reverse complement strand
TTTCAAAGATCAATTTCTCATTCATTTGTTGTCGTTGTTCTCGGTGACAACTTTTAAAGTATATCATGTCCTGCCTAATAATGCAACTCTTTTTTTTCGAGTTGTTCTTAACTTCTTGTTTAAATCAAGTTAAGATCTTGTTTTCTTGGCCGGAATTAGAATATACCACGGACAGAAATTATATGCAACCTTTTTACATTAGAAATGTCGTTAGTAAATTTAACCAATCGTGTAACCGTTAAATAGGCCGCCTTCTTAAGTTGTACTCTTGGCTTTTCTTGGCCAAAGGGTATAGCTAAAGCTGATTAAGAAATCAATACCTAGTATCATGGCCCATCTCTCTATAAACAGTCCGAAGATAGCTGTTCTGCTACGATCTCCTATCCATATAATCATAATCGCCAGGATTAAGGACCCGATACTCCAAGCAAGAAGATGCTTATACCACCCATGGCGCTCTAGTCGAGCATGCGGTGCTCCTTCCTTCGGCCTCTTCTTCGGCTTGGGTCCTCCTGCAAAGCGAAAAGCAAACTGCTGATCAGCCCACTTGATCATGCTGTGGCCAAATGCAATGGTTGAACCAAGATAAACAGCTGCAATTCCATGATATACAGTTGCATCCGCCCCCTGCTTTAGGTCTATAGCTGTTGCAACCAACAGCACGAGATCCGCAATTGGTGTTCCGAGAAGAAGCAATCCTCCAAGCCTTTTATTCTTAAAAAGATAGCGTGTAATTAATCCGGCTAATACAAATACCCAAAAGGCTATTTCACATCCAATGATTAACCAACCAATCATAGTAATTAGCTCCTTTAGTTTATTTAATACACTTGTGCCATTTCTTTATAACACATCTGTATTAAATTAAGCAAGCATGGTATAATTAAGTTATGCCTAAAATTGTCGATCATGAAAAACAGAAACAGCTGTTAGCCGAAGCGACCTGGAGAATTATAAGGCGGCATGGAATGGAGCAAGCTTCCGTGCGCCATATTGCTGAGGAGGCCGGCATCTCCGTCGGTTCACTCCGGCATTATTTTGCCACTCAATCAGAACTGTTCGCCTATTCTATGCAGCTTGTATCGGAGCGTGTAGACGCGAGAATAAGCTCCCTCCCCTTTAGCGGCCCTCCGCTTGAAGATATGAAGAAGGTTCTATGCCAGCTTCTCCCTATGGATGAAGAGAGTCGGTCAGAGATGGAGGTATGGATTGCTTTTATGACCAAGGCGCTGGCGGACCCTTCTCTTAAGGCACTGGGTGATCAGGTATTCGAAAAGATGCGTCTGGGTATACACTCAATCATCGAATCACTTGTTCAGCTAGAACTCGCGGCAGTTGATCTAAACGTGGACCTTGAAACTGCACGCCTTCATTCACTCATTGACGGACTGGCCATGCACGCGGTGATTAGACCGGATTCCCTGTCCCCTGAGAGGCTTGAAGAGCTGGTTACCCTGCATCTTAAGTCTCTGTGCAAACTATAAGAGGCACAAAAAAACAGCCCTGAGTTAAACTCAAAGGCTGTTTTTACTATACATTCAGAAACTGTTATATCAGAAAACTATTCAACTGAACGCGCGCGCATATGAGGGAACAACAGCACATCACGGATGGAAGCTGAATCCGTCAGCAGCATAACCAAACGGTCAATTCCGATCCCTAGTCCCCCTGTAGGCGGCATACCGTATTCTAGAGCACGGATGAAGTCATCGTCCATCTCATGGGCTTCATCATTACCTTGCTCGCGCTCCTTAAGCTGATCCTCAAACCGCTGACGCTGGTCGATTGGATCATTAAGCTCTGTAAAGGCATTGGCATGTTCACGCGCAACAATGAACAATTCGAAACGGTCCGTAAAGCGAGGGTCGGCTTCATTTCTCTTCGCCAAAGGAGAAATCTCTACAGGATGGCCTGTAATAAAGGTAGGCTGGATCAGGGTCTCTTCCACAAAATGCTCAAAGAAGGCATTCAGGATATGACCAAAGGTCATGTGCTTCTCAACCGGAACCTTGTGCTCCCCTGCCAAGCGGTGTGCTTCTTCATTGGTCATCTGGACACTAAAGTCTACGCCGGTAACCTCTTTAACCGCATCAACCATGGATACCCGGCGCCATGCTGGTCGAAGGTCAACTTCCTGACCTTGATATTGAATGGTCTGCGTTCCCAGAACCTCTTGGGCAATGTGAGCCACAAGATTCTCTGTCAGCGCCATAATATCTTTGTAATCCGCATAAGCTTCATAAAGCTCGATCATTGTAAATTCAGGGTTATGTCTTGTGGAAATTCCCTCATTACGATATACCCGGCCAATCTCATATACCTTCTCAAGTCCGCCAACAATCAGGCGCTTCAAGTGAAGTTCAATCGCGATCCGCATATACAGTTCCATATCAAGCGCGTTATGGTGCGTAATAAACGGACGTGCCGCAGCTCCGCCGGCAATACTGTGAAGGGTTGGTGTCTCCACTTCCAGATAGCCAAGGGAATCCAGGTAACGGCGCATTGACTGGATGATGCGTGAACGCAGAATAAATGTCTGCTGAACTTCAGGATTGATGATCAAATCCACGTAACGCTGACGATAGCGAAGTTCAACGTCTTTGAGGCCATGATACTTGTCAGGAAGTGGATACAGGGACTTGCTCAGCACTTCAAGGTCCTTGACTTTAATCGAGGTTTCTCCGGTCTTGGTCTTGAAGACCTCCCCGCTTACCCCTACAATGTCACCCAGATCAAGTAGATCGAAGGCATCATATTTCACTTCAGGTACAGTATCTTTACGGACGTAAATCTGAATCTTGCCACTGAGGTCCTGGATATGGGCAAAGCTGGCTTTTCCCATTCCGCGTTTGGCCATAATACGGCCTGCAATACGAACCTCCACCGCTTGCTCCTCGAGCTCTTCCTTACTAAGCGAATCGTACTTTTGCAGAATGTCACCTGCATTATGGGTACGTTCATACTTTTGACCAAATGGATCGATGCCTAAAGCACGAAGCTCGTCCAATTTGTCGCGTCGAATTTGCAGCAGCTCGCTGACTTCTACTTCTTGATTTGAAATTTCCTCGCTCATTCGTCGTTCAACTCCCTAACAGACTTTGATGCCGTATGTACGGCTAACTGCTTAAATACAGTGAAAGAAGCTTCCTTAGGGAAGCTCCTCCGCCTTATTTCTTAATTTCCAAAATTTTATATTGAATAACGCCCGCTGGAACCGTTACATCCACTACTGTTCCAATCTGCTTGCCCAGAATAGCTCTGCCCACTGGACTCTCATTAGAGATCTTGTTCTGAAGCGGATCGGATTCAGCTGAGCCGACAATTGCATATTCCATCGTATCCCCAAATTCCAGATCTTCCACAATCACAATCGAGCCGATGCTTACTGTGTCTGTATCAATCTCATCATTGTTGATAATACGGGCATTACGCAGCATTTTCTCCAGGGTTATAATACGACCTTCAATAAAGGCCTGTTCATTCTTCGCGTCCTCGTACTCCGAGTTCTCACTAATATCACCATATCCGATAGCCACCTTAATCCGTTCGGCCACTTCACGGCGTTTCACGGATTTGAGGTTCTCCAGTTCTTCTTCAAGTCGTTTGAGACCGTCTTGGGTAAGAATAACTTCTTTATCGCTCATCAACCGATTCTCCTGTCATGGAAATAAATTTCGCAATATGGAATGAACTACACAGTCTATCTGTAGTTCATTCCATATAATATCACGCATCATTTAGAGAATATCATATGCAATCTCACATAGATGAGAACATCTCTGTGCTGGGAAGTTATCTCTTGAGGCGAATTTATACTGAGAAATTATAGGGTAAGCACTGCAAAATGTCAATGACATACAGGCCATGAAATGAAAACGTTTTATATGGGAACTCGAACGTTTCCTATGCCTGCAACCATAGACTTTAGACAGTTACCAAGGAATCGGTAGGCTCTGCCCCAAGGCTCATCACATAATCCTTCAGGATTCGAGCGACTTCATCACGCTTCGTCTCTTCCATGATCATGTCTTTCACGTGAGTGCCGCCTTTCATTCCTTTAAGGTACCAAGCGAGGTGTCTGCGCATCTCCATGACCGCCGTATTCTCGCCCTTAATCGCGACCAGACGGTCCATGTGCAGAATAGCAATCCGGATCTTCTCCTCTGGAGTCGGTTCAGGTGCAAGCTCCCCGCTCTTCAGGTACTCAATCGTCCGGTATAGCATCCATGGGTTGCCAAGTGCGCCACGGCCGATCATGACCCCGTCACAGCCTGTCTCATCGAGCATGCGGCGGGCATCCTCCGGTGTATTCACATCGCCGTTCCCAATAACGGGAATGGAGACCGCTTCCTTGGCCATCTTAATATAGCTCCAGTCCGCCTGACCGGTGTAGAGCTGCTCTCGGGTGCGCCCGTGAACGCTGATGGCCTTGCCCCCAGCTGCTTCCACGGCTTTGGCATTCTCTACCACGAAAATATGTTCAGAGTCCCAGCCAATTCTCATTTTGACTGTGACCGGCTTGCTTACAGCATCTACAACGGCAGATACCATCTCATAAATCTTGCTCGGTTCAAGCAGCCAACGGGCGCCTGCATCACATTTCGTTACTTTGGGCACAGGACAGCCCATATTAATATCGATAATATCTGCGTTGGTATCTTGATCGACGACTTTGGCAGCTTCAACAAGAGACTCGCGGTTACCGCCAAAAATCTGCAAGCTTAGAGGTTTCTCCCGTTCATCGACAAACAACATTTCTTTTGTGCGCTTGTTCCCATTAAGGATCGCCTTATCGCTGACCATCTCCGCGCAGACAAGGCCGGTCCCGAACTCCTTGGCAATCAGCCGGAAGGCCGGGTTGCACACGCCTGCCATCGGGGCAAGCACGACCTGATTCTTCATTTCAATATCGCCGATCTTAAGCACGTCTGGTTCACTCCTTTGTTGTATTGTTATCGAAAGGTTTAAGCTCCGACACGGAAATGCCCAGAACGTTAGCAATGGTCTCAACGACTTTATCATCGGCACGGCGGTTCCCCCGCTCGATAGCTCCCAGGACGGCAAGCGATATGCCAGTCTCCTCAGCGAGCTGCTGCTGGGTATACCCCTTTAGCTTGCGGAATGCCCGGATGCGGTGTGCCAGCTGCATTTCTTCCAAAAACGGACGCCTTCTTTCCCGCCCCCTGAGTCTAATGCTGATTGTACAAATGGAAATAACTCCGTGTGATCATCCTCCGGAACGATCTCGAGTAGCGGAACAAGCACAAAGGCACGTTCCTGCATACGGGGATGGGGAAGGGTCAGCTGGGGCGTATCTAGGGTTCTTCCTTCCATCCAGAGCAGATCCAAATCTACTGTCCGCGGTCCCCAGTGGATATGCCGCTCACGTCCAAGCTCGAGCTCAATCTGAAGCATGGCGGACAGCAGCTCCTCCGGTTCCAGCGTGGTGCGCAGAGCGAGAGCCATATTAATAAAATTAGGCTGATCCACGTACCCCACCGGATCCGTCTCGTAAAGACTGGAACAGCGGAGCACTGTAATTAGAGGATGCTGATTCAGGCGATCAATGGCTTCGAGCAGCGTCGCTTCCCGCTCACCCAAATTAGCCCCCAAAGCAATATAAGCCTCTGATCCTTCAGAGGTAGAATGTGAATTCATAGCAGGTTCTCACTTTCTTGATCTTAACAGCTCCACAGTAACACCCTCGAAATGAATATCAAAAGGCGGATGAGGCTTGGTAACCTTAACTGTCAATTCATCTATAACAGTATAAGTGGCGAGTATCTCGGATGCAATACATTCAGCAAGGGCTTCGATTAATTTGAAGCTTCTGCCTTCTACGATGTTTTTGACGAGTTCATGGACTTCGGCATAATTAACCGTTTGAGTCAAATCGTCATTGATGCCTGCCTGACGCAGGTCAAGTCGCAGCTCAAGATCTATATAGAAGCGCTGACCTAGCTTACGTTCCTCTTCAAATACACCGTGATAGCCGTAATATTCCATACGGGTTAGTGTCATTTTATCCATATGATTTCACACCTCTTCAACAAGTTCTGTAATGTGCTTAGGGCTGTACATAATAGCGTCGCACATGTCTATCGTGCGTTTCAGGGGTGCGATATCGTGCACCCGAATAATCTGGCAGCCTTGGGCGATGCCGAGTGCGGCTGTTGCGGCCGTTCCCTCGATTACATCATTAGCCGGCAGATCCAGCGTGGTTCGAATGAACTTTTTGCGAGAGGTGGCAAGAAGTACAGGATATCCGAGTTCTGTTAAGCGGTCCAGAGAACGCATGATGCGTAAATTCTCACCATGGTCTTTGGCAAAGCCAACACCCGGATCCAGAATAATATTCTCTTTAGCCACACCCGCGCGAAGTGTGATATCGATACTCTCCTGAAGGTCTTCTACAATGTCCTCAATATAGCTGCGGTAGTTCCGGTCATGGCGGTTATGCATCAGGATGATTGGGCAGCCAAATTCGGCGGCAACTGCAGCCATTTGCGGGTCAGCCTTGGCCCCCCATACATCATTGATGATATGCGCTCCAGCCAGAAGCGCCTGTCTGGCCACCTCGGCTTTGTATGTATCTATGGAAATTACGATGTGCGGCGCCGCTTGGTGTATCGCGTGAATCACAGGAATTACCCTGTGAAGTTCTTCTTCCTGGCTTACAGGATCATGACCTGGACGAGTTGACTCCCCGCCGATATCAATAATATCCGCTCCGTCCGCCACCATCTGCAGGGCATGAGTTATCGCCGCATCCGGCTCTATATATTTTCCCCCATCCGAGAACGAATCAGGAGTTACATTCAAAATACCCATGATCAAGGTTCTGTGTCCAAGCGTTAGGGTATTCTCTCCACAGCGATAGCTGCGTTCATAGAACCGTGGTCTCACGCCAAATTCCTCGCTTTCTTCCGGTAAGCTTGCAAAAGTCCGGCCGTCAGATCGCCGCATTTCCCTGCTCCAACCATCTTCCGTCTATTATCCGTGTCATATAGAGCATTGACTGGCACCAATTCCTGAATCGAATTCGTGGTGAAAATCTCATTCGCTTGCAGGAGCTCGTCCCAGGTGTAAAAGCCCTCCTCACAGGTCAGGCCCAGTTCAGCCGCCGCTTCAATCACACAACTCCTAGTAATCCCAGGCAGAATGCCAGTCTGAACAGAAGGGGTATACAGCACGCCGTCCCTCACAAAAAACAGATTGCTCACGATTCCTTCTGAAAGGTAACCATCCGCTGTCAAAAGAAGCCCCTCTGCCGGTCCAGCCCCCGGTTGGCTGCTGGCCGTCAATTCTCTCTTAGCTAATATATTATTCATATAATGCAGCGATTTTAAACGAACTGCCCCTTCCGGCGTATTCCGCCGTGTGTGCAATAATCTAAGCGGCCTTCCTTCGGTATAGAGTAAAGCTGGGGTTTCCGGGAGCGGCTTAACATAAATAATCTCCTGCGGTGATTCATAGTCACCCACGGGGAGGCCTAGGTCCCCCTCCCCTGCCGTGAGCGTATAGCGAATATAGGCTTCTGTCAGATTAGATGCGGCGAGCAGTTCGGATATGTGATTCATCAACTCATCTATGTTAGGTTGATAACAAATACCCAATGACTCACAGCCGGCAGTAAGACGATCCAAGTGGCGAAGCAGCAGCGAAGGAACCCCGTTATAAGTCCGAAACGTCTCGAACAGACCGAGTCCGTACATAAAGCCGTGATCCATAACGGATACCACGGCTTTATCTGCAGGTACAACTTGTCCACCTATCCCGATGAAATTCAAGCTCTGGCTCCCGCCTTGCGGCTGAGGAAGTTACGCAGAATTTGGTGACCATGATCGGTAATAATGGACTCGGGGTGGAACTGAACACCTTCTACATCATATTCTTTGTGGCGAAGTCCCATAATCTCGCCTTCCTCCGTCTCGGCTGTAATCTCGAGACAGTCTGGCAGAGTGTCTCGTTCAACAAGCAGCGAGTGATAACGAGTCGCGGTAAACGGAGTTGGAAGGCCTTCGAATACCGAGGCGCCCTGGTGAAGAATCGGTGAGGTTTTGCCATGCATCAGACGCTGGGCCCGAATTACATTTCCTCCAAAGGATTGGCCAATAGCCTGGTGACCCAGACATACGCCGAAGATCGGAATAATCCCTTTGAAATTCTCGATCACGTCCAGGCTAATGCCGGCCTCGTTGGGCGTGCAGGGACCTGGGGAGATGAGGATATGGTCTGGAGCAAGCTGCCTGATTCCTTCAATATCAATCTCATCATTACGCCGAACGGTGACCTCTTCTCCAAGCTCGCCAAGATACTGTACTAGGTTATAAGTGAACGAATCATAGTTATCTATAACTAAAATCATGTCAACATCTCCTGTCCTCGGTTAATTTGGGCAGCCTCTTCACTAAGCTCCACGGCTAGCGCTATAGCCCGCGCCTTGTTCTGACATTCCCTATACTCGCGATATGGCTCCGAGTCGATTACAATTCCTGCTCCGGTCTGAATATAACCGATGTTGTCTTTAACCACTAACGTTCTGATAATAATGTTTAATTCCATATTACCACGATAGTCAATCCAGCCCATGGACCCGGTATAAGGTCCCCGCGTTACAGGCTCAAGCTCTTCAATAATCTCCATTGTTCTTACCTTAGGTGCACCCGTGATCGTTCCACCCGGGAACTTGGCAGCAATAACTTCATATAAGGTTCGCCCTTCAGCAAGCTGACCCTTCACCTCAGAGACCAAGTGCATGACGTGTGAATAATACTCAACGGCAAGCAGTTCGCTCACCTTCACCGATCCATAAGCCGCAACCCGGCCAAGGTCATTACGCTCCAGATCAACCAGCATAATGTGCTCGGCCCGCTCCTTCTCGCTGCTTCGGAGTTCTTCCGCCATTCGCTGATCCTCCTCGGCCGTTCTTCCCCGCCGCCTTGTACCCGCGATGGGCCTTGCGCTCATCTCTCCCTGTTCCAGCTTTACCAGCAGCTCAGGGGAGCTGGATACAAGCTGATACTCCGGGAATCTGAGCAGACCCATGTATGGCGAAGGATTCATATGGCGCAGCCATTCATAAATCTCTTCCGGTGTGGAACTGAGATTGCGCTGCTGACGTAATGACAGATTCACTTGGAACACGTCCCCGGCCGAAATGTACTGCTGAATTCGGGTAACCGCATTCTCGAAGTCTTTTTGCTCAAAAGAGGTGCTTAATCCGTTCTGCGGCCATTGCCCTGCTTCTTGGATCTCCTGAGCTCTTGACCTTCTCCGCACAATCTCTTGTGCTGCGTCATCTGATCTTCCCCAGCTCATGATGTTCTTCCACTGCTTACTCATCTTCGCTACACGCTGACAGGCATCCTGATATAGAGCGGATAGAATGTCATGTTGAATATGGCCCTTAGTTGTCTTGGCTCCTTCAAACGGAAGATGTACAACGGCATAGACTGCCTGTTCCTCTTGATCCACAATCCACAGCTCATTCATCCGCATCCAGACATAATCGTCCAGCAGCAGATCATCCTTCGCTTTCTGAGGCAAATCCTCCAGAGAGCGGGCTACATCATAGCCCAGAAACCCAACACAGCCCCCGCTAAATTTGGGGAGGCCCTCCAAAGCCGGCGCTCTATAGGGTTCCATCCACTGTCGAATTAATTCCAGAGGAGCGCCCTGAACACAGCTGCTCTCTCCTGTAGAGAGGTCACTAACCTCCGCCTGACTTCCTTTGCCGCGAATTACCGAAACAGGGTTCAACCCTAGAAAAGTAAATTTACCGTCCTTGCCACTTTCCAGCACGAAGGAATAAGGGGAGGCGTACTCCCATGCACGCATCCAAGAAAGGGGGAGGGTGTCCCCCTCACTGATTCGCATAGCCAGTGGAAGCAGGGTATACTCTTCACCTGCCCACTGCTGCCACTGCTCGAATGCAGTTAATACTTTCATCCACCTTCAACCCCCTGCTCAAAAGCCTGTCTATTGTTTGCTAGTATACTAAAGGTTTGATTGCGAAGAAAGCCCCAATCTCATGCTGCTTAGGGTTAATTTAAGCTGAATATAGAGAATCGGCCCCCATAAACTCCACTCAGGAATTCATAGGGGCCGATTCAACCTAGTTATGTTAGATGTTTAACCAACCGTATTAACCTTCAAAGTTATAAAGAGGTGTGCTCAGGTAACGCTCGCCGTTACTTGGGATGACTACAACTACACGCTTGCCTTTGCCAAGCTCTTTAGCTACCTTAAGAGCAGCCAGTACAGCTGCACCGGAGGAAATACCGGAAAGGATGCCTTCTTCTTTGGCTACTTTGCGAGCCTGTTCGAAAGCTTCTTCGTTCTCGATATGAATGATTTCATCATAAATGTCACGGTTCAGGATCTCAGGGATAAAGTTCGCACCCAGACCCTGGATTTTGTGAGGACCTGGCTTGCCGCCAGCCAAGATCGGGGAGGCCGCTGGCTCAACAGCCACAATTTTGATATCAGGGAAACGATTCTTCAGCACTTCACCTGCGCCGGAAATGGTTCCGCCTGTACCGATACCCGCTACGAATGCATCCAGCTTACCGTCCAGGGACTCAATCGCTTCTACAATTTCAGGACCTGTAGTCTCACGGTGAATCTTCACGTTAGCCTGGTTGCGGAACTGATCCGCGAGGAAATAGTCAGGGTTAGCAGCAAGAATCTCTTCTGCCTTCTTAACGGCTCCGTTCATACCTTCTGCCCCAGGGGTCAGTACCAGCTCAGCGCCATATGCGCGAAGCAGGTTACGACGCTCAATGCTCATGGTTTCAGGCATTACGATAACCGCTTTGTATCCCTTAGCTGCTGCCACAAGAGCAAGACCGATACCTGTGTTACCACTAGTAGCCTCAATGATTGTGCCGCCTGGCTTAAGAAGACCTTGCTTCTCTGCTTCTTCCACAATGCTGATGGCAATACGGTCTTTAACGCTTGAACCCGGGTTCTGATACTCAAGCTTTGCATAGATTTCCGCGCTGTCTTCCGGTACAATGCGCTGCAAACGTACCAAAGGTGTTCCACCAATTAGTTCTGTTACATTATTTACGACTTTAGCCATGATATAAACCCTCCCCTGAATAGTAACCCATTTCATATAAATAAATATGAAGCAGCTTAAGCTGTATATAGCACAAGCGCAGGTATCCATTTAAATCATTAGATCCTGGCTGTTATGATATCCGAGTAATTAAGTAGGTTTTCAACTAGTCTTATCTTATCAATACCTACTTGGGTTGTCAATAATGGACGACAAAAATACTTTGCTATCCGTGTCAAAAGTCTGAACCTGCACAGCAAAGTATTTGTATTTCCTATTATTTGCTTTTCGCCTGCTCCAGCAGTTCTCGAAGTTCCTCCCGCTTGAAAACATACGATTCCCGGCAGAAGTCACATACCACTTCGGTCTGTTCATCTTCTTCCATCAATTGATTGAGCTCATCCTCACCGAGGCTGATCAGAGTCTTCTCAACCCGCTCCCGGGAGCAGGTGCATGCGAAGGTGATATCCATTTCATCCAGGACCCTGACGTCCGGGATAATCCACTTCAACATTTCTTCAAGCTCCAAGCCTTGATCAAGCAGAGAAGTAACCGGTGGAAGCTGTCCGATCGCCTGTTCGATGGCTGCAATCTCCTTGTCCTCCAGTCCAGGAAGAAGCTGAATAATGAAGCCTCCGGCTACAATGACCGAGGAATCACTATCGACTAGCACACCCAGACCTACAGCGGATGGTGTTTGCTCCGACACAGCGAAGTAATAAGTGAAATCCTCGCCAAGCTCTCCGGAGATAATAGGCACACTGCCACGGTACGGCTCCTTGAGCCCAAGATCTTTGATGACATGGATAAAACCGCTTGTTCCCACGGCTCCTGCCACATCGAGCTTGCCAAGGCTGTTGCTCGGAAGATGGACATGTGGATCATTTACATAACCGCGGACTTCCCCGTTGGCGTTCGCATCGACTACAATTTGCCCAATGGGACCGTCGCCCTTGACCTGAACCGTTAACTTCTCATTGCCTTTCATCATCGAACCCATCATGGCTGCAGCCGTAAGCGTACGCCCGAGGGCGGCCGTTGCAGTTGGGTAGGTGTCATGCCGGCGGCGCAGCTCATCTACGAGCTGGGTTGTTCTTACAGCAAAAGCACGTACTTTCCCGTCCATTGCAGTACCTCTTATTAAACGATCCTTCTCTTGGCTCATATTCCGTTACGCCTCCTTAAAGTTCTCAGATTTTCCAGCTTAGTATATGGATATAGCCCTGCTTCATGTTTGCGAAAGTATATGCTTCGGATTAACAATTCCGTTCGTAAATTAGTCTTAATCCTTCCAAGGTGAGCAGTGGATTGACCTCTTCAATGCTGCTTGTCTCGCTGGCAATCAGCTCTGCCAAGCCGCCCGTAGCCACCACTTTGGGCTTCGCATTCATTTCGCTGCGAATTCTCCCCACAATTCCATCAACCTGCCCCGCATACCCGAAAATAATACCCGCCTGCATGGCATGGATCGTATTGCGTCCAATTACCTTCTTCGGCTTCTCAAGCTCAATCCGCGGCAGCTTCGATGCTCGCTGATAAAGCGCCTCTGTGGCAATCCCTATACCCGGCACAATAGCGCCGCCTAAATAATTGCCTTTATCATCTATACAATCAAACGTAGTCGCTGTACCGAAATCAACCACGACCAAAGGACCGCCGCCATAAAGCTCTACGGCAGCCACCGCATTGACAATCCGGTCAGCTCCGACCTCACGCGGATTCTCATATCGCAGATTGAGTCCTGTCTTGATTCCCGGACCCACGATCAGCGGAGCCTTCTTCAAATACGTCTCACACATTTGCTCCAGCACATGCATCAACGGAGGAACGACAGAGGATATTATTACGCCTTCTATATCCCGTACATCAATATGCGACATTTGAAACAGATTATGTATCAAAACGCCGTATTCATCCCCTGTAGACTGCCGATTGGTCCCCAAACGGAAATGGTGCAGCAGCTCACGGTTCTTGTAGATCCCGAGCACGATGTTCGTATTGCCCACGTCAACCACAAGGATCATGGCTCTCACCTCACTTTCTTGTCATTCAGATCCAGACTGATGTCCAGACTTTCGAAGGAGTAGGTTAGTCTGCCTACAGATATGACATCTACTCCACATTCGGCTATACCCCTTATCGTATCCAGCGACACATTACCAGAAGCCTCCACCGTAACATGGGGGGCTGCTGATTTGATCCGCTGAACCGCTTGCTTCATTAAATCCGGCTGCATATTATCAAGCATAATAATGTCTGCTCCGGCAGCAAGGGCCTCTTCGACCTGCTCCATATTCTCGGTCTCGACTTCGATAGTCATTGTGTGCGGGATATTCGCCCGCGCGCGGCTGACAGCCTGAGCGATACCACCCGCTCCCTTGATATGATTATCCTTAATCATAACCGCATCATACAGGCCGAACCGGTGATTGGCTCCTCCTCCCATGCGCACCGCGTACTTTTCCAGCATCCGGTGGCCTGGGGTGGTTTTGCGTGTATCCACCAATCTCACATCAAGGCCTTCCAAAGCATCTACATACGTGCGCGTACGTGTAGCAATTCCCGATAAGCGCTGCAGTAGGTTCAGTGCCAGACGCTCTCCGGTGAGAATGCTGTGCGTGCTGCCCTCCACCTCAATCAAGACATCTCCCTTGGAAGCATACTGCCCCTCCTCAGCATGAGCCTTGAAAGAAAGCATGGAATCCACCACCTCAAACACAAGCTGGGCTACAGGAATTCCCGCAATAATCCCGTTATCTTTGGCATGGATAATTCCTTTGGATTCATGACCAAATGGTATAGTCACCGATGTGGTCACATCTCCGGAGCCGACATCTTCTCTCAGCCAACCACGTATAGATTCGATAAGGCCTTCATTATATCCATTAAATATCATCGATCGCAGCCTCCAACATTCCTTTTTCCCGATGGCGAACAATTCGCTTCAGCCATTCTATATCTCTGCGTTCCGGATAATCCTCCCGATAATGTCCGCCCCGGCTTTCTTGACGAGCTAGTGCAGATTCCGTAACGAGAAGAGCACAGGTCAGCATATTCGCATACTCCAGTTCCTCACTCCGCCGCAGTTCATATCCAAAAATATCCGTCTGCTGCTGCAGCTCTTTAAGGCCCTTCCTTAGCAAGTCTTCATCCCGTCTGACTCCCACATGCCGGACCATGATCTTCTGCAGCTTCAGCTTCCGCTCACTGATCTTGGAGGGGAACATCCCTGTTCGCTGTTCCTTGTTAGAGATATTCTCCCATGCAGCATCCAGGGGAGCAAGCTTGCGAATCTGTTCCACAATTCGGCGGCCGAACACGATTGCTTCTGTCAAAGAGTTACTGGCCAATCGGTTAGCTCCATGGATTCCCGTTGAAGACACCTCACCACAGGCATACAGCCGGGCAATCGTAGTCTCTCCCTGCAGGTTAGTCTGAACCCCGCCCATCATATAATGCGCAGCAGGGGCTACTGGAATCCAGTCGCTGGTGATATCGAGTCCGTATCGAATACAAGTCTCATAGATGGTTGGAAAACGGTTTCTCACCGTCTCTGGCAGCTCATGCGTGATATCTAAGTATACAAACGTCGATTTCGTAGCTTCCATTTCACTTACAATCGCTCTAGCCACAATATCTCGCGGTGCAAGCTCGAGCTGGGGATGATATTTCTCCATGAAACGCTCACCATGAATATTACGAAGTACTGCCCCTTCTCCCCTCACCGCTTCCGAGATTAGAAACCGAGGAGCTCCGGAATAGCTAAGTGCCGTAGGGTGGAATTGAATAAACTCCATATCCCGGATATGAGCACCAGCCCGGTAAGCAATCGCCACGCCATCCCCGGTCGCTACCTCTGGGTTCGTTGTATAACGATAGAGCTGGCCTGCCCCTCCGCTGCACAGAACCGTTGCATCCGCACGCAGGAAAAGCCGCTGGCCATCCGGCCCTTGAAGCAACGCCCCCTGGCATTCTTCCTGTTCCGTGATTAAATCAATGACATAATGATATTCCAGAATCTCAATGTTCTCTATCTCGCGGACCTTCTGGGAAAGAGCCCGTACAATTTCATATCCTGTAGCATCTCCATTTGCATGAAGAATACGCCGATGACTGTGGGCAGCCTCTTGGGTCAGTGCTAATTCGCCGTTCTCCTGATCAAAGGCGGCTCCCATTCGTATAAGATCTCTTACTCCTTCAGAGCCTTCATGTACAAGCACATCTACTGCGGACTTCAGACAAAAGTCAGCCCCTGCAAAAAGAGTGTCATCCCGGTGAGACTCAGGTGAGTCCTCCTCCGAGATCACGGCTGCAATTCCCCCCTGCGCATATCTTGTGTTGCTTTCCATTAAGCCCTTCTTCGTTATCATGACGACCCGCCGGTCTTCACTTGCTTTAATGGCTGCGAACAGACCCGCAATCCCCGTACCAATCACAATGACGTCTGTTTCACGCATCGGAATTTCTCCAAGATCAAAATCCACTAAGTATTTAGGTATCATTTCATTTCACCTGTCTTTAGGGCAAGAGAGTAGCGCATGCTACTTAACCTGTAACATGCGCTCTAGGGATGCTCTGGCTTTGTCCGCCACAGCCGGTGGAACATACACTTGCGGCTGCATGGTCTCCAGACATTTGACCAGCTTCTTCAGATTATTTACTTTCATATTCGGACATACGAGAAATTTGGTAGCAAAATAAAATTCCTTATCCGGACTGTCCAGTCTAAGCTGATAGCCCGTACCGTCTTCGGTCCCCACGATGAACTGCTTGCAGTCGGACTGCTTGCAGTAATCGAGAATAGCTGTGGTGCTCCCTACAAAGTCCCCCATCTCAACTACCTCTGGGCGGCACTCAGGATGAACCACGAACTGGGCCTCTGGGTATTTGGCCTTCATCTCAACTACATCTTTGACTGTCAACATATCATGGGTGTTGCAGTATCCTTCCCAGATAATCATTTTCTTGTCGGTATGCTGTTGAACATAGTTACCCAGGTTCTTATCCGGAACCCAAATAATCTCATCCGCATCTACTGAATTAATCACTTTCACAGCATTTGAAGAAGTACAGCAAATATCAGTCTCCGCCTTGATCTCGGCAGATGAATTAATATAAGTAACGACCTTCGCATTCGGATACTGGGCCTTCACCTTGCGCAGACCGTCTACATTGACCATGTCCGCCATCGGACAGCCCGCCCGCTCGTCAGGAATAAGAACTGTCTTATTCGGAGCCAGAATCTTGGCACTTTCCCCCATGAAGTGAACCCCGCAGAATACAATTACCTCGGCATCGGTCTGTGCCGCTTTTTGTGCCAGCAAAAAAGAGTCTCCACGAAAATCAGCAACTTCCTGAATTTCATCCCTCTGATAGTAATGAGCTAAAATAATGGCGTTTCTTTCTTTCTTAAGCTGTGCAAGCCGCTCCCGAAGTTCGCGGTTCTGTTCTGCTTTGCGTTCCAAAGCTAATGCCTCCACCCGACATCCTCCCCCGTATCTTAACAGCAATATGGATTAAACTTAGCCTCTCAAACCCGGTCTCTCTGTCTATCCGGACAACCCAAAAACTTTGTGCATTGTTTAACAATTAATTTACACAACGTGAGTTCTGCTGTCAATCTGCCTCAATCCGCAAAAAAACCGGAAAACACCAAGTGTTTTCCGGTTTGCTTCGGCGAATGCTCCTTATATACCTTTGTTGGTAATTATAAGAATTCGCTCAATTATAGCGGTGTACTGCCACCATTCCCGCTTCCATCTTGATCCTTCGGCTGCGGTGGTGTGACCGGGGCATCCTTCACGGTTCCCTCAGGTGTGTCCACGGGATGGTCTCCGCGGATATCATTCGCTGAGCTTCCCGGTACATCATTCGGGATATCTCCGCCTGGAACTTGCGGCTGAGCTTCTTCGTCTCTAGCCTGAATGCGAACATTCACATCTCCAATTGTATCTACAATGGGAGAGCCAGTCTCAGAAGACCCGCCTCCGTCTCCATCCGGATCCGGCGTAAGCTTGCCTGTCTCGATCAACTGTTTGATTTGATCCAGTTCGAGTGTCTCCACCTCAAGGAGTGTCTCTGCAATGAGGTGAACCTCTTTGGAATACTTCATCAACAGCTGCTTACAACGTTCATAGCTTTCATTGATGAAACGCTGCATTTCCTGATCGATTTCATAAGCAATCGCATCACTATAGTTCTGCTCGTGCCCGATATCGCGGCCCAAGAACACTTGGCCTTGAGAAGTTCCGAACTGCATTGGACCGAGCTTCTCACTCATACCGTATTCCACAATCATACTGCGGACAATGCTGGTAGCCTGCTGGAAGTCACTGTAAGCTCCGGTTCCGATTTCACCGATGAACAGTTCCTCGGATACACGTCCTCCGAGGAGGCCGGTAACCTTATCAAGCAGCTCCTGCTTGGTGACCAGCATGCGGTCTTCCTTAGGCATCATAATTACATACCCGCCGGCGCGACCACGTGGAATAATGGTAACCTTATGAACCATGTCTGCATGCTCCAGGAAGTAACCCACAATCGTATGACCCGCTTCGTGGAAGGCCACAATGCGCTTCTCCCGATCGCTGACCACGCGGCTGCGCTTCTCAGTACCTACGATAACACGGTCGATAGCTTCATCAACTTCGCGCATGGAGATATCCTTGCGGTTGCGGCGTGCAGCAAGCAGGGCCGCTTCATTAAGCAGGTTCTCCAGGTCTGCACCTGTGAATCCGGTTGTACGCTTAGCAATTACATCTAGGCGAACATCTTTGGTCAAAGGCTTGTTACGCGCATGTACCTTAAGTACAGCTTCACGGCCCTTCACATCTGGGCGGTCAACCGTAATCTGACGGTCAAAACGTCCCGGACGAAGGAGCGCAGGGTCAAGAATATCCGCACGGTTCGTTGCAGCTACGATAATAATACCTTCGTTGCCACCGAAGCCGTCCATTTCTACGAGCAATTGGTTGAGCGTCTGCTCACGTTCGTCATGTCCACCGCCGAGTCCGGCGCCGCGCTGACGACCTACCGCATCAATCTCATCAATGAAGATGATACAAGGAGCATTCTTCTTCGCATTCTCGAACAAATCACGGACACGGGATGCGCCGACACCGACGAACATTTCCACAAAGTCCGAACCTGAAATACTGAAGAAAGGAACGCCTGCTTCACCGGCTACTGCACGGGCAAGCAAGGTTTTACCTGTACCTGGAGGACCCACCAGGAGTACCCCTTTAGGAATACGGGCTCCGACAGCCGCAAATTTGCGGGGATCTTTCAAGAACTCAACAACTTCTACGAGCTCTTGCTTCTCTTCATCCGCACCGGCTACATCCTCAAATGTAACCTTTTTCTTCTCTTCATTATATAACCGGGCACGGCTCTTGCCGAAGTTCATTACCTTACCGCCGCCGCCTTGAGCCTGGTTAAAGAGGAAGAAGAACAGAATGAACATAATCGCTAGAGGAACAATGGATGTCAGGAGCGTAAGCCAAATGCTGTCGCCCTCCATCTTATTCCAACTATAACTTATTTTGTTCTTCTGGCTGTAATCAGTAAGCTCTGCAACTACGTTTGTATCATAAGGAACATAGGTCTGAAAGCTTTCTTTGTTATCTACTTTGTTCCTGTATTTACCGGTCACCCGATATGCATAACCGTCAAATTGACCTGTCATTTCCTTGACATTGTTCACCTGCAGCTGCTGGCGCAATTGGTCATATCTAGGGGTGTCGGCCGCCTCGCCCCCACCGCTGAGGAATTGGACGATGCCCACCACGACTAAGAAAAGAATTAAATAAAAACCAGAATTCCGGATGAACCGATTCATCCCCTACCTCCTCTCAAAACACTTAAGTTATTTTACCATAGCCTGTCTGGCCATCTCAACAATGGCGCAGGGTAGGCACTAGGCACTTGCGGAGTGCTGTCTTAGCTGGTGTAAATCTCAGGCTTCAAAATCCCGATGTAAGGGAGGTTACGGTACTTCTCGGCATAGTCCAGGCCATACCCGACCACGAACTCATCGGGAAGGACAAAACCTGTGTAATCCGCTTGCAGATCCACCGTCCGGCGTGCCGGTTTGTCGAACAGGGTAACTATAGTAGTGGACTTCGCATTTCGACGCTGCAGCACATCGATCAGATAGCTTAGTGTAAGACCGCTATCGATAATATCTTCGACGATGAGTACATCACGTCCTTCTACAGAAGTATCAAGATCTTTGATGATCTTCACGACCCCCGAAGACTTCGTTGATGCACCGTAGCTGGAGACAGCCATAAAGTCCAGCTCCAAAGGTACTGTTATCTCTTTAACCAAATCGGCCATAAAAATAAAGGCTCCTTTGAGAATACAAATAACGAGCGGATTACGGCCCTCATATTCCTTGCTGAGAATCTGGCCGAGCTCCACTATCTTGTCTTGAATCTGTTCCCGGCTAATAAGGACTTCTTTGATATCGTTCTGCAATGCAAGAACCTCCTAAGTTATACTATGAAAGCCTGACTATGGCGATAACCGGTTACCTTCCGCCTTCGCGATCCACCTGCATGCGCAGAATGGACGAAGTGTGATTCCCTATCGCCGCATGTGCGGATCGGCGGACACCGGGCAGCCATAATATACGGCCGGTTGCATCCGTTACAACAGGTATGTTCTGGCGGACAGATGGAGGTATTTTCTGATCAATGAAAATATCTTTAACCTTTTTGCTTCCGTTTAATCCCATGACTTTCATGATATCTCCCGGCTGGCGGGAACGTACGATCAGCGGATACTTAATCTTATCCGCATCAAATAAGGCTTCATCGTTACCGGATGCCTTCCAGTCTGACTCCGTAGACTGTGCGTCACGCGGCCGTAAAGTAAATCTTAATTCTCTTCCGGTTTCGGGTATCGGTAATCGTGCGGGAACTTCCTCTAGACGGTATGTATATTCCAGCTTAACCTTATCCGTAATCTCCGGTAAAATGGATACTTCATCATACTCTCTCTTACACTGCAGGCCCCCGCCCAAATCAAGACTCCAGTTGGAGGGAAACTCCTGCAGAATACGTTCACGAATGACCTCAATTTTCAGGAAATCAATGTCATCGGTGTTCAAAGGCAGATAATTTAATATTAGTTTAATCAACCTCCGTTGTAAAGCAGCATGTAAACGGCCAAAGTCTTTGGCAGAGAAGGCGATTCCCCCTTCTGCCGGTCTGGCAAGTCTGCCATATACTTCCTTGGCGGCTTGATGCATATAATCATCTTCCTCGCCGGCAACTTCTGCCAGGCGATTCAGCGATTCAGCCAACTGACCATTATATTGCCCCAAAAAGGGCAGTACATCCAACCTGACAGCATTGCGGGCATATTTATTACTCAGATTACTGCTGTCTGTCACATACGCCAAACCACAATTATGACACACCCGGATCAAGTCCGTCTTGTATATACGCAGCAGGGGTCTGATTAGTTCCACATTTTTTTCGCGCCGTTTGATTCTCATTCCGGCAAGTCCCGTCATGCCGGTTCCCCTTAGCAGACGCAGCATAACCGTCTCAGCCTGATCGTCCCCATGATGGGCTAATGCGATAGCTGAAGCATGATATTTATCCGCAATGCTGTGCAGGAACTCGTACCGCTTCTCTCTGGCCGCTGTCTGAAGGCTGAGCCCTGTCTCTTCTATAAAAGCCGGCACATCATAGCTGCCAAGCTCAAAGGGAATCCCCAGTCTGTCTGCTGCGTCCCTTACGAAATCTGCCTCCGCATCGGACTCCGCACCGCGAAACCCGTGGTTCACATGTGCACACACCAAGCGGAGGGAAGAGCCCGGCTCCCAGGCTATTTGGTGGAGAGCATGCAAAAGAGCCACAGAGTCCGGACCGCCGGATACTGCGACTACAATACAGTCATGAGCAGACCATAAGTCGTATTTGCGCGCCATGCTGCGCACATAAGTTGCAAGCTGATTCAAGTCTTCCATGCCGTTCTCCCCTTGCTGCGCCGGATATCCAACCGGATGTGAACAATTAGCACTTGCTAACGCAGCGTTAAATAGATAGCACAGACAAGCAGAAATAAGGAAATGGCAAACGCGCTCTTAAGCCAGCCCGGTGTTCTGCGGACGGAGTGCCGAACCGGCTTCCGCGAGATCATTCTTTTCCACATCTCATAAGCCTCATCTGTATGCTCGAACCCGCCGCTAATGGCCTTCTTCAGCCAATTGGAATAAGGACGAAGACGCGGTTCCTGATTCATGATCTGGACCAGATCTGCGGTGCTCCGGGTCTGCGGAAGCTGATTCGCCGCCGTCTTGAGACGGCTCTCCGCCAGCATATGGATACATACCACAGCAAAAGAAAACCAATCATAAGCCGCATCAGCCGTCCGGCCCCCTGCATTCCAGAATCCGCGGTCGTACCACTCAGTGAACTGCTTCACACTTCGCCCATTCTGGCTTACGCCGCCGTAATCAATGAGCTCAACGTCCCCGTATGCTGACACCAGGACATTGTCCGGCTTTAGGTCCCCGAATACCCAGCCCCCCTTATGAAGAGCTGCCAGCTGCTTAAGTAGGTTAAGACCAGCAAGGTCAAGCCACTGCCCTCCCCGGCGGGTAAGGAACTTGCTCAGCGGCTCGCCTTTCACATACCGCATAACATAGAAAGGAATCTCTCTATCCCCCAAGGTGAAATCATCCACCTCCACTAGATAAGAAAGATCCCGATCCTCAGCATTATGCTGACCCTGCAGCGCCTTCAGCACATTAATCTCCGATTGCAGATCCAAGGCGTCATAGCCCATCTTAAGGGCATATAAATTGCGCGTCCCGGCTTGCTGTACAAGATATACGATCCCGTTCGCTCCCTGACCGAGGAGCCGCTGAACCAGATATCGTCCTCCTCGCCAGCGTCCCGTTACAAGCGTCCCGGCCGGGATACTCGTTCTATACGACGTAGTCACCGAGCATCCCTTCTCTTTCATCATTGTCCTCCGGCCTAGTCTGATTTCCATTTATTGTACCATATCGGAAGAAATCAATCACCTTAAGGATCGCCGGCCCGGTTGGGGTTGCCCCTCTCATTGCCATATGTTGAAACAGGCTCCGTACTCCGCTGAGATCCGAGGTCCACCCCTGATCTAGCACCGCGTCCTCACCCCCGTGACGTCCAGGAAAATGAAATACAGCAAGCCGGCTCATTCCTTCACGTGCATTCAAGCTGATCATTAAATCCCGAATCGCTTCCTCCACGGCAGCAAGCTTTGGCTTCATGCTTGCACTTGCGTCAATTAAGAGCGCAATTTCGAGTGGTGTAGTCTCCGTAAGCTCATCCACAACCTCAACGACCTCGGACCGCTTGTCAGGAGGAAGGTCTTCGACGGATGTTTTTCCCAAAATATGTTTCAATTCTCTATTAACCGCCTGCTGAATCGTCTGAACCACGGTCTTTCTGGTCATCATCTGCATCGTCTGCGCAAGCTTCTCCGTTCCGGATAATTGGCTCATCCCCCCGCCCGCCTTGGCAATTTCCCTAATCTCCAAACTGCCCAGTTCTCCAATTGTTCCATAATCTACGATTCCGATCACATTCACTGTAATTCCTTCCTGACGTGCCAATGAGGCAGTCATTACCGGGCTTTGCCCCACATTAGAGCAGCCGTCTGTAATTAATAGAATTTGCTTCATTCATATTCGCCGTCCCTTCCGGATTCCAGGTTCTCTGTCTCTAGTTATTTCCAACCTGGAACAGGTTCAAACCTAAGAGAATGAAAGAATCATATGGAATGAACGAAAAGAACTAACGAGCTTAGTATTACTTTTTCATGGAGAATCTGCAACGAGTGAATGCAATCTTTAGTCCAATCCATTTAGTATCCGAAAGAAAGGAAAATGGAGTGCCCAGCCAAGCTGCCTCCATTTCCCGGGCAATGCATATAAGGTTGTAGGATTACTAGCCGTACAATGAAATTGCCGTCGACTAGCTAACGGTTCTCGGGCGTTCCAAGCGGTCTACTCCCGGAATATGCAGCGTGGACCACTCCGGACGGCGATGATCCACCTTGGCGACAGCCACGGTCATATCATCATTTATCTGGTTCCCTTGATAGCGGATAACAGCGTCGAGCAGGCAATCGGCAATAGCCTGTGGCTCTTCCGTAGTAATCTCTTGAATGAGACGCTTGATCCACAGCTCCTTGTTCACCGCATAACCTGGTGCATCATAGATCCCATCGGTCATCATAATCAATATATCGCCCGGCAACAGCTGCACCGTAACCAAGTCTACCTCAATATCCTGGATAATCCCGATTGGGAGATTGCTCGCAGAGACGGAGATTACCTCATTCCCTCTCTTGATAAAGCTGGGTGATGAGCCAATCTTCATGAAGGTGGTGCGCGCCGAATGCTCATCGATGAGAGCCATATCCACCGTTGCGTATATTTCGTCCGGTGATCTGAGCATCAGCACCGAATTCACGGATTTGATAGCCAAAGTCTCATCCATTCCCGACTGAAGCAGCTGCTCTAATATATTCAGGGCCGTGCTGCTCTCCAGTCTTGCCCGCTCCCCATTCCCCATACCGTCACTCAAGGCTACCGCAAAAGTCCCGTTGCCGAGCTCTGCCGCACTGAAGCTGTCGCCTGACAGCAGGTCGCCCCCTTTGGCAGTACCGGCTACCCCGGTGGAGATCTCATAGGACTTTGCCGACCCAAAGGTAACATTCGCTAGACCCTCTTTGCCGGATGGCACGGATTCATTCATTACCGCGATGTGCTCATCCAGAATGTCGGATAACAAGGGCGCTATGATTTTACGGCACTCATCATAACCACGGGTATACGCATGGGTAATCTCAATTTCAACATTGCCATGGTCCAGACAAATGATATCCACGCTGTGAATGGACAAGCCCATAATCTCCAAAGCCTCTCTGATCTGCTCCTCCTGGCGGTACATCGTCTGACTCTCTCTCTTGATCTCTCTGGCCAAGTCCTCCATAACCTGGGACACCCCGGAGAGCTGCTCGGCTACCAGCTGACGGCTGTCGTATATTTGCCGTTTCCAGTGCATATCATTTTGGTAGAGGTCATATTCCCGCTTCATAATATTCAGGACCTGATCCGTCTTCTTGCATACTTTATTCCATTTAACTGGAAGCTCGTCATGCCGAACCTCTGGATTCTCTTCTATAGTAGTCATCATTTCGGTCATAAACTTATAGGTCTGATAAAAGTTCCCGTCCCAGCAGTGATTCTTGCGAAAACAGGTGCTGCAGGCTCCCTCAGTTGCCGCATTCATGAAATGGTCCATTTCCTCGCCGCGTCTTGTTATTTCTCCTGAGCTGGAGACTTGTCCAAAGCTGCGGGAAAGCTGCTTGAAGACGTGGGAGAACTGCGTGACCCGCTCTGCGGTAATATCTCGAATCCGCTTGGCATATTCATGCTGGGATTCCGTATAATCCTTGGTTCCAGGCACATATTTGGCTATAAAGCCGATTACGGTCTTTGGCGTAAGCATGAATAGGATTACGGCTGCGCAGGTCTCCCATGTGGAGGACATCACATCACCTGGACCGGTCAGATAAATTGAAAGGATCGATGAACCCAGCAGCATGCCGAGCCCTACTGACCATTTCCGGCCTTCGCGCAGCATCCCGGCGAGCATCCCGGAGAATGCCAGCAGGCTCATTTGATAGATGGCTGACATATCGGCCAAGCTTAGGATAAGCCCCGTGATTACACCTACCGAGGCTCCTAGTGGTGCCCCGCCTACCAGCGCGAACAGAAGAATGAGATATCTGGAAAGAATGTGTTCCAGAGACAAGCCGTTAATTTGCCATCCAACAGCACCTGTCATAACCGAGGCCAGCAGGATGATCAAGCACAGGATCTCTTCATTCCGCAGATTATAGTTCTTCTTTCTATAAGTGAAGATGGGCACGGCCTGCAGAAATACCAGCGTAAGCACGAAGCTGAGTACCGCATCCATCACAGTCATGGTCAAGGTATACCAGGACAGGGAAGGTCCGATAAGGGCTCCGAAAAGGTTGACTAGGAAGGCTGAGGTGAAGACCATGATGGGGGCATAAGAAATTTCCGCCTTCTCGAACGATTCGAGTCCCTTTTGCATCAGGAAGATGATAATTAATTCCCACACAACCGAGAGAAAGTGATGGTGAGGAGCAAATATTGCACCTGCTACAACGGAGGCAAAGACCGGAAGCAGCAGATCCCGCCGCATGAAAGCGATAACAGCAAAATAGGCGACAGCAAAAGGGGACAATTCATTCAGGATCGTGGCCTTACCCAGCAAGAATCCCATCATCGTCAGAAGGAAGGTCCATTTGTTCGCAGCCACAAAACGGCTTGTCTTCATAGCAGCCGAGGTCTGTCTCCATTTAAGCCACCACTTCTCCCCGTCCTGCTCCTTCGCCTTCTTCATTCCCGGAAAAGCAATCACATTCCATTTCTCCATCATGGCACCACCTTCTCTGGATTTAATACAGATTGAACTAAAGAGATGAACGTCAAGCGCTAGGTATTGAACATTTCGTTCATTTCCTATGTATTCATTCTAACCTGGAGTATCTGAACCCCGCTGTCTTTAGCTCAACCTGCATAGTGAGGTATGTCCCATTATAGGAGCGTGTCTATGGAAAGTTTGTCAGAAGGCGGGGTAAGCCGAAAAGAAATTTACGACAAATTGAGAGGGCTTTGCCTGTGGCCCTTGACCCTTGCCAGCACTCGGAACAGCACTCTCTAACCAAATCTATGTTCGCCTTCTGCCGCGCATCATTTTTCATTATGTTCGCCCTGCGTTCTTAGCGATTTGCCCTGAGACTTACGGAAAAGCGTTGGATGTTGTCGGCAAAAAAATGGAACCCCCTTCCTGGCGACAAACGAGGGCGACAAAAAAACCGTAAGCGCTAGGCTTACGGTCTGTTGTATTAAATATTAAAGATGATTTATACTCGTTTCGCGCCGCGGCCACCGCGTTTGCCTTCGGTGTTCTTCTTCAGCGACGAAATACGCTCTTCACTATCTTTGAGGAAGCGTGACATTTTATCTTCAAAAGAAGCTTTGCCCACTGGAGGTTTGAATGAGCGTCCTCCGCGATCCCGGTTAAAACCGCCTCCGCCACCACCACTAGGACGATCTCCGTCTCTACCGCCGCCACTAGGACGATCTGGTCTTGGTGCACGTGGAGGTCTTGGTGCTTCCGCAGGTTTATCCACAGTCTGCTTAATCGAAAGCCCGATCTTACCGTCTTTATCAACGTTAATGACTTTAACCGTCACAACATCGTTGATCTTAAGATGATCGTTAACATCCTTGACGTAGTTATCGGCGATCTCCGAGATGTGTACGAGACCGGTGACACCTCCTGATAGATCCACAAATGCTCCAAAGTGCGTGATGCCCGTCACCTTGCCTTCTAACTTGGTGCCCACTTCTATTGCCATAAAATAAAATGATCCTCCCTTAAAAATGTCACCAAGACATCATGATCTTGGCTTCGGTGATTTGATTATACCGAATGACTCAAACAAGGTCAACAGACGTATATCCTGTATGAGTTTATCTATTTCTCGCCCTCGGAATCCGGTACACGGATCGGCACTTCTCCAGGTCTGTATAACCCGTATTTCTTCATTGCGATTTGACCAATGTACTCCGGATCCTTCAGACGTTCTATTTCAGTTTTGAGCTGATCTAATGCTTGGTTACTCTTGGCTTTGGAGTCTTGTTTCTCTGAGAGTTCACGCGAGCTCGCCCCAATCTGACTGGCCTGGGAGATGAAAGTATACCCTGCCCATCCTATAAAGATGACAATGAAAGCAAGCCACAGCCTGTACCGCCTGCGGGCGCCTGCATTCTTGACAGGAGCAGGTTCACTGTTCCTAGATGCATTTCCAGATACAACGCGCAAAATATCCCACCTCCAAAACCCTTTAATTCTTGGTAAACCAACGGTTCCAGAGTTGAACCGCCCACGATCTAAGCTTGTCAGCCCGCTCAGGAATATGAAAGCGTCTTAGCAGAGGCATGGCCATCCACCTTAAGATTCTCCATATCGGCAATAGAGAGATTCGTCCGAGAAAGAGCACCACGATCCACGCGAAGCCTAGCGCAAGCTTGACGCCTTTCAGCAAAATGCGGATAGGAGCAATGATGAATAGCTGAATTAACCGCAGAACCAAGGCATAAATCCGTTTGGTTACCACCATTAACATTACCACAAAACGCTCCGTTATAACACTTAAGAATAAAAAATATATCCAAACGCCTACAAACAAACCCAAGAATACATAGAATCGGAGTTGGCCCTGATTGCTCTGATACAGCATTCGGAAGACGAAGATTGAAGCAGCTGCCCAGTAGAGCAGATCCAGGGCATGAACCGTCCACCGCGGAAAGCGCAGCTGGCCTGATACAACGCGGTAGCTGTCAAAGGCGACCCCCAATATTCCCCCGGAAAAAAGCATCCATAGCAGGGTCACCCACTGCACATGCAAATTCATTTAAACAACTTCCCGATGAAACCTTTGGTTTTACGCTGGGATCCGGGGTTTACATACGACAGGGAGTTCACAACGCCCTCAATGGCTAGAAGACCCTGTTCCAGGCTTAAATTTTTGATGTGCAGATTTTGTCCGCGGATCGTAAGATGCCCAAGCTCCGTCTTGAGCTGAAATTCCTCACTATCAAAGCTCTCCACGTTATTCACGCCGGATATTTCAAGCAGCTTGCGGTTATGCATATGCACTTCCTGCAGCTTTCCTCTTCCTTGATCATTCATGGCATGTACCCCTCCCTCTACAGTAACCATCTTATGGGGGGAATACAGCCTTTAGAACCCAGGTGATCTTCAATTATATAAAAATCTAAAGGGCTGCTCCCTAAGACAGATTCATCTGTCTGGGAACAGCCCTTTTCTAGGAAGATAAGCTTAAGGCTTTAGGTCCAATCCAGACCCTGATCCTTTGCTATTGGCTCTTCTTTCACTAACGTATATAGGCTTGATGCTTCTTCCTTGCGGGTGTTCTCGGCAAGCCGCTCCACCCTAACCGTAACCAGCTTCTGTCCAAATTGAACGGTGATTTCATCGCCCACTTTGACGGAACTGCTCGGCTTGGCTTCCCGGTCATTAATCAGCACTCTGCCTTGTTCGGAGACGTCTTTAGCTACGGTGCGCCGTTTAATCAACCTTGAGACCTTCAGGAATTTATCAAGACGCATTATTTTACAGCTTCTTTAAGCTTGTTGCCTGCTTTGAATGCAGGAACGTTGGATTCTGGAATTTCGATAGTCTTGCCAGTCTGCGGGTTGCGACCAGTACGGCCGGAGCGCTTGCGAGTCTCGAAAGTACCGAAGCCGATCAATTGAACCTTGTCTCCGCTGGAAAGAGCATCCGTGATTTCGCCAAGAAATCCGTTAAGCACGACTTCAACGTCTCTTTTAGTCAAACCGCTTTTGCTCGAAATGTTGTTGATCAGATCTGTCTTGTTCATAAATTAAAAGCCTCCCAATATTCAAAAAAATAGAGTATATGCGGAAGTAAACAGGCTGGATAAGCCGAAAATCAACCGCGAAGTGGTCTTTAGGTAATTCTTGCTTCAATAACGAATTCCTGCTTGATGCCATTAAATTCTTTGTATTCTTCACAAAAACCTCGAAATGGACAAAATTGCCCCCTGCTCACCTCAAAGAATACGGCCCGAACGCTCTACTTCCTTGGCCTCATCCCATAAGCGGTCCATCTCCTCCAGGCTGCTCTCAGATAACATTCTTCCGGCTTCGTTCAGCTTGCGCTCAACATACTCGAAACGGAACTTGAATTTGCGGTTCACCAGACTCAGCGCTTCTTCTGGATCTGCACCAATAAACCTGGCGACATTGACTACGGTGAACAGAACATCACCCAGCTCAAGAGCCTGCTCGGACGCCGCATGTCCTTCTCTAATTGCCTGCTTAAGTTCTGCCAATTCCTCATCAATCTTGCCAAGGGCCCCCTCGACATCCTCCCAATCAAAACCTACCTTGGAAGCCTTCTTCTGGAGCTTGAAAGCCTTCATGAGCGCCGGAAGATCACGAGGAACCCCGCTTAGGGCTGATTGTTTCTCAGGAACAATGCCCTTCTTCCTCTTCTCTTCAGCCTTCATGCCCTCCCAGTTATTCAGAGCCTCCTCCGCATCTTCAGCAGATAAATCCCCGAATACATGCGGATGCCGGAAGATCAGCTTGTCGTTCAGACTGCCGATAACATCATAGACCGTGAATATCCCGGTTTCTTCTTCCATTTGCGAATGCAACATGATTTGAAGCAGCAGGTCACCGAGCTCTTCCTGCATATGATCCGGGTCATCTTCATCAATGGTCTCAATCACTTCATAGGTCTCTTCAATCAGGTTCTTACGGATGGACTGATGGGTCTGCTCCCTGTCCCATGGACAGCCTTCGGGACTGCGCAGGATGGTCACAATCTCATGCAGTCTCTCGAAGCTGCGCTGCCGCAGCATCTCATTATCATCCCGCGGAATATAGATTAACGACAAATTCCCGTACCCTTCCACACGGTCGAGCTCATGCAGGGGAACCTGTTCGATCTTCTCCTGTCCGGCTACACCCAGGGCATGACCAACCGTAACCGGATAATCATCCGGATAGGTCTCCATGAGGCTCAGCTTCACATCGGAAGCCGTAAAGCTGTCGTACACTTGGCCAATTAACGTATGTACACGCGGCTCTACGAGCGAGGATGCCAGTTCCGACGCATCCAGCAGCTGGAACCCTTCAATGGGGTCAAAGCCCAGACGTGTAAAGGCTACATCCAGAAAGCTCTCCCCGCCGATTATATCTAGTCGAACTCCCCGTTCCGGACAGCGTTCACGCAGCAGCTTGACGGTTGACTCCGCTACCATGGGATGTCCGGGAACGGCATAGATGATTTCACGTTCGGGCGGCAGATCTGACGCGGCAGCGAGCAATTGACTGGCAATTTCATCGTACACGGACGGGAAATCATCCTTGGCTTCATACACCTCATCGAACGATTTGAAGGAAATCCCGGTCTCCTCCAGCCAGCTAACGACTGGATGGTCCAGTGTCCGTACATAACGGAGCTCTGCCTGCTGAAGCTTCTTCAGGCTCCCTACAGTCAGCTTGTCCGGATCGCCAGATCCGAGACCAATAACAGTAATTGAAGCACCCACCTGTATCACACTCCTGAAATCCCGCTGGTCGCGGGGTAATATGCTGACTTTTTATGATAAATAGCCGGAAATTAAGCACCCTGCCCTTTAATAATGAATGATAATAACCAAGGTTACAAAGTTAAGCACTGAGAGTTGAGACGATGAATCAGCAATCCACGGAATTGAGTTACTCCACGTCGATCCACTAAGAAGTGTGATCCGACGGGTGACCCTTCATTCTTCAACGCAAAAAGAATTACACAAAACGAGGACGTACGCCTATCTCGTCTACTCCTGCTCCGGCAGCAGACGCAGCCGCCGAAGCAGCCTGGCGAGCTTCGGCCCAATCTTCGGCAGGGCCTCGATCTCCGGCCCTGTCATCAGGCGCAGCCGCAGGACGCCGGCCGCGAAGACTGCCGCACCTACGAACACGCCGAGCAGACTCTCGGCGGCAGCGGTGGTGCGGCTCGGCCCTAGGCCGGCTGCGTCTGCGAGCCAGCGCAGGGCGAGCACGGCCAGGGCCAGCGCGCCGATCAGCAGCGCTGGCTTCAGCACAGCGTCTGCCAGGCGCAGCCGCAGCGCTGTGGTCTTCACCAGCAGCGCGAGGCTGAGCGCTGCGGCAAGGCTGTAGGCCGCCACGCCTGCGATGGCGGCCCCGGTGATGCCAAGCTGCGGCACCAGCAGCAGGTTGAGCACGATCTTGAGCACCGCGGCCCCAGCCAGATACAGGGCCGGCGCCCGCACGGTGCCCAGTCCCTGGAGCAGGGCGGCCGTCAAGGTGAGCATCGTGCTCGGAGCGGCCGTCAAGGCGATCCACTGCATCGCCGCAGTTCCGGCTGTGTCCTTGTAGAGCATGATGTTGATTGGCTCTGCCAGCGCGGCAAGCCCGGCTGATGCTGCAAGTCCAATCAGCCAGAACCAGCGCAGGGCCAGACGGGAGTGGGACTCGATACTTTCTCGGTCCCCCCTGTACTTGAATTCTGCGAGTGCAGGAATGAACAGCACCGACAGGGAAGCGGCCAGCATGGTTACAAGCTGGACCAACGGGATACCGCGGTTATAGATGCCCACCTGCACCATAGAACCTAGCTCATCCCATCCGCCCTGCTTAAGCAGGCGCGGCAGCGTAAAGGTATCTACAAGGCTAATCAGGGGCACAGCCAAGGCAGCCAGACAGATCGGAATGGCATAAGCCAGCAGCTTCTTCAGCAGCCTGATTCGCGGTTCTCCTTCTCCATGCCTTTCACCTTCGGCTATGGGCTTGGACTGCGTATCTTCCTGCCGACTTCCCTTCCACCCGCTGCCGCTTTTCCCCCAAGAGATAACCTCCGTGCGTCTACGATGCCGCTGCCAATACAGCAGCATAACCACAAGCCCTGCGAGCCCCCCAGCGGCAGATCCGATCATCGCCCCGGAGGCCACGGTGCTGTCAGAGGACCCGGCAGCGGTGAAGGAAAGGAGCAGAACAATCATGACCCCCACCCTGATAGCCTGTTCAATAACCTGCGACACCGCGGTCGGCAGCATATCCTGCAGGCCTTGAAAGTACCCGCGCAGCGCCGCCGACACAGGTACGAAGAAGAGTGCCGGCGCCGTACATCTCAGCGCGGGGACCAAATGCTGATTGCCAATCCAATCGGCTAGCAGCGGCGCGCCAAAGTACATCCCGAGGCCCCCGGCACAGCCCAGGGCCAGCATAACCACGGCCGACAGCCGGAGCACCTCGGCCGACCCTGCCCGGTTGCCGGCGGCTTCCCGCTCGGCCACGAACCTGGATACCGCGGTTGGGAAGCCCGCGGTTGCGAGCGTTAGCAGCAGTGTATAGAAGGGATAGACGGTGTTATAAATACCGAAGACCCCGTCTCCCCCGATATTTTGCAGAGGTATCTTCTGCAGTGTTCCAAGCAGCTTGGTCACAATCGCCGCCAGGCTTAACAGCACCGCTCCTTTAAGCATTCTCCCGGCACTGGAAGTTTGTTTCATGAGGTTCCCCACTTTACTGTAGCAATACTTAACCTCATTCCATTATAATCCTTGTCCACACCTCAGGGAAATGACCACAAAAAAACCCCCTCTGCTTTGCCGGCCATGCGGCCGAAAATCAGGCAGTGGGAGTTTTACGTTTTGCAAATGAATGAATATCCTTACACCTACTGCTCCATTTGCTTGCCAAGGAATCCTGCAGCTGTCTCGGCCATCTTGGATTCGAGCTGGGACATCTTTACCGATTCATCCTTGTTCACAAGCGTCACTGAGCCGATAGGATCGCCACCTGCAATAATAGGTGCAATAACGAAGGTCGATATCGTTTCCGCATGATCCTTAATAAGTTCATAGGTCCCGGTATTCGCTTCAACCATAATTTTGCGGCTGTCCATGCTGTTCTCCAGCAAGATACTAACCTGCTTGTCCAAATATTCCTTCTTGGAAGCTCCTGCCACCGCAATAATGGTATCACGGTCTGAGATCAGTGTAATATGTCCTGTACTCTCATATAAAGATTCCGCATATTCTTTGGCAAAGTCGCCAAGCTCCCCGATCGGGGAATATTTCTTCAGGATAACCTCACCGTCACGATCCACAAAGATTTCAAGCGGATCCCCCTCGCGAATACGCAAGGTCCGGCGGATTTCTTTTGGAATAACAACCCTGCCCAAATCATCAATACGACGTACAATTCCAGTAGCTTTCATTTCACATGTTGCCCCGCTTTCTAAAGAAGTTATTGAACTACTGTAGCTTTTTTATGAATAGAGAAGGGTCCAGATAATATGGACTGGATTGATTGAATCCATATCATTTAATTCTTGACCATAGTATTAGGCTGCTCCCAATTCCTTATACATTAACCTTATCCTTAAACTTTCGCACCAAAATGGGGACAAAAAGCAGCGCGATCATCTCGCGCTGCCCCCGGCCAAGAAAATTGCTGTTATTTACCTGTGCCTGAGCTTGGTGCTGTGCCTTCATTGGTGGTAGTCCCTTTATCAGTTGTGCCAGAAGGCGTAGTTGCTGCCCCGCTCTTGGAGGAATCCGCAGCGCCTTCCTTCTTGGTCTCAACCTTAGGAAGATCGATCTTCTTGATGATTTTGGTTAAGCCAGTCTGCATGAAATCATCAAGCTTGGTTGAAGCCACGCTGGTCTTAAGGGAGTCCTTCTGTGCCTGAGTCAGGTCATTGAAGGTCTTCTCGGTACGGGCCTCTACACGCATAATGTGGTATCCATAATCGGTTTCAACCGGATCACTGATTTTGTTCAGCGGCAGAGTCAGGGCCTTCTCCTTGAATTGTGGAACCCAGTCGCCCGCGGTAGCGTCTTTGTACAAGCCGCCCTGATCCTTGGAGCCCGGGTCTTCGGAGTATTTCTTGGCTAGCTCTGCAAAGTCAGCGCCTTTATCCAGCTTGGCCTTGATTTCTTTAGCCAGCTTGAGGGCATCGGCCTGCTTGCGCTCCTTGCCGTTAGCATCGGTAAGGCCAATGAGGATATGACGCACTGTAGCCACAGTAAAGTCGCCCTTCTTGGTCTCAAATTCCTTCTTGGTTTCGTCATCGGTTACTTTGGAGGTTTCACTTTGAATAACCGTGAAGACTTTAACCATATAGGCTTTGAATTCAGCATCGGATACTTTCTTGCTCTCAAGCATTTTCTTGAACTGCTCGTCTCCCAGCTGCTTCTTCATCTGGGCAATCTGCTCGTCCGCCTTCTTCTCGCCTTCCTGCTTGGACTTATCATCCGCCTTGGAGCTTAAATAAGCATAGGCAATTTCCTGCTTGATCAGGTAATCACGGAACTCATCCATTTGAGCGAGCTGCTCCATTTCTGGAGACATCAGCAGCATAATCCGCTGCTCCAGGTCGAACTCGTTCGCCGTAATCTCGCCGCCTTCATACGTAGCCACGACTTTGCTGGTATCTTTCTTGGTCTCCGTGGCCGCATTCTTGGTATTCTCCGCTGGAGCCGGCTCAGTCTTCTTGGAACAACCGGCCAGTATGGAAAAGGTCAGCACTGCAATCAAAGCCACAAGCAGTGTCTTCCATGACCTGCTATTATTTCGCAACATCTTGTAGTTCTCCCTTCGATTTGAATGCATCCTTAAGGGATTCAAGGAACTGTTCCAGCAGATCCATCATCTCTTTGTCACTCAAACCTTTAATTTTAATCTGGATCAGAATACCCGTCCCTTGGTTAAATTGTACACGTCTTCCGTATTGATTTCCAACTTCGGCGAATTTGGCAGGGATTAAAGCCTTTTCGCGTCCTTCATGGAACTTCAGTTGGACTTCATCTCCGCGCCGTGTAATTGACTCAATTCCATACTGCTTCGCGTAGATTTTCAGTCTTGCTGCGGCCAGCAGATTCTCTACAGCCTCCGGTGGTTCTCCGAACCGGTCAAGAAGCTCGTCCGCAAGCTCGGATACTTCCTCCAGAGTCGTAAGCGTGGCTGCCTTTTTGTAAATTTCAATTTTTTGAATACTATCATAAATATATTCAGGCGGTAAATAGGCATCAATGCTCAAATCAAGCACCGTATTCCATTCGTGCTTCTCTGGCGGCTCCTCCCCAAGCAGAGTCACCTTGCGCTTCTGAATCTCTTCAGCAAGCATCTGGGAGTACAGGTCGAAGCCGACCGACGCGATGAAGCCATGCTGCTCTGCACCGAGCAGGTTCCCTGCCCCGCGGATCGACAAGTCCCGCATGGCAATCTTGAAGCCGGAGCCAAGCTCTGTGAACTCCTTGATGGACTGCAGCCGCTTCTCTGCCACCTCAGTCAGCGATTTATCGCGCTGATAGGTGAAGTAGGCGTAGGCAATTCGGTTGGAACGTCCCACCCGTCCACGCAGCTGATACAGCTGAGATAGCCCCATTTTGTCCGCATCATGCACAATTAGGGTATTCACATTCGGGATATCTACCCCTGTCTCAATAATGCTCGTACTTACAAGGACGTCATACTCCCCATCCAGGAAGTCCAGAATCGTCTTCTCCAGCTCCTGCTCCGACATCTGACCATGTCCAATCCCAACTTTGGCCTCCGGCACAAGCATCGAGATTTGAGCGGCCATCTCCTGAATGCCTTGGACCCGGTTATACAGGTAGTATACCTGGCCTCCGCGGGCCAGCTCTCTTTCAATCGCCTCACGTACAAGTGCCTGACTGTGCTCAACCACATAGGTTTGAACCGGGAACCGGTTCTCCGGAGGTGTCTCAATGACCGACAGATCCCGCACCCCAAGCATCGACATGTGAAGGGTCCGCGGAATAGGCGTCGCTGTCAGGGTAAGAACATCGACATTCACTTTGAGCCGCTTGAGCTTCTCTTTATGAGTAACACCAAACCGCTGCTCCTCGTCCACAATCAGCAGCCCTAAATCCTTGAATACCAAGTCCTGCGAGAGCAGGCGATGGGTTCCGATCACAATATCAACAGTCCCCGATTTGATTCCTTTAGTTGTCTCATTTTGTTCCTTCCGGCTGCGAAAGCGGCTGAGCACCTGAATGTTAATCGGATAGCCTGAGAAGCGCTCCCGGAACGTCTCATAGTGCTGCTGTGCCAAGATCGTTGTCGGGACAAGTACAGCCACCTGTTTCCCTTCAATCGCACATTTAAATGCTGCCCGAATCGCGACCTCGGTCTTGCCATAGCCCACGTCGCCGCAGAGCAGGCGGTCCATCGGACGATTCTGCTCCATATCCTTCTTAATCTCTTCAATGGCCCGCATCTGGTCTCGGGTCTCATCATAAGGGAACATAGCCTCGAATTCCTGCTGCTCGGGTGTATCCTTCTCAAATCCGTAACCTGGTGACGCTTGTCGATCTGCGTAGAGCTTGATCAATTCATCCGCAATATCCTGAACCGAGGACTGAACCTTGCTCTTAACCCGGGTCCATTCTGTACCGCCCAGCTTATAGACCTTGGGCTCCTTGTCTTCAGACCCCACATACTTCTGAATAAGATCAATCTGGTCAATCGGTACGGACAGCTTGTCACCACCGGCATACATGATATGCAGATAATCTTTGTGAATTCCGCCAACCTCAAGGGTTCCAATTCCGATGTACTTCCCGATCCCGTGGTTCTGATGAACGACATAATCCCCGATCTTCAGTTCCGTATAGCTTTTGATGCGTTCTGCATTATCCATACTGCGTCCAACCTTGCGGGCTTTACGCTGCTTCTGCGAGAACATCTCCCCTTCGGTAATGACAACCAGGTGGATGGAAGGGAGCTCAAATCCCGTCTGCAGATTGCCCTGCAGCAAGGTCGGCTCGTCAATATTGTAATCCTGAAGGACGCGCCGCATACGCTCGATTCGTTCTTCATTGCTGGCCAGCATCAGCACGTTCGCGCCACTCTTCTTCCAGCGGTCCATCTCTGACTTCAGCACATTCATCTGCCCGTGGAAATCCTGCATAGTCCTGCTCGTGAAATTCAGGATATTCTGGGGCTGGATGTGAGGCACCTGCCGCAGGAATAACGACATGAAGAGAGTCTGGAATGGACGCTCATAGATGACTATGTCACTATCCACCGATAGTGGGAGCTCCGGAAGGCTCTTCCCGTTCTGGAACAAATGAAGATGCCACTCCGCCTCATCGCGCTCAAGCTGCTTACCCGTCTCCAGCAGTCTTGCCGGCTCATCCATAATAAGCAGCGTATCCTCAGGCATGTAATCATACAAGGTCTTGTTCTCGGGATAAATTAGAGAAATATATTTATAGAGTTCCGGAAAATTAACATGCTCCTTCATCAGCTCAATCTCACGGGATATTTCTTCTTTGAGCTTCAGCTTGGCTTGGCGGTCCGTCATCTTCTCCAGCTGGTCTGCAAGTCTCGCACTTACCGCTTCGGCAGCGCGATCCAGACGTTCACCAGAAGCGATAAGTTCTTTGCTCGGAGGAAGGGATACTTCTTTGACCTGATCCACAGATCTTTGATCGACAGGATCGAACGTACGAATGGAGTCGATTTCTTCATCGAACAATTCAATCCGGTAGGCAAGCTTAGACGTGAGCGGATAAATATCTATAATTCCTCCGCGAACACTCATTTCTCCCCGGTTCTCGACACGCTGAACCCGTTCATAACCGAGCTCCACCATTTGAGTCAGGAAGGAATCTAGCTGAATCGTGCCGCCAAGCACAAGCTTCAGCTCTGCTGTGGCCAACATTTCAGGTACCGGTACGTACCTGCGGACCCCGGAGAAAGGCACGACAACAATCCCGCGGAAACCCTGCGAGCATTTGAGCAGTACTTCTATTCTTTGAGCCAGAGTTTCGGGGCTCGATACGGCGGCTTCAGCAGCCACGAGTTCATTCGCCGGGTATAAGAGAACCTGATCTGGCGATAACGCCTCCTGCAGATCCTCGGCAATCTTTTGGGCGGAGAACATGTTATGCGTCACAACCAGAAGCGGTCGCTGAATCTGCTCATGCAGAGCCGCTAGCATCACCTGTCTGGATGATCCTGATAGACCGGAGATGAGCTGCTCCTTCATGCCGGCTGTCACACCGGTGCTCAGAGACTCAAAATCCGGATCTTTAGAAAATGCTTCTATAAGTGCTTGTAACAAGAGTTGCACCTCTCTTATGCTTACTAATCCTGACCCGTCCTATCCATAGGCGGAAGCAGGCCGTAAATAACCAGAAATAAGCCTCAGCATTCGTGCCAAGGCTCTACAATACGTCTTCGGTAGAACCACCGAAATTACACAACCGCCTGCTATTGAAGCGGGTTCGAAAGAAGAGTTAACTCCGGATGATTCTCTAGTGCTTCCCTGCAGTAATCGCAGGTAACCCTTACGGTCATTTCCCCGTTTGAATCATACGCTATTATATCTCTCCGCTCATCGGGGGTCAAGAATTGGAAACCGAGCCTAGATTCGGACACAAGTTCGGAATCAATTCTTCCAATAAAAGTCCGGCAGTGCCGGCACACATAGTTTACTGCCATTGTTATGCCTCCAGAAGGTGAATTATACCTTTCAGTATGTCCGCAAATCCACCATTCTAAGCCTCCCGGGTGCCTTGAGCTTATATTTACTTGTTAAACTTGGCCATCGTCTGTTCAAACGTATGGGTCAGCGCAAATTCAATGGCATCCCCCGCTTCATCTATCGATTGCTGAAGCAGCTCTGCCTCTTTCCTTGGGAAAGGCGCCAGTACATAATCCACGATCGGATATCCGGGCTGTGGACGGGAGATCCCCATTCGGATCCGGTTGAACACCTGGGTTCCTGTATGCTGAATAATGGACTTAATTCCATTATGGCCTCCTGCGCTGCCCTGATAACGAAGGCGATTCCGCCCAATCTCTGTATCCAGGTCATCATACACTACAATCAGGTCCTCCAAAGATACTTTATAATAATCCATAAAGGCCCGGACTGACTCACCTGAAAGATTCATATAGGTCATCGGCTTGATTAGAGCAATCTTGGTTCCTGATATATTCCCTTCGCCTATGACGGCCTTACATTTACTCTGCTTGATCGCAATTCCATGTCTAGCCGCGAGAGCATCCAGTGCCATGAACCCGATATTATGTCTTGTCTTCTCATAGTTTGGGCCTGGGTTGCCGAGCCCTACGATCCATTTCATACTCTGCGCTTACCCCTTTTCTATCATCCTACCCCTTCTTTTTTCCTGTAAAATCAAGGGTTTGTGTCCTTTGTCAAAAGAAATCGTTCTCATTTGGTCCATTATTGATTAAAATAAATGACATGAGTCTCCATTATCCCATATTACTGACAACCACTAACCATTATATCGTTAGAAGGTGAGACATCTTTGCATGCATTTGGCTCAGAACTTAAACAGGATTCCCACTTCCAGGACCATTTAGAACATGCCATCCCCGTCCAGATCTACCGCCACGGCATTCATGTCGATATAGGCTGGATCCGAGACTTTGATGAGCATGCTGTCTTGGTCGGTGACACACTGTACAGAAGAACGGCTTACAGCTTCATATCCCGCCCCGGTTATTAGCCGGGCGCCCTCGGTTCCCCGTATGTCACCACCCTTGCGTTATACGCCGATAGGGGTTACCACTCCCCCAATGGAAGTGGTAACCCCTCTGCATTTCTAGAAGTCCTTCTTACTCGATTTCAAACAGTTTGCTGATCGATAACTCCTCGTGTACACGGATAATCGCCTCACCCATAAGTGGGGCAACCGATAACACCTTAAGCTTGCTTGTAGGATTCGGATGCGTAATTGGAATCGTATCGGTCACGATAACCTCTTTAAGCGGGGAGTTCTCGAGCCGTTCCATGGCTGGACCGGACAGAACAGGATGTGTACAGCACGCATACACTTCTTTTACTCCGCCTTCTTTAAGAGCATTAGCACCCAGCACAATCGTACCGGCCGTATCGATGATATCGTCTACAAGAATGGCTGTTTTACCCTCGATATTCCCGATGATATTCATCACTTCACTGACATTGGGCTCCGGACGACGCTTGTCAATAATGGCAAGCGGCGCATTCAGGAAATCAGCCAATTTACGGGCTCTGACAACACCCCCGTGGTCAGGTGAGACGACAACCGGATTCTCAATCTGCTTGGAGCGGAAATATTGCGCCAGAATGGGAACCCCGAGCATGTGGTCCACAGGAATATCGAAGAATCCCTGGATCTGCATAGCGTGGAGGTCCATCGTAATGACGCGATGAGCTCCTGCTTTCTCGATCAGGTTCGCTACAAGCTTGGCTGTAATCGGGTCACGAGAACGTGCCTTACGATCTTGACGCGCGTATCCGTAGTAGGGGATAACGACGTTGATGCTTTTTGCAGACGCCCGTTTAAGAGCATCCACCATAACCAAAAGCTCCATCAGGTTATCGTTAACAGGCCCGCAGGTGGATTGAACAACATATACGTGAGAACCGCGAACACTCTCGGACAGCTTCACTTGAATTTCCCCATCACTAAAGCTCGTTGTCTCCGAATCACCCATAGGAATGCCGATGTAATCTGCAATTTGATGGGCAAGCTTAGGGTTGGAGTTACATGTGAAAATCTTTAGTTTGGAATCACAATAAGTCATAAAATTAAAACCCTCCGTGCTAAATAGATTGAACTAAAGAATATCGATGACCAGGCTTTAGCTCAATCCATACGGATTGATCACTAAATTTAGTTCATTCCATACTTGGATGGTCATTGAAATATTCCGTGCAGATCTTGATGCCTTAAGTCTAATCTTGTTCTCTTTGCTTCTTCGCTTGTGCACGGGCCCGAATCTTCTCCGCATAACCGGATTTGTTCTCCTGGCGCTGTCTGGCAATGGCCAAGTCGTTATCTGAGACAGACTGCGTAATGGTGGAGCCTGCCACCACGTAAGCTCCTTTACCTACTTTGACAGGTGCAATCAGGTTCACATTGCTGCCGATAAAGGCATCGTCTTCGATTTCGGTAATTGACTTATTATAACCATCATAATTTACCGTAATCGCCCCACAGCCGATATTTACATTCTTACCGACTTTAGCGTCCCCAATATAACTGAGGTGAGAAACTTTGGAGCCGTCATCGAGTGAAGCGTTCTTGATTTCTACGAAATCGCCTACTTTTACCTTTTGCCCAAGTTTGGTTCCTGGACGCAAATAAGCGAAAGGTCCGACCGTTGTTCCACTGCCGGCTTCCGCCTGATGGAGTACGGAATGTTTAACAGTAACCTCATCCTGAAGAGTGCAGTCTGCAATCTCTGTGGAAGGTCCTATTACACATTGTTCCCCGATTATTGTATTGCCGGAAATCGTGGTTCCCGGATAAATCACGGTATCTGAACCGATAGTTACATCAGCTCCGATATATGTCGAGCTTGGATCGATAATTGTAACTCCGTTTAACATATGCTTCTTAACAATCCGCTGACGCATAAAGCCTTCAGCCTCTGACAAAGCAACACGGTCATTTACACCAATAGATTCTGCGTGGTCATCCGTCACGTAAGCGCTAACAACCTCGCCTTCCCCTACGAAAATGCCGATTACATCCGTTAAATAATATTCCTGCTGAGCATTATTATTCGTAACCTTCTCGAGTGCAGCAAATAATTTAGCATTATCAAAACAATAAGTGCCGGTGTTGATTTCCTTTACTGCATCCTGCTCCGGTGTGCAATCCTTCTGTTCAACGATTTGAACAACAGCACCGTCTTCTCCTCTAATGATACGTCCATATCCTTTAGGGTTGTCCATCACAGCGGAAAGCACCGTTGCAGCTGCACCCTTGCTTTGGTGAACCTTCATCAGCTCTTCCAGCGTCTCTGGTGTAACAAGAGGAGTATCTCCGCAGATCACAATTGTTGTTCCCTCTTCACTCCCCAGCAGGTCCTTGGCCTGCTTAACAGCATGACCCGTACCGAGCTGCTGTGCCTGCAGTACGTATTCTGCTGATGTTCCAAGATAAGACTGGACGGCTTCTGCACCATGACCTACGACCACGATACTGCGTTCACAATTGACTTTTTTCACGGTGTCTAGAACATGTCCAACCATCGGTTTGCCACATACAGGATGCAGCACTTTGTATAGCTTTGATTTCATGCGTTTACCCTGTCCTGCAGCCAGAACAATTGCTAATCTTTTCAAGGCCACGGCCTCCTTCTCTTGAACTCATTACTGAATATATCTTATTCTGCGCAAAAAGAAAAGAGAGCCACTAGTACATGGCCCTCTTTTCTTGAACCCCAATAAGATAAGACATAACTCCTATACAGATTGAATCTTAAGCCCCTTCAACGATCACTTCTTCTTCCTCTTCAACCGCAGCGCGTTCATACTCAGCGAGGACCGCAGCTTGGATCTTCTCACGGGTACCGGAAGAAATCGGATGAGCGATGTCCCGGAATTCACCGTCCGGTGTGCGCTTGCTAGGCATAGCGACAAACATTCCATTATTACCGTCGATGACGCGAATGTCATGAACAACGAATTCGTTATCGATGGTAATGGATGCGATTGCTTTCATTCTGCCTTCTGAGCTTACACGGCGAAGTCTTACATCCGTAATTTGCATATGTGTTCACCACCTTTTTCCATCAGAGACTTGGTGTAATATTCCACATTGCAGACGGAAATCCTCTTTTTTGGCGAACAAAAAGCCCTAAATTAAGGAATTTTTTTTGCAAGACAACCTTTTCGACTAAATTCGTGAGAATCTGCTAAGATATTTGGGATATTCGACAAAATCTATTTGGCATCAAATTTGCTGAAATAATTGCCCGGCTGAACTACAATTTCTTTCACTTTAGGATCAACCGCCGTTAACGTTGCCAGGGATACATAATCATGGAGCAGACGCTGCTCGGACTCCACTTCCCCTGACTCTACAAGGACCCCTACGCCGGCTACGGTAGCGTTAAATTCAGCGAGCAGGTCGACCATGCCCTGAATCGTGCCTCCAGCCTTCATGAAGTCATCCACGATCAGTACACGTGAATTCTCTTTCAGTGCCCGGCGGGACAACGTCATCGTATGCAGACTCTTATGCGAGCCTGAGACATAGTTAATACTTACGGCAGACCCTTCAGTTACCTGATGGTCCCGGCGTACCAGCACAACCGGAAGATTAAGCTGGGCTCCGGTGGCATAGGCAAGCGGAATCCCCTTTGTCTCTACAGTCATAATGACATCAATATTCTGATTAGCGAATACGGTAGCGAACAGCCGCCCCGCTTCGTTCATCAGATTTGGAAGACCCAGTAAGTCTGACATATACAAATAGCCGCCTGGCAGTATGCGATTCCGGTCAGACAGCATGCCGCACAGCTGATCAATAAACTCCCGTGCTTGCGTCTCCCCGACTTTAGGAATGAACTTTACGCCCCCGGCTGCACCGGCAAGAGTCAGCAGATCCCCCATACCTTCTTCTTCAAAAACTTCTTTGATGATCGACAGATCTTCACTTATAGAGGACTTGGCTGCTCCATATCGTTCTGCAAATGTAGTTAGTGGAATCAGGTGATGTGGGCGGAGTAACAGATACTGGGTCATTTCCACCAATCTGGCGCTTCTTTTTAATTTTTTCACGAAAGACCCCTCGCTAAATAGATAGAACCCGGATCACGTCTAACCCCGAGTTCCTAATCTATAAAATCCGAATATTTTAATGAAAATATACCATCTTTGTACGGTTATGTCCAAAAAATGTTGCACGAAGTCCTCTCAGCTTATGTGAGCAGGCGCACGGCATACACTTCTTTGCAGAAGCCTCGAAGGCCGTTGTATATCCGGGCCACTTTGGACTCCTTGGACACCAAGCCGAATACCGTAGGCCCGCTGCCTGACATCAGCACCCCATCAGCACCGAGCCGAATCATCGTCTCTCTCAGCTGAGCCACCTCCGGGTGCATCTGCAGCGTTACATCCTCAAGCACATTGCCAAGCTCGCTGCATACAGCAGGGAACGATCCCTGCTCAATAGCTTCCTGCATACGCCGCGCAGAGGGGTGCTTCTGGATCTTATCGCTTCGGAAGCGTCCATATACCTCGGCGGTTGATACATTAATCGGCAGCTTGGCGAGGATGACCCAGCACTGAGGAGGACCTGGTAGAGGGGTAAGCTGCTCCCCTCGCCCTGTAGCTAGAGCGGTCCCTCCAGTTACACAGAAAGGAACATCGGAGCCAAGCTCAGCTCCTAGTGCCTGCAGTTCCTCTAACGGAATGTTCAGATCCCATAATCGATTAAGTCCTCTAAGCGTAGCAGCCGCATCACTGCTGCCCCCGGCCAGACCGGCAGCTACAGGAATCTTCTTGTCCAGATGGATATATACCCCTTTGGACACTTGATACCGCTCTTTAATCAGCTTCGCTGCCTGGAATGCCAGATTCTTCTCATCCAGCGGGATATAACCGACCTGGCTGGAGATGATAATCGTATCCCTCGGCAACTCCTTCATCTCCAGTCGATCAGCTAAATCGACCATCGTCATAATCATTTCCACTTCGTGATAGCCGTCAGGCCGTTTATGTAGGACATCCAGCATAAGATTAATCTTCGCCGGTGCTTTTTCGTAAATCTTCAAGGCGTTCACCCACTCTTAAGTTTCCGTCTAGATGGCTTGAACCCCGTAGCTCCGGGCTCATTCCATAGGCACTGCAAGGTTATTTTGTTCATTATAACAAAAACTTTATATGAAGTCTTATTTATGCAGTGGAATAGAGACAAAAGACCCCTCCATAAGCATGGAGGAGCCTTTGGGTGTTTACGAATTGCGGGATGCGGACTGTTCCGCCAATTGTATGGCCCTTTTAATCATATTGCCTGCGTCCTTGGCTTTGATTCCGCCCCATCCCTCTTTTTGCACGGTATCGTAGAAGCCCAGATCCTTGGCAAGCTCCACCTTCAGGTCTTCGGACATGACACTGCGTCTTCTGCGCGACATGAGAGGCCCTCCTTTAAGATCTATGAGTAAGGAACCTTGTTAGTATAACGCGCCTCCCGGATCTCATTCACAGAATCTGCAGCCAATTTCGGACAGGTCTTCAACCCCAATAAAAAAGCAGCCTGACGTAGCGTCAAGACCGCTTGTAAACTGTATAACATGATGTTCTAAGGTTTAATATACGAAATCCTCATCTCGCTGTCTGCATTATCATCACAGATCGTGACTTCAACGGATTCGGTAAGTATATCGGCATAACTATAGGATACGCGTTTGAAAGTCTGCTGCTCTTGGTCAAGCTTGACAATAAAGACAGAGGGATAGGTCTCCTCTAGAACACCAGTGCGCTCAACGGTCTTACGGCGACCCCCGTTCGCACGCAGCAGAATCTTCTGTCCAACGTGAGCTTCGAGATTGTTCTTAATTTCTGACAGCGCATTTTTCGCCATTACCTATGACCACCTCTTTCTTGTCCATTATACTACCAACCGACAACTTTGTCAAACCAAAATAAACAATTATATCAAGGGTAAAAAACGATTGTCAACGATTTTTTTTGCAGGCCTAGCTAAACCCTTGTTATGTCGGGGTAAAATACTTTGGACTGACCTAATTAGCTTATGCAGAATACCTGAATTTAATTAAAATTCCATACAAAATAAAATAGGCCCCGTATCCCGGGACCTATATAACATATCAACTTAAGAACGAGTTAGTTGGCTGAAGGAACCACTTTTAGAGTTGAAAGATCCCGAAGTCTAGGCAGACCAATCCGGTAGCTGCCTCGGGTCTCAATTCCTCCTACTCCCTGAATACCACTGATGGTATGATTTAGCACATCTGTGATATGAATCGTATTCCGTATCGGGGTAAAAGAGGCCTTTGCAGCCACATATACAGGGTCCAGCGCATGAATGAGAATGCGGGCCGGTGAGCTTGCAAAATTAGCTCCTGCCTGCAGCAGCGCCTCAAAATGGGACTGGCAGGCCCCTGCGACAATCGTCAGTGCATCAAAGCCGCGCTCATACTGACGAGCCACCTGCACCGCCTCTACAAAGCTGCGTGAGTTTTTGTAACTGTTCAGATTGTACAGGTCCTGGTTAATCAGACCCTTGAGTACACCATCATGTCCTGTTATGACCAGAATATCCGGTCGTACCCTCGGCAGCAGGCTGCGCAGGGCATCCGCCATGGCAGGTTCCTGGACGTAGTAACCATCCGCAGGAACACGCAGCTTTTCATAAAGATCAAGGCTCTTCTTCAAATAGGACGGATCTCCGTCCAAATGCAGCACCTTCCCTGGCACCTCGAAATAGGCAGGGCCACTCAGCGAATGCAGCTCATGCATCAACTCAGCCTGATTGCGTTCGTCCTGGTCCTTCCGATCCTTCTGAAGCCGCTCCAGCGATTCCGTGGCCTTCACTCTGGCCCGCTGGGACTTCTCAGAGGGTACGGGACGCTCTACTCTTACCAGATCCATAAGCGGAGCATCCGCCAATAACCGAAATTCAGTTCCTTTAATGATTGCTTGGCTGCGTGTCATGGATTCCACTCGGAAGGTAACATCTCCTCCGTAGGATCGGCGCACAACCAGGTCTCCCAAATTCGTCAAGTCCATCACCTCTAGACTCATCGTATGGGCAAACGTGTAGTTTGGTTCCTAAGGCCAAGCTATTTCAGCCCTGCCCGAATCAGCACATTGCTGAGCCTTGCGAATTCGTGAAGACTCAAAGTCTCTGCGCGTCTCGATGGCAGGATCTCCGCCTCTTGAAGCAGTCTCTCCAGCTCTTCACGGCCTTCCTTTGCGAAGAACCGGGCTTTGAGGTTATTGGAGATCGTCTTTCTCCGCTGCGCGAACGAGGCTTGTACTACGTCAAAAAAGAACGCTTCATCATCAACCGCAACTGGCGGCTCTTTACGAACTTTTAGACGAATGACAGCTGAATCTACGTTCGGCTGCGGAATGAACACGGTATGAGGAACAATGCAGACCAGCTCAGGCTCACAATAATATTGAACCGCAATACTCAGACTGCCGTATTCCTTGCCCCCCGGTGCAGCGGCCATGCGTTCCGCCACTTCCTTCTGAATCATCACCACAATATTCTCAAGCGGCAGATGCTCTTCCAAAAGCTTCATAATAATCGGCGTTGTTACATAATAGGGGAGGTTGGCCACAACACTGACGCCGCTTTGTCCTGCGTATTCCGCCTCAATTAACGTCCTTAGGTCCAGCTTCAGAACATCTCCATGCACGATACGGATATGAGGATAGGGCTCAAGCACTTCCTTCAGAATCGGAATCAACCTCTGATCGATTTCTACAGCAGTGACCTTGCCTGCGGTTTCAGCAAGCTTCTGAGTCAATGCACCTATACCAGGCCCGATTTCAAGCGCACCTTTCGTTTCATCCAGCTCAGCAGCTCCTACAATCTTGGACAGGATATTCTGGTCTATAAGAAAGTTCTGGCCCAGACTTTTCTTGAATGCAAAACCATGCCGCTGAATAATTTCCTTCGTCCGCTTCGGGGTTGATATATCTTCCATCCTGCTCATTCGGGGTATACTCCTTTTTCCTCTAATTGATGAAGGGCTGCAGCGAATTCTTCTCTGCTGATCTGAAAGATACGCAGGCGCTTAAAGAACTGCTTTCCATTGCAGTACCCTATCCCCAGCAGCTCGCCCATGAAGTGACGCCTTGCGGCAGCATTAGGATGCACAATCAACCCTGCTTCAATCAGGTCATTAAAGTCGATAAGCGTCTCTTCTCCATCGTATTCACTGCGAACCCTGGACAGCGCCTCACGAATCGTCTCAGGCGAAGCGTTCTCCACTCCGATATCCCCCCGATAAGTAGCTTCTGCTTCCGTCAGGAAAGCATGCTTGCATCCAGGGACTTTGGCAGCCACAATCTTTCGTATGCGTTCTCCGGCATGGTCCGGGTCTGTAAAAATAATAACTCCCCGGCGCTCCTGTGCCAGCTTGATCTTCTTAATGACAGCAGGGCCAATGGCTGACCCGCCTGTCTCGATCGTATCGGCCTCTACCGCTCTCTTGATGGCAACCGTATCGTCCCGTCCTTCTACTACAATGACCTCCTTAATCATGGACGCCATCCTTTCCATAGCAGCTTATAATATAAAGAAAAGCACCCTTCGGCGCCTGTTCAGTTAATTCCTGGGAACCCCTTAAAAACCAGTGTCAATATTACGATATATACATTAATCAGCTTTCTTGAATCTCCATATTGCGTTCTTAGGCTGTGCTGTCACTGGATCAATCCACCCAGAATAACAAAAAGAAGAGGAAGGCTCCTCTTCTTATCATGTACATATTCACCATCTGTTATGGTACCTTATTCCACGTTCAAAGTAAATGTCGGTACAGAATGGATTAGTTCAATTCCGGTTTGACAGGGCCAATAACATAGACAGTACGTCCCTTTTTGCGTCCGAAGTTATTTGCAGCCTTCAAACTATCATAATACACATCGATTTTGTTGCCTTTAATGGCGCTGCCGGTATCCTCCGCTTTGCGGAAGCCCACGCCTTCAATATAGACCCACCAACCCATAGGAATCACACTGGTATCCACCGCAATGGTTCTTCCTTCGCTTACGCGGGCTCCAGAGGCTGTCTTGGTACCAATGCCGCTCTCTTCGGAAGAGTACGCAGTCAAGGATACGTTCTTCAGCACCTTTTTATATTTGAACTGCACGCCGCCCTTTTTGACGCTGTTGTTCTGACTGATCTTCACAGCCTGGTTGGAACGGTCAATGCTCGCTGCTAGAACTTGGGTCTTTGGCTTCGTGCCTACAGCCAATACTTTCGTTGATGGCTGCTTCTCCACGGACTTATTAACTAACCGTTTCGACACCAACTGGCCATCTTGATACACCTTTTCGATTTCCTGAACCACAACACCTGTATGGCCCTTCTGGACCAACTTGGTCTTGCCCTTCTCCAGAGAAGGATCTGAAGTCTTAACAAAGGTGTAAGGGATGCTCTCCGTTCTCTTCAGGGTATGTCTATCAACCCGGACGATACGAATATGCAGGTCCGATTGAATCGGACTGTTCAAGGAAGGATACACTTTGTCTTCGCTTGATACAGATACGCCCAGCTTGGATATAGCTTCCTGAACATTCTCCGCCGTAGTCAGGTGCTGACTAGTCACACCATCCGCTGTGACCTTAACCGGAACCACACGGTCGATGAAGAGTTGATTCCCATCTTGAAAAGTGCCGCTCAAAGATAGTGAACCTTGGCCTTCTGCATTCAGGTTAGCTTCTTGCTGTTCCAGCACTTGATCTGGCTTCGTCTCCGGTGTACCGGTAGACTGCGTATTGCCATCTGCAACCAAGTAAATGTTCTTGTCAGCCTGGGTGTAGAACCAAGCCATTACGCTGACAAGCAATGCGACGGTGATAATTCCTCCAACTATAATTTGACGCTTGTTCTCTTGCTTCCATCGCAACGCGTAAGACATGCTGGATGATCGTGAACCATGGGTAGTTTCTTTAGGTCCGAAAAAGCCCACTTCTTACGTCCTCCTTCATAGCCCCGCCGTCTAAGATCGACTCATATAGAATTTGACGCGACTATATACCGTTTTTTACGAAATGCCCGAAATGCAGCATGTTCGTATCCTGCTCCAGCCTGTTAGGCGCCTCCTCCTGTCATACCACTGTATGACGCCCCTATCACCTTTATTCAAAACAAAAAGAAGCCTAAAGAAAGAGTTTAAGAGGATCTCTTTCGTGGCTTCCGGCTGACTAAAGGAATGTAGGATGCACGAGTATGCCTCTCTCTTCATACGCTTACGAGGTTAGCTGTCGGGTTCGGGCGTAGAGAGCTGCCCTATCTTGGTTCATCCGCTCATGGCGCAATGACCTTGAATTCACCCCAAAGACCCGTAAAGAAATCAAACACGGAATATTTATGCTTAAATATCCGCATTGGTTCCCCCGTTCTCCGGTGAGGGAGATTCAGCGAGACTGGTTCTTGGAACCTTGTAATTGACTGTGTGCACGATTCATAGCTTTGTAATTAAATCCATCTCATGGGTTCAATTCACATAGCTAGCAAATCCATGCCGCTTTACAAAACTTACAAATCAATTACTGAAAAGATTCTATCCTGTTTGTATGCATGTTGTAAAGCAGGAATCAACTAGTTTTTTTAAATATTTGGTTAATTTTTTGTAATAATCATCCTTCTAGTGATTAAAAACTATTCATCTTTTCAAAATACTCTTTATTTCACCGCTTTTGCTCCCGATTTCATCAAATTCCAAATCGTTCCAGCGCATTTTTGGTTGTAATTTCAGCTAATTCCTCCAAAGAAATGCCTTTTAGCTCAGCCGCCATTTCAGCTACAAGCCGCACATAAGACGACTCATTTCTCTTGCCTCGGAATGGATGCGGAGTGAGGTATGGGGAGTCCGTCTCGATCAGAAGACGGTCATTCGGAACCTGTTTTAGCACTTCTTTCGGCTGTTTGGCATTCTTGAAGGTAATAGGTCCACCGAAGGAAATATGGAATCCAAGATCCAGGCACATCTTGGCGGTCTCCCAGCTGCCCGAGAACGAGTGCATAACTCCTCCGACCTCACTAGCTTTCTCCTCGCGCAGGATACGAATCACGTCCTCGTGAGCATCCCGGTTATGAATAACAATCGGCATATTTAGACTGCGGGCCAGTCCAATTTGCTTGCGGAAAACTTCATGCTGGACATCCTTTGGTGAGGTATCCCAGTAATAATCAAGCCCGATCTCTCCGATGGCTACGACCTTCTTATGTTCACAAAGCTCGGCTATCCATTCCAAGTCTCCATCTTTCATCGTAATCGCATCCTGTGGATGCCACCCTACGGCAGCGTAGATGAAATCGTAAGTCTCCGCCAGCTTCATGGTGGAGGGAATCGTCTCCCGGTTAAATCCGACATTAATCATCCGGGTTACCCCCTGCTCTACCGCGCGGGCAATAACTTCCTCGCGATCCTCGTCGAATTGAGCAGCGTCTAGGTGGGTATGAGTATCAAATAGCATTGTGAAGTATCCTCCTTCAGGGATATTACAAATTAAATAAGTCGGCTATATCTTTGGGCAGCATATGAACCACTGCACGCAGCTTGTCTTCCGGATAATACATATGATATTTACCGCGGTGAATCCCGCTGATCGAACGAACAATGTCAGATACCTCCGAAATTTCGCGCAGCCTGTCTTGGCGGTCAAGCAGCAAAATCTGCTTTTTCTTAGAGTCATCCTCAGGCCGAAACACATCATAGGGAAGATCCGTCGGGAAATCAATTTCCAGATCATAATTAGGATCAAGTCCTAACTCTCGAAAGACTCGGCGTATTTCATCAATTATTTCCATATCTAACATTTCCAGTTCGGTGTATTTATACAGCTTCCGGTCGATAAATCGAGAACATAAATCTGCCAGAAGCCCATCTTCTTCGCGTCTCCACTGCACAAATGAGGTCTGCACCAATGCTTCATCAAGCAGTAAGTATTCCTCCACAGTCAAATCACGGTTAAAAAGTCCTGGCAGTGGGTCTGGCAAAAAGTTGAAGTGGAATCCTTCCTGATGAAGCTCCTTCGCTCTGCGGAAAATCTGACGCAGTATAATTTCTGAACTCCGGGTAACCGGGTGGAAATACACCTGCCAGTACATTTGATATCTCGACATCAAATAATCTTCCACGGCGTGCATACCCGACTCCTTGACAACCACTCTTCCCTGGAAGGGACGAAGCATTCTTAGAATCCGGTCGATATCTATCGTGCCGTAGTTAACACCTGTAAAGTAGGCATCCCGCAGCAGATAATCCATACGATCCGCATCAAGTGGACTCGACACCAGATTGACCACAATCGCCTTATCGTAATCTTTGCGTATAACCGAGGCTACCTTTTCCGGGAAATCCTCGCCTTCCCTTCTGAGCACCTTATTGACCTCGGTATCGCCGAGAACAATCTTGCATGTCCAATCCTCATGATTCATATGAAAGGCTTCTTCAATGGAATGAGAGAAGGGGCCATGTCCCAGGTCATGAAGAAGAGCTGCACACAAGGCAACCTGCTTTTCCTCTGGCGGCCAATCCGTATAAGAAGACCGTTCAAATTGTGAAATAATTCTGCGTGTGATCTCATAAACCCCTAGAGAATGGGAGAATCGGCTGTGTTCCGCCCCATGAAAGGTCAAATAGGAGGTCCCCAGCTGCCTAATCCTTCTTAGGCGTTGAAATTCCGGCGTATTGATGAGAGACCATATCAAGTCGTCCTGTACATGAACATAATTATGAACCGGATCTTTGAATACCTTTTCTTCAGAAAGTGGATGGTTCATGATCTCATTCTCCTTATCCAAAATATTTTTATTTTTTTTGAATATTCATCACAACTTTTGTCGAATTTTGTCGTATATACAAATATGCCAATTTCCAAATGTCGAATAATGCGTCAAAATAATATATCCGGGAGATGCAAAGCCCTGTTTGGGATTAGCAACGATGGCTTTTATAAAAATATAGCATGTTAGCATTAAATAGGTTGACTGTTTTGGCAATCGTTGGTATTATAATTATCATAAAACAGAGAACCGTGTCGAATTATGACATTTTTAAATTATAGCGAGAGGGGCAATCATCGGTTATGATGAAATCAACAGGGATTGTAAGAAAAGTAGACGAGCTGGGACGGGTGGTAATTCCTATTGAATTACGCCGTACTCTGGGTATTGGAGAGAAAGATGCGCTCGAAATTTATGTAGATGGAGAACGCATCATGCTCAAGAAATACGAACCCGCTTGCATTTTCTGTGGTAATGCTGAGCATGTTACTTACTTCAAAGGTAAAATCGTATGTCACGAATGTCTTTCTGAGATTCCTTCACCTGTGACAAATTAAGAAAAGTAGTATATAATAGATTTACTTAAACTGTTAATTCTAACCTTTTCATATCTCCTTTGACCTTCTTCAGGACCTGAATCCGGCCTGAAGAAGGTCATTTTTTTGTGTGTATTACCTTTATTAACCCTATTCTCTCTTTAGAGCAAAGCATTATAGATATCACGTTTGGATACCCCACGGTCAACCGCCGTCTTTTTCATGGCATCCTTCCTGCTGAGCCCTTCTTCCTGCTCGTAGTGTGCGACATGATCCTCAATAGTTAGCGGCTGCCACCAGAGCCCCTTTCGTTCTTGAACTTCGTCTTCCTGGGCACCCTCAATCGCAATGCAGTACTCACCCAGTGGTGGATGCTCCTCCAGCCAGCCCAGACAAGCACTAATCGGCCCCCTTGCTACCTCTTCATACCGCTTTGTCAGCTCTCTTGCCATGGCGATATTCCGGTCCCCACACACCTCAAGAATATGCTGGAGTGTCTTTATAATCCGATGAGGGGACTCATAGAGCAGAATAGTTCCTTCATAATCCCGCAAAGAGCTAAGTTGACGCTCCCTATCCTTCTTATCTCTGGGCAGGAATCCGGCGAACTGGAACCGTTCCGTCGGAAGTCCAGATACAATCAATGCGGAGAGTGCAGCATTGGCTCCAGGAACCGGAATGACGGAGATGCCTTCTTCAAGTGCCAGCTTAACCAGGTCTTGTCCAGGATCAGAAATGGCTGGAAGACCAGCATCACTGACGAGTGCCAGATCGTTTCCTTCTATTATAAGTCTGACAAGCTCAGGACCACTTGCCGTCTTGTTGTGCTCATGATAACTGAGCAGCCGCTTGGGTGAAATCTCAAAATGTGATAGCAGCTTACGGGTCTGCCTGGTATCCTCAGCAGCGATAATATCAGCCTCTTGCAGCGTACGCACGGCCCGATAGGTCATATCCTCCAGGTTGCCTATAGGCGTAGCTACAAGGAACAGTTTGCCGATCTCCCGGTCACTCTCTAACTGAAAGCTTTTCTGTACGTGTATATTCATTTAGTTCCCTCATTTGATCCGTAGTAGATATCCATAATCTCCGGGCAGTATTGGCCATCCTCCTGATAAACGATAAGGGGTGGAAGGATACGCATATCCGGTTTCCCGTCTCTTAACGCCTCAATTAGAACAATATTAGCCTCCATATGTTTGCGTGGATGCACGAACCGGATAAGCTTAGGTTCAAGCCGGTACTGTCTGAGCAGGGAGATAATCTCACCCAGCCGCTGTGGCTTATGGACCATCGTAACTTTGCCTCCATTTCGAAGAAGCCGCATGGAGGCTTGTATAACCTCCTCCAGGCTGCAGTGAATCTCATGACGGGCGATAGCCTGGTGTGTGTTAAGCTTGATTTCCCCTGCTCTAAGCGGCATATACGGAGGGTTTACAGTAATCGCATCATAGGCACCATGCCCCGTCTCGCCTACCAGATCTCTCAGGTCTCCGAGTCTAATTGTAATACGATCCTCCAGTCCATTCATCCGCACGCTTCGTTCTGCCATGTCTGCAAGACGTTCCTGGATCTCAATCCCTTCAATCTGGGCTTCAGTTCTTGTAGTTAGCAGTAGGGGGACAACCCCGTTCCCAGTGCAGAGATCCAATACTCTGCCATACTTCGGTACGGAAGCGAACCTTGCCAGCAGGACGGCATCCATAGAGAAGCTGAATACCTCATCACTTTGTATAATGTGCAGGTCGTGGGTAAGCAAATCATCTATCCGCTCTTGATCATATATCGGTACAGTTTGCATTCGTCGATTACTTCCATTTCATTCAAATTTGAAAAAAACCGTAGGAATAAACTCCTACGGCTTGTTATTTATTAAGAAAAGACAGGCAGAAAAGGCAGTCGCCCTCTGTACGCAGATGTCCATAATACACATTACAAATGTGGAAGCCTTCATGATAAAGGCGAGCCAAGTTATCATAACCTTCGCCAACAATATCGATATTCTCCCCGCCCTCATGGAGTTCGGCAGGATTATCGGATATCGAAGACGCAGATGCAGTTGCTTCTGCTTCTCGTTTCAATACTTTGCGCAGCTGTTCATTCTCAAGAGAATAGCGTTGGTTCTCCTCCAGCAGCTTCTTCACTTCAAGCTTGAGAATTCCAAGTTCACTGTGCAGGTTGTCCATTTTGGTTTCCAAATCAAGCAGGTTTGTATAAATATCTTTTTTTTCCAAGTTCCCACCCCAAGAGTCATCTCTATGGTTTACTTGATGACCACGTCATCCAATGGAAGTTCTTTAACCTTGCCGATTTCAAAAAGCTGTACATGCACAGTCCGTGAACCGGCATTAATCCCCACCACTTTTCCCTCACCCAGGGAAGTGATAACCATTTTACCTACGGAAGGCAGCTCTTCTTTTGTACTTTCATAATTATCATGCTCAAACTTGAGGCAGCACATCAACCGGCCGCATAGACCGGAGATCTTTGTAGGATTTAAGGATAAGCTTTGATCCTTCGCCATCTTGATCGATACAGGCTCGAAATCTCCAAGCCATGACGAGCAGCAGAGCACCCGTCCGCATGGTCCAATCCCGCCCAGCATCTTCGCTTCATCTCTTACTCCAATTTGACGAAGTTCAATCCTTGTACGGAAGATACTTGCCAAATCTTTAACAAGTTCCCGAAAATCAACTCTACCCTCAGCCGTAAAATAAAAAATAATCTTATTACGGTCAAAAGTAAATTCCACATCGACCAGCTTCATTTTCAAGTCATGGTCTTTAATTTTATTTAAACATGTGGCAAATGCATTCTTTGCCGCAAGCTTATTCTCCTCAACAACCTTGGCATCTGATCCATCTGCAACCCGGATGACCTTCTTCAGTGGAAGCACCACATCCGACTCGTCCACCGTCTTCTTGCCGACGACCACTTTACCGTACTCAATCCCTCTTGCTGTCTCTACGATGACGCAATTCTCTTTCTCCACCGCAAGCTCGAGTGGATCGAAGTAATATATTTTGCCCGCTTTTTTGAAACGGACACCCACTACAGTGTACAAAAACTAACCCCCTCGTATAGCTTGTGCTAATCCGGCGGAATTACCCACCTGGTAACTAAATTCTAAACCTATACAAATTGAATCATAGGCTTCAATCCATATATGTGGGAGAAAGTTTGTCCTACTAGCCGTCCGTGAAGCACCGGCTTCATTTCTGTTCCATTAAAGTAATCAGGAACTGCTCCAGGCATAGCTGGCCGTTCATATTATACCGCAGCTTCTTCTTGCTGTCTGCGGCCAGCGCCATATAGGAGATCCATTCTTCGGCGCCTCGTGTTCTGGCATGGTTGGAGATAAACTCCCACTCATCTATGAAAACGATACTATCGTGCTTTTGATAACTGGCATGAATCATATCTTTAAACCACAAATGAAACAGGTCGAATAGGACATCCAAGTGATCACCAAGTCCAGCTTTCATTACGCTTTGCTGTGCAGTAATTAGAGTTGAACCCGCTCTGCTCGTCGATTCCTTTCCCAATTGTACCACTACATTTCTGATTTCTGCAAACCAATTCTGCTTAAGCAGATCCCTACAAGCGTCCAGACCTGCCGCTAAATGTACAGCTGCACGGACTAGAGCAGCCGGATATTCCTCATCGGATAAAACCTGCATCATAAGCCCAGGACTAAGCGCTGTAAAAGGAACCAGCTGTGATCTGGACTGAATGGTTGGAAGCAGAGCTCGTCCATTATCAGACAGCAGAATGGCAACCGCTGGAGAAGGGGGTTCCTCCAGAAATTTGAGCAGGCTATTTGCCGCCTGTACAGTCATCTTTTCTGCGTCTTGAATAATATAGGCTTTTAAATTTCCGCTTTCCGAGCGATAAGAGAAAATCCGCTGCAGATCGCGGATTTGGTCAATTTTTATGGAGTTTCCTTCAGGTTCAATCAAATGCAGATCCGGATGATTGCCATGGAGGAGCTTTCGGCATTCAAGGCATTCCCCGCAGGCATCATCTCCACCTTCCGTACAGAATAGAGCTTGTACGAAGGACAGTGCCATCTCTTTCTGTCCGCTTCCCGCGGGTCCACTGAACAGATAAGCATGTGAGATCTTGTTCTGGCGAAGCCCATTTTGAAGCAGCTTCTTGGCCCCTTCCTGCCCGACAATTTCCTTAAAAGACATAGTTCCTCTCTTCCTCTACGCAGAAGGGGTTTCTGCTTAAAAGCTTAAATTAATCAGCATTCCGCGTATTTCCCCAATCTTCTGGAGCAGTTCTATCTTGCCCTGCTCACTTTCAAGCAGTTCTTCTGCCATACTGAGCAGTGCTGAATCAATCTCATCAATCAGGTTATATTTCTTTCCTCTTCCGCGCCGGTCCCAGCCCTTCACTTCTTTCATCCGGACACCGCGGCGAACGGTGTCCTCCAGAAAACGTTTGACCAGAAGCCGGTAGGCTTTGAGTTCGCGAACCGTCATGGAATGTGCCAGACGGTCACCCTGCAGTTGGATTTCTTTTACCCGGCGGTTCAATTCCTCTTGTGATGCCTGTTCTCCTTGCTGCTGCATCGCATCTGAGAAGCTTTTGGCTGCTACGGGTTTATTCGCACCGTCTGTAACTCCCCTGCCGCTGGTAAGCGGCCTGTACCCCGGTTCTATTTTCAATCTATATCACGCCATTCCTCATTTAATCAATTATCTTAATCCCGGTTTGGCAACTATTCCTAATTGGTTCAAAAATGTTCAAACCGATCAACTGGAAGTACGAACACGGTAGCTCCACCAACCTGTACTTCAACAGGTAGAGGGAGATATGAATCGGTAGTTCCACTCATTGGTGTTACTGGAGTAACTAGCTGCTCACGAACCTTACAACTGCTGCGAATGACACCCAGTACGGTCTCTACCTGATTGTCGTCTACCCCGATCATAAACGTCGTATTTCCGGCACGAAGAAAGCCGCCCGTACTGGCTAACTTGGTTGCACGGAAGTTGGATTTCACTAGCGCGCCCGATAGACGATTACTGTCCTTGTCTTGGATAATTGCAACAATCAGCTTCATCTTACAGTCCCCCTTAGATTCGTATAGAAATATTATACCATTCAACAATTACTCGCGAAAACCCTTTAAAGTCACGCTGAGATGGCCTTTTACATCTTCAACCACGGTTTCAATATCCCTGTCCGCATTAATTACAATAATCCGCTCTGGGAAAGACTCCGCAATCATATGATAGCCCTCTCTAACCTTATGATGAAAGCTTAACCCCTCAAGGTCAAGGCGATTTACCTCTCGCCCGTTATTCGCCTCAATTCTTGCGAGACCCTTCTCAGGCTCGATATCCAGGTAAAAGGTTAGATCAGGCATTTTCCCTTCTGTCGCAAAGGAATTTACCGATAAAATATGTTCAATACCAAGCCCACGTGCGTGTCCTTGATAAGCTAGGCTGCTATCAATGTAGCGATCACAAAAGACATGTATCCCTTGCTTCAGTGCGGGGATAACCTTCTCTACTAAATGCTGGCGCCGGGCAGCAGCATAGAGCAGCGCCTCGGTTCGTCCATCCATCGCGGTGTTCGCAGGATCGAGAATAATGGTTCTGATCTTCTCCGCAATTTCGATGCCACCTGGCTCTCGGGTTATCATGAAGGGAGAGCCTTGTTTCTTCATCATTTCTGAAAGCCTGCTCAAGACTGTTGTCTTCCCTGACCCCTCTCCTCCCTCAAAAGTGATAAATTTCCCCCAGTTAACATCCATGTTCTGCTCCAACTTTCTGATTTTTATATACTTTTAGACTGCTCATCGTTGAATCCGCTGTTCCTTGGCATTTTGCACCTGCTTGATGCAGCTTGATTAACAGCTGAGACACTTCTCCAGTAATCCGCTCTCCGGGATATAATATAGGGATACCGGGCGGATAAGGAATCACCATCTCTGCAGCCACCCGGCCCTCTGTTTGATAAATAGATACTTTCTCCTGCAGGGCTTCACTTATTGGAGTCATGCAAAAAGGTACCACAGTGCTGATAGCCAAATCAGTGGGAATGTTCCACGTGGAAAGTTCTTGATTGCTAGCTGTCAGTACTTCATTTTCTTTTTTAGAGGTAAAAGAAATATTCTTCTCTGCATCAGAAGTACTCCTGTATCCGAACAGAGCCTCCGAATTAGGATTCCTGCTCTGAAGTTGTCCATTTAAGGAGTTGATCCCCTTCATCTCTTCCTCAAGATTAACCAAGACTGCTAATACCTTCTCTATATCGTCATGGCTTGTCCCCAGACTAAGTGCCAGAACAACATACTTGGGGTCACTCATTTCAGGAATACACCCTGCCTGTTCCAGACGTTCCTGCAGCTTATAGCCACTTATCTGGCCTGATTGATCATAAATCACTACTTTAAAAGGGTCCTGTAAGGTATAACCATCCAAGTTCCCGTTCATTTCGCTGCAATCCAGACCGTCTACGGCTGGCGGTATATCAACTATACCAACTCTGTTCAGTTTCCGAATCTCTCTGCGAAGTTTGGCGGCGCATTGAAGCCCTTCCTCAAAAATAGAAGGACCTTCCCCCTCCAGCATGCCTCGGGTAAGATCAAGGGAAGCCATAAGGGGATAAGAGGGGCTTGAGCTCTGTATCATAGCCAGCCGCTGGCAGAGCAGCTGTCGGTCTATCAGGCTTCCATGAACATGCAGCATAGCGCTCATCGTAAGCCCGAACAGCATCTTGTGCGTCGATTGCACGACGCCATCTGCCCCTTCGCTGAGTGCGCTCCTTGGCAGCGCAGGATGCAGCCCGAAGTGGGCACCGTGTGCCTCATCAACAAGCAGCGGAATTCCGCTGCTGTGGCACAGCTCGGCAAGCGGCGCAAGACTGCCCCCCATCCCGTAGTAATTCGGATGCGTTACTAGCACGCCCTTAGCGCCAGGGTACCGGCGCAGGGCTTCACGCACCGTCTCCGCTGACGGGATGGTCGTAAGGCCGCTGGCCGCATCAGCCTGCGGCCCTAAGAACACGGCGTTCGCGCCAGCCAGCATAAGTCCATGAATCACGGACTTATGGACATTGCGCTGCACGAGAAGCACATCTCCCGGTGATGAGCACACCGAGAGAATCAAGGCCAGGTTGCCAGCAGTACTTCCGGCAACCAAAAAATAAGTCGCTTCGGCCCCAAAGAAGCTGGCTGCCTTCTCCTGTGCCTCAGCAATGACACCCTCTGGATGGTGAAGATCATCCAGCCCGAATATTTCAGTAGCATCGATACTCGCTATTTCACGGAGAACCTTATATCCTCCGGTAAGTTGTTCAAAAACACGTCCATTTTTGTGACCAGGCACATGAAAAGAAGTATCCTTCCTTTCCACATATCTCAATAGTGCCTCTGCCAAAGGAGCCTTTATATTGTCATTGCGGTTAGACATAACATATGAAATCCTTCCCTGCGGTTTCTCTCTATTTTATCGTATAATAAGCCTGTGTAATATATATTTCAGAACCGAATGATCGCAAAAAACAAACAAAAAAGGACCCCCTTATTACGCAAGTGGATCCTTTCATCAGAGCCTAAGCATTATTCTGTAACCAGATCTGTTTCATCCGGTGAATGAAAAAGTGGTATTTATCATCCTTAACATCTGTATGAACCATCTCAGCCTCACATGCGTCACAGATAAATTCAGAGACAATCACGATGCCCTCTTGTTTATGCTCGCCGCAAATGATGCACTTTTCTTCACTCTGCCCGTCCAATAAAGATCCCACCTTATCTTTTTACTATCAGTATGGCACAGTTTCTATTATTTTAAACCTATTTCATAGCCCCTTCAATTGTTTCTATATGTGTATGCAGCGGGCCTTCTTTAGGTGTTTGTACGGGGCAAACCTTAAATATTCTTTATTACATCCGATATATTAATAAGACAGGCATACATAACGTATTACCTATTTAAGTGATCTTTTAAAGGAGGATTTGCTACTCCATGTCCGTTGAAAATACCAGCCAGGCCACCTTCTATCAGTACAGACTTTTGAAGAAGGTTACGTTCCCCCGGCCTCTTGTCGTCATTTTTCTGTTGTTACCCCTAGTCTGTGTACTGGCCGAAATCATTGCAATTCTATGGACAAGTATCTTTTCATTTATATTTTCCCTGCCTATAATCCTTTGGTTTCAATTGGCTATTTCACGTTCTGTACTTATCATTGTCCTACACTCCTATAGTAAGCGCTGGAGATTTAGCTACAAGCTTCCCTGGATCGGTTATATGCCTGATCAGCATGTGAACTACCGGACATTCCAGAAAGTTCAGTTACATACTACCTGGATAGGATTGTGCTTGATTGCCATTCTCCTTCCTTGGTCCCCAATTTCTTTTGTAGTCTCTATGTTGTTCTGGCATATATGGCTTATGCTCCCTCGCTACTATGGCTTCCTCACACTTCGTAAACAGCCTAAGGATGGCCTGGTCAAACTCAACGAGCAGGATATCTCCTATTATATGCCCTAAAAGTAGAAGCCTCAAAACACAACAACCCGGTTCTCAATTTAGAGAGCCGGGTTGTCTTTGTATGGAGTATTCGCAAGTTTATCTTATTGAAAAATAAAAACCACCACCGATGATCGGCAGTGGTTCTTCGCTTGGCGGCGTCCTACT
>NZ_RZNX01000015.1 GCF_003994465.1 Paenibacillus zeisoli | reverse complement strand
GCAGCAACTCTTATAATATATCACGTTGTTACCTAATTAGCAAGAACTTTTTTTAGAAGAATTATAAAGTTCTTAAAGTAATCATTAATTCTTGTCCAAACCCTGCGGCCGGATTTATAATATACCACCTTTCCGGTGAGAGCACAAGCAACACATTAGGTAAGTTCATGGATAAGCAAGAATAAACAGGAAGCTAGCTCATAACGAACTCTCTTCCTGCCCTATTGGTTTAATCATTAATCCAAGGATTTTGTCTGGCTTCCTTGTTCTTATTCGCCTGCTTTGCCTTCTCATGATCTGGTTTGGTGCTGCGCGAGCTAGAGATTCTCGCTTTTTTCCCCTCTTTCTTCGCTTCCTTGTTATTAGTTACTTTTTCCCTTTTCGGTTTTGTAAGCTCTAATACTGTTTCGTTATTCTCCAAAAGCTCCTCCAAAGTATTTACTTCGGGATTATCACGTATTACATCTGAAGCTCCGAATCCTCCAAGAGGATTCTGGGGTACTGTAGGCTGATGCGGAAATTCATACCCCCCGTAGGGATTCGGCATTTCACCTGAGTGACCATAACCCATGTTGTGTGTATACATGTTAGCCTGGAATGGTGCATTGCCCTCAAACCCCATAGGAGAGTACGGATGTTGATAGATTGGCTGAGCTGGTCCAGGGGACCACATGCTATGCATTGTATACTCCATCTCTGTCATTTGCTCCTCTGGATAAGCATTATAACTGTATGGCGTAGGCTGACCCATTGGGGGATATGACCACATGGGTTGACACGGCTCCTGGGCTGGTTGTGTTAAGGGCCATTCGTATACGGGCGCACTCGAAATGCCAGGATATTCACCTGTAAGCGACAGATCAGAAGGATTATAGAACTGGTTAGCCTGATAGGGTTGGTACGATTGATCAGATACTTGTGGATAATTGTAACTAGAAGGTGAAGTTTCTGCTCCTGCTGGGTTTTGAAAAAACATATTCTCCGAATGACTCGGACCACATCCACAAGGAGATTGCTTGATAGGTTCCTGTTTATACTCAGGAATGTAGCTGATAGGTTCCTGTTTGTACTCAGGAATGTAGCTGATCGGTTCAGGCTTGTATTCTGGAACATAATTAATCGGCTCTTGCTTATATTCCGGAGCAGGCTGGTAGGCCTGAGGCTGCTGTTGAAATTCAAATACATAGTTAGGCGCGTTGATCTCCGAATATTCAACTTCAATTTTATACTGCGGTGCTACAGGCGCAGGAACTGAAGGCTGAGCTTCAATAACAGGAGGTATTACAGGGACTGGAGCAGGGGCTGGTGTTGGAATATTTTCAGGAATCGGGGCTGGTAATGGGGTTGGCGTAGGAACATTTTCTGGTACCGGTATTACTGGTAGTGGAAGTGGAGCAGCTTCAATAGGAGCTGTATTCTTCTTTCCCCCAATCACCTGGGGAACTTCTGCTTGGGAGGCAGTCAATCCGTTACCATTTCCACTTCCCGCCGTCGGAATATTTACTACCTCTCCAACATTCAAAACATCCGGATTGCCAAGCTGTGGATTGGCGTTAATCAATGTCTGAAGAGGAATTCCCCAAGCATTGGACAATTTCCAAAGGGTATCCCCTTCCTTAACCGTGTGCTTGTAGACCACATTATCCCCTCCTGCAACTGGAACGCCCATAGCAGGAACTTTCACTTTATCTCCGACACTCAATTGATCCGGATTTGAAATCTGCGGATTGGCATCAATCAGCTTTTGCAGCGGCACGGCATATTTCTTGGATAAGTTATACAATGTATCTCCCTGTTGCACGATGTGTAGTTTCACGCGACAAAGACCTCCTAAAATTCTTCTTAGGGCCGTGATATTCGCCCGTTTGCCCATTTAATACATCCTATGCAGTAGCCCGGGTTTTGACATCCTAGAAAATAAAAAAAATCCTCTCTACCCTACTAAGGATAGAAAGGATCTCCATACAGACTATAAGAAAGTCAAGGTTATTCCCAAACTTTCAACCCGTCCTTATCAACGATACTTCTAAATTCATCAAGCAAACGGAGAGTAATCGGTCCTGCATGACCTTCTCCAATAATACGTCCGTCTACTTCACGAACCGCAATAACTTCAGCAGCAGTTCCTGTGAGGAACACCTCATCTGCAATATATACATCATGGAGTGTGAAAGGCTCTTCCTTTAGCTTATAACCGATTCGTTCACAGATCTCGATGATAGCCTGACGCGTAATACCTTCAAGTGCGCCGAGGTAACAAGGCGGGGTAGTGATAACTCCTCTTTTTACAATAAAAATATTATCGCCAGAGCCCTCGGTCACATACCCCTGTGCATTCATCATGATTGCCTCACCCGCTCCAGCTAAATTGGATTGGATCTTCACCAGAATATTATTCAAATAATTCAGCGATTTGATCTTAGGGTTGAGCGCATCTGGAATATTACGCCGAGTAGATACAGATACCGTCTTAAGACCTGTCTTATAAGCCTCCTCTGAATAGATGGCCAGCTGTTCAGCAATGATGATGACAGAGGCTTTGGGACAGCGATTAGGGTCCAGACCCAAATTACCCACTCCACGGGACACAACGAGGCGGATATAGCCATCTCGCAATTCATTGCGGCGAAGGGTCTCTACAAGAGCTGCTTCCATCTCTTCATAAGACAACGGGATATTTAATTGTATGGATTTGGCGGAATCGTATAGACGATCTAAATGCTCTTTGCATTTAAAAATATTCCCGTTATAGATACGGATCCCTTCAAAAATACCGTCCCCATACAAAAAACCGTGATCAAAAACCGAGACTTTCGCTCCCTCTTTGGTAACAAACTCTCCATCAAGGTATATCCATTGCTCTGCCATCAGTTCTACACCTCCGTCATTTTGGGCTCATAAGAGTAGCTTAAATAAGAACCAAGAATCCGAACCTGGCAACCCAGTGCCTCAATCTCGGCTATAGCCGCCGGAAGAAGCACAGAATCCAGGTTGTGGAGTACATCAATATAGAAATAATAATTCCCTAGCTTTTTCTTGGTGGGTCTGGACTCAATTCGGGACAAGTTCAATTTCCGCCATGAAAAAGCTGAGAGCACCTGATGAAGCGCGCCGGGAAAGTCAGAAGGCAGCGTGACCAGAATGCTCGTCTTGTCTTCTCCTAATGGCTTCAGTTCACCAAGCTTAGCAGGTCCAATCAATACGAACCGGGTATAGTTATTATCATGATCGGTCACTTTCTCGGCAAGCACATCCAAGCCATGTCTCTTAGCTCCCAGAATCGTTCCAATGGCAAGCCAACCCTTGTCCGGATTGTTCTTAACAGTCTCTATTGCTTCCGAAGTACTTGGAGCGTTCTCGAGCTCGGCCTTCGGCATATGTAAGCGAATGAACTGCTGACACTGAGCCATGGCGACAGGGTGAGAAATGACCTTGGTTACCTTTGATAGATCCAGCTTTCCATCCGGGGACAAAAGCTCCTGTCTTCTTCCGATTAAATTCTGTATGGAAGGATACACCCACTCTACCTGCATCGGAATATCGACTTCATGAACAAGCCAGTCCATATGCAGAGAAACTGAGCCTTCAATTGTATTTTCAATTGGAATTACACTATAATCCGTGTTCCCATTCGCAGTCGATAAGAATACATCTGAAATTTGTTTATAATGAACTAGTTCTACAGCTTCATCCCCAAATAAGTACAATGCTGCTTCATGCGATACAGTCCCATCAGGCAGTAAGGCAATTCTTTTCATTTGCTTCAATCCCCTTTAATGATATCCAAGAAAGAGCGCTGATCTGTACCTTTATCCATGCGGATCACGCCCTCACGACTTGGCTCCAGCCACAGTGTCTTCGCGGTTATTCCATGTTCATTCAAAGTTCTTAGAAGAAATTCCTCGAGCTCCTGCCCCATCCCGGCACGCTTATCAATTAACGCGAGCAGTGTAGGACCTGCTCCACTTAAGGCTGCTCCAAGTGCTCCATGATCAGAAGCTTCGTTCAGAATTCGAGACATTCCCGGAATAAGCGAAGCGCGATAAGGCTGGTGAATCCTGTCCCTCATTGCAGCAGAAATCAGATCAAGACGTCCTGCAGCGAAAGCCGCGGTAAGCAGGGATGATCTGCTGATATTATATACTGCGTCTGTTAATGATACTTGTTCCGGAAGTACATCCCTGGCCTTGGATGTAGATAATTGAAAGTCAGGAATCGCTACCAGCACTCCCAGATCGGAAGAGGGTTCAATTCTAATATAATCGGCATGCTCGCCATCCCAAGAAGCTGCAATAATACCACCGAATAAAGATGCCCCAACATTATCAGGGTGTTTCTCAAGGGCAGTTGCCATATCGAACAACTTGGAGGAAGTTAATCGAGCACCAATCAGTTCATTGGCTGCGACAAGCGCCCCTACGATTGCCGATGCACTGCTTCCAAGTCCTCTTGTCAAAGGAATATCCGAATACATTGAAATTTCAAGCTCAGGGATCGCAACTCCGGCTTCCTTGAAAACAGATTGAGCAACTTGATAAATCAGGTTGCTCTTATCTACTGGAATCCCCTTCATCTCATCTCCATAGAGATGGAATGTCGTTTGATCTGCAGCTTTCATTTCGATCCATGCATATAACGATAATGCCATACCCAAAGTGTCAAAGCCCGGACCCAAATTCGCAGTACTCGCCGGAATCCTCACCCGAACACTATTTGATTGCGAACAACTCATGACTTAACCCCTTTGTTATATAAATTATCCTTCAACACGATATACACTCTTAATTCGGCGGATAACATCCAGGGATTCAAAATGCTGAAGCACTTTATTCATGTTCGCTTGGCTTGCGTCATGAGTTACGATCATTATTTCTGCATCTGTATGCTCATTTGGAGATTGTACTACCGATTCAAGGCTTACATCATACTCAGCGAAGACTTGGGTAATTCGAGCAAGCACCCCTGCTTTATCTTCAACATGCAAAAGCAAAAAGTTCTTATAAGAAATCTCCTCATCACTCTTCAGCTTCTTCACCTTGTAAGGGACAATCGCTTTCAGTCCATTAACGCCCAGCTTCAGGTTCTTAACTACAGCAACCAAATCTGCAACTACAGAGGTGGCTGTAGGCATCTCCCCTGCACCCGCACCGTAGAACATCGTCTCTCCTACAGCTTCACCATATACGTATACGGCATTAAATACACCATTAACGGATGCAATCGGATGTGACTTCTTGACCATGGTAGGCTGCACACTAATGCTGAACTGTTCGTCCTGTCTATCGGCAATACCTAACAGCTTCATCTCGTAACCAAGCTGTTTGGCATATAAAATATCCTCTTTGGATACGCTTGAAATCCCACTTACACTTACGTCACTCAGCTCAACATTAGTCCGGAAGCCGAGCGTGCCGAGAATAGCCATTTTGCGTGCTGCATCAAGGCCTTCTACGTCGGACGTAGGATCGGATTCCGCATATCCCAGCTCTTGCGCCTCCTTGAGTACATCCTCATAGGAAGCACCTTCCTGGCTCATTTTAGTCAGAATAAAATTGGTTGTCCCATTCACAATCCCCATGATCTTCATAATACGGTCTGACGAGAAGCCTTCAATGAGGGTACGGATAATTGGAATCCCGCCTGCCACACTGGCTTCATAGAATACATCGCACTGCTTTTCCTGTGCTTTTGCCAAAATCTCGGAACCGTGAAGAGCCATGAGATCCTTATTAGCCGTTACGATATGCTTCCCGCGTTCAAGTGCCTCCAGAATATATTCCTTCGTCCCATCTATGCCGCCCATTACCTCAACGATGACGTCAATCTCTGGATCACGAATGACATCGAGTGGATTATCAGTCAGTTTACTGGAATCAATTGCGATATTTCTCACCTTATCCATACTTCTGACAGCCACTTTCTCAATTACAATCGGAGAACCTACCTGACTGCTCAAATCCTCCTGATGTCCTTCAACAATACGGATCACACCCGTCCCAACAGTACCCAATCCCAACAATCCAACTTTAACAGGTTTCACCCGCATCTCCTCCTAGTTCCTCATAATATTATAATGGCTTCAATCTAACCTTGACCGATAACATGGACCCGGCTCACTCCGGGAGTTCCCTGAAGAGTTACCGTCAATTCGTCTAGCTCATCAGTCAGACGTGAGATTTCTACTGAAATAACGACATTTGCCCTTCCCTGCAGCGGAATACTTTGATTAATGGTAAGTACATTTCCGCCAAAGCCCGCAATCAGGCCGAGTACCTCCGACAATCTACCGGAGCGGTGCTCCAAATCAAAAGAGATCGTCGCAATCCGCTCTCTCTCGAGATGATTAAGCACATGGATCCCATCTTTATATTTGTAAAATGCACTTCGACTGATTCCCACCTGCTCCACAGCCTCATGCACGGTCTTCACTTCTCCACCCGCCAAAAGCTGCTTCACCTGCAGTGTCTTGACTACGGCTTCTGGAAGAATATCCTCCCGAACCAAGAAATAACGTTCTTTCACAAACGTCCTCCTTAAAAAGACTGTTGTTCACCTATAGTGGACATTATATAGGAAACCATCGGTTCGGGCAATAGATTTCAGTCTGTTTCTAATAAAAGAGCCGTCTGCTGTCCTTGAACTAAAGACAACAGACGGCAAGTATTAATAATAGTAACTGCTGCCTTCGACGAATTCGAATTCGAAATCTCCAATTCGCACAATGGTACCGTCCTCAGCACCCCGCTTACGGAGTTCGTCATCGATACCCATATGACGCATAGTTCTGGCAAGCTTAAGAATAGCCTCATGACTGTTCAGCTGCATCCGCTTCATCATTCGCTCAATCGCAGGGCTTTCCACTATGAAGGCCTCATTCTCACGCTTGATTACGAAGCTTTCATCTTCTTTCTTATCGAGCTTGTAAATTTTGCGTTCATTCACTTCAGTTACTTCTTCAATTGCAGGTGCTTCTGGAATAGAATCCAGTAAGTCTGCCGCCCGGTACAGCAGCTCTTGAACCCCTTCTCTTGTCAAAGAGGAAATCGGGAGGATTTCAAGGTCCGGCCGAACCTCGGCGACCTTGACACGGAATGCCTCAAGATGCTCCGCAGCTTCAGGCATGTCCATCTTGTTGGCAGCCACAATTTGGGGACGGTTCTCAAGATCCACATTGTACAGCTTCAATTCATCATTGATTTTCTGCCAATCCTCAAATGGGTCACGTCCTTCAGAACCGGCCATATCCACCACATGAATGATGACGCGGGTACGTTCAACATGCCGCAGGAACTCATGTCCAAGACCTACACCCTCATGAGCACCCTCGATTAGACCCGGCAAATCGGCCATAACAAAGCTTCTTCCCTCACCTACATCAACTACGCCTAAATTCGGTGTTATTGTTGTAAAGTGATACGCACCTATCTTAGGTTTGGCCGCAGAGACCACGGACAGCAAAGTTGATTTGCCGACACTAGGGAATCCAACCAGACCTACATCCGCCATCACTTTAAGTTCGAGAATAATGTATCTTTCCTGACCTTCTTCACCGTTCTCCGCAAGCTCTGGAGCAGGATTGTTCGGTGTTGCGAAGCGGATATTTCCGCGGCCTCCCCGGCCCCCACGAGCTACTACGACCTGCTGGCCATCCCGGGTTAGATCTGCTAGTACTTCCTGAGTGTCTTCATCTATAATCACCGTACCTGGTGGTATACGAACGATCATATCATCAGCACCAGCGCCGTGCTGGCTCTTATTACGGCCCTTCTCTCCACGCTGCGCTTTGAAATGCCTTTGATAACGGAAATCCATTAGGGTGCGCAAGCCTTCGTCAACCCGAAAGATCACGTCACCGCCTCGACCTCCGTCCCCACCTGCAGGACCCCCATTCGGTACATACTTCTCACGCCGGAACGAGACGATTCCATCTCCACCATCGCCGCCCTTTACATATATCTTCGCTTTATCTACAAACATGATCTCACCTCATTATATAGTTCAACATGGTATACGCAACTCAAATGAGGCTTGCAGCGGTTCAGTCTGTTCTGCTCTAACCCGCTTGCCCTGAACCGTCTCTTCGATTCTCTGTCTAAGTATTTCAGCGTTACCATAGTCCCCATCCTGCTCAAACATAACGACAATTTCTTGATTCTCTGTAAAAATGGACATCCTGAGCTCTAATACCTCTCCCCATGAAGAACGTCCGGCAAATTGAAAGGCACGCACCGTATCCATGATGGCATCGGTCAGTTCTTCCGCTTGCCCAGCATCAAGCAGGTCGCTGAGCTGCAGTCCTTCCTCAATTTCAACATCCAGATGAATAGACCTGTTAACCTCACGGAACGACTGCAGATAGAACACCAAAGACGGGATGCCTAATTTGGAAATACTGCTCTCAATATTCATCCGTTCCTTTATTCTTTCCACACAGTGGACGAGTTTATCATGCTTTCCAAGCTGAATATAACCATATAAAATTTGCAAATCATTCATCCAGTCATGACGATGATGTCCCAGTGTAGCTGTAGCTGTTCGCTGAAATGAATCAAGCAGCCGCTTTGTCTCTTTTTCCTTCTGCCGCTTCATAACCTGAAAATAGCTCAGACCTATGAGCCCTCCCCATACACATGCTGCAAGATGCAGAATGAGAGAATGAGCAAAATATACCGCGATCATAGGTACTAAAGCTAACATAAGGGCAACTATAGGAGCCGATTTACGATATTTCATAATTCTCCATTCCTTTTCCGGAGGTGACATCATTAACCAGTATATCACAAAAGAATTCGCGCCGCCCCAGTCAGATGCTAACTACAAAAAAGCCCCCGGCATAACTGCCGGGGGCTTAATCAAATTCTTACGCTTCAACTGCAGCCGCTACCGGAGCGACTTGGGCAGGGTAGACGCTCACTTTTTTGCGATCGCGACCCCAACGTTCGAATTTCACTACACCATCAACTTTTGCGAAGAGAGTGTCATCTTTACCGATTCCCACATTGTTACCTGGGTGAATCTTCGTACCGCGTTGGCGAACGAGGATGCTACCACCAGTAACGGTTTGGCCGTCAGCACGCTTCACACCAAGACGTTTCGCTTCACTATCGCGTCCGTTCTTTGTGGAACCTACACCCTTCTTGGATGCAAATAACTGGAGATCCAATTTCAACATTGTTGTCTACCTCCTTCTTTAAATAGTGATATACTTTATCTTAATATACTTGTCGTATGACTGTTCGATACCCTTCAGCATAACCACCAGGGATGACAACAAAAGCTGAGCCTGATCAAATGCGGCAGACTGGCTGGAATTCGGGAGAACTGCGTTTAGAAAACCGTTCTTCATTTCCGACTCCATAACGATACCGGTAAGTTCTTCAATCGAGTTGACTGTACCTACTGTGACAGCAGAGACGCCTGCACATACAATATCTTCACCGGCCTTGGCATAATTCGCATGGCCTTCCACTTTAAATCCTTGAATAGTACTGCTGTTACGGCGCAATATGGAGACGATAATCAATTACCGCACCTTCTTACGCTTGGATTTTCTCGATGGTCACTTTCGTGTATGGTTGACGATGACCTTGTTTCTTACGGTAGTTCTTCTTAGCTTTGTATTTGAATACAACCACTTTCTCACCTTTGCCGTGTTTCTCAACTTTCGCTGTTACACTTGCACCGGATACGAGTGGAGCTCCTGCTACCAAGCCGTCACCTTTAGAAACTGCCAAAACACGATCGAAAGTAACACTCTCGCCGTCACCAGCATTCAATTTCTCGATGTAAAGAACATCTCCTTCTTGAACACGGTATTGTTTGCCACCTGTTTCAATAATTGCGTACATTTGTCTGCACCTCCTCATTTCTCAGACTCGCCTGATTCAGGTGATGCCAAAGGCATTCTTGTGACCCGATCGGAGCGGTTACAGCATGTGCAGAAGAGTTCACTTAAGACACATACTAAATTATAATAGCATGGGCACTCCCCAAAATCAACTCTATCTTTCAGTTTTCTTAACGTTTCAATCTGCCTGTCCCTTGACATACTGAACAAATATCCAAATGAGCCCCGCTGCCCTCACGCATTTTCTTACGAGTCAACTCAAGCAGACCCAATTTGGTCCAGCCAAGAATATGATGCTGTGTCCGGTCAGGTCTCATCTTCAGTTCCAGCATATTTAATACGCTGCTGCGGTTCTCTTCAATCTCCATGTCAATAAAATCAATAATGACTATTCCCCCGGTATCCCGAAGACGGAGCAGTCTTGCAATCTCAGCTGCAGCCTCCAGATTAGTCTGAAATACCGTATCTTCAAGATTGTCCGTACCCGTGAATTTACCTGTGTTCACATCAATTACAGTTAATGCTTCGGTCCGGTCCCAAATCAGATATCCGCCGCCAGGCAGCCAGGTTTTTCTCTGGAAGTCCTTATTGATCTGATGCTGAATGCCATATGCTTCAAAGATGGGCTTGTTATCCTTGTATTCCTGGACTTTCGGGAGATCAACTTGAAGCATCCCTGCTAGGAAAGCTGCTGCTTCTTCCGCCTGCTTCTTGTTATCAAGAATCAGCTCACCGGTTTGAGGAATATACACATCCCTCATTAACCGCTGAACCATGCTTAAATCCTGATGAAGAAGCGCGGGGGCTTGGACTTCTTCGGCCCGGCCCAGAATAGCTTTCCACTGTGCACGCAGAAATCGTAAATCTTCCTCGATAGCTTCAGCCTGTTCGTTCTCTGCAACCGTCCGTATGATTAATCCCTCTTCTTCATGGCGAAGTTCTTCCCCTAGTTGTTTGAGGCGATTCCTTTCATTCTCTCTCTCAATCCGCTTGGATACGGCAACATACCCGGAGATGGGCATATACACGATCCATCGGCCAGGCAGAGAATAATGTGTAGTTACCCGAGCGCCTTTCGTTCCCAGTGCATCTTTCACAACTTGAACAACAAGTTCTTGTCCAACCCTAAGCAGCTCTGTAATGGAAGGCTTGAGCTTTGGCTGCTTCTCTAAATGGGGGTGCAGAACATCGTCAATATACAGAAAAGCATTCTTCTTCTGCCCAATATCCACAAAGGCTGCCTGCATCCCTGGAATTACATTAATTACGCGCCCTTTAAACAAGCTGCCTACCACGCCGCTCTCTTCAGCACGCTCTACCGCGAACTCCACCAGTCTGCCATGTTCGAGCAGTGCCATCTGTGTAGAGCCCGGCTCGCAGCGCACAATCATCTGCTTCATCTACTCACCCCTGCTTACGCTCTGCCGAACTGTTGCCATCAAATTATACCATGGAACCAGGTTCAGTGATTCGATCTCCCCGTCAAATAGGAGGTAATAATCTTCTGCTCCGGTACAACCGCCATAACCTGTCCCTCATGGTTCATTACATAAATAAAATGATATTTCTCTCGTCTTAATAGACGCAAGATTCGGTCCAAAGGTTTCGAGGTGTCCGCAATTATCGGCTGTACGAGGCTACCCTGGATTAAATGCTGTGAGAATGATTTATCCCGGTTCATCAAAAAACGGAGAAATCGATAATGAACGTTTCGATAATCGGTCAAGTTGGAATACAGAAGAAAGCTGCCGATCAGCAGCAAATTAAGCTGAAGAGCTCCGCCCATCAGCCACGGGCCTACGGCATAGATAATAACCAACCCGCTGAACAGAACACTGACCCTGGTGCACCAAAGAATAGTCGAATGATAAGGCAAGGACAAGCTGCATAAGGCCTGACTGATCTTTCCGCCATCCAGCGGCAGAATTGGCAGTAAATTAAACAAAGCAATCAGCATATTACACTGTATAAAATAATCAGGAAAGGCCCCTTCCCAAACAGCGTTCTGATGTAGAAGCAGCGTGATTCCGATTAGAACCAGGTTTTGAAAGGGACCTGCCAATGCAATTACGATTTCTTTCCCCGCTGTAATATTCCCGGTGTCTTCCATAACGGCATTACCGCCAAACGGAAGCATGGTAACTGATAGGACGGAAATGCCGAACCATCTTGCAGCGGCCACATGACCAAGCTCATGAACAAAGACAATACCGAAGAGGGCAATCAGCTCGAGAAAACGGCCTGTCAGCACGGAGGCAAGCATAATAACAACGAACAAGGGGTGTACGGAGAACTGAATTCCCCCCAATCTAATCAAAAGGCACCACTTCAGACGGGTCAATATATTGACCGTCCTTTTTTAAGGCAAAATACAAGACTTTCTGATGATCTACCCCTGAACTCTTCAAGCTGCCTATTTCTTCTCCCCCTTCAATCCAATCCCCTTGCTGTACATTGGCACCGCTCAAGTGTCCGTAGATCGAGTAATACCCTCCGGGATGCTCTATTTGAACGGTTAACCCCAGGTTTACATCCTGGGAAACCTCGGTTACACGACCTGTCTCCACACTTTTCACCTGCGCCCCGCCCGATTTAAGGATTTTGGCAGAAGGAAGCACCTCAACCCCTTTAAAGTTCAAGGCGAATGGCAAAGTAACGGTTCCCTCCATAGGCGAGGAGAATATCCTTTGGCTTTGAACCTTCTGACCCTTGTCCTTACTTTGACCAAAGATAGGTATGAATGAAGGTGCACCGCCAAAATGCTCTTCGTACCAGACCTGGGCAGCCCCAAAGTCACTCTCCTCCGTAAGCGCCTTGGCGACAAATTGACGGATCGGAAGCGACCATTCAGGCTGGTACTGGTAGATGCCCCAAAGCGCTCCAAATATCATGCCGCTAGCCATGACGCGTAAAAAGAACATTTTCCAAAAGGATGTGGATTTAGGGGGATTCTTATCGTCAGGATTAAAACCTTTTGAACTCGTCCCCATATCGTCTATCCATCTTGTCTTGTTCTGTTTCCATATAAGCTCCGGATCAGGCTCCTGAGCTTCAGGATAGCTAGTACGGCTAGCTTCATAGAAGTGTTCTTCTATCTCGTGGGAGGAAGGATGGACGGGTGCCTCCCATAGCGGGCTACTAAGCACGGAACGATCCTGCGGAGCGGGTACAAGTGTCCGCTCTTCTCTATGCTTGTTCACACTCGACTTTAAGTCCATAGTGCTACTCCCCTTTGCAGCTTGAGTAATTTATAGCTTGTTCCATACTTATGAGAAGAAGCCGCTAAATATGAACATGCACCCTTAAACAACAAAAACCGGAGCAAGAGGGAAGCTGCAAAGTAAATGCAGACCCACTCTATACTCCGGTATGTTCAGACCTGATATTTTTCCTGATACAGACTGATACTAAAAACAATGCCGATACTCAGCATATTCAGCAGCAGTGAGGTGCCCCCATAACTTATAAAAGGAAGCGTAATGCCTGTGATGGGCATCAGACCAATCATCATGCCGACATTCTCAAATATTTGGAAAAGAAACATGGCAATGATCCCCACGATAATAAAGGCTCCGCGCTTATCATAACACCTCATGGCTATTATTATCATTCTATAGATAAACAAAAAGTAGACCATCATAAGCACCGAAGCACCCACAAATCCGAACTCCTCACCGACCACAACGAAGATGGAATCGGAATAAGGATAAGGGACAAACTTCTTATTCTTCAGGTCGCCCTGCATATATCCGTCTCCAAGCAGCCCTCCGGAACCAATGGCAATTAGGGCATAAGCGGACTGATGCTTATCATCACGCGATGCCTCTCCAGGATTAACGAAAGTATTGATTCGCTGATACCAGTGAAGCTTGTCGTGCTCATACATAAAGTCGTGAATCTGCTTATTATATGTATTGAACAAGGTAACGAACAAGACAAGGCCGGCAACTAAAGCTGAAAGTCCGATCAGCACATGATTATACTTAATGCTGCCAATCCACAGCATCCCTACTAGCACAACCAGATAAATAATCGCATTTCCGAGATCCGGCTGTATTAAAACAAGCAAAAACGGCAGTAGGGTTACGCCTGCGATCGGAATCACATCTCTACGGAAATGGAGCGGCTGACCGCCGCGCTTGCCTAATAAATAAGCGGTTGTGAGGATCAGGATGAACTTCACCAGTTCTGCAGGCTGGAATTGAAGTCCCCCAGGAAGCATAAACCAGCTTTTGGCTCCATTGATGTCTGCACCGAACAAATAGACCGCCACCAGCAAAAGACAGCCTGCGCCATAAATGTACCAGCTGTAATCCAGGAGAACCCTGTAATCTATCAGGGAGATGCCCAGAATAACAATGAACCCCAACACATAAAATATCAGGGTTCTAACGTCATAGCCATGAAATTGATCAAGCGAGGGGGCAATCGCACTTCGCACCAGAAGGTAGCTGAAGATCATAAATATGCCCAGAATAAATACCATTGACCAATCTAACTTTTTTATTTTAAAAAGCAAAACCGATCAACCCATTCCAAAAAACTTCTTAAAGCGCGTAAATGCGCCTTTCTTCTGGTCAAGCTGCATCAGGGGAACCGTGTCGCCCAGAATACGCCGGGCTATGTTGCGGTAAGCTATCGCTGCTTTGGAATCCGGATTCATGACTGTAGGCTCTCCAGAATTTGCCGCTTTAATGACGAGCTCATCATCGGGAACAATCCCAATCAGATCGATATTCAGCACCTGCAGAATCCCCTCAATATCGAGCATATCTCCGGATTTGACCATATTCACGCGAATCCGGTTAACCACCAGCTTGGGAGAATTAATGTGGGAACTTTCCAAAAGTCCAATAATCCGGTCCGCATCCCTAACGGCTGCATGCTCCGGAGTAGTCACCACAATAGCCTGATCCGCGCCGGCAATGGCGTTCTTGAATCCCTGCTCAATTCCTGCCGGACAATCGATAATTACATATTCATACTCTTTCTTCAGTTCAAGAATGATGTCCCGGACCTGCTCCGGTGACACCGCATTCTTATCTTTGGTCTGGGCAGCCGGAAGCATATACAGCTCTTCAAAACGCTTGTCCTTTACAAGCGCCTGATTCAAGCGGCAGCGTCCTTCCGCCACATCGCACAAATCGTAAATAATGCGATTCTCAAGCCCCATGACAACATCAAGGTTGCGAAGACCGATGTCCGTATCGACCAGACAAACCTTTTTGCCAAGCAGCGCAAGTGCTGTTCCTATATTCGCTGACGTCGTAGTCTTGCCGACGCCGCCTTTACCCGAAGTGACGACAATAGCCTCTCCCATAATCTACACCCCTTTAAATGAGCTTAAATCCGGCCGTACTCGGACTATATTCGTAATTTTGTCAATTTGCATGGCCCCGTCCTTCAAATAAGCAAATTCCATGCTTGTCTCTCTGTTCTCCCATTCATCCGGAGGTCTGCTAATCACTTCCGCAATTCGCAGCTGGGTTGGTGCCAGGAATGAAGCCGCTATAATCGCTGCCTCGTTCCCGTCAACTCCGGCGTGGGCCATCCCCCGTAATGCACCAATTATAAAAATATCCCCCGTGCATTCTATCGTACCTCCAGGATTCACATCGCCCAGAAACAGCAAATTCCCATCATGATGAAACACCTGTCCCGAACGGATCATCCCTGAATGAATTGCCAATTGATTCTTATCTATGTTCTGCGAATCCAAAGCCGGTGTATCGATTGAACGGATAAGCAGATTTCCTTTTTGCTTCAGCGTATCCAAAATTTCGTCTCTTTGTTCTTCCGTAATCTCTCTGAGGCCCACCTTAACATCCACATGAATGATAGGTCCGGTCAAAATATTCTGATGGCTGTGTTCCAGTTTATATCTAAGATCTTCAAGGAGCTCTGAGAATTCACACTGATCGTCTAGCAGGAATATCAGGCCATCTTTGGTGCCTTTTATAGTTACATGGTTTGATTTTACTGTCATAAGCCTGTCCCTCCCCTTACATCAATTCGTGAATGAGCCTGCCATTTCCTCCTTCGCCACTGAAAATGACGTCTGAAAGTCAGGCAGTCTCCTCCTGGGGACGCCGTCTCACGAGTTTATCGATTTGACGGCGCAGGGGCACATAAATGGCCAGAGCAAAGATCAGCTGTACAATCATAGTTGGAATAATGTGGTCAACAAGCGCGTAGGTGTAAGGCAATTTATAAATCTTAAATACCGTATATATGCCAAATACCATTGAATCCATCAGCAGACTTCCAATCACGACAACAATCATCATCACTAGTAGAGAAGCCCGGCGGGACCGGAATAATAAGCCCATTAAATAACCGGATAGTCCCATGGAAAAGGAATAAGTACCAATCATAATGCCATAAAACACCACATCGTGGAGCATACCGAAAGCAAGTCCAAGCATGAGTGCAACATATCTATGATCATAAACTGCCGCAAACAAGATCACTACAAAGACTAGATGCGGAATGATCCGCGTCTGCCAAGCACCTGGAATCAGAAGTGGGACTATCGTGGTCTCCACGATGAATAAGAGAAATAACAGCAGGGTCATTACATAACGACGTGCCATTATTTCGGTACCTCCCAGGTAATTACAACGAAAAGACTTTTCCAGTTCTCGAAACTGGCTGCCGGCTTAATGGTTGCGGTAGCGGTTAATCCGTTACCAGGCTGACGGCTTACCACTGTGCCGATAGGCAGGTTCTTAGGAAAAGCTCCACCCGCTCCCGAAGTAACGATTTGATCGCCTTTGGCCAGTGGATCATTTTGATTAATCTTGGTCATCAGAAAAGTACCCGTCTGCTGGTCATAGTCCTCAATGATCCCGAAAGAGGTATTCTCTTTCCCTACTGCGGTAGCCGCAATGCCGGGCGAGGTTATATCTCTGGAATCCATGGACGTAAGCAGCTTAACGGTGGAAGTGAAGTTGCTTACTTCACTAACAATACCGACCATACCTTTATCCGAGATTACGGTCAGGCCTTTTCTGATTTTGTCATTGCTACCTCTATTAATGACTAAAGTCCGGTTCGCAGGATCGTTGTTCACGCTAACCACATCAACGATAGCCAGATCGAATTTGTTACTATTCTTCTGAGCTTCAGTGAATTTAAGATCATTCTGCAGGCTCTCTACCTGAGTCTGCAATGCATTAATCTTAGGCATTTCACGGGAATAATGGGCCATCATGATCTTCAGCTCCTTGTTCTCTTCCTGCAGAGAACGCAGATTGCTGATATCTTCAAAGAAGCCCGCTACAGCACGAGCGGGCTTGTAGAATACAGATTGGACAAAACCTACCGTATCCTTGATGAACTTCTCGGGCCAGGACAAGCCTGCCCGTGGTCCGAGTGTAAATCCCATCACAGCAACAAACAGGATAAGTCCAATCAATAATATGAACAATCTTTTATTTCCTAGCAGCTTAAACAGTTCCAACACCCTCTTATCTTACTTTTTCTCTCCCAATACAAGGGCTGTCTTCTACGCACACTATCTTCTAGATTTGATGGCTGAACTGCTTCTTGATTTGAATAAATGAATATTATCTAGTGCACGACCTGTTCCGATAGCTACACAGTCCAATGGATTCTCGGCAACAATGACAGGCATTCCTGTCTCATTCGCAAGGAGTTTGTCCAGATTGCGAAGCAATGCTCCACCACCCGTAAGAACAATACCGCGGTCCATAATATCGGCGGCAAGCTCCGGAGGACATTTCTCAAGCGTTACCTTAACAGCATCGACAATCGCATTAACTGTGTCGCCCAAAGCTTCCGAGATCTCATCCGAAGTAATCGTGATCGTCTTAGGCAGACCTGTAACCAGATCACGTCCGCGAATCTCCATGGTCTCCACCTGATCAAGCGGCATAGCAGAGCCTACATCCATCTTCAACTGCTCAGCCGTTCTCTCCCCGATCATCAAATTATATTGGCGTTTGATATATTGAATAATAGACTCGTCTGCTTCATCCCCTGCAACCCGGACAGAACGGCTGGTTACAATACCTCCAAGCGAGATAACAGCCACTTCAGTTGTACCTCCACCGATATCAACAACCATGCTGCCAGTTGGCTCCCAGACCGGAAGATCTGCCCCAATAGCTGCGGCAAAAGGCTCTTCAATTGTATAAGCTTCGCGGGCGCCCGCCTGCTTTGTTGCATCTTCAACCGCACGCTGTTCAACAGCTGTAATACCGGAAGGCACGCATACCATTACATTTGGATGACGTTGAAACAGCGAACGCTGCTTCTGTGCTTGACGAATGAAATATTTAATCATCGTTGCTGTTGTATCAAAATCAGCAATAACCCCATCTTTCATAGGACGGATAGCACGGATGTTCCCCGGTGTTCTACCAATCATCTTTTTCGCGGATTCGCCAACAGCTACAATGGCTTTTGTATCAGTATTAAGAGCAACCACTGAAGGCTCCCTAACAATAATTCCTTTTCCACGGATATAAACAAGTGTATTCGCTGTTCCCAAGTCAATTCCCAAGTCTTTCGTAAAACCACCTAGCATGTTGTAACTCCCTTTCCTTATGTGTCTAAGCTATTATATTACATGAGACCTTGCTCCTTCAAACTAACGAAAACTCCATCCCCAATGACGATATGGTCCAGGACATCGATCCCTACAATCTGGCCCGCTTCACACAACCTCTGCGTAATCTGGATATCTTCCGGGCTCGGCGCAGGATCACCGCTTGGGTGGTTATGGGCGCATACAACAGAAGCACTGCTGCATTTAATGGCTGCACGGAAGACTTCGCGCGGGTGAACAATCGAGGCATTCAGGCTGCCCATGGAGAGTGTCTCTTGAGCTATGATATGATTTTTTGTATTCAGAAATATACAGACAAAATGTTCCTTCTTCAAATAACGCAGTTGTTCCATTAGTAAATCGGCGGCATCCCGCGGGCTGCGAATCGTAATCCGCTCCGTGCTTCTTGCTGCAGATACCCGGATTCCAAGCTCAAATCCAGCCTTAAGCTGGATCGCTTTGGCCGTTCCGATTCCTTTGGTCTGCATTAATTCTTCCACGCTGAGATCCATCAAATTCCGAATGCCTCCGGCTTGATTCAGAATTCTCTGAGCCATATGCAGCGCAGACTCCTGACGGGTTCCTGTTCGCAGTAGTATCGCAAGCAGTTCGGCATGGCTGAGCGCACCCGCCCCATATTGCATCATGCGTTCTCGTGGTCGTTCATCATGGGGGATGTCACGCAGCATATAGGCAGCTGGCTCCATCATAACTTCCTCTCTTCCATAATTCGTGAGCAGCACCATGATGTTCTGGATTATAGTACATACATATCAAATTTCTTGAGCATTTCACTTAAAAGAGAGAGCGGAAGACCCACTACATTGAAATAGCAGCCCTGAATCTCAGTGACAAGTGTCGCTCCAAGCCCTTGAATGGCATAGGCGCCTGCCTTGTCCAACCCTTCCCCACTCTCTGCGTATGCCGCAATTTCAACCTTGGAAAGTGCTCTCATCATAACCTTCGTAACGCGGTAATCGGTCAAAGTATCGCCCGTTGCCCCATCTATGCAAGACACGCCTGTAAATACCTGATGACTTTGGCCTTGCAAGGCTCGAAGCATGGAGGCCGCTTCTTCCTTGGAAGAAGGCTTCCCGAGTACTCGTCCATTCAGCACCACTATCGTATCACTGCCGACAATAATCGAGTCTGTTCTCGCTGGAGTCAGGGATTGGTAGACCGCCACTGCCTTGCGGTGTGCAAGTTCAGTCACGATCCGCTCCGGCGCCCAGTCTTCTGGTGTCGTTTCGTCCGCATGACTCGGAATGATTTCAAATGGAATATGTAAGCCTGCAATCAGTTCCCTTCTTCTGGGGGATGAAGAGGCTAGAATAATTTGACGTGATTGATTATTTTCCAAAAAAAATGAATCCTCCCTCTGTAGATTCGGATTCCTCGCCATTTTTTGACACTTTATTATTATAAGGTTAATTCCATGGCAATACAAACACAAATCCGGTATGGGGAAGTATTTCCATTTCCCACCCGGATTTGCAGCTAATCATAGTTTATCGATCCCCAGAAGTTCCTTTTGAAGCAGGATATACTCCATCATCGCCGTTTGGACTTCCCATAAATGGGTGTGTGACCCATTTAAATTATATTGTCCAAGTGCTTCAACTGCTGTGTTCATCGCTTTTTCCATGGCATCCGCTGTCTTCTTCCTGTCACTTGGCAGACCGCCTTTTACAGCTGAAGCATTCTCTGTCCATTCCCGGTGCTTTTCTTTCAGATTAGCTACTTCAGCCTGGCTTTGTTTCTGGGCATCTTTCGTCTCCAGCAGTGAGGCGGAAGTGACACTGAGCAGCTTAACGAGATCTGCACTTTCCTCCAGATACTGATCAAGCACCCCGACATCTCCGCTATACTGGATCTCAGCCTCAGACGGGTAGAGGATCTCATGAAGGATCAAATTCACACCGCTTGACTTCAACTGGCTGCTCAACAGCTTGGCCTGTTCTCTCTCGGTGGACACCCCTGCATATACCCGCTTGTTATCGAGCGTATCTCTGGCTGCAGCCACACCGGTTTGCTGGAGTTCCTCCTGTGCCTGCTTCACCCCTTGGGAGGTACTGAAGACACCATATTGGAGGAAGTAATAAGCTTGTTCTGGCAGTACCGCTTTAACCGTAGGAATATGGCCCTTCTGGTTATTCGGATCATCTGCTTGACCCAGAACAGCTACAGACGATGTACCTGCGGAGCTGCCTGATTGAATCGATGATATTCCTGGAATGGGTAGAGAGATGTCTTTATTGAACATGGATAGGACGACAAATCCGAACAAGGTTCCCGTAACCACAGCAGCAGATATGGAACCGGCCAGCTTCCACCTCGAAGGGCGTTTTGGCGATATATAATACACTTCGTCATGGGAGATGATATCGTCTCGTAGCGTCGTATTCATTTCCGAATACTCGGCATTGTTGATGTCCGGGCTAAAATTAGTCTGCGAATGACTATGGGCCAAAAAGGGCTCTCCCCAGTTCTCCAGAGGATTCATCACCAGGGGGACAGTTAAAGGATTCTTCTCTCGGGTCCGCTCGGCCTGCGGCGTGTAATCGGGAGCTGATTCTATGTTATTCTGCGGCCTAGCTTCAAATTTATCCGCCTCCGGCTCATCAAATCGAAATGTCATTCTTGCCTTATTCATATGACACACTCTCCTTGTCCCAACTATATAGATAAGCTATATGTTCGGGATGGGAGAGTTATGCTTGAAGCTGAGGGATCACGACAAAAAACCGCCAGGAACCCCTGACGGTGTGTGCAGTCTTATTCAGATTTCAATCCACTTGCTAAAGCATAACCCACTTTATAAATATCTCCCGCGCCCATCGTCAGAACTAAATCACCGGGCTGAATACGTCCCTCCAGATCCTCGATGACCTCTTGCTTGGTAGGCAGATAACGAGCACTTGCATTGCTGTTCTGCTTGATGAGCTCCACCAGCTTGGAAGAGTGAACCCCTTCAATCTGCTTCTCACCCGCCGGGGAATAAATGTCGGTTATAATCACCTCATCGGCCTCCGAGAAAGCCCGGCTGAAAGCATCGAGCAGGAAGAAGGTACGTGTATAGCGCTGCGGCTGGAACACCGCGATAATTCTTTTGCCAGTGGCTTTGGCTGCGCTAATCGTGGCCTCAATCTCAGTCGGATGGTGAGCATAATCGTCAATAATTAGAATATCCTTCGATTCGCCAAGTACCTGGAAACGTCTTTTGGCCCCCGTGAACAAAACGATCGCTCTCACAATATCCTGAAAAGGAATACCGGCCTCCAAGCAGACGATAATGGTGGCCATCGCATTATAGACATTGTGTTGACCCGGAACCGACAGTTCAACTTGTCCAAGGGTTTCCCCTTGCGTGCTCAGCGTGAAGGTTACTTTTCGATCTCCGAGAATGATGTTCGAAGCCATATAATCACACTGCTGTTGAATACCATAGGTAATCACCTGACCTGAGAGGTTAGGAAGCAGTTCGCGGATATTCTCATCATCCCCGCTGACTACCGCCTTGCCGTCCGGCCTGATCTGATTCAGGAACTGTACATAAGCTTCCTTCAATCGATCAAAGTTACCGTCATAATTCTCAAGGTGATCGGCTTCAATATTAGTAACAACCCCAAGCGCCGGATAATATTGTAGGAATGATCCATCACTCTCGTCAGCCTCGGCCACCACATACTCACTCTGTCCTGCTTTGGCATTGGTACCGATATTCATAATCTCCCCGCCAATAATGAAGGTCGGGTCTGTCCCGCATTCTTCCATAACCAGTGCGATCATAGAAGAAGTTGTAGTCTTCCCGTGAGCCCCTGCAACCGCCACTCCCTTACGCTCATTCAGCAGGCGAGCCAGCATTTGAGCCCGGTGAATTACAGGAATCCCCTGCTTCTCCGCTTCAACCCGTTCCACATTATCCTTAGGCAGTGCGGTGGAATAGACAACCAGATCAGCACCCTGCACCTGCGATGCGGTATGCCCGATATATATTTTTGCCCCCTTGGCGGCAAGCTTCTCAGTCAGCTCCTGGGAGGCCACGTCGGATCCGGTAACTGTATAACCCATCTCCAGCATGACGCGGGCGATCGCGCTCATTCCATAGCCGCCGATGCCGATAAAGTGTACGTGTTCTAATGTTGTATTGGACAAAATGTTCACCAGCCTTTTTCAGAATCGGTTTGATGCAAAAGGGCTGCGCGCACGTCGGAAATCAAATAAAGCGTGCCTGAAACCACCCCAAGATCTTCCCGTTCCGTCCGCGACTTTAGCAGCTCAAGCGCTGCCTTCCAGTCACGTTCTACTATAACTTCCAAGCTCGGCTTCGCTGCCGTATCGCGCAGCTGCTGTACCAGTTCATACAGATTCTGCGCTTCCATAGCTCTGCGAAAATCCGGCTCGGTAAGGATAAGCGTATCCACTATTGGTAATATATGCTTCAAGTAGGCGTGATGATGCTTATTGCTAAGCATCCCCATCATCAAATTAAGTTTTTTGTAACGAAAATTCTCCTGGATGCTCTTCGCGAGCGTCTCCGCCCCTTCCGGGTTATGTGCACCGTCAATCACAATCTGCGGTTCATCCGAGACACGCTCCATTCTACCTGCCCAGAACGTATCTCTGAATCCGGCAATCACATCTTCATCTTCAAGCACAAAAGCCATATACTGCCTGAGTACCTCCAGCACCATCATAACGCCCGCGGCATTCTTGCATTGATGCTCTCCCAGCATAGAAATACTGAACTCAAAGCTTCGGAATGGCCCGCTAAAAGTTAAGTGCTGCTCTGTGGATGTGAGATCGTGACGCTTGTAATCGAACTGATCACCAAGCAGATAGAGCGTGCTCTTTCGCGCAGCGGCTGTCTCTTTGAGAACAGCTACCGCCTCCGGCTGCTGGACGCAGCTGACTACAGGCACACCTGGCTTGATAATTCCAGCTTTCTCCCGGGCAATCTGTTCAACGGTATCTCCCAAAATATCCGTATGATCCATACCGATATTCGTGATCAGAGAGACAATCGGTGTAACAATATTAGTAACATCCATTCTTCCACCGAGGCCTGTCTCCCATACTACAACATCGGGATAGCAGACTTCGCCAAAATAGAGAATGGCCAGCGCTGTACTCACCTCGAACATGGTAGGAGAGCCTAGCTCCGCCTGAGCCAGTTCCTGTACATGCGGATAAAGGCGGTTCGCAAGCTGGACAAGCGTCTCCTCCGGAATGTTCTGCCCGTTATACTGGAATCTATCTGTGAATTTAGTAATGTATGGGGACGTAAAAGTCCCCACCGTGTATCCGCTGACAACCAGCGTTTTGGTCAAAAAAGCGCAGGAAGATCCTTTGCCATTCGTTCCTGCAACATGTATGAACTTTAGCTTCCGGTGCGGATTGTCAAAACGCTCCATAAGCGCTTCAATCCTTTCCAGACCCGGCCGGATGCCAAAAGGAATCAAGCCGTTAATCCAATCGACCGCTTCTGCATAGGTCTGCAGCGGGGTTGTTATGTCGTCCTGCATGTGAGATCTTGCTCCTTTTAGAATTTCATCCCTCCCAAACCCTCCCTTCCTAAGGGAGGGCCCCAAGGGCTTTGCCCTCTGGACACCCGAATGTTTCGGCGGGAGGCGGGGTGATGAGCACCTGATCGGCTGCGGCACATGGAGCGCTTGTCACCCCCTTTGGGGGTACGCTTGACGTCCGTGCTCCTGCCCGTACTTGGATCATGCGTGCTGTAAGTCGCTTGTCGCCCCCTTCGGGGGTACGCTTTAGGCTGGGCGCTCCTTGGATGGAGCACTTTGTTGATACTCCGTGCAGGGAGCGCTCTCCCTGCGGGATTCGCTGCTCATTCGGCGCACAGCGGACTGCTGCTGCTGTACGGTTTATGTCGCTGCGTACGGGGAACGCTCTCCCTGCGGGATTCGCTGCTCTTTTGGCGCACGGCGGATTGCTGCTGCTGTGCGGCTTGTCGCTGCGTGCGGGGAGCGCTCCCCTCTGGGATCGCTGCTCTTTCGAGCGCGCGGGAGTCAGCTGCAGTTTAACCCTTGAGCTCCTCGATGCGGGCCAATACTTTGGCACGCTTCTCGGAGTAGTCCTGCATCTTCGCCTTTTCTTCCTCAATCACTTTGGCCGGAGCTTTGGCAACAAAGCCTTCGTTGCCCAGCTTCTTCTCAACTCGTTCAACCTCTTTGGTGAGGTTGTCGAATTCTTTTTGAAGACGTGCAATTTCTTGTCCGATATCTATTAATCCAGCCAGAGGGAAGTAGAGCTCCGCTCCAGTTACAATGGCACTCATCGCTTTATCCGGTGCTTCCGCATCAACAGATACAGAGAAGTCGGAGGTGTTACAGAACCTACGAACGTAGTTCTCGTTACGGCTGATAATATTATGAACCTTGTCGGAACTTGGTTTCACGATCAGCTCTACCTTCTTGCTCATTGGAACATTAACCTCGGCACGAACGTTTCTCACAGCTCGAATGACATCAATCAAGAGATTCATCTCTTCAACGGCATCCGGCGCCTCTAGAGCCGTATCGTATTTTGGCCACTCGGATAGCGTAATCGTATCTCCATTATGAGGGAGATGCTGCCAAATTTCTTCGGAAATAAATGGCATGAATGGGTGAATCAGCCGCTGTGTGCGATCAAGTACGTAGGCAAGTACGGATTGCGTCTTGCTCTTCGCAGCTGCATCTTCACCATACAAAGAGAGCTTCGCAAACTCAATATACCAGTCACATAGATCATCCCAGATGAAGTTGTACAGTAATCGTCCGGTTTCTCCAAATTCATAGGCATCGATAAGACGGGTAATATCCCGCGCCGTTTCATTGAAACGATGCAGAATCCAGCGGTCTGCTGTACTTAGGTCACCACTAATATCGATATCTTCAAACTTAACGCCTTCCAAATTCATGAGCGCGAAGCGGGAAGCATTCCAGATCTTGTTGGCAAAGTTACGAGCCTGCTCCACCTTCTCCCAGCGGAATCGCAGATCCTGACCAGGCGTACTGCTGGTTGAAATCATATATCTCATCGCATCCGCGCCATATTTCTCAATGACTTCAAGCGGGTCAACCCCGTTGCCAAGCGATTTGGACATCTTGCGTCCTTCGCTGTCGCGAACGAGACCATGAATAAGTACATCCTTAAACGGAATTTGTTCTGTGAACTCCAGCGCGGTGAAGATCATCCGTGCTACCCAAAAGTATATAATATCGTAGCCAGTAACCAGCACGTCCGTAGGATAGAACCGCTTGTAATCCTCATGATCCACATCCGGCCAACCCAAAGTTGAGAACGGCCACAGTGCAGAACTGAACCAGGTATCCAGTACATCCTCATCCTGGCGCCATTCTTCTCCAACAGGTGCCTCTGCACCTACAAAAATTTCACCTGTAGTCTCGTGATACCATGCCGGAATCCGATGTCCCCACCACAGCTGGCGGGAAATACACCAGTCACGGACATTTTCAATCCAGTGCAGATATATTTTCTCGAAACGGTCAGGTACAAAGTTAACGCCGCTGCCGGACTTTTGAGCCTGAATCGCTTTTTCTGCAAGCGGGCCCATCTTCACGAACCATTGAGTCGAGAGATAAGGCTCTACCACGGCGCCCGATCTTTCACTATGCCCTACCTGGTGGACGTGATCCTCGATTTGGATAAGCACCCCAAGCTCCTGCAGATCCCGTACGATTTGTTTGCGGCATTCGCTGCGGTCCAGACCCTGATACTTGGCTGCGTTCGCATTCATCGTACCCGTCTCATCCATAACTGTAATTTGCGGCAGATCATGTCTCAGACCTACTTCGAAGTCGTTAGGATCATGCGCCGGGGTAATCTTTACAGCACCACTTCCAAATTCCTTTTCTACATAGTCATCTGCGATAATCGGGATTTCGCGGCCCACGATCGGTAGCACCAGCGATTGTCCAATCAAATGAGCATAACGCTCATCCTTAGGATGCACAGCTACTGCCGTATCCCCAAGCATGGTTTCAGGACGTGTAGTAGCCACCGTAATATGGCCGCTTCCATCCTTCAGCGGATACTGCAGATGGTACAGGTGACCGTTCACCTCTTTATACTCAACCTCGATATCAGACAGTGCGGTTCTTGCGGCCGGATCCCAGTTAATAATACGTTTGCCGCGATAGATTAACCCTTTGTTGTACAGCTTGACGAATACCTCGCGCACGGCTTTGGACAATCCTTCATCCAAGGTGAAACGCTCACGGGTGTAATCGAGTGAAAAGCCCATTTTGGCCCATTGTTCGTGAATCGTCTCCGCATACTGTTCTTTCCATTCCCATACCTTCTCCAGGAATTTCTCGCGTCCCAGATCATACCGGGTTACACCTTGTTCGCGAAGCTTTTGCTCCACCTTCGTCTGAGTTGCAATTCCCGCATGATCGGAACCAGGAAGCCAGAGAGCGTCAAAGCCCTGCATCCGTTTGGCTCTTACCATGATGTCTTGAAGGGTAAAGTCAAGCGCATGCCCGATATGCAGCATACCTGTTACATTCGGCGGGGGGATTACAATCGTGAAGGTCTCAGCATCCTTACGTTTACCCGCTTCAAAAAAGTTACCTTCCTTCCAATAGCTGTACCATTTCTCTTCCGCAGATTTCGGATCATACGTCGTAGGCATATTTACCGTAGACGTCTCCTGATTCATTTCTGACATTGAACATACCTCCGATAATTTAGGGGCGTTTTGATTTAATTAAAATCCCTTTTTCCAGCAATTATTCCCATATTAGAAGCAGAATAGGTGAAAAAAAAACAAAAAAAGCCCTTCGTCTCAAAGGACGAAAGGCTTATCTTTCGTGGTACCACCTTTGTTTCGCAAATAGGCTTTAAAGCGTTCCTTCAATTTAGAAAAGAAGCTCATTCGCGACACTCAGACAGATAACGGCTGCAACCGGCCCATTCTGACAGAAGAAATCCTGCTCAAATGGACGACTCCCGGGCGACTTCGGTCAGCTGCATCCTGCGAAACCTCACAGCGCCTGCAATTCCGCTCTCTGAAGGGCACACTGCCTACTATTCCCGTTCGATGTCTTTGCTTATTTATCCCTATAATAATAACGTGGATGTCAGCGATAGTCAATAATAGGCATTCGAGCCCGCTATTACGACAAAAAAACCTGTGCATGAGGCACAGGTTCGTCATAAATCTAAGGAATATACAGGATCTGACCTTCTTCCAGACTCTGCTCGGACAATCGATTGTACAGTAGAAGTTCACGGGGGTTAATCTGGTAGCGATCCGCAATCACATCAATGGTCTCTTCCCGCTGCACAATGACCAATTTCACCTGCCTGAAGGGAGTCTGCTCTTGTACGCCTGAGATGAATAAGTTCTTCCAGCGCGCATCTTCCTTATCCTCTGTAAGTGGCTCCTGAGTTTGGGCTTCCTGAACCAAAGTCTCCAAAGCTTCCGGCTCTCTAGGAGGACGCCCGGATTGAAGAAGTGTACTCAGAGGAACATGATCATCAACAGCATGATCTGTCAGCTTTTTGCTGCCAAGTGCAATTTTCAGTTCAGGCCGGTCCTCTACATGAGGTTCAAGTGCAGGTTCCGCGGCTTCGAGTTCCTGAACATTCTCAAGATATTCCTCGGCTGTATAGACTCTGTCGCCTTCTTCCAACTGCACCTGTGCCTGGGCAGGCTGCTCTATTTGCCAGACTGTTGAAGACTCAGAAGACGGAGATTCATTATGCTGTAGTTCAATAGGCTTGGAATCATTATGTTTAGGTTCTTTGGGCTGTGGTTCTTTGGGGTGGGCTTCAAGATGCTGTGATTCATTATGCTTCTGTTCGCTATGCTTAAGCTCACTCTGCTTGGATTCATTTAGTTCTGGTTCATTAAGTTTTAATTCTTTAGACTGCTGTTTATCAAGCTGATCTTCGCCAGGCTGCTGTTCCTCTGAAGACGCTCGCGCGTCGTCCGAAGTCCCTATCAAGCCTGTATCTTGCTTCGATTCCTTGTCCGCCCATAACGGCGAGAATGAGGATACGGGCGCAGAGACTGCTGCAGTATCTTTTTCTCTGTTCCAAGGAGAAGGCTCTGACTGCTCTTGAATTTCTGGCAGTGACCAATAAGACTCGGTGCTTGGCGGATCATATTTAGCAGACAAAGGAGTGAATTCCTCTTCCCGTACATCCAAACTGTCTTTCTGGTCTGCATAAACCTCCAAGCTTTCCGCCTGCTCCTCACGTTCGGTCTCATGAGATACTGAATATTCCTCGTTGCTCCATTCTTCAGTTCCCGGGACAAAAGCTACCGTCTCAATTCCACGCAAAGAAAGAACACCCGTAATATTCAGGCTGTGCGGGTTCAGCACATCGACATCAAAATTCTCAATCTCGACAGTAATATCCTCCAGCCGATTGACCCGGCTCAATGGAACGGTAATTTCAACAGGAATGAGATGCGATAGTTCCTGTGTTCCTTCCTCACCGCGGTATAGACCGGACACATGCAAATGACCCCGAAGCGATGCATATTCATCACCTGGAACAACCTGAATTCTTGGGAGGAGCTCCAGCTCAACCAATTCCTGAATGCCAATGACTTCTTCTGATAAATGAACACGTTCATAAATATCAAACCTTAACCCATAGGATTGATCTGCCAAGGGTATAACCTCCTTTTACGCATATCCAAACAAGGTTTCTTCACTCGTTTAATCTATATGCTTCAAAAAGGAGAGCATGCCATTCTTTTTGTAGAACCCGCAAGTTTATCGCTATGATTACCATGCAAGCCTACGATGCAGCTCTGTAAATTCTAAGGGCCAAGGGTCCTTAATCTCTATGGTTTCTCCTGTTAAAGGGTGTGGAAAAATCAAGGCTTCCCCATGCAGCGCCTGATAATCGAAGTAACGGGTACTGCCCCCGTACAGCGCATCGCCGACAAGGGGATGACCGATATGACTCATATGAACGCGGATTTGATGGGTTCTTCCCGTTTCCAGTGTGACCCGCACCAGACTGGCATCCTGCAGTGTCTCCAGCAGAGTTACTTGGGTAGCTGCAGGTTTGCCCGTCTCGGACACCCGCTGGCGTCCGGCGTGATGACGGTCCCGCCCAATCGGAGCATCAATCCTGAAGGCCGGGCTCTGAACTGTACCCTGAACCATGGCGACATACACCCGTTCAATCTTTTTCACACTCATAGCTTCATCAAGAAAAAGCTGGGCATACTCATTCTTCGCATATAAGACAGGCCCGGAGGTAAACTCGTCCAGCCTATGAATATGGCGAACGGCAGCCTGCTCGCCCTGGCCCATATAATGAGCCGCTACCCTATGGGCGAGCGTTGGCTGCCGTTCGTTACCAGTGGGGTGAACCTTAATTCCTGCCGGTTTATGTACCACAAGACAATAGTCGTCCTCGTACAGCACATTCAGTTCCGTCCAAATAGGCTCAAATCCAAAATCACGAGGAGGGAAGAGCCGTATTCGAATACGATCTCCCGCCAGCTTGATTTCGTCCTGCCTTGCAAGTCTGGAAATCAGCTTCGGATGCATTCCTAAAGTCTCTTTCAGCCACAGATGCACAGCAGAACTTGGACCGTCTATGTTCTGAGGAAGCTTACCCGGCATGACTTCAAGCCATTCACCACGTCTTACCGCACTTCCTCTATAACTCATAATTTCTGGAGTGCCAGGCGGTTGGCTTCAATCGTCGCATCAATGTCCTCTTCGGTATGTACACCCGAGACGAACATGCCCTCAAATTGGGATGGGGGAACGCTGATCCCTTCGTCCACCATAGCGGCGAAATATTTATTGAACATGTTAAGATCACTTGTCTTCGCGGTTGCATAGTTAACAACCTTCTCATCCGTAAAGAACGGACATACCATTGAACCGACACGGTTAATGGATAGAGCTATTCCTTTCTCCTTCGCATTGGCCTCAAGACCTGCTTCCAATCTTGCAGAAAGGACCTCCAGCCGTTCATATACCTCAGGAGTAAGCAGAGACAAGGTGGTGAAACCTGCTGTCATTGCCAGAGGGTTACCGCTGAGCGTTCCCGCTTGGTAGATCGGACCTGATGGTGCGATCTGCTCCATAATTTCTTTACGTCCACCATAGGCTCCAACCGGAAGACCGCCGCCGATCACTTTACCCAGACAGGTAAGATCCGGGGTCACACCAAAGCGCCCCTGCGCACAATTCAAATGCACACGGAACCCTGTCATCACCTCGTCAAAGATCAGCAGGCTGCCATATTGGTTCGTAATCTCTCTGAGTCCTTCCAGGAACCCTGGAAGCGGAGGTACGACGCCCATATTGCCAGCTACAGGCTCCACGATAATCGCAGCAATCTCTTCCCCAAATTTCTCAAAAGCAAGCTTAACCGATTCCAGATCATTGTAGGGTACAGCAATCGTATTAGCAGCTACACCTTCCGGTACGCCTGGACTGTCGGGCAGACCCAGTGTCGCAACGCCGGAGCCGGCCTTGATCAGCAAACTGTCCGCATGACCATGGTAAGAGCCTTCGAACTTCATGATCTTGTTGCGCCCCGTATAACCTCTGGCCAGACGAATCGCACTCATCGTAGCCTCGGTTCCTGAACTCACCATACGCACAATATCTATGGATGGCACACGTTCTGTTACCAGCTTGGCCATCTTCGTCTCAAGTAGGGTTGGCGCGCCGAAGCTTGTTCCTTTGGCCGCAGCCTCCTGCACGTTCTTAACGACTTCCGGATGGGCATGACCCATGATCAGCGGTCCCCACGAACCCACATAATCAATAAATGAATTGCCATCAATGTCAAACACACGCGGGCCTTCGCCCCGCTCGATATAAATCGGCGTTAATCCAACGGATTTAAATGCACGAACCGGGCTGTTCACACCCCCGGGGATATATTTCTTTGCTTCATCAAAAGCCTGGCGTGAATGTTCATCACGGCGGCTTCCGGAATTGTTACTCATGCTTAGACACCCCTTACCTGAATGATTGGATTTGCCAAGTCTGTCTAGTTACGCTCACGCAGCCAGCGGGCCATATCCTTAGCGAAATACGTAATGATGATATCCGCTCCAGCCCGCTTCATGCCAAGCAGCATTTCCGTCACAATCGCTCTCTCGTTAATCCATCCCTGCTGCGCAGCTGCCTTAACCATGGAATACTCCCCGCTGACATTATAAGCAACAAGCGGTAAGTCAAATTGGTCGCGAAGAAGGCGAATGACATCCATAAAGGCTAGCGCAGGCTTAACCATCAGCATATCCGCACCTTCCTGTACGTCAGATTCAGCTTCGCGAATAGCTTCAAGGACATTAGCAGGGTCCATCTGGTAAGTCTTCCTGTCTCCGAACTGAGGAGCTGAGTCTGCGGCTTCACGGAACGGACCGTAGAAGGCCGAAGCATATTTTACCGAGTAAGACATGATAGGAACATGAGAGAATCCGGCTTCGTCAAGTCCCTTACGAATCGCATAGACAAATCCGTCCATCATGTTTGAAGGGGCAATAATGTCTGCTCCAGCCCGTGCTTGAGATACAGCCGTCCGGGTCAGCAGCTCCAAAGACTCGTCATTAAGAACATCTCCGTGCACATGCCCATCACGTTCAAAAGTATGTACCATACCGCAGTGTCCATGGTCGGTGAATTCACATAGGCAGGTATCGGCCACAACCAGCAGATCCGGATATAAGGATTTAATTACTCTCGTAGCTTCCTGTACAATCCCGTTCTCATCAAAGCCTGAAGAACCTACACTGTCCTTCTCGGATGGAATCCCGAACAGGAGCACCGCTGAAATCCCGAGTTCTACGATTTCCTTCAGTTCTTCCTCCAGCGTGTCCAGAGAGAAATGGAACACTCCTGGCATGGAGCTTATTTCGTTCTTAATCCCGCTTCCATAAGTTATAAAGATAGGCTGAATAAAATCATCAACCGTAAGTACAGTCTCACGTACAAGTCCCCGAATTGCAGCATTTTGACGCAATCGACGGTGTCTAACAATTGGAAATGCCACTGTTGTAATGCCTCCTTAATAAGGTCAAAGTGTATAATAACGCCCTTTTAATTATCTAATGTTCCCAAATTCCATTCGCATAATGAATGAATAATTCCATCCAGAGTTGCTTCCCCAGCTACCATCGTAACCTTAAAGCCATATTCTTCGGCAGTCTTCGCCGTTACTGGACCTATACAGGCAATAGCTGCACTGCTCAAAGCGTGGACCGGATCCTTAAGACCCATTCGTGTGAGGGCGTCAACCAGATTTCTGACGGTCGAAGAGCTGGTAAAGGTAACCGCGTGAATACGGCCTTTTTCAATTAATTTCAATAATTCGTCATCTTCTTCACTTACTGGGACAGTCTCATACATGACGGCCTCGGTGACCGATAGTCCCTTCTCGCGCAAAAATTCCGGTAACCAGGCTCTCGCCATGTTCCCGCGGGGCAGGAATACCTTCTGACCAGCTGCAAGCTGCTCTCCATAGGCCTCTGCAAGCCCTTCCGCCTGGAACCGTTCCGGCAAGGCCTCGGCAGTAATCCCTCTGCGCTGCAGTTCGTCCCTGGTTGCTGGCCCAACAGCCACAATACGCGCACCATAAAGGGCTCGTATATCCTTACCCAACAAGTTCAAATGCTCGAAGAAATACTCTACCCCATTCACGCTTGTGAAAAATAACCAGTCGTATGAGGACAGCTGCGTCATGGCATGAGCCACGGCCTGCTTATTCTCCTCACTCTCAGGAAGCCGGGTTTCAATAACAGGGAATTCATAAGGCTCCCCGCCAAGATCCTCAATCTTCTCCACCAGTCCACTGGCCTGGGATCTCGAACGCGTAACCAGGATTCGCTTGCCGAACAAGGGCAGGGATTCCGCCCACTTGAGCTTCTCACGCTGCAGGACTACATCGCCCACAACTATGACCGCCGGGGGCTGGAAGTTAGCCTCCAGAACTTTTTGCTCGATGTCAGCCAAGGTTCCTGTCAGGGTTGCCTGTTCAGCTCGAGTCCCCCATCTAACCAGTGCAACCGGCGTTTCGGAAGATCGGCCGTGCTTGATGAGCTGGCGGCTAATATAACCGATATTGGATACACCCATCATAAAAATCAGTGTTCCCGTAGCTTGAGTTACCTTATCCCATTGAATGGAATGTTCCAGCTTATCCGGACTTTCGTGTCCTGTAATGATCGAGAGTGAGGATGCAAAGTCCCTGTGGGTCACGGGAATCCCGGCATAAGCAGGTACGGAGATCGCAGAGGTAATACCCGGTACGATCTCGTATTCAATTCCGTTCTGGCGCAGCAGTTCGGCTTCTTCTCCTACCCGTCCAAAAATCGTTGGATCTCCGCCTTTAAGACGGGTGACAATCTTGCCTTCAAGTGCCAGATCAACAAGCAGCTGATTAATATCCTCCTGCTTCATCGTATGGCGGTCAGTCCGTTTGCCGACATAGATTTTCTCAGCTCCACGCTTCATATGCTTCAGAAGTCTGGGGCTTGCCAACCGGTCATAGACAACAACATCTGCCTTCTGAATACAAGCAAGACCCTTTACTGTAATGAGTCTAGCATCCCCAGGCCCTGCTCCAACAAGATATACTCTCCCCGCCATGTCTATCTCATCCCCTTAATTCAGACAAAATTTCCTCCGCACCCTTGGATCTCAGGATGGAAGCCACTTCTTGACCCAGCTGCTGTGGGTCTCTGCCAACTGCATTTTCCTTAAGAATCACGTTTCCGTCCGGTGAGCCTACCAGCCCAGTAAGCTCAATGCGGCTGTCTGCCGCATCAGTTGCAGTCCCCGTAGGAACCAATGAAGCAAAGGCCCCGATAGGAATTTGACAACCTCCATTCAGCGCTCCCAGAAAACTTCGCTCAGCTGACACTGTAATGGCAGTCTCCGGATCATTGTACAGCGACAATAAGTGCCTTACTTCTTCATCGTCTTCCCGGCACTCAATACCCAGGGCACCTTGTCCTACCGCTGGTAGACAAATATCTACAGGGAGGTAAGCGGTGATTCGGTCTTCCCAGCCCATCCGGAACAGCCCTGCTGCCGCCAGAATTATGGCATCGAAGCCTTCGGTCTCCAGCTTCTTCAGACGGGAATCAATATTCCCCCGTATGGCCTCAATATTAAAGTCAGGACGGTAAGCCTTAAGCTGGCTGGCGCGGCGCAGGCTGCTTGTACCCACTTTGGCCCCTTGCGGCAGCTCATCGAGCGACAGTCCACCTTTTGAGATCAGCGCGTCTCTTGGGTCAACACGCTTAGGGACTGCACCATTCATGAGGCCCTCCGGCAGCTCGGAAGGCATATCCTTCATACTGTGCACCGCAAGGTCAATCTCCTGGTCCAGCATAGCCTGTTCGATCTCTTTCACGAAGAGACCTTTACCGCCAACTTTAGACAAGGTCACATCAAGGATACGATCTCCTTTGGTGACGATCTTCTTGATCTCAAATTCAAACGGCAGGGAATGAAGTCTGCACAAGTCCTTCAAAGCCTCGATGACCTGCCCCGTCTGGGTTAGTGCCAGCTGACTCTGCCTAGTTCCCACTACGATCGTACGCATCTGCCCAAGCTCCTTTATGTATCAGTTATTAGTAATATTACCCTTAATCCAAGCCTCAATCTCCTGCTCAGTCCACGGTTTGAACTCGCCGCGGCGAATATCCCTAAGTATATCCATTTCGGCCGCCGCCTTAAGCAGTGTGCGCCTCCTTGCTCCGTCAGGAACAGTCGATTTAACGATCTGTCTGACTTTGCTCAGAAAATCAATATAAGCCTCATATTCATCCCCGTAACTATCGTCAATTTCTCGGCTTATTCTTACCGAGGCGGCAGGACCTGCTCCAGACGTACTAACAGCAATAATAAGATCTCCTCGCCTGACAACACTTGGTGAGATGAACGTCCCTCCAAGGCCGGGACCGGAGATATTTACGGGGATTCCAAGCCTTGCGGCTTCTTTAGCCACCCGCTCATTGACTTCAGCTTGGTCTGTAGCTGCATAGACCAGGGATACACCTTGAAGATCGCCTTCCGTATAATTACGATTATACCAAATCAAGCTGCCTTCTTGGGCAGCTTGATGTAGCGGTCCTGTTACAGAAGGACTTATTAGCTTTATGTTCGCTCCAGATTGGAGCAGTTGCATTATTTTACGTTCAGCCACAGGCCCACCGCCGATAACCGCTGCGCGCAGACCCTCCGATTTCAACATAATCGGTATATATTTCTCCATTATTGAGAACCTACTTTCCTGCCCAATGATGAAATGCTGACCATGAATTTAACAAGTAATTGGCTATGGTGACAACATAACCGACAATCGCCCACTCAGCCAGGACCCGGCCGCTGTATTTCTTCATTTTTCGACCGGCAAAATAAAGGATATAGACGACCAAGGCAATGAACGTGAAGAACATTTTCTTGTCAACCAAAAGGTCCCACCGATTCTCCGCAGCCACCGTAGATACCCCGACAATCAAGGACACAGCGAGCAGGGAAGTTCCCCAACGCATGGAAATATTAATATAATTCTCGAGCGCCTCAAGGCTCGGCAGTCTTCGCACCGTATCATTCCATGTCTTTCGCTTCAGCTTCCTGTGAAGGAATAGATACATAACCGCAAATACAGCTGACAGCGTCAAAGCCGCGTAGCTGATGCCCGCAAGAGCAATGTGAAGACTGATCAAGCCTTTGAAGGTCTGCGAGTGATGGAAGGAGTAATCCACCGACCTGTAGCTAAGTCTATTGAGGACAGTTAGCACAAATCCAATAAGGCTGATCAGAAGCACGGTAAACTCTGTCTTTTGACGAAATGTAAGAACAAATGCTGCAGTAACAAGACTTAGACAAACAAGATACACATAATTATAGTTAGAGAGCAGCGCATCCGTACCGTTCTGCCAAAGCCGCATACTGAAGCCCGTTAACTGCAGAGCAAATACACATGCAAGAAGCCCTGCGCCCATCCGCTTTGCACTCCCATTGCGGCGAATACAATCCGAGAAATAAAACAGAAGGCTCAGGGCATATATATAAATTATTGCATCATAAATTTCACTTAGCAGCGTCAAGGCTGATCACCGCCCTATATAGACACCTGCGCTATCTTTAGCGCTTTGTCAGGAATAGACACCTTAGAGGTGTTCTGTGCTTTGGTTGAATCAGCTGCCTGAGTTTTACTTTCCTCTAAGGCTTTGGCTGACTCAAGCTGTTTCTCCAGAGCAAAAATTTGGGTGAACATCTCTAGTGCCTGTTCTCCTTGTTTCTCTCCAGCCATTTCTTTGATCCGGTTAATCGGATCATGCATCATTTGATTCACGATACTCTTCGTAAGACGACGTATAACTGTACGTTGGTGCTCATCCAGCTCAGGAAGCTTGTTGAACATGCTCACCAGCGTCTCCTCGTAGATCGAAGAGGATTTCTCTTGAAGGGCACGAATCACAGGCTTAACCCCTAGAGTCTGAAGCCAGTTCGCGAACACAGCCATCTCCTGGTCAATCATGCCTTCGATCTTCAGCGCTTCTGTCCGTCTCATCTCAAGGTTGCTTTCCACAATGCCTTCAAGGTCATCAATGTCATACAAGAATACATTCGGAAGCTCCGAAATGATGGGTTCAATATCCCGCGGTACGGCAATATCGATCATGAAGAGCGGACGTGATGGACGCTTCTTCATACTTTGGGCAACTTGAGACGAAGTAAGAACATAACCCTCAGCTCCTGTAGAGCTTATAACGATGTCTACATCCTTCAAATGCTCCATGGCTTCTTGCATGGTGCATGGAGTTCCGTTGAACTTCCCTGCAAGCTCCTGAGCGCGTGCAAACGTACGATTGGCTACCAGCACCTGCTCAGCCCCGCTGGCATACAAGTGCTTGACGGTAAGCTCGCTCATCTTGCCCGCTCCGAGAATCAGCACACGTTTTCCAGCGAAATCACCAAAAATCCTTTTACCTAGTTCGACCGCTGCATAACTTACAGAAACCGCACTTTCTCCAATCGCTGTCTCTGAATGTGCCCGTTTGCTCAGCGTAATCACTTGCTTGAACAGCATGTTGAACCAGGTTCCTGTAGCTTTCTCACTCTGTGCCTGCAGAAAACTCGACTTCACCTGACCCAAAATTTGCGTCTCTCCAAGCACCATGGAATCCAGTCCGCAAGCTACACGGAACAAATGACGTATTGCTTGTTCGTCTTCATACATATATAAATGTTGGGTGAATTCTTGACGCGAAACCCCAAACCATTGTTCAATAAAGCTGCGGATGAAGTACCCACACATATGGAGCCGATCAACGACCACATATATTTCCGTGCGGTTGCAGGTGGCAATTACAACGCCTTCCAATACACTCTTGGTACGTTTCAACTCCGACAGCGCTGCCGGCATATCTTTGTCTGCGAATGAAAAACGTTCCCTAACTTCCACAGGCGCCGTTCGATAGTTCAACCCGACTACGACAATGTGCATTGCAAGTCCTCCTGCCTTTAGATAATTCAGTCAATTTATTATGTCTCACCTTGTTAATTATATCACATTCGCTCTGCCATACTCTGTGATTTTTATGAATTGTTTATGAAGTTCTCATGTTCTTTTTAGTAACAGAATAGACAGGTATTAAAACAAATAACCATGGAATTCTCCATGGTTACTTCATTGTCCCACACATACTCATGTGCAAAGTACATACAAATGTTATCGTTAGTCAAATAAATCCCCGGTTACACCAGCTCAGCCTGTTGCCCTAGAGCAGGAGTCTCAACTTTAAGTTCTCCCAGTCCACGAATCAACTTCTTCGCGTAAGCTTTCTCCGGTTTCAAAATGGATACCAGGTAATCAATGGCGAGCTGTGGGTCAACTGTTTCTCCACATGTGTAACAATCAACAGCTGCAAAACCTCTCTCAGGATAAGTATGAATCGAGAGATGGCTCTCTGACAGCATTACAAGGACCGTAGCCCCTTGTGGTTCGAACTGCTTGGCTTGCACGGACAATACCGTTGCACCACACGCTTCGGCGGCTTCCACCAAATGAGCTTGCAATAGCTCAGCGTTGTTCAGCACCTCAAAATCGACTCCCCAAGTATCAACAGCAACGTGTCTTCCGAAAGTTGAATATTCCATCTTCCGGTTCCCCCTTCCTAGGAATAAAATGTTTGAAAAATTTCATCCGCTAGGACCTACGTCATTCACTTCCCGAGGGAAAAATCTCTCGTAACATAATGTCCTGAGTGAATCCTGGTTCCTATATTCTTTTCAACGAGATTAAAAATAACATCTATTCAGGACAAATGCAATACTTTTTAGAACATTAATCAAAAAAAAACCGCCCATTTCCACGGGCGGACTTTCCTAGGCCTCTAATACGAACAATCGGCGTGTATATTGACGAAGTTCCTCATCAATGTGCGTGATAAGCTGCTCATCTTTCAAGGCAAGACGGTGATCCAGCAAATCATTAATCAGACGGTGAATCCGTCCGATCTCCATCTCAACTTCGGTCGAGCGGAACAACCGCTGCAGTTCCTCAACTGTATTTTTATACTCATAAACGAGTTTGTATGTGTCGCCATTGTGTTCGGTAATTCTGCGTACCTGGCCATCTTCATACTGATACATGACCACAAATCCATTATAGATCCGGTTCACGATACCCGAACCTTTATAGGCTGCGAACAACCGACGCATAACATTGGTAATAGGAGGATTTATCAAGCGGAATGATGCTTCACAGATGTAATAACCGTCCTTACGATCAAAAGGCAGGTGAAGTTCCTCTCCCTGGTCATCTTCCAGAACTACTTCCTGTCCTCCCCCGTCCAGCACTTTAATCCGCTGTCTTACGTGAGGATCATCAATTCTGTGAATAAATTCGGCCATTTGAACTTCCGTCAATCGCAAACTGGCTTTAATGTACTCTGTGGCTAACCGCTGAGCCATAAAAATCTCCTCAATTCTTTTAATCCTTTGTAGTTAATTATACACTACTCATTAAAGCAAATGCGCGGTATTTAAATCATGATTTTTCAGCGAATTTTAGAAAAAAACGGAATTTGGCTAGTTAAGGGGCAAAAATACCATACCATGCTCACTTTCCTGCTGGAAGTTCTCCCGTTCCCTCATAAATTCGCGGATTAGTCAATTTTTATTCAGTCCGAAGAAGGGCTTGTCTCCGAAACCTCCGATTCCTGATCTTCAATATGTCTGCTAATTAAACTCCAAAGCTGATCCTTACCTATACCCGCCTCTGAAGAAAACATAATAAGTTCATCGCCTGCGCGCATGACCAGAGCATCCTTAATAATCTTGATATGCTTCTGCCAGCGGCTTTTCGGAATCTTGTCCGCTTTCGTCGCCACTACGCATACTGGCAGATCATAATGTTTAAGCCAGTCATACATCAGCTCATCATCCTTGGAAGGTGGATGCCTTAGGTCGATAATAAGCAGTACCAATTTAAGCGGCTCCCGAACCGTCAGAAACTCCTCGATCATCTTCCCCCAGACCTGGCGCTGTACCTTTGATACCTTGGCATAGCCATATCCGGGAAAGTCAACAAAATAAAGAGCGTCATTAATTCGGTAGTAATTCAAATGCTGGGTTTTACCTGGTGTTGAACTGGTCCGAGCCAAATTTTTGCGGTTAATCATACGATTGATCAATGAGGACTTGCCCACATTGGAACGACCTGCCAGAGCAACCTCTGGCAAGCCGTCCTCAGGGTATTGTTCAGGCCTTACGGCACTGATTATAAATTCAGAACTTGTTACTTTCATTCTAGTGTTTCCTCTCTAGTGCACTTCAACTTGTTCAGCAAGCGCATGCTTCAATACTTGATCCATATGTGAAACGGGTACGAATGTCACGTCACTCCGGACACTTTCTGGAATATCGTTAAGATCACGTTCGTTGTCTTTAGGCAAAAGGATTTTCTTATAGCCCGCACGATGAGCCGCAAGCGACTTCTCCTTTAGGCCACCAATCGGAAGAACCCTGCCGCGCAGCGTAATCTCCCCGGTCATGGCCACATCCTTGGAGACCAGCCGATTCGTCAAAGCAGAAATCAGCGCCGTTGCAATTGTAATTCCGGCCGAAGGACCGTCTTTGGGAATAGCACCTTCCGGGATATGGATATGAATATCATTCTTCTCATGAAAATCCGCCGGGATCCCCAGCTCCTTCGCCTTGGAGCGTGTATAGCTGAATGCAGCCTGTGCAGATTCCTTCATGACATCCCCAAGCTTCCCGGTTAAGGTCAGCTTGCCGGTTCCAGGAACAACGGTAACCTCAATCGTCAAAGTCTCTCCGCCAACCTCAGTCCAGGCAAGCCCGGTTACTGTACCAATCTGGTCTTCCATCTCAGCAACCCCGTAGCGGAATTTAGGTACACCCAGGTAGTCTTTAATCTGATCAGGGAGGATTTCGATGGACTCCATCTCCTCAGAGACAATTCGTTTGGCTGCCTTACGGGCCAGGGCGGCAACCTGCTGCTCCAGATTGCGGACGCCCGATTCACGCGTATATTCACGAATCGTCCTTAGCAAGGCTTCTTCTCCAATAATCAACTGTTCTGGTCCCAGACCATGTTCTCTCTTCTGCTTTGGCAAAAGATAACGTGTGGCAATCTGAAGCTTCTCCAGCTCCGTATAGCCCGGGATATAGAGCATTTCCATCCGGTCCAGAAGCGGACGAGGAATGTTGTGAACTGCATTCGCCGTAGTAACAAACATCACGTTAGACAGATCAAACGGCACTTCAATGAAGTGGTCACTAAATGTGTTGTTCTGCTCGGGATCAAGCACCTCAAGCAGCGCAGCAGAAGGGTCCCCTCGGAAATCTGATGCCATTTTATCGATCTCATCAAGTAGAAATACGGGATTGAGCGTCCCTGCCGTCTTCATTCCCTGAATGATACGTCCAGGCATGGCACCTACGTAAGTTCTACGATGACCGCGAATTTCAGCTTCGTCTCGCACGCCACCCAGGGAGATACGAACAAATTCTCTGCCGAGCGAACGTGCAATGGAGCGTGCCAAGGAAGTTTTACCGACACCTGGAGGCCCTACAAGGCACAGAATCGGCCCTTTCAGCTTCTTGACCAGTTTCTGCACAGCCAAGTACTCGAGCACACGTTCTTTGGGCTTATCAAGACCATAGTGGTCGTCATTCAGAACCTGTTCTGCCTTCGCAAGATCAAGGTCATCATCTGTCTGGTTGGACCAAGGCAGGCTGAGCAGCCAATCCACATAATTGCGGATGACTCCGCCTTCTGCCGAACTGGCCGGCATTTTCTCGAGTCGGTCAATTTCCTTCTCAACCTTCTCACGGACTTTCTCTGGGAGCTGCTTCTCCTCCATCAGGCTGCGCAGTTCTTCTACTTCACCTGCACGGCCTTCTTTCTCACCAAGCTCCTTCTGGATCGCCTTCATCTGCTCGCGCAAGTAATACTCTTTCTGCGTCTTCTCCATCTGCTTCTTGACGCGCTGGCTAATCTTCCGCTCCAGCTCAAGCACTTCCCGCTCATTATTCAGAATATCAAGCAGCTTCTCGAGCCGTTTCTGAACCTCAATCGTCTCCAGAATTTCCTGCTTGTCTTTGATCTTCAGTGATAAGTGACTTGTAATCACATCGGCCAGACGCCCAGGCTCCTCGATGTCCGAGACCGCAGCAAGCGTCTCTGGAGTTACTTTCTTGGACAGATTAATATAATGTTCAAACTGGGTAAGAACCGTACGCATTAAAGCATCGACCTCAGGGTCTGCAGATTCCTCCTCAGGCAGTTCTTTTGCCATCACTTCGTAATACTCTTCCGTATCCAGATAATGAATAATTTCGGCCCTTTCCATGCCTTCAACAAGAACGCGGATCGTTCCGTTAGGAAGCTTCAGCATCTGACGGACCTTAGCCACCGTACCAATTCGGAATATATCCTCTTGGGTAGGGTCTTCTATGTTCACTTCAGATTGAGAACAAAGGAGAATTAAATTATCGTCCACCATTGCCTTTTCCAATGCCTTAACGGACTTCTCGCGTCCTACATCCAAATGCAGGACCATACTAGGATATACTAGCAGCCCCCGCAGTGGCAGCAAAGGAAAACGACGACCTTTTCCTAATTTGTGGGTTCCCATCGTTTCGCACCTCCAATGGTTCTCAGCTTTAATATGTTGCGTCTGCCTGATGGTTCCCCCTAAAAAAACTCAGGTTTCTCAGGAGATATTATTCCTATTTTAGCAAATGTTCCTTTAAAACACCAACGAAGAGCGGCTGCCAGACAGCCGCTCGATCCTTACAGTGATTCCGTATGGGGTGAATCCACCTGGAAAAACGCTTGTGCAGGCGGAGCAAATACTCCATCTGCCAATGTAAATCCAAAGCTGCGTTCCGCCTCAGGACCAAACACATGCTGGAACGCTTCTTTTAACGACTCAACCGGAATAACTTTAACCCCATTCAAGCCTTCGAACAGGCTCTGCCAGTTTTCTTTCGGGATTAATACGGTTGTTGCACCGGCCTGAAAGGCAGCTTCCACCTTGGCCATAACTCCGCCGATCGGCTTGACCTTGCCATGTATGCCAAGTTCGCCTGTCATCGCTATCCGGTTATCCACGGTAATATTTCGTATCGCGGAAGCGATCGCGGTGGCTATAGCAAGTCCGGCAGAAGGACCGTCAATCGGCGTTCCGCCCGGGAAATTAATGTGGAGATCATAATGCGTAGGGTCGAGTCCGATGCTCTTAAGCACCGTCAACACGTTCTCTACAGAGCCTTTGGCCATACTCTTCCGGCGAAGAGTCCTGTTCCCCCCTCCGATCTCCTCCTCATCAACAACCCCTGTTATATTACAGCTTCCCATCCCCTTCTCAGCAAGAACAGCAGTTGCTTCTATTTCCAGTAATGCACCCATATTCGGCCCGTATACAGCCAGCCCATTCACTACCCCTACCTGAGGATGTTCGTATATTTTACGTTCTGGTCTTGGTACCAGCTGGCTGCTTGTTGCCACCCATTCCAGATCCGATGCCAGAAGGTGGTTTCGCTTCTCCGTCAGAGCAAGTCCGGCTGCAAGCTGCACCATATTCACGGCTTCCCGGCCGTTCGTAGCGAACTTCTTGATCACATCGACCGCTTCACTGCACGGCTCAAGTCCAATTCTTTTCACAGCGTCTTCCGCAATTCGGGCAATCTCATCAGGAAGAAGGGGCCGGAAGAAAACTTCCATACAGCGAGATCTCAAAGCTGGCGGGAGCTCCTGAGGAGACCGGGTGGTAGCACCCACTAACCGGAAATCTGCGGGTAGCCCGTTCTGGAAAATATCATGGATATAAGCCGGGGTACCATTGTCTTCCGAGTTATAATATGCGCTTTCGAGGAATACTTTCCTATCCTCCAGCACCTTAAGCAGCTTGTTGATTTGAACCGGATGCAGCTCACCAATCTCGTCAATGAACAATATCCCTCCATGAGCTTTGGTCACGGCACCGGGCTTAGGCTGAGGAATACCCGCGACCCCCATAGCCCCAGCCCCCTGATAAATCGGGTCATGAACCGATCCAATCAAAGGATCAGCAATCCCCCGCTCATCAAATCGTGCAGTTGTGGCGTCGATTTCAGTAAATTTAGCGTCCGAACGGAATGGGGACGAGGGATTTTTCTTCGCCTCCTCCATTACGACTCTCGCCGCTGCTGTCTTACCCACCCCTGGCGGTCCATATATGATGACATGCTGGGGATTGGCACTGCACAAAGCAGCCTTCAGAGCTTTGAGGCCGTCCTTTTGACCGACAATATCACTCATTGTTGCAGGGCGAGCACGCTCGGCCAAAGGCTTAGTTAACGAGACGGCCCTGAGTTTCCTCAGCTTATCCATCTCCTTGCGGGACTCCCGGTCTACCGCACTCCGGTTGCCTTTCTGACTCCGAAGCAGATTCCAAAAATAAATCCCGATAACCACAGCAAAGAACAGCTGTACTGCCATAATAATCATGCTTAAATCCATACTTAACCAACCTCCCATTTTCAAAACCTGTTACTTGGTAGTATAGCCTTTTTGAATGAGGGTAAACGCCAGAGCTCAGGTTTTTTAGGGCAGGATCGATGAACGGAATTAGTCAGCAAAAAAAAGCCGCGAACGGTTCTGATCCGTTCACGGCTTTCATCTTTAACGTACAAAATGTTCCTTGCGGCCAGGTATCTCTCCGGTTGCTTCGAACACCTCGACGATGTGATCAATCTCTTTCTTAAGTTCTGACAGAAGCTCCGCTTCGGGCACTTTACGAATCATTTCCCCGTAACGGAAGAGCATGCCTTCTCCGCGTGCACCGGCAATTCCGATATCCGCTTCACGAGCCTCTCCAGGTCCATTAACAGCACAACCCAGTACAGACACCTTGATCGGCACCTTAATCTTGGAAATATACTCTTCAACCTCATTTGCAATTGAGAAGAGATCAATATCCAGTCGTCCGCAAGTTGGACAGGATACGAGCGTAGCTGCATTCGAGATCAGACCGAATGTCTTCAGCAGCTCGCGGGCTACCTTCACTTCTTCAACCGGATCTGCACTGAGTGAGATTCGCACAGTAGATCCTATGCCCATGGATAACAGCGCACCAATACCTGCGGCACTCTTTACGGTACCTGAGAACAAGGTCCCCGCCTCTGTAATTCCAAGGTGAAGCGGGTAAGGGATAACCTCCGCAGCCTTGGAGTAAGCAGCAATGGCCATAGGCACATCCGAAGCCTTTAAGGACACAATAATATCATGAAAATCCAGTTCCTCAAGGATCCCAATGTGGTAAAGTGCACTTTCCACCATGGCTTCCGGAGTAGGATATCCGTATTTCTCAAGCAGATGGCTTTCCAGCGAGCCTGCATTTACCCCGATACGGATAGGGATGCCACGCTCTTTACAAGCTTTAACTACAGCTTCAACTTTCTCCCTCCGGCCAATGTTTCCCGGATTAATCCGGACTTTATCGATGCCGTTCTCGATCGCCTGCAGTGCGAGCTTATAATTAAAGTGGATATCTGCAACTAGAGGAATATGAATTCTCTTCTTAATTTCCTTAATTGCTGCAGCTGCCTCCTCGTTATTCACGGTGACACGAACCAGCTGACAACCTGCCTCTTCCAGACGTAGAATCTCTGCTACAGTTGCTTCAACATCTGCCGTCTTTGTGGTACACATACTTTGAATGAGCACTTCATTACTGCCGCCAATGGTCAGATTCCCCACTTTGACAGGGCGGGTATCATGTCTCAAGAATGTCATTTTCAGGTCTCTCCCATAACGCCAAACTCCACCCTAGCGCTGGCCGCTTGGGACCATTAGGGTGGAGATTCAGCATATTATTTAATCAAGCCCTTTGCCAATCAGCTTTAGGCGCTCTCTTCTTGTTTGTTCTTCTTCTGAACCTGAAGCTCAGGAATTACTTTCTCTTCAACAACCTTCTCGGTAATTACACAGTTCGTAATATCATCACGGGAAGGAACTTCATACATAACATCCAGCATGATTCCTTCAATGATGGCGCGGAGGCCCCGTGCTCCTGTGTTCCGTTTGATGGCTTCACGAGCAATAGCTTCCAGTGCCTTTGGTTCAAACTCAAGCTTAACATTGTCAAGCTCAAGAAGCTTCTGATACTGCTTCACCAAAGCATTCTTCGGTTCAGACAGAATACGCACCAGGGTATTCTCATCAAGCGGCTCCAATGTGGAAATAACCGGCAGACGCCCTACAAATTCAGGAATCAGACCGAATTTCAGCAAATCTTCCGGAAGAACCATTCCCAGGTATTCACCTGGCTTCAGATCCTTTTGCCCGTCAGCAGCAGCATTAAATCCGATGACTTTCTTACCGACACGACGCTTGATCATTTGTTCCAGTCCATCAAAGGCACCGCCACAAATAAACAGAATATTCGTTGTATCAATCTGAATAAATTCCTGATGAGGGTGCTTGCGTCCTCCTTGCGGAGGTACAGAAGCTACCGTACCTTCTAGGATCTTGAGCAGAGCCTGCTGAACACCTTCACCGGATACATCGCGCGTGATGGATGGGTTCTCAGACTTACGGGCAACTTTATCAATTTCATCGATATAAATAATCCCGCGTTCAGCCTTCTCCACATCATAGTCAGCAGCTTGAATCAATTTGAGCAGAATGTTCTCTACATCTTCACCTACATAACCCGCTTCGGTAAGGGAGGTTGCATCGGCAATAGCGAAAGGAACATTCAAAATTTTGGCCATCGTTTGAGCAAGTAAAGTCTTACCGGAACCCGTTGGCCCCAGAAGCAGGATATTACTCTTTTGAAGCTCTACATCTTCAATTTTGCTTTGTGTATTTACCCGTTTGTAGTGGTTATACACGGCTACTGACAGAGATTTCTTAGCCTGTTCCTGTCCAATAACGTATTGATCAAGAATGTCACGAATCTCACGAGGCTTTGGAATTTCCTTCAGATCGAGCTCTTCTTCATGACCGAGCTCCTCTTCTACGATTTCCGTGCACAGCTCGATACATTCATCACATATATAAACGCCTGGTCCGGCTACAAGTTTGCGTACTTGTTCCTGTGACTTACCACAGAAAGAACATTTCAATTGTCCTTTTTCTTCATTGAATTTGAACATGTATGGTATACACCCCTTTAAGATTTAATGGGTTTATTAATGACCTGGTCAATAATCCCGTAAGCCTTTGCTTCTTCTGCACTCATGAAGAAATCGCGGTCTGTATCCCGTTCAATCTTATCCAGAGTTTGACCGGTACGTTCCAAATATATTTGGTTGACCTTTTGCTTTGTCTTGATGATCCATTCGGCATGGATCTTGATATCTGATGCTTGGCCTTGTACACCACCCAAAGGCTGGTGAATCATCACTTCACTATTTGGCAGAGCAAAACGCTTACCTGGTGCTCCAGCTGTAAGCAGCAAAGAACCCATGCTCGCTGCCATACCTACACAGATGGTAGAAACATCCGGTTCAATGAACTGCATTGTATCATATATACCCATACCTGCCGTAATAGAACCACCAGGGGAATTGATGTATAGATGGATGTCTTTCTCAGGATCTTCAGCTGCTAAAAACAAGAGTTGGGCAATCACGATATTAGCTACTTCATCGTCAATTGCATTACTGAGAAAGATAATACGATCCTTAAGAAGTCTGGAATAAATATCGTAAGATCGTTCTCCCCGACTCGTTTGTTCTATAACCATAGGTACGATACTCATAATCCCAAGCCTCTTTTCTATATTCGTATTATCTATACAGAACTCCACGAAGAAAATACACTGAGGTCATTCTGTATATCACACTTCCTATTTTACCATGTTCAAGGACCTCTGTCATTTTTCACACAAGTGATTAAGCAGCACCTCAATAAAGTTCAGCTAATGGAAGAAAATGTATCCTCCCTTAGTGAAAAAGAAGGCACGCATTTGAAATACGTGCCTTAAGGTTATACCTTGTATATTCTGCCTATATGCTGGATCAGCTTGTAGATTTACTTCTCTTCAGCTGCTTCTTCTTTCACTTCTTCTGCTGCATCAGCAGATGGCTTCAGCTGGTCAGCTGGAACTTCTTTAGCATTCTCAAGAAGGAATTGAATGGTTTTGCGAAGCAGTACTTCTTCACGCATACTTCCCAAAGAACCATTAGCTGCAAGGATATTGCGGATTTCTTCAGGGGTACGTTTGTAAGCTTCAGCCATTGTGTTCAGCTCAGCATTAAGCTCGTCCTCTGTAACTTCAATGTTCTCTTCTTTTGCGATTTGTTCAAGAACAAGGTTATTGCGAACACGTTTCTCAGCGTCACCTTGCATTTGCTCTTGCAGCTCAGGAAGAGTTTGACCCGAGAAGCCAAGGAACATTTCAAGGTTCATACCTTGAGTGCGAAGACGGTTGTCGAAATCGCGGACCATGTTTTGAACTTCACCTTGTACCATGGCAGCTGGAATTTCAATTTCAGCTTTCTCGCCAACCCGGTCAACCAGGTAAGATTCACGAGCAGCTTCATTCTCTTTCGATTTGCGATCAGCAAGCTGCTTCTTCAAATCTTCTTTATATTCTTCAAGAGTATCAAATTCGCTAACATCTTTCGCGAACTCATCATCGAGCTCTGGAAGCTGCTTGCGCTTGATTTCATGAACTTTCACTTTGAATACGGCTTCCTTACCAGCCAATTCTTCTGCATGGTAAGCTTCAGGGAAAGTAACAGTCACGTCTTTGAAGTCGCCTGTTGCAAGTCCCACCACTTGTTCCTCAAAGCCCGGGATGAATGTGTTGCTGCCCAGCTCAAGGGAATAACGCTCAGACTTACCACCTTCGAAAGGAACTCCATCAACAGAACCGTCAAAGTCGATTACGACAGTATCACCGTTCTGAGCGGTTTCTTCATCGATAACAACAAGCTCAGCATGACGCTGTTGAAGACGCTCAAGCTCTTGAGCCACTTCTTCTTCAGTAACTTCTACGTTCTCAGCTGCAACTTCAATACCTTTGTAATCGCCAAGCTTCACTTCTGGCTTAACGGTTACTTTAGCTTTGAATTTGAAAGCTTGTCCTTTGCCAAACTGCTCAACGTCCACTTCAGGACGATCTACAGGGAAGATGTCAGTTTGCTCAACAGCTTCGCTGTATACTTCAGGAAGCAAAATGTCGATGGCGTCTTGGTAGAGGCTTTCAACCCCGTAACGCGCTTCGAAAATTGGCCGTGGTACTTTACCTTTACGGAATCCAGGTACAGTTGCTTTCTTTACTACTTTGTTAAAAGCTTTATCCAGCGCTGCAGATACACGATCCGCATCCACTTCGACCTCGAGAACGCCGAGGTTCTTCTCTATTTTTTCCCAAGTTGCTTTCATTTTATGCTTTCCCCTCCAAAATAAGTTCACATATATTGAATCCTGATATGTATCCGGCTTCAATTTCATTATTCCTTACTCACGTACAGAACAAGAACAACCACTACATTATAAACAACAATACAGCTTTTTACAAGTGTTCCACGGCTCAGGTCCGCAGGAAAAACCTTATCCCGCCGATTATCTTCCCTGACCCGAATGAACAAACTGTTTCATAGATCTGTATACCTGCTCAAATCGCAGGCGGAGCGCGTCTGTAATTCCATATACCAGTCTTATATCGCTGTCGCTTTTGCCATCGGGAAGGCTCTCAGAAATCGTCTGATGCAGCGCAGCAGCCCAGATATCAGCCGTACCGTCATCTTCAGCCAGAATTGAGGTATAATCCCTTGTGCCGTACACGCCCATAACAAATTGATACCAGAACTCCTGGGCGAAATAAAAAAGAGTCGGGTTATGAATTTGGGTCTGATCCCCTACACGCTCCAATATTCTTTGGATCTGCGGCGGGAAGTCGGCTGACTTAAGCGGGACTGTCTCGATCTCAACTTCAACAAGCTCCTGTCCACGAAAAAAAGACACCGTCCCCTGTGCTCCGCGCCGGCGCAAGGTCTGTAGAATATGAAATTGGATCAGCGGGTGAACATTCTTTCTGTCCAGCCAGCTGCGCAGAGCATCATCAATCTCCGGCATGTCAAGATAGGATAGCTGCTCAAGCGCAAGCAGCGAATGCTCGGATAAAGGGCTATCCATAGCGGCCTTCAGCAGCTTATTCCCATAGTCTTTGTCCAAAGCAACCTTGGCTTCGATATGCAGGCGAGCTAGTGATTCCTCATTCTCTTCATAGAAGTCCGGTTCACTTCCTTCACCTGCGACTCCGGGAAAAGCATCTCTAAGCCAATCGAGCAAAGCCTTCCATTCATCATACTGTCTGGGCTCCTGCCCCTGACACTGAAGCAGAAATTCCAGCAGTTCTCCTGCCTCGCCGTAGCGCTCGGTCTCCAGCATCCGTGTGAGCTCCATCTGATAAAAATCTAGTGTCTTGGGAAACAATACAACGTTATCCCTTCCCTCGGGTCCATGCGTATTAATAAATGTCCCTCCTTCCTTCCGTGTTCGATTATTCGTAGATTATAGCATAGTGATTCCCAAATTTAAAAAGAAGGGCTAAACTCATTAGATTTTGTAGTTGCTTAGCAAGCCAGCTTGTGGTAAAATTTTTTTTGCTTGAATTTTTAATCTTATGTCTCAGTAGCTCAGCTGGATAGAGCAACGGCCTTCTAAGCCGTCGGTCGGGGGTTCGAATCCCTCCTGGGACGTCATCAAAAATCTCTCCTTTTGGAGAGATTTTTTGCGTCCTGAGGGATGAGAACCCCAAGTAGGGGTTCGTCGGAGTAAAGCCCCCTATGCCGAATGGCTGGGGGATGAGCGGAGTCTCGAGCGAAGCGAGAGTATACCTCCTGGGACGTCATCAAAAATCTCTCCTTTTTTGGGAGAGATTTTTTTTGCGTCCTGAGGGATGAGAACCCCAGAGAGGGGTTCGTCGGAGTGAAGCCCCCAATGCCGGATGACTGGGGGATGAGCGGAGTCTCGAGCGGAGCGAGAGTATACCGACGGGGACGTCAAAGAAATCTCTCCTTTTGGAGAGATTTTTTGCGTCCTGAGGGATGAGAACCCCATACTGGGGGTTCGTCGTAGTGAAGCCCCCTATGCCGGTTGGCTAGGGGATGAGCGGAGTCTCGAGCGAAGCGAGAGTATACCGCCTGGGACGTCATCAAAAATCTCTCCTTTTTTGGGAGAGATTTTTTTTGCGTCCTGAGGGATGAGAACCCCAGAGAGGGGTTCGTCGGAGTGAAGCCCCCAATGCCGGATGACTGGGGGATGAGCGGAGTCTCGAGCGGAGCGAGAGTATACCGACGGGGACGTCAAAGAAATCTCTCCTTTTGGAGAGATTTTTTGCGTCCTGAGGGATGAGAACCCCATACTGGGGGTTCGTCGTAGTGAAGCCCCCTATGCCGGTTGGCTAGGGGATGAGCGGAGTCTCGAGCGAAGCGAGAGTATACCGACGGGGACGTCATCAAAAATCTCTCCTTTGGGAGAGATTTTTTGCGTCCAAGCCTATTTATTTTCGGTCAGGATATTCAGAAATTGAGCTGCCCGCGGGCTCTTGGGATTTTGGAATACTTCCTGTGGAGAGCCCTCTTCTATTATGCGACCGCTATCCATAAGAATGATCCGATCTGCAACTTCGGCAGCAAATTTCATCTCATGTGTAACGACGATCATCGTCATCCCGCTCGAGGCTAAACTTTTCATCACCCGGAGTACTTCACCAACGAGCTCGGGATCAAGAGCAGATGTGGGCTCATCAAATAACAGCACTTCTGGATTAACAGCCATAGCCCTGGCAATACCTACCCGCTGCTGCTGTCCACCTGATAGCATATGAGGATATGAATCAGCTTTATTTCCAAGTCCAACTCTCTCAAGCAGCTCCAATGAGACCCTTCTTGCCTCCGCTTTGTTCTTCTTCTGTACTGTAATAAGCCCTTCCATCACATTCCCCGCAGCGGTCATATGCGGGAACAGATGATAGGCCTGAAACACCATGCCGCTCTGCTTGCGAAGCTTGAGAATCTGCTCCTGCTTCGGTTTGAACCCCTCTTTGAAATCCAGGACAATCTCTCCCACCCGCAGAGTACCTATATCTGGCTGTTCCAGCAGATTGAAACAGCGCAGCAGTGTGGTCTTCCCCGAACCCGAAGGTCCAATTATAACCAGAACCTTCCCTTTGTCCAGCCTCAGATCAATACCTCTCAGCACCTTTTGTGCACCAAAAGACTTATGTAAATTCTGAACTTCAATCATTGCACATCTCCTTATCTTGTGGTGTAACGGCTGAGCCGTCTTTCCAGGAAATTTTGAAGCCCTGACAGAAGGGTACTGAGCATTAGATAAAGCACTCCGGCTTCCGAGTACAAAAGTAAAGGTTCAAAAGTGATTGCAACAATTTCCTGGGCAGTCCGGAACATCTCCACATAAGTAATACTGGCCGCAAGAGAAGTATCCTTCACCAGACTGATAAAGGCATTCGCCAGAGGAGGAACAGACACCCTTGCTGCCTGTGGCAAAATGATCCTTCGAAGGGCCTGTGAACGAGTCATTCCAATGGAGTATGCAGCCTCCCATTGCCCCGCCGAAATTGACTGAATCGCAGCCCGAACGATTTCTGATCCGTAGGCTCCAACACTCAGCGAGAATCCGATAACTGAAGCTATGAACGGATCCAGTATAATCCCTATACTGGGAAGACCGAAAAAAATGATAAACAGCTGCAGCAGCAGAGGAGTTCCGCGTATGATCCACACGTAGAATCTGGCTACAAGTCTGCCAATTCTCCAATGGGATAACCTAACCAAAGCTGTAATCACAGCCAGAACAAGTCCCAGAGCAAACGAAGTTAAAGTCAGTGGAACGGTAAAAGCTACCGCAGCTTTCAACAGCGGTAGCAAGGAGTCCATCAAAATCTGTACTTTACGCTCATCCATTGGGCATGCATCCTTTTAACATCGAGTTATTTCGAGACATCTTCTCCAAAATACTTCTGCGATATTCTCAGATAAGTTCCATCGCTCTTCATTTCGGCAAGGGCTTTATTCACGGCGGTGACAAGGTCATCCGCTCCTTTAGTGAACAAGCCTGCACTTTGGGAGGCCGCGCTTGCTGTATCCACTACCTTAATTGGCACCTGGGGCTTCTGCTTCTTCAGATCCAGGAAAGACAATTGGTCATTTACAGTGGCATCAATCCGATTGGAGGTTAACAGATCCACAGCCTGATTGAACCCTTCGATAGCTACAATCTGGGCACCGTTCTCTTTGGCGATCTTGGTGAGATTGGTTGTGAGAGACTGCCCTGCCTTCTTTCCTTTCAAATCGGAAAATTTCTTGATGTCCGTGTTATCCTCCCTCACAATCAGCACGGCTTTGGACACAATATAGGGATCCGAGAAGGCGTACTTCGCCTTTCGCTCATCCGTGATGGATACTTCATTAAACACAGTATCAAAGCGATTAGCATCCAGTCCTGCAATAAGACTGTCCCACTGGGACTCCACAAATTCAGGCTGAACCCCAATTCTTTTACTAATCTCCTCAGCAATCTCTACATCAAAACCCGTTAATTTCCCAGCCTTATCATGAAACGTAAAGGGAGCGTAGGTTCCCTCTGTTCCAATCCTCAGCTTACCGCTTGCCTTGACGGTCTCAAGCGCTGTCTGTGCGGCTTTGCCAGATGTATTATTTTGTTCTTGTACTGGCGTGGATGGATTATTACTTTTATTGGCCCCACAACCCACCATAGCGATGGAAAGCCCTAGTACCAGAAGAGCCAAGCTTACTTTTTTCATATTTACAGCCCCTTGTCCTTATCTTGTTCTCAACAAACATAGCTTTTACTTTGTTCTCTGAAATCATGTAAGCTACCGGCCTATTTGAGCTTCATGCACTCAATCATGTAGAATAGCCTTAGTGGATTTTCATAAAAAGGAGGTACGAAAATGTCAATTTATGATTTCGAAGTAAACACGATCGAGGGTGAGCAGACTACCCTGCAACCTTACAAAGATAAGGTACTCCTTATTGTGAATACAGCCAGCGGCTGCGGGCTCACTCCACATTACAAGGGACTGCAGGCTTTATATGAAACTTATAAGGATCAGGGATTGGTGGTGCTTGGATTCCCCTCCAATCAATTTGCCGGTCAGGAGCCTGGGACCGAGGCAGAGATCAAAGAGTTCTGTGAGCTTAATTATCAGGTCACGTTCCCGTTATTCGCCAAAATTGATGTGAAAGGTGAGCATGCTCATCCGTTATTTGTCCATCTGGTCGATCATACCCCTGCCCCCTATCACACGGGCGACATCGAATGGAACTTTGTAAAATTCCTGGTAGACCGGGAAGGAAATGTAATCAAACAGTACAGCGCCCGAACAGAACCGGAAGCGATTGAAGCTGATATCAAGGACCTTCTGTAAAAACGCAAAAACACCCCTTCTTGAAGGGGTGTTTTCTTTAGTTTATGACTGGATTGTGCCTATTTCTTGAGCTTGCGGTTATTGAACCAAAGCGGCACACGGAACAGCAGATTCAGGAAAAGAACCACAAATACGAGGACCGCTGCAGATTTGTCAGCGATTTGCTTCGCATCTTCAACGATGGCTTCAGAGTGAACATACCACAGATGAACGGCAAGCGTCTCACCCGGCGAGAATAAGTTGAAGTCCCACATTTCTCCTGATGTACTAAGCCCCGCTGTCAATATGATAACCGCAGACTCCCCGAAGGCCCGCCCGGCCACCAGGCAGATCCCAGTAACAATGGCATGCAGGGATACGGGCAGAATTACCGTACGAATGGTCTGGAACTTGGTCGTTCCAAGCGCATAGGAGGCATTACGAAGTTCAATCGGAACTGCTCGAACCGCTTCTTCCGTCACACGGGCCAGGGTTGGAAGATTGAGAAACGCCAAGCTGACCGCACCGCCCAGAATCGTAAGTCCGATATCAAAGTACTCGGCGAAAATAGCCAGTCCCAGCATCCCGAACACTATAGAAGGGACTGAAGACAGAGTCTCTACGCAAATCCGCAGCCCTTCAGTAAATTTGTTCTTGGGCGCATATTCCGCCATATAGATCCCTGCGCCTAAGCCGATCGGTATCGAGATGATCAGAGACAGAATGAGAATATAGAAGGAGTTGAACAGAACCGGCCCTATTCCTCCTCCAACATCAATCTCCTCCGGCAGCTTGGTCAGGAATTGCAGATTAATTCCCGGCAGACCTTTACTAAGGATGGTATATAGCAGCCAGAAGATGAACAACAGGACAGCAGCCCCCAGTGCATAAAAAGAACCTGTTGCTGCTTTGTCCCAGATCAGTGCGCGTCTGTTCTTGCGTGTTGGTGTGAAGCTGCTCATGCCACATCTCCTCTCTTTCTGCTAATTAGACGTATGATCATAATCAAGCCAAAAGAGATGACCAGCAGCAGGAATGCCATCATATGCAGCGCATAGTTCCAGGTGGAGTCAAATTCCACATTGGAAATCTGCATCACGATATTACTCGTAAGCACAGAAGTCGGAGAGAACAAGGATGTCGCCAACTGAGCCGTGTTACCTATTACCATGACCACCGCCATAGTCTCTCCAATAGCGCGTGTCATACCTAGAATGATGGCAGCCGCTATTCCTCTTGCTGCAGCCGGCAGCACAACTTTCATAATTACCTGCAGACGGGTAGAACCAAGAGCATAAGCCGCCTCGCGATATTTCTTGGGCACCGCAGATATGGCATCATCACTAATCCGGCTGACCGTAGGCAGAATCATAATCGTCAACACTAAAGATGCTGCCAGGAGACCGTCTCCCAAATTCTCACCACTTAAAGTTCGGATAATCGGGATCAACACGGTTAAGCCAAGATAACCGTACACAACGGAGGGAATACCGACCAGCAGATCGAGAATCGGACGTATGAAAGACTTTAGCCACTTTGGAGCAATTTCAGCAATCAGGATCGCCATTCCAATCGAAATGGGCACGGCAAACAATAAGGTTAGAGCCGTTAAAGATATCGTGTTTACGATAAATGAAGCAGCTCCAAACTTCCCTTCTTCCGGTGTCCAATCAAAGGACAAGAAGAATTGGGCGAGTGAGATGTCCTTAAAGGTCAGAATTGCTGTTTTACCTATGAAGAAAATAACCAAAGCCAGCACCAGACAGAGTGCCAATATGCTGAATAAGAAATAATATTTGAATAATCCATTGGTGAACCGCACTCTTGATCCGCGGCCCCGCTTCCATCTGGATGATTGTTGAACCGGCGTCTGCAATAAAGTTCCCTTTTGTGCAGGTAAATCATGAACTGGTGTGCTCATTTCGTTCTGTTTCCTCCCATACAGCAACCAGCCCCGAACAGGGGCTGGCTGGTTAACGTTACTTTTGAAATTCTAATGCAGTTAGCTTACTTCTTATTTCATTGCTGAAATCGGGATGAATTTAAGCTTCTTCAACGAACCCTCTTGGAACTTCTTGCTTTGTACATAGTCGATGAAGGCTTTAGTAGCACCAGTAGGTTGGCCTTTTGTCATGTAGTAGCCGTAAGACCAAATTTTGTACGTACCTTTGATTACATTATCAACAGTAGCAGCAACACCATTGTGTTTAACCGCTTTAAGGTCACCGCCGCTTACATACACAAGGTCGATATATCCAATAGCGTTAGGAGTCGTAGACACGGCTGTCTTCATATCCCCGCTGGATCCAACTTCTTTATAGTTCTTCGCTTTCTTCACGATATCTCCGCCGCCAAGTGCTTTGGCTTGGTAGTTAACGCGTGTACCGGAACCGAAGGCCCGAGTGATAACCACGATATCTGCATCACTGCCGCCAACTTCTTTCCAGTTCGTGATTTTACCACTGTAAATGCCTTTAAGCTGGTCTGTAGTCAAGTTATCTACACTCACGCTTTTGTTAACTACCGTTGCAAAAGGAATTACAGCAACTTTGTTGGCCACTTGACCTGCGAATGCTTTGAATCCAGGAACATCTGTGCTTGCATCCCAGTCACAAGCTCCGATTTGGGCAATGCCTTTCTTAACGGCTTGAGGACCTGTTACGGAACCTTTACCGGAAGCGGCAATTTTCACCTTCGGATTCAATCTTTGAAATTCTTTTGCAGCCTGCAGAGACAATGGAAGAAGTGCAGTGGAACCATTAATCGTAATTTTACCGGATACAGAGCCTGCTGCTTGAACCGAAGAACCTACACCTGCAGAAGAAAGAACGAATGCTGCGGCTACCGCCACCAAAGAGATTTTCTTAAACAATTTCATGATTGAATTACTCCTCTCGAATTCTCAAATTATAGTTATTTAGTTAGCTCAGTGCCTTTTCCGCCATCTACAACAACAACCTTGCCATCGCTGATCAGAGCGATCTTTCCATCCTTGGATATAGCAACTTCAGTAATAACATTCGGAGTGCTGTAAAGCTCTTTCTTGGTTCCACCCGTTACTTCATACAGGTGTGAAGAACCATCTGCTTTCAAGCCTGCCACCAGCAATTTGCCATCCTTTGTTACCACATCAAGGTTCACATCAATATCCGACACCAAATCTGTAACTTTTGTTCCATCCGCGGAAATGCTCTTCAGTACACTGTTTACGTCTTTTCCATCCGGATCTGCACTTACATAGACGATACTTCCATCCGTAAGGAAAGAAGGCAGCAGCTTGTTGTCCGTTGTCTTAGTCAGCTGTACTGGCTTTGCACCTTTGGTTGTAAGATCCAAAGAGTAGACCTGAGCGCCGGCGCCGGAATAATCGATGGTAAGGGAATCTTCCGTGCTGTCAGCGTCGTTACTGGCAACGCCTGTTGTGTTAACCAGGTAAGCTATTTTCTTCTCATCGTTTGAGACTTGAAGATCTGATTTGTTCTCCACTTTATCTGCAAGGACTTCGGTAAGTACACCGGTGTCTACCGTTATGTATGAGATTTTCTCCTGCTTGTCGCCTTGGATAAAGTATACTTTCTTGCCATCTGCCGACCAGGTAAGATCCGTCTTCACCGTGCTGTCCGACCCGATTTGCTTCGTTAGGCCTGTTCCCAGATCGTAGACAAACAACTGGCCATTTTCATTCGTGAAAGCTCCCCATTTGTGATCGGGAGAAATTACGGCTGTTGCTGCTCCCTCGTTAGAAGAGAACACCTCATATGGAGTTCCAAGCGAAGGGCTGAGTTTGAAGACCTGCAGAGCTTCTCCATCTTCTTTGGTAGCCACAATGCTGCCGTTCTCATCAAAACCAATTGTAGAGAACTGGCCTTCAGCCCGCTTTAATTTGTAGATCTTGCCGCTGCCTGCAATTTCAGCACCGAGCGCGTCTACAGTTGTGTTCAATTCGACATAAATATTGCCATCCTGAAGCTTAGGGGCTACTTTGAAATCTTGGGTAGCTCCTTCTACCTGCAGGCTCTTAATATTAGGTTTGATGGATACGGAATGATATCCATAAGAATCATTCAGAACCACACTTCCATTCTCAAGCTTAAGCCCTGCGTTAAGTGCATCAGCCAGATCACGGATCGAGTACAGCTTGGTTCCATTCACTTCAATGGCTTTCAGCACCACATTGTCGCCATCTACTTGGAGCCCAGAGTTAATCACTTTAAATTTGGCTGCGGTTTGTTTCGATGCAGCCTTTTTGGCCGGACTTGCTGTTTTTGCAGCAGCCGCCCCAGCAGTTCCTGCTAAAGTGGAAGTCACCAGTGCAGAAGCTACTAACATACTGAATACTTTACCCTTCTTCATCAGCTCACCCTTTTCCTAATACATAAGTGCTATGATGTCATTTTCATATAATATTGTTAAAAGAATTCTGGTAGTTTGTAATGGATTGTTAAATTATTGAATAAATTTATGTGAATTTAGGAAAATAGACCCGTGACCATAGAAATATATTTAAAATATGATATATATGGAATAAACTAAAACATAACCAATGTTTAGTTCCATGTAGATATACCTATATAAAAAATTATAAAGTTTAATAGAATCCAATTTTTAGATATAATGGCGTTATACACCTATGTTCTGGAGGGGCTATGAGCAACAATAATAGAAAAGAACCTTTCCGCTACTCTATGGAAGTACCTATGAGCTGCTGGATTCGGATTTCCGAGATTAATGGTACGGCCATCACAAGTAAGCTGGCTGAGGTTGACTTAATTGATATCAGCAAGGGGGGCTGCAAAATTCGGACCCCGCTTGATCTTCATGCTTCTTCCAATTCTATCAAAGGAGTTCTGCGCCTTAAGTTTAGTGAAGAAGAATATGATTTCAATGCCCAAATCCGCTGGCAGCGCCAACTCGAACCCCCTTTCTTTCACTACGGCCTGTCTCTATTGCTCGAAGATGACGAGAAAGAGAAGATAAATGCGGAATTAAGAACACTCGCTGGAAACAAGAAAATTAAAGTGATATAAACGCTGCAAATCAAGATTGCCGATTCAACCCGGCAATCTTTTCTTTTTATCCATTTACAAATTCAGGAACGTCGGATATACTCAGTTCAAAAGTAAGTACTCACTCATTATGTTAAAGGAGTGTTACTATGTCTGATTTTCCAGATGTCGTTACGGCCGCAGGGGTCAGCAAGCGTTTCGGGAACAAGACTGTGCTGGAGGACATTACGCTTGCGATTCACTCTGCGGAGACATTTGGGCTTCTGGGACCTTCAGGGTCCGGGAAGACCACCCTGGTTAAGCTCTTTACGGGAACGCTGCAAGCTACGACAGGCCAGGTCCATGTTCAAGGCACGCTAATGCCAAAGCTCTCCATGCTGAATCAAATCGGCTATATGGCTCAATCCGATGCCCTGTACACCGAGCTGAGTGCCAAGGAGAACCTGGAGTTTTTCGGTGCATTATATGGCTTGAAAGGAGCCTCTCTGCGTAAGCGCATTATGGAGGTCGCTGAAATTGTTGCCTTGGAGAAACATCTGGATAAACGGGTAGATCAATACTCTGGGGGGATGAAGCGCCGTCTCTCTCTTGCTGCAGCCCTTCTTCACCAGCCTCCCATTCTTGTGCTGGATGAACCCACCGTCGGGATTGATCCCCTGCTTCGTCAAGCGATCTGGAAGGAACTTAAATTGCTAAATGAACAAGGAACTACGATTCTGCTGACTACACACGTCATGGATGAAGCTGAGAAATGTGATCGGCTGGGGATGATCCGGGAAGGCAGGCTGCTGGCGGTGGATACACCTGGAGAGCTGATCTCTAAGACGGGCACCGATTCTATTGAAGAGGCATTTGTGTATTATGGAGGTCATCAAGCATGAAAATATCCGCTATCGTCATTCGGATTCTACGCCAATTTCGCCGGGACAAACGGACTCTCGCCTTGATGCTGATTGCTCCCCTATTCGTTCTGACCCTGATGAACCTTGTTTTTAACGGGAAGGAATATAAGCCTACACTGGGTCTCCTGAGTGCGCCTTCAGTATTGTCGTCAAGCTTACAGTCTGAAGGGGCTGTTACTATAAATTATGAGCGGGAAGATCTGGCTGAAGCCGCGCTGAGCGATCGGACGATTGATGCACTCATCACGATTGACGGACAGGTACCCAAGGTCAAGCTTGAAGGCAGTGAGCCTGCGGTGAACCGAGCCGTGCTTCAGGCTGTGCAGAAAGCAGCGGAACATTTCTCACACCAGTCAGCATCCTTCAAACCAGTCATTACTTATCTTCATGGCTCAGAGAATATGACCAGCATTGACCAGTTCGGCCCTATACTTATCGGGTTCTTCATCTTCTTCTTTGTATTTCTGATTGCAGGGGTCTCCTTCCTCAGAGAGAGAACGACAGGAACCCTAGAACGATTACTGGCCACCCCGCTTAAGCGGTATGAAATTGTGCTCGGGTATGTAGGCGGGTTCGGGATATTCACCATTATCCAGGCACTCCTCATTTCATGGTTCTGTACCAAGGTCCTTGGAATCATGATGGTAGGCTCCTTTGGACTGGTCATCCTGCTGACCCTGCTCATGTCCTTGAGCGCTTTAACCTTAGGGACACTCATCTCCGCATATGCAAATAATGAGCTCCAGATGATTCAGTTCGTTCCTCTCATTATCGTGCCGCAATTATTCCTGTCGGGTCTCTTCCCGATGGATACCCTTCCGGATTGGCTCCGCAAGCTGGAAGTCATCATGCCGCTGACCTATGGAACGAAAGGACTCAGCGATGTCATGATTCGCGGGCTGGGTTGGAATGCGATAGCTCTGGATGTCTATGTGCTCACCGGCTTCTCGGCTCTGTTCATCCTTCTTAATATCATAGCCCTGCGTAAATATCGGAAGATTTAATGACATGTGCAAAATGTGGTAGAATACGAAGATTAATCCGAATACGGGATACAGGAGGTTGACCATCATGCCGCAGCATCAGGAGCCGCTCGAACCTTGGCTGGAAGCGCTGCTTCACACCGAGGACCGGAAATTCACCGACAAACAGCTGAAGATTATCGAAGCGGCTGTTGAAGTCTTTTCGCAAAAAGGATATGCCGCAGCCTCTACCAGTGAAATCGCACAGATGGCAGGTGTTGCGGAAGGAACCATCTTCCGTCACTACAAGACGAAGAAGGATCTGCTGCTCTCGATCGTAACTCCGATGATGGGCAAGCTGCTTGCCCCGTTCATTCTTAATAATTTCAACGATGTGCTGGAAAAGGATTATCCAACCTTCGAAGCTTTCCTGAGAGCGGTTCTGATCAACCGCCTCGCCTTTGCGCGCAAGCACCTTAAGATTATTAAAATTCTGCTTCAGGAGATTCCGTTTCAGCCAGCCTTGAAGGAGCAATTTATAGAACATATCGGCGCGAAAATTTTTGAGCGGTTCCAGAAGATAGTGAAGCATTTCCAGGACAAAGGGGAACTGCTGGAAGTCCCTACTTTGGCGGCGATCCGCTTTGCTATCTCTTCCGCCGTCGGTCTGTTTATCTTTCACCTTCTCCTCGCTCCTGAGCTACCGTGGGATGAAGAGCAGGAGATTGAGCAGACGATTCAGTTCATCCTCCACGGTCTGGCTTCCAGGTAAATGCCTATTCATATACTTTTTTCACAATTCTCACATGGGCCTCTCACCAGGTCTTGCTAAGATGAGATTAATCTTAGAAAGAGGTGATACTCATGTTGAATTGGAAAAAGAATCTGGTGGCTCTATTAACGGTTGTGAGTTTGGTAGGAGGCGCGACCAGTGCGATGGCTAGCCCGGCTAAAGCCCCATCCGTTAAGCCTGCGGCCAAGGCAGCAGTAACGGCTTCAGCCAAATCGCCGGTTAAGATTAAGTCAGCTGCATCTGCCGTTAAGAGTTCCACCAAGCCGGCTCCGGTCAAGACAGACAAGAAGACAGCTGCCAAACCTGCTGTGAAGAAGGCCTCCCAGAAGGCCGTTGTGAAAAAGGCGAAAACAACCAAAGCCGTTCACAAGAAGCATCACAAGCATGTAAAGAAAGTTCATCATAGATCAACAGCAGCCAAGCATACTACACACAAGAAAGTAGCCGCCAAGAAAACTACAAAAAAATAGGCTGAGCTAGAGACGGGAAGGCTTAAAGCCTTTCCGTTTTTGCTTGTTTTTGGTAGATTGTAACAAGAGTCTAGTACATTCTGGGAGAGGAGGAGTGAGCTGATGACAAGCATTTTCGTAGTCGATGATGATCCTTCCATTCTGCGGCTGATCTCTGAGTATTTGCGCAAAGAGGATTTTCATGTCACGGAATATCCGGACGGAGAGCACTTAATTGAGGAAGTGCGCATGCACAAGCCGGATTTCCTGGTCCTGGATATCATGATGCCGGGCATAAATGGATTAACGCTGCTGACCGAACTGCGGACTTTTACAGAAATGCCTATCATTATGATCTCAGCACGAGGGGATGAGATGGACCGGATTATTGGATTGGAGCTGGGCTGTAACGACTTCCTCACCAAGCCCTTTAACCCCAGGGAACTGGTAGGACGGGTGAAATCAATGCTTCGCCTTGTCCGGCTCGGACAGGATCAAGATCCAGCAGTCTCCTCCAAAGTCATTCAAGCAGGGAATTTAAAGGTGAATGAGGAGTACCGTAAAGTAGCTGTAGAAGAGACCGATCTCGCCCTCACTTCTCGGGAGTATGAACTGTTAGTATTTTTCGCCAAACATCTTGAACGGCCTTTCACCCGTGAACAGCTTATCCAGCAGGTCTGGCATTTTGATTATCTTGGGGATGTAAGGGTGGTTGATGATTTGGTCAAGAGGCTTCGCAAGAAGCTTTCCGAGCATGCAGCCTCGTTCCAGATTGATACCTTGTGGGGATATGGCTATAAGGCCTTGGTAAAAACGGGATGAGAACACTCAGAGGCCGGGTGCTGCTCTCCTTGATTGCCGGGATGTTCATCACCGTGGGCATCACGGTATTTCTGTTTGTCAGGCTGATTCACAGCCTCACGGTGGACCAAGCCAAGACGGAACTTCACAGCCAGATTGATAAGGCCATTCAGATTCTTAACGATGGAAATATCTCGGACATTGATGACAAGGACTTAAAGCTGAGGTTCAAAGATAAGCTGTATGATGCGGATTTTTTGATTTTGAATGATAAACATGTCATTATTGCCGCAAGTGACCCGAGGAAAATTAATGCCCAATTACATGTGCCTATACTAGAAGAAGATGGTGTGGTGGAGCTCGACAACAGGGAAATGCTCTATGCCACCAAAAAGCTCGATGAGGAGCCATCGCTTCAAATTATCGTATTTGCGCCTCTTTCTTCTCTCCGTGCTATTGTCGGGCAGCTGCTGAGTACCACGATTTATGCCATTCTGGGCAGTTTTCTCTTCGTTCTGGCGATCGGACTTCTCGTTGTATGGAAAACAACACGCCCTCTGAAAAAGCTGACCGAAGCAGTAAGTCAATACGAACCCTATCGGCCGCATAATCCGGTCCTTCCGAAGGCCGACGGGACGGAGATTGGCGAGCTTATCGCTACTTTTCAGGAAATGTCCCAGAGAATCGATCGACATCAGGTCTATCAAATCGAATTTCTGCAAAATGTCTCACATGAACTAAGGACGCCGCTCATGTCCATTCAAGGTTATTCCATGGCTATTAAAGATCAGGTAGTCAGTGTGGATCAGGGCCTTGAAGTCATCAGCAAGGAAGCGCGGCGAATGATTCATATGGTCGAGCGCTTATTGCAATTGTCCCGGCTTGAGTCGCTGGATGATCCCTGGACACTGAGTAAAGAAGACCTAAGAAACATGGCCGAGCAGGCTGCAGATCTGCTCGCTCCTGCGGCTTCAGAGCGCCATGTTATTATTGAGGTTATAGGCGAATCGGTTAATGTCACTTTGCCTGCGGAGCAGATCTTTCAGGTGCTGGTGAACCTGCTCCAGAACGCGGTCCGGCATGCTCGGAGCCGCATTGTTATTCGGATTGAAGCTGAGTTTGGAGCTAACAGCCAAGCCTTACTCGAACAGCTCGATTGGAGTATCCATATTGATGATGATGGCGACGGAGTCCCTGAGGATGAATACGAAGCTATCTTCAATCGCTTCTATAAGGGCCAGCATGGGGTCACAGGTCTTGGACTCGCCATTTGCTATCAAATTGCGGAGCGAATGGGAGCCCGGATGGTATGCGGAAGGTCTCCACTTGGCGGAGCCCGCTTCAGCTTCGTAGTTACGGGTACGCAATAAGTCTCTCCTTAGAAATTAGATATAAAATGGGACGACTGGAGGATATAGATGAAATTAGAACGGTTGATCTCCATAATCTATAAGCTGCTGAATCACGAAGTTCTGTCTGCCTCGATGCTGGCTGAGGAGTTCCAGGTTTCCCAAAGAACTATCTACCGGGATATCGATGTGATCTGTGCAGCGGGCTTCCCGGTCGTATCATATCAGGGAATTAAAGGCGGATATGGCATGATGGACGGATACAAAATGGACCGAAGTTTACTCGGTTCTTACGATGTCGATTCCCTGATCACCGTGCTCAGCAGCCTCTCCTCCGTATTTGAAGACGAGCGTGTGAAAGGAACTATTGAACGGCTGCAAACGATTGGACCTGAGTATGAGGCCCCGAGTCTATCTGTGGACTTGGCAACCCACAGGATTGGTCCAGACGTGCTTCCTCTATTACGCACAGCTATTATACAGCGGAATGTCATTCGTTTTGATTACATCAATGGACAAAATGAACGCACGACCCGTGGTATGGAACCATTGAGGCTTCATTTTAAATACAGCAATTGGTATGTGTATGGTTACTGCCGAACAAGGAAGGATTATCGGGAGTTCAAGTTATCGCGGATGATGAATGTGTTCTTGTCACAAGATATCTTTCAGCCTCATCAAGAGGTACCGCCGATGGCCGGGGATTCATACTCCGCATGGCAGGATCAGGTGGAGGACGTAGTGATTCGGGTGAGAGCGGAAGCTTTGGCCGAAGTGATGGATCAGTTTCATCATGCAGATAAGCACTTTGATCCGGATGGAAGCATGACGATGCGGATTCCTGTATATAAGCCGCTGGAAGCGCGCTGGCTTTGGGCAATTCTGCTAAGCTTTGGCAGCGGCGCCGAAGTCCTTGAACCCTCCGCACTGCGAGGGATCTTAAGAGAGCAGCTTAGAAATACACTCAACCTTTATGAAGAAGTATGACAGACTGCTGTCATACTTCTTTTTTTATACTAATAACAGATTTGAATACAAATCCATGACCATCCAAAAGGAGACGATAATTATGACGAATTATCCAGTAGAAATGTTTAAATACCACATTTGGGCCAACCAGACGATCCTTGGGAGAATCAAGCAGCTCCCGCCCTCTGTACTGAGTCAAGAAGTAAACTCCTCTTTTCCTACAATCGCTCATGCCCTTAGTCATATCTATGCGGTAGATAAGATGTGGTATCTGGTGTTGACAGGCACTGGCATGCCGGAGGCACTGCAAATGTGCATGCCTCTCAATGGGAGCATTCTGGCTTCAGTGGACGAATACGTCAATAGCTTTGCTGAGTTAGCGGGACAATTTGAAGAATGGCTCGAAAGCCAGTCCGATTTGGAGCAGACCCTTCTCCTTGACAACCCATACGCGGGAATTCGCCAAACCCGCTTGTCGGAGATTGTGCTGCATGTGGTCATTCACGGGACATATCACAGAGGCAATATCTCTACAATGCTGCGTCAGCTGGGCCACGCCTCCACCATGAACGATTACGCATTCTTCTGGTATCGGGAACCAGTGGAGAGATTTCTTTGACGTCCCAGGAGGGATACTCTCGCACTGCTCGAGACTCCGCCCATCCTTCTGCCATCCGGCATGGGGGGCTTTACTCCGACGAACCCCCACTCTGGGGTTCTCATCCCTCGGAACG
>NZ_RZNX01000014.1 GCF_003994465.1 Paenibacillus zeisoli | reverse complement strand
TCAGCGGCGACTTTTATAATATAACACATGTTCTCTGCTTTTTGCAATACCTTTTTTTTAAAGTTTTTCTCAAAAGGTTATTCATGCTGAAAACAGTTATTTCCCGTCCCCTTTAAAAGCGGAACGAGAAATAATTTATCACATAACAAGCAACCAAGTCAACACCCATATTTGTCCAACTAGTGTTTGACTTGTGGAAAGCGACCATTGCGGGCGTACTTGGATAATTCCTTGGAAGGAGCAAAGCGTGCATACATCCGAAATACGGTTTTGTAACGATTGGCTATAGCATGGCGAATCTCCTGATCCAATCGAGTGTCCCCCATATCTAGAAGCATCTCATCCAGTTCCTTGCGGAGAACATAATCAAGCTCCTTACACTCTTTCTCATTAAACAGCATACCCAACATAATCTCACAGCTCCTTTTGTTAACAAGATTCGATTTTTGCCGTTAATAGGGTGCGTCTATTTCCAAGGATTAACCACACCGGGCTCTGTGATGATTAAGGGATGATTAACCTTATGTTATATTAATAAACTCCTTTGTAAAAACCGCTTTACTGTTATGCACATTTTTTTGGAAAAATATGAATATTGGACTTAATATTTAGCCCTTCACTAAATGAAAGGTCAATGTACTCTCAATAATGGCGGCAATTAAGAGTAGAATTACTATCCAGAAGGAGACGTTCAAACTCGATTTTGCCAATACGCTCCATTCTCTGGCGCCTCTCTCCGCTTTCCCAGTAATTTTTCGTCCCAATCCCTTTAATGAGACAATGCCGAACTTTATACCAAATGCAGAAGCGATAATAATGGCTGGAATTTCAATGATTCCATGAGGCAGAAGGCCCTTAAAGATCAAATCCGCCAGGTTATTACCATGGGCAGCCTGGGCTTCAATCAAATAACCGAGAACCATACCGTTCACGAGCAGGAAAAACACCGGGATTACCCCCGCCAGTATGCCGAGATAAATCATAAGAACACCTTTAATCGCATTGTTAAAGAAAATAAAAATGAAGAAGCTGAGTTCCGGATTAGTGCTTTGCGAGAGCTTTCCACTTACCTCCTGCAGCCCTTTTAACTGATCGATCACAACTCGCTGCAAGAACTCAGCATTGACCATGCCGAGAACAAATCCGACCACGAACAGCATAAAAGCAATCCACAAATATGTTCGAGAATTTTTGAGATGAATACCAAATTGGCGCAAAGATAACATTTCTTGACCTCCTTAACCTTTTGTCCATAATTGTAATAATGTCCTACGGTACGAGCATAGATTGTACAAAGTGAATTAGAGCTTGTGCAAATTCATTATTTTGAAGACGAGAGGGGTTTATAGGAGCATGAACAATTTCTTCTATGTCTTGAACGGGAAGAAGATAAAAAGGTTCTTCTTTGTATTTGCGGCTGCCCTATTCGCCGCAGGTGTTATTTATGTAGAAAGCGATAATATTACCGTCTTCTCGGAGGGAAGCCCTTCGGCCGTGTACAGTGTATCGACGGATAAGAAGATCATTGCTTTAACTTTTGATATCAGCTGGGGAGATAAACGCACAGAGCCAATACTTAAGATACTGAAAGATAAGGGAGTCCAAAACGCGACCTTCTTTCTTTCTTCCCCATGGAGTAAAACACATCCTGAAATTGTTAAGGCCATCCAAGCTGCGGGATACGAAATTGGAAGTCACGGGCACAAACACACCAACTATAGCGGACTAAAGGAAGAAGAGATTAAGGAACAGATCAAGACAGCACACTCTATACTAACCGATCTTACGGGTAAAGAACCTAAGCTGCTTCGTCTGCCTAATGGAGATTTTGACAAAAAGGTACTTAAAGTAGCTGACGAGCTCGGCTATAAAGTCATCCAATGGGATACTGATTCCCAAGATTGGATGAATAAAGGGGTAGACACGATTGTAAACCGTGTAGTTACAAAGTCGCATCCTGGTGATATTGTACTGCTTCATGCCAGCGATTCAAGCAAGCAGACACACGAAGCTCTTCCTGTAATCATTGATGAGCTCCGAAAAAAAGGGTACGAGTTCGTAACCGTATCTGAACTGCTTAACCAATCCAATGCAAAAGGATCTGAAGTGCGGGATCAGGCTTGGGTTGATCAGCAGTTAGATACAGCTGCCGGACTTTGATTGTAATTATCTCATTTAGACCTTCGTCGTGACGGAGGTCTCTTTTTGTGCCATCCAACCATTCATTCAGGGTTCTATACATACACAAAAGCCCGGCAAGAGTGCCGAGCTTCGGGTACTTGTGCATCAAGCACTCTTCTTCACTAACTTATGTAGAAGCAGGATTTGATACGCATTACATGCAATTAAGGGAACAAGAATTAGAGTTGTAGCAAAATTCACCTGGATTTTGAGTACTCCCACCATCTCCACAATAGTCCCGGCAATCATAAAAAACAGGGTCGGGATCCAAGCGTTCGGATTCGTAGCTTTAACTTTAAAATAGGAGACCGCTGCGGCCACCAGAAGAATAATCAAGCCCAATGTGATATCTCTGTTATCCCCAGATTCACCACTAACAAAAATGCGGAAAAACATGAGTTCAAGCAAAGCCAGTGCAGTAAGTACAAGCTGAATGTACTGCCACGTTCTCCTGGAGAACACTCCTGTCCCCATATAATTCATCATCAAGTAGGCGAAAAAGCCCATTTGCGAATAGACACTGACCATAATCCCCACACCTATAAGAATTCCCATATAGATAAAAAAGTCTGCTGTATTTTTAAATCCTGTGCCCTGACTCAGTTTGAGAATTTCTCCTGCAATTAGTGCACATCCTGCTCCTAATGCAAGCGTTGTCCAAAATAAATAAAGCCATCTTTTTAAGTTCAATGTCGCTTCGCCCCCCACTTCGATTTATTTTACCAACGTTTATGATAAAAAACCATTCATTTACCGACATAATTCCTTTTTGACGATCACATACTACCCACAATGATGCTTAGAAGGAGGCAAGGAACCATGAAATGGACGAAGTCCCGCCCATTATTGTGTATTGTATGTATGATTATTCTCCCGCTTACGGCATGCGGTTCTGACCAAGGATCCTCCTCTTCTTCCCAAGGTGGAGGCTATAAAGACACCAAAACGATGGTCCTTGATATTCTCAAGACGGACGATGGTAAAAAAGCAATTATGGAGGCGTTAAGCTCTGGTAGCCAAGGCTCAAGCAGCGGTGAAAGCGGGGGAAGCGGAGGCGGCGGAGAATCAGGGTCTGGCGATTCCGGTTCCTCTGGCGGTGGCGGCGGTGGAGGTTCAGGCTCTGGAGGTGGGAGTATGGGCATTAAAATGCTTCTCGCTCCTCAGACCGCAGACCAGGTTAGAACCGCGGTAAAGGATACGATTACCTCACCAGAGTATAAGAAAGAAATCGAGAAAATTATGACTGATCCAAAATTTGCCGGTGATTTCGCAAAGGTTATTAATTCACAGAGCAAACAGCTGCACATGCAGCTGATTAAAGACCCAACCTATCAGAAATCGGTTAGCGAAATTATGAAATCCCCTGAAATTTCGAAGATGTTCCTGGACCTTATGAAGACACCGGATTACCGGAAACAATCCATGACTGTCATGCAGGAATCCATGCAAAGCCCGCTTTTCAAAATGGAGGTTATGGACTTATTAAAAACCGTGGTACAGGAGCAGTTAATACCTAAGGTTGAGAAGGAGCAAGGCGGCGAGCAAGGTCAAGGCGGTCAGGGAGGCCAAGGAGATAACCAGTCAAAACAAAGCAACGGCGGTGGAAGCAGTAAAAGTGGCGGTGGCGGCGGTGGTGGAAGCTAAATAATCATAAAAACAAGACTGGCCCAAAGGGTCAGTCTTGTCCGCATTTTTGAATAATTTGAGCTGCAACGTCAGCATATATTTGGCCTACATTGCTGCTCTCTTTGTATACAGAAGGGGAGTAGTCCGCTTCTGAAATATGATTGTCCGGCGCTCCGAGGGGGATTTGGGCAAGCAGCTCGCTATGAATATTCTCCGCCAACTTGGCTCCTCCGCCACGTCCAAATATATAATCGCGCTTTCCGCAGCCCGAGCACTCATAATAGGCCATATTCTCTACTACACCAAGCACCTCATGTTTCGTCTGTACAGCCATGGCACCGGCTCGCGCAGCTACAAATGCTGCAGTAGCATGAGGTGTTGTCACAATAATCTCCCGGCTCTGCGGCAGCATTTGATGTACATCAAGAGCAATATCACCTGTGCCTGGCGGAAGATCAAGAAGAAGATAGTCGAGTTCTCCCCACTTCACATCGGTTAGGAACTGGCGAAGCATTTTCCCGAGCATGGGTCCACGCCAGATTACCGGACTATTCTCTTGAATAAAGAATCCCATGGACATGACCTTTACACCAAAGCGTTCAACCGGCATGATTGCTCCGTCCAATACCACAGGCGACTCTTCAATTCCCATCATGTCAGGTACACTAAAGCCGTATATATCAGCATCAATCAAGCCTACCTTCTTCCCCTTGCGGGCAAGAGCGACGGCCAGATTCACGGTAACGGTCGACTTCCCTACCCCGCCTTTACCACTGGCTACGGCTATAAAGTTCACCTTGGAAGCCGGGTCAAGCAGCGGCAGGTCCTCAAGACCCTCCCCACGCCCTTTGAATCTTTCAGCAGTAGGTTCAGCCTGTTTCATGCCTGCTTCTTCTTTCTCATGCTCTGAGGCTTCTCTGAAGCGGATGTGCACATCATTAATTCCAGCAGCAGCGAGCTGATCTTTGATTTGACGATCAAGTGTAGACTTTGTCTCCTCATCTGTCTTAACACACACTACGGTCAGCGAGACGCGGGCTTCCTTCACCATGATATCCCGAATCCACTGCAGCTGGGCCAAACTCTTCTTCGTTGTAGGCTCAATAACTGTACTCAGCGCTTCCTGTACTTGTTCTCTTGATAACAATATTAGCACCTCGACTTTATTTCAGAGATATATGTCTTGATCTTACTTAGTCCATTATATCACTATGAGGCGCCTCCTGCGGAAGAGCTCGTTTTCTCGCCTGAACTGTATCGGAGAATACCTTTATAAATGGATGCAGCCACTTTGCGTTGGTACTCCTGCTCTGCCAGCAGCTTGGACTCCACCGGATGCGACAAGAAGCCAACCTCGACAAGAATGGATGGGATCTTTAACGATTGAAGGATGTAAATATGATCTGCGCTCTTAGCTACCCGATCTGTATTCTCCAGGTTTCGTCTAAGCTCCTGCTGAACCAAATCGGCCAGAGTTCCGCTCTCTACCTGTTTATCGGGGTAGAATGTCTGAGCCCCACTCCACCTGTCAGAGGGAAAACTGTTCATATGAATGCTGACGAACATTTTGGCTTCCTTTTCCTCGATAAAACGAAGCCGCTGCTGTAGATCCTCGCTCTTCCGCTTACTATACCCTTTGGTACCCGGATCCGCGAGGTCCTTGTCTTCTTCTCTTGTCATGACCACTATAGCCCCGGCCTGCTGCAGATAGTCACGCAGATAAAGGGCTACTGCCAGGTTAATATCCTTCTCGATCAATCCCTGCTTGCTCACAGCCCCGCCATCCACTCCGCCATGTCCGGCATCCAGTGCGATCACCTGGCCCGCTAGCGGAAGCCCCCAATAGTTCCAAACTTTTGATGATGGCACTTCATAAGCGGCTATTCCAATTACCACTGCCAGCAGAGCAAGTCCAATCAGAGCTCGCTTAATATGACTTAGCTGTATCCAGACCGTAACCTGATTCTTCTCTTGTCTCATCAAAAAAGTCCACCTCCGTACCCATAAATGATTCTAATCATCTATATGGGACGAGGTGGACAAATATAACCTTAGGAATTGACGTGTTCTTTCATACCTTCAATCAGTACCTGGGCTACTTCAGGACGTGTGAACTCAGGTGGCGGGCAAACCCCTTCACGCAGAAGTCCGCGTACTTTCGTGCCCGAGAGAGTCATATGATCTTCTTTTGGATGCGGGCAGGTCTTGCTTGAAGCCATATTCCCGCAAGTTGTGCAGAAGAAGCTGTGCTCGAAGAACAGCGGGGAGATCCCAAGTTCATCAGCGGTAAAGTTGGAGAAGATTTGCTGAGCTTCGTAGGTTCCGTAATAGTCGCCTACACCAGCATGGTCGCGGCCGACGATGAAATGCGTACATCCATAGTTTTTACGAACCATGGCATGGAAGATCGCCTCGCGAGGTCCCGCATAACGCATAGCGGCCGGGAATACGCCGAGGAAAGCTCTGTCTTTGGGATAATAATTCTCGAGAAGTACCAGGTAGCTCTTCATCCGTACGTTGGCGGGTACATCATCGGATTTGGTCTCGCCTACAAGTGGGTTCAGGAACAGACCATCCACAATTTCCATAGCACTCTTCTGAATGTACTCATGAGCACGGTGTACCGGATTACGAGTCTGGAAACCTACAACGGTTCTCCAGCCCTTGTCGGCAAAGATTTGGCGTGTCTCCGAAGGAGTGAAATAGAACTCTTCAAATTTCGCCGGCTTTGGACGGTTCAAGACCTGAATCGGTCCCCCCACGTAAGTCGAAGACTTCTCGAAAAGCTTTTTGACTCCGGGATGCTCCTGATCGTCAGTCTTGAATACGTTTCTGGCCTCTTCGGATTGGTCTACCTGATAAATGCTTTCGACATCGATCAGACCGTAGGTAATTCCGTCTTCACCGATTAAAGCAACCTTGTCCCCAATCGCAAGTGAAGCAGCATCGGCTTCATCAACAGCTAGAGTAATTGGGATACTCCACACCGTACCGTCTGCAAGACGCATACGACTTACAACTGACTTATAGTCTTCTTCGTTCAGGAATCCGGTCAGTGGGGAGAAGGCTCCCACTCCAATCAGATCCAGGTCAGATATAGCCCAAGAGCTGATCGTCAGAGATTTAAGCTCCTTGGCAGTCTGTAAAAGCTTGTCCCGTTCATCCCCCTCTACAACGCGTTGTACGAGGGTGCCTCCATGCGGCAAAATGGCTGTCATATCATTCGCTCCTGTTCTATTATTTATGAAGTCCACATTCTGTCTTCTCGGAATTAGACCAGCGGCCTGCACGAGGATCTTCACCCGGCATTACAGCACGCGTACAATATTCGCAACCGATACTTGGGAAGTTCTGATCATGCAACGGGTTATATGCGACATTATTCTCACGGATGTAATTCCATACATCTTCTGTGGTCCAGTCAGCAATTGGATTGAATTTGATCAAGCCAAATTTGTAGTCATACTCCACTTTCTTGGCATTAGCCCGAGTAGGAGCTTGGTCACGGCGAATCCCTGTAATCCAGGCATCATAAGTGGACAGAACGCGAGTCAGAGGTTCTACCTTCCGGATATTACAGCATGCATTCGGATCGCTGAGCCACAATTGGTCACCATGCTGTGCAGCTTGTTCTTCAGGTGTCAATTTCGGTGACACGCGTACAAAATCGATGTTATATTTCTCCGCCATCTTATCGCGGGTTTCATAAGTTTCTTTGAAGTGGAAGTCCGTATCCAAATAAAAAATATCTGCCGTTGTGCTGATCTTCCGCAGCATATCTACGATAACTACGTCCTCTGCACCAAAGCTGCAGGCAAAAGTGATATTAGGAAAAGTCTCAACAGCCCAAGAGATGATCTCTTGCGGAGTCGCTGTTTCCAGCTCTTCTGCTTTGATCTTGACCAGCTCTTCTTTCTCCATCAAGTTCATATTGTATACCCCCAATTTGTTGTAATAAAGATATAAAGCGATAAAGTCCAACTAAACGAATAAGAAATACTGTTAATAGTATAAATCACTTGAATTTGATGTCAATGGCTTAGCGCGAATTCCAGAATAAATCCATAAAGTACGACGCATGTCTGTCAAAAAGATAAACACCTCTCCAATCGTAGGCTACGACTGGAGAGGTGTCTGTGATCATCCTTTGGTAACTTCGGGGCGAAGGAACTTACATTTTATGAATTAAGTTATACATTACTTGGGAAGCCTCGGCCCGAGTAGCCTGCTTCTTAGGTGCGAAGATATCCGTTGAGCGCCCCTTAAGCAGCCCTTCCTTCACTGCAGTACCTACGTAATCCTGAGCCCAAGTACTGATGTTTTCACTATCCTTAAATGAAACCGACCCTGACCCGATATTCTTGCCCGTAGTAAAATTGTAAGCTTTGACCATCATAACGCTCATTTCTTCACGGGTGATCTTCTTGTCTGGACCGAACTCGGTCTGGCTAATGCCGTTCACGAGACCGTTACTATAGGCTGCCGCAATGGCATCCGCATACCAGCTGCCTTGGCTCACATCCTCCAGCTGCACCGGCTTGGCAGCCTTAAGGTTCAGCTGTCTAACCAGCATGGCCGCGAACTCGGCGCGGGTGATCTCTTTTTCCGGGGCAAAGCTTGTATCGGTAACCCCATTTACAATGTGCTTGGCCGTAAGTTCTTTGATCACTTGGTTAGCCCAGTGGCCAGGCGCCACATCACTGTAGGATTTGTCGTAAGCAAATACTCCATATTTACTAAAATGGGTAACTTCCGCGGTCATTGTATTTCCTGTGATCTTCCCGCCTACATACTGCATACTTCCACTGTCCGGAATGTAGTACACGCCAAGCAGAGCTTGGTTCGCCTGACCTGTTACCTGAAAGTTTAATACAACCGGCTTGGAGAATTGATCCAGCTTGGTTGTCTTCCCACTGCTGTCCTTAGCTGAGAGGGTCAGTTCCAGGATTGGACTGGCCGGCTGCAGCGTTCCACCATTGGAGCTGTTCGCAGATGAGATTTGGCTTGCCTGCTCAGAGGTAAGCTGATTAACCTGCAAGGAGATCAGAGAATCATTTTGCTTCTCTGAAGGGATTAGCTTTGACAGACTATCCACAACTTCTTTCGGAATCGATAGCGAAGCAGTTCCCCAATTAAGCTGCACTGGGCTATCTCCGGCAAGCTGGCTCAGATTCCCTGGCAGCAGGACTTCTGTGCTGGCCTGATTCTGTGGAATGTTGACATTGACACTCAGCACCCCATTCTGAGGCTTCGGCAGATCTGCCGGCTTAATGACTACCGAGATCGGAGTTTGATTCGGCTTAGGTGTTGTATCACCAGTACTTGGCGTGGTTGGCGTGCTTCCGCCGTTTCCTGAATTATAAATATTCGTAATTCTGCCTTGTAAACTAGAAATAATAGTTCCGCCTTTAAATTTCTTCACAATATAATTATAAAATGCATCTAAATCGTTCACTGTTGTGCCTGTAGTAATGTCTTTTCCTTGGGTAAGAACCTTATAATTGTCACCGCCCGCAGCCATAAAATTATTCACCGTTATAGTATAAGTTGTTTTATCGTCAATCGGTGTCCCGTCTTCTTTGGTGAGAACTGTAACCCTTTGCTCTACCGGTCTTCTAAAGTCTGCTGTGTACTTCAACCCAGAAATTTGTAAGGTTTTGAAATTATCACTACCGTCCGCATTCTTTCCCCACTGCTGCTGGAGAAGAGTCTTGATCTGAGCTCCAGTCACTTGAAGCTTCACCAAGGAGTTACCAAAAGGTTGAATTTTGGCCAAATCCGAGAATGTGATATTCCCTTTTGGCAGATCTGCACGAATTCCACCCGGGTTCATAAAAGCGAAATCTGTACCCATCGTATCCTTCATAGCATCAGCAATTAAGTTCCCGAGTTCGGACTCTGCATTATAAGCATTCGTTTTAGTGATAGCCCCTGCCGTAGTACCCACAGGCTTTGTAAGTTCTGGATGTCTGGCAAGTGCATCATTAACAAACTTAGTAACCTCCGGGTCTGGGGTGATCCCTTCCTGCTTTACGTCAACAATGTCCGCTTGTTTCTTAATAATATCATGTGTCTTAGGGTCAATCTCCAAATCAACGTCAGCATATGCAGTTCCGTATGAATAAGCTTGTACAATCAGCTTGTTATTAACAACAGCATTCACCTTAGCATGATTGTCTCCTGCAAAAATTACATCCACATCCGGATCAACGGCTTTGGCCAAATCAACAGCCTCACCGGTAGTTACTCCATCCTTGGTACTGGCTGGGTCATGGGCAAGCACAACGATAGCATGCACGCCTTGAGCCTGCAGTTCTTTTACAGCTGCATTGACTACCGGGGCTTGCTCCACAAATTTAACACCAGCCAATGCGCTAGGTGATACTTTTGATGGTGTGGCCATCGTGACTACACCAATAAATCCAACTTTCTCCCCGCCAATTTCCTTAATCACGTATGGCTTAACAATCGGTGCATAATCTGTTGCTGAGGGTGATTTATACAGAGCATTGGCATTGATATAATCAAAATTCGCTTTGTCAAAAACAATTTCCGGTTTAACCGAATCCGCTCCCCCCTTTACTTGGGCGAGGAGTGCTGGAACACCTTGATCAAATTCGTGGTTACCCAGTGTACCTACATCAAATTTCATCATGTTTAGGAACTCCATCGTAGGCTTATCTCGCTCCAGTGAAGATACCGGCGCACTGGCACCCACGGAATCTCCGGCATGAACCAGAAGTGTATTCGGGTTAGTTGCTCTCGCTTTCTTCAAATATGCAGCCAGGTAATCGGCTCTACCTACATTTCCAGCACCATAGTTAGAAGTAGTATCAAGCTGACCGTGGAAGTCATTAATGCCGAGGATCTGTACCTTTACATTTGAACCTGGAGTTCCCGGGTCTGGAGGTGTAGTTCCCCCTGCTAGAGAAAGTGAGTAGATACCAAAACCTTTATCATCTGTCTTGTTCGTGTACTTTATATCCGTTGAGTTACCCAGATACTTCACAGCTTCAGGAGAAGTTGTAAAAGTAACGTTCACCTTGCCATTCACCGGCAGGATCGACCAGTTCTTATCTGCGGTCGGGTTAATGTCCTTCTGCTCGGTGATATAGTTCATAAGGATTTGACGATTCTCATCAGCTGAGTCAACAACCAGCTCAGCACCCTTTAATCCAGGGAAATTCCCGCCTCCACCAGCACGATAGTTGTTCGTCACTACGATAAAGTCCTGGTTAGGATCGATGTCTTTGCCATTGTATTGTAGTTTCACAATACGGCTTGAATTTGCATTATTTACAGTGCCATCCGCGTTGTATTTAGCAGGCTTGGTGACATCAACCTGATAAGTCACACCATCAATAACATCAAAGTTAAACACAGCAAACTTTGGATTTAGAAGTGACTGTTCTTCTGTCTTGGCTGGGTCAATCTGATTGAACATTCCCGCCGACATTTCGAGCCACTCTTTTACCGTGGAGCCTTTGATCTTAACAGCTTTCAGTGTGTTGTCGTACAAATACAGATCGCTGGCACTCTTAATGGCAATGGGGCCTTTAGCAATATCAGTGTATTCTGTCGGACCGTTTCTCCCTGCTTTAAAAGGAGCTCCTACGGATAAGATCGGCAGGTCCTTATACTGAGGAGCATTTTTAGCAATATAGTTCTTAACGAACCATTCCTGAGCTTTTGTCACGATTTGGACGGATGGGTCGTCCTTCACCAATGCAAAATAACTATAAATCGGCGTTGATGTCTCTCCAATCGGTCCATTCGCATATTGAATCGTAGCCTCATGTTCAACCTTAATTGCATTCTCAACAGCAGGATCAGCGTCTACCAAAGGCTTCTTATTTACCTTGTCATAGATTTCTCTGTTCGAAGATTGAGAGTTGGATACTTTCCAGTGTCCTTCTGCATCTTTCGTCAGCGTTAGATCAATGATACCTAGTTCAGCACCTCCGTAACCCGCCTGCACAGCTGCTACCCCATTAATGGTACCTTTTACATTATCGACGCCAGCAATTGGATTGCCATTAGCATCTTTAAAAATAACATCAAGCGACTTGTTGTCTCCCGTAGGAAACACCTTGTGGGTATGAGAGAAGGTAATCGCATCGATCCCTTTCACTTTGCTCAAAGGAAGGATGGCATTCTCAGCCATCGTGTTAGCTTCAGCACTTGCATCAAAACCAGAATGCGTCAGCGCAATGACAATATCGGCTCCTTCAGCCTTCATTTGTGGAACAAATTTCTCGGCAGTAGCTACTATATCCTTCGTAGTTACTTTGCCTTCAAGGTTACCTTTGTCCCAATCCATAATCTGCGGGGTAACTAAGCCCAGCACTCCGACTTTGACAGTCTGTGTATTTCCATTCTCATCGATATAAGTCTTGTCCAAAATCTTGTATGGAGTAAAGTTGTTCTTGTCATTATTAGAATTATTGTCATGGTCATCGACGTATACATTGGCGTTCACGTATGGAAAGCTTGCCCCTTTAATCGACTTATCCAGGAAATCGAGGCCATAATTAAATTCATGATTGCCGAAAGTGGCGATGTCGTAACCCATCAAATTCATAGCTTTATACACAGGATGAATTGCATTCTCGCCTTTAAGCTGATCAATCTTCGCCATATAGGTTCCAAGTGGAGTTCCTTGAATCAAATCACCATTGTCCACAAGGAGTGTATTCTTTACTTCCTCGCGTGCCTGTTTCACTAAACTAGCGGTCTTAACCAACCCTACAGTAGGTGAAACCTGGTCCTTATAATAATCGTAAGACATTAGGTTTGTATGAATATCGGTTGTTTCCATGATTCTTAACTTAAGATCAGAGTTATCAGCGGGAGTGGTATCGGCGGATGTGGTATTAGTCGGATCTTGATTTGTTAAAAGGGATACTGTAGGGACTGTTTGTTCAGCAGCCGCCGCATGCATCTGTCCTGCCAAAAACTGAGTCGATAATACACAGACAGCAAGTGTGCTGGTTGCTGCCTTTCTGAATCCTTTTCGAAAATTTAATTCCATTCCTTGTTTTCCACCCTTCTAGATTACTGTTGCTTGGGGGAATTATCCCCTACTATCAATTTAATTTTTGTATGTTAAGTAGGTTCTCTTTTATTATTTGTTAAAGTAGCTAAGTAGGTAAAATTAAGTAAATTGTATAAACATGACAAAAAACCACTGATATAATAAGTCAGCGGCTGTAAAATACGTCTTATCTCCATATAACAAAGAAAACCCTTGACCAGATGGCCAAGGGCTTTGCTGTTGATTAACGTTTCGAGAACTGTGGAGCGCGACGAGCGGCTTTGAGACCGTATTTCTTACGCTCTTTCATACGAGGGTCACGAGTCAAGAATCCTGCTTTTTTCAAAGCTGGACGGAACTCAGGGTCTGCTTTAAGCAGAGCACGGGAGATACCATGACGGATCGCACCCGCTTGACCAGAAATACCGCCACCATGTGCAATAACAATTACATCATAGTTAGTCAGAGTTTCAGTCAGGTTCAGAGGTTGTTTAACGATGAGTTTGAGTGTTTCCAAACCGAAATATTCATTGATATCACGTTTATTGATGACAATGCGTCCTTCACCCGGTACAAGGCGAACACGAGCTACCGAATGTTTACGACGACCTGTCCCATAGTATTGTACTTGTGCCATGAAACTGTCCTCCCTTTTAATTATCCGCGAAGTTCGTAAACTTCAGGTTTTTGTGCTGCATGTGGATGTTCAGTGCCAGCGTATGCTTTCAATCTCAGCTTCATTTTCTCACCTTGGCGAGTTTTAGGAAGCATGCCGTGAACAGCAGATTCAATCATGCGTTCAGGTTTAGTCTTGAGGAGATCCTGAGCAACTGTCACTTTCAAACCACCTGGGTGCAGGGAGTGACGATAGTATTTCTTATTCTCCATTTTCTTACCTGTCAACTGAATCTTCTCAGCATTGATAACGATAACGAAATCGCCAGAATCAACGTGAGGGGTGAATTGTGGCTTGTGCTTGCCGCGGATTAGAGCAGCAGCTTCACTTGCCAGACGGCCCAATGTTTTGCCTTCAGCATCAATAATGTGCCAATTGCGCTCTACTTCATTTGGCTTAGCCATATAGGTGGTACGCATGAAAAGATCCTCCTTCATTCTCGTCCGAAATCTAAGTTTCTATGATACAAATGTTCAGCTGTAAAGCTCATCATTCCATCATATATATCTTCGTTCGTTGTTAGTTGTTGTAGTTAGTAAAGCTAAAAATCGTTGTTATGGCGGTTTTCTTAATTGGGGGCTGTGGGATAGCCGTTAAGAAAACACAAACTTTATTTTACAGCATACAACTTTATTAAGCAAGTAGTTTTTCAAAACTAAATGCACGTTGTCGCAAAAATATTCATGTTAATCAAACAAGTCTCCGAACACATCCAAGACGGACTTTTTCTTCTTAGGATGTCCGTAGTTCTTATGATTCCCATGCTGTGGATAATGAGACTCACGGTGGTCCTTGCTATAGTCAGGTCTATAGTCGTTCTCACGAGGTTTACGGTACTGCTCCCGCTCGCGTTCTCCGTACCATTCATCAAAAGCCGGACGTGCCTCGTTGACCTGACTCATCAGCTTATCCAGTTCTCCTCTGTCGAGCCATACCCCTTTACAGCTTGGACAAACATCGATCAGAACCCCATTCTTATCCACTTCCCTAAGCTGCACATTATCGCATATTGGACAAAGCATATGAATTCCCTCCTAGAGTAGACGCATTATATCCTTCTTAATACGTCCAAGGCATGCTCCAGGTTTCACTCGGTGGAATCAGCCTCATCTTCCTCCACTTCATCCAAGGCAAAAGAAGGCGGCTCTGGCTTGTCCTCCATAAAGTTATACTCTACATTCCAAAGCATCAGACCTTTCCCCTCTGCCGTAGGGCCAGCCGCACTACGATCTTTAGCCTCCAGGATCCGCTGAATATCCACCGGGTTACGCTTGCCTTCGCCCACTTGAAGAAGCGTACCTACAATAATCCGGACCATATGCTGCAAGAATCCATTGCCGGTTATAAAAAGCTCAATGACCCCCTGATCTCTGGGGTGACCCTCGCGGCACTTGGATCTATCTACTTCGATATGAGCATCGTATATCGTTCGCACATGATTCTGCTTGGTAGAATGACGTGAAGCAAAGGAGGTATAGTCAAAGGTACCTATAAGATACGTTACTGCCTCTTTCATAGCATCTATATCAAGAATGCCTGGATGATGCAGCTGCAGATGACGTAGAAACACATCCGGATACTGGTTCGCGTTGATGGTATACCGATAGGTCTTTCGCTTGGCTGAATGACGAGAGTGAAATCCCGGTTTCACTTCTCTAGCCTCAAGAATAACAATGTCCTTGGGAAGTCGGCCGTTCAGAGCAAGGCACCAGCGCTCAAGCGGAATAGCTGACTGCGTATGAAAGTTAAACACCTGACGGTATGCATGGACACCCGCATCAGTTCTTCCCGAACCGATAATTTTGATCTTTTCTCCTGTGAGTTGACGTATTGCCTCTTCCAGGTGATCCTGAATCGTATTCCCATCAGGCTGCGATTGGAAGCCATAATAGTTCGTTCCGTCAAAGCTGACGGTCATACAGAGATTGCGCATATAAAATCCCTCCTAAGTCCCCCAGGGGGATTCCAAAGGGCTGCGCCCTCTGGACACCTATTAAAGGACGGTGATCCTTAAACCGTTCTTCTCTTCACAACCCTCCCAAACCCTCCCTTGCCTAAGGGAGGGCCCCAAGGGCTCTCCCCTCTGGACACCCTGGTGAGTGACTTAAGAGTAACAGAGATGGAGTTTGGCAAGTGCGTGCTTGGAATCGCTTGTCGTCCCCTCCGGGGGACCCGCTTGGGTTAGTGGTGCCTAGTTACAAGCTGGATTGTCACCGAGGGAGGCTTGTTGGCGCGAGAAGAGCTGCGTAGTGCAACGAGCCGCTTGCCGTCCCTCCGGGACCCGCTCTACTTCTTCGAGTTCACCTGCAAGGTCTGCCTCACTGGAGGTCGCAGACGTTAGGCCGCGCTGACCGGGAGGGGCTATTCCTTCTCGAAACGCCCGCGTAGGTTAACTCCCTGGAGGTCGCGGCCGATAAGGCGCGCTGATCAGGGAGCCACACGCTCCCCTGAACTCACCCCCAAGTCTTGCCCCTCGGGATGTCGGGGACGTTTAGGACGCGCTGACCGGGGGGTGAGCTCTTCCTTCTCGAAAAGGCCCTCGTAGGGTACTCCCTGGAGGTCGTGGCCGGTAGGTCACGCTGATTAGTGAGCTGCTCGCTTCCTCGAGCCTACCTGCAAAACTTACCCTCGGGAGGTCGCGGACGTTAGGCCGCGCTGACCGGAAGGGGCCCTGCTTCTAAGAACAGCCCCAGACAAACTAAAACTCTCTGGAAGTCGGGTCCACAGGGCCCGCTGACAGAGAGTAACTTAGCTTCGGAGCTATACTTGTACAACATAGGAGCAGCTCTATGATAGAGCAAACCCCGCGCAAACCAGAAGGCTCGCCCGGGGCTGAAAGCCGCGGGAATGAGCCGGGCTCCACCGCGAAAGTCGCTCTCTATGAGTATCCCTTATCCATCCACAAGAAACTTGCGGGTGTCCAGAGGGCTGCCGCCCTTTGGGGTCCCCCTACAAGGGGGATTTAGGGGGTATGCTCAAATATTATGCGCGGTCTACCAGTTCCAAGTAAACCATAGGTGCGCCGTCACCACGACGAGGTCCCAGTTTCAGGATACGAGTGTATCCGCCTGGACGCTCAGAGTAACGAGTTGCGATTTCCGAGAACAGTTTTTGGATTGCATCCTGTTCACCATCAACGGATTCGCGGCGTACAAACGCAGCTACTTGACGACGAGCGTGCAAATCACCACGTTTTGCTTTCGTAATCAGTTTTTCCGCAATAGAGCGAACTTCTTTCGCTTTTGCTTCAGTAGTTTGGATACGTTCATACAAGAACAAATCTGTTACCAAATCGCGGAACAATGCCTTACGAGCGCTGGAATCACGTCCCAATTTTTGATAAGCCATGTTTTTCCCCTCCTTTGCTAAACGTTAGTAGGCTATTCTTCTGTACGGAGTCCCAAACCGAGTTCCTCAAGCTTTTCTTGAACTTCTTCCAAAGATTTGCGGCCCAGGTTACGGACTTTCATCATATCTTCTTCAGTCTTCGTAGTCAGCTCTTGTACTGTGTTAATACCAGCACGTTTGAGGCAGTTATAAGAACGAACGGAAAGATCAAGCTCTTCTATCGTCATTTCAAGCACTTTTTCTTTTTTGTCTTCTTCTTTCTCAACCATGATTTCAGCGTCCTTCGCTTCGTCCGTGAGACCCACGAACAAGAAAAGGTGCTCGGTCAAAATTTTAGCACCGAGGCTAACCGCTTCTTCCGGTCTGATACTTCCATCAGTCCACACTTCAAGCGTAAGCTTGTCATAGTTGGTTACTTGACCAACACGTGTGTTCTCGATGGAGTAATTCACCCGGGAAATCGGAGTATAGATAGAATCAACAGGTATCACACCAATTGGTTGATCGTCGCGTTTGTTCTTATCTGCTTGAACATAACCACGACCGCGATTGGCAAAGATACGCATGTGGAGTCTGGAACCCGGTGCCAGGGTCGCAATGTGAAGTTCTGGATTCAGAATCTCAACATCACTATCTGCACGGATATCACCTGCAGTGATTGCTCCATCGCCATCAGCATCAATCTCGAGAACTTTCTCCTCGTCAGAATGAATCTTCAGGGAAAGAGCCTTCAAGTTCAGAATGATTTCCGTAACGTCTTCCATAACACCTGGGATCGTAGCGAACTCATGCAGAACACCATCGATTTGAACCGAGGTTACCGCTGCACCTGGAAGCGAGGAGAGCAAAATCCGGCGTAAAGAGTTGCCGAGTGTTGTTCCATATCCACGCTCAAGTGGTTCCACTATAAATTTACCATAGGTGCCTTCCACGTTAACGTCTACGGTCTCAATTTTTGGCTTTTCGATTTCTATCACTGCAATACCCTCCTTCGAAACGTCGTTTCTTCTGAAACTGTCACCTTTTTGTGAGTCTATCATGTAGTATGCCTAAACAACCATTCTTACCAAGTTGCGACGGGGTTATACCACACTAGAGGTTGACTTCATTAGACACGACGACGTTTTGGAGGACGGCATCCATTATGCGGCACTGGAGTAACGTCTTTAATCATGTTAACTTCGAGTCCTGCAGCTTGAAGCGAGCGGATTGCAGCTTCGCGGCCGGCGCCAGGACCTTTAACCATGACTTCAACGGACTTCATTCCATGCTCCATTGCAGCTTTAGCAGCGGTTTCCGCAGCCATTTGAGCGGCAAAAGGAGTCGATTTACGGGAACCTTTGAACCCTTGACCACCAGAACTTGCCCAAGAGATCGCGTTACCGTGTGGATCCGTAATAGTAACGATCGTATTGTTGAAAGTGGAGCGAATGTGCGCCACGCCAGATTCGATATTTTTACGGTCACGACGTTTAGTACGTACGACTTTTTTCGGTTTAGCCATTGTCTGTTATCCCTCCTTCTTATTTCTTCTTGTTCGCTACAGTACGACGAGGTCCCTTACGAGTACGGGCATTCGTTTTAGTACGTTGTCCACGAACCGGCAATCCACGACGATGACGAACACCGCGGTAGCAACCGATCTCGATGAGACGTTTAATATTTAAAGAAATTTCACGACGCAGGTCACCTTCAACCTTAACCGTTTTGTCGATAGATTCCCGGAGTTTGCTTACTTCGTCTTCTGTCAAATCCCGAACGCGAGTGTTCGGGCTGATGCCTGTTGTGCTCAAAATTTTCTGGGAAGTCGTTTTACCGATTCCGAAAATGTAAGTCAAGGCGATCTCAACGCGTTTATCACGTGGTAAATCCACACCAGCTATACGAGCCATTTTACGCTACACCCCCTTCTTAACCTTGTCTTTGTTTGTGTTTCGGATTTTCGCAAATAACCATTACATTGCCTTTACGACGAATGACTTTGCATTTTTCGCAAATTGGCTTTACAGAAGGTCTTACCTTCATATCAATTACCTCCTAAAAGTTTTACCTGAGTAAAACTAATTTCGAAAGCATACGGCTGGTTTTGACAAAGCAAAACCCACCTCCAAAGTTGTTAACATGGTTTACATTAATTCACATTAATAAAACCCAACTTTGCTATCATACCACGAAACTATACTCATGCGGTATGGAATCTATTTACGGTAAGTTATACGACCCTTAGTTAAATCATAAGGTGATAACTGTATAACCACTTTGTCCCCTGTCAGAATACGGATAAAGTGCATCCGCAGCTTACCAGAAACGTGAGCAAGAATCTGATGACCGTTCTCAAGCTCAACCTTAAAAGTAGCATTCGGCAACGGCTCAATTACCGTTCCTTCAACTTCAATGACATCTTCTTTAGCCATAAGTCAGTCTCCTTTCTCTTCAGCTTTGGTTTCGAATTGAACAAACGTGCTTACCGCATGACGCAATTTGCCGTTTGTTACCCGACCACTCTCATTTAAACTATTAACAACTTCGCTGCTAATCAAGTCCAGAAATTCTAAATGCTGAATGTTCTTCCGTTTTGCCTGATCAAACTTTCGTTTGTTACCATCGGCGATCCGGACAAACTTGTCATCCAGAAGCTCTACAACAACTCCGATCCCTCCGGCATCTTTGCCTTTGAGAATTCTTGCGATTTGACCGATCTGCGGGTCTGTGCGGTGTGTCAAAAGGGTTCACCTACGCATTCAGTTTCGTAAGAATTTCGAGGCCATCAGCTGTGACAGCTACTGTATGCTCAAAGTGAGCACACCAGGAACCATCAACCGTGACAACCGTCCAATTATCTTCCAGCGTCTTGACATAACGCTTTCCGATATTGACCATCGGTTCTATTGCAAGCACCATCCCAGGTTTGAGCCTAGGACCGCGATCGGCAACTCCGTAGTTTGGAATCTGAGGTTCTTCATGGAGCTTGGCTCCAATCCCATGACCTACATACTCTCTGACAACAGAAAAGCCTGCATCTTCAATAACCTTTTGAATCGCATGCGATATTGTAAATAAGCGGACATCCGGTTTGACAAGTTCAAGACCGGCATACAGGGAACGCTCCGTTACATCCAGAAGCTTTTGAACTTCATCAGTAATTTTTCCTACTGGATAAGTCCAAGCCGAGTCACCGTGGTAACCCTTATATTCCGCTCCGATGTCAAGACTGATGATGTCGCCTTCGTTTAATTTACGCTTGCCGGGGAATCCATGAACCAGCTCTTCGTTAGTCGAAGCGCATATGCTGTAAGGGAAACCATTATAGTCTTTAAAAGATGGCACTGCATTTTGACTCCGAATGTACTTGTCAGCGATTTGATCAAGTTCTCCCGTCGTAATACCGGGCTCGATCGCTTGTGCCAAGATCCGGTGCGTTTCCGCAACGATCCGCCCTGCTTCTCTCATAAAGCCAAGTTCCGTTTCGGATTTACAAATGATCATTCAGCTAACCTCTCAGTAGAGATACGATTTCTTGGGATACCGTATCGATTTCCAGTTCGCCATCGACTTCGCGAAGCAAACCCTGCTGTTCATAAAAGTTAAGAAGCGGTGCAGTTTTAGTGATATATTCGTCTAGTCGTGTACCTACGCTCTCTTCGTTATCATCGGAACGCTGATACAGCTCACCACCGCATTTATCACATACACCTTCCTGCTTAGGAGGATTAAAGAGCACATGATAGGTAGATCCACATGATTTGCAAATGCGACGTCCTGTAAGACGAGCCAGCAGCTTATCACGATCTACTTTCAGGTTGACAACATGATCCAGTTTGCGTCCGAGCTCCGTAAGCAGTTGATCCAGCGCTTCCGCTTGCGAAAGGGTTCTTGGAAAACCATCCAGTAAAAAACCTTTTTCGCAATCGGACTGCTGGAGACGCTCACGAACGATGCCGACTGTCACATCATCAGGTACCAACAGGCCCTGATCGATGTATTCTTTAGCTTTAATCCCAACGGGAGTTCCTTGTTTGATCGCTAGACGAAATGCATCGCCTGTTGAAATATGAGGAATGCCGAATTCACCGATAATGACTTCTGCTTGTGTTCCTTTTCCTGCCCCAGGAGGCCCCATAATTAAGATGTTCACGTCTGTCACTCCCTCCATAACTAGCTTGAGTGCAAGAACATAACAATAGGTGCCGGTTCGAGTCTAAAAGAGCCCGGCCGGAACCTATCGCCTACTTATTAATAAACCCTTTGTAATGGCGCTTCATCAATTGGCTTTCGATCGTCTTCATCGTATCAAGTGCAACGCCGACAACGATTAGAAGAGATGTACCTCCAATTTGAATTGAGCTAGGTAGTCCAGCCCATGAGCCTAAGGCTATCGGAAGTAGTGAAATCAGTGCCAGGAAGATCGCACCGGTCATTGTCAAACGTGTCATAACACGAGTGAGGTAAGTAGCCGTTGTTTTTCCTGGACGAACTCCCGGAATATAGCCTCCGTTCTTCTTCATTTGATCCGCCATCTGAGTCGGATTCATTTGAACAAAGGTGTAGAAGAACGTAAAACCAATAATCATTATGACATACAGCACCATAGCAAGAGGTGCAGCTTTCTGCATTGAGAAATTGTCGATAATCCACTGAGCCCAAGCATGCGTAGACCAGAAACCAGCAATAATTGTTGGGAACTGGAGAAGGGATACAGCAAAGATAACAGGAATAACGCCAGCCGCATTGATCTTCAATGGGATATGCGTATTTTGTCCACCGTACATCTTGTTGCCAACAACCCGTTTTGCGTACTGTACCGGGATCTTACGGATCGCCTGTTGGATGTAGATAACACCGACAATAATCAGCACTACAACCAAGGCAATGATTATGAATTTTGCAATATTCAAGAAGGTTTGCCCTTCTGCAATGAAATCAGAGTTAACCAAGCTTTGAATGTGACCCGGAATACCTGCAATAATACTCGCAAAGATAATCAGCGAAATACCATTACCGATACCCTTCTCTGTGATTTGTTCACCCAGCCACATCAGGAATGCAGTTCCTGCTGTAAGCACGATGGCAATCAAGGCATAGTCCGCAAATGTAGCATTTGGAACCATTTGAGTACCATAGATCCGGTTGAATCCGATCGACATTGCAAAGGCTTGAATCAGACCTAGCACAATCGTCAAATAACGTGTGAGCTGTGCTGATTTCTTTTTCCCCATCTCACCCTGTTTGGCCCATTCCGCTAACTTCGGAACGACATCCATAGACAGGAGTTGAACGATGATGGAAGCCGTGATATATGGATAGATCCCGAGCGCCAGAATTGAGAATTGTTTCAATGCGCCGCCCGAGAACGTGTTCAGGAGGCCGAACAATGCATTACCTGCTTGATTTGTTGCCGTAAACACATCTGTGTTAACACCCGGAACAGGTACGAATGTACCAATCCGGTATATCAAGAAAATAAACAGTGTAAACAAAATCCGGTTGCGTAAGTCCTTCACATTCCATATATTCTTGAGGGTTTTAAACATTAGATCACCTCGGTTTTACCGCCGGCAGCCTCGATCTTCTCTACCGCAGATTGAGAGAACTTGTTTGCTTTAACAGACAATTTAACAGTAACTTCACCGTTGCCAAGAATCTTGATCCCGCTTTTCGCGTTCTTAACGATTCCTTGTTCAAACAACAGTTCAGGAGTAACTTCTGTATCAGCCGCAAAGTTGTTAAGTTCCTCGATGTTCACAATCGCATACTCTTTACGGGTTGGGTTAACAAAACCACGTTTTGGCAAGCGACGATAGAGCGGGTTTTGTCCGCCTTCGAAGCCCGGACGAACACCACCGCCGGAACGAGCGTTTTGACCTTTGTGACCACGTCCAGATGTTTTACCCATGCCGCTGCTGGTACCGCGTCCTACGCGTTTGCGCTCTTTGCGGGAACCAGGAGCTGGGGAAAGCTCATGTAACTTCATCGTTCGTTGCACCTCCTTCATAATTGTAAGCTGAATCTATATGTCTTAGTCTTGAATTTCTTGTACAGATACCAAGTGAGTCACTTTGTTAACCATGCCACGAATAGCTGCGTTGTCATTGTGAACTACTTGTTGATTGATTTTGCGAAGTCCCAAAGTGTTAACGGTTGTACGTTGGTCTTCTGGACGGCCAATCAAACTCCGTACGAGGGTAATTTGAAGTTTTGCCATTTAGATTCCCTCCTTAACCGAGAAGTTCTTCGACGGTTTTGCCGCGCAATTTCGCAACATCTTCAGCACGCTTCAGACGGGACAAGCCCTCCAAAGTCGCGTTGACCATGTTCATGGAATTCGAAGAACCTAGGGATTTTGTCAAAATGTCGCCAACACCAGCAAGTTCAAGAACTGCACGAACTGGACCGCCAGCGATAACTCCGGTACCTTCCGATGCCGGCTTCAAGAGAACGCGGCCGGCACCAAAGTGTCCGGTCACAAGGTGAGGAATAGTCGTTCCAACCAGGGGAACGTGTACCAGGTTCTTCTTCGCATCTTCAATACCTTTGCGAATTGCATCTGGAACTTCGCCTGCTTTACCGATACCAGCACCAACCCAGCCATTGCCGTCACCGACAACTACCAGTGCGCTGAAACTAAAACGACGTCCGCCCTTTACAACTTTAGCTACACGATTAATATTTACAACTCTTTCAGTCAGTTCTAAAGCGTTAGGATCTACACGCAAGTCGTTAACCTCCTTTTAGAAATAGTCTTAGAATTCAAGTCCAGCTTCGCGAGCTGCATCAGCCAAAGCTTGAATCCGTCCATGGTACAAGTAACCTCCGCGGTCGAATACCACGTTTTTAACGTTTTTATCTTGAGCACGTTTAGCGATGAGTTCTCCAACTTGACGAGCAGACTCAACACTACCGCCATTTTTAACATTAGCGCTAAGCTCTTTATCAACTGTAGAAGCAGACACAAGAGTTACGCCTGCTACGTCATCGATCAGTTGAGCATAGATATGTTTGGAAGAACGGTATACGTTTAGTCTTGGACGTTCAGCCGTTCCTTGGATTTTTTTACGCACACGCAGGTGTCTTTTCAGACGCGCTTTGTTTTTATCCGCTTTTGTAATCATGACTTCCATTTCACTCCCTTCGGTTTACCATACAAGCTGTTTCAATTCAAGCCGCAATCGGGTTAACTGAATTAAGAAGCTTACTTCTTCTTACCAGCTTTACCTTCTTTACGAATAATACGTTCGCCTTCATACTTGATCCCTTTACCTTTGTAAGGTTCAGGTTCGCGTACGGAACGGATTTTAGCAGCGTATGCACCTACGCGCTCTTTATCAATTCCTTTAACGATGATCTTTGTGTTAGCAGGAACTTCAAATTCGATGCCTGGTTCCGGAGAAATTTCAACCGGGTGGGAGTAACCCACGTTCAGGACGATCTTGTCACCAGATTTGCTTGCACGGTATCCAACCCCAACCAATTCAAGGTTTTTAGAGAAACCGTCGGTTACGCCGCTCACCATGTTGCTAACAACGCTACGCGTTGTGCCATGAAGGGAACGGTGAAGTTTATTATCGGAAGGACGTTCAACTGTGATTTGGTTCTCTTCAACAGTTACTTTCATGTCCTTATGAAGTTCACGAGTCAAAGTACCTTTAGGTCCTTTTACCGTAATCACGGTGTTATCAACTTTGATATCAACACCACTTGGTACATTTATTGGTTTGCGACCAATACGAGACATTTGCTGCACCTCCTTGTTTTGTGACTTTAATTACCAAACGTAGCAGACAACTTCGCCGCCAGCTTTGGATTGACGAGCTTCTTTGTCGGTCATAACTCCCTTGGATGTGGAGATGATCGCAATACCCAAACCGCCGAGGACACGAGGAACTTCATTGCTCTTCGTGTACACGCGAAGGCCAGGCTTACTAATTCTTTTCAATCCGGAAATAACACGCTCGTTATTGGACCCGTATTTCAAGAAAATGCGGATAATCCCTTGTTTATTGTCATCGATATATTCTGCATCACGGATAAAACCTTCACGCTTCAAGATTTCAGCGATTTGTTTTTTGATCGTAGATGCAGGCATTTCCACAGTTTCGTGACGCACTACATTCGCGTTACGAATACGTGTAAGCATATCAGCAATTGGATCTGACATAGTCATTCGTGTAAACCTCCTTCCCGTTGTTGATTGTTTACCAGCTTGCTTTTTTCACGCCAGGGATCTGGCCTTTATAAGCTAATTCACGGAAACAAATTCTGCAGATTTTATATTTTTGCAGCACCGAATGTGGACGACCACAACGCTCGCAACGTGTGTATGCACGTACTTTAAACTTAGGTGTGCGTTGTTGTTTAACTTTCATTGAAGTTTTTGCCACTTAGCCTGACACCTCCCGAATCGATTCCAAGAATCGAATTTTTCCTTACTTTACAAAAGGCATTCCGAGTTGAGTCAGCAATTCGCGGGACTCTTCATCAGTTTTAGCCGTAGTTACGATTACGATATCCATACCGCGCACTTTGTCAACTTTATCATATTCGATCTCAGGGAAGATCAATTGTTCCTTGAGGCCGAGTGTGTAGTTACCACGTCCGTCAAACGCTTTGTTTGATACACCGTGGAAGTCACGTACACGTGGAAGAGTTACATTGAACAGCTTGTCGAGGAAGTAGTACATACGCTCACCGCGAAGTGTTACTTTCACACCGATTGGCATGTTCTCACGAAGTTTAAATCCGGCAATGGATTTCTTCGCACGAGTGATTACTGGCTTTTGACCAGAGATCAACTGCAGATCATTTACCGCAGAATCAAGCACTTTCGAGTTAGATACAGCGTCACCAACACCCATGTTGATAACTACCTTCTCGATTTTTGGCACTTGCATAACTGTTGTATAGTTAAACTTTTGAACCAAAGCTGGGGAAACTTCATTCAAATAACGTTCTTTCAATCTTGCTGCCATGAATCATGGACCTCCTTTCATTCAATGCTGGATTAGTCGATCACTTCTCCGGATTTCTTAGCTACACGAACTTTTTTGCCGTTATCCAATACTTTGTAACCGATACGAGTTACTTTTCCGCTCTTTGGATCGACATGCATAACGTTCGATGCGTGAATCGGAGCTTCTTGTTCAATAATTCCGCCTTGTGGGTTAAGTTGATTTGGTTTTTGGTGTTTCTTAACCATGTTCACGCCTTCCACAAGCACACGGTTCTCACGAGGATAAGCGGCGATGACACGGCCTTTTTTGCCTTTATCTTTACCACTAATCACGATAACCGTATCGTCTTTTTTGACGTGCAGTTTATTGTTGTGAGACTCCAGAATCTTTTTCAATCTAGGCATTTGTTACACCTCCCGGTTGCATGGATATAAGGGACTAACTTTATTTAGATAACTTCCGGAGCCAAGGAAACGATTTTCATGAAATCTCTATCACGAAGTTCGCGAGCAACAGGTCCGAAAATACGAGTACCACGTGGGCTCTTGTCATCTTTCACTACTACAGCTGCATTCTCATCAAAAGCGATGTAAGAACCATCTTTACGGCGAACAGAACGCTTAGTGCGAACTACTACCGCTCTTACTACATCACCCTTTTTGACAACGCCGCCTGGTGTTGCTTGTTTCACAGAGCAAACGATCAAATCACCGATTTGAGCAGTACGACGACCAGTACCACCCAGAACGCGGATACACATCAATTCCTTCGCTCCAGAGTTATCAGCAACGTGCAAACGAGTAAATGGTTGAATCATTCTAATTTCCTCCTTTCAACTTCACTAACGAGTTCAATTAGATAATAACCGCTTGTTCTACGACTTCAGTCAGTCTCCAGCGTTTATCTTTGGAAAGCGGGCGAGTTTCTGTGATTTTCACAGTATCACCAATCTTCGCTGTATTGTTCTCATCATGTGCTTTGAATTTCTTAGTATGCTTAATACGTTTATGGTACAAATCATGCTTTTTGTAGGTTTCAACAGCTACTACGATGGTTTTATCCATTTTGTCGCTGACGACTTTACCAATTTGAACTTTACGAGTATTACGTTCGCTCATGGTTAGCCTCCTTCCTGATTTCAAGCACTGCTATTGAAGCTGCACTTTGATAATTAGCTAGTTATGCCAAGTGCTCTCTCATGTAAAATGGTTTTAGCACGAGCTATATCCTTGCGCACGTCACGGATTCTAGTTGGGTTGTCAAGCTGGCCAGTAGCCAGTTGAAAACGCAGGTTGAAAAGTTCTTCTTTGAATCCAGTGATTTTTTGTTCTATCTCAACAGTGGTTAAGTTGCGAAGTTCATTAGCTTTCATTTGCTTCACCACCCAATTCTTCACGTTTCACAAACTTAGTTTTTACAGGCAGTTTGTGAGCGGCAAGACGCATCGCTTCGCGTGCGATTTCCTCCGATACACCAGCAAGTTCAAACATGATCTTACCTGGTTTCACAACTGCAACCCATTTCTCAACGTTACCTTTACCACTACCCATACGAACCTCAAGAGGCTTTTGAGTAATAGGCTTATCTGGGAAAATCTTGATCCAAACTTTACCACCACGTTTGATGTAACGCGTCATGGCAATACGAGCCGCTTCGATCTGACGGTTCGTAATCCAAGATGGCTCAGTTGCTTGAAGACCGTATTCACCGAAGTTAAGTTCAGTGCCGCCTTTAGCTTGACCTCTCAAACTACCGCGTTGTTGTTTGCGGTGTTTTACACGTTTAGGTACCAACATGATTAGTTGCCTCCTTCCTGAGCAGCTTGCTTCTTAGCTGGAGGAAGAACCTCTCCACGGTAGATCCATACTTTTACGCCGATACGGCCGTAAGTTGTATGTGCTTCAGCTGTACCATAGTCGATGTCAGCACGAAGTGTATGAAGTGGAACAGTTCCTTCACTGTAGCCTTCTGAACGAGCAATTTCAGCACCGCCAAGACGGCCGCTTACTGCTGTTTTAATCCCTTTAGCGCCGGAACGCATAGTTCTTTGAATCGCTTGTTTCAATGCACGACGGAAGGAAACACGACGTTCCAATTGTTGAGCAATGCTTTCTGCGACTAGAATTGCATCCAGTTCAGGGTGTTTAATTTCAGAGATATTGATGTGAACTTTCTTACCGCCTGCGATTTGAGTGATTTCGTTACGAATGTTCTCAACTTCAGAACCGCCTTTACCGATAACCATACCCGGCTTCGCAGTGTGGATAGTTACATTCACACGGTTAGCTGCTCTCTCGATTTCAACACGAGATACAGCAGATTCTTTCAATTTGCCTTTTAAGTGTTCACGAATTTTAACGTCTTCCATAAGAAGATCACCAAAATCTTTACCTGCATACCATTTAGATTCCCAATCACGGATAATACCTACCCGCAATCCGACGGGATTTACCTTTTGGCCCACACGTTTTCCCTCCTTATTTTTCGGATACCACCAAAGTAATGTGGCTGGTGCGTTTGTTGATCCGGCTTGCACGTCCCATTGCACGTGGACGGAAACGTTTCATTGTCGGACCTTGGTTAACGAAAACTTCCGAAATAACCAATTTATTTACATCCATAGAATAGTTATGTTCAGCATTCGCAATCGCCGAGTTCAAGAGCTTCTCCACTACTGGTGAAGCTGCTTTAGGAGTATGGCGAAGAATGGCGATGGCTTCACCCACTTGTTTGCCGCGAATCAGGTCAACAACGAGCTTAACCTTACGAGCAGCAATACGGATGGATCTTGCATGTGCTTTTGCTTCCATGTTTGTTACCTCCTCTCAAACGAAGAACTCATCTTAACGTCTTGTTTTCTTATCGTCGTCCGTATGTCCTTTGTAGGTACGTGTTGGAGCAAATTCACCCAATTTGTGTCCTACCATGTCTTCCGTTACGTATACAGGCACGTGTTTACGACCGTCATATACTCCGAAAGTGTGTCCGATAAATTGTGGGAAAATCGTGGAACGGCGGGACCATGTTTTGATCACGGTTTTTTTGTTGCTATCGTTCACTTCATCCACTTTTTTGAGTAGGTAGCCATCGATAAATGGCCCTTTTTTCAAACTGCGACCCATAGCTTGAATCCTCCCTTCATGAAACCATCATAAGTCTCTAATCCGTTAACCGGAGAAGTAATGCGCCTAAGCGTATTACTTCGTACGACGGCGAACGATGTATTTATCAGAAGCTTTACCTTTTTTACGCGTTTTGTAGCCAAGGGTTGGTTTGCCCCAAGGAGACAATGGCGATTTACGACCGATAGGAGCGCGTCCTTCACCACCACCGTGTGGGTGATCGTTAGGGTTCATGACAACACCGCGAACTTCCGGACGTTGTCCGAGCCAGCGACTGCGTCCAGCTTTACCGATTTTCACAAGCTCGTGATCTCCGTTACCTACGGAACCGATTGTAGCACGGCAAACTTTAAGGAGCTTGCGAACCTCACCGGATGAAAGACGAACTGTGACATATTTTTCTTCTTTACCAAGAAGTTGAGCTTCAGTACCAGCTGCACGAACAAGCTGTCCGCCTTTACCTGGTTGAAGTTCGATGTTGTGGATAACGGAACCCACTGGAATGTTCTCCATTGGAAGTGCGTTACCGATTTTGATATCAGCTGTAGGACCTGATACTACAACATCATCAACTTTCAAGCCTTTAGGAGCGATGATATAACGCTTCTCACCGTCTGCATAATGGATCAAAGCGATGTTGGAAGTACGGTTCGGGTCATACTCGATTGTAGCAACGCGGCCCGGTATTCCATCTTTGTTCCGTTTGAAGTCGATGATACGATATTTACGTTTGTGTCCACCACCGTGGTGACGAACCGTAATTTTACCTTGGTTGTTACGACCAGCAGTTTTGCTAAGTGGTGCAAGCAAGGATTTTTCCGGCACATTTGTAGTGATTTCTTCAAAAGTAGACACGGACATTGCGCGTCTTGCCGGGGAAGTCGGTTTATACTTTTTGATTGGCACTTGTGTTCCCTCCTATCTTCAAAAATTTCTTATACCGATTCAAAGAACTCAAGCGGTTTGCTGTCTGCCGTAAGAGTAACGAACGCTTTCTTCCACTCTGGTGTATAACCAAAATGACGTCCGTAACGTTTAGGCTTCGCAGGAACACGCAAAGTGTTAACTTTGTTCACCTTCACGCTGAAGATCGCTTCAATAGCTTGTTTGATCTCAGTCTTATTAGCACGGATATCTACTTCGAATACATATTTCTGTTCACCCATGTATTCAGCCGTACGTTCCGTAATCACTGGACGTTTGATAACATCACGAGGATCTTTCATTACGCGAGCACCTCCTCTACCTTCTGAACTGCTTCTTTCGTAATGATCAGTTTGTCGTACGTAAGTACGTCAAGAACATTGATGCCGTCAGCTGCTACGAATTTTACACCTGGAATGTTACGTGCAGACAAAGCAACTTTATCATCATAGCTGGAACCTACGATCAAGGCTTTGCGTTCTACTTTCAGGTTATTCAGGATAGCTGCGAATTCTTTTGTCTTCGGCGCTTCAAAGCTCAATTGATCTAGTACGATAATATCGTTATCAACAACTTTCGAAGAAAGCGCGGATTTGATCGCCAAACGACGAACTTTCTTAGGAAGCTTGAATGCATAACTGCGTGGTGTTGGTCCGAAAACGACACCGCCGCCTACCCATTGTGGTGAACGGATCGAACCTTGACGAGCACGGCCAGTACCTTTTTGTTTCCAAGGCTTACGACCACCGCCGCGTACTTCAGAACGTCCTTTAACTTTGTGAGTACCTTGACGAAGGGATGCACGCTGCATAACAACAGCATCATGAAGAACATGAACGTTTGGCTCGATACCGAATACCGCATCATTCAATTCAACTTCGCCCACTTGGCTGCCACTTACATTAAAAAGTGCTACTTTAGGCATTGATTGTTCCTCCTTTCTTCAGAAGATTATTTCTTCACCGTTTCTTTGATTTTCACGAAGCCTTGTTTAGGGCCTGGAATAGAACCTTTTACAAGCAATACGTTACGTTCAACATCGACTTTGATAATTTCAAGGCCTTGGATCGTAACCGTCTCGTTACCCAAATGTCCTGGCAAGTGCTTACCTTTAGGAACACGGTTTGCTTGAATGGAACCCATCGAACCCGGTCTACGATGATAACGGGAACCGTGAGCCATTGGTCCGCGGCTTTGTCCCCAACGTTTGATAACGCCGGCAAAACCTTTACCTTTGGAAATACCTGTTACGTCAACAAATTCGCCCTCAACAAAGACATCAGCTTTAACCTCTTGGCCAACCTCATATCCTGTCAAATCAATACCGCGAATTTCGCGAACGTAGCGCTTAGGTGCAGTGTTAGCCTTTTTGGCATGCCCTGCTTCTGGTTTGTTAGCTCTGCTCTCTTTTTTATCAGAGAAACCTAGCTGAACCGCTTCGTAACCATCGTTATCTGCATCCTTTTTCTGCAAAACAACATTGGGGCCTGCTTCAATAACGGTTACTGGAATTACATTACCTTCAGCGGTAAATACTTGAGTCATTCCAAGTTTTTTTCCTAAGATACCTTTCATGTTGACACCTCATTCCCTTTTCTAATCAAATGCTTGTTATTAGACTTACAGTTTAATTTCGATATCTACACCGGACGGTAGATCCAAGCGCATCAAGGCATCCACAGTTTGTGGAGTCGGATTAACAATATCGATCAAACGCTTGTGAGTACGCTGCTCGAATTGCTCCCGAGAATCCTTGTACTTGTGTACCGCACGGAGAATAGTAATAATTTGCTTTTCTGTTGGAAGCGGAATCGGCCCAGATACACCAGCACCTGAACGTTTTGCAGTTTCAACAATTTTCTCAGCAGATTGATCAAGAATTCTATGGTCGTAAGCTTTCAAACGAATACGAATCTTTTGCTTTGCCATTTTTAGTCCCTCCTTCTATCGCCCAATTTATTATCGGACATACTCCGTGAAAATTTTCCAAACACCTGCCTCATGGCAAAGGGGCCGGGTGTGTCGGTAACCTCTCACATCATCGCAACGTCACAGAACAACATATATTATTATATTAAAAAGATAGGCTCAATGCAAGCCTTATATACAAAAATTTTTAATTCCACTTTTCAGGGGACGAGCCAATGTTCTCCTGACATAAAACAAGAAGGTTCATCTCCAAAGAGATGAACCTTCTCTTCTTTCGTTTACAGTACATTGTTGCTCGTTACATCACACTGTTGCTCTATAATCAATCAGGCTAAGACGCCTAATTACTTTTGAATGCTTGCTACGGAACCGGCACCTACTGTACGTCCACCCTCACGAATGGAGAACTTAGTTCCTTCTTCGATCGCGATTGGGGAGATCAGGGAAACAGTAACGGTGATGTTGTCACCAGGCATTACCATTTCAGTACCTTCAGGCAGGTTGATGATGCCTGTTACGTCAGTTGTACGGAAGTAGAACTGTGGACGGTATCCAGTGAAGAATGGTTTGTGACGTCCACCCTCTTCTTTAGTCAACACGTAGATTTGAGCTGTGAATTCTGTGTGAGGCTTAACAGAACCCGGCTTAGCCAATACTTGGCCACGCTCGATCATGTTACGATCAACACCACGAAGAAGTGCACCGATGTTATCACCAGCTTGAGCGGAATCCAGCAATTTGCGGAACATCTCAACGCCTGTTACAACGGATTTCTTAGTTTCTTCAGTAATACCAACGATTTCGATCTCTTCGCCGACTTTAACAGTACCACGCTCTACACGGCCAGTTGCAACTGTACCACGGCCAGTGATGGAGAATACGTCCTCGACAGGCATAAGGAAAGGCTTGTCAGTTTGACGCTCAGGAAGTGGAATGTAAGTGTCGATAGTTTCGAACATTTCAACGATCTTTTTAGCCCACTCGCCATCAGGGTTTTGAAGAGCTTCACGAGCAGAACCACGAGTGATTGGAGTGTCATCACCAGGGAATTCATATTCGTTAAGAAGATCGCGAACTTCCATTTCAACCAATTCCAAAAGCTCTTCGTCTTCAACCATGTCACATTTGTTCAAGAACACAACGATGTAAGGCACGCCTACTTGGCGGGACAACAGGATGTGCTCACGAGTTTGTGGCATAGGACCGTCAGCTGCGGATACTACGAGGATTGCTCCGTCCATTTGTGCAGCACCAGTGATCATGTTTTTAACATAGTCGGCGTGACCTGGGCAGTCAACGTGTGCATAGTGACGGTTGTTTGTTTCATACTCAACGTGTGCAGTTGAGATTGTGATACCGCGCTCGCGCTCTTCTGGAGCTTTATCGATTTGGTCGAATGCTACAGCAGCACCACCATAAGTTTTGGACAATACAGTAGTGATTGCAGCAGTCAGGGTTGTTTTACCATGGTCGACGTGACCGATAGTACCGATATTAACGTGCGGTTTTGTACGTTCGAATTTAGCCTTTGCCATTTTGAACAGTTCCTCCTTAAAATATGGGATTGTTATGTTTTACTGAACGGAGTGTCTCCCTAATGAAAAACACCCGAACAGCAGTTGAAAATTAATTAATCTGAACCTTTTGCTTTAGAAACAATCTCTTCTTGAATGGACTTCGGTACTTCTTCATAGTGAGAGAGTTCCATCGAGAACACACCGCGACCTTGGGTACCGGAACGGATAGTAGTCGAGAATCCAAACATTTCGGAGAGAGGCACTTTAGCACGGATAATTTGAGCTCCACCGCGGGAATCCATACCTTCGATACGGCCACGACGGGAGTTCAGCATACCCATTGCGTCACCCATGTACTCTTCAGGCACTGTTACTTCAACTTTCATAACAGGCTCAAGAATAACTGGCTTACATTTTTCCGCAGCAGCTTTAAGCGCCATGGAACCCGCAATTTTAAATGCCATTTCGTTGGAGTCAACATCGTGGTAAGAACCATCTACGATAGTTGCTTTTACATCCACGAGTGGGAATCCAGCGATAACACCATTTTTCATTTGCTCTTCAATACCTTGCTGTGCAGGTCCGATATATTCTCTTGGTACCGAACCACCCACAACTTTGCTCTCGAACTGGTTACCAGTACCTGGCTCCAATGGTTCGAATTCAACCCATACGTGACCGTATTGACCACGACCACCGGATTGACGTACGAATTTACCTTCTACACGCGCTGGCGCGCGGAAAGTTTCGCGATAAGCAACTTGTGGTGCACCTACGTTGGTCTCCACTTTGAACTCACGACGCATACGGTCGATGATGATGTCCAAGTGAAGCTCACCCATACCAGCCAGGATGGTTTGGCCTGTTTCTTCATTAGTATGCGCACGAAGAGTTGGATCCTCTTCAGTCAGCTTACTAAGAGCGACGCCCAATTTATCTTGGTCAGCTTTGGTTTTCGGCTCAACGGCGATCTCGATAACTGGATCAGGGAAGTTCATGGACTCCAGAATAACTGGACTCTTCTCATCACACAGTGTATCACCTGTACCGGTATCTTTCAAACCTACGGCAGCTGCAATGTCACCAGAATATACTTCACTGATCTCTTGACGGCTGTTCGCATGCATCTGAAGGATACGTCCAATACGTTCGCGTTTACCTTTTGTTGCATTCAACACATAAGATCCGGATTGAAGCACACCGGAATATACGCGGAAGAACGTAAGTTTACCAACGTAAGGGTCAGTCATGATTTTAAAAGCTAGCGCCGAGAAGGTTTCTTCATCCGAAGATTTACGAACCGCTTCTGTACCATCTTCAAGGTGACCCTTGATGTCTGGAACGTCAATCGGAGCTGGCAGATAATCAATAACTGCGTCCAACATCAATTGAACGCCTTTGTTACGATATGAGGAACCACAGATAACTGGGAAGATCTTTACTTCTACAACACCTTTACGAAGAGCAGATTTGATCTCTTCTACAGTGATTTCTTCACCTTCAAGGTATTTCATAGTAAGGTCTTCGTCAAGTTCAGCGACTTTCTCTATCAATAACGAACGAAGTTCTTCGACTTGCGCCTTGAACTCTTCAGGAACATCAACCACTTCGATGTCTTGACCCAGATCGTCTTTGAACATATGAGCTTTCTCTTCCACGATATCAATGATACCAGTGAAGTCGTTCTCTGCACCGATTGGCAGTTGAATTGCAACTGCGTTCGCTTGCAGACGCTCATGCATGTCTTTAACAACGTTCAAGAAGTCAGCACCGATGATGTCCATTTTATTTACATATGCAATCCGTGGAACGCCATAACGGTCTGCCTGTCTCCATACAGTTTCAGACTGAGGCTCTACGCCTTCCTTCGCACTGAAAACGCCTACTGCCCCGTCCAATACACGAAGGGAACGTTCAACTTCAACTGTGAAGTCAACGTGTCCCGGGGTATCAATAATATTTACGCGGTAGCCCTTCCAAGCAGCGGTAGTAGCGGCGGACGTAATCGTGATCCCGCGCTCCTGTTCTTGCTCCATCCAGTCCATTGTAGCAGCACCCTCGTGAACCTCACCGATTTTGTGCGTACGGCCTGTGTAGAACAAGATCCGTTCTGTAGTCGTGGTTTTACCGGCGTCAATATGCGCCATGATCCCAATATTACGTGTATTTTTCAAGGAGAACTCTCTTGCCATGAATAAAGTCTCCCTTCAAAAATGAAGTTATTAGTTTAGGCCTTATCCTACCAACGATAGTGTGCAAACGCTTTGTTTGCTTCAGCCATTTTGTGCGTATCTTCGCGTTTCTTAACAGAAGCGCCGGTGTTGTTGGATGCGTCGATGATCTCAGCAGCCAAACGCTCTTCCATAGTCTTCTCTCCGCGGTTGCGGGAGTAGTTCACGAGCCAACGTAAACCAAGGGAAGTACGTCTTTCCGGTTTAACTTCGATAGGCACTTGATAGTTCGCACCGCCCACACGGCGAGCTTTAACTTCAAGAACTGGCATAATATTTTTGATCGCTGCTTCAAACACTTCCATTGGGTCGTTACCAGTGCGTTCTTGAATCAGTTTGAACGCATTGTATAGAATGCTTTGAGCAACGCCGCGTTTTCCGTCGAGCATGATGCGGTTGATTAGGCGAGTAACAAGCTTGCTGTTATACACCGGATCTGGCAACACGTCTCTTTTTGTAACTGGACCTTTGCGTGGCATTGATTATCCCCCTTTCAGAAATAGTTCATTCTAATTTGTTCAATCTTCTTACTTCTTAACTTTAGGACGTTTTGCACCATATTTCGAACGAGCTTGCATACGGTTGTTAACACCAGCTGTATCCAAAGCACCGCGAACGATGTGATAACGTACTCCTGCAAGGTCTTTGACCTTACCACCACGAATCAATACAACACTGTGCTCTTGCAAGTTATGACCGATACCTGGAATGTAAGCAGTAACCTCCAGACGGTTAGTCAAACGAACACGGGCATATTTACGAAGTGCGGAGTTCGGTTTACGTGGAGTCATAGTACCTACACGAGTGCAAACACCACGTTTTTGAGGAGCGCTCAAATCAGTAGTCTCACGTTTGAGGGCATTGAACCCTTTTTGAAGAGCTGGTGATTTGGACTTCTCAACTTTGGCTTGACGCCCTTTACGAACTAGTTGGTTAATTGTTGGCATGTTGTTGCCACCCCCTTCCTCAAATTTTCATGTCTTTACAAACCTTTTAATTAAGCCCACAGACCCAGGCGGTTCATAAAAGAACAAAGGAAAGTTTCTGCCCCAAGCTTTCACCTGAAACAAAAACGTTTCATACCATTATTGTTTTACTATCGCAGCCACCGCTGCCCCAACTTCAATCCCACATACCTTACCGAGTTCTTTCATCGTATCGACATAAGTGATCTTGATTGAAGCCTTGTTACAGAGCCCGATGATCTTTGACGTAACACGAGGATCTGCATCTTGTGCGATATAGACCTCTTCGGCTTGACCAAGTTCCACTACCTTCGCAGCTTGTTTGGCACCGATCTTGACATGAGCATCCTGTAGTCCTCTATCATTAGACATCTTACGATACCTCCAAAAATACAGGGAATTACCGCTACTCACGCACCTTTGCTATATTAGCATCTGAATTGGGCGATGTCAAGTGTTTATATTAATTATAACGGCGGAGCAGCCGCATATTGCCTAGATCTACAACATGGACTCCTCCGCCATTTCTTGCTTTATAAATCTATTCTACCGAAACAGGCTCAAGATTCTCTGCAGAAACATCGCCTTCTTCTTGATCGTCAAACTGAACACTGCGATAACGGTTCATACCCGTACCCGCTGGGATCAGCTTACCGATAATAACATTCTCTTTCAGACCGAGCAGCTTATCAACTTTACCTTTAATGGCAGCATCGGTAAGTACCCGAGTTGTCTCCTGGAAGGAAGCGGCCGACAAGAAGGAGTCTGTCTCAAGAGATGCCTTCGTAATACCGAGCAGTACAGGCTTAGCAACAGCAGGCTCTTTATCCGATAGGATGGCCTCTTTGTTGGCTGTTTCATATTCATGAATGTCCACAAATGAACCTGGGAGAAGTGTAGTATCTCCAGCATCAACAATACGGATTTTACGAAGCATCTGCTTAATCATAACCTCAACGTGTTTATCGTTGATCTCAACGCCTTGGTTACGGTATACGCGCTGTACTTCTTGCAAAATGTAGTTCTGTACGCCACGAATACCTTTGATTCGCAGAATTTCTTTAGGGTCAATTGAACCGTCGGTAAGCTCATCGCCGGCTTCAATCTCTTGACCTTCGCTAACACGAAGTCGAGAACCGTAAGTTACGGAGTAGACTTTAGTCTCTGCTTCACCTTGGATCTCAATTTCACGGCGATCCTTAGCTTCACGGATTTCTTTGACTACGCCGTCAAGTTCACTGATTGTGGCTTGACCTTTCGGATTCCGAGCTTCAAAGAGCTCCTGAATACGCGGCAAACCTTGAGTGATATCGTCACCCGCAACGCCCCCGGTATGGAACGTACGCATCGTGAGCTGGGTTCCCGGCTCCCCGATGGACTGGGCTGCGATGATACCAACTGCTTCACCGATTTCAACGAACTTACCAGTAGCCAGGTTACGGCCATAGCATTTCTTACAAACACCATGACGGGCACGGCAGCTCAGTACGGAACGGATTTGCAGTTTCTCAACACCCGCATTTACGATGGCATTTGCGCGATCTGTATCAATGAGCTCATTACGAGCTACAATGACTTCGCCTGTCTCAGGATGCTTGATCGTCTGGAACGAGTAGCGTCCTTCAATACGGTCGAAGAGATCTTCGATAATTTCTTTACCATCCTGAATGCGTGCTACTGTAATTCCTTTATCGGTACCACAATCGTCTTCGCGAACGATAACATCCTGGGCTACGTCAACCAAACGGCGAGTCAGGTATCCTGAGTCCGCTGTACGAAGGGCTGTATCCGCCAGACCTTTACGCGCTCCGTGAGTCGAGATAAAGTACTCGAGGACCGTAAGACCTTCACGGAAGTTCGCTTTAATTGGAAGTTCATAGATACGTCCTGATGGTGTCGCCATCAGACCCCGCATACCACCCAGCTGAGTAATCTGCGATTTGTTACCCCGTGCTTTGGAGTCTACCATGAGCATAATGGAGTTGAAGCGATCCATCGATTTCATGAGAACTTCCGTCAACTGATCCTTGGATTTGGACCAGATATCAATAACACGATCATAACGTTCTTCATCCGTGATTAAGCCGCGGCGGTACTGATTCGTTACCACGCGTACTTTCTCATCAGATTCGCGCATAATGGTTGCTTTTTCCTCAGGAACAATAACGTCGGATACAGCAATACTTACGCCTGCACGTGTGGAATACGTGAATCCAAGCTGTTTAATTCTATCTAGAATCACAGATGTTTCAGTCGTGTGATAGGTTTCAAAGCAGCGTGCAATGATAGATCCCAGATACTCTTTACCTACTCCCCCTGGTATTGCCGGGTCGTTGATACGTTCATTGAGATCCGCACCCTTTTCATAAACAAAGTATCGATCCGGTGTCCCGTTAAACAGGTTATCGCGGGTAGCTTCGTTAATATAAGGGAAGCTGGATGGGAAGATTTCATTAAAGATAATTTTCCCGACCGTAGTCACCAGCAGCGCTTTTTGCTGTTCAGGTGTAAATCCGTCTTTATTCAGAGCCTTAGCCGGAATAACTACCCGTGCATGCAGAGCTGCTGCTCCACGCTGGTAGGCGGACACGGCTTCGTTCACACTTCCCAGGATCATGCCTGAACCTTTAGCCTTGTTATCATCCATAGTCAGGTAGAAGGATCCAAGGACCATATCCTGAGATGGAGTAACAACCGGCTTACCATCTTTCGGGTTAAGAATGTTACCTGATGCTAGCATCAAAATCCGCGCTTCTGCTTGCGCTTCAGCTGACAGAGGAACGTGAACTGCCATCTGGTCACCGTCAAAGTCGGCGTTATACGCCGTACATACCAGCGGGTGAAGACGAATGGCGCGTCCTTCTACCAAGATTGGTTCGAACGCTTGAATCCCGAGTCGGTGAAGCGTCGGTGCACGGTTCAGAAGAACCGGATGCTCCTTGATAACTTCTTCCAATACGTCCCATACTTCCGGGCTGACACGTTCAACTTTGCGCTTCGCGCTCTTGATGTTATGAGCAAGACCTTTGTTGACAAGCTCCTTCATCACGAACGGTTTGAACAATTCGAGTGCCATTTCCTTAGGCAGTCCGCATTGGTACATCTTCAGGTAAGGACCTACTACGATAACGGAACGACCAGAGTAGTCAACACGTTTACCGAGAAGGTTCTGACGGAAGCGTCCTTGCTTACCTTTCAGCATGTGGCTTAGAGATTTGAGCGGACGGTTACCAGGACCCGTTACAGGACGGCCACGACGACCGTTATCGATCAAGGCATCCACCGCTTCTTGAAGCATACGCTTCTCGTTCTGAACGATGATATCCGGCGCTCCAAGATCCAGAAGGCGTTTCAAACGGTTGTTACGGTTAATGACACGGCGGTACAGATCGTTAAGGTCAGACGTTGCAAAACGTCCACCATCGAGCTGAACCATCGGACGAAGTTCCGGAGGGATGACCGGAAGGACGTCAAGAATCATCCATTCCGGCTCATTGCCCGAGTTGCGGAAGGCTTCAATAACTTCAAGACGTTTGATTGCCCGGTTACGACGCTGACCTTGAGCGGTACGCAGTTCTTCCTTAAGGAAATCAAGCTCTTTCTCCACGTCGATGTCCTGCAAAAGCTTCTTAACAGCTTCGGCACCCATGCCGGCTTGGAAACCGTAGCCGTATTTCTCACGGTAGCTACGGTATTCCTTCTCGGACAGGAGCTGCTTTTTCTCAAGCGGCGTATCGCCAGGATCTGTTACAACATATGATGCAAAATAGATAATCTCTTCCAGAGATCTAGGGGACATATCCAAAGCCAATCCCATACGGCTTGGAATCCCTTTGAAATACCATATATGAGAAACTGGAGCAGCCAGCTCGATGTGGCCCATGCGTTCACGGCGTACTTTCGCACGTGTTACTTCAACGCCGCAGCGATCGCAGACAACGCCTTTGTAACGTACGCGTTTGTATTTACCGCAGTGACATTCCCAGTCTTTTGTAGGACCGAAAATTTTCTCGCAGAAAAGCCCTTCTTTCTCCGGCTTCAGCGTACGATAGTTAATCGTCTCCGGTTTCTTCACTTCTCCGCGGGACCAAGAACGAATTTTATCTGGGGAAGCAAGCCCAATTTTCATAAACTCGAAATTGTTGACGTCCAACAAAGAGCATCCCTCCTTAACCAAATCCTGATTTGTAATGCTATTCTACGCCGACTTCAGAGCCTTCCAGGTTCAAACTAAGTTTGTCGCCTGCAGCATCCTCTTCATCGTCTATTTCTCTCATTTCGATCTCTTCTTCATTCTCACTCAGGATTTTCACGTCCATACCCAAGCTTTGAAGCTCTTTGATCAATACTTTAAAGGATTCAGGAACACCCGGTTCCGGAACATTCTCACCTTTGACAATGGATTCGTAGGTCTTAACCCGGCCCACCACGTCATCGGATTTGACAGTCAGAATCTCCTGCAGGGTATAAGCAGCACCATAAGCCTCAAGTGCCCATACCTCCATCTCCCCGAAACGCTGTCCACCGAACTGAGCTTTACCGCCCAGAGGCTGTTGAGTAACGAGAGAGTAAGGACCTGTAGAGCGGGCATGGATCTTATCGTCAACCATGTGAGCGAGTTTGATCATGTGCATGACACCAACAGTAACTTCACGTTCGAATTTGTCTCCCGTACGGCCATCATACAGCACAGTCTTACCGTTACGCTGCATACCGGCTTCTTCCATGGTATCAAATACGTCATACTCTTTGGCACCATCAAATACAGGAGTTGCTACGTGGATACCCAAGTGCATAGCCGCCATACCCAAGTGGATTTCAAGCACCTGTCCGATGTTCATCCGTGAAGGTACCCCGAGCGGGTTAAGCACGACTTGTACTGGTGTGCCATCAGGCAGGAACGGCATATCTTCCTCAGGCAAAATACGCGCTACGACACCCTTGTTACCATGTCGTCCGGCCATTTTGTCACCTTCGGAAATTTTACGTTTTTGGGCAATATATACACGAACAAGTTGGTTAACGCCTGGCGGCAGCTCATCACCGTTCTCACGGGTGAATACCTTAACGTCAACAACGATACCATCTGTACCATGCGGTACACGCAGAGAAGTATCACGTACTTCACGAGCTTTCTCACCAAAAATCGCATGCAGAAGGCGCTCTTCCGCAGTGAGCTCAGTTACCCCTTTAGGTGTAACTTTACCAACAAGGATATCGCCAGCACCAATCTCAGCACCTACGCGAATAATTCCACGTTCGTCAAGATTTCTAAGCGCTTCTTCACCCACGTTCGGAATATCGCGAGTAATTTCTTCTGGTCCAAGCTTCGTATCACGAGCCTCGGATTCATACTCCTCAATGTGGATCGAGGTGTACACATCTTCTTTGACAAGCTTCTCACTAAGGAGAATCGCATCCTCATAGTTGTAACCTTCCCAAGTCATGAAGGCTACGACCACATTACGGCCCAGTGCCAATTCTCCCATCTCTGTAGAAGGGCCGTCAGCAAGGATATCGCCTTTGCGGACGATTTCACCCGTCTTAACGATTGGACGCTGGTTAATGCATGTTCCTTGGTTCGAACGCATAAATTTGTGTAATTTATATTTAACTAGGTCGCCTTTAACTTGCTTGCCTTCGACCGTCTCAACACGGCGAAGCCAAATTTCATTAGCGGCCGAACGTTCAATGATTCCATCATATTTAGCAACTATACATACACCGGAATCCTTCGCAGACTTATGTTCCATCCCTGTTCCTACAAGCGGAGCTTTAGGAATAAGGAGTGGCACAGCCTGCCGCTGCATGTTGGATCCCATCAGTGCACGGTTGGAGTCATCGTTCTCCAAGAACGGAATAAGCGCGGTAGCTACCGACACAACCTGTTTTGGAGAGATATCCATGTAATCCACGCGATCGCTAGGCATTGTCAAAATGTTATCCGACTGTTTGTTATAACGAACGATAACCTGATCTTCCGCAAAACCACCGTCTTCATTTAACTCAACATTGGCCTGTGCGATAACATAGTTATCTTCTTCATCCGCAGTCAAATAGGAGATCTGCTCCGTAACTTTTCCTGTCTTAGGATCTACCCAACGGTATGGCGCTTCAATAAAGCCATATTCGTTAATGCGGGCAAATGTGGACAAGGAGTTGATCAGACCGATGTTCGGGCCTTCCGGTGTCTCAATCGGACACATACGGCCATAGTGAGAGTGGTGAACGTCACGCACTTCCATGCCCGCACGTTCCCGGGTCAAACCACCAGGTCCGAGTGCAGACAGACGGCGCTTATGCGTAAGTTCCGCAAGCGGGTTCGTCTGGTCCATAAACTGGGACAGCTGGGAGCTACCGAAGAACTCTTTGATTGAGGCAATAACCGGACGAATGTTGATCAGAGCCTGTGGTGTAATTACATTCGCATCCTGAATGGACATTCTCTCGCGAACCACACGTTCCATACGGGACAAGCCAATGCGGAATTGGTTCTGCAGCAGTTCACCAACAGAGCGCAGGCGACGGTTACCGAGATGATCGATATCATCCGTGCTTCCGATTCCATGCAGCAGGTTAATGAAATAGCTGATTGAGGAGATAATATCAGCAGGTGTAATGTTCTTAACCGATTTATCAATATCGCGATTTGCGATGACTTTAACGACTTTGCCATCTTCAATTGGCGAGAATACATCGATGGTCTGGAGAGGTACATCTTCGGACTCAAGTACACCGTTAGCTACATGGTAAGTCTTAAAGCCCACACCTTCTTCCAGATTCTTAAGAATCTCATCCAACAAACGGCGATCAACCATTTGACCCGCTTCTGCAATAATCTCCCCAGTTGATGTATCAATGAGGGACTCTGCAAGACGCTGATTAAAGAGACGGTTCTTAATGTGAAGCTTTTTGTTAATTTTGTAGCGGCCTACATTCGCAAGATCGTAACGCTTCGGATCAAAGAAGCGGGCAACCAGCAAACTTCTTGCGTTATCAAGTGTAGGAGGCTCGCCTGGACGAAGACGTTCATAGATCTCAATGAGCGCTTTCTCCGTGGAGTCCGTATTGTCTTTATCCAGCGTATTGCGGATATATTCATCGTTACCGAGAAGGTCTAGAATCTCAGCATCTGTACCAAAACCGAGTGCACGAAGCAGTACGGTTACTGGAATTTTACGAGTACGGTCGATCCGGACATAAATGATGTCCTTAGCATCCGTCTCAAGCTCTAGCCATGCACCACGGTTAGGAATTACCGTCGCCGTGTAAGTCTTCTTGCCGTTCTTATCTATTTTGGTATTGAAATAGACGCTAGGGGAGCGGACCAACTGGCTGACAATAACCCGTTCTGCACCATTGATAATGAAGGTGCCGGTTTCCGTCATCAGCGGGAAATCCCCCATGAACACTTCCTGCTCTTTGACTTCGCCGGTTTCTTTATTAATGAGCCGGACTTTTACTCTAAGCGGTGCCGCATACGTAACGTCACGCTCTTTCGCATCGTCTACCGTATACTTTGGTTCACCAAGACTGTAGTCGATAAATTCCAGAATCAAATTGCCGGTAAAATCCTGTATCGGCGAGATGTCCTGAAACATTTCCCGAAGACCTTCCTCCAAAAACCATTCGTATGATTTTTGTTGGATCTCAATCAGGTTCGGAACCTCGAGTACCTCGTTAATTCGCGCATAACTACGCCGAGTGCGTCGACCATATTGAACAAGATGTCCTGCCAACTTAAACTCACCCCTCATGTCTACTCACTTAAAAATTTCATTGCGAACCCGTGTTTGTCCCTATATAATAAAGTCCATAGAAACGGATTCATGCACAAATAAAGAAAAGCCCTTATCGAATGCTTTCGAAAAAAGAGCATCATTATTAGTGCCTTTCCTGTCGATGTCCTCATTATCAGTAGATTTGCCAAAAATGGGCATAATATACGTATATAGAAGATTAGTGAACCTCTACTCCCGAAATTATGCTTGACATTTCAGCAGACTAAAGCCATGTAGGGCATCCTAATACTGACATTTTACAATAATACCACAGTCATACACTCAAGTCAACAGCTATCTTTTGCTTAATGTCCATGATCTTTGTGGTTGCGGATTAATTTTTGGTAGCCTTAAAGATCCGGTATCCCTTCTCCTTTGTAACTTCCTCAACTTCTCCAAACAACGATTCCAGCTTTTCTTTCGCCGAAGGCGCACCCTGTTTTTTTTGTATAACTACCCAGAGTGAACCACCCTTATTAAGCCGTTCCGCGGCTCCCTCAAAGATCGCATGTACTGTCATCTTGCCTGCGCGTATGGGCGGGTTCGTCAGTATTACATCAAACTTCTGATCACCGAGTTCTTTATATAGGTCACTTTGGATTACCGTTACATTCTTGATTCCATTATTAGATACGTTCTCTTTGGCTAACTCAACGGCACGTTCATTCACGTCAACAAGGGTCACTTTCCCCTTCACGGCAAGTCCTGCAGCAGCCATTCCCATCGGACCGTATCCACAGCCAACATCCAAGACACTGGCTTCCGCAGGAATCTCCATGGCCTCGATCAAAACCCGACTTCCGAAGTCAATGCCCTGTTTGGAGAATACCCCAGCATCGCTCACAAACTTATATGTTCTGCCTCTTAGTTCTGCCTCCCAAGTCTTGCGGTCATGAGCCGTCTCCGGCTTACTGGAATAATAATGATCGGGCATACTTTCCCTCCAGCTATTAGATTCAATATTCTATCTTTTATAGTTTCTATATAAATGATGCACACCTGGATTTTCCAGGCATCCACTTATATAAAAACAAACCCCTTGAATATCTTCAAGGGGTTTGTGCGGGAGAAGAAGAATTACTTCACTTCTACAGAAGCGCCTGCTTCTTCCAATTTAGCTTTAACCGCTTCAGCATCTTCTTTAGATACTTTTTCTTTCAATGCTTTTGGAGCGTTGTCAACCAAGTCTTTTGCTTCTTTCAAGCCAAGACCAGTGATTTCGCGAACCACTTTGATTACGTTGATTTTGGAAGCGCCAGCGCTTGTCAAAATTACGTCGAACTCGGATTGCTCAGCAGCTGCTTCGCCACCGCCGCCACCTGCTACAACTACTGGAGCTGCTGCAGTTACGCCGAATTCCTCTTCAATTGCTTTAACGAGATCGTTAAGTTCAAGAACAGTCATACCTTTGATTTCTTCCAAAATTGTTTCTTTACTCATGGTAGAACCTCCGTTATATAATTTTATAGTTTTTGTTAAATTACTAGTTCAAAAAGATCCTTACGCGCTAGCGCCAGTTTCTTCTTTGTCAGCAACGGCTTTAACTGCAAGCGCGAAGTTGCGCACAGGAGCTTGAAGCACGCTGAGGAGCATGGAAAGGAGACCTTCGCGAGAAGGAAGTTCCGCAAGAGCTTTGATTTGGTCTACGCCGACTACACGGCCTTCAACCACGCCACCCTTAATTTTAAGAGCATCATTCTTCTTAGCGAAATCGTTAAGAATTTTAGCTGGAGCTACAGCATCATTCGTGCTGAATGCGATCGCTGTAGGACCTGCCAGAACTTCATCAAGTTCTGTCAATTCTGCAGCTGCAGTCGCGCGGCGAACAAGCGAGTTCTTCAGCACTTGGAATTCGATACCAGCTTCGCGAAGCTGTTTACGAAGTTCGGTTACTTGAGAAACATTCAGACCGCGGTAGTCAGCAACAACAGTCGTTACGCTCTCGCGCAGTTTAGAAGTTACTACATCAACGGCATCTTGTTTTGCTTGAATTACTTTTGCATTTGCCAAACTGTACACCTCCTGTTAGATTTACTGAGCTGCCGGACATAATATATCGTTGACCCAACAGCTCCCCTGCAATAAAGGGCAAGCCGTTTATATTAGGAAGTTTTTTTGTGGGGATCAGATTAACACGTTAACCGGTCCTTCTAATGCCCATCAAAAAAGCCTCCGTAGAATCACGAAGGCCTGATAAATCATCATTCACAGAACACTGCAAAGTCCGAATCTCTATCACAACACCTCGGTAGGAAATTAAGCCGCAAGGCACCTACTGTCTACGGTAAGCATATTCACATTTAATTGTTGAAATCAATGCAACCACTTTACTATACCAGAGGGTTTACTCAAGAGTCAACCCTGAATTTATTACCAAAGGTAATAAATCTTATCTGTAAGATGCAGTGTTTACACGAGCACTTGGTCCCATCGTCGAAGAAATCGCGATGTTCTTCAAGTATACGCCTTTAGCAGCCGCTGGTTTAGCGCGGTTCAATGCGTCAATAAGAACTTTAAGGTTCTCATTCAGTTTGTCAGCATCAAAGGATACTTTACCGATTGGCGCATGAATTTGACCTGCTTTATCAAGACGGTACTCAATTTTACCCGCTTTGATTTCTTGAACCGCCTTAGCTACGTCAAACGTAACTGTTCCCGCTTTAGGGTTTGGCATCAAACCTTTACCCCCGAGAAGACGACCCAATTTACCAACTTCACTCATCATGTCCGGTGTTGCTACGCAAACATCGAACTCGAACCAGCCTTGTTGGATTTTATTGATAACGTCTTGATCGCCTACGTAGTCAGCGCCAGCAGCTTCAGCTTCTTTCGCTTTATCACCTTTAGCAAATACAAGGACGCGTTGAGTTTTACCAGTACCGTGTGGCAATACAACTACACCACGAACAGCTTGGTCTTGTTTACGAGGGTCTACGCCCAAACGTACTGCAGCTTCAACAGTTTCGTCGAATTTAGCAGTAGCTGCCTTCTTAACCAGTTCAACGGCTTCAGCAGGCTCGTAAGTTGCTTCGCTGTCAATCAGCTTAGCAGCTTCAAGGTATTTTTTACCGTGTTTAGCCATTTAAATTTCCTCCTTTGTGGTATTAGCGGATATTCCTCCCACTTGTTAGCCGGACGTATCCGGCAGCATCCAAAGACTAGTCTTGGATTGTGATACCCATACTACGGGCAGTACCTTCAACCATAAGCATTGCTGCTTCAACGGAAGCTGCGTTAAGGTCAGGCATTTTTTGTTCCGCGATTTGACGTACAGTCGCACGGTTCACAGTTGCTACTTTCTTCTTGTTAGGTTCACCAGAACCCTTCTCGATCTTAGCAGCTACGCGAAGCAATACTGCAGCCGGTGGAGTCTTGGTAATGAAAGTGAAAGAACGATCTTCAAATACCGAAATTTCAACCGGAATGATCAAACCTGCTTGATCGGCAGTACGAGCGTTGAATTCCTTACAGAATGCCATGATGTTGACACCTGCTTGACCCAGCGCTGGACCTACCGGAGGTGCTGGATTCGCTTTCCCCGCAGGAATTTGCAGTTTTACAACTTTAATGATCTTTTTAGCCATGTAAAACACCTCCTTGCACTAATAGTGGTACCCGGGATTAAACTCGTCAATCCCTCCCACAGAAAACCTTAAGAAAACTATAGCTTCTCCACTTGAGTAAAATCAAGCTCAAGCGGGGTTTCCCGTCCAAACATGTTGACGTGAACCTTTACCTTGCTTTTGTCGGTTAGAATTTCTTCTACAGACCCAACAAAATTGGCAAACGGACCAACCTTAATACGTACAGATTCCTTGAGTTCAAACTCAATGACCGGCTTCGGTTCATCCATTCCCATGTGGTTCAGGATCTGTTCTACTTCTTCTGGAAGCAAAGCAGTCGGTTTAGAACCGGAACCTGTCGAGCCGACGAAACCTGTAACTCCAGGTGTATTGCGGACAACATACCAAGAATCGTCAGTCTGGATCATTTCCACCAAGACATAACCAGGGTAAACTTTACGCATAACGGTCTTTTTCTTCCCGTCTTTGTTTACGATTTCTTCTTCCATAGGAACAAGAACCCGGAAAATCTTGTCTTCCATGCCCATAGACTCAACGCGTTTTTCCAAATTGGCTTTGACTTTATTCTCATACCCGGAATAGGTATGAACTACATACCATCTTTTTTCCATATCAAGCCACCTGGGACCCTTCTTAAATAATCGCGTTGATCACAGCGGAAATGCCGATGTCAAGAACCCAAAAATAAATTGCGACAACTACGATTGTACCGAGGACAATCAGCGTATAATTCGTCAGCTCTTTACGATTAGGCCAGCGAACTTTTTTAAGCTCAGCCCAGCTTTCAGAGAAAAAAGAAAACATCGACTTGAAACTACGTTTCATCCGCACCTACACCTCCAAAGACTATCTGGTTTCGCGATGAGGAAATTGCTCGTTACAGAACTTGCAAAATTTCTTCATCTCCATGCGGTCGGGGTGGTTACGCTTGTTTTTCGTTGTCGTGTAGTTTCTTTGTTTGCAGTTCGTACAAGCCAACGTGATAATTACCCGCATGATGTGCACCTCCCGAAGACATTCTTTCTTACAGAAGTCTCTATATTGATCCCGACGCAGGGCCGGGCCGTTCAGAGAGACCTAAGGTCGCTCTGCCCAATCTGGAATTCAGGAAATATTAAGTAAATCCCTAAATCTCCTTAATTCAAAAAAAGCAAGCGCGAAATTTGGCCTACCTAAAACACTTTATCATAAGGGTATAGCCGTGTCAATGAAAGAATGGCCTTGCCCTGTGCGGATTTAGCCTGTTATTATCTTCAATTTCTCTCTGAAGCCGCTTTTCAACTCAAGTCTAAGTATGGACTCGTCTTCCGCTCTCTAAACATCCTATATTATGAATCTATTTAAACGAATTCAAGAGAGGAGGGACTCGTTCTCAATGTACTAATAAAAAGAAAAAAAGACTCCATCATGAGTCCCTTCTCTAAGTAATACTATAGTCCGTCACGAACTTCCAAATACCGTTCAAGCTTTCGCTTAACCCGTTGAAGCGCGTTATCTATTGACTTCACATGCCGTCTAAGATCAACTGCAATTTCCTGATAAGATCTTCCATCCAGATAAAGCATCAGTACCTTACGTTCGAGGTCGCTGAGAATCTCTGACATCTTATCTTCCAGTCCAACAAACTCTTCTTGATTGATAATAAGTTCTTCAGGATCAGATACCTGTGTACCGCATATCACATCCAAGAGGGTACGATCGGAATCCTCATCATAAATAGGCTTGTCCAATGACACGTACGAATTCAAGGGGATATGCTTCTGTCTTGTCGCTGTCTTGATCGCAGTTATGATCTGCCTAGTAATACATAATTCCGCAAAAGCCTTAAAGGAAGCAAGCTTGTCACCCTTAAAGTCTCTAATCGACTTATAAAGACCGATCATGCCTTCCTGAATAATATCCTCCCGGTCAGCTCCTATTAGAAAATAGGATCTCGCCTTGGCTCTGACGAAACTGCGATACTTATTGATCAAGTACTCCAGTGCTTCGCTATCGCCTTCCCGGACTGCCTCGACAATGTCTTCATCACTTTGAATTTCATAGTCAAATTTCATCATTACTTTGAGGTCGACACTCACCACAATCCCTCCGGCTGCAACGCACAGTGCCCCGTCACTTCAATCAAGTATACGATCAGTATATATGATGGGATGTAACAGCGTCAACCACATAAGTCCTAAATTTTGTAAAGTCGAACTTTGTCAAGGGCTATTGGAAGCATATCGATGTGCGTCATTTTACTCTCTACGCCAGCGTTCGAACATCTTTTTGATCTCAGGACTAAGCTTGCCCCCCAATGTATTCCTGCTTGAATTCAGACGATCCTCGGCAATTTTCGACTGTATTTCTTGTTCGCTCTGCTCCACCAGGGTCAACAGCTCCCTGGCCGGAATACGCAGCGCACCTTGTCCAAAGATCACATGCTGTTCTACTAGGTCACTAGTCGCAACGTAAATCTGGCGGCGCCGGTGACTGAGCTCACGTACCAGCCGTTCTATACACTCATCGGCGGTTTCCTTTTCACTTGTAAAGTAGACCTGCACCTTATTCTGAGCAAAAGATTTTCCGAGCCCGGGTACCCGGTAGGCATCGAAGACAGCGATCACATGCATGCCGCTATACGCCTGATAGTCCGCCAACCGCTCCAGCAGTCGGTCCCTGGCTTCCTGCAGTCCAATCTTGGACAGCTTGGTTAGCTCCGGCCAATCTCCGATCATATTGTATCCATCTACAAGGAGAACATCCCGAATCTCCCCCATCATGAGCCTATCCCTGACTCTGGCGTCTGCGGAGAGTCTCGTACATGATCACTCCTGCTGCAACAGATGCGTTAAGCGAATTTAGTCGGCCTACCATCGGCAGTTTAAGCAGGACGTCACATTTCTCACGGATCAGCCGGCCCATCCCCTTACTCTCGTTCCCGATCACAATAGCTACAGGTCCGGTAAAAACGCCATTATTATATATTTCTTCCTTTGCGGTTACATCCGTTCCTACGACCCATACTCCAGCTTCCTTCAACTGCTCAATAGTATGAGCCAAATTGGTTACTCGCGCCACCGGTACATACTCTACTGCTCCCGCTGAAGTCTTGGATACTGTTGAAGTTATTGAAGCGGAACGCCGTTTTGGGATAATTACACCATGAACGCCCGTACATTCCGCCGTACGCAGAATGGACCCTAGGTTATGAGGATCTTCAATCTCATCTAGCAGGAGTAAAAAGGGAGCCTCTTCCTTTTCCGCTGCTTTCGCGAGAAGGTCTTCCACTTCCACATACGCGTAGGGCGCCACTTGGGCAGCTACACCTTGGTGCTGGAGATCCGGCACCATTTGATCCAGCTTGCGCTTATCTACATGCTGAACCACGATTCCATTCTTCTTGGCTTCGGCAATTATAGGCTGCGTCAAGTGCTTCTGAGCACCTTCTGCGATTAGAATTTTGTTAATTGTGCGGCCGGCGCGCAGCGCCTCAAGCAGGGAATGCTTACCGCCAATCCAGTCTTCGTTAGTATTGTCCACCTGTATATCCTCCAGAGTAGGATCCGAGGGGGGCCTCGGGCTCCCATAGTTTTTTTTCACAACCCTCCCAAACCCTCCCTTGCCTAAGGGAGGGCCCCAAGGGCTACGCCCTCTGGACACCCGGAATTCGAATAACGAAAGGTGTTACAGAGGCGGGGTTTAGCTGGCTGGGTGGGAGGAGCGCTTGCCGCCCCCTTGGGGCCCGCTTTACTCTCGGCGCTCCTGCAATTGGGCATGACTGCTGCTGATAGTGCTGTAGAGGTCTTGCGTGCTCGGTGGCGCTCTCCCTGCGGGATTCGCTCACGTCTGAGCGGAGCTTGGTGCTGCTGTTGCGCGTCTTCTTGGCCTTACGTGCTCGGAATCGCTCTCCTTGCAGGATTCGCTCACACTAGTGCAGACCAGAAGGATTACTTACCGAGCTTTATTCCTATCTTGCGTGCTGGGAGGCGCTCTCCCTGCTGGATTCGGCTTGCGTTAGTGCGGATCGGCGATTTACTTACTGTGCTCTTTCCTCTAACTCCCTGCTGGGAATCGCTCTCCCTGCGGGATTCACTTACGCTCGAGCGGAGCTTGGTGCTGCTATTTGCCTCTTACTAGCCTTGCTTGCTCGCAACCGTTCTCCCTACGGGGTTCGGCTTGCGCTGCTGCTGGAAGCTTGTCCTGTCCCGGCTAAGACTTGGGACCGGACACCATCAGATCAAGTCCATAAGTGATCAGATAAATCATCCGGTCTTGTTCGCCGCCGTAGTACAAGTAGCCGATCAGCGCCTCGAAGGCGGTCGCGTGCCGATAATCTATGACATTCGCGTTCTTGGGGACGCTGCCGGATTTGGCGTTGCGGCCCTGGCGTACGACGTCAAGCTCGGCTTCCGTCAACTCGGATTCGATCAAAGAGAGCAGCGTGGCTTGGGCTTTGGCGGAGACGAACTTGGTCGACTGCACGTGCAGATGATGCGGGCGCAGATTAGGTCGCGAAATGACATATTGGCGGACCGCCACCTCGAAGATGGCGTCGCCGATATAAGCAAGTGCCAAGGGAGGGAGCAGCCGGGCCGGCTTGGATGACAGGTAAGGGAACCACAGCGGCGTCTCCGGGAGACCGCCGCTGTTCATATCACCAGCACCTGTCATTTGCGGCGCCACCGCATACCCTGCGGCGTATCCTCAAGCACAATGCCCTGAGCATCAAGCAGATCCCGGATTTCATCGGCACGTGCCCAGTTTTTATTTTTACGTGCTTCGGTTCGCTCCGTAATCAGCCGCTCAACGTCTTCGGAAGGCAGCTCTGCGCTCTCATCCGTATATATCCGCAGAACTTTATTCATCTCATCGAACACTTGTTTTGCGGCAATCAGATCCGCGCTGCTTACAACCGCTTGCTTGAGCAGGCTGTTCACTTCGTTCACCCATTCAAATATAGCTGTGATGGCATCAGGGGTATTGAAATCATCCTGCATTTTATCATGGAACAGCTTACGGATCTCAGCGAGCTTAGCTACCAGCTCAGGGGCTGCTTCGCCGCCTGTATCTCCGACTGCCTTAAGACGATGATTCAAGTTAACTACCGCATTGGCGATACGCTCTATGCTTTTCTCCGCTTGTTCCATAGTCTCTTCCGAGAAGTTCAGCGGATTGCGATAATGGCTGGACAGCATGAAGTAACGGATGGCTTCTCGTTTGTACATATTCCGAAGGTCCTTGACTAGGATGCCATTGCCGAGGGACTTCGACATCTTTTCCCCGCTGATATTAATGAACCCGTTATGCATCCAGTAATTCGCGAGCGGCTTGCCTGTAACGGCTTCAGACTGGGCTACCTCGCACTCATGGTGAGGGAACTGCAGATCCTGACCGCCCCCGTGAATATCAAGAGTATCCCCGAGCAGCTCGCGAGCCATCGCAGAGCATTCGATATGCCAGCCAGGTCTGCCATCGCCCCATGGACTAGACCAATAAATTTCGCCCGGCTTGGCGGCTTTCCAGAGAACGAAATCCTGCGGATTTTCTTTACGCTCATCCACATTGATTCGAATTCCGAATTGAAGCTCATCGATATTCTGGTGGGACAGCTTGCCGTATTCCTCGAATTTGCCAGTACGATAAAAGACGTCACCCCCCTGCTCATAGGCATATCCTCTGCGCTCAAGCTCCTTGATAAACTCAATAATCAGAGTCATATTCTCCGTAACCCGCGGATTAGAGGTAGCCCGTGGAATCCCGAGTCCATCCAGGTCCTTATAGTAAGCTTCAATAAATGTCTCGGCGACCGCAGGGACTGTGGTGCCCATCTCGTCCGCTTTGCGGATCAGCTTATCGTCGACATCGGTGAAGTTCACGACGTAATTCACGTCATATTCCAGAGCCTCGAGATAGCTGCGAACCACATCAAAGAAAATAGCCGGACGCGCGTTCCCGATATGGATATAACCGTAAACGGTAGGTCCGCATACATATACCTTAGCTTTGCCCGGTTCCTGACTGACAAACCTTTCCTTCTTGCGGGTTAGCGTATTATAAATGTGAAGTGCCATACTAACATCCTTTCATTTCTCAAAATACCGGCCAGCAACACCCGGCGGCTTTCTTATATCCTGCAGCTTACCCCTTGTCTCCGTGAGACAGGACTTCCGCATGTAACTCTGCTCGTTCTTTCTTCAAATTTCGGAGCTCCTCTTGAAGCTCCTCTATCTCACGCTGTAGCACCCGCATCGTATCTACCACCGGATCGGGCAGCTGGTGGCTGAGCCGGTCCATACGCACGCCCCCCTGCTTAACCACTTTACCAGGGATCCCTACAACTGTACTGCCCGGAGGTACCTCTTTTAGAACAACAGAGTTGGCTCCTATATTGCTCTGAGCTCCCACTGTAAAGGAACCCAGAATTTTAGCTCCCGAACCTATAACCACATTATTGCCAATCGTGGGGTGTCTCTTGCCTTTTTCTTTGCCGCTTCCGCCAAGAGTGACGCCTTGATAGATAACCACATCATCCCCAATTTCACAGGTCTCTCCAATGACAACACCCATACCGTGGTCAATGAATAGCCGATTCCCAATCGTAGCCCCCGGATGAATTTCGATCCCGGTAAAGAAGCGGCTGGCCTGGGAAATAATACGAGCAATGGAGAACCATTTTCTCCGGTAAAAAGCATGGGCAATCCGGTGACTCCATATGGCATGCAGACCGGAATAGGTGAAGACGACTTCAAACCAGCCCCGTGCCGCGGGATCATTATCAAGCACTGCTCCAATATCTGATCTCATCTTCTTAAACATAAATTATGCCCTCCTCCCCCGGTAAGTCCCTGTCTATACTAAAAAAGCGCCCCTGCAGCTTTCGCTGCAGAGACGCCTTACACGCGGTCCCACTCTGCTTAAATACCACAGTCTCTGCATAACAGAGCTCGGCATTTCTCTCAAACGTCCTTAACGCGGACGATGCGGCAGAATCTACCCGCGCACCTTAGCGCGCTCAATTCCACAGCTCCCGGGTGCATTTCCGCCGAATGCATTTAGATAACTCTCAGCCTGGCAGCCGCTGGGCCACCGGTTATCTTCTCTGAAAAATACATCAATTAGCGTACTTCTCCCGATCTGTGCTTTTAGGTTGTAATTAAAGATGTAACTGTTCAATAGCTTTCTTCTATATTAACCAAAAGAAAACGAACTTACAAGATGGATTTGCTTCGACTAAGCCCCGCGAATCTGGGATTTAAGACGATCCAATACCCGATCCTTACCCAGAAGGTAAATCGTCTGGTTCAGGTCACGCCCATGCATCTGTCCAGTGAGCGCAACGCGGATAGGCATAAACAGCTGTTTGCCTTTGTAGCCTGTCTCCTTCTGAACTTCCTTAATCAACACAGCCACGCTTGCAGCCGAGAATTCCGGTGCTTGTTCTACCTTGCTAAGGAAAGCCTGGAGCACTTCAGGCACCTGAGGTTCTGATAATATAACTGCAGCCTCGGCATCAAGCTCCAGATGTGTACGGAAGAACAGTTCAGACAGTTCAACAATATCCGATGCCGATGTCATTTGCTCCTGATAGAGCGCAACGAGCGACTTGGCCCAGCTGAGCTGTTCGTCTGTAAGCTCTGCCGGAAGCCGGGACGCCTTCTGAAGCTGTGGAATGGCAAGAGCCGCAATCCGTTCCGGATCCGAGTTCTTGATGTAAGTGTTGTTGATATGAGCCAGCTTGTTCGTGTCAAAGACCGCCGGACTCTTCGAAAGCCGGTTTGCATCAAAGATCGAGATGAGCTGCTCCTGGGAGAAAATCTCTTCTTCTCCTTCTGGAGACCAGCCTAGTAATGCAATAAAGTTAAACATCGCCTCTGGCAGGTAGCCAAGCTGGTCGTACTGCTCGATGAACTGAATCACCGATTCATCACGCTTGCTCAGCTTCTTATGATTCTCACCCACGATCAAGGTCATGTGGCCGAACTTTGGCGGCTCCCAGCCAAATGCTTCATAGATCATCAATTGACGCGGCGTGTTGGAAATATGGTCTTCCCCGCGGAGCACGTGGGAGATCTTCATCAGGTAATCGTCCAGCACAACGGCAAAGTTGTAAGTTGGGATGCCGTCTTTCTTCACAATGACGAAATCTCCGGATATGTTAGACTCGAAGGAGATCGGTCCTTTTACCAGATCATCAAAGGCATAGGTCTTGTTCTCGGGAACACGGAACCTGATGCTTGCTGCGCGGCCTTCGGCCTCAAAGGCCTTCTGCTGCTCCTCCGTCAAATCGCGGTGTCTGCCGGAGTACCGGGGCGTCTCTCCTTTGGCAATCTGCTCTTCCCGCTCCTGCTCTAGCTCTTCTTCCGTACAGTAGCAGCGGTAAGCCAGACCCTTGTCCAGCAGCTCCTGCCAGTACTGACGATAAATATCAAGTCTCTCCGTCTGGCGGTAAGGGCCGTAATCCCCGCCTACATCAACACTCTCATCCCAGTTGATCCCCAGCCATTTCAGGTACTTCAGCTGGCTTTCTTCCCCGCCTTCAATATTGCGTTTTACATCGGTATCTTCAATCCGAATAATGAATTTGCCACCCAGATTGCGGGCGAACAAGTAGTTGAAAAGAGCTGTTCTTGCATTACCAATATGTAAATGACCCGTTGGACTCGGCGCATACCGCACACGAACTTCTGTCATTGAAATCCCCTCCGCGTACTAATTATAATAAGTTCTTTTTCCATCCGTATCCCACGATCATAGCATACCTTTAACGAGGCAGACAACACACTGAGCAGCAATGCCCTCGCCACGTCCCGTGAAGCCCAACTGCTCCGTTGTCGTTGCTTTCACATTGACCTGATCATCCTGCGCACCCAGGGCGGAAGCAATCACCTCTACCATTTGTGGAATATAAGGAGCCATCTTTGGACGCTGTGCAATAATCGTAGCATCAAGATTTCCGAGTACATAACCTTTGTCCAGAGCTTTCTCCCAGACTTCCTTCAGAAGCTTCAGACTATCTGCATCCTTGAATTCTGGATCGGTATCAGGGAAATGCCTTCCGATATCCCCCTCCCCGATAGCCCCCAGAATGGCATCGCTGATCGCATGCAGCAGTACATCCGCGTCGGAATGACCCAGAAGGCCTTTGTCATAAGGAATTGTCACTCCGCCGATAATGCAGGGTCTTCCTTCTACCAGCTGATGTACGTCAAATCCTTGTCCTACTCTAATCATGTCAACCTCTCCCCATTTCTTTTCTTCTGTCTGATGAAATCGGCATAATCCAAGTCTTCAGGCGTAGTGATCTTGATGTTGCTGTAACTGCCTTCAACCACCTTGACAGGAACCCCTATCCGCTCAACCAGCATGGAATCATCGGTCCCCAGGAAGCCTTCCTCCATCGCCTTTTCATGCGCCCTCCGTAGATCGGAATGCCGAAAAGCCTGTGGGGTTTGAATAGCCCACAAGCTGCGGCGATCAGGGGTAGAAGTCACATAAGCCTGATCATTCACCTGCTTGACCGTGTCCTTCACGGGCACAGCCAGGATGGATGCTCCCTCTCGTACAGCGGCCTCATAGCATGCCGTGATCTGAGCTTCCGAGACGAAGGGTCTTACCCCGTCATGGACGAGGACCCATTCGCAGTCCGTTTCAAGCAGTCCTTTATAAACCGAGTGCTGGCGCTCAGCCCCGCCCGGTATCACTTTTACTGTATGTTCCAATGGGTACGCCTTGACCCAATCCTGGCATCTGGGTACATCCTGCTCTCCGGTTACAAGCACAATTTCCTTGATAAAAGGAAGCCTGTCAAACGCTTCAAGCGTATGAACGAAGATGGGCTTGTCCTCAAGCATCAGGTACTGCTTGCTCTCCTTGGTCCCCATGCGGGTTCCCCTGCCGGCAGCCACCACGATGACCGCTGCTTCCTGATTGTTACTTTCCACTGTCATCCCTGCCCCGCAAGTATAATAAGCGGCTGTCTTGATCAGCCTTCCTAATCATACCGTGTTTACTGGGCTTTTTCCAACAGTTTCGGTTTGGCAAAAATCATCCGGCCCGCCGAGGTCTGCAGCACACTGGTCACGAGCACCTCGGTCACCGTACCAATGTAGTCCCTGCCTCCTTCAACTACAATCATCGTGCCATCATCAAGGTAGGCTACGCCTTGTCCATGCTCTTTGCCATCCTTGATCACCTGAACCATGATCTCCTCCCCAGGAAGGACGACCGGCTTAACCGCATTAGCCAAATCATTGATATTCAGCACGGATACGCCCTGGAGCTCACAGACCTTGTTCAGATTGAAGTCGTTGGTTACGACTTTGCCCTGCAGAACCTTGGCGAGCTTGACCAGCTTGCTGTCCACTTCGGAAATATCCTCGAAGTCCCCTTCATAGATCAGCACCTTCACATCGAGTTCCTTCTGGATTTTGTTCAGAATATCGAGACCCCGGCGACCACGGTTCCGCTTGAGCAGGTCTGATGAATCCGCGATATGCTGGAGCTCCTCAAGTACGAACTCCGGAATGACGATGGTCCCCTCGATAAATCCTGTTTTGCAGATATCCGCGATCCGTCCATCTATAATGACACTGGTGTCCAAAATCTTGTGTTCTTGTGTCCATGCCTCTTCTTCCCGGGCAGAGCCCCATTTCCCCGATTTCCAAAGTGAGGAGAGCTCGTCCTTCTTCTCCATACCGACACGTAAACCTATATAACCGCAGAGCCAAGTGAAAACAAGCTGAACAGCCTCTCTAAGGCTTCCAAGCCACGATAATCCGGGGTAGACCATTAACGAAAGTAGAAGTCCCGCAGTAAGACCTGCCGTACCCGCAGCCAAATCCCCCATAGGAATTTGGGTTAAAGCCTGAATCCCTGCACGAATCCGTCTGGACAACGTCTCCGCAAATAATGAAAATAGGAACATAAAGAGACTGGCTCCGAGCACCGCAAAAAGCAGATGTCCACCGAAAGGGCCTATTCCATCCAGCCAGTCTTGCATTGAAGCAGGCAGAAGATCAACCAAATTTTGCGAAGTGTAGCCGGACCAAGCCCCAATCAGACCCGCTAGAATTAGAAAAGTTCTCTTTAACATATGTTCCTTCACCTCCTTAAATTTTTATCTCGCTCTTTATCCAGTATGATCCATTTTTTGCAGAGGTAATCCAGTGAATGGAACTTTTTTTTCCCAGGCCTGGCACAGTGTTGAGTCTCCCGGACCCTACTGGCCCTGCGATTTCAGCTTGAAATGGCATCAAAGCGTGGACTATAATGAACTCAATTCATAAAATAAGGTGGATGGACAATAATGAGCACACTTAGCTTACAGTCTTTTCAAGAACAAGTTTCCGAACTGCTACTCCGTCACCGCAGTCTGCTGGATGTCCTATCTAAGAATGGTCAAAGTAATTCTTCTGTCATTCGTTCGGTAACCAAGGCTGTAACCGAGTGCGGATGTATCGAACTGCATGCAACCAAGCAAACCTTTGAACCCAGCTTTAACCTGGAGCAGGCCAAAGAAGTGGTCGGCAAGCATGTTCAAGGTGAACTTTGCGAGAACTGTAAGGAAGCCATTAGCGCCGAGCTGGGACGCAACCTGTTCTATATGTCCGCTCTATGCAATCTGCTCGATATTAATATGGATGAAGTCGTAGAGAGAGAATCGAAGAAATGCTCAACGCTTGGGCTGTTCAACTTATCGTAAGCCTTTATACACAGCAAAAAGCACCGAATCCCAAAATGGGATTCCGTGCTTTTTTTATTTATTACGGGTACCTGCAGAATTGAATCAATGCTTAGAGCGGTAAGGCTCCTCGGAAGAGTGCGTATGCGAATTCCGACCTCGTCTACCGAACAATCTTTCGACATTCTGCTTAATACCGTATAAGGCATAAATGACTAGTGGAACAAATATCAATTTGGTCAATTGATCCGGAAATCTAACAGCTACTACAACAGCTACCACTACGACCCAAGGGGCGAACCAAAGGGCTTTTCTCGGCAGGCCGATCTTCTTGAAATTCGGATATCTAACGGAACTGACCATCAAATAAGAAAGCAAAAGCATCGCTATGATGAAATAAGGGGCTGTAATCTCTTTATGAAATAAGGACAGTGTGGCAAGCACGCTCCCCGCAGCGGGAATCGGAAGGCCTATGAAGTAACCCGGAATTCCCGGCTTCACATTGAACCTTGCCAAACGAAGTGCACCGCACATCGGGAAAATCGCAGTTACAATCCATGCCAGCGCATCAGGCATGCTTTGAAAGGAAATCGTATACATCAATAGCGCAGGTGCGATTCCGAAGGAAATCACATCTGAGAGAGAATCGAGTTCTTTTCCAAATTCGCTTTGACAATTAAGGGCACGGGCAACACGTCCATCCAGACCATCGAGCAGCATCGCAACAATAATCATAATCGCTGCTAAACTGTACTTCCCGTTAAATGCCAGCATAATCGCGACCATTCCGAGAAACAAGTTACCTAAGGTAAACATGTTCGGAATCGATTTAGTAATCATCTCTTCACCTCATATATATTATGCCTCAGGATCATCCTTTGATTGTATGGGAATTAGATTTGTCTGTCAATGAATACTTGTTCCTGAAGGCGTTTCAATCCATCTTTAATAGTACGTGCTCGAACCTCACCAATCCCATCCACTTCATCCAGTTCTTCTATGGAGGCGATCATAACTCCCGGCAGATGCTCGAAACGCTCAATGAGATTATGGATAATGACATTGGGCAGGCGAGGGATCTTATTGAGCACCCGGTAACCCCGCGGAGAAATAAGCTCTTCGGAGGATGCGGCAGATGCAGGATAGCCAAGCAGACGGGAAATATGAACAACGTCCAGCAGTTCTTCATCAGAAGAACGCTTAAGCCCCATGATAAGCTCACGGATATATTCCTCTTGATCTTCACGGGCATAATCCTTATACAGCAGCCAAGCTTCCTCTTCCATATTGCTGACCAGCTCTTCCATCTGCATACTGATCAGACGGCCTTCCGTACCCAGCTCATTAATGAATCGTTTGATCTCCAACTTAATGCGGATGACCATTTCAACCCGCTGAATCACATTGATAACCTCAGGCAAAGTAACGAGCTCCTCGAATTCCGAGGCCGTCAAATTTGTAAGAGATTGATTCAACACAGATCTATATTTCTCTAGGGTTTGAATCGCTTGATTCGCTTTGGTTAGAATCACGCCGATTTCCTTAAGAGCATAGCGCAGGCTGCCTTGATATAGCGTGATGATATTCCGACGCTGGGAAATGGATACAACCAGCTTCCCGGTTTGTTTGGCAACCCGCTCTGCGGTACGGTGACGAATCCCTGTCTCTGCAGACGAGATGGAAGAGTCGGGAATAAGCTGGGTATTCGCATACAAGATCCGCTTCAAATCCTCGCTTAGTATGATGGCGCCGTCCATTTTGGCAAGCTCATACAAATAGTTCGGAGAGAAGTCACAGTTAATGGAGAAACCTCCTTCAACCACCTCCATCACTTCCGGACTATAGCCAACCACAATCAACCCGCCCGTCTTGGCCCGCAGCACATTCTCAAGACCGTCCCTGAATGCGGTCCCGGGTGCCACAAGCCTAAGCAAATCGTTCATTTTCTCCAGTTGGTTCGGTTCTTTCATCTTCAAGTGCCCCCTAATTTAACGCAACAGCTAATGCCTCTGCAACCGTATTTACTCCGATCAATTGTATTCCCTTCGGGCTCTTCCAGCCCTTTAAGCTCTTCTCCGGAAGAATAACTCTTTTGAACCCTAACTTCTGCGCTTCTCTTACCCGCTGTTCTGCCCGGGAGACTGCCCGAACCTCCCCAGTCAATCCGACCTCCCCAAAGATCACATCATCAGGCTTGGTGGGAATATCGCGGAAACTGGATGCAATACTTACCGCAATCGCCAAATCAACTGCGGGCTCATCCAGACGCACACCGCCAGCTACGTTAACGTAAGCGTCCTGAGTCTGGAGGAACATGCCCATTCTTTTCTCAAGAACGGCAATTATGAGATTCATCCGGTGATGATCTACGCCGGTTCCCATACGTCTTGGCGACGGGAAATGGGTCGTGGAGATCAGAGCCTGCAGTTCAACCAGCATTGGGCGGGTTCCCTCCATGCTGGCTACAACGGTAGAGCCCGCTACGCCAAGAGGCCGCTCGGAAAGAAACAATTCCGATGGGTTAACCACTTCCGTCAGCCCGACTTCATTCATTTCAAATATGCCGATCTCATTGGTCGAACCAAAGCGGTTCTTAACCGCGCGAAGCAGACGATAGGAATGATGGCGCTCACCTTCAAAATAAAGCACACAGTCCACCATATGCTCAAGCAACCTGGGACCCGCAATAGCCCCCTCCTTGGTAACATGACCCACAAGAACGGTAGCAATCCCCTGCCCCTTCGCAATACGCATAAATCTTGCCGTACACTCCCGAACCTGGGAGACACTCCCTGGTGCGCTTGTCACTTCAGGCAGATATACAGTTTGAATCGAATCGATGACCAGAAAGTCGGGTGATACACTTTCAATCGCCTCTTCAATACTGTCCATGTTGCTCTCACACAGTACGAAGAGCTCTGCGGATAAGGCACCCAAACGCTCTGCACGAAGCTTGGTCTGCTTTACAGATTCCTCCCCAGAGATGTATAGAACCCGTAGTCCCGCTTTGGCCATCTCGTATGAGGTCTGAAGCAAGAGTGTGGATTTTCCGATACCCGGATCTCCACCGACTAGAACCAGGGAGCCGGGAACCACTCCACCACCCAGCACCCTGTTCAATTCTCCAATCCCCGTCTGAACGCGAGGCTCCTTGCCGCTTTCTATATTAATTATGGGCTGGGCCTTTTCTTTAGTCTGAAAAAGCCCCGACGTCAACCCCTGGGTCTTAACCACTTTCTCGGTTTCCTCCACCATGGTATTCCAGCTGCTGCAGCCCGGACATTTACCGTACCATTTAGGGGATTCATAACCACATTCCGTACAATAGAACTTGGTCTTAATTTTGGCCATGTACCTCTCCTTAACCAACCTGAAAATTTTCAAACGATACTACTTTTTCCATTCGACAATCAAAGTTTAACATTTATATTGTTTTATCGTAAAGTTTTAATGAAAATGTTAGAACAAACAGCAAAAGGCTGCGTCACTCGAACACAGGTTCGAGCGACATTCAGCCCCTTATCTATAAATATTATGCAAATTGTTCACTTTAATTAGGTGATAAAGTACCTGTTCTGTTAACGGTAAGTGCGCCATTTTCCTCGTCAATAACAAGGGAATCGCCTTTCTTCACCGTACCCGTTAAGAGCTCTTCGGATAACCGGTCTTCAATATGCTTTTGAATGGCACGGCGCAGCGGACGCGCTCCATAAGCTGGATCGAATCCTTCCTTAGCAAGGAAAGCTTTCGCTTTGTCCGTAAGAAGGAAGTCCACATCGTATTCACGAAGACGTCTGCGAAGCTCCTCGGACATGAGCGTAACAATCTCCGCAATATGCACCTCTTCCAGAGAGTGGAACACAATAGTCTCATCAATCCGGTTCAGGAATTCAGGACGGAAGCTCTTCTTAAGCTCTGCCATCACTTTATCCTTCATCGTACTATAATTGGCCCCTGCATCGCTTACTGCGGTAAAGCCGAGTGTTGTGTTCTTCTTGATCACATCAGCACCCACATTGGAGGTGAGAATGATCAGTGTATTACGGAAGTCAACAACACGACCTTTGGAGTCTGTAAGACGACCATCTTCCAGCACTTGAAGCAGGATGTTGAACACCTCTGGGTGAGCTTTCTCGATTTCGTCTAGCAGGACTACGGAATAAGGCTTGCGGCGAACTTTCTCTGTCAGCTGACCGCCTTCTTCATAGCCTACATATCCCGGAGGAGCTCCGACCAGACGTGAAGTCGAGTGTTTCTCCATATACTCGGACATGTCGATCCGAATTACCGCATTCTCGTCACCGAACATTGCTTCAGCGAGTGCGCGGGCAAGCTCTGTTTTGCCTACCCCTGTTGGTCCCAGGAAGATAAATGAGCCCATTGGACGTTTAGGATCTTTAAGTCCGGCACGTGCCCGGCGTATTGCCCGGCTCACTGCTTTTACAGCCTCTTCCTGACCAATAACCCGTTCATGGAGAATCTGCTCCATGTTAAGGAGGCGCTCAGTTTCCTCTTCCTTCAGCTTGCTTACAGGAATCCCGGTCCAGCTTGCTACAACCTGTGCAATATCCTCGGGAGTTACCTCGGAATCGGTACGTCCTTGTTTTTCTTTCCATTGATTCTTCGTTACATCGAGCTCTTCACGAATCTTCTGCTCGGTATCACGAAGGGCGGCAGCCTTCTCGAATTCCTGGCTTTGAACAGCTGAATCCTTCTCCTTGCGGATATCATCCAGACGGTTCTCAAGCTGTTTGAGATTAGGCGGCACAGTGTACGAATTGAGCCTTACTTTGGAGCCTGCCTCGTCAATAAGGTCAATGGCCTTATCCGGCAGGAACCGATCTGGGATATATCGGTCAGACAACTTCACTGCCTGTTCGATAGCCTCATCTGTAATTTTCACCCGGTGATGAGCTTCATAACGGTCACGAAGACCATGCAGGATTTGGATCGCTTCTTCTGGAGATGGCTGATCGACTGTAATCGGCTGGAAGCGGCGCTCGAGCGCAGCGTCCTTCTCGATATATTTGCGATATTCATCCAAAGTAGTTGCACCAATGCACTGTAGTTCACCACGGGCCAAAGCCGGCTTCAAAATATTGGAGGCGTCAATGGCGCCTTCAGCACCCCCTGCACCGATAAGGGTATGCAGCTCGTCAATGAACAGAATAATATTGCCTGCCTGGCGAATTTCGTCCATGATTTTCTTCAAACGGTCTTCAAACTCACCGCGATATTTGGTACCTGCAACTACTGAGCCCATATCGAGAGTCATAACTCTCTTGTCACGAAGTGTCTCTGGGATCTCGTTGTTAATAATCTTTTGAGCAAGGCCTTCGGCAATTGCCGTTTTACCTACCCCAGGTTCTCCGATAAGAACCGGGTTATTCTTAGTCCGGCGGCTCAGCACTTGAATTACACGCTCAATTTCCTTACTGCGCCCAATAACCGGGTCCAAGCTGCCTTCTTTGGCTATAGCCGTCAGGTCACGAGCCAAGCTATCCAGCGTTGGGGTATTCACATTGGCCGGAGCTCCGTGATGACTGGATACCGCTTCACTGCTACCAAGCAGCTGCAGTACTTGCTGACGCGCTTTGTTAAGGCTGATTCCAAGGTTGTTCAATACGCGGGCTGCAACGCCTTCTCCTTCACGGATAAGACCGAGCAGGATATGCTCAGTTCCTACATAGGTATGGCCAAGCTTGCGGGCTTCGTCCATCGAGAGTTCAATAACTTTCTTGGCACGAGGCGTATAAGCAATATTCGTTGGCTGTTCTTGACCGCGGCCGATTAGGGTTTCTACCTCATCTTGAATTTTCTCGAGCCCAAGACCTAGACCAATCAGGGCTTTGGCGGCAATGCCTTCCCCTTCACGAATAAGACCCAGCAGTATGTGTTCAGTACCAATGTTATTATGCCCCAAACGAACTGCTTCCTCTTGAGCCAAAGCCAGCACTTTCTGTGCGCGTTCCGTAAATCTTCCAAACATCATATCCCCTACACCTCCATGATTGGTAAAAATCTGGTTCTCCAATTAAACACTATTGCATTTATTTACCCAATTTCTCACGAATGAGCTTGGCCCGGTACATATCCCGCTCAGCGCGATCCATGTGTTCATTAAATATCTTTTGCAAAAATCCCGACTGTGTCAGTACTGTTAGTTCATTCAGCTGCGAAGCCGTAAGGTGATCAATGAGCCCCAGATCAATTCCGAGTCTGACATCGGACAATCGCTGAGCCGCTTCCTTGGAATCAATAATTGCAGCATTGGACAAAATCCCGTAGGAGCGCATTACCCTGTCCGTCATCCGCAGCCGCGACTCCATAAGCAGCTTCTGCCTTGCCGTCTTCTCATGCTCGATAATCTGTAAGACAACGCCATGCAGATTCTCAATGATTTCAGACTCACTTTGTCCCAGTGTAATCTGATTTGAGATTTGAAACAAGTTACCCATGGCCTCACTACCTTCGCCATATATCCCGCGAACCGTTAACCCAACCTGCGATACCGCCGATAAAATCCGGTTGATCTGCTGCGTTAGTACTAAAGCGGGAAGGTGCATCATGACCGAAGCTCTAAGTCCAGTTCCTACATTAGTAGGACAACTGGTCAGGTAACCTCTTTTGTCGTCAAAAGCATAATCCACATGAGCTTCAAAAATATCATCCACTGCCGTTGCACGTTCCCAAGCTTCCTGAACGTGGAATCCTGGATACAAGCACTGAATGCGCAGATGATCTTCTTCGTTGATCATAATGCTTAGGCTTTCATCTTCACTAATGAGAACCGCTCCATTGCGCGATTCAGTAGCAAGATTAGGGCTGATTAAATGTTTCTCAACCAGAATTCTTCGATCCAGATCATCCATATCATCCAATGGCAGGAAATGCAGCACTCCGTATTGACTCAAACGGTCGTCTTCAAGCACGGCCTTGAGCCTTGTCAACACTTCTTCCGATTGTTGGTTCGTCGCCAGCATGGGAAAAGCAAGATGTTGAAGGTTCCGCGCAATCCTTACCCGGCTGCTGATGACAATATCGGATTCATATCCTCTATGTCTCATCCATTCACTAAGCGGCTGTTCTGTAAACCGGAGATTAGGCATAACGCATTCCTCCTACTCTGATGAAATGTCTTTCTCAAGTTCTCTAATCTCATCCCGAAGCTTGGCTGCCTTCTCAAATTCCTCTTCGGCAATTTTTTGTTGAAGCTCCTGCCTAAGGCCTTCGATCTTGCGTTTAGCTTGAATATGGCTTCCTACTCGGACAGGAACCTTTCCCATATGGGTCGTGTTCCCGTGTACCCTTTTGAAAAGGGGGTCAAGTCGATCATTAAAATATTTATAACAGGAGCTGCAGCCGAACCGTCCCACTTTACTGAACTGGGAATAGGTCATCCCGCATTCCTTACATTGAAGATTCTCTGTATTCTTGCCTACCAGCTGCCCTTTTCCAGTTGGGCCAATATCCAGAAGACCCGACAACAGACTGTGAATCGAAAAGCCTCCTGAGGTCCCAGGTATCATCTCGCCTTTTTCTCTCGCGCACGCTTCACAAATATGAAATTCCGTCTTCTCGCCATTTACAATTTTAGTAAAATGAAGCGAAGCCGGACGCTTACCGCATTCTTGACAAAGCACAAGATGTCCCTCCTTTATTCCTGGCCTAATTATTTGACTAATAAAGAAATCAACATGGCCTTCATAATTCTGGCACGAAGCTCATCCCGATAAGGCAACTTGAGCGCCAATACTTCTCTTGAAGTCACTGACCTCATCAAATTAGCTTCACGCTCGGTAATGATTCTAGCCTCTAGCAATTGATAGATCAGCCCTTCTGCAGCAGCTTGACCCATTTCATTTCCAATGGTCTGATGCAGATGAGTATGCAGCGAAGTGGGTCCAGGAAGTTCAATCTTCCTTATTCTGACGTACCCGCCGCCGCCCCGCTTACTTTCTACAAGGTAACCCTTCTCCAAAGTAAATCGAGTACTGATTACGTAGTTAATCTGGGAAGGTACACAGGAGAATTTATCGGCTAAATCATTGCGCTGAATCTCAATGGTTCCTTCAGGACTTTCATGCATAATACTCTTGAGATATTTCTCAATAATATCGGAGATATTCCGCATTCACTCATCCCTCCACTGTAGAAGCGTTTAGCCATTACGAAACGGCAAAATGATCTCCTGATAAAAGTCACACTGCTTTTAAATTAGATGCCTACTTTTAACCTATTGAATAATAAATTGGGTTAAAGAAATGATTGCTTAATACCAAGTTGACTTTGACTTTCTTTGACCTTGAATTTATTATATCATATTTTCCTCATTTGCCAAGAGTCCTTTTTAGATCTCGTCTAAATTCCTTTGGCAGATCCGGGCTCTTAATGAAAGTCCTTACCAAGTCCGTTGTATTCAGCCCTAAATATACTTTACCCATCCTGCAACGTGTCCATTCGATTCAATAGCTTTTTTACTCTAGTCGCTCTTTTTGCTTAGCAGCCAGTTAAAAACAAAACCGCATGCTCAGGCTCTAACCAACCGGCGAGAACCCTGTATTAATTGTATTGCTCTGATCCAATTCTTTGTGTGTGTCCTAAACTAATGACTTAAGGTAAATTCCATCGATTCACTTTAGTTTCCGTCTTGATAAAGTAGGCAAACAAAAAACCGCCAGAGCTTTCTGACGGTTCTTAGCTGGTTATAAGTTAGTCTCCTTCTTTTTCCTCAGGCACATCATACTTATTCATATGTGCTGTAATGGCTTCTACAGCTTCGTTAACATCCGTTGTCGCCGGAACTGCCTTGACCTCATCCTCCGTTTTATCCAAAAAGTTCTGATGATCCGCACGAATAGCTTCAATCTTGTTGCTCATCTGTAATCAACCTCCTAAATTTAAAAGTGCCATCTTATTGTGTCAGAATTAGCTGAATCTATACCCCTAAGAGTGCTGCTCATGTGATTAAAGTAATTTAGTGCACAAAAAAAGCCTTACCGATTATATCGGTAAGGCTTA
>NZ_RZNX01000013.1 GCF_003994465.1 Paenibacillus zeisoli | reverse complement strand
CAGCGATCGCAGGAATGCCCGGACCGCGTAGCGGCCTTTAATGATCGCAGGAATGCCCGGATCACGCAATGGCCTTACGCTCTGCACTCCATAGCTATGCATTCAAAGCCTCACGCAGACTAATGAAACGACCGCACATCCCGATGCGCATACAGCTTGGCCCTTACCCAGACGGTGTTGGCCAGCAGCAGGACGCCGGAAATGATGAAGATGCCTTCAATTCCGATGTACCCGGACAGGAAGCCCCCGATGGAGGCGCCCATCATATTGCCAAGCGCAAGCGTACTGCTGTTGAATCCAAAGGCACGGCTCTCCATCCCGTCCGGGGTGTAGGACCGGATCAGGGCATTGACACTGGGAAGCAATCCACCCATACAGATGCCCATGAAGAAGCGGATGATGATGAGCTGCCAGACCGATTGCACGAAGGCCTGAGGAATCAGCGTGATCGCTGTGCCAATGAGCGCGAAGGTAAGGATACGATGAGCGCCGACCTTGTCGCTGAATTTTCCGAGAATCGGCGAGGTAATCATATTAGACAAGCCGGTTACGGCGCTGACAAAGCCCGCCCAGAACGACAGATTCACCGCAGTACCATGCAGCTTCTCAACATATAAAGTCAGGATTGACATCGGGCTAAGCATGGCGAACTGGAGCAGGAAGGTCACGGCGAACAGGGCAGTCAACTGAGGTGTTTTATTCAATTCCCGAAAGCCTGCAAGCACCGAGATCTGCGGCGTATGGGAGGCCTCTTCCCGGTCGAACTTCTCACGAACCAGGAACAGAGCGAGCAGCGAAGCGAGAAGAAGCAGACTACCTGTAATATAAAAGATCGGCCGAAAGCCTACCCAATCAGCCAGCAATCCCCCGATTAAAGGTCCTAGGATCGTGCCCGCGACGATTCCCGACTGCATGATCCCCATGGCAAAGCCCATTCGTTCTTTGGGCGTGGTTCCCGAAATCAGCGAGATGGACGCCGGATTGAAACCAGAGATCGTGCCGTTCAAGAGGCGCAGGGCAAGCAGCTGCCAGGGAGCGGTTGCGAATCCCATTAATGTGATGACGATGGACATCCCGAAGCCGGAGCGCAGCAGCATGATTTTCCTGCCATATCTGTCGGCAAGTTTTCCCCATAACGGCTGGAAGATGAACGAAGTTGCAAAGTTGGCAGCAAAAATAAGGCCGGCCCATAAACCCAGCGCTTTTGATCCGTGAACACCGAGATCCTCGGACAGATATAGAGGGAGAAAAGGAGTGACCATGGTCATTCCGGCATTTACAAAAAATTGGCCGAACCACAGCACAATGAGATTGACTTTCCAGGTTGGGAGCGAGCGGGTGGTTCTAAGGATATTGATCATAAGTTCTATTATCCTCCCATTGGGCAATTTCATTATTATACCATAACGCCAAAATGCTCTAATTTAAGCAGAATTCATTTATTTCATAGGATTGTCATCGGTTCTTCATCCAGGACGGGTTGTTACTTACTTTTAAAAAGGGCATAATGAGATTTAGGGAAATTTTATAGATGGAGGCGTCTTCATGACTTATAATGATCGGTTTATCCGTGCTTGTCTTAAGCAGGAGGTAGACCAGCTGCCCGTGTGGTATATGCGCCAGGCTGGACGGTACGATCCGGAATACCGCGCAATCAAAGAAAATTACAGTCTGCTTGAAATATGCCGGCAGCCAGAACTTGCGGCTGAAGTCACCTTGATGCCTGTTCGTAAGCTGGGTGTAGATGCGGCTATTTTGTACTCGGATATTATGAATCCGGTTGCTTCCATCGGTATTGATTTCGATATTGTTAAGAACATCGGTCCTGTCATCGATAATCCGATTCGGACCGCTGAAGATATTGAACGTCTTCGTCCTATAGATGTAGAGAAGGATCTCTCACATATCCTGGAGACGATTCGGATTCTGGACCGTGAGCTTGAGGTCCCTCTGATTACCTTCGCGGGTGCGCCATTCACGATAGCGAGCTATTTAATCGAAGGCCGTCCATCCAAGAGCTACATACGCACGAAGAGTCTGATGTATGGCGAGCCGAAGCTGTGGCACCGCCTAATGGATAAGCTTGGAGACATGGTTATTGAATATTTGAAGCATCATGTGAAGAACGGCGGCAAGGCATTCCAGGTGTTCGACAGCTGGGTGGGCGCTCTTTCGCCAAAAGACTTTGAAATCTACGTGCTCCCAACCATTACACGTATCTTTGCCGAACTTGAGACACTCGATGTACCCAAAATTTATTTTCCAGGAGTGAGCTCAGGAGAACTGCTGCCTACCCTTACGGACATCAAGGCTGACGTGATCGGACTTGACTGGCGGATATCTATTGAAGAAGGCCGCCGGCGTACAGGCGGAGGCTTTGCAGTTCAAGGAAATCTCGACCCTTACGTGTTAACGGCACCTATGGATGTTATCAAGCAATACGCGAAGGAAATTATCGACGAGGGAATCAAGTCCCCGGGCTTTGTGTTCAATTTGGGACATGGACTGTTCCCGGAGGCTTCACTGGACAAGCTGCGCGAGCTGACCGAATATGTACACGATTATTCTGCCGAGACACTCCGTAAATCGGGTGCAGGCTTAACATCTTGAACTACTAAATTACTTTCAGAGGTGAACATTTAACGTGAACAATAAAATCGGCGTGCTTGTCATGTCTTATGGAACACCGCAGAGCCTGGAGCAGGTAGAAGCTTATTATACCCATATTCGCCGGGGCAACCCGCCCACAGAAGATCAGTTGAAGGAACTGAAAGACCGTTATGAGGCGATTGTGGGCGGGGTATTCCCGCTGAGAGCGAACACAGATAATCAGGTTGCTGCCTTGCAGGAGACTTTGAACCGCGATGCGGCCAATCTGGGTGTACAGTTCGTCTGTTATCAAGGCCTGAAGCATGCATCTCCCTTCATAGAGGATGGAGTGGATGCGATGGCCAGGGACGGAATCACCCGGGCAGTGGGCATTGTTCTGGCCCCGCACTATTCAGTTATGAGCGTAGGCGGTTATATCAAACGTGCGGAAGAGAAAGCTGCTGAGCACAACATTAAGTTCTCTTTCGTCAAGAGTTATCATCTGCATCCCAAATTGATCCAGGCGCTGGCACAGCGGGTAAGCCGCAAGCTTGATCAATTTGAGGAAGTCGGTGCCGAGCGGGATAAGGTCAAAGTTCTATTCAGCGCACACAGTCTCCCTGAGAAGATTCTGGAGATGGGTGATCCCTACCAGGATCAGCTTCTCGAGACCTCCAAAGCGGTTGCGGAGCAAACGAATGTAACCAACTGGCAGTTCACATGGCAGAGTGCGGGCCGGACTGCAACGCCTTGGCTTGGACCGGATATTTTGGATACACTGAGGGACTTAAGTATTGAGCAGGTGGAAGATGTGCTTGTGGCTCCGGTTGGGTTCGTATCGGACCATCTGGAAGTTCTGTATGATCTGGATATTGAAGCCCAGGCTGTAGCCGGAGAGCTCGATATGAGACTGATGCGTACCGATTCGCTTAACACCGATCCTTTGTATATGGAGACGCTTAGCGACGTCATTATCAAAGCATGGGAAGAGGAATGAATAATCTATGAGTGATTCAGATTCAGCTAGGAATATCATCATCATCGGAGGAGGACTAACGGGGCTAAGTGCAGCATTTTATATCCGGAAGTTCTACAGAGAGAAAGGGATTCCTGTTCAAATCTCGGTGCTGGAGAAGGGGAAGTCGATGGGCGGCAAAATCGAGACTCTTCACCGGGACGGCTTCGTTATTGAGAAAGGACCGGACTCCTTCCTCGCCCGCAAGACGGCGATGATTGATCTGGCCAAGGAACTGGAGCTGGATCATGAGCTCGTGTCTATGAATCCTGGGGCTAAGAAGACTTACATTGTCAAACGCGGTCAGCTTCACCCAATGCCTTCAGGTCTCGTGCTGGGCATTCCCACCGAGCTGGGTCCTTTTCTAAAGAGCGGGCTTGTCTCGTGGAGCGGGAAAATCCGGGCGCTAATGGACCTCGTTATTCCTTCACGCAAGAGTGCAGAGGACGAGTCACTTGGGCATTTCATCGAGCGCCGGCTGGGTACGGAGGTTCTGACGAACGTGACTGAGCCGCTTCTCGCCGGAATCTATGCAGGGGATACCTACAAGCTAAGCCTTCAGTCGACATTTCCGCAGTTCGGCGAAGTGGAGCGTGCGCATGGCAGCCTGATGCGCGGAATGATGACGGGCAAGAAGCCGGTTGAGACGCACACAGGTACTAAGCGAAGCGCTTTTCTAACCTTCCGCCAGGGACTTCAGAGTCTGATCCATGGTCTTGTGCATGAATTGCATGATGTGGATCAGCGCCTGGAGACCGAGGTACTGGATATTCGAAAAGGCAGCAGCCGGGCTTATGAGGTGGGGCTAGCTGATGGTGAAGTGCTTCACGCTGATCAGATTGTGGTCACTACACCCGCATTCAGCGCCGCGAAGCTTCTGGAACCTTTCGTTGATGTCAGTGCGCTGACAGCTATCAACTACGTATCGGTGGCCAATGTGGTGGTCGCTTTTGACAAGAAGGATCTGGAGGGGATTCTGGATGCTTCCGGATTCCTGGTTCCCCGGGCAGAAGGCCGCAACATTACAGCATGTACCTGGACTTCAACCAAGTGGCTGCATACCAGCCCGGATGACAAGGTTCTGCTTCGGTGTTATGTAGGCCGCTCGGGAGACGAGCAGAATGTTCAGCTTCCTGATGATTCACTGACAGACTTAGTTCTGAAAGACCTTCGGGAACTCATGGGCATCAAGGCGACACCGCTATTCTCCGAGATTACCCGAATGCCTAAGTCGATGCCCCAATATCCGGTAGGACATTTGCAGCAAATAGCCAGCCTGCGTGATGAGCTTAAGACTCACACTCCGGGCTTATATGTAACGGGCGCGGCATTCGAAGGTGTCGGTCTGCCAGACTGCGTCAAGCAGGCCAAAGAACTCGCGAAGATCATGACAGGCGAGCCTGTCCATTAAAGATTAACCTGTAACCCCGGGCCATCCAGGCTCGGGGTTATTCTTTTCTCGGAAGCGCGCTTGGAATACAAAAATGTTGGAATATTACTTACTTAGCTAACAAGCTGATCCTTATTGATTCATAAGTGTTTATCGGATGTAACCTAATTTTATTAGTGTAAATTCTAATTTTTGGTAACAAAATGAGCAGGATATACGTTTGTTTATATGTCTCCATTAATTAAAGAATTTAATTTTAAAGGAAGGGAAGATCTGATATGAAAAAATGGGTGCCGGCCGCCATTGCGGCAGTTCTATTAACAGGAACAATGACTCTTGGAAACTCGGTAGAGGCAAAGACATCTGACAAGATCAAAGAACAGGTATTTATTAATGGGGTGATGCAGAGTGATGCCCTTGTCGAAAAAGGAAGAGCTCTTATTCCCCTCAGGTCCCTGAATGATCCGAATTGGCTGACCTACAATTATGATGCCAAGACCCATACCGTGACGGCCAAGAGCAAGGACGGCAGTAAGGTGATTAAGCTAAAGGCCGGTTTGAAGACTGCCACAGTTAATGGAAAACAAGTTTCACTTGATCTCAGTGTTGTAAATAAAAAAGGTCGTACCTATGTGCCCCTACGCTTTGTCAGTGAAGCATTGGGCGGTACTGCCTACTATAATGCGAAAGACAAGCGGGCTATTGTAAGGACTCCAGCCGGACAGGCAGCGTTCAATACACTGATGAAGGGTGATCTAGTGGATGCACGTAAGGAGGCGCTTAAACTTATCGCTGTGGAAGGACCTTATGATTGGACTCCTCACGGGGAAGGGTATAGGACGACTTACCAGTTTCCGGAGGGCCAGGCTCTGCAATATTCCGAAACCTATAGGCTCCTGACCAATTATATCAAGATCAACCAGGATGGGATTGCCGAAGTCATCGGTCAATTGGATGAAATGGGTAACAAGACAAAATCGCGAGGGGTTAAACCTGATTACAAAGGTGGGTATGTATATTTTTCTCACGATTTAATGGCTGAGCTAGTGACTTATGGAAAAATAGATTCTTTAGGTAAAGACACGGAGTTGGGACGGTTCGATTACAGCCAGCATCCAGAGTATAAAAAGTATAGGTACAAGGCAGGTGCACTTTTACCTATTGAAGGGGAAACCCGTAAAGATGCAAAGTAAGCTGACAATCGGCATTGTTCGCCCTTAGGCCGTCTTCTCTGAGGGATAATTGGGGTAGTTAGGGAAGAGTGCATCGGTGGAGATGCACTCTTTTTCTTTTTACTTATTTACTATTTCTTTCTATCCTTAGTCATGTAGTTCATATACAAATCTTAGATCGTTGATTCTCCAAAGATGAGACCGAAGCACGCTGGCATGAATAGTCATGGAGAGATTTAAACCTGCATAGGCTCACTTCATGAGGGGGAACTGGAAGCTTTAGGAAGGCCGGGAATCAGTAATGTTGCTTCAGTTCAACTTATTTACCTGATATAATAGATTTTGATTACCTCAAATTTCTTAGGATAATAAGGAGTGAATTATGCTTCAGCCGAGATCGCAAAAGTACAGCGCTGAGAAGAGGCAGAAGATGCAGCGCCAAAGCCGATTCTGGATGCTGGTCAATTTAACGTTGATTGTATTGATCGGACTTGTTCTAACCTTTTCTTATTTTAATAACAAATCTCTTCTTGGAGGAAGGACTGTCTCGGATAGTCCGGCTCAGAATATCTCACCTCAGCAAGGCACCGGCACGAACCCTTCAGGAAATAGTTCTTCCATTACGCCGGCGGATACCAGCCAGACCGACGAGGACTTCTCTGCCGAGACCGTCGGCAAGAGTTCCGTCGGGAGCCTGGTCATTAATTTTGCCGGGGATACCATCTTCTCGGGTAAGGTCGCTGAGAAAATGAACCGGGACGGGATCGATTCCCCCTTTAAGTACGTAAAGGATTTATTTCAGAAAGATGATCTAACGATTCTCAACCTGGAGACACCTGTGACTACCAGGGGCATAGGAGCCAAGAACAAACAGTTTGTATTCAAAGCCCATCCCGATGCGCTTAAAGCTATGAAGAATGCAGGAGTGGATGCGGTTAACGTAGCAAATAATCATACTTTAGACCAAGGTGTTCAGGGCCTGTTAGACACACTGGAACATCTTAAGACTAACAAAATATCTTTTGCTGGAGCAGGTAAAAATAGTAACGAAGCTTACGCACCGGTATACATAGAGCGTAAAGGCATCAAGATAGCACTGTTTGGCTTTAGCCGAGTACTTCCAGAACTAAGCTGGAATGCGAGAGCAGACAGACCGGGAATTGCGGGCGTATACAACGACGATGTGAAATTAGCAGTTAAATCCATACAGGATGCGCGCAAGAAGGCAGATTTGATCATAGTGGTTGCACATTGGGGAAAAGAAAGAGTGACCGTGCCGGACAGCAATCAGAATTCTTTGGCCCACTCTTTCATTGATGCCGGAGCTGATCTGGTAGTTGGCGGTCACCCCCATGTGCTTCAAGGTGTGGAGCAGTACAAAGGCAAGTGGATCGCTTACAGCACGGGAAACTTTGTATTCACCAAGGCCACGAACCGGCCCAAAACTTGGGATACGGCGGTATTCCAGGCACATTGCACGACTGGGGGAAAATGTGATCTGCGGATGATTCCCTACTTTACCGAGATCGGGCAGCCCGTACCCAAGAATGCCAAAGATGGCGCCACGCTGATCAAGGAGATTGAAAGTCTGTCCCCGGGCGTCAAAATAGATTCAAACGGAAATTTTAAAGCAAGTAATCAGGATACAAGTCTAGGACTTATACCTTCAGATTCAGATAATAAGGCGGATAACAGCACGAATAACTCAGGTTAATTAAAAGGAGCGGTCTAGATGACAGATTACTGCGTCGCCCATCGGGGATTCTCGGGGATAGCCCCCGAGAATACTATGGCAGCGGTTAAGCTTGCTATGGAAGATCCTTACGTGAAGTGGATTGAAGTAGACGTGCAGCTCTCCAAAGACGGGGTGCCTTTTCTAATTCATGATTACACGTTAAACCGAACCACGAATGGCAGAGGTCCGGTCAAGGATGCGCTTTGGAGTGAGCTTAGCAAGCTGGACGCGGGAAGCTGGAAGTCCACCATCTATTCAGGGGAGAGACTGGTCACACTGGTCGACTTCCTTATTGCCGTCAAGGGACGGCTTCTGGTGAATCTGGAGATTAAGACCGAAGCGAACAAGTATCCCGGTATTGAACAGATCGTGATTGAAACGGTCAGGAAGCAGGGGATGGAGAAGGAAGTGGTCCTCACTTCATTTGATACCGGGGCGCTTCGTAATGTCCGAAGCATGGATAGTGAGATCCGAACGGGACTCATTATTGACGGCAGACCGGCCGATCTGCTTGATCGTCTCCGGGGTCTTGGATCTGACTTTCTCTCCATATCCTATAGGCAGCTGACACCGGAATTTGCTGCTCTGGCTGTGGAGGCGGGTATCCAGGTTATGGCTTGGACCCTTGATGATGCGAGGACGATGAAGCGGATAGCGGATATGCATCCAGATATCCTCATCTGTACGAACCGGCCAGATGTATGGCGGGAGACTTTTATAGACAAGCGGTCGGTTAGAAGCAGCAGGTTTGGACTTTTCAAATGGGGAAGGAAGTAGATCAGCAATGAAATCAATAGTCCGTAATGTATACTGTGTAGGCCGGAATTACCGGCTTCATGCGGAAGAACTCGGCAATGAGGTGCCTGCAGAACCGATGATTTTTCTCAAGCCTTCTCATGCCGTGGTGCCTATGGATGGTTCAACTATAGCCTTACCGGCAGGTAAAGGTGAGATTCATTATGAAGCCGAACTGGTACTTCGGATTGCCCGTCCTTATGTTCCGGGAATATCCGTAGATGAGCTTGTGGATGTTATGGCGCTGGGCATTGACTTTACGCTTCGGGATGTTCAAAGTGTACTTAAGAAGAAAGGCCATCCCTGGACCGCGGCAAAAGGATTTCGCAGCTCAGCTCCATTAACGCCGTATACTGCTTTTCCCGGTACGGAGGAAATTGGACTTACGAGCTTCGAGCTGATCAAGAACGGAGAGACCGTTCAGCACGGGAATACGCAGGATATGATCTTCTCGCTCCAGGAGATCGTCGATTACATTGCGGACCACTATGGTCTGGACGAAGGAGATTTAATATTTACGGGCACTCCTGCCGGAGTAGGGCCTGTTGCAGACGGAGATCAGCTTACGCTGCGTTTCGGCGAGAATACACTTGGCAGCTGCACGATTGAAATCCGTGAGTAATCTATGGATTGGCTGATTGGCTTTATCGGTGCGGCGGCCGTGGCAGGGGCCGCGTATTACAAGCAATCTCTTACTCTATCGGGCCTGTGTGCAGCGGTGATCATGGGAACGGTGTACTATGGTGCCGGGAATGCCTTTTGGTTCGGTACACTGCTGTTGTTCTTCATCACTTCTACACTGTTCTCGAAGTGGAAGAGCCACCGCAAGCAGGAGCTGGAGAAGTCCTACGCCAAGAGCGGCCGGCGCGATGCTGGACAAGTTATGGCTAACGGCGGTCTTGGTATGCTCGTATGTCTGGCTAACTGGTTCTGGCCTGACGCGCTTTGGGCCTATCTGTTCATAGGCATCATGAGCACGGTTACAGCGGATACGTGGGCAACGGAATGGGGCGGTCTGAGCCGAAGACCACCTCGTTCTGTACTAACTTTTAAGGTGCTTCCGGCAGGCACCTCAGGCGGCGTGTCATGGCTGGGGAGTTCTGCAGCTGCAGCGGGAGCTCTATTGATTGGAATAGGAGCATGGGTTCTGCTTATGCTAAGCGGCCTCTCTCCGAGCTCTATCGGCTTATGGATTGCCGTAGGCGGAATTGGCGGCCTGGCAGGGGCTTTTACCGACTCCATTCTTGGAGCCAGTCTACAGCGAATGTACCGCTGCCCGGTGTGCGGGCGGGAGGTTGAAGTCTCTCATCACTGTGAGAAATCCACCGTTCATATACGGGGACTTGCTTGGATGAGTAACGACGCGGTCAATCTGCTTAGTTCACTGGCAGGCGGTTTGATTGCTTTATGGGTAGGATTTATGGCAGCATAGGAAGGGTGACGAATGTGAGTGAAGTCCAGGGAGATAAACATAAAGCCATACTCGATGCGGCTTTCGCCTTATTCGGTTCCCAAGGCTTCTATGATACCAAGATCTCGGACATTGCCGACTTGGCTGGAATCGCGAAGGGTACGGTATACTTGTACTTCAAGAGTAAGGAGAAGCTGTTCTCCGCGGTCTCGGAGCGGGATTTCAATGACTTTCTGAGCAGATTGAATACCGGCCTGGAGCATAGTGAAAGTTTGAAGGAGCAGCTGCAGTTCATTGCCAAGCATCATTTGGAGTATTACTATGAACGCAAGGACCATACGAAATTATTTTTTATGGCCCCTAACAATGATCCCGAACTGATGGGGTTGATGAAAGAATTCCTCCGCAGCTACATGGATGCGGTATACCAAGTTCTTGATAAAGCTGGCGTACCTGAGCCTATGCTGCATGCTAAGGCCTATATCGGTATGCTGGATCAGCTTAAGATGGATATTTTATTTGATCGATCAATAACAGGGGAAGACTTGAATAAGAACATTCTTTTCGTATCCCGCTTGTTTATGTATGGTTGTCCGATCCAGGATGAACCAGCCTCATGAGCATCCAAGCGAAGAGCGAATCAAAATACATGGGTAGAAGTAGGGAAACCAAGCGATGAATATAATGACTGTAGAGCAGATATCCAAGAGTTTTGGCGAAAAGGTGCTTTTCCAGGGAGCCTCTTTCGGGATGGAAGATCAGGACAAGATTGGCGTAGTAGGCGTGAATGGTACGGGTAAATCCACCTTTCTGCGCGTGATTGCAGGTTTGGAGCCTGCAGATGAAGGGAAGATTTCTGTTAATAATGATGTGCGGATCCGTTACTTGGCTCAGAATCCGGACTATAATCCGGAAATGACCGTGCTGCAGCAGGTGTTCCAAGGGGATAGTCCCGAACTTCAGACCGTCTATGAATACATGGAGACATTGAAGTTAATGGAAGAGAATCCGGCCGACCGGGCACTTGAAGATAGAGCGGCGAAGCTCAGTCAGGAGATTGACCGCCTGCAGGTTTGGCAGCTTGAAAGTGAAGCGAAGAGTATATTGTCCAAGCTGGGAATTACCGATTTCTCCAGGCTGATGGGGACATTATCGGGTGGGCAGCGTAAGCGCGTGGCACTGGCATCAGCGTTGATACAGCCATCAGAACTGCTGATACTGGATGAACCTACGAACCATATTGATAACGATTCGGTTGCGTGGCTTGAGCAGTACTTACAGAAACGCCGCGGAGCCCTGCTCATGATTACACATGACCGTTATTTCCTGGACCGTGTAGCTTCTGTGATGCTGGAACTCGACCACGGTCGTCTCTTCCGTTACGAAGCAAATTACAGCCGGTTCCTAGAGCTGAAGAGTGAGCGTGAAGAGCGGGAAGCCTCTGCGGAGCAGAAGAGGCAGAATCTGCTGCGTACCGAGCTGGCCTGGATTCGGAGAGGAGCCAAGGCACGGACAACCAAGCAGAAGGCGCGGATTGACCGGTTCGAGGAGCTTCAGAGTCAGAAGAGCGAGGTCCGTACCGGTGCTGTGGAGATGTCAGTAGCTTCCACACGTCTCGGCCGTAAAATACTAGAAATTGACCATTTAGGTCAGCAGGCGGGCGACCGCACACTGATTCAGGATTTATCCTACATTGCGGTTCCAGGTGACCGTGTAGGTATTGTGGGTCCGAATGGCAGCGGGAAGTCTACGCTGCTGAACCTGATTGCAGGTCGGCTCACCCCCGATCGGGGCGAGGTCGTTCTTGGACAGACCGTCAAGCTGGGTTACTTTACCCAGGAGCATCAGGAAATGAATGGGGAGCAGCGGGTAATTGAATATATTAAGGACGAAGCTGAAGTAGTGACCACAGCAGATGGCTCGAGAATCACTGCTTCTCAAATGCTGGAGCGTTTCCTATTTGAGCCTACGATGCAGTGGACCCCAATCTCCAAGCTGTCAGGCGGGGAGAAGCGCAGATTGTATCTGCTTAGAGTGTTAATGGGAGCACCCAATGTGCTTCTGCTCGATGAGCCGACGAACGACCTGGATATTCAGACCCTTACGGTTCTTGAAGCTTATCTAGACGAGTTCCCCGGGGCCGTCTTCGTAGTCTCCCATGACCGTTATTTCCTGGATCGAACGATCGATAAGATTATGGCCTTTGAAGGGAATGGAGCAGTAGCCGTTCATGTAGGAGACTACAGCGATTATGAGGAACGCCTGCGCCGGGAAGGCAGTGGACAGGCCGACTCAGGAGAGAGCCAGAGCAAAGCCAAGAAGAATCCGGAGAAAGAATCTTCCGCTTCTGCTCCTTCACCTAAGGAGAAGGTTAAATTCAGCTACAATGAGCAAAGAGAGTACGAAGCCATAGACGGCTTGGTTGAAGCGGCAGAGCAGAAGATCACTGATCTCGCGGCTGCCATGGAGACGGCTTCAAGCGACGCTTCCCGGCTGCAGGAGCTTATGCGGGAGCAGCAGGAGGCAGAGGCCGAGCTTGAACGGCTGATGGAACGCTGGACGTATTTGAATGAGCTGGCAGAGCGAATTGAAGCCCAGCGCAACGGATAATGAACCTACAGTACTAGCCTTGTCAAAATTTGAATAAGCCTTCCACTCCCGGATCTCCGCGGAATGGAAGGCTTATTTGTGTGCCCCGAACCTTTATTTTTTAGGTGCCGTCGAGTTAAGCCTGCTCAGAGAATGGATTAGCTAGGGTCCAGCGGAACCAAACTTTCAAGCCCATTCATATATTTCCGGAGGGCAAGAGGGATGTAGATCGATCCATCCTCTCTCTGGTGATTCTCCAGGAGGGGAATCAGAATGCGCGGAGTAGCCACGGCTGTATTGTTCAGGGTGTGACAGAATTTCAGCTTCCCATCACTCGGATCGCGGTAGCGAATATTCGAACGCCGTGCCTGAAAGTCCAGCAGATTCGAGGAAGAATGGGTCTCTCCATAAGCCTTACGGCTTGGCATCCAGGTCTCAATATCGAACTGCTTGTAGGTCTTCTGCGACATGTCTCCTGTGCATACCGCCATTACCTGATAGGGAAGCTCCAGCATCTGCAACAGATCTTCAGCATTGCGGGTTATTTCTTGGAGCATGATCTCCGATTGCTCGGAGTCATTTGCACATAGTACAATCTGTTCCACCTTTGAGAACTGATGAACGCGGTACAGTCCGCTAACATCTTTACCTGCCGAGCCGACCTCACTTCGAAAGCAGGTTGAAGCTGCCGCGAGTCTGATGGGGGAGGAGAGGTCTACAATTTCACCTGCATAGTAAGTGACAAGAGGGACTTCAGATGTGCCTACGAGCCATTTGTCTTCTCCCTCAAGGTGATAACATTGGTCCTGCCCAAGAGGGAAAAAGCCCGTGCCGGTCATTGCTTCAGTAGTGACGATCAGCGGCACTTCAAGGGGACTAAAGCCACGATCTATCAGCATATCAAGGGCAAGCTGCTGTACAGCTCTATGCAGAAGAACGCCTGCTCCGCGGAGATAGTAATTTCGGCTGCCTGCAGCCTTGACCCCGCGAGGGATATCGATTATGCCATGAATTCTCCCCAATTCAACATGATCTTTCATCGGAAAATCGAAGACAGGCGGTTTACCTTCTGTTCGTAACCGAACATTATCTGCATCCGATCCGCCAATCGGCGTGTCGGGTGATACCGGATTTGGAACGAGCAAGCTCAATGCCAAGACCTGCCGGTTTAATTGGGCCAGATCGTTCTCTAGGTGGGATAGCTTGGTGTTATTAACTTGTACCTGCTGCCTTAATACAGCAGCGTCTTCACTGCGCTTTTCATGAACGGCTGCACCAATCTCTTCGGACCATGCATTCCGTTTCTGCCTAAGCCGCTCAACCTCTTGGAGAATTCTCCTTCTCTGATCGTCTAACAATAATAGTTCTTTGACATCAAGACCGATACCTTTCTGATCCGTTACCCTTTGTACTTCCTCTGCGTGACTCCTTACCCAGTTCAAATCTAACATGTTCACCGCTCCTTTATTTGCAAAAAATACAAAAAAGCGCCCTCGTCTTTTGGGACGAGGAGCGCTAGGACTCGCGGTGCCACCCAATTTGATTAAGCTAATCTTAAGCTCAATCCTCTTTGGTCCGCGATAACGGGCGGTTCCGGTTAACTTAGAAGGAACGGGTCCTTTTGACGAGAACGCCTCCGAGTTGGATTCTCTTCATCGGCATGATCTGCTGTAATATTTGTAGTAGTATAACCTATTTGCTAAGCTGCAAGCAAGAGTGCCCCTGTAATCATTACCCAGACAAGCGGCAGACAGACCAGAACATAGGCGAGCTTGAACTTTCTTTTGTGATAGGCCCACCAGCAGAAGTAAGCGATGATGATCGAAATAGGATAGGCGAACAGCATAAAGGATGAAATTTCACGGAGCATAGGTGAATGCGGGAAAAATGAACCTCCCGAAAAGGCCCCAACCGCGGTCAGGATCACTCCCGGGTAGTACACAAGCGCAGCTGTATACACTAGACTTAATAAGATTAGAACAACAAAGGCGACAGGATTCTTCAAGAATAACCCTCCTTGTCTTATTTTACAATAATGATTTGCCGAAGGACCCTTGAATCTCCGGTAAGCCTGCTCTCGGCAGAATTAAGCTGCGCTGAACCATCCCCATCCAGAAAGATGCCTTCTTTCGGCATTCCAGGTTCAATGGTCTCTAGAATGGCTTGCCTGAATTCCGCCGCGGTACACAAGGTAGGCGTAGCGATCAGCCAGAGCCTTTGGTCCGCGCCATAGACTAGGGCTGAACGCAGCCGTTTCTCATCCGGGTAAGGCAGATGCTCCTGCTCGGCAGCATATTCCCACACGTTCTCGTTCATCAGGTTCATGCTAACCCCGCCCTGAGCGAAGTAGCGTTCCCGGTCCTTAACATGAATGTCAGAGACTGAAGACACCACCTGCACGGAGTAGGCGCCTGCTGCCTCATCCCACACCAGCGTACCTCTAGGATATTTCACATTGAACCAGCCGCTTCCGTACTGCCCTCGTGTTCCTCCAACCGGCTTATCGTTCACAGCTGCAATAGACAGGAGATCCTTCTCGTAAAAGAAACCGCCATTGATTCCGTAACCGGAATAATTGGACAAGGGACCGTCCGCAGACTGGAGTGTAATCTCGCCAGGACGCGAAATGAGTGCATGCAGCTCCACGTTATTTGAGGCATCAGCCTTGAAATAAGTGTAGGAGTGGGGGAGCCGAGTTGAGCTCCCCCACAATAACAGCAGCACTACACAGGCAGCCAGAACGCTGGCGGCAGCAATTCCGCGGTAATTCACATCAAGCTGTAACATAGGCGCCAAGCAGCTTGACAGTGTTTATTACAGCTTGCTTATGCGTACGCTCCATAGAGTGCGAAGCGTGTACGCCCGGGCCGATCAGAGCAGCACGGATGTTGTGACCTGCGCCCAGCGCGGCGGAAGCGTCGGACCCGTAATACGGATAGATATCCACCGCATAAGGAATACCGCCGGCTTCAGCAAGCTCAATCAGCTTGCTGGTCATATCATAATCATACGGCCCGCTCGAATCCTTGGCACAGATGGAGACATCGGTCTCCTTGCAGCCCAGATCGTCGCCCATAGCTCCCATATCGACAGCGATCATCTCATGAATCCCTTCAGGAATATGAGCGGCACCATGACCGACCTCTTCGTAATTCGAGATCAGGAACACAAGTTCATGGCGGGGCGTCCAGCCCTCACGCTTCGCGGATTCGATCAGTCCCAGAAGAGCCGCGACGCTGGCTTTGTCATCGATATGCCGGGATTTGATGAAGCCGCTTGGTGTGATCACTGCGCGGGCATCGAAGGATACGAAGTCCCCAGTCTGGATGCCCAGCTTCCGTACATCTTCTTTGCTCTCTACAATCTCGTCAATCCTTACTTCCATATTGCTTTCTTTGCGGGGAAAATCTCTTGCATCACTGTATACATGAACAGAAGGATGGGAAGTCAAAATCGTGCCTGTATATACCTTCCCGCTGCGGGTATGAATTTGGCAGTATTCGTTCTCGATACTATTCATCGAGAAGCCCCCAACCGAAGTGATAGCTAATGTGCCGTGAGCAGAGATCGATCTCACCATAGCTCCCAAGGTATCCACATGGGCGCTTAGGGCAATCCGACGGCTGTCGTCTTGGCCTTTCAGCGTTAATATAGCGCCGCCCTTCTCATTAAGAGAGACAGGAACGCCAAGATTCTTGGCTTCATCTTCAACTAACCGGATGGCCTGCTTCGTAAAGCCGCTTGGACTTGGAGTATCAAGCAGCCTCTTTAACACGTCCAACACATAATTTTCGTCGACTGTAATATTCATAGAACCTCCTAAAGGTATGTATTGCTGGATTCCTAAGAATTCTTATCCTGAGGTTGATCCTTATCCTTATCCGCCTTAGGTTCCGGTTCGGGAAATACATAACCGGTTGCCTCCTGAACCTGAACGAGCTGGGCCTTAAGCCGGCGATTCTCTTTATCCAGTCGATAGCCGCGATACAAGCCGAACGAACCGACAATAATTCCGCCAAGCAGCGTAGAGCCAATAATGAGCAGAATCAGCGGGATTTTTACCACACCGAACAATAGATTCACATCTACAGTTCTCACATTGATAACTGCAAATATGGCTGTCACTAGAGCAAATAGTAAAGCAGCAATCAGGGACCACTGTATTTTCATGGTGCACCTCCTCTTAAGACAGTATAAAATCCCTTACCCAAAGCGGGCAAGGGATTAATCCGTCAGAATCACTCAATTATTTCGTCAAATTCTCCATTTGCTCGATAAGTTCACCGAACACACTCATCGCTTCACGAATCGGCTGTGGCGATGACATATCAACGCCAGCTTTCTTCAGAATATTAATGGAGTAGTCACTGCCCCCGCTCTTCAGGAAGCCAAGATAACGGTCCACAGCTGGCTTACCTTCCTCAAGAATTTGCTTGGAGAAGCTGGTTGCAGCCGAGAAGCCCGTTGCGTATTTATATACATAGAAGCTCGTATAGAAATGCGGGATGCGGGCCCATTCCATCTCGATATCCTGATCAACGACCATGCCAGGGCCGTGGTATTTCTTGTTCAGATCATAGTAGATTGAGGACAGCGCTTGAGGAGTGAGAGACTCTCCAGCCTCTGCGCGCTCATGAATGATCTTCTCGAATTCAGCGAACATGGTCTGACGGAATACCGTCGTCCGGAACTGATCTGCGTAGTAAGTCAACAGATACAGCTTCTGTTTCGGATCAGTAGCATGCTTCAGCAGATAATCCATCAGCAGTGCTTCATTCGTAGTCGAAGCTACTTCAGCGAGGAAGATCGTATACTGGGCATCCCTGTATTTCAAGGCCTCATCCGAGAAATAAGAATGGAGCGCATGACCCATCTCATGGGCAAGCGTGAACATGCTGTTCAGATTGTTGTTATGGTTCAGCAGCACATACGGGTGAGTTCCATATGCGCCCCAGCTGTAGGCTCCTGTTCGTTTTCCTTCGTTCTCATATACATCGATCCAGCGGTGATCGAATCCATCCTTCAGCACTTTCAGGTAATTCTCACCCAGCGGCTGCAGTCCTTCACTAACCAGCTTTTTCGCCTCGTCATAGGTGATATCCCATTTATACTCCTCCACAAGCGGAGCGAACAAGTCATACATATGCAGCTCATCCACACCCAGGAGCTTCTTACGTAGTGCCATGTAGCGGTGGAGCAGTGGGAGGCTTTCATGGATAGTGTCAATCAGATTCGTATAGACCTCTTTGGAAATGTTGTCACCATAGAGGGACATTTCCAGAACTGAAGGATACTTGCGGACATGAGAATAGAAAATATTCTTATTCACATTCGAGCTGAGAGTAGCAGCAAGGGTATTCTTTTGCTTGCCATAAGTTTCGTAGATCGCTTTGAATGCCCGCTGACGGACTTCGCGGTTCGGGTTCTCCAGGAACTGGATGTAGCTGCCATGCGTCAGCTCCACTTCCTTGCCATTCTCGTCCTTGATCTTCGGAAACTTCATGTCCGCATTATTGATCATGCCGAAGATATTCTTCGGTGCCTGCGACAGGTTACCGACTTGGGCAAGAAGCGCTTCCTCAGCTTTGGTGAGGACATGGGCTTTCTCGCGTTTGATCTCCTGCAGCGTGAATTTATAGTCAGCCAGGACAGGGTTCTCTATGAACCCGTTCAGTTCTTCCTCTGGCAGGGACAGGATCTCCGGAGTGATATAAGAGAGAGCCTCACTAATCTCCACGCTGAGTTTCTTAGCCTTCTCAACGAGACCTTGATATGTAGGGTTCGTGGTATCTTCATCGTGATGAAGGTGCGCGAATACGAACAGCCGTTCAATCTCAAGCGAGATTTCATCCTCTAGAGCAAAAGCTGCTTTAATATTCTCAGCTGTATTTAATTTGCCTTCATAATCGGAAGCCTTGGATTTCTTCTGTTTGACCTGATCATAGGATTGGTCCCAGGCATTCTGGTCAGGAAATAGATCATTCAGATTCCAGCTGTTGGCTTCAGTCACTTCGGAACGCTTTGGTAATGTGCTCATAGGTATCCTCCTTGGTAAAGTTAGAGATACTGGCCGTTTGTCTTGAACGGTCCGCTTATTCATATCCGGTGCCGAAGCGGTCAACAGGCAAGAAGTCAACATGATCGAGAGGAGCATGGCACATCTCATGGGCGTATTCCTCCCAATCTTTTTTTGCCCATAGTATGACCGAAGTTTAGGTACAATATGAATAAACGGACCTAGGCCTTAAATTAGGCCAGATAACTGTAGATTACGAGTACAAAGGCCATGACAATCATGACTAGAGCAGTGATGGCCATAGGGCGTTTCAGCTTTGCAGGGATATTATTTTTGTTCAAAATAAGGACAAAACCCAATACAATAGCCAAAACAATAAATAGGGCAACTCTTGAATAGTCCATAGGTAATTCTTCAAGACTCCTTTGAAATCAATCTAGACTTGTTTGAAGGAATTCATCAGCGTGCGCCATTCTTCTTCTCTTCCTTCGAAATCATCCTTGGGAAAACGGTTCTGTGCCCACTGCATCAAGGCTGGACGGCTAAGAAAGGTGTGGGTTTCCTCACCCCATTGATCAGAGATCTCCCGCAGGACAATATACTTTCCCTGTACTTCAACTGTCATCATATTCCATTTGTCAGTCTTGTAAATTTCATGTTTTTTGATCATCGTGCTCGGTCTCCAGTCTGCATCATAAAGTTCATAGCAACATTCTATAGTGTGATCCCTATTATAGGAAAGCATTTGCAAAAGCTTTATAAAATCATAACGCACGGCCCTAAGGAAAGCAAATGCAACCAAGGGGAATTCAGGGAAAAATCAGACTCGAGATGTAGGGCTAAAGACGCTTTGCATTGAACCTGCAGATCGGTTATAATTTAGATATTCGTCATTCAATGACGTTATTTTAGGAGGTTGTTCATTTGAAAGGTACAGTTAAATGGTTTAATGCAGAAAAAGGTTATGGCTTCATTTCAGTTGAGGGCGGCGAAGATGTATTCGTTCACTTCTCAGCAATTCAAGGCGAAGGCTTCAAATCCTTGGATGAAGGTCAAGAAGTTGAATTCGAAATCACTGAAGGCAACCGTGGCGCGCAAGCAGCTAACGTATACAAAATATAATTGCACTTCAACTTATAAAGAAAAACACAGCTCCGAGTGGGCTGTGTTTTTTTGCTTGCTTTGACCGAAACACAGGGGTAGTGATAAACTGTGAGAATAGAATTACTTGTACAAGACTTATTACAGGTGGGGAGCGTTACGGTATGAAATTCAAACTGTTTAAAGAACGTAAAGGTAAAGCTGACCAGGCTAAGAACAATCAATGGGTCAAATTAAGCCGTGAGATTTATATGCAGGCACGCAAAGGCGGTCCCAACCCCGAAGCCAATTTCGGACTTAAGACGGCCATCGCGAGTGCCCGTGCTATCAAGATGCCAGCGGATAATATAGAACGTGCAATCAAGAAAGCATCAGGCAGCACGGATAATGTGGATTACGAAGAAATCTACTATGAAGGTTATGGTCCTGGTGGGGTTGCCATCATGGTGAAATGCTTGACAGACAATCGTAACCGTACAGCAGCAGATGTCCGCTCTATCTTTAACAAGAGGGGCGGTAATATGGGGGAATCGGGCTGCGTTGCATATATGTTCGATGAGAAAGGATCTCTTGTCATTGATCGTGAGCAGTTTGAGGAGATTGACGAGGACACTTTGCTTCTCCAAGCTGTGGAAGCTGGGGCTGAAGATATGGTGACTACGGACGAAACATTTGAACTTGTCACCCATCCACATGAACTGGAGAAAGTGAAGAGTGCTCTTGAAGCTGAGAACTATGAATTTAGTACAGCTGAAGTTCGCTGGATTCCGCAGAACACAGTGGATGTTGAGGGCGAGAATGCAGAGAAGCTGCTGAAGATGATGGACGCCTTCGAGGATAATGACGATGTTCAGGATGTCTACTCCAACTTTGAGATCAGTGCTTCCGAAATGGAGCGTATCGGTTAATAAAAGAAAATCAAAAGGGCTCTTATCCCCCGGTTGCAGGGAGTAAGAGCCCTTTTGCTATTAGTTGAACTGGGCAAAAGTTTGCAATGATAATGCTGCCCATTAATAATTCACCTGTTCAAGCTTACAATTATAACCGGTTCGCTTGGCTCCAGATGCTAGTCCACAATACGCAGAATCTCAGCTACTTCCTTACGCGGCGTCGCTTTCGGGGAGACAGCAGGATGACCCAGGGCAATCACCATATTGACTCCGCGGTCTTCGGGGATATCCAGGAATTCACGAAGCTTCTCCTCTGCAAGCAGAACGGGCCCGGTCATAGGACAGGTTGCAAGCCCTTTGGCGTGAGCGGCAAGCATCAAGTTCTGGGAGGCCAGACAGCTGCTCTTAAGTCCTTCTTCCGCCCAAATCTCTGGGCTGCCGAACGCTAGGGGATCAAATATCCGATCACGGAACTTTGAGGCATAAGGGGTGGACAAGCACACAATCAGCACGGGTGCACCCGAGAAGGCCGTGGCATAAGGGCCGAATGATTTAACCAGGAGTTTGGCTTCACGTCCAAGCCCTTGCTTCTCAGCTTCGGCCGCTTTTAAATGCAGCTGCTCCCATGTAAACTCTTCGATTTGTTTGATCTTGTCCCGATTGACAACGGCAATAAATTCCCAGGTCTGAGAGTTGGTGTCGCTAGGTGCGAATCTGGCACAGTCAATAATTTCTTCAATATCCTGGGTTGAAACGTTGTCTTCTGTAAAATCGCGTATGCTGCGACGGGTTTGGATAATCTCCATAAACTCCTTGAATTCCATTGGTTTCCCACCTTTTTAGGACTAGGTACTATTCTTCTTGATTTCTCTATTATAGCGGATTCAATCTCTCTTTGGATAGCTCGGGTCCTTTTAGATGCTTTTGCCTACATCTTTACGGCCGGAAATCCGGTTCAGATATTTGCTCGCAAACCCTAGAAACGCAACGAGGCTGAAGGTCATGGCAACCAGGTAGAAGTCCTTGCGGCCGAGATGCTCATAAATGACACCGCCAAATGTACCGCTGATGAGACCTGATGCACTGGACCACATTACAGTGAACAAGGCAAGCCCGGTAGCCCTGTAGTGATCAGGAATCAGCCTGGTCAAGTATCGGACAGCAGTTACAAAGAAGATTCCGAAGGTGACACTATGCAGAGTCTGAATTGCAATGACACTGGCAGCCGAATCGGTAAGGCTCATTAACAGGAACCGAAGTGCGAACATCAAGCAGGCGAATAAGAGAAGCGGGAGCTCCTTGAGTCGGTCCCCATAGATGCTTAACAGGAAGAAGACAGGGATCTCCGAGAGGGAAGAGGCAAGCACACCCCAGCCTACCAGATTATCACTGGATCCCATTTCTTTCATCGCAATCGTAAGGAAGGCGTCATTCATGCGGTGGCCAATGGCCAGGCAGAAGACGCAGCCGAAGAACCAGAGCAATTCCTTTTGCCGAAGTATTTTCCATAGTCCAGAAGTATCCATCTTATTCGCAGAAGACGACTGGTCACGAATGAAGAAAGTCAGGAATAAAGCAATCAGGGTAAGTATGATGCTAATCCGTATGGTCCAGGAAGTACCGAGCGCGGTCAGGACATAACCTATCACTATCGCAAATGTGGCAAAACCAAGAGAACCAAAAATCCGGATAACCGTGAAGCTCTTGCCATACTCTTTGGCCGTGTTTATAGCCATCGTATCTGCAAGCGGGTAGATCGGGTAATAAAAGAAATAGAACATCATGATAACGATCAGGATGCCGAGGAAAGACCCGGAGACCGACAATATCATGGAGAGTACTAGCTGGCCAATTAAGAGTAGAATAAGGATCCGCTTTATCGTTCGGTAACGGTCGCTGATCATACTCCACAGCAGATTGGAGAATAGGGAGATCATCGGCCCGATAGCGTAGAGATAACCAATCTGTGCATTGCTAAATCCCAGGCTTCTATAGAAGAGGGGAAAGAAAGAGAAGACAAGAACACTGATACCGTACACAGTAAATGTAAAAGCCCGAAGCCAGTTAACGTCCCGCTGGATCTGATGTTGAGTATTCATGCTTAGGAGGCTCCAATCGGTAGTTTTTGATTAAAATTCATTAAACAGCCATCGTTAGTATAGCATAACGAGACACCAAGTTATCGGATTTCCGCTATAATATGGGGTATCTAATACCTCTGGGAGGGATTGAAATGGACGTTTTTGTATATGATAGCCGGCTGGGAATCAAGGTTCCCGAATTTGAGACTCCGTTCGAGGAGCTGCCTTTGATGGAGAGACGGGGGATTATCGAGACCTGGGAAGACATCCGCGGGCAAATCCCTACCCGGGTTATGCAGCTGGAGAAGGTTATCGTTACCAAGCTGGGAGAGCTGGGTGAAGAGAATAACTTTGCAATTTCATGCAAGATTAACAGTGATATTGCAGAACTTGCGAGTATTATTAATGATCTTCATATATGGTATAGAGTATCGGCTGAAGAGTCAGACGGGAAGAGACATTCCTGAGCTGTCTATGATATTGTTTATTTGTAGAAAGAAGCGGATCATACTATAATAAAGAATGGTTCAAACCAGTGATTGATGACTACCATGTGGAGGCAAGCCTTTGATTGATCTTGAAGAACGCCCATATCAGATACCCCGTGATCCGATCAGGCTGATGAGCCGGGTATATAAGTTTTTATTGCCAGACGTGCGTTCCGAGCTGGACCAATGGAGGGTAAGGGCCGAAGCCATACCGGATCCTGAGCTTAGACGGCAAGCCCTTGCCAGTATTGCTACCAAGGAATTTCATTGTCAGGGAGGCTCAGTCTACGCGGCTGCCCGCCTGGACCAGAGACACGTGCTGATTCCGTTAATCGTAGCCTTTCAGACCATAAGCGATTACCTGGATAATTTGTGTGATCGAAGCACTTCAATGGATGCGGATGATTTCCGTCTGCTGCATCAATCCATGCTGGATGCTGTTGATCCGGATGCACCCTTGCACGACTATTACGAACTACGCGACGAGAAGGAGGATGGGGGGTATCTGCACCGCCTTGTCGCCACGTGCCGTAACTGTATCGCTAAGCTTCCCGGATATGAAGCGGCTAAGCCGCAGATTCTGATGCTGGTTAAGCTGTATACAGATTTGCAAGTGTACAAGCACATTAAGCCCGAGCTGCGCGAGCCGGCCCTGCTTCAGTGGCACGCGGAGCATCAAGACCTGGCACCAGGGCTTGAATGGAATGAATTCGCTGCCGCTACCGGATCTACTCTGGGGGTATTCATGCTTTTCCTGGCAGCAAGCCATAGGGATCTTGATCAGACAAGCGCAGAGGTAATCAGACATGCTTATTTCCCGCATGTATGCGGATTACATATTATGCTTGATTATTTAATTGATCAGGATGAAGACCGGATCGGCGGCGATCTGAATTTCTGCAATTATTACGATAATACAGAGATGATGCTGAACCGGATATCCCTGATTGTTCAGTCTGCTAGGCAGGATGTTACTGTACTGCCTGCGGCTTCTTTTCACCGGATGATTATTGAGGGTCTGCTTGCCTTGTATTTATCTGATCCCAAAGTAAGCCAGCAGCAGGAAATTCGCAGCGTATCCAGGAAATTAATGAAGAAGAGTCCTCTGACGAGGTTATTCTTCTTTGTGAACAGCCGCTGGATCCGAAAGCATATTTAAGCAACCATTTTGAGGAGGCAAACATTATGACACAAGTTAAAAAAATTGCCGTATTAACCAGCGGTGGAGATTCTCAAGGAATGAACGCAGCAGTGCGTGCCGTTGTGCGAAGCGGCCTATACTATGGACTTGAGGTCTACGGCATACAGCGCGGTTACCAAGGCCTGCTGAATAATGATATTTTTGCGATGGATATCCGCAGTGTGGGAGATATTATCCAGCGTGGGGGAACCATTCTCCAGTCTGCACGCTGCCTTGAGTTCAAGACTTTGGAAGGTCAGCAGAAAGGTGCTCAAATCCTGCGGGATCGCGGCATTGACGGCCTGGTTGTAATCGGCGGAGACGGGTCCTACCAGGGTGCTGAGAAGCTGAGCCGTCTAGGGATCAAGACAATGGGACTTCCAGGAACGATCGATAATGATATTTCCTTTACGGATTATACAATTGGCTTTGATACGGCTGTTAACGTGGTCGTGGAAGCCGTGAATAAGCTTCGTGATACCATGTCATCACACGAGCGTTCTTCAGTAGTAGAGGTTATGGGACGTCACTGCGGAGATATTGCTCTTCATGCAGGTCTAGCTTCCGGAGCCGAGACGATTCTCGTGCCTGAAGTATCCTACGATCTGAATGAAGTTGCTGACCGGATGAAGGCGAACTTTGACCATGGTAAGAGACATAGTATCGTTATCGTTGCTGAAGGAGTAGGCAAAGGCGAAGATGTGGCTACAGCTTTGAAAGAGCGTTATCCTTCCATTGATCCGCGTGTTACGGTACTTGGACACATTCAGCGTGGTGGATCCCCAACTCCATTCGACCGGAACTTGGCGAGCCGTTTGGGTGACTTCGCAGTACGTAAACTGATCGAAGGCGAATCGAACAAAGGCTGCGGCGTTCTCAAGGGTGAGCTTGTGCTTACGGATATTGAGAAAGTAGTCAATACCAAGAAGCCGTTCAATATGGAATTGTACGAGCTCGCTTCACGGTTGTCTCAATAATTGTTATAAATTAGCTGCAAAAAAGGAATCCTGCCGGTAATGGCTGTGGATTCCTTTTTCTTATGCACTGGATTTCCGTTATCCGGAAATCCGCTTGAGTACATTCATGATTTCCTCGGTTGGCCTTAGACCTTTTTCCGCAAATGCGATCCTGCCTTCCAGATCGATCACAATGACCACGCGCTGCTGCGTCAAGAATCCGAGTGTCTTCCCGATCTCGTACTGGCTGCGGATCTCTCCGTTCGTATCCACAACAAGCGGGAAATCATAGCCATGCTTGGCCGCAAATTTCTCATGGCTTTCCTTCGATCCGGGATTCACACCGAGCACGAGAGCATTGAAGCCGGAATACGAAGGTTCTGCATCTCTAACTGCACAAAGCTGTTTGGTACATCCAGGTGTATCATCCATGGGATAGAAAATAAGTACAATAGGCCGTGTGCCTACATACTCAGCTAAATCAATCAACCCTTGTGTGCTTTCGGCGCGAAACAGCGGCGCCTTCGTTCCTTTGCTGAGCATTGAACAGTCACGCTCCTAATTTATCAAGTCATATGATGGCAAATGCCTGCGTTCACGTCTATTGTAGTACGTTGAGTTAATGGTTGCAAAGTGGGTATGGACAATATTACCAATTAAGTTTACTATTATACATAGATTAACTATGCATAGAATTAAGATGTATATGTGTAGAGTTCTTGAGCGAGGAAGGAGGCTGGGTCATGAAGATTAGCAAAGAAATGATTAAAGGAAGCACTGGCACATTAATATTAACGCTATTATCGCGGGAGCCTTTGTACGGGTATGAGATTATCAAGCAGCTGGATGCAGGTTCAGGGGGGATTTTTACGCTGAAAGAAGGCACCTTGTATCCGCTGCTTCATAGCATGGAGAGCGAGAAATGGGTGGAATCCTTCTGGACCGAGACCGGGGGCAGGAAACGGAAGTATTACCGCATCACAGATAGCGGGCTTAAGCAGCTTGAAGAGAAGAGGACAGAGTGGAGAGTATTCCGGCAGGCCGTTGATACAGTACTTGGGGAAGGAGGGGGGAACTGAGCATGGATGATCAAAGACGTTTTTTTCTGGATAGAGTATGTACACAGGTAAAGGCCAAGGAAGTACATCCTTCGGTTCGGGAGGAGCTGGACAACCATCTGGAGGAACTGATTGAGGCTAGGTTAGACCAAGGATATGAGGCAGATGAGGCCGTCAATTGGGCGGTAGCCCAGATGGGCGATCCTGATGTGCTCGGTAAGCAGCTTCATCAGGTACATAGACCGCGGATTAACTTCGGACTCATCTTGATTGTGCTGTTTTTTGCAGCAGTCAGTATCATTTCGATGTGGTCGGTGGTGGAGAGTTATACAGCTAACGCGAGTAAATTTGCTTCCGCAGGGATCTTGGAGAAACAGGTGTTTTTCTTGCTACTCGGCATTGCTGTAATGATAGGGGTATATTTTTTGGATTACCGCAAGTTGTATAAGGCAGCTTGGTACTTGTATGGTTTTGTTATGTTGGGGTTTATTTTTACGTTTAACAGTCCATTTATGGCTGGTCAGCACAGGTATATTATCCTGGGTTCTCTAGCTTGGGATTGGGCTAACATTAGTACTTACTTTCTATTAATTGCCATAGCGGGGATCTTACAGCAATTGTCAAAGTTTAAGAAAGGATTAATGAAGCGTAAATTTGCCGAGTTAATCATCGTAGGGATACCGATTCTCATATTTATACGCCTTCCAGCCCTTGCAGAGCTTGGATTCTATCTAATTGGATGTACAGGATTGTACGCTTGGATGTATCGCCGAAAAATTAGTGTAGCTGTAGGAATTGGGATTGGAGCTTTGATTAGCCTGGCGAGTGGATATCTTTATCTTAGTAATGGCCGATTTATTCATATGCGAGATACAATTGCAGGAGCATTTAATCCTTACATTGATCCCAATGGCTACGGGTATGTCTATGTCCATACCCGAGAAGCTGTTCAATCCGCAGGCTGGTGGGGCAGAGGACTGGGCGCACCGCTTAAAGAACTTCCTTTCCTTCAGTCAGATTCCATTGTGACCTATCTGCTGTACAGCTTTGGCTGGGGTGCTGGAATCATTCTGGCGATAGCTGTTCTGATGCTGATTCATCGTATGATAGCTGCCTACAAAAGGGTTGATGACAAGTATGGCAAATCATTGATCCTGGTCATAATAATGATGCTTGGAGCCCGGCTTGTGTACGGGCTGGGCATGTCCATAGGTTATGCTCCTATTATAGGGGTGACCTTCCCATTAGTAGGCTATGGCGGTTCTCATCTGCTGATTGAGTTCGCGGCTGTAGGATTATTGCTGTCTATTTATCGGAGAAAAGATATCATTAGAGCAGCTTCATCCTCAGTCTCGACCTCGTAAGGAGCCGGCTTATACTGTTCACAGATTAAAGAACGCCGCCATATCCTTGTTGGATATGGTGGCGTTCTTTAATCTATATAAGTTGAATTTAAGAAATACTTATAGGCAAGAGTGTGAAATGATGAAAATTATTAAAGAAGTCTGAGAACAACAGCGATCGTAGGAACATTTCACACGGCAGCCTACCATGTAAATCATTAGTTCAACTTATATAATTATTGCGAAGGCAGGCCCAAGTCCTTGGCATACTTTTTCTGCATATAGGCCAGCCGCAGGAATAGCGATACGGCGGCAACCGCCAGACCGCTGATCAATCCCAGCCAATAGCCGTAAGGTCCCTGGCTGGTGTAATTAGCCAGCACATATCCCAGCGGGAGGCCGATGACCCAGTAAGCTACAAAAGCAAGAAGGAACGGTGAATTTACATCCTTATATCCTCGAAGGGCTCCCTGAATCGGAGCGGCAATCGCATCCGAGAGCTGGAAGAAGATGGCGTAGATCAGGAAGTGCTTGGTAAGCTCAATCACAGCAGGTTCATCGGAGTACAGGGAAGCCACACCGTTCTGGAAGACCAACAATATGATGGCAGTAATTATCGACATGCCAGCTGCAGTACCGATTCCAAGCCTTGCATACTGCTTGGCGTCCCTGAGTCTGGCTGCTCCGGCCTCGAAGCCTACCAGAATCGTCAAAGCAAGACAGATACTAAGCGGGATCATATACAAGGTTGAGGCAAAGTTTAGCGCGGATTGATGTGCTGCAATGGTCTTTGTATCATACCTGCTCATGAACAAAGTTACGGCTGCAAAGACGGCTGTCTCGAAGAAGATGGCGAAGCCGATCGGAACGCCGATCTTGAGCAGCTCCTTCCACTTAGCGAAGGAGATCTTATACCATTTTCGCAGCATTTGGTACTTCGTGAATGCCTCGCTTTTACGGACAATGACAAAAGCTAATATGAATATGCACCAGTATGTGAAGGCGGAAGCGACGCCCGATCCAATCCCCCCAAGCCGTGGAAAGCCCATTTTCCCGAAAATAAGCAGGTAATTCACAAGTACATTAATCGGCAGGGACAAGAGGGTAATCGTCATCGATATCCGGGTCTGTCCAATAGAATCAATGAAAGAACGCAGTACAGTATAACCGAACATAGGAATGATGCCGGTTCCGATGGCAACCAGGAAGTAGTGGGCAACATGCTGGACCTTTGGCTCAAGTCCCATGCCGTCAAGGATAGGATCAAGCGCAATACCCCCTCCTACAATAACCACGATAGATACCGTAAGAGACAGCAGCAAAGCTTGCATTACATTAAAGTCAACCTGGTCCCGCTCACCCCGGCCGACAAGATGGGAGACAATGGGAACGATGCCCATGAGAATACCGCTTAGCCCGGTCTGGACAGGAAGCCAGAGACTTGATCCAATTGCCGCTCCCGCAAGATCAGCTGGACTTGAATGCCCTGACATCACGGTATCGAAGAAGGTCATGAGGGATAATGTGATCTGCGTGACCAGGATTGGAATAAGGATATGAATAAACTGGATATATTTCTGTTTCAAGCTGAATGTCTGCTTCATTTCAAATCTCCGTTTCAGTAGCTTTACTTTGAGCGGTAAGCCGCTTCACACAAAGAAAAAGCCCATTAATGGGCTTTTCTTGGTCCACACTAAATACTTATTTGTAATCTACACCGGCTGTATACCGATTATTCGCATTCCAGAGCAGGTATTCGTCAACCTTCATATCCCTCAGTGCTCGAATCTGCTCTTCAACTTCGTGTTTGCCATATTTCGAATAATGTCCGCTTCCAAGCCAACTTGCCGTGAAATCCTGTATCCACGGGCGAATAATAGGCTTCTTATCACCCAGGGGGTCAAGTTTCTTGTGTGTATCGGCCATTGAACCCTTGATGGTCTGGTAAGGAGCTTTATCCGGATCCTTGGTACCGAACCAGCCTGTTGTGTAATGGCTTGGATAGATCATGGGTGAGATCACGTTCACGTTCTTGGAAATCTTCGTGAAATCTTGCCCGATTCCCTCTGCTGCAGGAACTGAAGCGGCATAGCCAAAAATATCTACGGACACGCGTACGCCGAGCGGCTCAAGTTCCTTGCGCGCATAATCAACAAAGGAGGATACCGCATCAACACGGCTTTTATCATCCTTGATGTATTTCAAGGTATTTGCCCGTTTCTCAAATCCTTCGGGGAACCGTACATAATCGAATTGAATTTCTTTGAACCCGAGAGCTGCCGCGTCTTTGGCTATAGCAACGTTATATTCCCACACATCTTTGCTGTAAGGATTGACGAAGCTGTCTCCTTTGCCGTTGCTCCATACTGTGCCATTACTTTGGCGGAAGGATAGCTCAGGATGCTTCTTCGCAAGCACAGTGTCTTTAAAGACTACAACCCGGGCGATCGGATATACTTTGTGCTTCTTTAACCGCTCCATCAATGCATGAATATCACGGATAAAGGACTGCGGCTTGCCGTATTTAAGAAGTTCCTGATTCGTCGTCGGGTAGGTTATGTAACCGGAATCGTCTTTAATATCAATGACCATGGCATTCAGGTCTGTAGTGTCCGTCAATTTGAGCAGCTGCTCCATTCTAGATCCGCCTGCACTGTAGGCCGTAACATAAATCCCTTTTACCTTGGGAGCCTCTTCCTGTGGATCTGACTTAACCGGTGAAGTTGAAGTGGATTCAGTGGGTGTCTTGCCATTAGCAGCCTTCTGGGTATAGGTAGCGATAGATTGATAGGATGATTTCAGTATACCAGCAAGGCTTCCTTTCTGAGGTTGATCCGTCTGATGGCCAGAGGAAGTACTCACAGCCAGCATTAGCAGTGTCCATAAGATGTTCATGTGAAATTTCTCTCCCTTGTTTGCACTCTCTATAATTATATCGGATAAGATAAATGCCTGAAAGAACAGGATTGTCATTTCTGATGGCAGTTGTTGGGTATATACCGATGTAACCTCTTTAAACTTAAAAATATGTGGTTAAACGTCCATTAATTAGTAATTTCAGAAATTTAACAAATGTCTATATAAAAACTATAAGCCGCTTCTTAGACAAGAAGCGGCTTAAGGTGTTCTTGATTAATGTAAAAGCGCGGAACTTTGGTGTTCGCAAATGCTGTAGTGAATAATCTCTAATGCATCCTCGGGTTCCAGAACAGTAAAGCCATCCCGAAGCAGAATTCTGGAATTCAACTCCTCGGTATTGAAGAATGGCATCATATCGGGGAACCATTTCATGACGATTTGAGAAAGTTTTACCGTTTCCATATCCACAATAATCATCCTTTCCTCCGGAATCATTCATTTAAAGAATCATTCATCGTACCGGAAAAGCTATTAACCTGTGAAGATAAAGGGTAAAGCTCCATTCTGCATAAAAATCATGAATTTGGCAAAGATCCGTGCTTCAATATCATAACATATTACCCCTGGAGGTGCACCAGAGGTAATTAACTACGTCGGAACGAACCCATGACGCCAACCGTTTCGACAATATTGACGAAGGCCGCAGGGTCAGTTGATTTGATAATCTCTCTAAGCTCAGCCAGTTCGTACTTGGTAGTAACGGTCATGAGCATGTCTTTTTCCTTATGGGAGAAGGCTCCCTCGGTTTTGATCAGCGTTACCCCACGTGGCAGACCCAGCAGCTTCTCAAGCATGGCATCTGTCTGGTTCGTAATGATGAATAGTGTGACTTTAACGTGGCTGATGTGAATATAATCGACGACCTTGCCGCTTAAATAAATGGACACCATGGAAGCCAGGGCCAGGTTCCATTCTCCATTTAAGTACCCCATCGCCAGAACGACCAAGGTGTTCAGGACGACGAGGACACTCCCGACAGGAAAGTCGCGATACTTGGTGACAATGGAGCCCAGAATATCGAACCCGCCGGACGAGCCTCCTGCCCTGAAGGAGATTCCTGCGCCAAGGCCTACAAGAACCCCTCCGAATACGGAGGCAAGTAGAGCGTCTTGGGCTAGCATTTTGGCAGGTACCGGGATCAAGGCGATGAACCAGGTTGTTGTGACAACCGAAAGAATGCTGAGACCGATGAATCTTTTACCTAGCAGGAACAGACCTGCAATCAGTAACGGAATATTATACACCAGATACATCGTACTGATGCTGAAGCTGGTGAAGTATCCTGTCAGCATGGATAGACCGGACACCCCGCCGCTCAGGAGCTTGTGAGGAATCAAGAAGAGATTGAAACCGGCGGCAATAAGAACAGCTCCGAAGATAACCGCCAGGCTGCGACTAACAAGTTTGTACAAAGGTTTCACCTCGCGTAAATGGGTTCTTGGTATGTAACTGGTGTTTCAAGAATGTTTTGTGCTATAATGTTTGAGATATTCTTGAGTAGGGATGGATTTCCATTTGAATGAATATATGTGTTACTGTTACATGGTTCAAAAGAAACGGTAAAGTTTAGATAACCCAAGGTTTATTTTCCAGCTTTACCCTACCCCCTGTAATGAAACATTTTTGCAGGATGGGACAGCCTAATAAACGTTTACCGCTACTTAAGAATAACGTCAAGATTGTGGATTTGTCCACCATATCCACCATATAGAAGGAGCATGAATAAATTTGAGTACATTTACAGAATTCGGCCTTGAGCCAAAGGTTTTACAAGCGATTACGGAGCTTGGCTTCGAAGAGGCAACCCCGATTCAAGCAAAATCCATTCCATTTGCAATGGAAGGAAGAGACTTGATTGGACAGGCGCAGACAGGTACAGGTAAAACTGCTGCTTTCGGCCTCCCGCTAATCAACAAAATTCAAAGAGAAGAAGAGCGTATCGTTGCTTTGATCATGGCTCCAACTCGTGAGCTGGCCATCCAGGTAGCTGAGGAGATCAGCAAGCTTTCCCGCTTCAAAGGAATCCGTTCTCTCCCGATTTACGGCGGTCAAGATATCGTTCGCCAAATTCGCGCTTTGAAGAAGAAGCCACAGATCATTATCGGAACCCCGGGTCGTCTCCTTGACCACATTAACCGCAAGACAATCAAGCTGGACGATGTACAGACAGTCATTCTTGATGAAGCGGATGAAATGCTCGATATGGGCTTTATGGATGATATTCAATCCATTCTGAAGCTTGTCCCCGAAGAGCGCCAAACAATGCTATTCTCTGCAACTATGCCAACGAATATCCAAAAGCTGGCTCAACAATTCTTGAAGAATCCAGAACATGTCTCCGTGATCCCGAAACAAGTTAGCGCTCCACTTATCGACCAAGCTTATATCGAAGTTCATGAACGTCAGAAGTTCGATGCTCTTACACGCCTGCTTGATATGGAATCTCCTGAGCTGGCTATCGTCTTCGGTCGTACGAAGCGCCGGGTTGATGAGCTTGCTGAAGCCTTGTCCAAGCGTGGATACTCGGCTGATGGACTCCACGGTGACTTGTCACAGAATCAACGTGATACCGTGATGCGCAAATTCCGTGACGGCAGCATCGATGTGTTGGTTGCAACTGACGTGGCTGCGCGTGGTCTGGACGTATCCGGTGTTACACACGTAGTTAACTTTGACCTTCCGCAGGACCCTGAAAGCTATGTTCACCGTATTGGACGTACGGGACGTGCCGGAAAGGAAGGCGCTGCATACTCTTTCGTAACGCCGCGTGAGCTCGATCATTTGCACTTTATTGAGCGTGTAACTCGTCATCGCATTTCCAAAAAGCCGCTTCCAAGTATCGCTGAAGCGATTGAAGGCAAACAACGGATTACAGCTGAACGCCTGATTGAGCTTGTAGAGAATGGTGAATTGAACGAGTACAAAGGTATTGCAATTCAACTTCTAGAGCAGTATGATTCCGTGAATCTTCTCTCCGCAGCGATCAAGCTGGTAACTGGGGACAAGAAAGAAACTGGAAACATCGAATTGACTCCGGAAGAGCCTATCCGCGTGAAACGCCGCAAGCCGGACATTCGTTCTAACGGACGTAAGCCATCCGGTGGTTATGGCAACCGCAGTGGCGGTCGTGACGGTGGAGGATCTTACCGTGGAAACCGTGAAGGTGGCGGTAACCGCAGTTATGGAAGCAGCAGCTACGGAAGTGGCAAAGGCGGATATAGCAGTGGCAGCAGAGAAGGCGGGCGCGATAATTCTTCCCGTTCTTATTCTGACCGTAAGCCGCGCTCTACTGGTGGCGAACGTCGTCCTTCGACACGCAGCGATAACGAATAAATATTTCGTACTTCAAGAAGACGAAGCGGCTCGCCGCTTCGTCTTCTTTAGTTAGTTCATGTACCATTATATTTAGATAAAGGTACGGCTAACGATGACAAGCAAAATAAACAATACCAGAATTGTGCCAGTAGAAGTAAAAATGTTGCTGTATCCACCTACTTGGGACATGGTCGGGTACCCTCCTTTAATAATGAAAAGTTTAGGCTTACAAGGTATCATATGGCATCAACCTTGGTCATGATAAAGACATTAACCCATGTGAGGTAAAATAGGCGCTGGAATGCGGATTACTGATAGAGTATAGTAATAATTACAGATACTCGTATTTATAGAGGGGGAGAAGGATTGGAAACAAGAGGAGTAATGGGTGGATTATATAAGATTACAGAGTGGATCACACGAATTGCGGCAAGCAATTTATTATGGCTGTTATGTTCGATCCCATTCTTTTTCGTCGTAGTTAATAAGATCTTGCTGCTTCAGACTATGCCGAATCAGCCCGAAACCTTGACCTATTGGTTAATGGCTGTATTGGCACCGGTTACATTGTTCCCGGCTACGTCGGCGTTATTCTCGGTTACGCGCAAATGGATCATGGGAGAAGCGGATGTGTCGGTGTGGCGTACGTTTTTTAGAGGTTATAAAGAGAACTATAAGCAAAGTCTTCTCGGGGGCATCTTCTATACACTGCTTTGCGTGATTATGATTGTGGATTATAAAGTCTATATGAATCAGATCCCGGGTGCGCAGACGATCGGTTATGTAATGCTGATTTTCCTGTTTATCCTGTTTATTTCCTTGTTTAACTTTTTCTCCATGGTTGTACATTATCATATGGGAATCAAGCAGATTATCAAGAACTCGGTTCTCTTAACGATGGTACGTCCGCTGCGCATGCTTTCCACCTTAATTTGTGCGGCAGCTTTAGTCGTGATTACTTATAAGTTTCCTTTCCTGATCCTGTTTGGATTTGGAAGCTTAATGGCTTATGTCGCATTCTTCAACTTCTACGGTACCTATACGAAAATGCAGCAAATGGCCGAGAAGCAGCAGCCCGAAGAAGACAAGCTGGATGAAGAGACAGATTCACTGCTCTCTGAAGAAGTGAAGACAGATAAATAACTGTACAAGTGGCTTAGGGTACTCCGGGGAAAATTACCAAATATTTTGCTTGCCCGATGAGTTTACTTTTCGGATGTAAGCGTCTATAATAGCAATACATCCTGCGATGTGCGTTTCGATTATACTTTGTTTTGAACCAATGAAGATGTCTTGGGAGATCAATATTGCAGCGCAGCTGATAAGCCCTATCTATATGATTAGGGGACTTCAAAAACGCTTCTGAGGTCACCCACCTGCCAATGCAGGTTCTAAGACAATGTGATCGGACGGCATAAGCGGGATTCCTAATGTTCCTAAATGAGCATCTCCTATTCGAATGAATAGAGGGGTGCTTTTTTGTGCGATCCCTAGTGTGCTCAAATGACTTTTGTTTGCTGACTAACAATGTTAAACTATAGAGAGCGTATACAAATTTCAGATTTGATCCGCACGGACTGAAGGAGGAAATCTATTGTCACTCAAGAGAACGCTGGCAGGGCTGCTGCGAAGCCAGGAAGGAAGCAGCGATCGAGCGAAACTGCCTGAACTAAAAACACGCTATTATCAATTATCCAAAGAAAAAGCATGGGAAGAAATATCCTCTACCATTAAGAAAATTCCAGGGTACAAGCTGCTTCATGAGGTTCCTTCAGTAGGGGAAATTCTGCTTGAGAAGCGCAGCCCGTTCGGACGCATGACGGATATTACCATATCCGTAATCCAGACAGGGCCGATGAGAGCTGCTGTTGATATTTACTCAGCTTCACGCGGATCTATGGGGGATCTTGGATCCAATTACCGGAATATCGTTCAAATATTCGAGGTGCTTGACAAGAAACTTAGTAAATACAAGACTACGGGTGGATAAATGTGAACAAAAAAACGGGCCAAGGATAAGCATTCCTTGTGCCCGTTTTATTTAGATCAGTTCTTTGACAGCCGCCAGGGCTTTGTCATAATCCGGATGCTCGGTCATCTCGTTCAGATACTCGACATAACGTATCTTGTTGTCTGCATCTACCACGAAGATGGCGCGATAATCGATTGCGAATTCCTTGATCAATACGCCGTAAGCTTTGCCAAAGGAATTGTCCTTGTAGTCGGACAATGTAATTACACCCTCAATACCTGAGGCACCGCACCAGCGGGCTTGAGCGAAAGGGAGATCTGCACTTACTGTAAGGATAACAACGTTATCTCCCAGGCTGTCAGCTTCCTGGTTGAAGCGGCGGGTCTGGGCGTCGCATACGCCTGTATCAAGTGAAGGGACAACACTGATCAGCTTGATTTTGCCAGCATAATCTTGCAGAGAAGCTGTCTCCACTAGGTTCTTGTTCAATGTGAAATCCGGTGCTGTATCGCCGACTTTCAGCTCTGGACCTACCAAAGTGATCGGATTGCCTTTGAATGTAGCCGTTTGACGTTCTTGTGCCAAATAAATCTCCTCCTTAATTGGTTTTACATGCCAAAATACATTATAATCTTTTTAAAAAGCGCTTGTCCAATGTTAGGATATTAATTAGGCAAAGGGTGATATAAGTGATCTTCATCCGCTACGAGAACTTAAAGAGTTATTTGCGCTATTATCCCGTGACTTCCTTAATTTTATTGATAAATATCGTTATGTTCCTCCTCGTGGCCTTTAATGGGAATGATCTGCTTAGATTCGGGGCGCTTACTAATGATGTGTCATATGAGCATGAGAAGTGGCGTTATCTAACGGCCATATTTTTGCATGATGGCTTCGATCATATCCTGTTCAACAGCTTCGCCCTTATGGTATTTGCTCCTCCGATGGAAAGGCTGCTCGGTTCCTGGAAATATGCCGTGCTCTATGTAGGGAGTGGTCTGCTTGCCAATGCGCTGAGTATGGCCTATTACAATTATCAAATGGAACCCACCCTCACGGTCGGTGCATCAGGAGCGATCTATGGGGTGTATGGAGCGTTTCTATATGTTGCCTTGTTTCAGAGGCAGTTTATGGATGATGCCTCCCGCAAGACGCTCTATGCTATTCTAATGGTAGGTCTTGTTTTCTCGGTCATTGTAGATAACATCAACTGGACGGCTCATTTGGGTGGGCTGATTACGGGGTTCTTCATCTATGGGATTCTAATTCGGCTATCAAGAAGTCGTTGAACCTGTCTCAGAGTCCGTGGTAGAGTAAGTCTGAATTAGGATGTTTTATTTAGTGGATTGCGTAAAGAGCAGAATGGAGAGGTTAGGGAAGTGGAGTTAAGACAACTGCTGTACTTTGTGAAGGTAGCCCAGAAGGAGCATGTTACGAAGGCGGCGGAAGAGCTGCACGTGGCTCAATCTGCAGTTAGCAGGCAAATTCATCAGCTTGAACAGGAGCTGGGTGTAGATTTATTTATACAAAAGGGGAGAAATGTCCACCTGACTGCGGTGGGTCAATTATTTTGCAGCAGGGTTGAGGCGATCATCAAGGACCTGGAGCTTGCTGTGAATGAAGTACATGAATTTCTGGATCCAGAGCAGGGCGAAATCAGACTGGGGTTTCCGCATAGCCTCGGCATTCACTTAATACCCAGCATTGTAGCTGAATTTCGCAAATTGTATCCCAATGTGAAGTTCAGGTTCAAACAGGGCATGTTCCCATCTCTGATACGAGATGTGACCATGGCTGAGGTAGACCTTGCCTTCATCTCGCCATTTCCGGAGAGTCATGATCAGGTTGTGGGCAATCTTGTCCTAACTGAAGAACTGGTAGCTATTCTACCGCCTAGTCATCCGCTCGCACAAGAGGAGACGATCCATCTGAGTCAACTCAAAGAGGATAAGTTCATCTTGTTCAGCAAGGGCTACTCACTTAGGCCGATTGTCTGGCAAGCTTGCCTGGAGGCGGGGTTCTCGCCCAAGATCGCTTTTGAGGGAGAAGAGACGGATACCATCCGCGGCCTGGTTGCTGCGGGTATGGGAGTCAGTCTTTTGCCTGAAATGGCCTTGTTCCAGACCAACTTGCTGCAACCCGCAAGAGTAAGGATCTCGAACCCGAGGGTGACGCGCACCATTGGACTGATCCATCGGTCAGATGACAAGCTGCCGCTTGTGGCTCAGTCGTTCCGCAAATTTTTGCTGGAGTATTTTGCGTCAGCTTCCAAGTAGAATATACACAAAAGAACCTCCCCGTAGGGAGGTTCTTTTGTGTGTCTATGGTTAATCGCGATTGCTGGTGAAGATAAGAATGTAACGAATCAACTCAAGCAGAGCAACAAGGGCGGCAGCTACATAGGTAAGTGCAGCTGCGTTGAGGACCTTAGCGACGCCGCGTTCTTCTTCATTTGTAATATATCCTTGTGATACCATGACTTCGCGTGCCCGGTTGCTGGCATTGAATTCAACAGGCAGAGTGACGAGCTGGAAAGCTACCGCTGCCGAGAAGAAGATAATGCCTAGACCGACCAGATTCATGAATCCGAAGATAACTCCCGCCAGAAGCAGGATTGGAGCGAATCCGGAAGCGAAGTTGACGACCGGAAACATTTTGTGGCGAATAACCAGCATAGGGTAATGAACTTTGTGCTGTATAGCGTGACCTACCTCATGACAGGCAACGGATACAGCGGAAATGGATCTTTCGTAATAAACGGGCTCAGACAGGCGGACAACCCGTGCGATTGGATCATAATGGTCTGTGAGCGATCCTCTTACGGGTTCTACAGGAACATCGTAAAGTCCGTTGGAGTCAAGCATGTGTCTGGCTGCCTCCTGGCCGGTCATCCCACGTAAGTTAGGAACCTCAGCCCATTTCTTGAAGGTCCCGGATACCCGGAATTGAGCCCATAAGGAGAATATAAAAGCAATAATAATAAGAATATACATACCGTCAAAATACATTGTTCATTCCTCCAACCGTGAAATTAGGTAAATGGTCCATGATTAAGCAGAATACGGATGGCTTCTATACAGGCCATGCTTTGAGGCATTAAATGAGTAAACGCGCGGTTGAGCTGATTAGGCTGAAGCTGGGAGATAATAGGCTCCAGTTCTTTGACTTCACGCTCAAGCTGCTGCATATGGATCTCCAGCGCGGTTAGCTTCTCGGTAACCTCTTCCTCACTGCTGATATGATTCCACAGATCCAGCTTCGCCCGTATTTCTTCCAACGTATATTTCTCCTGTTTCATTTGGTTAATACGCTCAAGTCGGACCAAAGTTTCATGATTATAGAGACGGTAGTTCTTAAGTGTGCGTGACTCCGGTGTAATGAGTCCAATCTTTGTATAGTAGTCAATCGTTCTTTCACTCACATTGGCCTGTTTGGCCAATTCTCCTATGCGGTAAAGCTTCATATCTCCAATAGAATCACTCCCTAAATTCTCATATCCAATTCCTCTATATAGATTGTTCTTTCTGCAAAAAAATGATGGAATGAACGATCCTCGTATAAAAATATAATACACGATTCAAAAGTATACAGTCAAACGTTACGCTTTCGAAAAAGTCAGCAAAAAATGATAAACTTAACACATATATAACATGATAAGTTATACATTACTTATTTTTTAGCCTAATTTAATATTTTTTATTGTATTTTTTGTATAGTTAGCTTTATAATCACATTAATAAATGAAAACATGTTAGATAACATGACATTAAGGAGTGGTCTTCGATGAAGAGGAAGTGGATCGTTGGTTTAATTACAGCAATTATGATTATGGCATTTCCGGTATCTGCTTTTGCAGCGGATGAAGTTACAGCACCGGTACTGGAGATCGGCCTTAATACGATGTTTGTATTCTTGGCTGCCCTGCTTGTATTCTTCATGCAAGCTGGCTTTGCCTTATTGGAAGCCGGCTCGGTAAGGATGAAGAATGCAGGTCACGTTGCCGGTAAAACCGTACTCACTCTTGGTATATCCGTCATCGCCTTCTGGGCGGCAGGCTTCGCATTTGGATTCGGGAACGGGAACAGCTTCTGGGGAACAACCGGGTTTCTATTCAGCGGAGATAGTGCTGCAGGATCATTCGCATCTCTGGCAGCTTCGGATGTCTCCTTGAACGTGAAGTTCCTATTCCAGCTGTCATTTGCAGCTGTCTCTCTTGCTATCGCGTGCGGCGGGATGGCAGAACGTGCGAAATTAAGCGTATATATTATTTTCGGAACATTGTTCATGATTCTTATTTATCCTGTAGTGGCTCACTGGGTGTGGGGCGGCGGATGGCTGGGAAGCTTGGGAATGCAAGATTACGCGGGATCTACAGTAGTCCACTTGACAGGTGCAACGGCGGCGCTGGCTGCGACATTCCTGCTTAAACCGCGTCTCGGTAAATACAACAAAGAAGGTAAACCTAACGTAATTCAAGGACATAATCAAGTGTTGACCGTGCTCGGTGTTATTATTATTTGGATCGGGTGGTTCGGCTTTAATCCTGGTAGTGCTCTTACACCGCTGGCTGATGGATTCTTCGGTTATGTAGCTCTTACCACCAATATTGCAGCAGCTGCAGGAGCCATCGCAGCATTATTCATCTCCTGGGTATTTGCAGGCAAGTCAGACATTCCAAGTATGCTTAATGGAGTACTTGCTGCATTTGTAGCTATCACCGGATCTTGTGCATTTGTAGATGCATGGGCAGCGGTAGTGATTGGTGCTGTAGCAGGAATTATTGGATTCTTGTCTGGAAAATGGTTGGAGCGTGCAGGCCTTGATGATCCCATCTCGGCAGTATCGGTGCACGGTATCGCCGGCGTTTGGGGAGCGGTCTCCACGGGCTTATTCGCTACACCAGAGCTGGTAGCGGCGACTGGCGTGGGCAAACCCGGCTTGTTCTATGGCGGTGGATTCGATCAACTCGGAGTGCAGATTCTTGGAGTAGCTGGAACCTTCGCTTTTGTACTCGTAGCTTCATTCCTGGTGTTGGCCGGTATGAAATGGCTGATCGGTATTCGGGTTACTGAGGAAGAGGAAATGATGGGCCTCGATATTAGTGAACATGGCTCGTATGGTTACCCTGAGCAAATGCAAGCTATTGCAGGAGATACAGGTAAAGAGCCTGCATTAACCCGCAGCACATCGGAGCTTGGATCAATTAGTGTAATTAAATAAGGATACTATTAGGGAGAGGGAGTGGGGCAGATGTCAGAAGCGCTGGCCTATGAGAATAACTATGCGGGCATACGTGCAGCTTCCTCCCCCCGTACATTACGGGCAGAGAGAATTAAAGAACAAAGCCGTCTGCTAGAGGGCTTTAGCACCCTGCCTACACCGGATTGGAACCGTGCCGTCAATCGAATGCATGATGAAGTGATGATTCGTTCTGCCTATCTGGCCGAGCGGGTGATGGAGGCTGAGGGAATTGGCGCGCCGCCAGTCCCTTATGCTTTTGTTGCATTCGGCAGTGGAGGACGCGCTGAGCAGACGCTGTGGAGTGATCAGGATAATGGCCTGATTATCGGTGAAGGCGGGGGAGAGCGAAGCGAGATTTACTATAAATATTTTGCCGCCACATTATCTAAGATATTGGAAAAGGTCGGTTATCCGCCGTGTCCGGGTAATGTTATGCTCTCTAACCCGGTATGGCGTCACACCTTGGGTGGGTGGGAGAGACAGCTGCAGGGTTGGCGTGATGAGCTTCAATGGGAGCAAATGAGGTATTTGAACATTGCCTCGGATATGAGATTTATAGCAGGAAGCAGCGGGCTTGTAAGTGAGTGGAAGAGAATCTTTCAAGAAATAATGGAACCCGGTGATCGGCTGTCGGCTGCATTGCTTCGCGGGACAGTTAGGCATAAGGCAGGATTGAACGTTCTGGGGCAGGTCATCACCGAGCCTTTTGGGGAGCATGCCGGAAGCTTCGATATTAAGTATGGACTTTACATGCCGCTCGTGAACGGACTTCGCTGTATAGCACTTCAATATGGCATTCAAGAGACGTCTACGATGGAGAGACTGCGCATATTAATTCAGCTGGAAGCAATCCCTGGCCAATGGCTTGAAGCCTGCCGCCAATCTTTTCATACCACGCTGAAGTTAAGGTCCCTGACCTCCTATTCGGTCTATGAAGGCATGCTTCAAGGAAGTTCATATTTGAGTCCTTCCTTAATGAAACAGAAAGATGTCTTGCGGGAGCTTAGAGAGAGCCTTGGTACGGTAAAACTGCTGTACAGAACTCTACAGAGACAGCTGCGGTTCTCGGAAAGGAAAGGTCTATGAGAGAGCCTGTGAAGAAAAGCGGAGGCTTCTGGGATGCACTGAGAACTCGCACAGTCCCAACGTCGACGGCATCAATGATAGGGACCCACAGTGCTCAGCAGATTGCTTTTATCAGATCCCTCACCAAAGGACAGCGGAGGCCAGAGACGCTGCATATCCCGCTAACTGAGCTCAAGACAGCTGTATTTGATCTGGAAACTTCAGGTTTCCACACCCGGTATGGGGATGAAATCCTATCTTTCGGGGCTGTGAAAATGGAAGGTGACCGAGTTACCAACGAGACGTTTCATGCACTCAGCAGATCTACTCAGCCCATTTCTAAATCAATTATCGATCTAACCGGTATTACCCAGGAAATGTCTGACCAGGCCCCTCCGCTTGTTGATTCTCTTCATGACTTCATGACTTTCATTGATGACAGAGTTCTTATTGCCCACGGGAGCGCGCATGACAAGTCATTCCTTGACAATGCGCTCTGGAGAACGACAAGGACGCATCTGGGACACCGGGTTCTGGACACGATGATGATCGCAGGCAAACTCGAGCCGGGCAGGGGGATCACAAGTCTAGATGATTGGTTAAATGTCTACGGTATCGAGATTACTGTACGCCATCATGCATTAGAAGACTCCAAGATGACCGCCGCCTTATGGGCGGCGCTTATCCCGAGACTGAGATATAAGAATATACTAACTCTAGGCGACTTATATGTTTTTCTAAGCAAGGGTTAGGGGTTCCAAAGTGAATAATCCATTAGGTTGACGGTGAACGGTGTAGGCGCCAATTTGGGCATCCGGTTCACCGTCTATTGTTGTTCTCGAAGCAATCAGGTAAAGCGGCACCATTTCTCCAAAAAGCTGCAGCTGTAACAAGTCCTCCGCAGAAGGCTCTGGAGATGAGGTAGGATGGGTATGAAATATTCCAAGCAGCCTTGGATTGAAACTGGAAGTAATCCATCCAGTCGGATCCAGAGTGAATTTATGCTGCGGATTGCTTGCGGTGTTGCGGATCGGCTGGAAATGATCAATGATCCATCCATCTTCCGTACGACTTCCAAGCAGTGCCCCGCAGCCCTCCTCAGGAAAGACACGGTATAAATGAGTGACTAATAAGCGGCGTGTTTCTGGGGTAATGACACATTGCTGTTTGGATTGAAGATGCATGGTATTCGCTCCTTTTGAATCTTTATGGAATGAACTGAAGAATTGAACGTTTGGATTCTGGTAACCGTCTGTTTGACAAGGAAATTGGCCACGCAGTCTTTAGTTCAATCCATCTATCTATAGGATATCTGTAACAAATTGCGCTTTAAGGGTACAATAATAGATATGTAACCATATACCCCAATGCAAAGGAAAGAGATCAATGAGACGAAATGGCCTAATCCTGCTGGGAATTGCTCTGCTTCTCGGTGTGGCTCTATATCAAAATTCGGACAATGGAACCCTGTCCTGGTTCAGCTCTTCAGACAAACAGCAGCCCTCTCTAAGTGCTACAGCATTAGCCAAGAGCGGCCTAGAGCCGGGTGCGGAAGCTCCTTCATTCACATTAACAGGCCTTGACGGGAAGACCTATCATGTAGGCGGGAAACGAGATAAGCCGCTGCTTGTCAACTTCTGGGCGTCATGGTGTGATCCCTGCAAGGAGGAAGCGCCTGATCTCGTCAGGATGGCTGACAAGTACAGCCAGAGCCTGGATGTTTATAGTGTAAATGTTACCATGTACGACAAGCTTTCTAAAGCTAAGGAGTTTGTCCAGCAGTACAAGATGACCTTCCCGGTCCTTCTCGATGAGAAGGAAGCCGCTTATCGTAAGTATAACGGGGTGGCATTCCCCACAAATGTATTAATTGACCGAAACGGTGTCATTCAGGATATAATTATTGGCACATTATCTGCAGAACAACTGGAACAAAAAATAAAGGATTTGGTTAAATTGTAATAAAATGTAACGCGATTTGTAAAGAAGGCCCGACTTTTCCTTAGAGAGGATTAGCCGGGCCTTTGATGTCAGTTATACATTTTATATGATGTCCCCATCCCAAATCAATGGTTCACTAGGCCGCCTCGCTGAGATGAGACTTCCTGGTTCTCAAGTTGGGTCTCCCCAAGAAGAGCATAGCGAATACTATCAACAAGAGCTTCCCAGCTGGCTTCGATCACGTTCCCGGATACGCCGACTGTGTTCCAGGAGGTTGAGAGGTCTCTCGACTCGATAAGAACCCGTACCTTGGAAGCTGTAGCATCCATTTCATCCAATACACGGACTTTATAGTCGGACAGATGCATTTCGTTCAGGCGCGGGAAGTAAGTGACCAATGCTTTACGCAGGGCGTTGTCCAGTGCGTTAACAGGTCCGTTACCTTCTGCAGCCGTATAAACGCTGGAGCCGCCAATGTTGATTTTGACGAAGGCTTCCGATACAACGGGTCTGCCTGCCGTCTTCTCTACTAGCATTTTGAAAGATTCGAACACGAACAACTCTGTCAATTCTCCGTTGGCCTGTCTGAGCAGCAGCTCAAGAGAAGCATCGGCTGCCTCGAACTGGTAGCCCTGATGTTCAAGGTTCTTGATCCGGTTAATCACTTCTTTGGTATCCTCATTGTTTGGATCAAAGTCAATGCCCATATCTTGAGCTTTGGAGAGGATGTTGCTCTGCCCCGCAAGCTCAGAGACTAGTACCCGCTGTTTGTTCCCGACCGTCTCAGGCTCAACATGCTCATAAGTGCGGGAATCCCTGAGGATAGCTGATACATGGATGCCGCCTTTGTGAGCAAAGGCCGAGGTTCCAACGTATGGCTGATTATTGGGCATATGCACATTGGCAATCTCGCTGACATAGCGGGCCGTATTCGTAAGCTGGGCCAACTTGGCAGGTGTAAGCACCTCATAACCCATCTTAAGTTGAAGATTGGGGATGATGCTGCACAGATTCGCATTGCCGCACCGCTCGCCATATCCGTTCATCGTTCCCTGGATTTGCCGAGCGCCTGCCTGAACTGCACTAAGCGAGTTGGCTACGGCCAATTCGCAGTCATTGTGGGTATGTATACCCAGCGAAGAATTTGCAGCATGTCCTGCGAGAACGGATACAATACTGTGGACTTCATGCGGCAGGGTACCGCCATTCGTGTCGCACATGACGAGCCAGTCAGCTCCGGCTTCCTCAGCTTTCTTCATGACAGACAGCGCGTATTCCGGGTTGTTCTTATATCCGTCGAAGAAATGCTCGGCATCAAAGATAACTTCGAGTCCTTTCTGCTTCAAATAAGCGATCGAATCATAGATCATAGCCAGATTCTCTTCAAGCGAGGTCTGGAGGGCTGTATGGACATGGAAATCCCAGGATTTCCCGACCAATGTTGCTGCTTGGGCACCGGACTCAATGATGCGATTCAGGTTCGCGTCCTGATCCGCGATGCTGTCTTTACGGCGGGTGCTGCCGAATGCAGCAATCTTGGCGTTCAGCCCCAGGCTTTTAACCCGTTTGAAGAATTCGATATCTTTATTATTGCTCCCCGGAATGCCGCCTTCAATATAATGCACGCCCAGCTGATCGAGCTTCGTGGCGATCTTTAATTTGTCGTCCGCAGACAAACTGATTCCTTCGCCCTGTGTGCCGTCGCGCAAGGTCGTGTCGAAGATGGATAAGGCCTTTGACATAGTGGAGAGTCCCCCTTTAAAAGTCATGAAAAAATATCGGTAATTTTGGTATAATGAAATATTATATCACTTGTTTTTTTAAATGTAACACGGATTCGAATTTTTTGCATAAAACCGTTATATTTTCTGAAATGAGGGATTCCGGTGAGGAACGTGGAGGATTATTATCCCGCTAAAGGCCGGGTCATATTTCATATTGATATGAATGCTTTCTATTGTTCTGTACATGAAGCCGAAGAGCCGCATAAGTATAAAAATAAACCTACGGCAGTCGCCGGGAGCGTAGAGCTTCGTAAAGGTGTCATTGTGACCTGTTCCTATGCTGCGCGTCAGCTTGGAATCTCAACAGGCATGCTGGTGAGTCAGGCACTTAAAATTTGTCCTGATTTGATTGTTATCGCACCGAACTTTCATTTGTACCGACAGTATTCCAAAGCCTTCATGAACATCGCTTATGGATATACTCCCCTTCTTCAAGCAGTGTCTATTGATGAATGTTATCTGGATATAACGGGTTCGAAGCAGTTTGGCACTCCGCTGGAGATCGCGAAGGAGATCCAGGAGAGAATCATGACAGAGCTTGGGCTTCCATGCTCGATCGGCATCGCTCCGAATAAGCTGCTGGCCAAGATGGGCTCCGATATGAAGAAGCCGAACGGGATTACAGTTGTTCGGATTAGAGATGTACCGAAGCTCTTATGGGATAGACCGTGCGGTGAAATGTACGGAATTGGCAGGAAGACAGCAGAGAAGCTTCAGAAGATGGGAATTTATACACTGGGCCAATTAGCCGGGACGGATGAACGTGTGTTATCTGAAAGATTTGGAGTGATGGGGCTCTGGATGAAGCAGGCCGCTTACGGGCTCGATGATTCCCCTGTCAAGGAAGAGCAGGGCAAGAACAAATCCGTTGGCCATACAACGACGCTACCGAGAGACATCAGCAGCATGGAGGATGTCTCACGGGTCATGCTGAACCTGGCCGATCAGGTAGCAAGGCGGCTGCGAAGACAGCAAATGATGGCACAGACTATCCAGATTACGATCAGAACCCCGGACATGAAGACAATTACCCGCTCACAGACTTTGGACCGGGTAACTGAGAATATGGATGACATCTACCGGGAAGCCTGTAAATTGTACCGTAGGCATTGGAAAGAAGATCGACCTGTGCGGCTTCTTGGAATTACACTACAGAATCTGGTCCCCAAAGAGGAGTCGGCGCTTCAGCTCGATCTGTTCGATTATGAGAAGCAGCCGAAGAAAGAACAGCTTACCAAGGCCATGGATATGCTGAGGGACAAGTTTGGAGAGAATGCCGTACTTACTGCAGGCATGCTTGGCGATGACCCCTCCACGCTGATTCGAAATCACAAGATTCGGGGCACCTCATTGCAGACGGATTTTCTGCGTGAGAAAAGGGAAGAATGATAATGATTATCAGCGGTTTGCCCGCTGAAATCATTTGAAATTGTGGTTATATTATATTATATTGTACATGGTGGAACGCACCGGACTTGTACCGTCTTATATTAGGAGGCAGATTAATATGGCGAAATATACTTGGGTGGAGAAAGACACATGCATCGCGTGCGGCGCATGCGGCGCAACAGCTCCAGATATTTATGATTACGATGATGAAGGTTTGGCAGAAGTTATCTATAAGGATGACGCCAACCATGGTAACACGGAAATTGGTGAAGATCTGTATGATGATCTGCAGGACGCTTGTGACGGCTGCCCTACGGATTCCATCAAGATTGCTGATACTCCATTTAACAAAGAGGGTTAAGCCCTTCTATAGCAGTTCTTGCTGACCAGGAGACATCTTCCGCTGACCATGTGGGGGGTGTCTCTTTGTTATTGCCACAGTGGCTGTCTATTGAAGTTTCGATTATGGGTCGCAAGTCTTGTCTTTCTCATCTGTTTCTTTAGACTCTGATATGCTTGGGAAAGTCTGCCGATAAATAGATAGAATTATACATAATTAAGTGGAAAATAATGGGTTACCTTTATGGGTTCAGCTCAATAAATAGGGAGGTTGCGATGAGTCCATCATACCTCAAGAAATACGTTCAAATGCATCCGGATAACAAGATGGCGTGGTATTTGCTTGGAAAAGAATATGAAAGAGGCGGCCAGACAGGGAAAGCCAATTACTGCTTCAATAAGGCTGGTCAGATCTACGAGGCGTTCGAAAGCAGCAAGGTACCGGCGGAAGTATGGAAAGAATATGAAGCAAGACTTATGGAAGCTTCTGCCCAAAAGGAAAAGCGGGGCAGGCGCAGACGCAGACGCAGACTGCTGGTCACACTGATGTTCCTGCTGCTATTATTCATCCCGAGTATGGACGATACGGATGTTCACACGGACGCTGTAAGTTCGGATTATGACCCATCCGTGGAAGACTTGTATACCCTGTCTGAGGTGTCAGTGAACGATGTAACTCCTGCGGGGCGTCAGGAGGCCTCATTGACGTTCACAGCAAGTTCTCTTAGAGATGCTTCCAGAAGGGGAGCGGCAATTGATGAACTGCTGAGCAGTTCGAAGCCCAAGGCTCGTCTGACGGCGGTACTTGGCATGGAGCAGAAGGGACGCTGGCTGCTGTGGAAGCGGAATATGCCTGTAATGTTCACGGTTGAGCGCGATGCGGCCAGCGGTAGATCCGCTGTGCAGGCTTTCGATGCGAAGAGCTGTGACTGCAAACCGCCGGATGCCGGTCCGCTTCAGAAGAAGGCGCGGCAGTGGACGAAGGAGCAGGAGGCCTATGCGGTGGTGTCTTCAGCGATTGGCCATTTTACTAATAAGAACAGACAACTCCCAAAGGGGCTAAGCGAGCTTATCCAGCCCTATCCGAACAATTGGATTGCCGGCACCAGCCCGGAGCTTGAACAAGCCTTCAAGCAGGCGCTTCAGCTTGCTAAGCAGGAGATTGATGCCCAGAAGAGCTATAGACCTTCCGGCGCTGCATCAGGAGGCAGTGCCAATCCAAGTCAAAGCAAGGCAGCCGCCGCAGGACCTGTACCCTTCTTGGTTCAGCCTTTGGAAATCCTAGTAGACAAGAGCAGCCATGAGCTTGCCTTGGTCAGCGGGAATGTGGTTGTGAGAAGCTATACGGTTGGGCTTGGAGGTGATCGAACCCCTGAAGGAACCTTCATGATCACGGAGAAAGTCATTAATCCGAACGGAAAATCCAACGGGGAGTTCGGCAGCCGCGGAATGCAGCTTTCGGATACGAATTATGCCATCCATGGAACGAATGAGCCGGACAGTGTAGGGAAGGATGAATCGAAGGGCTGTATCAGAATGAGCAAGGCGGATGTGGAGGAGCTGTTCGATCTGGCTCCCGCGGGAACCAAGGTGACGATTGGAAAGGGGATTGCACCTGAGCTAGCCGGGCGCACAGAGGAACGTTTTGTTGTCCCGGTTAGACAGAATCAGACCAATCCCCGTAAGACATATCATTGGTTGAACTAACTCTTGCTCCAGATCAGGAGTACGGTAAATACAATTATGATGGCAATTAATATAGAACCGCTCCAGATTAACGCCTTTTTGTTAACTTCTTCTTTCTTCTGATGAAGTGTTGGCGGCTTGCGTTTGGTTGACATAGAGCTCATACCCCTTTCATTTCATAACTTTCCTACATATCTTGTAATAATGAAGAGCCTTCTAATGCTATTGTAATGGCTTTCATTCTGAATATCTATATGGTTTGTCCTTGAAAATATGGACCTTTGTCCAAGACTTTTCTTTTCACATAGAAAACGCTAAACTGAGAAATAGGGCAGAATGTCCACCGAGAGAGGAACGGAGTGAGTGAACAGTGTTATATCGCAACGTGGGGAAACCCGTATTCTTCCGAATAGATCCCGAGAAAGCGCACCATTTAGTGATCGGCGGGTTACATAAAACGGCCAAGATGCCGGGAGGCATATCGCTTCTTAATAAAATATACGGTGTGCAGGAAACACCGGATTTGGCAGTTGATTTGTTCGGCATTCATTTCCCGACACCGGTCGGGCTGGCTGCTGGTTTGGATAAGAACGCTGAAGCGGTAGAGGGCTTCTCCTCGATTGGCTTCGGATTTATGGAGGTAGGGACCGTAACCCCTGTAGGTCAGCCCGGCAATGATCAGCCGAGGTTGTTCCGTCTCCCTCCCGATGAGGCACTGGTCAACAGAATGGGGTTCAATAACAAGGGTGCAGAAGCCATGGCAAGTACTTTGGCTGCTCTTCCTGCCCGGCGCGTTCCTATTGCCGTGAATATTGGGAAGAACAAAGTGACCCCGAATGAAGAAGCGCATCAGGATTACGAGAAATGTATTTCTGCGCTATATCCGCATGCTGACTTTTTTGTAGTTAATATCAGCTCGCCCAATACACCGGATCTTCGCGCGCTACAGCACGGGAGTGAGCTTGCCTCTTTGCTGTCTGCGGTGATGCAGGAGATGAAGGTTCATAATGAGAGATCAGGCAAATCCAAAGCTGTACTGGTCAAAATAGCTCCGGACGTGAGTGATGAGGAGCTTGAGTATATGGTTAATACCATTACAGCCAGCGGCGTATCGGGGATTATCGCGACGAATACAACCATTTCCCGCGAAGGTCTTACCCATACGAACGCGAAGGAGACCGGAGGACTTAGTGGACGACCGCTGAAGCAGCGCTCTACTGAGATTATTTCAAGAATATACCGTCAGACCGAAGGCCGGCTGCCGATCATCGGATCAGGGGGCATCTTCGATAGTCAGGACGCCTATGAGAAAATTCGTGCCGGCGCAAGTCTGGTGGAGATATACACCGCGCTCATATATGAAGGCCCGGAGATTAATCGCCGGATTCACCGCGGATTGCGTGAACTGCTTGCGCGTGACGGGTTCACCCATATATCCGAAGCGGTTGGAGCCGACCACCGATAAGCGGCGCCGGGAGCTAGAGAGGAGCACACACAATGGATGGCAGAGATTGGGGAACATTTTTGCTTCCGTATGAACAGGCCGTAGAAGAATTGAAAGTCAAATTCAAGACGATGCGATCCGAGCTTAAGAAACGGGAAGAGTACGCACCGATTGAATTCGTGACCGGACGGGTTAAGAAATTATCCAGTATTCTGGATAAAGCCAAGCGCCTTAATGTATCTATGGATCAACTGGAGACCGGAATTGAAGATATTGCAGGTATACGGATCATGTGTCAGTTCGCTGAGGATATTCGAAGAGTAGCTGAATATATTCGTAATCGCAAAGACCTAAAGGTCTTGTATGAGAAAGATTATATTACTAATTATAAAGACAGCGGCTACCGCAGCTTCCATATGATTGTGGAGTATCCGGTACAGACAGCTCTAGAACAGAAGATGGTGCTGGCCGAAATTCAGATTCGCACACTGGCTATGAATTTCTGGGCTACGATCGAGCACTCGCTGAATTATAAATACCGGGATAGCCTGCCCGAAGACATGCGTGAGCGTCTGAAGAAGGCGGCCGAGGCTGCTTTTGTCCTTGATAATGAGATGTCCAGCATTCGTCAGGAGATCCTTGATGCACAGAAATCCTTCGAGGATGATTCAAGTCTGGTGGCCCAAGCTTTGAATTCCATTCATCAGCTGTATTTCTATCACCTCGTCAACGAAGCGATTGATGCTCAGCGGCGGTTCAATGAGCTATGGGAAGCGAAGGACCTGGCGTCCATGAAAGAGCTGGTCGATGAAGTGAAATCTCTTCTGAAGGCTGCGCGCAGAGCGGAGCGACCGGATGAAGTATGATCCGCTTTATGTAGCGTATCTGATTTATTTTAACCGCGATCGTGATTTTTTTGAATGCCATGAGGTTCTCGAAGAATTGTGGCTTGCCAGAAATCGTGAACCTCTGTATAAAGGGCTGCTGCAGGTAGCGGTAGGGTTATTTCATTTCCGTAGAGGAAATATTAAAGGCAGCTATAAGATGCTTCAGTCTGCGGCGGATAAGCTTCGGAGTTATCCGGATGATAGCCTGGGAATTGATTTGGGCAAAGTGAAAGAAGATGTCAAGCAGATGGTCGGCAAGCTGGATCCTCATTCAGGCGAGCCGACTCCTTATTACGATATCACTATTCAAATTATAGATTCTAAACTTGAGCGTGCTGTGAATCTCGCATCTTCGGAACTTATGCCGAATATACCGATTCAAATTCATCCTAAGCGAGGAGAGAAGCATGCGCTGCGGGATCAGAAATTTAACGACAAATAATCACACGGCCCGCTGCTTGTAATCTGGCAGCGGGCCGCTTGCGAGTTAGAGAGGGTGTCTGTATGGCTGTTCAACTGCCTTCTGCGTTCTTGGAACGGATGGAGAAGTTACTTGGAGATGAATATCCGGCATTTCTTGATTCCTATGATGCGCCGCATTTTGCCGGTGTACGGGCGAATCTACTGAAGATTAATCAAGCAGAGTTCGAACAAATGGTTCCTTTTCCGGTAAGGCCTATTCCTTGGTGCAGCACCGGCTATTATACGGAGGAAGGGCTGAAGCCAGGGAAGCATCCATATTATCACGCTGGACTCTACTACATTCAGGAACCAAGCGCCATGGCCCCCGTCGAGGCATTGGGAATTCAGCCGGGTGACCGGGTGCTTGATCTGTGTGCAGCACCAGGTGGCAAATCTACTCAAATTGCTGGGAAGCTTCAAGGTACTGGAATCTTGGTAACCAATGATATCAGCGCGGAACGAACAAAAGCATTGGCCAAGAATATAGAACTTTACGGAGTAAGGAATGCCGTGGTGCTGAATGAGACACCGGATCGGATCGCTAAGGCATTCTCACACTTCTTTAACCGGATATTGATCGATGCTCCGTGTTCTGGCGAAGGCATGTTCCGTAAGGATGCAGATATGGCCCGTCAATGGGAGAAGCATTCGGTTGAGAAATGCGAAGCCATGCAGAAGGATATATTGAAAAGTGCGGCGGAGCTGCTGGCTCCAGGCGGAACCATTGTGTACTCTACCTGTACATTTGCGCCCGAAGAGAATGAGGGCATGATTGCTGCCTTTATCAGCAGACATCCCGAATTTAGCATCGTGCCCATTCCCGAGGAATGGGGGATCTCGAAGGGCCGTCCCGAATGGCTGAAGCAAGCTGGCGTATCCGAGAAAGATCAAGAATATACGGCAGAAGCGGCATGCGAGACTTCGAATTGCGGCAGACTGTGGCCTCACCTCATCGAAGGAGAAGGTCATTTTGTGGCTGTGCTCCGCCATAATGGTGATGCAGCGGAGATGGAAGTGATGGATGCTCATATACCCGCATCGGAGAAAATGAATATTAGCCAGCATCGGCGCCCCGCGGGGGACAAGCTGTCACGCCGTAAGAAGAACGGACCGCCGGAGAGATCGGAGCCTACTGAGCAGGAGCTGCTGGGCAGCTGGAACAGCTTCGCAGCGTCCAACTTGAAGCTTAAGAGCGAGGGCGAGCCAATTATGTTCGGGGGCAATGTATATTTGTCCCCGCTTACCAAGGACCGGCTGAATGGGCTCAAGACGGTAAGACCGGGGTGGTATGTGGGCACGGTGAAGAATGGAAGATTCACACCGGGCCACCCCCTGGCTGCTGCGCTGCGCCCCGAAGAAGCCCTGCGCACGCTATCTTTATCCTCCGAAGACGGAGAAGCGGTCCGTTATTTGAAGGGAGAGACGCTGGCTATCTCCGCCGATCGAATACAGCGCATCGAAGGCGCTGAACCCAAGGGTTATGTGCTCGTCTGTATAGACGGATATTCTGCGGGATGGGGCAAGTGGCTGGATGGAATGCTTAAGAACGAATATCCTGCAGGCTGGAGGTGGACTTAGATCCATGGATAAAGGAAAAAAGACGCAGCGGGTAGACAAGATTCTGGGACATCTGGGGATGGGCTCCAGAGCCGATCTCAAAAAGATGGTCAAACAGGGCAGAGTCTCGCTTAACGGACAGATATTGAAAGATAGTGGAGCCCAAGCGGACCCCTATCATGATCGGATCGAAGTGGATGGGGAGCCTGTGCTGTACCGGGAGTTCATCTATATCATGCTGCATAAGCCTGCCGGAGTAATCTCCGCAACTGAGGATAACAGAGACAGAACCGTGATTGATCTGCTTCCGGCTAAATATAAGGTATTCTCTCCATTTCCGGTAGGCCGGCTTGATAAGGATACGGAAGGGCTGCTGCTGCTCACCAATGATGGGCAGCTCGCCCATGATTTGCTGTCCCCGCGCAAGCACGTCCCCAAAACCTATTATGCTGACGTACGCGGCCTGATTGGGCAGGAGGAAGTGCTGCGATTTGAACAGGGAGTTGAACTGGACGACGGCTATATGACACTCCCGGCCAAGCTGGTTGTTACCGGGCAAGATCACGATGAGGAGGGGCCGGTCAGCCGGATTTTGCTGACGATCTCGGAGGGCAAGTTCCACCAGGTGAAGAGAATGTTTGAAGCTGTAGGTTCTAAAGTGATTTATTTAAAGAGAATATCGATGGGCCGTCTTGTTCTGGATGAGGCTTTGCCCAAGGGGGCTTTCCGTGAACTGACGGAAGATGAACTAGCCCTGCTTCGCTGAATTAGGCGGTCAGCAGAAATATGTTATATAATTAATTATACATAGAGAGGGTGGAGATCATTGAAATACAAGCTGATTGCATTAGATGTGGATGGAACGCTACTGGACGATAATCATGTGCTTACGCCAGCCACGGCTGAGACCATCAAGAGAGTAGCGGCGCAGGGAACAGAAATTGTGCTGTGCACAGGAAGAGCTCCCCTTAGCTGTATTCCTTTTATGGAATCGATGGGCCTTGGCGGTTATGTGATCACACATAACGGGGCGGCGACCGTGGACGTAAATACCCGGGAGATTGTGCATGAATTTGCAGTCGAACCTTCTGCGCTTGAACCTTATATTGATTACTGCCGCAAGAATGGCGTTCATTTTGATGTGAATACTACCTACGGCATTTATGTCGACAAGCTGGATGAGATTGGACCTGAGGTCCTGGATATGTATCACAAGTTTTTGATTGAACCGCTTAATTTACCTGCATGGGTTGATTTTACGGAACCCATTGTTAAAATGACGGCATCCGGGCTAACCGATGCGATGAACAAGGTCGAAGCAGATTGGAATCTTTGGACTCATGAACTCAATATGCTGCGCAGCGGCGATTATTTCATAGACCTGATGCATCCCGAGGCATCGAAAGGCAATGCCCTTAAGAAGCTTGCCGAGCAGCGCGGGATTCCTGCTGAACAGGTGATGGCGATCGGCAACTTCTATAACGATATTACGATGCTTACGTTCGCAGGGCTGGGGATCGCGATGGATAACTCACCGCTTGAGGTGAAGGCGGCTGCACAGGATGTGACCGCTTCGAACAATGAGGAAGGCGTACGATTGGCTTTGGAGAAATACTGTCTGTAAAATAGTAAAGTCTGCTGAGGATTTCTGATCTCAGCAGACTTTTTTAATTAAAACGGCCCATCGTGATGGTTAGCCAGGCCCTTATGGATTGGATTCGGACGTAGTGCCTCGGTTAAAGTTGAATTCTCAGCCCTTTGGGCAGATGGTTCTTCAGCTGTCCCCCGCTGGCTTTGCCGAACCCGAGCGGGTATCCGGATACGGTAACCAGAGTCCATCCCTTCAGGGAGTCCGGAACAGGGAGGGTCTCCCCGCGCAAATAGGCGGCTGCCTCAGGCGACGTGGGCTCCAGATCCCAAGTCCGGGCTGCCTCCTTGGCGGAGGAAGCCATAGCCAGCGCATGGCTGGGCTGGAATCTTCCTTTCCTCAGCTCGCCGAGGTGCAGACCGGCCCGGGGCACCTTAAGTCCACTCAGCTGGCTCATCTGCAGAGACAGTCCGCTGCTTCGCGGCAGCCAGTAGAGAGCTTCACCGAATAGCTCGGGGCTACCATCCGCCGGGATGTAACCCGGTAGGTCCTCATCTGCCCAGGTCTGGAAGGCTTGCCAGGCTGCCAGTGTTTCTTTCGAAGAACCAGCGGCTTTGCCGGCCTTTGCTTTTCGCCCGCCTTTGGCTCCGCTTTCAGCCTGAAGCCTGCCTCTTATAGGCTTCACATCAGCCCCGATTATGCCGAGCTTTTCCTCCGCAGTACCGCCCCTCTGCAAGAGTGCCACATAGTGGCCTTCGCCCTCCTGCTTGTGAGGCCATATACGCTTTTCGGTGATCAGCTCCATGAAGGGATAGGTCTCAAGCAGGCGGGCGATGGTCTCCTCGTTCTCTTGGCGGTTGAAAGTACAGGTAGAGTAGGCCAGTCGGCCGCCAGGTTTAAGCATCTTGATGGCATCATGAATGATGTCCCACTGCCTTGCCGCGCAAGCCTCTACCGAACGCTCGGACCATTCTTTTACCGCCTCGGGATCTTTGCGGAACATGCCTTCCCCCGAACAGGGGGCATCAAGCATAATCCGGTCAAAGGTTAGCGGGAATCTAGAAGAGAGCCCTTCGGGGGCGGACTGGGTAACCACCGTGTTGCGAATTCCCCAGCGTTCAACGTTCTCGGCCAGAATCTTGGCACGCTGGGGGTGAATTTCGTTGGCAATAAGCAGGCCCTCGCCCTTCATTCTAGCGGCGATTTGGGTTGTCTTGCCACCAGGTGCCCCTGCAAGATCCAGAATAGTCTCCCCTGGTTCAGGAGCGAGAAGCTCGACCGCTGACATTGCCGATGGCTCCTGAATATAATAAAGTCCGGCTGCGTGGTAAGGGTGCTTACCAGGACGTGAACTTTCCTCATAATAGAATCCATTCTGACACCAAGGAACTTCCCTTAAATGAAACTGATTCTTCATAACCTCCATTACCGGAGACGAAGGAGTCATCTTAAGAGTATTTAATCTGAGCCCGTATGCTCTTGGCTTACCATAGCTCTTTAGAAACTGCTCGCCTTCCTCGGCCCCAAGCAGGTTAGTCATGTTCTTAACATAGTCTGCGGGCAGCGCCTGTTGCTCCATCATGGATTTTGCTCCTTCCGTTATCCGTTCCTTCTATGAAACTACAAAGTATTAGCAGTTTATCATAAAGGATTTTGATTCACAAAAGGGAAATGGATGTTCCTTCTTACCTATGGCATAATGGAGAAACAGACGACGCTGACAGGCGTTATAGAACAGAGAAAGGGGCAACCCTATGAAATTATTGCAGGCATTATTCTTCCCGCCTGAACAGCCTGGCGGCGTATCATCCATGATTCCTTATTTGCAGGAAAGATTTAATCCGCCCCACTGGGAAATGGATATATTCTCGATACCCAAGCGAATTCGCAGCAAGGGTACGGATCAAGTGAAGTTTCATACATTCGATTGGACGGAGTATGGAGACAGTCCCGTTGTTCAAAAGTATATACAGACGTACCGGGATTACCTGTGGTGGACTAAGCTGAGAATACAGCGTCCCTATGATTTGATCCACGCTCATCATCCGATCGCGGGTCTGGCCATGAAGGAGATATTTCCGGATACGCCAGTCATTCAGACGATTCACTCCAGTTATGAGCGGGAGCTTCTTCTTAACGGAACCATTCAGAAAGGGGGGCCGGAACAGAGGTTTCTGACCTCCCTATATAGAGAACTTGAGCACCAGACGGACCAAATGCTAACCGTCTCAAGATCCTTTCTTGATTATTTATCTCCGCACGTGGAGCGTCCGGAAGATATCGGCGTTATTTCGAACGGATTCGATGAGAAGAGGTTCAAGCCGATTCCGCATGATAACGAGGTAGCTCAGCTTGTAACGGTCTGCCGGCTTGTCCCGGCCAAAGGCCTCGATATTCTGCTAGAGGCCTGTGCAAAGCTCAAACGAAAGGGACACCCTTATGTCCTGCATATTATTGGGGATGGACCTATTCGTCCGGAGCTTGAACAAATGGCACAGGAGCTTGGAATCTACGAAGAGACGATCTTTTACGGGTACACACTTCATCCGGAAGAATTCATGCCTTTCTTTGATATATTTGTTCTTCCGTCTCGCGCCGAGGCATTCGGATCCGTATTTGCAGAGGCAGCCTTATGCTGTCTCACACTGGTGGGTACGGAGGTTGGAGGAATCGCAGAACAGATTGAGCATGGGGTTGGAGGACTGCTTGTTCCGTCTGAAGATTCGAATGCGCTGGCTTCAGCTCTGGAAACCGTCATCCTGGACCCTTCATACCGATATGGCTTGGCACGCACAGGTTGGGAGAAAGCGAAGCGTGAGTATTCCATCGCCCGGGCTGTTCATGAGCTGAAGAAAGTATATTTGCAATATCAATCCTAAGTGACAGACGACTCCGTGTTTTTAGGCTTCTCTTTTACTTGGGTGCAGCACCAGCATAATGATCCAGATCAGACTAAATAGACCGAATAGCGGATACAGTACGGAGAGCAGAGAACTGAATCCGAATTGACTGGTAAGGTAACATACGAACAGCAGAATCAGTGACAGCAGCTTGGGTCCGATCCGGAGATGCTGTTTGAGCTGTAAAGCTACTCCATAGACATCGGCAACGAAAGTACTGAAGATTTCAAGGAAGATTAGAATCACATATACAATTCTTACAACTGTTCCTAAATCGTTGGCGATATGACCCATGGGAATCTCAAATTGTGTAATCCCCGGCATGTGGGCAGATAGAGCAAAGTGTCCTGCCAGAAGCAGAAAGCCAACGCCAACCCCGCCCACGATGCCTCCCCAGATAATTACTTTTCGGTTCCGGGTGTGACTCCCGACAGGAACGAGTACCGCCTGGGCCATTCCCAGATTAAAGGCCGTATACATTAGCGGGGAAGCCCATGCTGCGCCCAAGCTTGCATCGGTCGTATAAGTCAGGAAGCGGGAAGCATCAGGCATACCTGCCGTGTTGCTAATAATAATGACCGACAGGATGAGCATGAGAGGAACAACAATAGAGTTCAGCTGGAGAATAGCTTGTATACCGCGATGAAGCAGCAGGTAAGTCCCGATCAACGTAATCCATAGTCCGGTCTGATAATGAAGCCCGAGATGCTCCATGAAGACAGAGCCTGCGCCGGCGAGCATAACACTGTTCACACCCATGAGGACAACTAAAGTAAAGATACTGATTATTCCTCCGGCCTTCGGACCGAACAGACGGCGGTTCAAATCCTCATAAGAGGAGGCACCTATATCATGAGCAAGAAGCATCATCTTGGTACCGAGCCAAATAAACAGGACAGTTGCCAGCAAAATGGTGAGTGCGCCCCATTTGCCGTATTGCGTGAAGAATTTGATAATCTCCTGACCTGTGGCAAAACCGGCCCCAACGATGGTGCCGATATAGGTGAAGCCGATTTGTAAGACTTTAACGGCATTTTTCATCTTTTTCCTCCTTACCGTTTCGGTGTGCTGCCTGTGGGTAACTATGGAAGTACATGGCTTCCGAACGTTTCGAATCTGTGCTATATATAGTACAAGGTATGTGGAACGGGAACGGGACATGACTGCAACATGTCCATTCTTGAGCAGAGCCCTGCGCTGTATCTTTAGAAAGGTGAGATATATCTTGAGTGTAATTATGTCTTATATCGCCCAATATGGTTATTTGGCTATGTTCGGACTACTGGCGTTGGGCTTTATGGGCATTCCTGTACCCGATGAAACACTGGTTGTGACATTCGGAGGTCTGACGGCAGAGGGGCACTTTGTGTTCTGGATTGCACTGCTCATGACCTTTCTAGGAAGCATGACGGGGATGATTCTGAGCTACACGCTGGGAAGAGTGGTGGGAACACCTCTGCTTCACAAATTCGGAAAATGGATATTCATTACTCCGAGCAGACTGGCCACAACGGAGAAATGGTTCGCGCGTTATGGTAACTGGAGTGTGCTGTTTGGTTATTTCGTCCCGGGTCTGCGTCAACTAACCTCATATTTGTCGGGAGTATACCGCCTTCCGCTCTATTTGTATCTGATCTACGCAAGTATTGGTGCGGCTATATGGTGTACAACTTTTATGGCTCTTGGAGCTACGGTAGGCCACCACTGGAGAAAAATGGCTTACTTTGTTCATCATCACATGTGGCGTATGGCCCTTCTGGTTATCGTACTTTCATTGATCGGAGTAATTATTTACTTGTTCATACGGAATTTGAAGGCAAGCAGATTAAGCAAGACCGAGCGCGGACAAGCTAACAAGTCCAGCCAATCAGAGAATGCAGATTAGATGATATCCTTAGGAGGAGAAAACCATGGAAGCATTAAAACAAAGAATCCTGGAAGAAGGGATTGTTATCTCAGACCAGGTACTTAAGCTCGACGGCCTTCTTAATCACCAAGTAGATCCAGAGCTAACGATGCAAATGGGCAAGGAATTTGCAGCAAGATTTCGTGAAGAGGGAGTTACCCGTGTAGTTACTGTAGAATCATCCGGGATTCCTGCGGCCTTTGCTACTGCTTATGAGCTTGGAGTGCCACTCGTATTCGCCCGCCGGAAGAAGACGCTTCTGGCCGATCCGGATGCGCTGTGCGAACGGGTTCCTTCATTTACGAAAGGGATTGTAACGGATATTCTCATCTCAAGACAGTACATCTCCGAGAACGACCGTATCCTGTTCATTGATGATATTATTGCCAATGGTGATGCCGCACGTGGTGTAGTTAAGATTATTCAGCGTTCTGGTGCTGAGCTGGTTGGCGTCGGCATTGTCGTAGAGAAGAGCTTTCAAGCTGGGGGCAGGGCGATTCGTGAGCAGGGAATCCGTCTCGAATCACTGGTGCGAATTATGTCTCTAAATGACGGAAAGGTCACATTTGAGGACTAGGCAAAACGGCATCAATTTCACAAGAGTCCTTTGCACAGCCTTTCTTTTCAGTTATAATAAGAGATAAGTAGGGAGAGGAGGCAACTACATGGGGGAACAACAACCAGTAGTAAATGCAGAATATTTTGTTACGAAGTTAAGTGAAGCTAAGGTTACCTTTGAGCGAGCTCTTGATTGCAAACATACAGAATTTGATGACCTTTATCCCTATATGCTTGAACACCCGCAGTTCTTTTGGTACAAACGGTACGTAGCCTGGTCACAGCTGCTAACCATTGCGGGTATGTGTGAGGATCTTTCTTTTCCTTGGAGAGAAGAATTCAGCCCTCAGCAGGTAGCATACATTGAAGAGCGTGTGATGTCCGCTAAAGTGCTTGATTTCTGGTTTGAGAAGAACGATAGCAAAGAACACGCACAAAGATAAATAGGGAGCAATACCTTTTGATATACGCGGTTACTACGGGGTAGCCGTTGTTGAGACAGGTCGTTTGCCGGTGGATACCGGTGGATGACCTGTTTTTGTGTTCGGATTTGATGCTTTGATATAATGTGATATATTAAAGCCGATGTCCACGTCTATCCATAAGGAGGTACTGACAATAACATGATTAGTGATGAAGAATTAGATGCATTTCGCTTATCCGGAGAGAAAGTCCGGGTCATTCGGGATGCGATTCCAGAGAATGACGTCAGAGGAATTGTCGTGGCCTGGAGCGATACACAGGTCATGATCCGGCGGCCAAACCGTAATATTGTCAAGCTGGACAGAAATTATACATTTCAACCTGCCAAGGAACCGCGTATTTCTTTTGAAGTGTAGAGCATATTATGGCTGTACCTCGGACAATGTAATAGAGAGCGGCTGAATAAGCTTATCTATACAGGAAGAGGTGCTGACGATGTCTCAGAAGAACGATAAAGTAAGAGCATATAAAGATGGAATTCAAGCCTTTGGTGAGTCTATGCCAGGTGTGGCCGAAGCCTATCATGATTTTACCGGAAAGTCTCTGGCAGCAGGAGAACTGGATGCCAAGACGAAGCAGTTGATTGCACTCGGAATCAGCCTGTTCGCCAACAATGAGGTGTGTACGTTCTATCATACGGAAGAGGCCAGATCCAAGGGTGCTACCGACGCTGAGATTCGTGAGGCTGCGGCGGCCGCGGCCGCGGTCAGCTCAGGACATATCCTGTCACAGGGTGCCACAAGAGTGGAGCAGGCATTGACCCAGTAAGAAGTATGCAGCATGAGTCTGATATCATATGATAATACCCTTTGACAAAAGTTCAAAGGGTATTTGTCTTACCGTTAGTTAGGCAGTGATCAGAACTAGATAGGGCTCAGCTGTTCGTTCAGTGTGCTCGGCTGTACGCCCAGATAAGCTCTCATCCGGCTGGGCATTTCACTTCGTAATGCGGACCAGAGAATGCGCATTTCGCCGCGGCTGCCGCGGCAAAGATACTTGGCTTCGATGCCTTGCTGACTCTGATTAACCTCATAAATTTTGATCTTGCTTTTCGTGAAATCATTCTGTATTTCTTTCATAACTACGGCAACACGGTCTGCACCACTAGCAATCATATCCACATAGACGTCAGGGCTTTTGAGAACACCACTGCTCATTAGAATTCGAGAGTCGCGTTCGAAGACTTTGCGTATAAATACAAGCATCAGCCAGCTCTTGATCAAGCTAAGCTCATCTGTACTTATATTGGGAACAGCCATGGAATTCACCACCTTAATACGAACTTATGTTCTTATTTTAACCATTTTATTTGCTAAATATCAATGGAAAATAAAAAAATAAAAAGGTTGTTGACTTGGTTAGAGTTCCATGATAAGATATATCTTGTCGCCGCAGAGAACACCTTATGCAAGAGACAATGAGCGGTCGTGGCGGAATTGGCAGACGCGCACGGTTCAGGTCCGTGTGGGCTAACCCCCCGTGGAGGTTCGAGTCCTCTCGACCGCATTAATTTTAAGTAGAACAGGCCCTTAAATTACTAAGTAATTTAAGGGCCTGTTCTTTTACTGTGCAATTGTGTGAACGTGCCAATCAGACATATCTTCCTGCGGCCTGATTTTTAATTAACTGCTTGCAATTAGAAGAAAAAGCCATTATATTACTCATAGTTAGATAATCTAATCATTGTAGGTGACTAAATGAGAAAGAAAATTGAAAAGGAATATTCTGTTGATAAACAGCTGCCTAAATTAGGAATAGAGCCTTACTTGCAGCTTATGGGGAAGACAGCTTCCGAGGAGACCGATCAAGCCTCGGCTCATATTGGTCTGCTGCTGCTGTGGATAGGTGATAATCTGCAGGATAAGATGGATTTGGATCTCTCTGCATATGGAATTACAGAAAGCAAATTAGACCTTCTGCTGCTGCTAATTCTGCATCAAAACCATGGAGAGATCAACCCCTCAGCTATTGCCGAGCGCCTGGGTATCCGCCGAGCTTCGGCGACAGCACTGCTTGATTGGCTTGAGAGTAGGAGCTGGATTCAGCGAAAGGCGGATGAGAATAACCGCCGGATGGTTCATGTGACAATTACCCCTGAAGGACGCGGCTTGGTTGAACAGGTCCTGCCCACATTCTGGTCAGCTTGCGCTTCATTTATCGCTGATTTGGATCAAGGAGAGCAGGCTTTATTACAGAAAGTTTTAACTAAACTAAATGCAAGCGTTGAGAGAAAAATGGGTGTAGGAAGATAAATTTTTTTAACCTAATGATTAGATTATCTAACTATATACAATTGTCGAGAGAGGTGTTTATTATCAAACAGGCGGTAGGTACATTCAGGAATCAACATAGTTACTCCTGGATGACAGCGGTATTATCCTGGTCTGGAATGGCTGTGATGTGCAGTTTATATGTAACTATTCCTCTAATCTCAATTTTTGCGAGTGAATTTGGCATTACGACAACACAAGCAGCGGGAGCGGGCAGTATCTTTTCCCTAGGATTTGCATTGGGATGCCTGGTATATGGGGCACTGTCGGATAGGTATGGTCGAAAGCAAGTCATAACTATGGGGCTAATCGCATTGACTCTGATTTCATTCCTATTAGGAACGGCTCACAACTTAACGATGCTGTTTGTTCTTAGAGGTCTTCAAGGGGCAGCGGCAGCGACCTTCTCTCCCGTAGCCCTGGCTTATGCTGTAGAGATGTTTCCGGCACACAAGCGGGTGACTACGATTGGATTCATCAGTACAGGCTTCCTGGTGGCTGGAATTCTCGGGCAGGTCATTTCTGGCATTGTCAGTCAGGAGTACGGATGGAATATGGTTTTCTATCTGCTTGCTGCTATGTATGCGTGTACCGCTGTATTGATCATCTGGCTTCTGCCTAAAGGGAAGGTTGCCCGGCCTCAGGCTAACATCTGGGAGCCTATCAAGCAGATGAGAAACGTATTTATCCGAAAAAATTTAGTGTTTAGCTATATCGCTGCGCTTGTGCTCCTTATGTCTTTTGTAAGTATGTATTCTGTACTCGGATCTTATCTGAGTGGCCCCGTATTCCGGCTTAACCCGCATGAAATTCTGTATGTGCGATCGATCGGGGTATTAGGTATGCTGGTTGCTCCTTTTGCTGGAAGACTCGCCCGGCGTTATGGTGTTCTTGCTGTACTGCGAGGGGGATTAACTTTAGCTGTACTTGGTCTCAGTTCTCTGGGAATGATCCCGAATCTTCTATTGCTGGTGTTCATGACTCTGGTCTTCGTATCTGGAATTGCCCTCGCGGTTCCCTCCCTGGTGTCACTTATCGGGCAATTGGGCGGAGAAGCGCGAGGTATTGCGGTGTCCGTATATACGTTTATTTTATTTGCTGGAACTAGCTTAGGCCCCATTGTATCGATTCAGTTTATGAAATTAGGCAGCTTCTCGTTCACCTTTATCCTGCTTGCGCTTATCTTGAGTGTGGGGTTGCTCGCGGCTTGCCTGGTTAAGGTGAAGTCGACGCTCGAAGCTGGAGGGAGCTAAACATCCTGAAAGCACCTTTTTTGCCATACATATTTGAATCCCTAAGTTCAAACAATGTAGGGACAATGTGTGTTAAGGCAGGAGGATCAGGTTATGGCGAAGGATAAATCAAAGAACAAGTTAATAGGAGCTGCCCGCAGGCTGTTAACCGGTACAGTGTTATGCGGATTTCTGGCAGGTCCGGTATCCAGTTATGCCCTACCGGAGAATAATCATCATATAGACAGGAAATCAGCCGTTATGGCGAACCCGGACACGAAGCTAGCTAATCCGAAAGCTCACTCGAAGAAAAAACTCGCGGTCATTATTGATGATCTGGGCAACAAGATGGAAGGGACAGATGAGATCTTGTCCATGCCTGTTAAGTTAACGGTGGCCGTTATGCCTTTTCTTCAAACTACGCAGGAGGATGCCAAGCGGGCTCATGAGAAGGGTTATGATGTGCTTCTCCATCTGCCCATGGAACCGAAGCGCGGGAGACCGGAATGGCTTGGGCCAGGGGCTATCTTGACCAAAATGTCGGATCAAGAAGTGCGCAAGGCGGTGGAAGCAGCTATTGATAATGTGCCTTATGCGGTCGGGATCAATAATCACATGGGATCCAAAGTGACAGCGGATGAGCGCATTATGTCTATCGTACTGGATGTCTGCAAGGAGCGGGGATTATTCTTCGTAGACAGCAAAACTAACTACAGATCCATTGTCGGCAAGCTGTGTAAACAAAAAGGACTTCCTGAGGTGTACAATCATATCTTTTTGGATGATGTAGCATCCACCGCGCATATATCCAAGCAGGTCGGGAAGGTGTCTGAATGGTTAAAAAGCCATGACAGCTGCGTCACCATCGGTCACGTGGGTTCACGTGGGAAGAAAACAGCCTCTGTGCTTCGCAATTCGATTCATACGCTTAGGCAGGAGGCTGATTTTGTAGGGGTCAGTGATCTGGCCAGGGAGCAGCGGAAGCTGGATTTTATATTTCCGTGAAATACTCCATAATACCGGCAGCAATTACCTTAGCCACGTCCATCTGGCCTTTTGATCCGGTCAGCATGACCCTGTCTTCAGGGCTGCTGAGAAATCCGGTCTCGACGATGACAGCAGGGTAACCGATATGATTCAATAAGTAAAACGGCTTGCCGAGCGTAGGTAAAGACCGGGTGCCGTACAAAGAATTCAGCGCATTCTGAATGGCCCATGCCAGGAATGCGCTTTTCCCTTCATTTTGGTGCAGAACGAGCGGCCCCCGCTTCTTTTGGCTGTTTGCCCAGTTCACATGAATACTTACCACGATAGAAGTGGTCAGTTCGTCACTTAGCCCTTTTCTCTGGGCAAGATCGCGGAGATGCCGTGAACGGTTCTTCAGCCACTGATTCTCATCACTGAGCGCATAGTCTTCTGAGCGATTTAAGGCAGCCGTATAGCCCTTGCTCTTCAATAGAAGATACAGCTTGCGCGAGATATCCAGGTTGATGTCTTTCTCCAGAATTTCTTGGAAAGAGGTTCCCCCGTCGATTCCGCCATGGCCTGCATCAATGAGCACTACGGGCTCCGGAAATGCATGCCGGGAGAGCCTTTCCATATCATCCGGGCGGGCCTGTGTCACCCTCGGCGATATCCAACCGGTTAAAAGAGGAATGCATAGAAGCATAGGAAGTATTCGCAGCATAATGATCACCTTTATCTTTGGTTTCTTTTACCTTATCATGGTCTAACGAGTTGGAAATGATGCATAGTCCGTAATGGGCAAAAGGCGAAAGATGAAAGTGAACACACAGTGTGAATAAGAAGAATCAATTCGGAGCACAATAAGACCAAGGAGCAGTCAGTAACCTTTTTCTTTAAAGGGAGGGATCGTTATCATGGCTAGCGGCGATGAACTTGTAAAGATCATTACCGAGAGAGTCGTGCACTTTGTGGAGACACCCCGGGAAGTTCGCAGGCTGGAACATCAGCACCAACGTGAGCCGTGGGTACGTAAATGGTTCGGGATGATTCCTTTTGCCATTGAGATGTGGTGGGAGAGTGAACCGGTTCCGCTTATGAAACCGCGCGTACCGAAAGAGTCTTCACGAGAAATCTAGGGATTTCACCTAGAACAGATAAAAGCTGATACCGGTAAAGGGATCAGCTTTTTTGACGTCAGGAACCATTTACAGTATAGAATCCGCCCATTTTCTCCAAAGATGCTAAGGAGATCCATCGGATCGATCCACCGGATTTGGACAATACATATAGACTGTCGGTCTCAGAATGGGTCCAGCGCTGAAACCCGTTAACGGGAAGAGAAAGGGAATAAGTGCGGCCTGAACCTCGGGAGGCAAAGACAAGTTTCTTCTTAAGCTGAAGCTGCTTGATGATAGAGGCTTCATTCATCTTAAGTGGCTTTTGAGTCATCCACGAAATGTTCTCATAAGTATTAAATGCTTGTGCAGTGACTACAGTCTTCATTGGAGTCATGCCCCGGCTATAACTTTGGATCAAGCTTGGGTCTGGCGATGCCGTGTAGTCCACCTGCTTCGTCCAGCTCATATCCGTCTCGGGCAGAAGCTCACCGCTTACTGCGTCAAAATATCTGCTCTCCTCTGTTGAACCCTTGGCGCTAATCTTCCATTCGGCTAGGGCGGGACCAGCATACAGCTTCTGGATCAAGAGGTCACGCTCTTCTCCCAAGTCTCTAATCAGGGCTATCGCGTGCTCCAACGACTTCGCAGAGAATAAAGGTCCTGATCCACGGCCATATTCGATCAATGCATAACCGCCACCCGGTTTGGCGCCAATTATCAGATAACCTTCTTCGCTTTGGGAGGCGCCAGGACGAATCGTAATGAACCAGGCATGGGTGCCTGGTCCAAGAGGCTCAGCTGTAAATTCGGCTTGCTTCCAATCCTCAAAAGGTTCCTGCTCCGATAAGCTGCCGAGGATATTTCGAACAAAGAGAGTCAACTCAGATTCTGCCTCTTTGGTTGTTTGGGCAATCTGAATCTCAGAAGCTGCTTCAACGTAAGAGCCGGACAGGCTCTGAATTCCTCCAAAAACCAGTACCATACATACACTGGTACGAAAGAGCTTAATCAGACCTCTCTGCATAAATGACAACACCTGCCTAAGTTTGGTTTGTGTCTAGCATTCCTGTAATTTGAAGTTCAGTGTACCCATTGTAGTGAAATGGCTGGCAAAAGACTGTTACAACCTGTCGGGACAAGCTTGTCACTGGTCTTCTAGTTTTGCGGGGTTTTATCGATAATGGTCACTTCATCCGGGAAGTCTCCTGTCTAAGATGAAAGATACCGCAGTTTATAGCAGATACTAGGATTCTCGGTTCATATTGCCACCGAATCTCCTTGCGTCTAGCTTCATACTGTTCGTGGGCCGATGTGCGTTTCTCTTCATCCTCTTCGAGCAGAAGGTCATTATAATAGGCATCAATCAATTCAAGCTCCTCTTGTAGACGTTCTGACGCCTCCGTTGCCCAGCCCGGGTCAATTTCACGCAGCTTGTCCTGAAGTGAAGATTCAAGAGCATCTCTTCCTTCAGCAAGGGTAATGGATGAGGGCTCTATGTGTACATTTTCAGGCAATCTGGGCCGGAGGGATCGTCCGTTCAGCCGATTATGGAATTGAAAGTCTATCTTTCGGCTTACCAGAGATATTCCCATGAAGTGAAGCTCTTCCCGCTTCATATCACAGGCAAATTCGACTTTGAAATTAACGCCGAGCCACGGCTCGTAAGCTGCAGGAAACAGGGTTGAGCGCTGTCTAGGTCCTGGATCCTCGAACAAGTACACACAGCTGCCTCCACGACGGGCTGCCTCGAAAATTTGCTTCAGACGCGGGCTTCCAAAATGCAAATGCTCCCGGTGTATTCGGCCAGGTCCGACATTCGGAAGCGGGCGTACAACACCGAAGTATCTTCCAAGAATGCTGTCCTCCGTTTGGGAGGGAGATGGGGTGACGGTTCCTTCCCCGGCTGAGATAACAGGCTGATTCAGCTGGGCATGAAGCGCGGCCCTCCGTGCATCATTCGCTTGGGCTGTCTTGGCGATTTCGGCCTCCTCGTATTTCTCGGGGTCAAAGACGAACAAGAATGACATCGTCTCTGGTTCTGCGTTCGTCCGTTCAATAAAGCTCCAATAGTAAGGGCGGCCAGTAAGCTCTTTATCGGCCTCAGGAGACAGCTTGACCGTCACGTGGTAAGGAGACTGTTCGATTACATTGCATTCCATGCTCTCCAGGTAGGTCAGGACATATTTGTGGATCTGTTCTGTCGTCATACTCATTCATAGTCAACCTCCCAAGAGCTGCTCTAAATTACCTTCATTGTTGTCTATAATAGTGTCATTCAAAGTAACTTCCTGCTTAATGGAATCCAGTGAGCTTCCAAGTGACTCGACCTGCTTCTTAAGATCTTCCTCATTCTCCGATTCAAGCATGATTCTATACAGGCTCTTCTCCAGCGAATGATTCTTCTCGAACCGTTCCAGAATCACATCGAGGCTGCCAATTACCGTCTCAAACATATTAATTTTCTCGTGCAGCAGGCTCAAAATGTGTTCCTCGATCGTTCCATTCGTAGATAAATTGAATATTTTCACATCATTCTGCTGCCCCAGCCTGTGAACGCGCCCAATTCGCTGTTCTACACGCATCGGATTCCAGGGCAGATCGAAATTGATCATGTTATGACAGAATTGAAGATTAATGCCCTCGCCGCCTGCTTCGGTGGCAATCATAACTTCAGCACGGCCGCGGAACAAATCCATCATCCAGTCTTTCTTGCCGCGGTTCATCCCGCCCCGGTAAGGCACGGCCGTCAGACCGTGGTCCCTGAAGTAATTAAGCAGATACTCCTGGGTTGCCCGGTATTCCGTGAAGACGATCACTTTCTCATTCATTTCCCGAATGAGCTCTATGGTTTTCTCAGCCTTTGTGTTCTCCTTGATCGCTTTAATCGCATGCACGAGTTCCCAAATTTGGTCTCTGACCGGTGAATCGGGAGCCAGCTTCTTGGACAAATTGACGAGGGTGACGAACACCGCATCCCGGCTGCTGCATACTTCCCTTTGTAAGGTAACCAGTGAGAGCATGCTGCTGAAATTTCCGCCGGAAGCCTGGTATTGATTTTTGACAAAAGAGGTCACTCCGTCATACAGCGCCTTCTCATCTGGTGACAGCTCCAGTGGGACGTTCCGTACAATTCGCTTGGTGAAATTTAATTGACCCTCACCGCGGCGATTACGGATCATAACCTTGGAGAGCTCACCCTTAAGCTGATCCTCATTCTTGGCAACGCGCTTATCAAGCACAAAGTTAGCCGAGAAGTCACCTTGCCGCCCAAGCTGACCTGGTTTGAGCAGGTTAATGAGATTGAACAGCTCGTCCAGATTATTCTGTACGGGCGTTGCAGTTAGAAGCAGACAGTATTTCTTGCGGAGCTTCAGCATGAACTGATAGTTGGTTGTCTTCTTATTCTTGAGCTTATGTGCTTCATCCACGATGACAAGGTCATATTCCTGTCCCAGCAAAATCTCACGGTGTGGATCGCGCTTGGCGGTATCCATCGAAGCTACCACAATGTCGGAATCCCAAGAGTGAACTTTCTTCTGGGCCGTGGCCGAGATTCCAAACTTGGCATTCAGCTCTCTGACCCACTGAAGAACAAGCGAGGCAGGAACCAGTATAAGAACCTTGCGGACGAGCCCGCGGATTAAATATTCTTTGAGTATAAGTCCGGCTTCTATCGTCTTCCCAAGTCCGACCTCATCCGCCAGAATGGCACGGCCCCGCATCTCGAACAAAACTTTCCTGGCTGTATCCGTCTGGTGAGGAAGCGGCTCAAGTCCATGCAGATGCTTCAAACACTGCATTTCCTCAAATTCTGTGACAAGTCCCGCTTCTTCTGATTCTATGGCCAGGGAGAATAAGCTCCAGTTGTCCCAGGGACCTCCTCGGTCAAGTCTCGATTCCAACTGCTCAAACCAGGTTCGGTCAAACTGGATGCTTGGATGAAGATCAGGTCCGGGTTGTATTCTCATAGGCTCGAGTCTTCCTTTCTCAGCTGTTGATTCTGGATCGTGATCTTGTTGGGAATGAGTTGAATTGAAGATTGCGCAGCAAATTTCTTGAAGTTCATTCCTTCTGGAACAGATGATGTAGAGTTAGTATGGACGAAAATAGGACTGTTCATAACTTGGGATACTTGAGAGATAAACCAGATCAATTGAAGAAGGGGCGTGGGATGGAACTGGGCGGATTAGAGATATGATGGAAATCACAATAGTCCGATATGTTGTATAGTATGATGATGATTATGCACAATATGTTGTGGTATGTACATATTTGGGTAGAAAAGTTATATAGTTCTCATTAAGTTTCTAGGAGGTCATTCTTCATGAATACACAGAATCAGAAGCGGCTTGAAGGATTGAGTGAAAAAATATTTTTGGATCGTTATGCTTGGAAGAATGCGGATCCCAGCGAAGCGAAGATTGGAGATACGGTCCTTGTACTGACCAAGGATGATCCCAAATTTCCTGCCAAGGAAGTAGGAGAAATAACGGCCAGACAGGGGAATAGGGTAACCGTAAAGACCCGAAGTGGCGAAACGGTGGATACCGATGTCGAGAAACTTACCCTTAATATAGAGAAGACACCTGAGGAAATGTGGGATCGCTTGGCCAAAGCGATGGCATCCGTAGAAGCGTCACCTGAGCTTCAGCTGGAATGGGAGGGCAAGTTCCGCTCCATTCTTGATGATTGGAAGCTGGTTCCGGGCGGCAGAATTGCAGCGGGGGCCGGGGCGAGCGAAGAGCTCACCTTGTTCAACTGTTACGTTATTCCTTCTCCTAAGGACAGCCGCGGCGGAATTATGGAGACCCTGTCGGAGATGACCGAGATTATGGCCAGGGGCGGCGGCGTGGGCATTAACCTCAGCTCCCTCAGACCGAGAAGAGCGGTAGTTAAAGGGGTTAACGGCTCATCCAGCGGAGCGGTCTCCTGGGGAGGCTTGTTCAGTTATACTACCGGACTCATTGAGCAGGGCGGAAGCCGCCGGGGAGCGCTGATGCTGATGATCAATGACTGGCATCCGGATATTCTGGATTTCATTACGGTGAAACAGACCATGGGTCAGGTGACGAATGCGAATTTGTCGGTATGCATAAGTAACGCCTTCATGCAGGCGGTTAAGCAGGATCTGGATTGGGAGCTTGTCTTCCCTGATACAACTAGCGATAAGTACAATGACGAATGGGATGGCAACCTGGATACCTGGAAAGCCGCCGGCGGAAAAGTTGTCCATTACCGTACAGTAAAAGCTCGTGAGATTTGGGAGATTATTATGGAATCCGCGTGGAAATCGGCCGAGCCAGGGGTCGTCTTCATGGAGTATTATAATCAGATGTCCAACAGCTGGTACTTTAATCCGATTATATGTACTAACCCATGCGGTGAGCAGGGACTTCCCGGCTGGGGAGTATGCAATCTATCTGCGCTGAATCTGTCTAAATTTTATGACGAGTCAAGCGAAGATGTTGCCTGGGACGAGCTGGCTAGGGCAACACGCTATTCGGTGCGTTTTCTGGATAACGTAATTAATAAGACGCCATACCATTTCAGAGAGAATGAGGAGAATCAGAAGAACGAGCGCCGGGTTGGACTTGGCACCATGGGGCTAGCCGAGTTAATGATTAAGCTTAAGATCCGTTATGGAAGTGCGGAGTCCCTTGAATTCCTGGATCGGTTGTACGGCTTCATTGCCAGAGAATCCTACCTCGCTTCAGCAGATATTGCGGAGGAGAAAGGGGCATTTCCGGCATTTGATGCAGATAAATACTTACAAAGCGGATTCATGAAGGAAATGGTGAAAGAATTCCCTGAGGTTGGCGAATCCGTACGCGCGAAGGGTATTCGGAATGTAACGATCATTACCCAGGCCCCAACGGGCAGCACGGGAACAATGGTAGGAACTTCTACAGGGATTGAGCCTTACTTTGCCTTTAAGTATTACAGACAGAGCCGGCTGGGCTTTGACGAGCAGTTCGTGCCTATTGCCCAAGATTGGATTGATGAGCATCCGGGAGAGGAACTGCCAGACTATTTCGTCACAGCAATGGACTTGTCCGCAGAAGATCACATCCGCACCCAGGCTGCGATTCAGCGATGGGTGGATAGTTCCATCTCCAAGACGGCGAACTGTCCGGCTGATTTTACGGTAGAAGATACGAAGCGGTTGTATGAATTAGCTTTCGATCTTGGCTGTAAAGGAGTAACCATCTACAGGGATGGAAGCCGGGACATTCAGGTGCTGCAGACTGAGAAAAAGCAGGACAAATCGGATGAACAGGCAGCTGAGAAGGAACTGGAGCAGAAGATTGCTCAGCGGGCCGCTGAGGTGACCTCTGAAACTTCGGACCGTTTGGTTCAGCTGGAAGGCCAAGAAGTTGAAGATTTATTGAAGCAGAATCTAGCAGCCAAGAACAGTGTTCCCTTGTCTGATAACAAGGTGGTGGATAAGCAGTATAAGCGCAGACCTCAAATATTAAGAGGGGCCACCTATAAGATGAATACCCCGTTCGGTATGGCTTATATTACGATCAATGACCTGGATGGAATCCCGGCAGAAATTTTCTTGAATGTCGGAAAAGCGGGGTCCGATGTGTTCGCCATGGCTGAAGCCTTGGGACGTGTGTGCTCCTTATTTCTGCGATACGGGGACCATGGGCACAAAGTTGAACTGCTGATTAAGCATCTAAAAGGAATTGGTGGCTCAGGTGCCATAGGATTTGGCGCGAACAGGGTAGAATCCATTGCAGATGCGGTAGCGAAGGCTCTAGAAACCCATGTTCAGCAGGAGATGCTTGAGGAGAAGAGCAAGTTCTCAGCGGATCCGGCTGCACTGGTAGAGGAACTGTTCAATGAATATGAGAAGGAAGTGGGAGCAACATCTCACACATCAAGCTTCTCGGAAGGCTCCCGAGATCTGTGCCCTTCCTGCGGATCAGCTTCGCTGATTAACTTGGAGGGCTGCCGAACCTGCAGCAATTGTGGATACAGCAGATGTTCTTGATGGTTTGATCCATATCTATAAGGTATAGCTATTGTTGAAAGTGTACGTGGAGCAGATTGCCTTGTTGGCAGCTGCTCCATTTTTTCTGATGCCAGTTCCCCTAGTGAAAATAGTTCCGCTGCTGCATATCATTTATAGCCATTTAAGGATGAGAATTTCCGATTAAACAGGGCTTTTATGCGGCTTGTTTTACCCTAAACGATCGGGTATATTAGGTGAAAATAAGTCAGTTGAATACGAGGTAGTTATGTCGACAATTAATGATGTTGCTCTAAAAGCAGGTGTGTCAGTTACCACGGTATCCCGGGTGCTTAACAACCGGGGATACATCAGTGAGGCGACAAGGGCGAAAGTATACAAGACCATGGAAGAGCTTAATTATCAGCCAAATGAGCTCGCCCGTTCTCTTTTACGTAAGCAATCCAATCTTATCGGTCTTATTATTCCCAGTGTAGCCCATCCCTTTTTCGGTGAGCTGACCAACCATATCGAGTATTATGCTTATCAGAATGGATTCAAGGTGCTGCTCTGCAGCTCTCATATGGATCCTGCCAAAGAAAAAGATTACATCGCTATGCTCAAACGCAATAGAGTTGATGGGATTATTATGGGCAGTCATACGCTTGAGGTAGAGGAATACCGAAATCTTAATTCACCTATTGTTACTTTTGACCGGCAGATAGACAACGAGATTCCCTTCATTTCTTCGGACAATTACCAGGGTGGAGTACTTGCGACTGAGCTGCTGATTAGTAAAGGCTGCCGGTATATCGTACATATTTGCGGTAACCTCGAGCTTAAGATGCTCTCAAATTACCGGAACGACGGTTTCAAAGACACAGCGGAAAAGCATGGTGTTCGGCATATCACTATTCAAACGGATATGAACGTGTTCGATCAACAACAGTACGAACAAATCATTCAGCGGATGCTCGAGACATACCCCGATGTGGACGGTATATTTGCAAGCAGTGATATCATTGCCGGTTTTGCTGTGAGAGAGTGCTTAGGCAAAGGGAAGAGAGTGCCTCAAGATATTCGTATAGTAGGTTATGATGATGTGAATATGGCATCCTGGTTTATCCCGGGGATTACTACGATCAAACAACCTACTGAAGCGATTGGACGTCTGGCTGTAGAGTTAATTCAGCAACAGTTAAATGGCGAGTCCTTTGAACCGGACAATATACTTCCAGTTGAACTGATAGAGCGGTCTACTTCTTGAATTTAAGTAACTTCTGAATTTGATGAACCCCTCAGATAAAGGGACACTTTATTTAATATGTAGCTGTTTCTTACAATCAATATGTCAAAGGCTTGACATATAATAAAAGGGTAACCTATACTTCGAAATGTAAGCGTTTTAACGATGAATTCTGATCCTATTCTTGTTAATTAACGCCTTTTAGAAAAGTACTTGGGTAGGAGGATGACCTATTACACAGATGAGTGAATATACCAAGAGCAAGGCAGATGAGTACATCAAGGAATCTAAGCACTTGCTTCGGACAGACTATAGACTGAATTATCATCTGATGGCGGAATACGGATGGATGAACGATCCTAACGGTTTTATTCAATATAAAGGGCAGTACCATCTCTTTTATCAGCATTATCCCTACAAGCCTGTGTGGGGACCGATGCACTGGGGACATGCAGTAAGCAGGGACTTGATTAGGTGGGATTATCTCCCGGTAGCTTTAGCTCCTGACGGGGAGTTTGATCGGGACGGTTGTTTTTCCGGGAGCGCAATTGAGAAAGATGGCCACCTGATGCTTTTATATACAGGCCATGTAGTGACGGGACCAGACAAAGATCGGGATTACAAGCAGTCCCAGGGCCTTGCTGTTTCGGAGGATGGAGTGAACTTTGAGAAGTGGCATGGCAACCCCATTATTGGATACGATGAGATTCCAGCAGGAGTAAGTCAGAAGGATTTTCGTGATCCCAAAGTATTCATGAAGAATGGGCAGTATAATGTGGTTCTCGGTTCAAATGATGGCAAGGGGAATGGACTGGTTCTTCTATATAAATCTGATGATCTGTACAAATGGACATTTGTGAATGTGCTGGCATCGAGTGATGGGCGCTTCGGCGATAACTGGGAGTGTCCGGACTTGTTCCAGCTCGAAAATAAAGACATCTTCATGCTCTCCCCGCAGCGGATGCCGGCTCAAGGAGAAGAATACCGGAACCTTCATTCCACCATGTATTGTGTTGGGGAGTTCGATTCCGGGACGGGTAAGTTTCATAGTGAAGCTTTTGCCCAGGTTGATCACGGATTTGACTTCTACGCACCTCAATCCATGCTGGATGACCGAGGCCGCAGAATTATAGTCGGATGGATGGATATGTGGGAGAGCGATATGCCTTCGCAGGAAGGGCATGGATGGGCGGGTGCTATGAGTCTGCCTCGCAAGGCAGAGCTGCAAGGGAACCGAATACTGTTTAGCCCTGTTGAAGAAATCGAGAATTACCGGAGTAATCTTTTTGAATTGCACGATGTAATACTTGATCAGGTTATCGACATTCAGACTTCTGGCGACAGCTATGAGCTCATGACCGAGTTCGAAGCAGGTGATTCAGTGGAGTTTGGATTGAAATTACGAGTTGGAGCCGAGGAGGAGACGGTGTTGTCCTATCGTCCCGGTGAGCGAGTATTCAGCTTGAATAGAGATCACTCAGGAGTGGGTCCTGGTGGTGAGCGGCGCGTTCACGTCCGTCTTCATGAAGGACACCTGAAGCTGCGTATATTTGTTGATAAATCCTCGGTTGAGGTTTTCATCGGCGATGGAGAACACGTAGTAACAGCACGTATCTATCCTGGACCCCATTCGCTAGGGATTCAGGCATTTGCCAAGGGGACTGCCAAGCTTGCCTCCCTTTATAAATGGGAAATTCAATAAGGAGGAACAAACATGCCGACCGTATTCACCATGGGAGAAGCACTTATTGATTTTATTCCCCATCAAATAGGAGTGGAGCTAAAGGAAGTAGAGAGCTTTCGTAAAGCAGCGGGAGGAGCACCCGCAAATGTCGCTTGTGCCGTCTCACGTCTTGGCGGTGGAAGTGCCTTCATCGGTAAGCTCGGTGCTGATGCCTTCGGAGATTTCCTCATAGCGACCATGCAGAATGCCGGAGTAGATACCAGCCGTGTAATTCAGACGAAAGAAGCCAATACGGCCCTGGCGTTTGTCAGCTTAAAGGCGGATGGCAACCGGGACTTTTCCTTTTACCGCAGTCCCAGCGCGGATATGCTGCTGAACGAGAACGAGATTGGGGCATGGTTCAATGAGCGGGATATTCTGCATTTCTGCTCTGTCGATCTGATCGAGGCTCCCGTTAAATATGCTCATTTAAAAGCTATATTTCTTGCTAAGGAAGCCGGAGCGTTCATCAGCTTTGATCCTAACGTACGATTGCCGCTCTGGAATGATGCCGAGAGCTGTCGACAGACCATCCTTGAGTTCCTTCCGCTTAGCCATATGATCAAGATCAGTGATGAGGAACTGGAATTTATAACGGGGATACAGGATGAGGATAAAGCCATTGCATCCTTGTTCGTAGGAGACGTGCAACATATTATATATACGCGAGGAGCTAAAGGGGCGGTATGGTATACGCGCAGCTTCGAGGTGTCTGAGCCTGGTGTGAAAGTAGATGTTATTGATACTACAGGGGCAGGGGACGCATTTATTGGAGCACTTCTGTACCAAATAAGTGAGATGCATGATTTCGATGAAAGCATTAAGCCTGAGGCAGCTTCGAGAATGTTAGCCTTTGCTAACAAGGCTGCGGCCATTACGACTACCCGTACAGGAGCAATACCGGGCCTGCCGACACTGAAGGAAGTAGAGTCAGGTTAAGCTTAAGCTTGACCCCTGGAAATTTAGATTTCCAGGGGTCTTTTGATTAACAAAACGACATGTTATTCACTTGTTACAGAGTTAACAGTCTCATCCGCTCTTAACTAGCTCTTCCACAAAATACGCCGCCCAAGCGTCAAGGCCAGAAGCAGCATCACCATTCCGGTTATGGCCGGGAACCCGTACAGCTCGAACCAGTCCAGTTAGGAAGGCCACGACGTCATCCAGGCGTAGATCCCACCTCCAGCTAACGGACCAATTAACGAGGTTAATCCGGTCAGTGTAGAGTACATAGCAATAAACATCGGGCGTTCGCTTTTTGGGGTGTTGCCAATCGTAAAGTTGAAAGCAAGCTGGTTTAAGCCGCCAACACGTTTATATAAGGTTGCTGAACTTGATGAAATGGAAGTATTCACCTGTTGTAGAAACGTTGGCAGGTGTGTTATATTCTTATTCCGGCCCGATAAAGTATCACATTAGGCTCGAGAAAAATTTCTGATTTTTATTAACTTTCGGATTTTCATTCCGAATTGGTAAAAATTAAGAGTTGCCAACATGGTTGCTAACATGATATATTATAAG
>NZ_RZNX01000012.1 GCF_003994465.1 Paenibacillus zeisoli | reverse complement strand
GGAGAGTAGGACGCCGCCAAGCACAAGAGTAAGAGCACTACCTTAATGGTAGTGCTCTTTTTGTTTATGTTCTTGACTTATTGCAGATATTATCTTTGTCTAGAGTATCTATATTTTATTTAAATGAGGAAGAGGATAGCATGTGAAGCATGTTTAGGGTGGAGATCCGTGTAGAATTAGCTTCTTTACGTGTTGACAGCCTATATCCCCTTTGCTAAGATAGTACAAATATATTCCCGTAAGATGAGATCGACGGCCGACAAGGATATGGATAGGGGCCGCTGGGACAATAGAGCTGAGGAGGAAAACCCTGGTGTGGGAAAGTAAATTTACCAAAGAAGGACTTACTTTTGATGATGTGCTCCTGATTCCTAGAAAGTCTAATGTATTGCCGAAGGAAGTGGATGTGTCTACAAGATTGAGCGATAAGGTCAAGCTTAACATTCCATTGATTAGCGCAGGCATGGATACAGTTACTGAAGCAGCTCTTGCTATCGCAATTGCTCGCGAAGGTGGGATCGGGATTATCCATAAAAATATGCCAATTGAGCAGCAAGCAGAAGAGGTAGACCGCGTTAAACGTTCGGAGAGCGGTGTTATCACAAACCCCTTCTCGCTTACTCCAACTCATTTGGTGACAGACGCGGAGCAGGTTATGGGTAAATTCCGCATTTCTGGTGTGCCTATTGTGGATGAGGATCAGAAGCTGGTAGGTATTCTTACGAACCGTGACCTTCGCTTCATTCATGATTATAACATCGAGATCAAACAGGTGATGACTCACGAGAACCTCGTAACTGCACCTGTAGGGACAACCCTCCAACAGGCAGAAGTTATTCTGCAGCAGCACAAGATTGAGAAGCTCCCGTTAGTCGATGAGAACAACGTACTCAAGGGCCTGATCACGATCAAGGACATCGAGAAGGCGATTCAGTTCCCGAATGCAGCCAAAGATTCACAAGGGCGCCTGTTGGTAGGTGCGGCTGTTGGGATCTCCAAGGACACTTTTGAACGGACGGATGCCTTGGTTAAAGCTGGCGTAGATGTGATTACCGTTGACTCGGCACATGGTCACCATATCAACATTGTTGACGCGGTACGTGAGCTCCGTACACGTTACCCTGAACTGACTATTATTGCAGGGAATGTGGCAACAGGACATGCTACAAGGGATTTGATTGAAGCAGGAGCAAGTGTAGTAAAAGTCGGAATCGGACCGGGATCGATCTGTACGACTCGCGTGGTATCTGGTATCGGTGTACCACAAATCACAGCAATCTATGACTGCGCTACTGTAGCACGCGAATACGGTGTTCCAATTATTGCAGACGGAGGTATCAAGTACTCCGGTGAGATACCTAAAGCAATCGCTGCAGGAGCTCATGCGGTGATGCTCGGTAGCCTGTTCGCAGGAACAGAGGAGAGCCCGGGTGAATCCGAGATTTATCAAGGGCGCCGCTTCAAGGTATACCGCGGAATGGGTTCATTGGCTGCGATGAAGCAGGGCAGTAAAGACCGTTATTTCCAAGATGATGACAAGAAGCTTGTACCTGAAGGCATTGAAGGACGGGTTGCTTATAAAGGACCGTTGTCTGACACAATTCATCAGCTTATCGGAGGCCTTCGTTCAGGCATGGGTTACTGCGGCACTGCTAATCTGGACGAGCTTCGCGATGAGACGGAGTTTGTTCGCATTACGGGTGCAGGGCTGCGTGAAAGCCATCCGCACGATGTGCAAATCACGAAAGAAGCACCGAACTACTCGTTGTAATTTTCGGGAATTAGAGGGTAATCATGGTCAGGCAGGACGATTTTCGTTCTGCCTGTCTTTTTTTTGCGGCATACCCTGTGTTAGAATAGAACAAGTAATTGATTGAGATCATGAGGGGAGCTTAAAGGTAACTTGAAACCGTTAGAAATGAACACGAAGCCTAAACGGCGTATCCTTCGTAAGAGTGTCACGTCGCTTTTGATGATTAATATGCTGTGCTTATCCATTATTCCCGCTTTAACCCTGGCTGAAGGACAAGCGGTGGCTGCACCAAGCAGTAAGACAACTGCTGTAGCACCATCGGCGGATAAATTAGGCCTCAACGTAAAGTCAGCGATTCTGATTGAGGCAACCACAGGGCAGGTCCTGTACTCTGTAAATGGGGACGAGGCTATGCCGCCGGCAAGTATGACCAAGATGATGACAGAATATATTGTTGCCGAACAGGTTAAACAGGGCAAGCTTAAATGGAGCGATGTTGTAACTGTTAAAGAGAACGCCGCGAAGCAGATCGGTTCACGTGTCTTCCTTGCCGAAGGCGACCAACATACCGTTGAAGAGCTGTATATCGCGATGGCTATCGCGTCTGCCAATGACGCAACTGTAGCTTTAGCGGAGCGCGTAGGGGGCACGGAGCAGGAGTTTGTTAAGATGATGAATGCAGAAGCGAAGCGTATGGGCATGCAAACAGCCTATTTTGCTAACTCTACAGGTCTTAATGTCGGAGATATGCCTGAGGGTTATCGCCCAGAGAACCCGAAAGAAACAGGTATGTCTGCAAAAGATGCTGCTACTCTAGCCAAATATATTGTAACTGATCATCCGGACTTTACTCGGTTTACTACGATGCAATCATACAAATTCCGCGATCGCGATAAAACTCCACTGGTCAATTTGGACTGGATGTTAGAAGCAAATAAGTCAAATATTAATTTCAAGCAGTACGCTTATCCTGGATTGGATGGTCTCAAAACAGGGCATACCGAGAATGCAGGGAACTGCTTTACGGGTACAGCGGTACGCAATGGCGTTCGTCTTATTAGTGTAGTTATGGGAACTGACGCGAACTCACAGAAATCCCGTTTTGTTGAAACCAAGAAGCTGCTCGATTATGGCTTTGACAACTTTGAGGTTAAACAAGTCGTTGCTCCAAAAACTACGGTTAAAGGTGCAGAGAAAGTAAGCGTGAAGAAAGCAACCAATACTGATGTATCTGTAGTTACGGACCAGGCTGTAAGTTTTGTGGTGCAAAAGGGAGCTGATCTGAAAGGGATCAAGTCCACGGTGAAATGGCTGGATAAGGACAAGCTAACGGCTCCATTGCCAAAGGGCACGAAGGTTGGAACCATAACTTATACCTACAAATCCGACAACTCTTCGGCACCAGCCGAGAAGACGGTGAACTTGATTACTGCCGAGGAAGCTGAGAAAGCCGGCTGGTTCAAGCTGCTGCTTCGTGCAATCGGTCAATTCTTTGTAGATCTGTTCAATGCGATTAAGAATTTATTCTAAAGCTTGCTAACGAGCGGGTAATCGTAATTTGCGATACATCGATTTAGTTCCTTCAATATGGTTGTGTAATTAAGGCTAATCTTGTAAAATAACAAGTTAGATCAAAGACGTGTATTGAGAGACAGGAATTAGAATTTGGTATATATATTCGGGAGGTATGGACATGGAAACTGGAACATCTCGTGTAAAAAGAGGTATGGCTGAAATGCAAAAAGGCGGCGTCATTATGGACGTCATGAACGCTGAGCAAGCTAAGATCGCTGAAGCTGCTGGTGCAACTGCAGTTATGGCACTTGAGCGCGTACCATCTGACATTCGCGCTGCTGGCGGCGTAGCCCGTATGGCTGATCCTACAATTGTAGAAGAAGTTATGAAAGTGGTAACTATTCCGGTTATGGCTAAAGCCCGTATCGGACATTTTGTAGAAGCTAAGGTGCTTGAGTCCCTGGGCGTTGACTACCTCGATGAGAGCGAAGTACTTACACCAGCTGACGAAGTGTACCACATCGACAAGCGTGAATTCACCGTTCCATTTGTATGTGGAGCAAAAGACCTGGGAGAGGCTCTTCGCCGTATTGGGGAAGGCGCGTCCATGATCCGTACCAAAGGTGAACCGGGAACAGGTAACATTGTTGAAGCCGTACGTCACATGCGTCTGATTAACAGCCAAATTCGCAAGATTACCAATATGTCGAAGGACGAGCTGTATGCAGAAGCCAAGAATCTTGGCGTAGCTTATGACCTGCTGCTTGAAGTTCATCAGAACGGCAAGCTGCCAGTCGTTAACTTTGCAGCCGGTGGTGTAGCCACTCCTGCAGATGCAGCCTTGATGATGCACTTGGGCGCAGACGGTGTATTCGTTGGATCTGGTATTTTTAAATCAGAGTATCCTGAGAAATTCGCACGCGCAATTGTGGAAGCAACTACTCACTACACAGACTATAAATTGATTGCTGAAGTATCCAAGAACATCGGTACACCGATGAAAGGGATCGAAATTTCAAAATTGACTGCTGCTGAGCGTATGAGTGACCGGGGCTGGTAAGCCCTGGTGCTTCGGCAAATCCAATCTTTGGCTTGATATAGAAGGATGATGACCGTTATGAAAATAGGAGTTTTGGCGCTGCAAGGTGCCGTTGCCGAACATATCAGAAGCATTGAACGTACTGGTGCTGAGGGCGTCGCTGTTAAGCACACGCATCAGCTGAAGGATATTCAAGGTCTGATCATTCCCGGCGGAGAGAGTACAACCATAGGTAAGTTGATGAGAAGATATGAGTTCATGGATCCGATTCGTGAATTCTCAGCTGAAGGCAAGCCGCTCTTCGGAACCTGTGCAGGACTGATTGTACTTGCCAAAGAGATCGACGGTGGAGAAGAGCCCCATCTTGGTTTGATGGATATTCGTGTCTCGCGGAACGCATTCGGACGTCAACGTGAAAGTTTCGAAACGGATCTGGATGTGAAAGGGATCGACAATCCTGTACGGGCTGTGTTTATTCGTGCGCCGCTGATTACTTCTGTTGGCGATGGTGTGGATGTGCTATCCACCTACAAGGATGAAATGGTTACCGCCCGGGAAGGACATATGCTTGTTAGCTCCTATCACCCAGAGCTTACGGAGGACTTTTCACTTCATCAATATTTTGCCGATATGGTACGACAGTATAATTAACGCATTGAAACTAACTACATCTGGTCTGGAATGCAAGAATTCCGTCCGGATGTAGTTCAATTTTAGCCGATATTCGGAGTCCTGCGCGGACCGAATGGAAGATTGTGACTCACTGGTGATACGTTCCTAATGGAGTTAAGCTCAGAGGGTTTCAATTCATTTCATTCTGTACAGTCAAGGCTGCTGCCCTAGGAGGGACTAGTTATGTTAGATGTGAAGATTTTAAGAAATGAATATAGCCGGGTTGAAGAAGCTCTTCAAAAACGTGGCAAGTCACTTGATCTGATCTCGGGCTTTCCGCAGCTGGATGAGAAGCGCCGTGAACTCCTACAAGAGAGCGAACAGCTTAAGAACCGCCGCAATGTAGTGTCGGCAGAGGTAGCCAAGCGCAAGAAGAATCGTGAAGATGCGGACGAGCTCATTACGGAGATGCGTGAAGTGGGTGACCGAATCAAGGCTTTGGATGATGAGGTGCGGGTTCTTGAGGCTCAGATTGATGAACTTACAATGGCTATCCCGAACATTCCAAATGAAAGCGTACCCGTTGGATCTTCGGAAGAGGACAATGTGGAGATTCGCCGCTGGAGTGAACCACGTCAATTCGAGTTCACGCCTAAGGCTCACTGGGAACTGGGTTTGGATCTAAACATTCTTGATTTTGAAGCGGCTGCCAAAGTGACGGGTTCCCGTTTCACCTTCTACAAAGGCTTAGGCGCCCGCTTGGAGCGTGCTCTTATCAGCTTTATGATGGACCTTCACAGCAATGAACATGGCTATGAGGAAATGCTGCCTCCGTACATTGTGAATCGTGACAGCTTATATGGCACTGGGCAGCTACCGAAATTTGAAGAAGATCTCTTCAAGCTGCGGGATACGGAGTACTACCTGATCCCTACCGCTGAAGTGCCGGTTACCAATTACCATCGTGATGAAATTCTAAATGCTGAGGACCTTCCCCGTAATTATGTAGCGTACAGCAGCTGCTTCCGTTCTGAAGCGGGTGCATCCGGACGTGATACACGTGGGTTGATTCGCCAGCATCAATTTAATAAGGTGGAAATGATTAAAATCGTCCATCCTGAGAAATCCTATGAAGAGCTCGAGAAGATGACTCAGAATGCAGAGCGTGTACTTCAGCTTCTTAAGCTGCCTTACCGTGTCCTGGCTTTATGTACAGGCGATATGGGCTTCACAGCAGCCAAGACGTATGACCTTGAGGTGTGGCTCCCTGAATCGGGGATGTACCGCGAAATCTCTTCCTGCTCCAATGTAGAGGACTTCCAGGCGCGTCGGGCTAATATCCGATTCCGTCCAGAGGCGAAAGCCAAACCGGAATTCGTGCACACACTGAATGGATCGGGTCTTGCTGTAGGACGTACAGTTGCGGCAATTCTTGAGAATTATCAGCAAGAGGACGGAAGTATCGAGATTCCTGAGGTTCTTCGTCCATACATGGGAAATATAAATCACATTTCTCCAAAAAAGTAGTTGCTTACTGAGATTACTCATGATATAATCTAATTTGTCACGTGTTAAGCGTGAGAAATTAGATTGACTTGGAGAGGTACCGAAGCGGTCATAACGGGGCGGTCTTGAAAACCGTTAGGGGGCAACTCCACGTGGGTTCGAATCCCACCCTCTCCGCCATTATATTTTCAACATAACAATTAGAACATGGTCTATTCCTTAGGGAATAGACTTTTTTATTTGCTCTCTCCAAGCGGCGCAACTGAATAGAAAAGCCTGCATCTCGGTAAATTAAATGTGCAGTCTAGGCTCTTTAACCAACAAACATGAGGAGGGAATACAATGAGTAAGCCGAAGTCCATGGCTGTGCCTGGCGTACAGCCGAACACAGGCAGACGCCGCAAGGAAGAAGGAGCAGGTGGGCCAGAGCCCCTTTCCGGTTCGAAGAAAGTGAAGAATCGTAACCACGTTGATCATCACAACCGTCAGGGAGGATAATACCCTAATTTGCCCGATTTCGGGCAAATTAAGTCTTTTTTACGAGAAAAACGCAATTTATCAAGACATTGCTCTAAATTAATGTCATAATAAAGGTAGGGTTACGGTGAACCTGGTGGACAGTATTCTAAGAAATGGAGAGATGAGACAAAAGATAATCTGAAAGGAAAGTGATGCAATGAATGAACTAACAAATGATTTAATGCAAGACCATTCCCTTGGCATGTTGCCACGGCCAAATCGGCAGCACAGCAAGCGATCCCTCAGCAGTATCCTCCTTAGGTGTATGTTTATAATTATTGGTGCTGTGTGCTACGCCGTTGCACTTGAGCTGTTCCTGGTTCCTAACGATATTACAGACGGCGGGGTCACCGGGATCTCCGTGATCGTCTCGCATTTCACAAGTCTGCCTCTGGGTATGTTCTTATTCCTGCTTAACCTCCCCTTTCTTATCGTAGGATACAAACAAATCGGGAAGACCTTTGCCTTTTCCACTCTACTGGGTATTATCGTGATGTCCGTCACTACCCTGCTTCTTCATTCCGTACAGGCTTTTAGTCAGGAAACTACGCTAGCCTTTGTGTTTGGCGGGATTCTTCTTGGATTGGGCACAGGTATTGTTATCCGATCGGGAGGATCACTGGATGGAACTGAAATTATCGCCATTCTTATTTCTCGTAAAACCCCGTTCTCTGTAGGCGAGATCATTATGATTCTCAACGTATTCATTCTCGGCGGTGCAGGTTTTGTATTTGGCTGGGATGCGGCTTTATTCTCTATTCTTGCTTACTATATTGCTTTCAAGGTCATTGATATTACAATAGACGGGCTTAACGAATCGAAATCGGTCTGGATCATTAGCAACAATATTGATGAGATCGGTGATGCCATTATCAGCCGTTTAGGGCGCGGTGTAACTTATCTGTCTGGGGAAGGCGGATTCTCGGGGGATCCCAAGAAAGTTATTTTCTGCGTAATTACGCGTTTGGAAGAAGCTAAGCTTAAGGAGATTGTAAATCACTTTGATGAGCGTGCTTTTCTAGCAGTTGGAAACATCCATGACGTAAAAGGCGGCCGTTTCAAGAAAAAAGATATCCACTAATTCTAGAAAAGGGTTTCTCTGCCAGGCGAAATGGTTTATCATATTAAGAGTATTTGTCACAATTAGGGAAAAAGAGGGGAGAAGTTCATGCGTAAGATTATGGGATTGACCCTGACATTGCTGTTGTCAGTGGTTCTAGTTTTGTCAGGTTGTAGTAGTAAGAAGGATCCAAAAGAGGCTCTTCAGGGTGCAGCTACAAATGCACTAAAAATGGACTCCTATGTACTGAAAAATGAAATTAAAATTAAAGACCTTTCTGTAAATATGTCTCAAAGCAACGAGCAGGTGGGATCTGTCGTTAATATGCTGAAAGATGCTGAGATCAATATCAGCCAAATTTATCAAAAGGATCCTATGCAAACCGAAGCCACGCTTGAAATTAAGCTTAAAGGTGACGTTGCAACAACTATCACCATTCCTTTTGTACTGACCAAAGAGAAAATGTACGTGAAGATTCCAAAGGTGCCGTTCTTCCCAATTCCGGACAGCGTAGTGGGTAAATTCCTCGTGCTGGACTTCAAGGAACTGGCTGCTCAAAGCGGTAACGAAGTTAAGTTGGACACTATCGACCTCAACAAATCACAAAAATTCGCTTCAGAAGTGGCTAATGCCGTATTTGCGGAATATGACTCTGCGAAATACTTCAAAGATGTAGATTCCAAAGATGCAGGTCTTCCTGATGGATTTAGCGCGAAGCAAGTGGTTCAGTTCAATGTAACGAACGACAATGTTAAAGATGCAGTAACCATCTTCGTGAATAAAGCACTTCCTAAAATCTTGGATATCATGAGCAAAGATGAATATCGTGAGATGCTCCAAGTAACCAAAGAAGATATCGATCAAGCGAAGAAAGATATTCAGTCCGGCAGCCAAGCTGAGCTGAGCAAAGCGATTGACGATATGAAGAATCATTTGAAGATTAATCAATTCACTGTGAACACAGCGATTGATAAAAATGACTTCCCGGCATACCAGAACTTGAATGCCAATGTGGAAATCAACGATCCGGACACTAAGGATAATGTGAAAATTGCGATTGAAGCGAAAAGCACATTTACGAATATCAACGAGAAGCAGAAATTCGTAATTGGTATCCCGACAGATACAATTACAATGGAAGAGCTTCAGCAACAGTTCGGTGCTGCTGGTCTTCAATAAGAAGGTAAAGATTTAGACAAAGAACCCGTGCCTCGGCACGGGTTCTTTTATTGTTCCGATTTAGGGGGCTTGGCGCGCAGCTTCCGGAAGAATTGGGTAAGCAGGCTGGAGCATTCAGCCTGAAGGATATCGGTGGTCACTTCTGTTTGATGATTGAATCTTGATTCCTGAAGCAGATTCATTAAGGTACCGGCACAGCCGGCTTTAGGATCCGTAGTACCATACAGCACATGGGGAATGCGGGCTTGGACAATAGCGCCTGCACACATAGGGCAGGGCTCTAAGGTGACATATAATCTGCAGTCCAGGAGTCTCCAGGAACCCAGATAGCGACTGGCCTCGCGAATGGCAATAATCTCGGCGTGTGCGGTAGGATCATAAGCGGTCTCCCGAAGGTTATGTCCGCGACCAATAATCTCTTGGTCACGGACCACGATAGCCCCGATAGGAACCTCGCCAATGGCCTCAGCCTTTCGGGCTTCTGCAATGGCTTCGTTCATCCAATATTCATCGGTGTACATGAATCAGTTACTCCCTCTTCATCGTCAGGGTGTGACGGTTATTCTGCGAACAAGCATTCGTTGTGAACAGCTTGTGTGTAAATTTGTGCATAAGTACAGTGTTATCAACAGAGTTATGCACAAGTTGATATTTTTTGAGTATAACTCAGAACAATCTGTGGGTAACTATTATTGAACAGCAATTTAAACCGGAATCTTGTTCAGGTCGGAATGTCTTTGCAAAAAGTGTCGTTAAAGGTATTATGATAGGAGGGTTATTCCAAATATCGGCAAGATATTCAGGCCGAGGAGTGAGCAGCGACTTGTCCATAAAAACGAAATTATCCATTATCATCTCTTTTTTGGCTGTAGTTCTACTGTCTTTAAATATTATCCTCAGCTACTTTACCACGCAAGAAAATCTGCGTAAAGATAGTGAGAACAAAATCATGCTTACTGCCAAGCAAATTGCAATCGCTGTCGAACAAAGCGGATTCAGTTCCGAATATGTCGAGAGGCAGATGACCCAGAAGCTGAAATTAGCTTCTCTTCTTGCTGCGAAAGAGCTGAATCCAGATATAAATCAGGTGACGAATGAGCAGCTGGTCCAGTTGGCGAAGAAATTGGGCGTAACCGGCATTTCTTTGTTTGTAAAAACACCTGACGACATTGTGGTAACCAAATCATCCGAGCCCCAAGAGATCGGGTTATCCACGAACAAATGGGGTTATTGGTATGCTGCATTTAATCAGCTGTTCAATTTACAAGAAGTTACGATCAAACAAGGTCAGAAATCCGAGCATTTCTGGTCGGGTCCATTTGAATATTCCACCTCGACGCCTGACAGCATTGTTAAGTGGGGTTATTACTATGACGGAACGAGTAATTACATTATAGATCCCTATATTCGGAATTCGGAAATGGATAACTTCTTTGAAGTTCTGGATCCGGAGCGGATTATCGACAAGACCCAGGATGCTAATAAGAGCATACTTGATATTACGGGTATAAATTTAACCCGATTTGATGAGGCTGTTACGCAGGGACTTCCTTTAGATAGGGGCCCCTCGGTTGAAATGAAGGACCGTCCGTTTGTATTCGGCGATTACAAGTATCCGAGTCCTGAAGATGATTTAAAGGTTCTGAGGGAGGCTCTCCATAATGGGCAGAGTGCCCAATACGATGTCAAAATTGATGGGAAACGAGTTATCAAAAGCTTCATTCCGGTTAAGGATAACACGAATTATACGTATGTAATCCGGATTATCTCCAGCTATGATCCTATTTATTCAGTAATCTCCAAGCAGATGATCAGCCAGATTTCGATATCTCTGGTCCTTTTGGAGATTGTGATTTTTGCAAGCTATATTCTGGCAGGGCTGCTAATTAGACCGATCCAGGACATCCTTCTCAAGGTGAATGGGATGGCCGATGGGAACTTCGAAACCCAGCTTGAGGTATCGCGAAAGGATGAGCTTGGTCTGCTGGCAGCCAGAATTAATGCCATGGGTGGCAATTTGGCGCAGTATACCCAGGATCTAAGGGAAATGAATGATGAGAATCGCTCAGTCAAAGAGCACCTCGAGTCCATTATCCGTCAAACGGCGGATGCCATTCATCTGACTGATCCAGAAGGTAAGATTATCCGTGTGAATAAGGCATTTGAGCAGCTGTATGGCTGGACAAGTGAAGAGATTGGGGGGGGCTGCCTATTCAATATTCCTGAGTCGCTTCGTGAAGAGGAGTCACTTTGGAAGAAGAAGCTAAGCGAGGGCATACCGGTCTATTCGGCGGAGACGGTCCGGCTGACCAAAGATGGAACGGAAGTCCGCGTCAGCATTAGTGAATCTCCAATCTTTGACGAAAATGGGCGTATTACAGCTTACGTGATCATTTCCAGGGATATGACGGAACGTAATAAGATGGAGGAGCTTCTACGCCGCTCCGAGAAGCTGACTACGGTAGGACAGCTCGCAGCGGGCGTAGCCCATGAAATACGAAATCCGTTGACAACACTAAGAGGCTTCCTTCAGCTGCAGATGCAGACGAAGAAGCTGAATTCCCAGCATACCGATCTGATGCTGTCGGAGCTCGATCGAATTAATCTAATTGTTAGTGAGTTCCTGATTCTGGCGAAGCCTCAGGCTGTTCATTTTCAGGTGAAAGATATACGTTATATCCTAGGAGATGTCATTTCTCTTCTTGATAGTCAAGCGCATCTTCATAGTATAGAATTCTCCATGAATTTCTCGGAAGAGGCTTTGCTTGTCCACTGTGAAGAGAACCAGCTGAAGCAGGTATTCATTAACCTGCTCAAAAATGCGATGGAGGCCATGCCAGACGGTGGAACCATTCATATGCAGACGTGGCGGCGGGAACCGGGCAGCGTGATGATTCGGATTATCGATGAGGGAGAGGGTATCTCCAAAGAGACTTTAGCCAAGCTCGGGGAGCCCTTCTTCACGAATAAGGAGACCGGTACGGGACTTGGTCTCATGATTAGCCAGCGGATTATAGAAAGCCACAAGGGCACAATGGATATTGAGAGCGAGCTGGGCCGCGGAACAACAGTGACTGTAGCCCTGCCGATGGCCAACAATCAGGAATAGCATCCAGGTAGGATACCGTCAGAAGAGATACAGAAAAGGTGTGAGACTTGTGCGGATTAATAAATTTATAAGTGAATCAGGATACTGTTCCCGGCGCGAGGCTGACAAGCTCGTGGAAGCCGGGAAGGTTACAATTAATGGTACAGTGGCTCTTTTGGGGAGTCAGGCCGAGGAGGGCGATGACGTTCGTGTGAACGGACAGCCTTTGACGGATAAGGAGAAACACGTATATTTAGCCCTTTATAAGCCTGTCGGGATTACAAGCACCACCGAACGTCATGTTCAAGGCAACATCGTGGACTTTGTAGGGCACGAGAAACGCATCTTTCCGATAGGCCGTCTCGACAAAGACTCTGAAGGACTTATTCTTATGACGAATGACGGAGATATTGTTAATCGTATTCTGCGGGCTGAGGGGAAGCACGAAAAGGAATATATCGTAACGGTGGATAAGAACATTAGCCCTAGTTTTGTGAGAGCCATGTCGGAAGGGGTAAGAATTCTGGGGGAGATGACGCTTCCTTGTACAGTTACCCGCATGTCAGACCGGGTGTTTCGTATTATCTTGACCGAAGGGAAGAATCGGCAGATTCGGCGGATGTGTAGTGCTTTGGGATATGAGGTAAGGCGGCTGCAGAGAATTCGCATTATGAATATCCATCTGGGTAACCAAAAGATTGGTACATGGCGGGATTTAACACCTCAGGAGAAGCAGGATCTGGGCCGGCAACTGAATTACACTCTTACTTAGAGGGAATGAACTTAAGAAAAATTGCCCGTCACCCTCACTTTGTTAAGGTACCGGGCCGCCCAAGCCGCACAAAGGCCCCTTAAAGCTCTAAGTGAGCTATAGGGGCCTTTATGTTAAGGAGTTGTAGCAATACCCTGCTGACTACTGGTATTGCTCTGGTATTTACGAAGAATAGAGACTTCTACGCGGCGGTTCTTCGACCGTCCCTCATCTGTACTATTCGAGGCAACTGGGTGATACTCGCCATACCCTGTGCTGACGAATTTCCTGGGATCGAGCTTGCTGTTTAGAAGCAGAATTTTCATAAAGTTAAGTGCTCGGCCCGCGCTGAGGTCCCAGTTCGAGTCGAACTGCTGGTTAGAAATGGGGACATTATCCGTATGGCCAGACACGATCACTTCGTAGTCCGGGAAGCCCTCGAGCAAGACAGAGATGGCCTTAGCCAGCTTCCTGGATTCAGGCTTGACCGTGTCATCCCCGGAGGCGAACAAAGCCTTGTCGCTGATGGTGATCGTTAACTGGGACTGGTTCAGCTTCGTATCGAGCTGGGAGGACAATCCGTTAACTTTGATATAATTATCCATCTGCTTCTTCAGCTTCTCTAGGTCTTCTTGCTCCTGGCGCATCAGCTCACTACGCTTCTTAGCCATGGACATACTCTGGCCGCTTTGCTGCTGTAACTGAGATGAACTATCCTGTGGGGTGTTCGTATCCGTTCCTTCAACCGAACTCTTATCCATTACGCCTACGCCGCCATTCAAGGCAACGCTGAAAGCTTTGCTCATCTCCTCAAACTTCTTGGCGTCTGTGGAGCTCATTCCGTAGAGTACAATGAACAGGGCGAGCAGCAGGGTTAGAAGGTCAGCATAAGGAATCAGCCAGGATTCATCGGCATGTTCCTCATGAGGTTCATGTCTAGTCTTTTTGCTCACCGGCATTCTCCTCCTTATCCTGGAGCTGAGCACGTTCAGCCGGGGTTAGGAATACAGCCAGCTTCTGCTGAATGGCAATGGTAGAGACACCGGATTGAATAGAGAGTAGTCCCTCAACCATCATTAGGCGAATCTCAATTTCCCGCTTGGAAAGACGTTTGAGCTTGTTCGCAATAGGATGCCAAAGTACATAACCGGAGAAAATCCCGAGCAGGGTAGCTACGAAGGCTGCCGCAATCGCGTGACCGAGCTTCTCCATATCTTTCATATCGGCCAAGGCCGCGATCAGACCGATAACCGCACCGAGTACCCCGAGGGTCGGAGCGTACATTCCTGCCTGGGAGAAGATTAGTGCTCCGGCGCGGTGACGTTCTTCGGTAGCTGCAATATCTTCTGCAAGCACATCACTTACGAAATCCTGATCGTTCCCGTCAATAATCATCCGCATTCCTCCGCGGAGGAAGTCATCGTCGATTTCTTCTACTTTGCTTTCCAAAGCAAGCAGACCTTCACGCCGAGTTATGGATGCCCATTCCATAAATAAAGTAATCAGTTCTTTCTTGGTAATCATCTTCTGCTTGACGAACAGCATCTTGATCAGCTTGGGGAACTTCTTAAGTTCCGAAGCAGGGAACCCGATGAAGAGTGAGGCCGCCGTTCCAACGAAAATGATGATATAAGCCGCCGGGTTATTTACCAGGTTGATGATAGGTGCGCCTTTGAGAATCATGCCGATAACAACGGCTACAAGTCCCAATACAAGTCCTATAAGTGTTGATATTTCCATTAATACACCTCGTCCATGAGATAGAATTGAATCCTTTCAGTCTTTTCCGGCATCCTACCGTTAAGACAGTTTCTAGGCAGAAACTACAGGGAACTTGCTGCTTTTGTTCTGGAAGAAACGGTTTACCTTTTTTATCGACAGATTTACCTTTTTTTTTAAGATGAATTTTCAGTTATAATGAAAAGAGTGATCCATAAGTAGAGACCAAGGAAGGCGGAGAGCATAGATGGGCGTAAAACACGCTAGAGATTACGGAGATATTCTGGCTGAATTGACAGCTGCAGTTGGCTTGATTGAGGATAGTTATGTTTTCTTTGAAATGGAGGCAGACGATTGGGAGAGACTTGCTGAGGAGGACAGACGCGAGGTCCACGAGGCATTGGCTGAAGACCTGTTCTATGGACTGGGTACAGAGCCGATCATCACGGTAGGTAGTGGTGTAATTATGCTGGATTCCAACCTGCACCGGATCAATATTCTGCTAGGAGACACAGAACTGGCTGCCGTTCTTTTGGTATAGACATGCTTTGAGATCCGGATATGGATTTAAGCCTTATGTCATGTTAATATAGCGTGAGAAGCGTTATCGTCTAGGTCCTTAAGTCCATAAGAAGATATGAGGGACAACCGGTTCCAAAGTCACGCAAGGACAGTTCGGACGTTGTAAAGAATAGGGAGGAAACAGGATGCCATTTACACCTCAAGAAGTGGAAGCGCACTTAATTAATCTGGAAGGATGGGAGATGGAGGAAGAAAGATGGATTGTGCGTAAATATGTATTCTCAAACTTCATGAAGGGTATTGCCTTTGTAGACGAAGTTGCAGCCATCTCGGAAGCATTCAATCACCATCCTTTTATCACGATTGACCATAAGACCGTGACGCTACGATTAACCTCTTGGGAAGCCGGTGGAATTACGGCAGTAGATATAAAGGAAGCCCAGCAGTATAATGAGGCTTTTGAGAAGGCCCGATCGGAGTAGATCCCGGATTAGTAAGATGTGTGATTGTGTATGGAGCTTACGCTGTCATACAGGGCGGCCGTAAGGCATCCGTCCGACAACCATTTAAGTCAGAATGTGGACCTCATGCCGTGTGGCGCAGAAGCAGGCAGAGGTTCTTACATACTTGCAGGACCAAGTTCCCTCAGACCAAGTATAGGCAACTAGAGGGCAGTTCGTATTATCAAATTAAAACACGCCCTCTGGAATACGCTTACAGCGTAACAGAGGGCGTGTTTTAATTTATTTATTTTTTTGCGGCAAGCCACTCGGCTACATTGGCAATCTCTTCAGGCTTCAACTTGTCTTTGAATGACGGCATGGCGTCTTTACCTTTGGTAATCGTAGTAAAGATCTGCTCATTGGTCAACTGCGCACCGACCTTCTGCAGACTAGGTCCAACCTTACCCTCGAGCTGATCACCGTGACAGCTGATACAGTTCGCCTTAACGGTAGCTTCTGCCTTGGCTGCATCCAACGTGACCTTCGGCATGGTAGGCTTATTCTCCTGTGCTACTTGTTCTTTACCTGGTAGGTTGAACATGAGCACGATGGCCAAAGCGCATGCGATAAAGAACAAACCGCTCATGATCCACTTTTGCATTCCAATCGTCCCTCCTATGTAAGATACCTTCTCTCATTATAACGGAACATCATGTTTGATCATAGCATTTGTGACAAAAAAACAAACAAGTTATTCATTCATATTTAATTTCATTGGTAGAGTGAGATTCGTCATTGTGGTAGACCATGCAGTAAAACGATCTCATTCCCTCGGGAGTTCTTCGTTCGTACTGGTCCGTAATTCTAAATCCCGCCTTCTCATATGTACGTATAGCACGCTCGTTCCATGTCAGAACTTCAAGATCCACTTCATGGTAAGGATACCGGCGCAGGGCCTCGTGGACGACGGCCTGTACAAACGACTTACCCAGTCCCTGTCCGCACCAATCAGGCCGCATCCCGATTCCTAGACGGGATACATTTAACATCGGAAAGATCTGTGCGAACCCGGCCAACTCCCCGGTCTCTGTAAGGACGGACAGGTATTGATCCCTGCGGAGCTGTGGATCTCCGAATTCAAGCTCAAGGGCTTTCATCTGTTCCCAGGGGCCAAAGCTGTAGATGTCATAGGGTGGGGAGTAGGCCCAAGAACAGATTTCTTGGGCGTGAGATTCCTGCATAGGAATAGCCCTGAATTGGGGGAAATAATTTATCACAAGAGTACCTCATTTCGTTCTGAATAAAGTCTAGAAAAAAAGTTTTAAATTTCTGTTTTGGTACGTTTAACCCATGGGACAATGGGTATATATAGAATAAGCAAATATATGGAATAAAATTATTTATTCATTCGAAATGTTTGAAACCTTTTGCAATGAACACACGTTTTAGAAGTAGGTACTAAGGAAGCAAAAAGACCGCAGGCGATTCCGGCAAGAATCGTGCGGTCCATACGGATGTAAATTTCATTTGAGGGAATGGAATTTACAGGTTCACAGCGTATTTTGTGTATTTGGCTTGGCTAAGAACACGTTTAGCTCCAACGTAGCGTTTGCTGTAGTAGCTGCTGCTGAGACGGTCAATATGGATGCCTTTTGAGGAAGAGGCGTGTGCAAATTGGCCGTTTCCAATGAATACTCCGACATGAGACACACCGCTACCGAAAGTGTTAAAGAAGACCAGATCTCCTGCCTTCAATTGACTCTTCGCCATAACTGGTGAACCTTGATGAAATTGAGCTTTGGACTGGCGGGCAAGTGTAACACCCATTTTCTTGAATACAAAGGACGTAAATCCGGAACAATCGAAACCACTAGAAGTTACGCCACCCCATTTATAAGGAGTACCATATACACTCTTCACCGTATGAGTCAGTGTGGAATCTGCGAATGCGCTACCTGTTCCAAGTGTGAACAATAATGCCAAGCTCGTTGCCGCTGCTGCTAGTTTCTTTCTCAAGTTGTTAAACTCCTTCCAAGGCCTGCGAGGTTAGCTTGAGGATTCGGTTGAAGGTTCCCTATGACCCCTCTAATGCAAGATCAATTCACCCATAACTGGTTCCCCCGTTTCCCAGGTGCGTGGGAATTCGGCTGTTTTGTTGGTTTAGTGCACCTGTGCTGAAAGCTCTCAAGATGACGAGGTTTCAGGACCCAGCGTTCACAGGAAATGCATGTATGACTTTCGTATGATCATCATGTACAGCTTTCGTGACGCTCCGACATATGACAGTAATAATTACAAAGTTGTTACTAATTACTTGACTATTGTACCAAAGCCCCCAAGCTTTGGCAAGTTCGTTTTCACTATTTTTGTCAAAAAAACATATGTTTACGATTTATTTGTCGAATAATTGGTTAATATATGGTAATCAATTCACTGGGATATAAATAAAAAACCCGCAAGATTCCGGCAAGAATCTTTACGGGCGGGCCAAGGCAACTGCTTATTGTACGTCGTCGTTGTCCTTGGACGAATCGGCAACAGATTGATACACTTCGTTGCTCATAATGCGCTTAGCTCCAACGTAGCGGTTGGTGTAGTAGCTATCACTCAGCTTGCTGATGGTAACGCCCTTTGAGGAAGAGGCGTGTGCGAATTTTCCATTACCGACAAATACACCTACATGTGATACACCATTACCAAAAGTGTTAAAGAAGACCAGATCCCCGGCTTTCAGTTCATCTTTCGATACGGCCTTGCCCATCTTGAATTGGGAGCCCGATTGGTGAGGAAGGTTTATTCCCAGTTTGTCAAATACATACATCGTAAAGCCTGAGCAATCGAAGCCATTCGTGGTAGTTCCACCTGACTTATACTCTGTGCCAATCACTTTGTCCACGACTTTGTCCAGCTTGGAGTCTGCGAAAACGCTTCCAGTCCCAAGAGTAAACAAGATGGACATGGATACTGCTGCTGCTACAAGTTTCTTCTTCAAAAGCGGTTAAACTCCTTCCAATGCCTGCGAGGTTAGCTTAAGGATTCGGTTTGAAGGTTTCCCTATGATCCCTCCGTTGCGAGATCAATTCACCCAAAATTGGTTCCCCCGTTTCCCGGTGCCGGGAATTCGGCTTAATATCTGTGCACCTAACAAAATTTCTTCCGTCTTAACATGAATACGACATAAAAGTCGAATATCCTGCTGTGACAAAAAAATAATTACAATGTTGTTACTGTCTGTTCATAGTTCACATTGTAGCAAGGTAGGTATCTTTTGGCAATGGTTACTTGCGAGATTGCTTGAAAATTTGAAAGAAAAAGGGCCTCCGCATAGAAACGGAAGCCTTGGGGGACGCTGGATCTTGGGGATGTGCGAATAGTTTTAATTCTTATCGTTCCAGAGATGATATTGCGAGGCAATATGCCAAATATTGAGAAGTGCACGAATGAAAGGATAGGATTGCTGGAGGATAAGGGCCAGGAATCCGGTCCAGATCAAGGAGGCTGTACTGAAGGTTCCGAATAGCAGCAGGGCTGCTCCGCCCACGATTAGAGAGATGGAGGCTACAGTGAGCAGTCTCCGCAAACAGCTGAGGATAGAAGAGAGCATGCCTTCCCCGAAGATATAGCCGAACTTAGCATATAGAAGAATCTGATGAATGAGATAGCCATAAATCAGCCAGCCCAGAATATATATAGCCGTATAGAGGACTGGATAGCCGCCAGTCTGTATACCTTGCACCAGGAGGTCCAGCAGCTTGGGGCCAAGCCAGTAAGCGGGACCCAGTACAAAAATGAGCTCTATGAGGTAAAAGAGGGTGACCGGCTTCCACAGCCTGCCGATCCCCTGGAAGAACACAAGACCCGCTCCATCCTGGGTTAATGGACGAAGCCCGTACAGAATACCTGCCTGAATGAGCGGAGTAAGCACCATTCGGAGGATGAACATCCCGGCAAGAAGCCAGAAGTACCAATGGACCTCTGAGCTGTATTTCAGGTCCAGCTGGCCTTCAACAAGGAACAGAACGCGGCTCAGCTCGCTTGGTGCTGGGTCCGGGTAGCGCTGCAGAAGCGGAATAATGGCAGAGTTGATCAGCCTATAGAGGAAGACCCCCCATAGCAGCTGATATAGAAATAAGATAATAACGACCGGGAACTGATCTTTGGTACTTTGCCATCCATTACGAATGTATCTCATTGTATTGTCACCTCACCATGCGAGCAACCCAAGTAGAGACTCCACTACTTTGGTTATGCCCAGATTCCACCGCGTTCCGGTCTTTTCTTCCACTTCTGCCTTCAAATAATTGTCGATATGCTTGTTCTCGAGCACAAGGCTATAGCCGGGATCTATCATGGCCCAGGCCAGCGGCTGTTTGTACCGCAGCTTGTAGACGATTTGATTCTCATCGCCTTTCCATATCTTGCGTACGAGATGTCCATCTTTAAAGTTAAATAGGACGGGAACCTCCGGATAGGTTCCTCCAAGTCTGCTAATCTTCACGACAGACTCATATAATGGACCGGTGCTAGTCGTTACCGGACTCACTGTAATGGAATCGACCGCGTAGTTCGCCATTTGACCGCTGTATACATACTGATTGAAATAATCCTTCCATGACCGCCCGGTAACCTGTTCAACGATTCGCTGAAAGTCAGAGGTGGTGGGATGCTTGAAACGGTACTTCGCACTGTAGCGAGCCAGGATTTTGTTCATGGCGCTTGTTCCGACCTGGCGTTCAATGCCGAGCAGTACGAGCTTTCCGCGGGTGTATACATTTTGGGCGTAAATGTCAGAAGATCCGTATTTCCATGCTTCCAGCGGCAGTGCAGCTGGTTGATTCACGAAACTTGCCTGTATAGGCAGATTAGGCTGAATGCCATAGGCGCTTTCCATGAGTTTGTCCTCTGCATAAGAGGTGAACCCCTCATCAAGCCAAGCCTCCTCAAATTCGTTACTTGCAATCATGCCGTAAAAGTATTGGTGGCCGATTTCATGCACGACGGTTCTCTCCAGCTCGTACCCAGGTGATAGCGAGGTTGCTCCGAAGGCGGTTACGAGTGTCGGATACTCCATTCCTCCTGCTCCATTGCCGCTTGCCGGCGGTACAACGATGGAGAGAGTCGAATAGGGATAACGGCCATACCACTTGCTGTAGGAAGATAGAGCGGCCTTTGCCGCATAGAAATAACGATCCTTCAGATCCTTATGAAGCGGATCGAGATACAGCTTGATTCGTACACCGGGGATCTCGGCCGAGGAGAAGGGCTCCTCTGCATAGACGAAGTCGGGGGAAGCAGCCCAGGCGAAGTCATGCACATCGTCGGCGTAGAACTGATAGGTCTTGCGATTCTGTTTGACGACTGCGGTCTTGGTGGGAAAGCCAGTTGCTGCGACGATGTAGGAGCTTGGCACATTGATCCGTACGCTGAAGATGCCGAAGTCGGAATAGAACTCCGAGCTTCCGTGATATTGATGAAGATTCCAGCCCTCGGAGGCTCTGCCTCGTGTTCCGGCTGGCTCATACACACTTAATTTGGGGAACCACTGTCCCGCCATTACGAAGTTATCTGCAGTTCCCATACGGGCAAACACTTTAGGGAGCTGAACTTCAAAGTTAATGAGCAGGGTAGTGCTCTCTCCGCCTTGAACCGGGCGGGGGAGGCGGACCTTGACCAAAGTATGGTCGTTCGTATTGCCGTCATCAGGCTGAACATACTGAAGGCGATGAATTAAGGAGATGCCGTCAGTGGTGCGGATTCCGTTCAGCTTCATGGAGCCCCATCCGTCCTTCGGCATAGCGTCTCCCCGGAGTTTGCCGCCAGACTCCTTCATGAAGGTGGTATCCTTGGAAGCAAAGGCGTTCGGATACAGGTGAAAGTAGAGTTCGCTTACCGGCTGTCTGCCCGGGTGCTTCCAGGTCACACTTTCGGTGCCGGTTAAGGTGCGGGTCTGCTCATTCAGATTCACATCGATGTGATATTCGGCAACACGGTCACTAAGCTGCTCCGTACCGGGGCTGGCGATAATGTCAGGTGCCTTGGGCTGATCTTGCGGGAGCTTGCCCATTTCTGGGGCAAATGAAGGCTGGGCAGGGGCGGGTGTTAGGCTGAACCATACAGCGCCGCCAATAACAATAAAGCTGAGAATAGAGATGAGTATAATTCTGATCCGTTGTGGGGTCATTCTTGGATACCTCCCGTTGACAAGCATCTAAGGCATGTATATGTTTGCATCTGGAGGATTATTAGTTAAAATTAAAATATATAGAGCCTATTGCAGTAGACGGAAGTATGTATCTTGAGCAAGGCTGCGGCTCACTAACGGAGGGGACTATGGACAATCTGAATAAGACCGGCAAGAAACAAATTGCCTTGAATATTATCAGCGGGAATGAGAAGAGCAATAAGCACAAAGGTTTTGGGGCAGGTTCAATTGATCTGAACAGCGTGTCGCCCATCATTATTGATGGCGATGAAGCGAAGATTGACATCGGTGCTATGCACGCGAAGAGTAAAGTGGAGCGTGGAATCAAATTCTCAGCGAATAAAGAGGACGTGCCGGAGGGACGTCAGGTGTGGGTGGTATGGGTTGCGGTGGACCGTACACCAGAAGGGCAGCTGTATGGCGGAGCGACGGCCTGTGAGATGCTGATCGATACCGAGGCGAAGCGCGGATGGAAGATTCTCGCTGACCATGTTAACAAGCTTGATTATGCGATCAAGCGCCGTATTATGCTGGATGAGCTGGGCCCTGTAGAAAAGCAGGCTTTGCGTACGCTGCTGATCACCCATAATGAAGATTGGTGGAATCGCTCCTCCAGCGAGCTGAAGAGCGCGCTTGAGGGATAATCACAGGAAATTACAGAAGGGCCTTCCCAAAGGGGAGGGCCCTTTTTGTTCGTGGCGAGCTCATGGGAAGCATGATGGCCTTGGGTTTTGGTAAGGCTGCAGGGCCGGGAGTAGGATTGGAGATAAAGATAGGAGCCAGGGGTAGAGCTGGGAATTGAGATGGAGTCGGATGTTGGCGCGTGAGGTTTAAGTATTAAAGTGAGAGGTGGTGAAGTGTGGCGCTTTGAGCTTGGACCTTGGTGATCAGCCACCTAGCGTGTCATTCCTGTTCCGCTTCGGGCTTCTCGCCTTGAAATAGAAGCAGCCTGGATGCCTTCGGCATCATGGCGACGACAAGCTGGTAAGATTCCTGCAGCATGACGGTGATGACCTCGTCAGGGACCTGGCCGTTCAGCAGAACGGTATTCCAGTGGCGTTTGTTCATATGATAGCCAGGGAGAACCGCGCCCGGATAGCTCTCGCGCTGAACCCAGGCTTCCTCGGGGGAGGTCTTGAGATTGACGGATTCTACGTCAAGATGGCTTCCTAGGAGAGCGAACATTTTGCTGCCGACATAGAGCACCGGAAGCCCAGGGTCAAAAGGGTAACGAAGGCTGGTTCCCGGGTAACCGAGGCCAAGCTCGATGAGTTCCTGATGATTCATATAAGGGATCATGCTCCTTTCGGAAAGTTGCTGTTCTCATGGGGATAATGGGTTATGGATTAATAGGTATGTAAATGTCATTCCTTCTTAGTGTATATTGGCCCTCTTCACAATTCAATGGAAGGCGAGCCCTACAATCAGCCCTGGGAAGGAAAGTATAGAGGTAAAAGAGCAAAGAAGCAAAAAGCATGGAAGAGGAGCAGTAGAACCGCAGCAGAACAGCGGTAGAGCAGAGCTGCATAGTGTAATCCGCAAGCAGCTGCTTTTTAGACAAAGGTGGCAGTCCAGACCTTCTTATGAAGGCCTGAGCTGCCACTTTTGTTTTCCGTATGAAGAAATACAGTATGCGGGGATGTGAGCTTAAGCTTCTTTATCTTTGCCAAGCAGGACGGTTAGTCCGAGCAGAGTGACCAGAATAGTCGCGCCCATATCGGACATGACGGCGATCCAGAGCGTAAGCAGGCCTGGAATCGTCAGGAGCAGGGCAATCAGCTTCAGACCCAGGCTGATGCCGATGTTCCAGCGGATAATTCGGTTCGAGAGACGAGCGATCTTGATCGCTGTCGGCAGCTTGCCGAGATGATCCTGCATCAGGACAATGTCGGCGGTCTCTACGGCACTGTCTGTGCCTTTGCCCATCGCAATGCCCAGCTGGGCCGTGGCAAGTGCCGGAGCGTCATTGATGCCATCGCCAACCATGGCGATATTTCCTTTGGCAGCCAGCTCCTTAATCTTGTCGACCTTCTGCTCGGGGAGAAGACCTGCGTACCAATCCGTGACGCCCGTCGCCTGGGCTACAGTCCTTGCTGTACCAGCGTGGTCCCCGGTCAGCATGACCGTATGTTCAATTCCGGCCTGGTGCAGCTTCGTAATTACGTCCCGGCTCTCTGGACGAATCTGATCGGCGAGCCCGACAATACCCAGAACATGCTTCGCTTCGGCGACCAGGACAATGGTAAGGCCCGCTTCCTTCATTTGATTAAGGTCAGCTTGTACCCGCTCGCTATCCAAAGGAGAAAGAGAGACATGCTGGAGCAGCTGCTCGTTCCCGGCCCAATAGCGAGTCCCCTCAATATCTCCCTGAATTCCTTGGCCAGGCAGGGTAATAAGGTCACTCACCGGGGCGAAATGGGCGACTCCCGACTCTTCGGCCTTGCGGACCACCGCTTCAGCGAGCGGGTGAAGAGAGGACTGTTCCATGGCTCCGGCAGTGGCGTAGAAGTGCTCAGAGTCGTAGACCACTTCTTGAATTACGGCAGGGCGGCCTTCGGTGAGCGTTCCGGTTTTGTCGAAGGCGATCATGTTGATTCGACCAAGCTGCTCCAGATGGATGCCTCCTTTGATCAACACGCCGCTGCGGGCACTGCGGGTCATCCCGCTAACAAGTGCAATCGGTGAAGAAAGCACCAGTGCACACGGACAGCCAACGATCAGGATGGCCAGCCCCTCATATACCCATTTCATCCAGGGCGCTCCAAAGAGCAGTGGCGGAATCAGAACAACAAGTGCTGCAATAATCATAATGGCGGGGGTGTAGTATCTCGCAAATTTATCAATAAAAAGTTCAGTAGGCGTCTTGGTATCCTGCGCTTCTTGTACCAAATGCATGATCTTCGATAGGGAGGAATCCTGGTAAGCCTTCTCGATTCTCACCTTCAGAAGCCCTTCGGTATTCACGCTGCCGCCGAACACCGTGTCCCCAGCACTCTTCGAGACAGGAATCGACTCCCCTGTAATGGCCGCTTCATTCACCGCGCTGTTCCCTTCGGTAATTGTTCCGTCTGAGGGAATTTTCTCTCCGGCACGGACAACAACGATATCATTCACCTGAAGCTCCTCGATTGCAATAGTCTCCGTCCGGTCTCCGGCGCGGAGAACAACAGCCTGCTTAGGGGCTGCGCTGAGCAGCGCCTCCATCGATTTGCGGGCCCGGCTCATGCCGTAGCCTTCAAGCAGTTCGTTAAGGCCGAACAGGATGGCTACCAGAGTGGCTTCTTTCCATTCGCCAATCACAACGGCACCTGCCAAAGCCACGGTCATCAGCGTGTCCATGTTGAACTTCAATCTGAGCAGATTTTTAAGACCGCGCCAAAAGGTAGAGTAGCCGCTTAACACAATGGCCGCTACGTAGAAGATAATCAGTGCGGCTGGCGGTAGAACATTACCTAGTGCAAAGGTGGCGATATAGAGAATCGCGGCTGTGCTGAGCAGCCATTTGATCAGCCGGCCTTCGCCTTCGTGGCTGCCGTGATCATGGCTGTGCCCATGGGAGTGGCTGTCCGAGTGATTATCGCCGTGGCCGTGATTATGTCCGTCACCCTGACCGTGCGCATGATCATGAGAGTGCCCGTCTAAATGACTGTGATCATCGTGATGGTGGTCACGTCCACCGTGATCGTAGTCATGGGAATGGCCGTCGACGAGAGCTGCACCGTCACTCTTGAGAATTTTGCTGACACGGGAGAGGTCGACGTTAGGATTCACAATCAGTCTGCCGCTGTTATAGTGAAGCGCAGCATCCTGCCCATGTTCCAGCTTGCGGATCTCGTCCTGCAGCTCCCGGGCGCAATTGGCGCAGGAGAGTCCTTGCACTTTGAATTCAGCTTTGGGATTTGCGGATGAGTTAGGCATGATCGATCTTCTCCCTCTGGTGCTCCAGCGTCATAGCGATTAACGTCTGGATATGATGGTCTTTCAGCGAATAATAGACGTTCTTGCCTTCCTTGCGCGACTTCGTGATATGGGAGGACTTCAGCTGGCGCAGATGATGAGATGCGGTGGCTACGGAACAATCCAGCAGCGCCGCAATGTCACATACACACAACTCCTTGCCTTGATCGAGCAGAAAAGCGATTTTTACGCGGTTAGGGTCAGATAATGCTTTGAATATTTGGGCCATGCCCACAATCTCATCTTCCTGCAGCAGGCTCCGCAGCTTGGAGGTGATCTCATCATGTTCACAGGTCATTTCACAGACTTCAAGCCCAGTTTGAGATTCAGTTGCCATGGTACTTCGCTTCCTTTCGGCATATCATTCAAAGGTTCGTTTGATTGTTTTGAGGTTAGTATACCCCATTTCTGCAACATATTCAAACATAGGTTTGAATGTTAGGGGTAAAGTCCTAGATATTAGTTAACCTTTATTAAACAGATATAACAAGACAGGCAAAAAGCCCGGGGAAGGGTTCAGGGAATTTGAACCTTCTCCGGGCTTGATACTGCGGCTAACGCAGCTGCAGCCCCTGAAAAGTCCCGCAAATTGGGGCATTCTTGGCTTTGACCGATACATACGGATGGTCCTTAATGTTAAAACGCCATGGCTTGGCCGCGTATTCCTCGGCATAATCGATGTTAATGCGCGGGGACTCTACGATGTCAAAGTCCTGACTCTCATCGCCAGCTTCCAGCCAGATCGGGCCACCGGGGATGCGCAGATCCAGCCCGTTCAGGGAGCGGTCGATGCGCAGGGCACGGCACAGCTTGCCGGGGCCATTGCTTAGATCGGCAGGCTTGCGGGACTTGATGTCCCGGTATTTGGACATGATCAATCTGTCCAAATCCGTCAGCGGCTCGGTTGCCCGGATGAGCACGGCTTGCGGATCGCCTTCCTGGCCCGTAACCACGTTCAGGCAGCTGTACATGCCGTAGATCAAATACACATACGCGCTGCCTCCCTCCCCGAACATGATGGAGGTTCTATCGGTACGGCGGCCTCCAAAGGCATGGCTTCCCTTGTCTTCAACTCCTCCGTAGGCTTCGGTCTCAATGATCCGCGAGCGGATCTCCCCGTCCTCCGTGCGGCGGACTAGCGTATGCCCCAGCAGGCGGGGGGCCGCTTCGAGCGCGGTCATCTGGTAGATTGAGGCGGGGAGCAGGCGGGGGGCTGCGGAAGCGGCGTCCGCAACTGCCCGAGCCCCCGAAGCATCCGCGGCTGCCGGAGCGCCCGAAGCTGTCGCTGAAGCATCCGCAGCTGCCGGAGTGCCCGAGGCTGTCGCAGCATTCGCACCCGCCGAAGCGCCCGCAGCACCAGGCAGGCTGCGCCTTTCATTAAGCTGCCTCGCCGGTGATTCCAACGCAGGCGTCTCCGTCATCCCACCTTCTATTTTAGATTTGGGTATCTGCTCTTTGCTCATGATACTGCCTCCTTACTGGAACCGGTCCAAGTGGGTTATCTTCATGTTATATAACCAAGCTCAAGGAGGCAAATCCGAGCACAAAATAACCCCGTTATTTATTCATCCACCAGCGCTTCAGATCTCCCCACCAGGAGCTGTCCTTAGACTGGCCGTCCTTAGCCTCTGTAGGAGCAGGAGTGCCTTTGCCGCCATGAGCACTGCAGTACTCCGACGGCTCGGTGCCTTTGATGAACACCTCAAGCCTCTGATTCTGCGAGCACCCGGTTGTGGCCAGCTTGCCGGTCTGTGGATCAACATAGACACTTACCACCCCATCTGGAATAGGAAAAATCTTCGGCGGCACCTTCTCCAGCGCCTTCTCCGTGAACTGGGCGAAGATTGGCGCGGCTTTGCGCGACTCTGCGGTCTCCAGGATCTTGCCCTTGTCGTAGCCGACCCAGACGGCGGTGGACAGCTCCGGCGTGAACCCGACCAGCCAGGCATCGGTATGGGTCGTGCCGGTCTTGCCGGCAACGGGGCGCTTCATTACCGCGGATACGCGGTTGCCTGTACCGCCGGTGTCGAACACGCTCTCCATCAAATGGGTCATCACATAAGCGGCGGCGGGCTCGACAATCTGCTCTTGCGGCACAGGTGTGTTCTCGTAGAGGACATCGCCGCTGCTGTCGGTGATTTTTACGATGGCTGTGGGCTTGACGCTCCTGCCCTGGTTGCTGATCACGGCGAAGGCCGAAGCCATCTCAAAAGGACTTACCGGCGAAGTCCCGAGCGCAAGCGAAGGCACGGGCTCCATCGGGCTGTCGATGCCCATGCGGCGCGCCATGTCGATGACGTGGTTCGCCCCAACGGTCAGGATCGTATTGACCGCATAAATATTGTCGGAGGCGGCGATCGCCTGGCGCATGTCGATCTCGCCGAGGTATTTTTCCCCGAAATTACGCGGGCTGTACGTTTTGCGGTTCCCGTCGTAGTGGAACATGGTCGGCTCGCTGTTGAACATGCTGGCTTCGGTCATTTTGCGGGAAGATAGAGCAGTCAGGTACATAATCGGCTTGAACGACGAGCCGGGCTGCCGCGTCTTGGCCAGGACATGATTGTACTGGTTCTGCGTATAATTGGTTCCACCAACAAAAGCCTTGATATACCCGTTACGCGGGTCAATCGACACCAGCGCGGCCTGCAGGTCGGGGGTTCCGTGCGTGCCCTCGGTGACTGCGGTCTCGGCGGCTTTTTGCGCCTCCATATCCAGGGTAGAGTAGATCGTCAGGCCTCCGTGCTCCAGCAGACTCTCATCAATGCCAAGCTGGTTCACCACAATATTCCGGACATAATCGCGGAAAAAGGGAGCATCGTCCCCCGTAGTGCGCTGTGAAGGTGATTTGAAATTAAGCAGCTGTGCATAGGCATCATCGGCCTGCTGCTGGGTTATCGCGCCAGTCTCAACCATCGTCTTCAGCACAATGCGCTGGCGGTCTTTGGCGTTCTTCATGGAATTATACGGCGAATAGTAGGTCGGCCCCTTCGGAATTCCGGCGAGCATGGCGCTCTCCCCAAGCGTTAAGGCCTTGGCCGGCTTGCCAAAATACATCTCCGACGCGGCCTCCACCCCATACGCCCCATGCCCGTAATACACTTCATTTAAATACATCTGCAGGATTTCATCCTTGCTGTATTTCATCTCAAGCTGGGCCGTGTACATGGCTTCCTTCGCCTTGCGGGTCCAGGTGCGCTCGTGGGACAGATACAGGTTGCGGGCAAGCTGCTGGGTCAAAGTGCTGGCTCCCTGAACGGTGCCCAGGTGCTCAATATTGACAAGCACGGCGCGGCCCATGCCTTTAATATCAAATCCGATATGGTTATAAAAATTGCGGTCTTCCACAGCCAAAGTGGCGTGAATGAGATCCGGCGCAATCTGATCCAGCTTCACACTGATCCGGTTCTTGGCCCCGGAGGAAAAAGTCGCAATGGTCTCACCGTTCACATCCACCAGCCGGGAATTCCGGTCCGAGTCTGCTGTCGGCAGCGGCGTATTGGCCAGGTAGATCAAGGTTCCCCCGATCGCACAAATGCCGAGGACGGCGGTGATCAGAGCAATTCTAAAGAACAGCCGTAAGCCCCGGCGGGGGCTGCGGCCGCTTCGTGATAGTCGCTGCATCGTAGGTAGCTGCCTCCTTCTCCTTCTGACTTGCCTGGGCTAGGCCTATTTTCCAGTATGGGAAAGTTTGGGGTAGTTATTCACTTGGAGAAGTAAAGGGACGGAGGAGGAAGAGAAACTTTTTTGGCGTAAAGGGCGGTAAAGGCTTGATTGCGGGAGGTTTTCCCTGGGAGGATATAGAAGATTAACAGGAGGAGTGCAGCTAAGACTTGAGGGGTTGAACGAATGAGTGATCGATTAAGCAAAGCTAAGCGCAGACTGATCCTGACGGCCAAGTGGGTGCTGAATTATTGGTATATTCTGCTCATACCTTATTTAGTGGTGGGTTATGGGCTGTATTATTGGGCCAACAACTACCTGGATGTCATCGTGTGGGTAACCGGGCCGGATGCGAGCGGGGGATGGAAGCATTTTATGCTATCTTTTGTGGGGATTCCTGTCCTGCTGCTGGCAGTCGCGTACTGGTTCGTGCCTCTGGTGGCTGTGGTTATCTTGTATGCTGCATGGCTAATCTCTGGCAAAAGGTCGGGAAGCCCGAGTATGAAAGGGTATTTGGAGGAGCTGTCTCAATAAGCCGGGTACATATGGATATGAATAGGGGGAAGTTCGATGGAAAAGAACGAATTTGTTGAATTCACAGCCCTGACTAACTATCTTAAAGAACTTGGCATCAATCCAGCAGAGTACTTGAGTAGAGAAGAATTGAAGAGATATACAGAAGTGGGAGAAGCATATTTAGGAATGTCCAATGAGACGTTTAGGGATGAGCTGAAAGCCGTGATTATGGGGATGGTGGAGCGGCACTTGAGGTAGGGAGTGTAGTTTATTTTATGGGGAAGCGGAGAGGAGCGGTTGATATGAGTAATCAGCATCCTGCGGAGCCCAACAACACACCTAAAATTAAATTGGGGCGGGCCATCCAAGTCAGGCTTGTCTCTGTTCTGAAGAAATCACAGGAGTATTACAGCCATGTACTTGGTTGTACAATCGACGGCTGGGGCCATGCTGAGAGAGATGATAGGGTGTTCCTTTTGCAGCAGGCTTCTTCTATAAATGGGTGTAAAACCGAACGCAGTCGCGTAAAAGCGCTCCGATTACCCAACCGAATGGGAAGGTCCGGATTATGCGTGGGACTCTTTTATAAGCATATCATGGGAAGGGTTGGACGCTTTCGTAGAGGAAGTACGGGAGAAAGGTGGAATTATATCCAGAGCCATTCACTGGCTCTCATGGAGGCTGGGAGTTCAAGAACGCATGTATTCAGGATCCGGACGGATATAACCTGGTGTTGGGCGCTATGCGTGTGATCAATGCGGATAGTAGCAAGTAAGTAATACTGCTGATTTAGACGTGAAATCAAGGATAAAAAGAATTGGGACAGATCCTCCGAGGGAGGGCTGTCTCTTTTTTGTATGTCTGTGTTTGTTAGGTTACCAGTGTGATGCCGGCACTCTTCTGTAGAAATATGGAAGGTATGGGGTTATGGCACATAGAATTATATAAAAGGAGTATGGTTCGAATGCTTACTTACGATTGCGGAATTCAAGTTAGTTTATTGGTGTGAAAATCCGAGACCTTAAGGGATGCGGGAAAAGTGGAGATTAAAAAAGCAATTAGAAGAGATTTAAAATTTTATTTATATGCACATAACAACAGGCATAATCAACAATTTGAATACAAGAGAGTTAGATGAAATATTCACAAACTAATTGAAAGGAAAGTTCTTAGATGAATTGGTTACAAGGCGGACCATTTTTTGAGCTCAGTTTTATTATTGAAGATATTGAACCGCTTTATCAGACAATTATTAGATTAGTAAATTCATCAAAAATCAAAATAGTACTACATAATACCCCAGAATTTATTGAAGAGTTCTACCATGGGTATCCCTTTGATGAAGATAAGCCTGAAGATAGGATTGTAAATCAAATAAGTTTAAATCTAACTTTTTATTTAAATAGAACACGACATTCATTATTATTGTTGAACGAATTAATACCAATCTACTTTGTTTTTCGATTTGTTTTTATGGATCAGAGTTAGATGCACCAGAATGGCAACAGATCGGTATCGGGCAAGCGGAACATTACGAGTATTATAGTTTACTTCGAGACTTCTACAATGAGTTTCATTTTATAATCGGGGGAAGTGCAATCGAAGAGGATGTTAAGGCCTTCTTTGATACTAATGAATGTTGGCCCGATAATAGTTACTCATTAGAGAATGTAACTGCTGAACGAGTGAATGATAGTGTGAGCAACTTTAACCAAGTAATAGTAAATAACAAACTAAATTTAATAGCGCAACTAGATATTAAGAATAAGTATTTGAAAGAACTTTACGAAGGATTTGAAATATATCTTTAAGTAGCTCACGGAAGGCGAATACTTCATCTAACACAATATTCACGCATCGGGCATACGCCCTCGGTCCGGCTCGAGCTTAGAAGAGGAATCGTAGAGGCATTTCAGTATCGGGGGAGCGTAAGCAGCCGGACAACCCTCACTGGCTAAGTCCGTTGGACCCGCGCTTGAGTATTTAAGCCAGTGAGGGTTCGCGAATACAAGAGAGTTATCGGAAATCCTCAGAATTAATTGATAGGAGAGAGCTATGAAAGACCTGCTGGAGCTATTAAAGAACATAAACAAAAGGATATATTTGCTGTCACTTGTTTTTGTCGTGATCATCAACTTAGGGTTGTTAAAGGGATTTTCCAACCAAAAGGAGAGGTTACTCACAAGTGGAATGAAAGTGCTTTATAGTTCGTGGAGTTTGATACTTATTATAATTGTGTTAGTGAGTATCTTGAAGCTGCTGCAAGTTAGTGACCGAAAATCACGCGATAGAATAAAAGAGCATTTATACTCCCCCTTCAATTATGAAACGGAAGGGGATTTTGTAAATCTTAGTGTACATAGATACTATCAGGATGAGATTAAAAATGGGATCTTGGAAATAATTGAAGTTAAATTAAATAATACTTCAAAAGAAGATATCGAACTGATACGTGGTTTCGTTTATTTCTATAAAGATAAGACAAGGATCAAGACTTTAAACGTTGAACTCTACAATCTTCGTGGTGGGTTTAGTGAGAGAATATTTCTAAGCGACAACAATGATACAAATCATTTGTTGGATTGGGATTCTTTTGAACTATTTGTTTCTGAGTTAACAACAAAACAAAGTCGCATCCAGAATTCATATTTTAGAAGTAAGCTTTATATAAAAACACACTACTTCATTTTAAACTATGAGAAGTTTGTTGATCATAAATTCCTTGGTATTCGGTTGAATTATAACTTAGCTTGGATAAAGAGGGTTCTTAACACAGAAGTAGTACCAAGAATTACTTTCTTTTATAAAAGAAAAAAATATTACATCGGTGAGTCTCCTTCTCTAATAAAGGAACTGGTTTCTTTGTTACAAAGATTTATTGCTTTCACAATAATTTATTTTCTATTGTTTCTAGTATCTATATTGGTTCTTTATGCGGTTATTGATGTCATAAGGTTACTAATGGAATTGGCCAGGCTATGGTTTCCGTTAATTTCGAGGGTTGTTCAGGGAGCCTGAGGGCATCCGATAACACCGCATTCATGCATCGGAGCCTTGCTGCTCCTCGGTCCGTAAGGGCATTTCTGAGATGTGTTTCAGCGGGACAACCCTGCACCGACTAAGCGCGCTGCGCCCGGCCTTTCGGTCTTAAGTCGGTGAGAGTTCGTGAATGCAAGAACGTTATATGACAGTACGATGAAATATAGGAGGCAACAAAAAGTGCTTACTAATAAAGAGTATAAAGAGCTAATTGAGAAGAGATATGGAAAACCTTTAAAAGAAGTGATGTATGAACTAGTAGTAGATCGAAACTTAGACCAGTGGGATGGTTCAAAAGAATTGGGGATATCGAAAGAATTATTTGTCAAATGGAGAACAGAATTCCGTCTGGGACCTTACCAACGAAGTGCTGATTTAGCTGAAAAAAGACAGATTGAAAAAATTGCACAGTATAAGGAAGAATTAATGAGTATAGACCTCAACAGGGAGTTTATTTATCAAGATGAAGAATCCTTAAGGGGATTTAAAGAGATTATAGAACGAATGTTGGAATTAGAAAAGCAAAGAGGAATAATGTTGACTAAAGACGCCTCTTCAAATCTTTCAATGATTATTCATACAGGAGTTCTAGAAGCAATAATTGATTATATTGCACAATACGAAGAGAAGAAACTAATTAAAAAGTATGATTTTGATTTAGAATGGCTCTTACAAGACATGTAGGATGGTTCAGTGCACCGTCATATAACATCATATTCACGCATCGGGCATACGCCCTCGGTCCGGCAGAGGATTTCGGGGGAGCAGAGGCTGCCGGACACACCTGGCATTCGCCAGGCGTCGTGAATACAGGAACGTTATGCGAAACCTGTGCGAGGAGCAATATGTATGAACAAAGTAGCTGAATTTCTCCGACCTTATAAAGCAATTTATAAGAGATGTTTATCTTACTTCACTAAGAATTGGGATCTTGAAAATTTCCCTATAGAATACCGAAAACAAGAAATGAGTGATCTTACTGGAACGCATTTAACGATGTATCCGTGGGAGGCAAGGATTATTAACTGGTTTTGGATGAATGGTGACGGTCATTCAAAAGAGGAAGCATATAAAAACTTAGAGGAGAGATTTAAGAAACATGTTTCTAAAGGACGTGAGATACCACGTCCAGGGACTAGAATGACTCTTACTTTTGCAAGTAGTGATAAGATTGAACACCTTGATGAGGAAACAGTGGAATTCTTCAGAATTGTTTTTAATATGGACTATCATGGGATGTTCATTTCGGATGAGTCCTCTATATATGATTTTTGTTGGTCAGACGAATTAATTGAAGAGAAAGCCAAAATTATTAATCAACACTATGGTATAGAGATAAATAAAATTGAAGGGCTAAGAATCGCTGATATCCTTGGGCGAATCAAAGAGGGTACAGGCATCGCATAACACCGCATTCACGCGTCGGTCGCTGTCGCTCCCTCGATCTGCTGGGGGTTTCGGGAAGAGGATTCAGGGGCAACACCTGCGAGGCTAAGTCTTCGACCCGGCAAGGCGATCACTTTGTTTGATCGCCATGGCTGCTTAAGCCTCTCGGGTTCGTGAATGCGTAAGACGTTATCGGAAATCCTCGGAAAGAGTGAAGAAAATGAAAAATGTTAAAAAATCAACCGATCTCATTTACTATAAGATTTATAAGAATAATGTATCAGGTTCAGATTATTGGAACTGGGCTTATAAACTATTAGAAACCGGAATTGAATCAAACCAATTATATATGCTCGCCTCAATGAATGAATCAGAGAATGAATTTAAGTATCAAGATTACTTTCAAAGAACCCTAAATGATTTGAATATTAATAAGCCAGAATTTGAAGAATGTGCGAGAATATTTGTTGGAGAACTTTGCCTAGAAATTCTCAATAATTCACGTAATTTATTTGATGTAGTTAAAGATATATTTAAAGTATCGGTTGAATTAGAGCATCCACTATATCTCTCCAATGGATCGAGTTAGATGATGGAATTGACAGGATTATATATAACGATGAATATTACAAACCGAATGAACAAGACTTAAAAGTAGAAATATATAAAGAAGCAAAGAAATTCCTGGAAACTCAAGAAGTCGTGGACATCCGATAACACCGGATTCACGCGGCGGGCCTGACGGCCCTTGGTCTGCCGAGGCATTTCGAGGAAGTGGAATCAGCAGACAACCCTGCGAGGCTAAGTGGCAAAGCCACCCGGCCCTAACGTGCCTTAAACCTCTCGGGTTCGTGAATACAAGAACGTTATGTGAAATCCCCCTAGAAACTAAAAAAAGGAGACCTCTATGATTAGAATATATAGCGATCTTAAAGATTCAACAAAAAAAATGATAAACAATAAAATTAATGATTACTTAGATATTTATATGGATTTTTATAGGAATTTAGGTCCAGAAGAGGGTTTTTCATCATTTTTCCCACGATTAATATGGATAGAGAAACAAGACAAATGTATCCAAACAATGATTGAGTTGGATGCTTGGACCTCGGATGATCATTTACATAGACTAAAACCAATTCACGAAATGGCTCTATTTAGATTATTATGTTTTACTCAAGATTACTGGAAAGATCATGGCATGCATGTGGGCGAAAATTATGAAGACGAAGAGCAAACAGATGATGAATATATCATGGATAATTTGGATGATATAGATTTGTACCTACACATACTTTTTCAAGATCACGATTTCAGGTGGGTAGCTCAGTATACTCAGGAATTCATGAAGGATCCTTATGATTTCGAGAATAGAATGAATATTAATCTTGACGAATATACTGATCTTATGCCTAATGATATCAGAGAAGAATATCTTAACATTAAAAAATCGTTATATCCCTCTGATATCTCAATTAACAAGAGCGGAGGAGAAATCTTAAGTTTTGAAGATTTCATATTTCATATAGATAGAATTATGGAATACTTTTCACATTCGATTACTTTAAAAGGTGCCTATAAATTGTTGTGGAATGAAGATGGGTCAGCTAAGAACGAGAAAAGTGCTCAACAACTTTTAGATTTCATTAGTCGGTTCTATTGTGAGAATAACAATATAGATATAACACCAGAAGCTGCAACTGGAACAGGGCCTGTAGATTTTAAATTCTCTTACGGGAATGATTTTAAAGTGATTGCCGAAATAAAGAGAGGATATAACAACCTAAAACATGGTCTGGAGAAACAAACTATTCAATATATGTTATCAGAGAAAGTGACAATGGCATATTTCGTTGTAATAATACAGTATGATAATGAACTAAATAAAAGTCAAAAGATGATTGATTCAGCAATATCTATTAAATCAGAGAGAGGCTTGACCATCAAGCCTATAATAATTGATGCAAGGCAAAATAAGCAATCAGCTTCAAAGACATTTTAAGAAAATTCTAAGAAGTAAGGGGACATCACATAACACCGTATTCACGCTGCGTCGCTATCGCTCCTTGGTCCGGCCGAAGTAGGAAGCGGTTTCTGAGAAGTAACAGGGAAAACAATTCAGCCGGACAACCTTCACTGCCTAACCGCGTCGCGGCAGTTCCCTCCGGTCACTTAAGGCAGTGAAGGTTCGTGAACACAAAAACGTTAGATGAAATTGCCGGACATATAGAAAGATAGAAGGTGATCTAGTGCAAAGAGATAAGAGCCTTATTAACTTCTCTTCAGTCATAGGCCAATCCGTTACTGAAGTTAATCGAATGTATCCAATAATAATACTTGATGATGACATCTAACTATGGAATGCCCTTGGAGGCTACGGACTAACAATAGAATAGTTGTAGGACAACCGGAAACAGAAATAGTAGATAAGAGGCAACAAGCATTTTTAGAATTAGAGAGGGCCCTGATAGGAAACATAATTAAAGACATTATTCACTTTGAAGACATTTCAGATCTTATTGTGGTATTTGACAGAGATGTCTTTCTTGATTTGTTTCATGATAGTTCTTGGTATGAGGGATGGCAACTTCAAGGACCAGGTCAATTTTTTGTAGTCTCCACACCAGGTGGTGGCTACTCGCATTGGAAGAATGATTAAAGTTGATTTGCGAGCAAATTCAAAGAAGTCGCCCACTTCATCTAACACCATATTCTCNCAAATTCAAAGAAGTCGCCCACTTCATCTAACACCATATTCTCGCATCGGGCCATCCGGCCCTCGGTCCCCCTAAGATAAGAACTATCTAAGGGGGATCGACGTCGTGAATACAAAGACGTTATCTGCAATAAATGCTTAAGAGAACAATCAACAAGGATGTATAGAATATGGAGGTCATAGACGAAACGGATTCGGAACCGAAGCTTACCCCGTGGGAAAGCGAAGAGGCAATTCGAGGAGGGCATTTACTACAGATAACACCATATTCATGCATCGGGCCATCCGGCCCTCGGTCCGGCAGAAGGATTTCGGGGAAGTGAAAGCAGCCGGGCAACCCTGCACGGCTAAGTCCGTCGGACCCGCGCTTGCGCGCTTAAGCCAGTGAGGGTTCGTGAACACAAGAATGTTATCGGAAATCACTTAAGAACGGAAGAGAAGAGGAAAACATATGAAACCGTTAGAATTGAATAATGAAGATGCAAATGAAACCCTTCAAATACTAGAGAAATTTGAATTGCAATTCAGTAAATTTGAAGAAGATACTAGAAGTGAAAACATAATTCAAATAATTCTTAGAGGTCATTTGTACATTGAACATGAACTTAAGCAAATTTTAGAAAAAAGCCTAGCTCATCCAGAAATGCTCGGAGATAGACTTAAATTCTCCGATTTTACTAGACTTGTGTTTGCAATAGGTGCTTTAGATTTAGAGTATTATAGTGTAATAAATGAACTAAATAAATTTAGAAATAAGTTTGCACATGATTTAAATTTCGTCTTTACAGAGGAACATCTAAATAAACTCGAGGAATGTTTGTCAAATGATTTAAGAGACTACTATCTTAGATCTAAAGAGCAATACAATACTACAATCGATAAAACAAGGAATTTGATTTTTTGGGTATGGCAAACGATAATAGCCGAAAATATAATTCCAAAACATATAAAAGAGAAATTGAATGTTTAAGCAAGAAGAAGTGACTTCCGATAACACCATATTAACGCATCGCAGCCTTATGGCTGCATGGTCCGGCAGAAGTATGAAGCGTGTTCAAAATGGAGAATTTCAATAGCGAGGAAGTATAATCAACCGGACACACCCGCACCACCCAACCGCGTCGCGGCCAGTCGCTTCGCTCCTTTCGGGTGGTGGGGCGTCGTGAATACACGAACGTTATCTGCAATAAATGCTTAAGAGAGCAATTAACAAGGATGTATAGAATATGGAGGTCATAGACGAAGCGGATTCGGAACCGAAGCTTACCCCGTGGGAAAGCGAAGGCATTTCGAAGAAGGCATTTACTACAGATAACACCATATTCGTGCATCGGGCCATCCGGCCCTCGGTCCGGCAGAAGGATTTCGGGGAAGTGAAAGCAGCCGGACAACCCTGCACTGGCTAAGTCCGTCGGACCCGCGCTTGCGCAAGATCTATTAGAATGCCAGCAGCTACGCCTGCCATAAGCCTCTTGGGTTTGAAGATACAAGAACGTTATGTGAGATTTAGCAAAAACGAATTTGCAAGCGAGGTCTGCAGAAATGAAAGTTCTCGGTTTTAGCCATATAACATTGAACGTGAGTAATTTAGAAAGATCACTGGATTTTTATTGTAACTCATTGAAAATGAAGCTCAGGCATAAAGGGAAGACGGATGCCTACCTGGAATGGGGAACAGCTTGGATATGCCTGATACAAGGAAATAATTTAGGAAGCCTAGAACAGGGAAATGCCGGATTAGATCATGTAGCATTTTATATAAGTGAGGAGGACTTTCAAGAAGCGGTAGAGCAAATTAAGAAGTTGAACATAACCATAGTAAGAGGGCCAGTGCAAAGAGGAAGAGGATGGAGTATAAATTTTCTCGACCCGGATGGTATCGAATTGGAACTGCATACTTCGAATTTAGATGAACGGATGAAAGTCTGGATATAGGCGACGCTTAGGAGTGAGATCATGAACATTATAATTAAAGATACAAAAGAAATTGATAAACAAGCCATTCAAGAACTGTTTCACTCTGTGGAGTGGAACTCAGGAGATTTTCCAGATGAACTCAAACAGGCTATAACGAACTCACATTCGGTTATCACTGCATGGGATAACACCAAATTAGTTGGTCTAATCAATGCTTTGTCTGACGGAGTGATGACGGTATACTTCCATTACATGTTAGTTCATGGAGAATATCAATCATTAGGGATCGGAAAGAGAATGATGGAAGAAATGCTTCGCCGATATTCCAATATCAAGACCAAAGTGCTTATTTCTTATGAAAGTGCAGAAGAATTCTATAGAATATTTGGATTTAAGCCAGAGGAAGGGACTCGGGCAATGTTTATTTCAGATGTGGTGTAGGATTTTGGGGTGTGTTGAACAAGATTCCTTTACAAAAGAAGATAATAAGTAATCAGCTTTGGCAGAAAACCCTGCTTGGCTAAAGAGGAAAGAAGGTGTGTTTAGTGAGTTCTTCTCCGAAATTATATGAATTTGAATATTTATTTGAGTGTGATGCTAAGATTGGTGAACCCGATATACCATGGTTCTACTCTGGTGCTACATTTTCAATAAGGAGAGATGAATTTGAAATTGAATTTAGTTTAGTTCCCGAGATCAGCAATGGAGAAATTAAGTTATTACATAAGAGCGGGTTTCAGATCGTTACACTAACATTAGAGAATATTAAAGACATCAGGATATATAGAGATAAGGTGAAAGAAGGCTTACTAATAACTTTTAATGAAGAGAATTTTGTGGAACCTTTAGAAATTCAAACAAGACCAAATATTCGTTTGAAGTGGGGAACGTCGTTAGAGCTTCAGCGATAAATAATACATGTTCAGCAGGGCCTCTCTCAACTAAAGTTAAATCTTCTCATTGCATGTTGTAATCTCAAATGTAAATTTACAAAGTGAAGGTTAGGAGGTTTAGTTTGTTGGAAATTATATTAGGAATCGGTCTTTTTTCATTGATCATACTTATGTGTTTATTTTTTGCTTGTATGTATTTATTAAAAGCATACTATGGTTTTACGGAAAGCAAAGAAGAGAAACAGAACCCCATGATGTCTTGCTATGTATGCGAAAAAAGTATATCAAAGACTGCTAAAATGTGCCCACACTGTGGTGAACACTATGGAGATGCAAATAATACGAGTTATCCAGTATTTGACGTTATTGCGACTTTATTTTTTTTGTTTTTTGCTTTCGCAGCACTAATGTATCTTATAGAGATAATCCAAAAGAATTAAAGCCTCAATATTTAAAGCCCTGAGTGCAATTAAGCTCTCCGGGCTTTATTTAAACAGTACAATAATAGATCTTTATTGAAATCCTCTTACCGCGATATAACAACGCAGCAGTATCGTCCTTTGGCCAGTGTATGTATAATAATGGAAATAGCTTCAAGTGTCTTAAATACAAGACGTAAACGACATAATTACCATATGATTGGAGGTGTTATTTTGGCCACACCTAATAATCGAGTGAAAATCGGCTGGGTCTGGATGACGGTATACTTTGTTCTGCTGGTATTGGGGTGTAACCACGTATATGGATATTCATTAATGGATAGCTTCCTGAATTTTACAGGAATTGGAAGTTGGGCAAAAGAAGGGGACACGGGATTGCATATCACGTCACTTATTATTGTTCCTCTACTGCTGCTAAGCATGATTCAAACTTCCCGCTATTTGGAGGTAAGATATCCAGGGATTTTCTTAACTTTATTTATTTCATCCATGCTTTGGAATGCGATATACCCCAAACTGACAGAGGGTGTTATCAGGGCAAGTGAATTGGTAATAAAGTGATCATTGGCGTTCGGATGACGCTTGTGAATCATGATTGGTTGGATAGTATACGGAAGTAAGAAGAGACTCTCGGGTTCGTAGATCGCTGACATTTTAGGAAATGAGAGGAGGGCTTTAACGTGGAAATCGTATCAGACGTAACTAAATTAGTATCTATAAAGTCCCTCCAATCGACAATACGTAAGTGTGAAAATAGCCTGGTGCAGATGACTCATAAAGGTGCAAGTACTACTTTGATAAATAAACGACTCAAAGCTCTTTATATCGGCTTAGCCATGCTAGAAAACGTTTGGAATCAAAAAGCTCATCATTATGGCCAGGAAGATATTGCAGAGGCTTGTGACACACTAACGGGTCTACTCCCATCAATTGTAAGTGCCTATTCTAAGTCAAAGGGAGGCAGTCCGCAAAGGACACTTTTAGAACGAAGGATTAAAGCTTTGGAATTAGCTGTTCAGGCTATTGATGATTTTTCAAAGGATAACTAATCAGAGGAAGGAGCTGCTATGAAGCATACTATTTTTTGTTCGACTTAGATGGAACTTTGACAGATCCCAAGATAGGAATTTCTAAAGCAGTACAATACGCGTTGTTACAACAAGGCATTACAGAGAATGATTTAACTAAATTACAATGCTTTATTGGGCCTCCATTACACGAGTCTTTTTCACTGTACTATCACATGAATGAGACAGAAGGGGTCTGATTTCCTGAAAGAAAGGAACGATAGAGAAGAGTTTAATCTCCAAAGCAACGTAGAAAAGTGAAGAGAATAAGCATTGTTTTTTTGAGTACCGTTACGATGGTTTTATTTGTAAGTATATTAGTGGGAATGGACTTCATGGGAAGTGCTGCAAGAGAATTATGTGGGATAACTAATTGTTAGAGAAAAAACATTTGGAGAAATGGAAGAAATCATAAACAAAATTTCGGTTGAGAACAGGAGCAGCATAAAAATAACCCTGAGATGAACCATGATTCCCTCAGGGTCATTTTCTAAACTAAAAATCTTGTAGTGTACGTTTGCCTTCTTTATAAGTAAGGATTTGCTGTAGATCTTCGTTGATCCACATCAAATTCTCACTATTGTTCGCCTTCAATTTAAAAACGGTAACTGTAGATACTTCATCGTTATGATGGACTTCGGCAGAATACTTTTTTGAAAAATCACTTTTTTGCAGGTGCATCGGTGATTTGCCGATAATTCTTTTTATCGTTTCTTCATCTAAAGATGTTATTGATTGTCCGGGATAAAGTAAGACAAAGTCCTTGCTTGAATCGGAAACTTCTGATTTCCAATATTGATCTAGAATAACTACGAAGGACTTCCCTTTTTTATTAACCAAGTATCCATACATATGTGGAGAGGTACGGACTAAGTCGGTCGTAAAACTATCTACCCTTTTCACTTCTTCTGCCTTAAAGTAATCCTTTACTTGATTTATTTTTGGTTCATCGTTCCTTGAATAGAATACATCTAATAACATTTTGTACGGTGGCCTTATGGAAAAAAGTGGAACCAGAATCACCAGTAGTATAACAGTAACTGACAATTACCCTCTTGTTATTCATGGATATTAATCCCACCCTCCAACCAAATAGCGAGTAAGTATTAGTTACAATTCAGGCGTATTATTACATGTCCCAATTCATTTGTCGATATAAATGAATACTTTTACTGAATCATTTGAGAGATGAACAAGGAGTTTAAAGGATAAACATAACAGCTTGGCGAAACTTACGAAGAATTAATGGATTTGTCTAATTCTGAAATGAACGGAGTTGAGATATATGATTTTAGGCCTTTATGAAGCTCATTTACCAGTGAGCAATAAGGATAGATCGATAGAATTTTATTCAAAGTTGGGGCTGGAACTTGCTTGGCAGGATGAGGACACGGCATTCTTTTGGATCGAGAAGGAAAAGAGTCAGTTAGGTCTTTGGGAAGGAGAGCAATATAAAATACCCTATCATCCCTCTGTAAGACATATAGCGTTCAGAGTGGGCTATGAAGAACTCAAAGATAGTGTAAATTGGCTGAATTCAATCCATATAGAACCTGTACCTTTTGGAAAAAGAAGTTCCGTAGAACCTTTCGTCCGCCCTCATCAAGGGAATGCTTCTGTATATTTCAATGACCCGGACGGGAACAGTCTGGAATTAATGTGTTATGTTCAAGTGCCTGAAAGACTGAGAACAATAACAGAGAAGGTATCGCTTAAGGATTGGGAGAAGATGATAGAGGATGAGAATAGCATACAAAATAATTAGTATAGTATGTACAATCTTAATATTTGCAGGAATAGTGTGGGCTTCAAAGACTGAGTACTCAAGTGAGTCAGTTAGAATCATGGATATTGGTAAGGATAACTTAGTAGTCAGGAGTCAAAGCGGACAAACAATGACATTTGAGCTGAAAGAGAGCCTTGATAAGACAATAGTAAAGGGTCAGAACTATCAAATTCAGATTTATAAGAAAAGATGGGGAAATCCAACCTTGCAGAGTATCAAATCTATACAATAATATAAGTCGCTAGAGAAGATATACAAAAACAAAACATAATAAAGTAGGTTGAGTCAGGATGTTTAGGAACACCTTTTTTCAGAATAAATATTTGAATACCTTGATTCTTGCAGGGAGCCTTGTCTACGCCTTGATCATGATCAAGCTGCTCTTCCTGCGGGGGACGACCTATTATAACAGCTCGTATCAGAACTATAATCTGATCCCTTTTAAGACCATAAAGCAGTATGCGCTACACCGAGAACATTACAATCTGGATACGTGGGTTAAAAATCTTTTTGGCAACATTATTCTGTTCATCCCCTTGGGCGTGATATTTCCGCTCCTGAATACAAGGTATCTTAGAACAATTCCCTTTTTGCTAGTAGTAATACTTGTATTATTAGCAGTTGAACTGATACAGCTATTCACAAAGGTCGGTAGTTTCGATGTAGATGATATTATATTGAACACATTTGGTGCACTAATTGGATTTGTAGCAACAGTTGCAGCGTTAAGATCGAGAAAATAGGGAGGGCTATTTCAGCCATGCAGCGGATAAAATTCATGTATAAGCTTTTCTTAAGTGAGCCTCTATGGTTTAAAACATTGATCCTAGCCATGCTGCTTATTTCAATTATCTTTAGCAATTCATATTTTAATGATTATTATAGAAGCTGTTCTAAATTAGCTGCGGCAGTCTTCTTTGGTGCCTATGGTATCAAATTTAGGAGGAATACGCAGATCTTTGTACTCTTCTTGGCTTTAGCAGTTATATGTATATATTTATCATGGAGCAATATCTCTTGAACAGTAACAAGCCTGGGAAGCGATGAGCGTGGATAAATTAATATCTCTTTTAGAAAATGAGCATGTGGACGTTAATATGTGAACCACAGGTTCAAACTGCATTCACAGAATTAATTGGATTCTTGAGGGTTCACTTGTATAAGTGAGTGGAGGCTTTGTAGGTTGTACACTAAATCGTAAAGGACAAACCCATGAACAAGTCAATTAACAAATATTTATACTACCTGGGAACAGGTGTCATCTTATTCTTTGCCCTCTATATCATCGCAACAAATCTATTAGAGAAAACTTACTATACGTTATATGTCAATGAGAAAATGACAGGTGAATTTAGAAAGGTCGAGGGACTGGAAGATTCCAAAGGCCAAATTAATATGTATAACTACAACGTCCCAGGGTTCGGGTTACAGAATAAAAAAATAAATGTGTTAGTTACAAAAACAGCTCCCCTGTATATTCTATTCAATCAAAAGACTCAAGAAATTGAGTATGTAACAGACAATGTCAAGAAGCTGAATGAGTATCTGAGAAACTAATTCAGGTCATCTATTCGGACGACGATATGTTTATGAAGATTAGATGACATCAATCAGAAGTTAATAGATATGAAATCAAAAATACATAGCTGAAAATGAGGTAGACCATGGGGAAGAAATTTTTTAGCGTACTGATTATTATGATCCTAATTGCCTTTGTAAGTGGATGTACAAGTCACAAAACCTTTGACGAATTCAGTATCGGGATGACCCTGAAGGAGGGTAAAGACAAACTTGCCCAGTATCCATTTGTCATCCGAGATAATCTGGACATTACAACGATGGAAATTGATAACTATATGAAATTATACGAAAAAGATGTCGTGCTGAGAGTGAACTTTACCAACAGCATTGCTTTTGATCAACAAACGGATGAGAAGCAGCTAGATGATTTTAGATTACTTTTATATAACTATTCAGTAGAAAATGTCGATGAGGCTTATGCTAAGAAAGTACTAGATGGGTTAGTTCAGGAATATGGGGAGCCCAAGAGAAATGATTTCCTGAGCATGGAAAATGATGATAAAGTCTACAAAGATGTGTATTGGGATTTAGAGGATTATGAGCTGATGATGAATTACGAGTATCCGAAGGATGGGAAGAACTACGTGTATATCAGATTTGTTATTAATGATAATGGGAGGCAGAAGTATAAGAAATATATAAGAGAGGGATAACTCTATATTCGTGCTGTAGGTATTTTCTTTTTAAAATCATATTGGTTGGGAGCGAATGAAATGAATCCTATCCAAAACCGAATTGGAACCGTATTCATCCCTGTAAGTAACATTGAAAGAGCTCGAGATTGGTATTGCGACATTTTAAATTTACCTAGGAATGGAGAAATCTTATATGGACATTTATATGTAATTCCAATGGAAGGAACAAGCATTGTGTTGGATAGTAAAATTTATGCAGAAGACCACGTATTCAAGGCTCCGGCGTTTCATTTTAATACAGAGGACATTGAGGAAGCGTTTAATTATATGAGATCCAAGAACGTCAATCTCACCACGCCAATAGAGCATAATCACTGGTTTAATTTCAAAGATCCTGATGGAAATCAGTTGATGGTATGTAAATGTTGAGCCCTATATAGGGCTTTTTTTTGATTAAACTCTGGATATTAGAAATCCCGTTAACATTCAGGTATAAGGCTATCGGGCTGCGCATGCCGTAATGTATAATAATGGAAGATGCTGGGGTCTATAAGTGAAAGTGAGGTGCTGTTTTGTCACACGTTAGGATACGGTGTACAGCTTTGATTATTGATAATGACTCCATTTTATTAGTTGAATATGATGAACGGGGCGTTCATTACAATTTGCCAGGAGGCGGTTTAGAACCTGGAGAGACCGTGGTGGAGGGAGTAAAACGAGAGGTTCTAGAAGAAACCGGTGCTGAAATTGAAGTAGGCCCACTGGCATTAGTATATGAAATGGCACCTCATAAACAGTCAGGGGATTATAACGATAATCCAGAGCATGGGTTACATCTTATTTTTGAATGCAAACTAACTAGCAGCTCTCTTCCCCAGCTTCCCCCACACCCAGATCCCCATCAAACTACAATAAAGTGGATTCCTATTAACGAACTCGATAGAGTGATTCTAATTCCAAACATCAATGAGCAGATTATAGACTATGTTCAAAACAGAAGGAATATTGAAGTCATTGAAGATCATCAACTGGAGAGATTAAAACTCAGTTAAGTAAGACTCTCGACCCTTAATGGAAAATAACGAGAGAATTTGGTGGCAACTCTAGGCTTTAAGTGTGAAACTAGACGAGTAGTGTCTCTAAGTGGTTGGGTCTTTTTGTGAATTCACCAAGAAGCTCCGGGCAATGCGGAAGCCCTTGATGTAAGGAGGATTTGGAAATGGCCGATTTTGACTTGAATGAGTTAATCTCTCAATCAGATGTTACACATCCATTGGTGGTAATGATGTGTGGTGTGGCGGGGGCAGGTAAAACAACATTTGCTCAGAAGTTAGAAGAGAAAGGCTTTGTACGTCTCTCCATTGACGAGGAAATATGGGCTACCCATGGTCGATATGGCATTGACTATCCAATTGAAAAGTATGAACAGCTTAAAATAGAAGCTGAAATAAAGCTGCGTGATGAGCTAACTATTTTGTTGGAGAAAAAGACCAATGTGGTTATCGATTTTAGCTTTTGGCAGCAGAAGAGAAGGAATGAATATAAGAAGCATATTGAAGCTGCTGGTGGAGAGTGGCGGCTTGTATATTTGAAAGTCCATCCGAATGTTCTGCGTGAACGGCTTCGGATACGCAGTCAAAGATTTGATGCAAACGCTGCATTTACCATAACAGAGGAGATTTTAAACTCATTCTTAAATGGGTTTGAAGAGCCTTCTGGTGAAGGGGAATTTGTTATTGAGACTAAATCCGACACTTATTAAGAGCTCAAAATATGCAGTTTAATACAGAAGGGATGATAGGGCAATGAAACGAGTCGATGTAGTTTACTCATTAATAACGGATTCATCCAATTCTAAAGTTCTAGCGGTTAAGAACATCGGACGTTCGAGCTGGTCCTTACCTGGCGGTGCTGTAGAACCAAATGAATCGCTAGATCAAGCGGTTATTCGAGAGGCGAAAGAAGAAACAGGACTTGATATTAGTGTCTATGGTATTGTGGCAGTCAATGAGTGTAGATTTGAGAAGATCAATGAACATGTAACTTTTATTACATTTAGGGCTGAGATTATTGGCGGGGAAGAAGAAATATTAAGGCCAGACGAAATATCTGAAATTGCCTGGATCGATATAGAACAGGCGGATGATTTAATGTCCTATTATAAGGACGGCTTTAGAAGCTTAATTAATGGTAAGGAAATTACATACTTTAATGAAGGTAACAAATAGTCTTACAAGCCATAAACTTAATGTCACTATGGACTTGAGTCCCAGGAAACAAAGGGGTGTTAAAATTGCTTATTTTCTTAACGGTTGTAGTTGGTATTGGATTAGCAGGGATCATCGGAAATCAATATTCCGGGCTGCAGAGAATGGATGACATTCAAAGATCATTAGATGACATCAATCAGAAGCTAAGAGATATGAAATCAAAGAATTACAGGTGATTTATGAAAATAAAATATAGTATAGAGTGCTGGATAGTAACTAATAATTATGTTCTGCTACTTGAAGTTAAAAAAGGAAAACGGAACCCTAATTTTTTGCAACCCGTTACTGGAGGAATAGTGGCGGGCGAGAGCAGTATTTTGGCTGCTTGCAGAGAAATTAATGAAGAAACTGGGTTAAAGTTACAACCAAATCAGTTAGAACTCATAATAAAGGATTACGAAGTATACATACCAGAAGAAGAATTGAAAATTATGAAGGATGCCTTTCTTCTAAGATTAAAAAGACAATTTGAGGTATGTATTTCAGATGAGCATGTAGGATATTGGTGGGTACATCGTACTGAGGTAAAGAAACAATTATATTACGAGAGTAACAAAGAGACTTTTACATTAATTGAAAAGCACTTATAGGTAAATCAGGCTGGGGGATAGTATCTTGAAAGGAGGTAACTTTAGGTGCACAAAAAGTATCGTGTCTTCTTCCCTATAACATTTACACTCTTTATATTAATTAGTGGATACGTCGTCTTAGATAAATTCTTGGTTCTTGATCGAACGGATAGAACGTTAGGAATATATGACTTTGCTTCATCAATACCAGACATCGAGTTACTGGTTGAGGGATCAGGGGGACAGGAAATTGAAGGAGGGCTAGTCTCAACTCAACTAAAAATACTAAAGATAGATAAGAAGCTTACCAGCCTTAATTTCTCTATTGGGGCCGAAATTAAGGGATACGAGTATTTTGATGTTCATACGAATAGAGAGGTAAGTTGGATTCCATTGTTCCCCGGAAGAAGTATTTATAGTATGGGGACAAGTTACAAGAAAATTAGAGAAGGCGAAGAAAGGCAAGTTTATCTAAATTATGATGAGCATACAGGTAGACTGTGGTTAATGCCGAAGGAGCTCATCAAATAGTGTGTAGGCCTCATTTATGCAATCACACTCTATCTATGAGAGGTGTAAAAGCGTGAAGTCAGTTAAAGTTATGATTCTCGGTATCGCCATCATTTTGGTCAGTCTAATTATTCAAGGGGAACCTGGCATTAGATTTTATGGTAATGAAGTTTTTATAGGATTATTCGGATTTATTCTAGTTTGTACTGGATTATTTATGGAAGATAAGCACTAGGATGGTGAACGATGAATGGACATTTCTGACTGGCCTTCAGACGAAGAAATAAAGCTGCACACCCAACGAACAAGGAACCGAATTATAGTCATCATTCTTCTTTCGTTTGCTTTAATAGCTGGAGGAGTAGGATATTTGGTGTATGAGCTTGAAAAAGGGTTGGCTTCAGGAATGTGCGGAAATCAGGTGATTTCAAGAGAGGCTCAGCCAGACGGGAACAAGGAATTCGTTGTCTTCAAGAGAGATTGCGGGGCTACAACGGGATATAGTTATCAACTATCTCTGATCCAAAAGGGAGAGCCGATAGACAATTCAGCAGGAAATGTCTATGTATCCGATCAGGAGATTAAGGCCGTATGGATGGATAGTGAAACGATCCATGTCATTGGGGTTCTATCAACGAATTTCAAAATGGTAACCGAATACAAGGGGATTAAGGTTGAATATAGTTCACCTTGAGGATTTTGCTATTCACTAGGGAGGGCTTATGAAGTTCATTATTATATTCGGGCCGCAGGCCGTCGGTAAGATGACCGTAGGGCATGAATTGGAGAGAATAACGGGGCTGAAGCTCTTTCACAATCATATGACGATTGAACTGGTCACTCCATTCTTTGATTATGGTACAAAAGCGGGGGCACGACTGGTCAGCTTGTTCCGCCGGGAAATATTTGAGGAAATGGCCAAGAGTGATCAAGCCGGGATGATCTTCACGTATGTATGGGCATTTGATCAGCAGGCGGACTGGGATTATGTCGAGGAGATTAGTCAGTTATTTGAATCCAGAGGCGGTACCGTGTACTTGGTTGAGCTGGAAGCCGACCTGGAGGAGAGACTTGTTCGTAACAAAAGCCCACACCGATTGATGCATAAGCCTACTAAGCGGAATTTTGAACGATCTGAAGAGGATCTCAAAGGAACGGCTGAGAGATATAGACTTAATTCCCGTGAAGGAGAGCTCCGCCACAAGGAGAATTACATCAGAATCAACAACACGAGGATTAGCCCTGCGGAAGCGGCTCAGATGATCAAAGACAAATTCGAGTTGTAGTTAAGAAGATTGCAGCAGCAAGAGAGGTGTACATATGATCGTAGTAAAGACGTCCTTAGAAATTAATGCTCCTATTGAGTTATGCTTTGACTTCGCCAGAGACATCCAGCTTCATACAGCTACAGTCTGGAGACATACCAAGGAACGTGCTGTGGATGGAGCTTGCACCGGCCGAATTAACAGGGGTGAGACGGTTACTTTTGAAGCGACCCATTTTCTTATCAGACAAAGGCTTACATCCCAAATTACTGAATTCGAGCGGCCTTATATCTTCGTCGATCAGATGGTGAGCGGAGCCTTTAAGAGCATGAAGCACACCCATGAATTTGAGGATCGTAATGGTGTGACGCTAATGACGGACACGCTTCAGTTCGAGGCCCCATTTGGATTTATAGGCTGGCTCGTGGAGCGGCTGGTTCTGCGTTATTATATGAAGCGATTTATTGAGCATAGAAATAATGAGCTTAAGAAGATAGCGGAAGGGAGACAGGCGTATGGATAGGGATCAATTACTTGATTGCTCTCAGAGAGGATTATGGACTAGACAAGATTAACTAGAATTCATAAAAACGACCTAAATTCACATCAGACTGTGATAATAGAGGGACGAATGCTTAGGAGTGCACCTCTATAATTATGGAAACTGATTAGGAAAGAAGGTTATTGTATGAATAACAGAAATAAACAGCGATCATGGTCGTTAGTCTTTCTTCAATTGTTTCTGGCGGTGGGAGCGTTGTATGGCGGAGCGTCGCTCGTTATTGATCCAAGTGGTACGCTTATGGGAATGCCCCTCTCCATGATAGAGGGGTCTCCCTTTCCGAATTATCTGATCCCAGGTGTAATATTGTTTTGTGTATTGGGGATTATTCCCGCTGTCATCTCTTCAGGCTTAATTAGACAATGGGACTGGAAACTAGCCGAGAAACTCAACCTTTTCCATGATAAGCACTGGTCGTGGTCTTTTTCGTTGTACTCAGGTTTCGCACTAATCATATGGATTATCATTCAGGTCTATATCATAAATGCATTTGCAGCCGTACATTTCATCTACATGATGCTTGGACTAGTCATGCAGGCAGTTACCTTGTTACCGAAGGTACAAGAGAAGTACAGAGTGTAGGATCATAAGCTAAATAATCAAGAGATTCTTAATCAATTTGCGAGGATCGCAGGCACGAAGGATAAGAAGGTTGGAGATTGAAGATTCAGGCATTCATTATTTCGCGGAGGAACCTAAGGGAAACATGATAAAGAGTTATATGTATTTACAAATAGTCAGGGAGAATTGCTGCTTGCACAGGAGGAAACGGCCCTTCTATGAAGAAAATAGTGAATGAAACAAATAAGATTTACGATGAATTAATTGCACATCTTAAGGTAACCACTGAGGAGCTGAATTAGAAAGATGAAGCCGTGCTTTAACCATGAAACGAGCGAATATGAGAAGACTTGCCCACTATGCAGCAAGGACTATTGTGAGTACTGCCTGCTGTTGGTAGGTAGAAGACAAACCCTGATCTGCACAAATTGCTACAGCTATATTATCCGGAAAATCAAGAACTCCACAAAGCGAAGATACATATTGATCTTAGGTGGAATAATCATCCTGGCCCCCACTCTTATGCAGGCTCCAGACTTCCTGTCCAGCGGTAATTCTGATGCAGCTCTATTTTTTATATTTAACCTGGTGATTATCTTAACTATAGCTTTGAATATCGTACGGCTGGTTCAATATAGGAGCTGGAATATTATTGAGAAGTATTCTAGAACCCTGAAAGGCTTAAAATAACCCAGGGAAGGCACATGAGTTCACCAAGGGAATCGGGTATAATCTTACCAACTAGATTACGCATTACTATCGGAGGTGGGTCCATGAATCGAATCGCAATCATATCCGACATTCACGGCAATGTTCCAGCCCTTCAGGCTGTTCTTAAAGATATAGGGCGGCGCGGCGTCAGCTCGATCTACTGCCTGGGGGATCTAATTGGGAAAGGCCCGAGCGGGGATGTAGCCGTTGACTTGGTTAAGGCGAATTGTGAACGGGTGGTTCGGGGGAACTGGGATGACTTTATTGGAAAAGAGACCACGAATGGCGCACTCAAGTGGCACCAGGAGCGGCTGGGACCGGAAGGACTGGAGTATTTGGGCGCGCTCCCCTTTTCCATCGAATTCCTGATGAGCGGCAGATACGTTCGCCTGTTTCACGCCTCCCCAAGAAGTCTGTACGAACGCATTCAGCCATGGGATAGCCACGAAAGCCGTCTCTCCCTGTGTGAAGGTTCTGAGCTGTGCAGGGACCCGCGGCCCGCTGATGTGATCGGATACGGAGATATTCATAATGCCTATCTTCAGCACCTGGATGGGAAGACGCTGTTCAATACCGGAAGCGTCGGGAATCCGCTCGATCTGACCAGCGCCTCCTATGTGATTCTGGAAGGAGAGTACGGCAGCCGGGAGACAGCCGATATGAATATTCAATTTGTGAGAGTAACCTATGATATCGAGGCAGCCATTCAAGAGGCTGTGGATGCGGAAATGCCAATGCTGAATGAATATATTCAGGAGCTCAGAACAGCGAAATACAGGGGGATTACAACTTGATAGAGCACGTGAGAAATACGATCAAATTTTTGATCGTATTTTTCGTATTCTTTTTGGACCCTAAGCGATTACAAATATTTACTCCGATGCTAAAATAAATTAACTAGAGAGATCAAAGAGGGTTACCGCAAATATATGATTCGGCTAAGTTAAGCGTGCAATCTACCCTATGTGTATTGGAGGGATAACCGTGAATAATCCGAGACCAGTAGGCCAAACGGCTGCAGCAGGTTTTCAAGTTGGAGTTAGAAGAACCTTTCCCATCCCTGTCCTTGAGGCATGGAAGCTGATTACGTCCCCTAAGGGTTTGAGTATTTGGCTGGGCGAGGGAGGACCCATAGATGTAGAGGTAGGCCAGCTGTTTCAGACGGAGGAAGGGATCTCGGGGGAGTTCCGTGTTGTGAACGAACTGGAGAACCTAAGGCTGTCATGGACCGCAGAGCATTGGGCAAAGTCTTCGACCCTTCAGATCCGTACTATACCTGCGGGTGACCATAAGACTACAATCAGCTTCCACCAGGAGAAGTTATCCGGCCCGGATGTCCGTGAAGCGATGAAGAGGCGGTGGGAGGATGTGCTCGGCAGGCTGCAAGGGATCTGTGAGGAGGCATAGCTTATGGAGTATGCATGGCTGGGAAGTAACCAACCTGGGTTAGATGAGGTCAGGGTTACGTGCCACAGCAATATCATTGTGGGCAGATATGGCGGGAATGTAAGCAGCGGGGCTAATAAGAACGAGGATGGGCTACTGCTCATTCAGAGTCCGAATCATCTTTGGAGCTTTGCAGTTCTTCTTGATGCCCATCACACGGCTGAAAGTGCTGAGTTAGTTATTGAGACACTAAATAATCATAAGGAAAGTCTCGTTAATTTACTGGATAGCGAAGATGTGTTTACGGGGTTAGAACCCTATTTCGTGGACCTTTTTACAAGTAAAGACTTTAGAGGAGCTTGCCGAGAGACAACGGGTGAAGCGTCCTGCCTAATTGTTTTTCAGAAAAATCAATATATTTGGTGGTTCTCTGTTGGGGACTGCATGGCCTTGTTACTTCATCCTGAACTGGCGAGATTAGGTCAGTATGGCCTGAACCAGAGACAATTCTATGAATGGATTGGACAGGTGAACACCTTTGAATTGCCTGTTCCAGGTTATACTGTCGGTAGGAGGCAGTTAAGACCGGGTAGTAATTATATTGTATTAATGACAGATGGAGTTCTGGATTCTGCGGACAAGTTCTACCAAGACCCAGTTAATTTATATGCTTCTCTAGTAAATAGCAGGGAGTTGGAGGAGAATGTGAATTCAGTTTTTGAACATCTACATGAGCATAAGACTAAGGATAGCGCTACTATGATCTGCTGGATTTATCATAATAAAGCCGAAGGATTGATTCCGTCGGATCAACCCAAATCGCTGGATTAACAATAGGAGAGCCGCCAATGACTACCGAACTGCTCGATATTTTTGATAAAGATATGAACCACCTGGGAACTGCCAGCCGGCAGGAAGCCCATGCACAAGGGCTGTGGCATCAGACCTTTCACTGCTGGATTCTGAACCCATCGGCCGAGCGAGGGCCGAGCCTTCTCCTGCAGCTGCGCCACAGGAATAAGGATACGTTCCCCGGCATGTTCGACACCTCGTGCGCCGGGCATATTATGGCCGGGGAGACCATACAGGATGGGGTGCGCGAGCTGGAGGAGGAACTCGGGCTGTCTGCCGATATCAGCGAGCTTATTTATTGCGGCAGGGTGGCTGAGGAATATGTCCTTTCCGAACAGCTCATTGACCGGGAGTTTAATCATATTTTCGTATATGAATGTGATAAGCCGGTAGAGGAGTATGATTTTCAGCTGAGTGAAATTTCGGGCTTGTTCATGGTGGGTCTTCAGGACTTTGAGCAGCTTCTGAATGGTGTCCGTAAGTCCATATCGGCCGTAGGGGTCCTCCACGATGAACTCGAGGAAATGACGAACCCAGCTGCACGCGAGATTAGCAGGGAAGATATTGCTCTGAATTCGCTGGAGTATTTCGAATTGCTTTTTAATACGATTCATGAACGAATTCTTAGTGAATAGAGGACCGCAGACTTTAAGGGGAAAAAGGTGAAACCATGGGAATCTCCAAGCTGACAGAGGAACAAACCTATGAATATGATGTGAACGTCAAATTCTATAACCAGACACGGGTTATCGTGGACACCGAGATAACTCCCGTATACTGCATGGCGTGCAGCAATCAGACGGGCGGACTGTACCACTACGATGGTTCACGGTATGGGCAGGTCGGGACGGTGATCTGTGATGTCTGCCATTCCGAAATATTTTGTACGGATGACGATAATTATAAATACCAAATTCACCTGAGTACCAAGGAATATTACAATAGACTTCTATATACGGATGAAGAGTTTGATAACAAGTATCGTAAAATAACACTCGAATTCTCCAAGCTGTATCTGTTAAATGAGTCTGTGTTTGAGGCTCTAGCCCAAAAAGGATTCGATCTCTCTGAACTCGGGGCTTACACACAGTTAAGCTCGATCAACCAATTGATCCGGGGACAGTACGGCCGTCCGATTCCAGAACTTAATCTGTACCTCGATCCTAAGATCAGACGGGTACCTCCCGTTGTTCTGGAGTGGTATCAGATCCTGAACGAGCTGGAGATCGCTGAGTTTAGCGTTCTGAGTACATAACCGAAGGAGTAGCGGCATGGATCAGTGGAGACTAGCACCTTATGAGCCTCAGTGGCTGGGATTGTTTGTTAATTTGGGAACCGGGCTTAGAGCCTCCTTGGGAAGTACCGCCCTACGAATAGATCATGTCGGATCTACATCCGTGGTAGGCTTGGACGCGAAGCCGATCATAGATATTCAAATCTCGGTGGGGAATTTTGACGACGAAGCAGGTTATAAGTCTGCTATAGAAAGCTTAGGCTTTGAGCTTCGTAAGGAGAATCCGGATAAAACTAAGAGGTACTTCCGAGAATTGCCTGGTCATAGAAGGACACATATCCATGTAAGACAAGCAGGTAGTTTCTCGGAGCAGATAACCTTGCTTTTCCGGGATTATTTAAGAGTGCACCTAGAGGATGGCGCCAGGTACGTCCAGGAGAAGCATCGTCTGATGGGATTGTACAAGAATGATAGATCCAAGTATGTGGAAGGAAAGGGCCCTATCGTCTGGGATATTCTAGGGAAAGCTCATCTATGGTCGCAGGAGGTCGGCTGGAGACCCGGCAGATCGGATGCATGAACAAAGGTGGAAGATGAATTGCAGTGGGGACAAAGACTTGTGAATAGAAAATGCCTAATAGATTTATTAATCCGCAGGCCGGTCTAAGAAAGGAGCCGCTTATGAAGCTAATGCCTGAATATGCGCAGGTCCTTATCGTTGGTGTTGTCTTTCGAGGGACTTGGAGCTGGTATATTACGGAGAGAGAATACTGGTTCCTCAATACGGAGATGGAGGACCGTTTCGGCATCGGAATACTGGATGAGACTACGGCGGAAGTCTTTTTAGACCGAATCGATGAGCTTAAGGTATCTACAAGTGAGCTGGCGCAAAAGCTGGACGATCTGAAGGATGTGCTCAAAAGCTATGACGAAGTGCTGGAGTTTATCCCTGCGCTTTATGTCAACTTTGATGAGAAAGTGCTCTACTCCCTGTTCCCGGAGCCGATTTCATTTGAGCATTATGTTCCTGACGGTTGGACGGGGCTGTACAAGGACTTCCTTGATGATGTACCTAAGCCGGAGCAGTACTGGATGGCCGGGGGACAGCATTTCTTCAACCAAGTGTGGGACAAGCTTAAGTAAAGACAGTAACTAGGAGGGATTGTAATCAAACTGCTGTTCATCTGCAGCCGGAACAAATGGAGAAGTTTGACGGCGGAGAAGGTTTTTGAGCAATACAGCATGTACCAGGTGAGATCGGCAGGTACTGAAGAGAACGCGAGGATTAAGGTGACCGCAGGACATATCGGGTGGGCCGATCTTATTTTTGTAATGGAGACCAAGCACACGCGTAGACTCAAAGAGAAGTTCGGCCCAAGCCTCACCGGCAAAAAGGTCATTCGGCTGGACATCCCGGACGATTATCCCTTTATGGATGAGGAATTGATCGAAATTCTGAAAGCAAGGGTCTCGGAGTATATTGAAGTCCCGGATTGAGGCTCCCTTGCTTAGAAAGAGCTATTTGGTATACCAGCAGATTAGTACTACCAACAGATAGGAAGCAGCGCCGACAATTCTAATTGGGTGCGTCCATTTGTACTCATGGAGCGGCGACACCCGGTTAGCAATCTCGCCAAATAGAAAAGTTCCAATTATAAATATCAGGGCTTTAACTAAAAAATGATCCCACATTCGGGTTAACTCTGAAATGTTCTGGAAGAAAAGAAACCAGAGATAACCCAGAAACCCATTAAGCACAATGGACCACATAAAATCTTTTGGCTTCACTTCATCACCGCCTGTAGTTTGCTGTAATTCTTAGTATATGAACACCCGAAATTGGAGTTTCGTTATGATTTTTTAGATAGAGAATCTGGCTGTCTACAAAAATTACCTCATTCAATCCCCGTATTGTATAATACTGGAAGGTAACTGCGTTCCACGAGCGAGTATGCACCCCGCCTACATAGATGTTCTAATCAAAGCCGAGCTTCCTTATAAATGAACAGAATAATACCATCTAACCGGAAGGAGAAGTGCATGAAGATTGTCCCGAGAAATAAACGCGCCACGTCTTACCTGGAATTAGTAATGGGCATGGTTTTCTTGATTCTAGCATTTCTTTTTAGAGACAATTTTGCGCTCGCGCTGGTATGTAGTGTGGCCTTTTCCGTGATGCTTCTGAGGGTGATTGATCTAAAAAAGCACGTTATTATCCGAAGAGCGCTGATAGCTTGCTCCGTGCTGTTGTTGGTTTCCTTTGTGATTGTAGAGTCCTTTGTGCTGTCAGGCTTCCGAACCGATGATAGCGCAGTACCCGATGTCAATTATGTTGTGATTCTCGGATCCGGCCTCAAGGGAACACAGCTGTCGTTAACCTTGAAGCAGCGGCTGGATGCAAGCCTGCCCTATGTGAATCAGCATCCCAAGATCCCGATTGTCGTATCTGGAGGCCAAGGGCCGGGTGAGGCGATTACTGAGGCGGTAGCGATGAAGAAGTATCTTATTAGCCGGGGGATCGCGGAGGACCGAATCAAGCTTGAGAATAAGTCAACGAGTACGAAGGAGAATTTGATTTTCTCCAAAACCCTGATGCAAACCAGTAGGAACAGCCAACCGGCAATCATGATCGTCACAAGTGACTACCATATGTTCAGGGCGAAATATATAGCGGGAACCTTGGGCTATGAAGCCTATGGCGTATCTGCAGAATCTCCCTTGTATCTTAAGCCTATCAATATGATTAGAGAGTATCTGGCGGTTATTAAGGCCTTGTTGTAGGGTAGGGGCTAGAATAACTTTGTATTTATAACCCCGCCAAGCGGGAAGAGGAAGAAAGGGGAGGAGCTATAGTGGCCAAAGTAATTCCGGGAAGGTATGCTGCTGATATCGAGGGACCGTTCGTTGTTTTTGTAATTGGAATGCGAATCAATCGGCTCTGGGCTGTTCATAAATGGTGGCCTGTAGCCGCTGCCATGGGGCCCATGCTGAAGGAGCTTTACCAGAATCCTGAGATCGGGTTCATTAGCTCTGAGTCCTTCCTGAGTTCAAAGGGCGTCACTGTTCTTCAATATTGGAAAAGCTACGAGCAGCTGGAGAAATACGCCCGCGGGGGAATTCACCTTAAGGCATGGAGAAAGTTCAATCAATCCGTGGGTACGGACGGAACCGTAGGAATCTACCATGAGACCTACAAGATCGAGCCTGGGCAGTATGAATGCATCTACGGGAACATGCCCGTATTTGGCCTGGCCAAAGCGGGAAGGCATGTGCCCGCTACGGGCAGAATGGAGACATCCAGACGAAGGATGGGAGGGGAGAGCGATCCGGCTGTGCCAACGCCGGGCAATCCCTCATAGCATATAGGACAGGAGTCTGGTTAAAGATGAATAGGCCCCCGCTAGTCCTTGATGTCGCAGGAGTCCTGACAACGAATCTTTCACCTTACTATTGGGATGAACTTGGGAATATATGCGGACTGCCTCCTAGCTACATCAAGCAGCAATTCAGGAGTGAGATTCGAGAGCGGCTCTGGACTGGACAGATTACGGAACAGGAATATTATCTCTGGTTGAAACAAAAATTTCTTAATAGTACGGCTAATCTTCTCTGTGACCGTAGTCTTCTCCTAAAGCATCTTAGGATGCTCCCGGCAGCCTCGTACTTTGAGATTTGGAGCCGGCAAGCAGATATTCATCTCTTAAGTAATCACCGGACGGAGTGGTTAGACGAGCTGTTACGCCCATATAATTGCTATTTAACAAGCATGACGATATCCAATTCAGTTGGTATTTGCAAGCCGGATCTGGCTATTTATGAGCATGTACAACGTCATCTAGATAACGAATCGATAGTTTTTTATGTGGATGATCAGGATAGAAATTTGCTGCCAGCGAGAGAATTAGGCTGGCATACATTCAGAGCAGATCCAGAAGGACAATGGATAGACAAGCTTAGGGATACCTTGAGCAATTGGTAATACCGTTAACTGTTGGCCAAAGCAGAGAGTGATATTTGGGCGGGGCAAGCCTAGTTAAGGACTGGCCTACAGCTCAGGAATGGATGTCGAGTACGAGCAGGCGCAATTACTGAACACAAGGAGCGTGAATCCATGAAACCGAGTATCGAAATTGTGGAACTCTATACTTTGGAGCCGGCAGTCTTAGCTCAGTTGTCGGAGTTGTTGGTGCGCGTCGTGGAGGGAGGCGCCTCCATTGGCTTCCTGCCGCCGCTTGAAATAGAGGAAGCGAATATATACTGGGAGCAGGTGATCGATCCGGGCGTAAAACTGTGGGTTGCGCTTCAGGATAACCAGATTATCGGTACCGTACAGCTCCATTTAGCCGGGAAAAAGAACGCCTCTCACCGAGCCGAAGTCGCCAAACTCATGGTTCACCCAGACAGCCGGAGAAGCGGCGTGGCACGCCTGCTCATGAATACCTTGGAGGAAGCCGCCCGGCATGAGGGAAGGTCTCTGCTGGTGCTGGACACCAGAGAGGGAGATCCTTCTAATGACTTGTACAAGTCATTAGGCTATATCGAAGCGGGCCGTATTCCAGAATTTGCACAGTCGGCTGGAGGCACCTTGGACGCTACGGTCTTTTATTACAAAAAGATATAGATGAAGGAAATGAAGCATATTTGATAGCATGGGAACAGCCATTGATCAAATGGGATAACCAAATGAGCTGCATCTAGCAGCTCATTTTTTATTTTGGCTCTATCTTACATAGAAGGAGAAGTGGCATAGTCATAGAAGTATATACAGCATATCTATAATAATCTATTGAGGGAGGCACTCTCAGATGACTAAAGTAAAAGCACTGTACAGAACAATATGTCTAGTAGTCCTTGTGTTTGTATTAACAGTCCAGCCGTTATCTGCCGCAGCCAGCAAGACCATCAAGGTTAAGATTACGCTTCTAAGTGTGGAACTGGTAGAAAACAACCATGTCGGCAATGAATGGTATACGGAGAGTTTTATCAACGGGAAGCGAATTGAAGAAGGAGAATCTGTTACGCTTAATTTGAAATCGACGGGCAGCGTAACGCTAAAAGCAGCAGTAGAGGAACAAGATAGTATTCCTGACGAGGGAAGCAGCAGTTCCGCCGTTAAGGTATCCTCAATCAGCAAAAGTATAACCAAGTCATTGAATGTCGTGGTTGAAGAGAACCGGGGTAGATATTCTGGGAATACAGCAGAGTGGAAGTTCGTATATCAAATTCAGAAGCTATAAATAAGCCATCTAAGTATCCTAATTGACCCGTGCTGCAGCATGCTGCTGAGCGGGTCATTTGTGTATTGAATATTAGAATAGGGTTGAAGTAAGCAGAAGCGGTTCCTGTTCCATTTTACACCGTCATGACATAGGTCGCATCCAGGGTCATCTTGTGTTATTATACAATTTGTTTGGTACAATATAGGAAGTGAAGCTTTCGCGAGAAGTGTAACTGGAGAACCCGTTTTGGTTAGGGGCTTTATATGGCGGCTAAACACTATTCTGACGGAAAGAAGGTATATACGATGGAATTGTGGTTTACTGAGAAACAGACTCCGGCGTTCGGCATTACAGCGAAGATCCGGGAAACGTTTGTAACGGAGAAGACGGACTTTCAAGATTTGGCGATGATTGACACTGAGGAATTTGGACGCATGCTCGTCCTGGACGGCATGGTCATGACTACGATCAAAGATGAATTCGTCTATCATGAAATGGTCGCGCATCCGGCGCTGTTCACCCATCCTAATCCAAAGCACGTGCTCGTTGTGGGCGGTGGAGATGGCGGGGTTATCCGTGAAGTTCTCAAGCACCCTGGTGTAGAGAAAGCGGTACTCGTTGAGATCGACGGCAAGGTTATCGAATATTCGAAGCAATACCTGCCTGAAATCGCTGGTGAGCTGGACAACCCTCGTGTAGAGGTTCTAGTGAATGATGGATATATGCATATTATCGAAAATAAAAATAAATACGATGTCATCATGGTGGATTCCACGGAACCTGTGGGCCCTGCGGCTCCGCTGTTCGAGCGCGGCTTCTACCAAGGCATCCATGAAGCCCTGAAGGACGACGGGATCTTCGTCGCTCAGACGGACAACCCTTGGTTCAAGGCTGACCTGATTCAGAAGGTCAACAAAGACGTTAAGGAAATCTTCCCGATCGTTCGTGTGTACGGGGCGAACATTCCTACTTACCCAAGCGGTCTGTGGACCTTCACCATGGGAAGCAAAACTCATGATCCGCTGCAAGTGGATGAGACTCAAATTCCTGAGATCGATACGAAATACTACACACCGCGCCTGCACAAAGCGGCGTTCGTGCTTCCTAAATTCGTTGAAGATCTGGTGAAATAGGAGGCTGCTCATATGAAATTGGATCAAGCCTATTCAGGCAACGTATTCATCTGCAGCTCCGACAATTATGAAGAGTCCAAAGCGGTCATCTACGGGATGCCGATGGATTTCACGGTCAGCTACCGTCCGGGTTCCCGGTTCGGTCCTGCCCGTATCCGCCAAGCTTCAGTAGGGCTTGAAGAATACAGCCCATACCTGGATAAAAGCATCGTGGATATGACCTACTTCGACGCAGGCGATCTGCTGCTGCCATTCGGCAACGCAGCCCGCAGCCTTGAGGTTATTGGGGAATATGTACGCGGCCTGTTGGATGACGGCAAATTCCCAATCGGTCTTGGCGGCGAGCATCTCGTCTCCTGGCCGATCTTCCAGGAAATGTACGCCAAGTATCCGGATCTGGCACTCATTCATATCGATGCGCATGCAGACCTGCGCGAGAACTATGAAGGTGAGCCTCTGTCTCACTCTACTCCTGTCCGTAAAGCAGCTGAACTTATGGGCGGGAAGAATATCTACCAATTCGGGATCCGTTCTGGCTCCAAGGAAGAATTCCTGTATGCGCGCGAGAACATCAACTTCTATCCGTTTGAAGTTGCCACTCCGCTCAAACAGGCCCTGCCGAAGATTGGCCGTCGTCCTGTCTATGTTACCATTGATATTGACGTGCTCGATCCTTCTGCCGCACCGGGTACCGGTACTGCGGAAGCTGGCGGGATTACATCCAAAGAGCTGCTTGAAGCTGTGCATTTGATTGCAGGCTCTGATGTGAACGTGGTGGGCTGCGACCTCGTGGAGGTTGCACCGATCTACGATCCAACCGAACAGACTCAAATTGTCGCTGCCAAGCTGATTCGTGAAATGCTGCTTGGTTTTGTGAAATAGCTTTATAAGAAAATAACACCCTGCTCATAGGCCGGTAAGGCTTATGAACAGGGTGTTTTTCTATGCTTGCTGTCGAAGATATTTGAATATTGGGTACTTAACCCTAAATTCATAAATAGCATAGATAAATAGAATTAGTCGAAAATAGTCCTTTTGTCTTAAATTATTAGTAAAATCTTGTTGACATGGGTCTAAATTCCTTGTACTTTGGTGATATATGTAATTTTAGGTTGTTATCAGGAAGGAAGAGGATAATAATGGAGGCGCAATTCGTAGGTAATCAGGAGAGGGCTGCATACACGTCCCAGTCCCTAGACGTAATGAGTGTAAAGCAATGGGTGGGAACCATGCTTTTACTCGCCATTCCCGTTGTTAACGTAATTTTGCTGTTTGTTTGGGCTTTTGGTGGAGGTAATATCAGCCCTAATAAGAAGAATTACTCGAGGGCAGCATTGTTGATAGCTCTCATCGGAATTGGTATTTATGTTGTCTTGTTCTTAATCGTTGGCGCTATTGTTGCTTCAATTTTACCCAGATACTAAGTATCAGTGCATATTTAGGCTACGAGTCCACAGCCAAATGGCGACGTTAATCTAACGTCGCCATTTTTTGTTTCGTATTCCGTTACAGAACCGGTCCAGTAGAGTCCGTTTAGAAATCAAAGCTCAGCTGCTCGGCCCTCAGCTGAATTTCCTCCTGCTTCACTCGTACCGAGGGACTTGGGGTTCTTCTAATCGAGCCCAAAGTGGAGTCTGAACCGGGGGGAGTGATCGAATCGGACCCGGGAATCCTGCCTTTCAGTGATACCGGACCCGAGGCTTCTCCTTCCCCAGGAATTGCCGACAGTCCGTGTTTGCGTAGCAGTGCCGCCGACATGCCCTTAAACATGTCGATATACTGACGCTCCGCATAAGGCCCCTGCCCGTATAACTCAGCGTAATCTTCGACAAGCGCCGGATAGTGGGTGCGAAGCGTCCCCATATACCAAGCCTTAACATCCTTTGACAGACGCAGCAGGGAGACCATGGCGAATGCAGCACCGTGTCCCTTGGCCGCGGAGAGCAAGGCATCCATGCTTTCCTCGGAATCGGTCAGAAGTGGCAGAATCGGAGCTGCGAAGATTCCAACGTGGACACCGCTCTCGGCGAGTTTCTGCACAGTCTCCAGCCTCATCTGGGGATGCGGCGAGGCGGGCTCAATACGGCGGATTAGCCCGGCATCCAGTGAATTAATGCTGATATTGACGGAAATATCCTTCATCTGAGTCAGAATATCCAGATCCCTAGTGATAAGCGGAGAGCGGGTAGTGATGCTGGTGCTTATCCGGTACTTGGCCAGCAGCTTCAGACATTCGCGGGTTAGCTGGGCCTTCGCCTCAATCGGCTGATAGGGATCAGTGGCTGTTCCGATTGTAACCTGACCGATATGCCGGCGCATCGCTTCGATATCATACCCGAACTTCCCCGCCAGCCGGGACAGCTGCCCTTCCAGGGCATCGGGTGCATTTTGCTTCAGTAGAATATGGTGCTGGAACTCATCCTCAGCGCCTCGGCCAATGAAGGACTGAAAAGCCCGGGCGTAGCAGAAGCTGCACCCATGAGCGCAGCCCCGGTAGGGATTGATCGACCAGTCGAAGGGCATTCGCTCTTCTTTTACCCGGTTAAGTGTCTGCTTGGTATCAATATGCTCATATATGGTTTCAGGCATGGTACGATACCCTCCCTCTTGGTTAGAAAGTTAAGTTGTAATGAGTCGGTCAAAGAGAGATCACGATATAATCAATTAGTAAATCCCATATAAATTACATTATACCAAACATATGTTCCTGTTCAAAGTTTTTTTATTTTCCGCCGTCCCCGCTTTTTTGACTTGAGAGGTTATCCTAACCGTTTTATTACGGTAAAAGCATATAAAATCCAAGTGTCCCATTGAACTGTGCTGACGAACTGGCTATAGTATATGGAATGAACAATGGTTGAGCTGGAGGAGATGAAGTCTTCGTTTCCTTAGCTGAGGCCATATAGTACAATAGATAGAACAGATTGGAGCCATGATCATGCCGGACCACACACCCGCGTTCATTACATTGACAAGCCTGCAGGATGGGACTGAGACGGTTCAGAGCTACCGGGGCCAGGTATTCAGCGCAGGCGGCGCGATCTATCTTAAATACGAAGAACGAGGCCAGGGACCGACAGGCGGCGAAGAAGTCACTCGGGCTACCGTCAAAATAACCCCCGGCGAGCTCAAGCTCATTCGGCACGGGACGGTTGAGTCATCACAGACCTTTCAGGCGGGACGCCGGCTTCCGGGATATTACCGGGCGGCATACACATCTTTTAACTTGTCTACGGAGACTCACAGTCTCACCCTGGATCTGGATGGATTATCAGGGACCGCCAAGTGGAAATATGATTTATATGTCTTTGATGAATTAGCTGGACAGTTCGACATCAGTTTACATATACAGGAGGAAGCTTGAAATGACACACAATCCATTAGAGGAAATTAACCAGAAGGTAGCGGAAGCGATCACGGCAGCCATCTTGGCTGCAGGACTCGCTGCCCAGGAAGAGATTCCGGCGATTAAGCTCGAAGTGCCTAAGGAGAAGACCCATGGGGATCTGGCCACGAATGCGGCAATGCAGCTGACCAAGATTGCGAAGAAAAATCCCCGCCAGATTGCCGAAGCCATTCTTGAGAACCTGGACTACAGCAGCGCCTCGATCGAAAAAGCGGAAATCGCTGGCCCGGGGTTCATTAACTTCACCCTGACCAAGAGTTACCTGTATCCTGTGCTCGAGCAGGTCTATGCGCAGGGAGATGATTATGGCCGGATTAATCTTGGCCAAGGTCAGAAGATCCAGGTTGAATTCGTCAGTGCGAATCCGACAGGCAGCCTGCATTTGGGTCATGCACGCGGCGCAGCCGTAGGCGATGCGCTGTGCAACCTGCTGAGCCATGCCGGATACGACGTAACCCGCGAATATTATATTAACGATGCCGGGAATCAGGTTAATAACCTGGCGAAGTCCATTGAAGCCCGCTACTTGCAGGAGCTTGGACAGCCTGCCGAGATGCCGGAAGACGGCTACCATGGCGAAGATATTAAAGGCTTTGCCAAAGAGCTCGTAGCTGAGCAGGGGGATGCTCTCCTGTCCCGCACGCCGGGTGAGCGTGCGGCATTCCTGCGCAAATATGGCTTGGACAAAGAGCTGGACAAGATCAAGCGTGACTTGGGGCGCTTCCGGGTTCATTTTGACAGCTGGTTCAGTGAAACTTCCCTTTATGAGAATGGTCAGGTGGAAGCTTCTCTTCAAGAGCTTAAGGACAAAGGCCAGACTTATGAGCTTGACGGAGCTACCTGGCTGAGAACGACCGATTACGGCGATGATAAAGACCGTGTGCTCGTTAAGAATGACGGCACGTATACGTACCTTACACCGGATATCTCCTATCACCGCAACAAGTTCAATCGCGGCTTTGACCGCATGATCAATATTTTTGGAGCCGACCACCACGGATATATTCCGCGTCTTAAGGCCGCTATGGCAGGCCTTGGTAACGATCCGGACAAGCTAACGGTCCTGATTGCCCAAATGGTCAGCCTGTTCCAGGATGGCGAGAAAGTGAAGATGTCCAAGCGGACAGGTAAAGCGGTTACCATGGTTGACCTTATGGACGAGGTCGGTGTTGACGCCATTCGCTATTTCTTCACGATGCGCAGTATGGATTCGCATCTGGACTTCGATATGGACCTAGCCGTATCTACATCCAACGAGAATCCGGTGTTCTACGTGCAGTATGCACATGCGCGGATCTGCAGCGTCTTCCGTCAGGCTGAAGAGCAGGGAATTACGATTCCGGCTGCGGCGGATGCTGACCTGACCAAGCTGACCGCTGAGCATGAATATGCTCTGCTCCGCAAGATCGGCGAGCTGCCTGAGGAGATTGAGACTGCAGCGAGTAACTTTGCGCCGCACCGTCTTGTGCGCTATGTATATGAACTTGCATCCTTGTTCCACAGCTACTACAGAGCCGAGCGCGTCATCACTGAAGACGCGCAGCAGACCGCCGCACGCCTCGTGCTGCTCGGCGCTACCCGCCGCGTGATCGCGCGCGTACTCGCGCTTATCGGCGTAGAAGCCCCAGACCGCATGTAGCCGGCATCCACCGGCTCAAGCGTCAAATGCCCGCCTAGCCGGCACGCGACCGGCCTGCGGTAAATGCCCGCCAACGCCGGCACAGCCCGGCTCCCGCGGCACACCGCCGCCCAGCCGGCACGCGACCGGCCTGCGGTAAATGCCCGCCAGCGCCGGCACACCACCGGCTCAAGCGGCAAGCCCCGCCGCCGCGGCTTCGCCCGCCAGGCGGCCCCTGCGGCGGCATCACTCTTCGCCGCCGCAACAAGCAGCAAGGCCCCGCCCGGAATTCCTAGGCGGGGCCTTGCTGCTTCTACAACGGAGCCGAGCTCGGCCCCGATCCGCGCACTGATCCTCAGGGGTCAAGGAGCCCCCCGCTTGATCAGCCGCAGCGCATTCACTTCCGAGGGAGAGATCCCGCCGCGGGCGGAGCGCTTCCTGGCCGACAGCACCGGCCGGGCACTTTTGCGCAGCAGCTGCTTGATCTCTGTCGGTGTAAGGTCCGGCCGGAGAGCAAGCAGCAGCGCAATGGAGCCGCTGACGTGCGACGTGGCCATTGAGGTGCCGTTCATCTCTTTGTGTCTGCCTCCGATCCAGGAGGAGTAGATCTTCTCGCCGGGCGCGTAGATATCGACATGGGGACCGCTGTTGCTAAAGCGGGCGATCTTCCGGGATCGGTCGGTAGCGCCTACGGAAATGGTCTGCGGATAGCGGGCAGGATAATCCACACTGCGGCTCTTATTATCATTTCCGGCAGATGCGACAACGACCACTCCGGCTTGAAGCGCTTTATTGACTACATTGAATAAAGACTTGTTTTTGGATTTCATGCCAAAGCTCATATTAATAATATCCACTTGATTTCGAACACACCAATCAATGCCCAAAATAATGTCCGATACATAGGCGGCTCCATTGTGATCAAAGGCTTTGACCGGATAGATCGTGGCCCGCGGGGCAACTCCAAGAATCCCCTGCATGCTTCCAGCGCCTGCAATAGTCCCTGTGATATGGGTGCCATGGCCATTATCATCATGGGGAAGCATGTTCGGATTTAAGAGATTAACACCTCTGGCTAGAGAGTGACGCAGATCGGGATGACTGAAGTCAGCTCCTGTGTCAATGACGGCGATACGAACCTGGTAGCCTGTTGAAGAAGACCAGACGTCCGGGGCTTGGATATGACGAACACCCCAGGGAATCTCAGGAGTAGTCACCATGCCGCTGGCTGGTACCGCATGCACGCTGACTTGGGCATCTTGCTCTAGGATAAGGCCTTTCCTGCAGCTCTGGGGCAGGTCGGCGAGGGAGAAGGGACAAATGAAGGCTTGCAGCAGGGAAGAACTACGGATGAGGCGCATTTGAGGGAATGAACGCTTCATCCGGTTAAGCTGCCTAAGGCATTCCTGATAAGCTGCCGGGCGGGCAAATCGGATAATGGTCCGTTGTTTCTTTGATGCGACGGCCCCTGTCTTTTCCTGAATAAAATTAAGGAATCGGGCATAGTCCATTGCGAGCAGCCCCTCCTGACAAAGCGTGTTGTAGAAGTATTGTATGAATGCTCTGGCGGACAGGAGTGGGAGCATGCCCTATATACCGGGAAATAGGCGGAGTTCACATTTTATTTGAATATAGGTGGAATCATCCGTGTCAAAAGCAGGGAAAGCACATAGGATGTGAAGAGAGCCTGAATCGGCTTTCAGCTTGCGATTTCTGAAGAATGCAGATAATTCTTCAGAGAGCGGATACAGTCAAAAAGGCGGGGAGCGCTGCTCTCCGTCTTTTCCTTGATCCTGAAGTCACAGGTTATTGCCAAGCCGCTACATACCTTTGTGATAAGCTAAGGGAATTCGCCTAAATAAACTTGCATTTTGCTGCCAAATAGGTTTTACTTATGTGTGATAAAGAACAGAATGGATGAATGGGGGTTCCCCTCCATCTTCTGCTTGAAACATTGTGTGAGAGGACGTGTGTAAGTGAGTACACCGCTCAATTTGAAGTTTGATCCGGAGAAAGTGCACGAAATTCCGATGGTCGACTTGGCCTTTATGATTTTGAAAGCGGCGAATACGCCATACTACTACCGTGATTTGATGAATGAGGTAGCTAAGCTTCGCGGCATGTCGGAAGCCGAGATTAATGATGCGATTGCCCAGCTATATACTGAGATTAATATCGACGGCCGTTTTGCCTGTGTAGGTACGAATCTTTGGGGACTCAAGCGCTGGTATCCGATCGAGCGTTCCGAAGATCCGGTAGCGAATGCCAAGCGTCCGCGTATTATTAACGATGAAGATGATGATGAGGATGACTTCGTTGAAGAGGAAGAGACATACGCATCCGACGATGACGACGATTACGATGCCGTTGACGAAGACGGTGAGGATGAGCTGTTCCCAGATGAAGACGACGATGACGCCGATGTGGAAGACGAAGAGATTCTGGATGATGAGGAATTGGATGAAGATGAGGATGACGATTCCGAGGATGCAGATGATGAAGATATAGAGGATGACCTTGAGGATAAGTAGTCTCCTTAGGCTGTAAGCCCTGTTCCAGATAGTTCCTATAATCGCTCTTTGCCTTACTTGACAGGGGGGGCGGTTACAGGTAAACTATTGCTTGGGCTTATGATTCAGACCTATAAATATGATCAATTTTAAAAAGTGCCCCGTCTTGTTCGGGTGTCACTTTTTTTGTTTTTTTACGTGCCTTTTTGAGGGTGATTTCTATCTCATTGGGTTACGCTATATTGGATACTGATCGTTTTTCTGTACAAGCTTCAAGGATTTCTGGACTACTTACTGGACTACTTATAGGAGGTTTTAAGACTGTGACAAAATATATTTTCGTAACCGGGGGTGTAGTCTCTTCCCTGGGTAAAGGGATTACTGCTGCGTCCCTTGGCAGACTGCTCAAGAACAGAGGTTTGAAGGTTACAATCCAGAAATTCGATCCTTACATTAACGTAGACCCGGGGACAATGAGTCCTTACCAGCACGGTGAGGTATTCGTTACCGATGACGGAGCCGAGACAGACCTTGACCTTGGCCACTATGAGCGCTTCATTGATATTAATTTGTCGAAGAACAGCAACGTAACGACCGGTAAGGTGTACTCTTCAGTCATTAGCAAGGAGCGCCGTGGTGAGTATCTTGGAGGTACGGTTCAGGTTATCCCTCATATTACGAATGAGATCAAGGAACGTGTCTACCGTGCCGGCCGGGAAGCTGGATCGGATGTCGTGATTACAGAAATCGGCGGTACGGTTGGGGACATCGAAAGTCTGCCGTTCTTGGAAGCCATCCGCCAGATTAAGAGTGATATTGGACGCGAGAATGTGATGTATATCCACGTTACGCTGATTCCTTATATTAAGGCTGCCGGTGAAGTGAAGACCAAGCCGACCCAGCACAGTGTTAAGGAACTTCGCAGTATCGGAATTCAGCCGAATGTCATCGTTTGCCGTACAGAGCATGAACTTTCTGATGATATGAAAGCCAAAATCGCCCTCTTCTGTGATATCGATGCGAGTGCGGTTGTGGAATGTCGTGATGCGGATACACTCTACCAAGTGCCTTTGAACCTTCGTGAAGAAGGACTGGATGAGATCGTAGTCAACCACCTTAAGCTGACTACCCCGGCTCCGGATATGACGGAGTGGGAAGGTCTGGTGAACCGGATTAACAAGCTTGAGAAGACAGTGGAGATCGCCATTGTCGGTAAATACGTGGCCCTGCACGACGCCTACCTCAGTGTGGTTGAGTCTCTTTCCCATGCCGGATTTGATTCCAATGCGGACGTGAAGATCCGCTGGGTGCACGCGGAAGAGGTTACAGATGAGAACGTGGAAGAGATGCTGGGCGGAGTTGGCGGTATCCTGGTTCCAGGCGGCTTCGGTGACCGTGGAATTGAAGGTAAAGTCTGCACAATTCGTTATGCTCGTGAGAAAAAAATTCCGTTCTTCGGCATCTGTCTCGGGATGCAGGTCGCTGTTATCGAGCATGCCCGTTCTTTGGCAGGCCTGACCGGCGCGAACAGCTCCGAGATTAATCCGGCTACAGAGTATCCTGTGATCGATCTGCTTCCAGAGCAGAAGGACATTGAGGACTTGGGCGGAACGATGCGTCTTGGGCTATACCCTTGCAAGCTTGCACCGGGTTCGCTTGCAGAACAGTGTTACAACGATGAGTTGGTATATGAAAGACACCGTCACCGGTATGAATTTAATAACGCTTATCGCGAAGTGATCGAGAAGGCGGGCTTACGGATTTCGGGAACCTCCCCGGATGGCCGTCTGGTTGAAATCGTGGAGTGTCCGGATCATCCTTGGTTCTTGGCCGTCCAGTTCCATCCGGAGTTTACGTCTCGTCCGAATCGTCCACAGCCTTTGTTCCGTGAGTTTGTCAAAGCTTCTATTACCCATAATTCTTAATTTTGTATCAATAGTTTCTGAAAGTCATAAATTGATTCCCGGAATTAGCAGGAATTTCAAATTCTTGGGCGAATATCTAACACATCAGACTGCCTGCGGCGGCGGTATTTTCAAGATGATTAGAGGATTTCGGGAGGGTTGAGTGATAATGGATAAGAAGCTTCTGATCGTTGATGACCAGAATGGGATCCGGATTTTGCTGATGGAAGTATTCAGCAGCGAAGGCTACACAACGTATCAAGCAGCAAATGGGAAGCTCGCTTTAGAGATCGTACGCAGTGAATCACCCGATCTGGTACTGCTGGATATGAAGATTCCGGGAATGGACGGATTGGAGATTTTGAAGCATATCAAAGCTGTGAATCAAGACATTAAGGTCATTATGATGACGGCCTACGGTGAGCTTGACATGATCAAGGAAGCGACGGAACTTGGAGCTTTAATGCATTTCACGAAGCCGTTTGATATTGATGAGATGCGATTGGCGGTCAATATGCAGCTGAAAGGCGGCGCAATGATTTAGGGACTCCGTAATGGAGTCCTTTTTTTGTCACGATTAGGCTCCAAAGGTTGTTAGTATTTTGTCGGTTATGTGGTATAATATGTAGGTGTGAGAATCGGGTAATAAGATATATAGCCAACTTTTAGGAGGACGAACCATGCCATTAGTATCCATGAAAGAAATGTTGAACAAAGCGCTTGAGGGGAAATATGCTGTAGGACAATACAACATTAACAACCTTGAGTGGACCCAAGCGATCCTGGCTGCTGCAGAAGAAGAGAAGTCACCAGTTATCCTTGGCGTGTCCGAAGGCGCTGCACGTCACATGAGCGGTTTCTACACTGTTGTTAAGATGGTAGAAGGCCTTATTCAAGACATGAAGATTACAGTACCTGTAGCTATCCATCTTGACCACGGATCCAGCTTTGACAAGTGTAAAGAAGCGATCGACGCTGGCTTCACTTCTGTAATGATCGATGCTTCCCATGGTACGATTGAACATAACATCGAGACAACTAAGAAAGTTGTTGAATATGCACACTCCAAAGGCGTTTCTGTTGAAGCTGAAGTTGGCCTTGTAGGTGGACAAGAAGATGATGTGGTAGCTGATGTAATGTATGCGAAGCTTGACGACTGCGTACGTATCGTTAAAGAGACTGGCATCGACACACTGGCTCCAGCACTCGGTTCTGTACACGGACCATACAAAGGTGAACCAAACCTTGGTTTTGCTGAAATGGAAGAAATCCGTAACGCGGTTAACCTTCCACTGGTTCTTCATGGCGGTACAGGAATCCCTACTCATGACATCAAGAAAGCTGTATCCCTGGGTACTTCCAAGATCAACGTGAATACCGAGAACCAAATCGAATTCACTAAAGCAGTTCGCGAAGTGCTTGCTGCGAAGTCGGAAGCTTATGACCCGCGTACATACATCGTACCAGGTCGCGAAGCGATCAAACAAACCGTAATCGGCAAGATCCGCGAGTTCGGTTCCAACAACAAAGCTTAATATAAGCTCTAAATAAAGAAGAGGAATTTCGCCTGGAGCGAAGTTCCTCTTTTTTTGCTTGCCATGTAGACAAAGATGCTTTTATGAGGCAGAAGTGTTATTATGGAAAGGAATTGTCAGAATTATATAGCCTGCAGGAGGAACCTCACTTTGATGGAAAAATTAATGATCAGCGGCGGACGCCCGCTTAAGGGAACCGTTCAGATCAGCGGGGCCAAGAACAGTGCGATTGCGCTTCTGCCGGCAGCCATCTTGGCTGAGTCGGAAGTCGTTCTGGACAATTTGCCAGAACTTAGCGATGTAGCTGTATTTACTGAAATTCTTGAAGATTTGGGTGCAAGCGTAGCTTGGTCCGGAAATCAAATCAAGATTGACCCAAGTACAATTAAATCAATTCCTATGCCGAATGGGCCTGTGAAGAAACTCCGGGCTTCGTACTATATGATGGGAGCACTACTTGGCCGATTTGGTGAAGCGACGATCGGACTTCCAGGAGGGTGTAATTTTGAACCCCGTCCGATTGACCAGCATGTCAAGGGCTTTGAAGCGCTCGGCGCTACAGTAACCAATGAACATGGGGCAATTCACCTTTATGCCAAGGAACTGACCGGCGCGAAGATTTACCTGGATGTGTCCAGTGTGGGCGCGACCATTAATATTATGCTGGCTGCGGCCAGAGCCAAAGGATCTACGATTATTGAGAATGCTGCCAAAGAACCTGAAATTATAGATGTTGCTACACTTCTGAATTCCATGGGTGCAATTATTAAAGGAGCCGGAACCGAGACGATCCGCATTGAGGGAGTCCGGGAGATGCATGGATGCCGGCATTCGATTATACCTGACCGAATTCAGGCGGGGACTTATATGATTGCTGCGGCGGCAACCCGTGGTAATGTTCTTATTGATAATGTTATTCCTAAGCATTTGGAAGCCCTAACTGCTAAATTGATTGAAATGGGCGTAACGGTTGAGGAACTTGATGAATCGATCCGTGTTATTGGGGCTGCTTCATACGGGCATGCTGATGTGAAAGCGCTGGTATACCCTGGATTCCCTACCGACTTACAGTCTCCTATGACAAGTCTTTTGACTCAGACGGAAGGGGTTAGCGTGCTCAGCGACTTTGTATACAGCAACCGTTTCAAGCATGTTCCTGAACTTGTGCGTATGGGCGCCAAGATCCGGGTTGAGGGCAGATCAGCGATTATCGAAGGGGGTAAGCTTAACGCAGCCAAGGTGAAAGCCTCTGACTTGAGAGCGGGAGCAGCGCTGGTTATTGCCGGACTTACAGTGGAGGAAGGTATCACCGAAGTCACTGGTGTTGAATTTATTGATCGGGGATATGATCATCTTGTCATGAATCTGCGCGATCTCGGTGCGGATGTTTGGCGGCAGACAGAATAGCCCGAATTGCTTTAAGTAATATTTCGAAGGAATAGTTGAAGGAATCACCAGGGGTAGCTGCCGAATGGACAAGCTGCTTCTGGGAGATTGCCTCAGTGTAACCCCTCTATGGAAGATTTTTGTTCTTGTCCGCATAACTCCCCCCACTACGGGTATAACTATTCTATAACTCTTAAAGTGTCATCATAGATTTTTGGCTTTCATAGAGTCATGCTCCATCTCTTCGGATTGGAACTTCTTATCACCCTCGTGTGTTTACTCTGAATGTATTTCTTGTCTTTTACTCCCGACCCTACATTGAATTATAAATTGAATAGGTGGTTAATTACATGGATCTTCAAATTGCTGATTTGGAAGAAAAAAAGCTGACGGATTTGTACAAGCTTGCCAAGCAGTACCAAATCCCTTATTACGGACAGCTGAAGAAGAAAGAACTGATTTTTGCTATACTACGCGCTCAAGCTGAACAAAGCGGTCTAATGTTTATGGAAGGCGTACTTGAGATATTGCCTGAAGGATACGGATTCCTGCGTCCCATCAACTATCTGCCGAGCACGGAAGATATTTATATTTCGGCTTCCCAAATTCGGAAATTTGATCTGCGGACTGGTGATTTGGTATCTGGTAAGTGCCGTACACCTAAGGAGAATGAGCGCTATTTCGGCCTGCTTCAAGTCAATGCCGTGAATGGTGAGGACCCAGCTCAGGCCTCGGAACGTCTTCATTTCCCGGCGTTAACGCCGTTATATCCGCAGACCAAGCTATCGCTTGAGACCTCGCCCACATCCTTGTCTACCCGGATTATGGATCTACTGGCTCCGGTTGGACTTGGACAGCGCGGACTAATCGTAGCCCCGCCTAAGGCAGGCAAGACCTTGCTGCTTAAGGAGATTGCGAATAGCATCTCTACGAATAACCCGGATATCTCCCTCTTTGTGCTGCTCATTGATGAGCGTCCGGAAGAAGTAACAGATATGCAGCGTTCGGTAAAAGGAGAGGTGATCGCCTCCACCTTCGACGAACTCCCGGAGAATCACATCAAGGTCGCTGAGCTGGTGCTGCAGCGCGCACTGCGTCTGGTCGAGCATAAGAAAGACGTGGTCATTCTTATGGACAGTATCACCCGGCTCGCCCGAGCATACAACCTCGTCGTTCCGCCATCCGGCCGGACACTCAGCGGAGGTATTGATCCGGCTGCGTTCCACCGTCCGAAGCGGTTCTTCGGATCGGCACGGAATGTGGAGGAAGGCGGCAGCCTGACGATTCTGGCTACAGCGCTTGTAGATACTGGTTCGCGGATGGACGATATCATCTACGAAGAATTCAAAGGGACAGGGAACATGGAGCTGCATCTGGACCGGAAGCTGGCTGAACGGCGCATCTTCCCGGCGATCGATATCCGTCGCTCGGGTACCCGCCGCGAGGAAGTGCTTTTGACGAAGGAAGAACTGGATACAATCTGGTCTATTCGCAAGAATATGAATGAGAGCTACGACTTTGTTGAGGGATTCCTCAAGAAGCTGCGTGACTCCAAGACCAATGCCGAGTTCCTGGCTTCATTTGATACTGCTGGCAATGCCCCGGCGCCAACCGCCTCTGGCAGCACTAACCCGCGCCGTTCCAGCCGTCAAGCCCCGTCCCCTTTAAGCACCTAACAAACAACTTAGCAGCCTGTCTCTAAAGACTACTAAGCAAAGAGGAGAACAACATGTATTTGGTATACGCAGATGAACAAGGAAATGTATTCGATCATCCCTCCCTATATGGGCTTGCCCGCAGCGGGGATATGATCGTTGAGATAATGGAAGATGAGCTCATTCCTCTCCCGGATGGGGCTACTCTGGTTGGTCTGCCAAGCACCCGACCGGTAGGCCTTGATCCTGAGAGTGGTGAAATGCAGTCACTTCCTGGCAATGTTCAGGCTGTAGGCGCGCTGCTCCCACAAGGCTTCACGCGTCTTTGCCTGCCTGGTTATGTGAAGACGGACAAGGAATATAAGCTGCCTTTGTTCGGGTATTCTGCCGTAGTATGGAATGAAGGAAAGTTCTATGTAACGGCACGTCTAACAGACGATCCAGAGAAATGGAACCCGCTTAACTGTGATCCGCTGGAGCTTAAGAGTCAGGTGAAGCGGATGAGGGAAGAATATCCGGAGAATCGGCTTTATGAGCACCTTTCCAACTGCGCTTTGGGCTACGAGTGTCTAACGGCCTCCAACACATTCTTGAACCGCTGGGAAGGTGCGGTACCCGTGTCATATTCCTGCAATGCGGGTTGCTTCGGCTGTATTTCTGAGCAGCCGGATGATAGCGGATTTGTCTCGCCGCAGACGCGGATGAACTTCCGGCCTCGGACCGAGGAGATTGTAGAAGTGATGCTTGAGCATCTGAAGACCCCTGAATCCATTATCAGCTTTGGGCAGGGATGTGAGGGTGAGCCTTCCACCCAGGCGAAATTGATAATCGATGCGATCCGCCAGGTACGTCAAACCACAGATATGGGCTATATTAATATCAATACAAACGCAGGTCTGAGCGATCATATCCGGGGCATCGTAGATGCAGGGCTTGATCTGATGCGTGTGAGCACCATCAGTGCGTTGGATGACCACTATAACGCGTACTATAAGCCAAGAGGGTATACGCTTGCGAACGTGGAGAAATCCCTCCTTTATGCTTCGGAACAAGGAGTCTACACCTCTATTAACTATTTAATATTCCCAGGTGTTACTGACCGAGAAGAAGAGATTGAGGCCATGATCGAATTCGCTAGACGGACCAAGCTTCGCTTGATCCAGTGGCGTAACCTCAATATTGATCCGGAGAGCTATTTGGGACTCATCCCCAAGGCGAAGGGTGATATTCTGGGTATGAAGCAGGCGATCGAGATATTCCAGGAGGAGCTGCCGGATGTTGTAATGGGCTCTTACTCCCATGTGCCGCCAGCCGAGCTGAAGCGATTCAAGAATGGTATCCGTAACGCGTAATAATCGATTGCAATTAGTGGCACGACTATGCTACAATCATATTTGGTTATTATAACTCTGGGTACGCATGAGACTCAGGGCGGAAAGAGGTGAAAGTCATGAATCAAGCTATTCAACCGAAATATCACGTGACTACTGTTACTTGCGCATGCGGTAATAAGTTCGAAACAGGATCTGTTCAAGAAGATCTTCGCGTGGAGATTTGCTCCGCTTGCCACCCGTTCTTCACAGGTAAACAGAAATTCCTGGATGCCGGCGGCCGCGTTGATAAATTTAAGAAGAAATACGGAATCTAATACGATCTGCTGCGCTGCAGCCTGATCGATATATGCAAATCCCCTCTGATTTATCAGAGGGGATTTTTCTTTGTTCTTTTATGGAATAAATAATTCATTTTATCGGCAAAGTGGACTTTCTAAGGATCAGTTTCCTTTGAGCTCAATCGTTTCGTTGATTTTGTTCCATACGTTCTGTTTGCCAAATCCCAGTCTCCACAGGGCGATCCCTTTCAGGCCGTATCGCTTGGCAAGACCGATCTTGGCATTCACCGTATTCTCGTTCTCGCTGTACAAGTTCACGCCGAGCACGAGCTTGTCCTTGGTTACGGACTTGAGTGCGAGCTTAATGGCGTTATCAATCTTATCCACGGGCTGTGGCAGCTTTTCGTCGGTGTAAGCATAGGCCATAATAATCAATTCGTCCGCCAGCTCGCCAAGCTTCTTATAGTCATAACCATGATAAGATCCATTGAGCGGGGGGAGTGCCACGGATAGCTTTAGACCGGCGGCGTGAGCGGCGTCAGCAGCCTCTTGGACAAAGTTGTTGTACGAGGCCTGCACTGCCTTAGCATCGCCTGTGAGGCCCAGACCTTCCAGGTCAAGAAGCACACCCTTGAATTGGTTCTGAATGGCGGTGCTTATCATCTGCTTAATCGCATCTTCGCGGGCGGCTTTATCCTCTACGGCCTTAGTCAGTTCCCCCTTGGTGTCACCGGAGTAGACGAGCAGATAAGGGGATGTGCCAGCTGCGGAAGTGTCTGTAACCAGGCTTTCAGGGGTAACCTCTCCAGCTGGCTTAGGCCATTTGAAGTCGTTCCCTGATGTGGTGAATGCTCCCGTGGCATCAATTCGGCTCCATCCGAAGCCTACGGCATCAAAGTCTGGAATCAACGCGGATTCGCTAAATGAGTTAATTGCGTAGAAAGCCAGCGTATAAAGCTTCTCCCGGGGCGATACAATAGTTACCGTGGACGAAGGTCCATCCCATTTAACTGCGGCCCCGAACTGCTGGCTGAAGAAGCTGAGTGGGATCATTGTGGTACCCTTAATCGTCTGCGGAGCCAGTGCGATGGCGGTCTTTTGTCCATTAACGGAGGCACTCTTGCTTCCAAGGGTTAACGTTACCTTTTTGGTATCGTCACCAGCTGTTTTTACAGCTGTAATAGACTTCGACTTCTCGTCCCAATTCACCGTTACTCCAAGTGCTTCTGAGATCGCACGAAATGGAACAAGGGTTGTTCCTTTAACGATAGTCGGCTGAACTGGGAAGGGAAGAGAGTAGCCGTCCAGCATAATCTTTACATTACCAGCTGCGCTGGCTATGCCGGTTCCTGCTGTTCCAAGTCCTCCGAACGCTGAAATAGCCAAGGTCAGGCATAGAATAACTTTGGATCTTTTTATCGGATTCATAGTATCGAATAAAGCCACCTTTCCGTGTGAAAATAAAGTTTGATATAAGTCAGACTTCCGACATGTACTGCCGACTCTGCGGTTTCTTAATGTTGCTATACAGGAAAAGAGGAGAAATCTCGCAATCGTCGGATCTACTAATTATATCAATAGATTTACACAAAATGGAATAAATAGTTATAATAGTGCACCAGGTTAATCTGGATATCCTGTTAACTTCTTCTAACCGTTTGCATTTTGTACAAGCTTGAGATATACTTATTTTCACCGTGCTAGATGGGGAGGTAGCGGTGCCCTGTAACTCGCAATCCGCTGTAGCGAGGTTGAATTCCTATTAGAGGTCTTGTCGATGTGAGGTTTGGTCCTTGCAGTCAATGTTGACGGCTGGGTCCTCCGCAATGAGTAACTGTGAACCTGGTCAGGTCCGGAAGGAAGCAGCCATAAGCAGTCTCACTCTTGTGCCGGAGGGTGGCCTAGCCCGAGTTGATCTGCAAGGGTGCCGCTTGGATCGCAATGATCGATAATAGGTGCACGGTACACCTTAACTAACACGAACATCTTTGCCTTAGCTGGCGAAGATGTTTTTTTGTATGCTTATACCTATTTTCCGTGGATTAAAAAGTTTTTCTCGTTCATGGAGTATAGTATAATAAAGGTATGCGATAAACGTAATTAACGGGAAGTCTGAAAGAGGGTGCCGCAAGTGGAACATATCGCACTGTACCGCGCTTGGCGGCCGCAGTCGTTTCAAGATATGGTAGGTCAGCAGCATATTATCCGAACGCTTCAGAATGCGATTCGGGAGAACCGGCTTTCTCATGCTTACTTGTTCAGTGGGCCCAGAGGAACCGGGAAGACAAGTGCTGCGAAGATATTAGCCAAGGCTGTGAACTGCGAGAATGGACCAGCAGCAGAGCCTTGTAATGAATGTGAATCTTGCAGGCGCATTACGGCGGGAGCTGTAATGGATGTGCTCGAGATAGATGCCGCCTCCAACCGGGGGGTTGAAGAGATCCGGGATCTCCGCGAGAAGGTGAAATATGCGCCTACAGAGGTCCGGCATAAGGTGTATATCATAGATGAGGTTCACATGCTGACGACGGAAGCGTTCAATGCGCTGCTTAAGACGCTGGAAGAGCCGCCTCCGCATGTGATGTTTATTCTGGCTACAACCGAGCCTCACCGGCTTCCGGCTACGGTAATTTCGCGCTGTCAGCGCTTCGATTTTCGCCGGGTATCCCTGGAGGAGCAAAGCGACAGGCTAAAGCTGATTTGTGGTCAGGAGAATATCACCGCCGATGATGAAGCCATACAGTATATTGCCCGTTTATCGGATGGCGGGATGCGGGATGCATTAAGTATACTGGACCAGATTTCATCTTTTACCGATGGACATGTCTCTTATGAACAAGTACTTGCCATGACCGGGGGGATTCCGTCGAGTCAGTTCGCCCATCTTGCAGAGGCTCTGTCACAGGGCGATATTGGTGGGATGCTGCAGATGATTGAAGGTTTTATGCAGGAAGGAAAGAGTGCAGATAAATGCATGGAGAATCTGCTCTACTACTTCCGCGATCTGCTGATGATCAAGATGGTGCCCAAGGCTGGGCATATGACTGAGCGGGTTCTGGATGCGCGGGACTTTGAAGAAATGGCGAAAGCCTTTACAAAGCCCCAGCTGTTCGGTATTATCGACACGTTGAATCATTATCAGACCGAGATGAAGTATGCGGCGCAGCCGCAGATGCTTTTTGAGGTAGCACTGCTCAAGCTGTGCAGTATTACCCAGGAAGAGACGTTAAGCATGTCGGCACATGCCTCCGCTCCTGTCAAGAGTGCGGATGCATCCGAGGTTCAGCAGCTTAAGCGCCAATTGTCTGAGCTTGAGAAGAAGCTGGATCAGGCTTTGAAGAATGGGATTTCATCTGGGGCAGGAGGAGCTGATTCTTCGGGGCCGCCAAGGTCGCAGGCCAGCAGATCTCCGGCGCCCAGAATCTCGTCACTTTCTAAGATTCCGTCGAATATGGATCGGTACATTGCACAGCGTACTTCACCAGAATTTATTGTGATTCAGAATAAATGGAATCAGATCCTGCAGCGTGTGAAGGAAGAGAAGGTTACAATTCATGCATGGTTTATGAATGGGGAGCCTGTTTCTGTGCTGGATAACAATGTACTCGTTGCTTTCAAGAATGACATACATCGGGAGACAACGGAGAAGCCGGCTAACAAGGAAGTCATTGAGCGTATATTAGAACAGCAGCTTGGGGGACCTTTCCGTCTTGTCAGCATGATGCAGAAGGATTGGAATGAGGCTGTTGAGGGTGCGGGAACTCCGTCGCCAGAGCCCTTTGAACTAGAACCGGGTCCCGATGAGGGCGGGGCTAGTAAGGAACCGTGGGTAGATGAGGCGCTCCAAATGTTTGGAGATGACCTTGTAGTTATAAAAGAATAACGCAGTATACCAATCTAAGGGAGTGTTTAGAGTGAACAATATGAACCAAATGATGAAGCAAGTGAAGAAAATGCAAGAGCAAATGTTGAAAGCTCAGGAGGAGCTTGGAGATAAAGTGATGGAGGGTACTTCCGGTGGTGGCGTTGTGAATGTAAAAGTAAACGGCCATAAGAAAGTGTTATCTATCGACATTAAGCCAGAAGCAGTAGATCCAGACGATGTAGAAATGCTTCAGGATTTAATCCTTACAGCGGTAAATGACGCTCTGACTAAAGCTGAAGAATTGGCTAACCAGGATATGGGTAAATTCACAGGTGGCATGAAAATCCCAGGGTTGTTCTAATCATAATACTGAAGGAGCACGCTTAATTTGTATTATCCCGAACCGATCGCTAAGCTGATCGATGCATTTACGCACCTGCCGGGAATTGGGCCCAAGACAGCGGCCAGGCTTGCTTTCCATGTGCTGCGTATGAAAGATGATGATGTTGTCGATTTCGCCAAAGCACTGGTCAGTGTGAAGCGGAATCTTCACTATTGCTCCGTCTGCTGCAACATAACCGATACCGATCCATGTCGTATTTGTCAGGACAAGAGCCGGGATGCTTCGGTGATCTGTGTAGTTCAAGAATCAAGAGATTTGGTGGCTATGGAGAGAACGAAGGAGTTTGACGGGTATTATCATGTCCTGCAAGGTGCAATCTCTCCCATGGAGGGGATTGGTCCGGATGAGATCCGGCTTAAGGAGCTGCTCGGGCGTCTGAGTGATGAACGAGTGCAGGAATTGATTTTGGCAACAAATCCGAATATTGAAGGCGAAGCTACCGCGATGTATATTTCAAGGCTGGTTAAGCCTTTCGGCATTCGTGTCACAAGAATTGCTCACGGGTTGCCTGTGGGTGGGGATTTGGAATATGCGGACGAGGTAACGTTGTCCAAAGCTCTTGAAGGACGCCGTGAACTCAGTTGAAGCAAGTAGATCCAGCGCAATATTTAGAATAGACGTAGATTATATTTTAAGAAGCCTCCTTGGAGGCTTCTTTTTTTTGTTCTAAGTTTGTCCTTATCCCGATATGTATGAAGTAAATGAACGTGAATAGGTGGAGTGCAGCTTGAGCTCATGACGGGTTCTGGGGCTGCCTGTTCGCGCCTAGGGGGTAAAAGATAATGGCTTTCTTGAGCAAATGGACGGACAAGATGAGGCGGCAGCGCGAGGTAAATCAGGATTTTCAGCGTAAGGTTCATATTTATGAAGAAGTACGCAAAGCAAAGATGGAGTGGGAACGGGCATACATGGCTTTTCAGCAGGCGGTAGGTGAAGATGAGATTGATTTTGCCGTATATACCCTGGAGGCGGCAGAGAGAAGATATCAGATTCATTTAAAAGAAGCCAAAAAGGAAGAAGTCAGCTGGGGACCGCTCCCTTATGGAACTCATTATTGATTTCATCACTATAGCAGGAGGGTGAAGGTATGAGGTTATTATTTACAGCAATACTTGTTGTGGCTCTGATTCTCATCATATATATATGGATAACTCGAAAGCTTGGCTTCGCTTGGCTGACTAGACTGGGTATGCATATTGTAGTGGCAGCACTCGCGATTTATATTGTGAACTTCTCAGGAGTTATGCCTGAGCTATACGTGCCTCTGAATCCGATCACAGTAAGTACCGTGCTGTTATTAGGACTGCCAGGAGTTGCACTTCTGGTAGGGATAAAATTAACATTAGTATAATGATTGACGGTTGCTTGCTTTGTATGTTACATTATAAATCGCTCCTTTGAGGGGACAAGCGCTTTGATCAACAGCTAAATAAAGAGTTGAAAAAAGTGTTGACTAACAAAGAAGCAATGTGATATATTATAAAGGTCGCTGCTGAAACAACGCGGTGACGAAATGAAGAGTTTGATCTTT
>NZ_RZNX01000011.1 GCF_003994465.1 Paenibacillus zeisoli | reverse complement strand
TTGCTCCGGCGCGGCCTGCGGCACGCTGCCGGAAGGCCCTTCGCCGCCGGGCGCTGCTGCGCCGCCCGCCGCGGCGGAAGTCGCGCGCGCCGCGCCTTCGGCAGGCGGCGCCTCCGGCGCCGGTGACGCGCTAAGCGTCACCGTGCGCGCTGTCTGCTGCTCGTGCTCTGCACCGAGCAGCTTCAGCACCCGCGCCACCCACGGCTCTGCCGCGTGGGTGCGCGCTGGCGAAGATGCCGCAGGCTCTTCGCCGGGGGCCCCTGCCGCTGCAGCCATAGGCGCAGCGGTGGGCTCCTCTGCCGCACCTGTGAGAGTTCCAGCTGTTCCCTGAGCAGCGGATCCTGCTGAAGTGGAAGCAGCAGCACTGCTTGCGGCAGATCTTGCAGAGTTAACTCCATTCCTGTCTGTCGCAGCATGAACTTCACTTCCGTCTTCGGCTCCGGTATTGCGCAGCTCACTCTCACTACCATTCACGGCTGCAACCGTCACTTGACCTGCCTTTTCAACTACGGTCCTGTTTACACTGGGTCCCGCACTTGAAATTGTACCATAATTATCCAAGTCGGTGCCATTTCCACTCCCGGCAGCTAAACTTCCTAAAGACCCTGTGCCTTGTGCAGTTCCTGCCTCTGTCATTCCTGCAGCAGACAATGCAGGTCCCGTTGTTGAGGATGCAGCACTTTGGGATCCCAAAGTACGAAGCTCCTCCAGCAGTCCCTGGATTCTTAGCAGGAGTTCATTGCCTTTAGAAGGTACTCCTGTTGGATTCAAGCCGGACTGCCCAGCAGGACTCATACCAGATGAACCTGGCTTGCTTGCTCCCTCCGCATTAGATTGGGCAGCGGCAGAATTGGCTGAATTCAATCCGGCCGTAGAACCTGCCTGACTGCCGGAATTAAGGCGGACAGAACTCTCTTGATCTGCAAGCTCTATTAACAACGCGGCTACCTGATCTCCAAGTGTAGAGAGCAGATCCTGTACCGAATTTCCGAACACGGCTTGGTTCAGACCGGCAACACTAGTGGCCGTTACGGGCAGACCCCGGTGAAAGGCAATTGCGGCAGATTCCACCCACTGTTCCAGCGGAAGTCCTTGCGGTTTACTGGCAAGAGACTGCTGAAGCGCTGAAGCCTGATCCTTTGTTAGAGGGATTCCTTGGGTCTGCATCAGCTTTAGCATTTCGCGATTCTCGGACGTATTATCCAGCCCGAAGCTGTCCAGCATCTCAGCCAATGAACGATCTGTAAGTGAGGAAGATGAGGTTAAGTTAAGGGGCCTCAGGACCGCCATCCCATCCTTGCCAGGAGGCTGAACCTGAAGAAGAGTCGTTTGTCCCTTTTGCAGCGGAGTCTCCAGTACAGCCCTTAGCTGAACTCCCTGGACCTGCACCACTGCCTCCTGACCATTCTCGGATACACTTAGTACAACTCCCCGAATGACCTGGCCCATCTTTAATTCCAGCTCTTTAGGCTGGCCCGCCCTATTCTCACCAAGAAGGCCCCGCACGATGGGTCCGATGTTCATCTTCATTGCCCCCCTTTATTTAGCATAGTTGTATTGTTACGTATAAACATAAAGAAAGCACCCCTTGGTGCCTTTTCAAGTAAACCCTTATCTCTTTTATCGGAAGCTCTCCCTAAATAATTGAACCTACCTATAAGAAAACCCGCCTTCTAAGCGGCGGGTTAGTTAGAACAGTTCCTGCTGACGTACGAACAAATTACGCATAAAGCTTTTACGATGCATGGGTGTTGCTCCCAAGGTCAGGATTTGTTCCCTGTGCAGCTTGGTCGCATATCCTTTATGTACGGCAATTCCATATTCGGGAAACATGGCTTCCCACTCGCCTTGACACAGCCGGTCTCTGGTGACCTTCGCCACAATAGAGGCCGCGGCAATAGACTGGCTAAGTGCATCCCCTTTGATTACGGCCATCTGAGGGATGTCCGAATCCACCTTCTCCGCGTCGATCAGCAGGTAATCCGGTGTAACGGACAGCTGTTCCAGCGCCTGCTTCATAGCCAAACGGGTTGCCTGCTTAATATTAATTCTGTCAATGGTGTCTGCATCTGCAAATCCGACACCTACAGCTACAGCCTGCTCTATAATGGTCTCGTAGAGCATCTCCCGCTTCTTCTCGCTAAGCTTCTTAGAATCTGTTACCCCTTCGATCAGAAGATCCTGAGGAAGAATAACGGCAGCCGCAACTACATCTCCGAACAGACAGCCACGGCCCACCTCATCAATTCCAGCAATATGGCGGAAATTCTCCCGCCAATATTGCTTTTCATAAGTTAACATATCCATCACGCTGCTTTTCCACTCCCCACCACATTTACGGACGGAGCCTGGGACTTAGTGTTCTTAACTACTGACTTGCGATGACCTTCAGGCTCTGGTACCACATGCTCCAGAGTCTTCAGCGGACCCTGATTCAGCAAATCAAATGGACTGCTAAGCTTCTTCGCCTTCTGCTCCGCGCCGTTCTTCATTAATTTGATAAGTTCTTCGGGGTCATTCTTGACTCCCCCAGCGTTGACTCGATATCCGTTCAACTGCCCTTTCTTGTTGATCCCTGGTTTAACGGTGAATGTGATCTTAATACCAAGCTCGCGGCATACCTCCAGCGTAGACTTCGTATAGGCGCCATAAGGAAATGCAAGGACATCTATGTCGTTCTTCAACTTTTCTTTCAGCATGGCTTGTGCCTTGGATAGATCGGTCTTTACCCGCAATTTAAATTCCTCTTTGGTCTCTTTGCGCTTCAGTTTCTCCAAATACATAGGACCTGCTAGAACGGCTCTTGCTGCCTTATGTGAAGCGTCTGTTGGCGCTAGGATATGAGAGTCATAAGTATGATTATAGAAATCAATCCCGTTCTCGTGCATCGTATCAATTTGATCCCACGTTAATTTAGGTATTCCAGGATGCTTTGGATTGTCAACCGTATTAAGAATAATGAACATGGTAGCCGGAACTTTATGTTCCTTTAGAACCGGATAAGCATATTGGTAAAAAGATTCATATCCATCGTCAAAAGTCATCAAAACCGCATTATCAGGAACTGGGGTACCTTTCAAAATGAAATCACTATACTGCTTCATCGTGATCCATTTAAATCCGTTCGCCTTCATCAATTCAATCTGGCGTTTAAATTTGGATACCAGCACCGTTCCTGCATCAATTTGATCTGGGGTTACCTCATGATACATCAGTACGATAACCTTATTACGATAATATACTTTATTGGGTGTTGCAGGGGCTGGTACTTTTTGGCTGTTCAGTTTATCGACTGAGCCTCCATTGGTTTTTCCTGTGCCAAGACTTACACCTAGTTGACCCATAGTGCTCAAAGGAGTTAAGTTGTTTATTTTATAATTGCGGTTTCCATTCTCCCATAAAAATGCTGCGGCTACCATAATAATAAGCCCAACAATTGCAGCAGACATCCATTTTTTATTTCTCATTTTCCTCCAATTTCCTCTCTATCCAGTTAAACTAAATTCTTAAACAGATTAACATACCCTTCCGTGGGGTGCGTTTCTTTTTTGTAACATTTTTATCGGTTAAAATATCTCAAATGTAAAGTAAGAATTGGATAATTCTTCATTAGCACGAAATCAAATACTTACAGCCTCCTCCATTAGGTTCTACATTAAAGACGCACAAGGAGGAAAAATGTTTCAATATTTTGTATTTACTTCCAAATCAATTATGTATTAGACAACAAAAAAAGCGTTAGCTCAGCCAACGCTTTAATGATTTAATAAGGTGATTCCATGCTGAACCGGCCCAGCTTGCCAGCCCTCAGCTCTCTAAGCATAATCCCTGAGGCTTTCTCAAGATCTACTCGGCCTCCGCTCACGATACAGCCGCGTTTTCTTCCTATTGCCTCCATGACAGCGACAACCCCATCCGGATTCTCAAGATCCTCCGGGCGTTCTCCCAGATCAAACCTTTCCTGAAGCTGGGTCCAGTAATATTGACATAAATATTTAATCGCAAAAAAAGCGATGTCTTCCACGTTCAGAATTTCTTCTTTGATTGCCCCTGTTGCGGCCAGGCGGTAGCCTACATTCTGGTCTTCAAATTTAGGCCACAGGATACCTGGAGTGTCTAGCAGCTCCATTTCTGTCCCTACCTTGATCCACTGCTGCCCTTTTGTTACTCCCGGCCGATCTCCCGTTGCAGCTATGCTGCGGCCTGCTAACCGGTTGATCAGTGTAGATTTTCCAACATTCGGAATACCCACTATCAATGCCCGAACCGCTCTCGGTCTAATTCCCTTTGAAATCTGGCGGTCAATTTTCTCTTTTATCAATTCCTTTGCTTTGAGCGGGATGTCTTTGACCCCTTGTCCGGTGGAAGCATCCGCCGTAATTGCCGTGTGCCCTTCCCGCTTGAAGTAATCCACCCACTCCCGGGTAACCGCAGGGTCAGCCAGATCAGATTTGTTAAGCAGAATCAGTCTGGGCTTGTTGAGCAAAATCTCATCGATCATGGGGTTGCGGCTGGATAAGGGAAGGCGGGCGTCCAGGAGCTCAATGACCACATCAATCAGACTCAGCTTCTCCTGAATCTGTCTCCGTGCTCTCGTCATATGTCCGGGGAACCATTGTATTGTCATCGTCTTGTGCACCTCAGTTTTTCCTGATCTTATGGATAGGTTTCCATATATAGAGAACGAACTAAAGACTGTTGCCCAGCTCTAGTTCGTTCCTATGTAAAATGGATGAACAAGTGTATGCTTCGTCCATCCATTTTTAAGTATTAGTGTTTGATAAAATGAATATCCTTCATTGGCCAGAATACCAGATCAGCACGGCCAACAATCTCTTTCTGGGAGATAAAGCCTAACCGGCGGCTGTCTGTACTATTGGAACGATTGTCCCCCATGACAAATACATACCCTTCAGGTACTTTCCCATCCTTGAACTGCTCATTAGGGAAGTCGGCTTCGTCATTGTACAGCTGGTTATTCTTATGCTTCTCATCAATAGCTTCTTGAATGTAAGTCTCATTTACTTTGACCCCATTCACCGTAACCGTGTCGCCTTCAACTTTCACCGTATCGCCCGGAACACCAATCACGCGCTTGATAAAGTCACGGCCTTCCGTTGGTACATGGAACACAACAACTTCTCCATGACGGGGCTGCCTAAAGTCATAAAGAATTTTATTAACAATAATCCGTTCACCCGTGTGGAAGTTCGGCTGCATAGAAGGCCCATCCACAATAAACGGGGCAAAGAAAAGCCAACGAATCAGGAGAACCAGTACAACCGCAATCACAATGGCTTTAAGCCATTCAAGCGCCTCATTTTTCTTTTTCTTGGACGGTTCCGGTGTAACTTGTGTTCTATCCGGTTGCTCCGATTGAAATTGCTGCTCCATAGCTCGCTGCCCTCTCTTTATCTACAGGATGTTATTCGTATACCTATTTTATTAAAAACGAAAGGGGCTTGAAGATCAAGCCCCCGGATCGTTATCCATAGATTAACGACGTACTTCTTTAATTCTAGCTGCTTTACCGCGAAGTTCGCGAAGATAGTACAGCTTAGCACGACGCACTTTACCACGGCGAGCCACTTCGATTTTATCGAGTTTTGGGGAATGAAGCGGGAAAGTTCTTTCCACACCTACACCATTGGAAATTTTACGAACTGTAAAAGTTTCACTGATTCCACCGCCACGACGCTTGATAACAACACCTTCAAACAACTGGACACGCTCACGAGATCCCTCGATAACCTTTACGTGCACTTTCAAAGTGTCACCAGGGCGGAAACTCGGAATATCCTGACGAAGTTGTTCCTGCGTAATCGCTTGTACGATATTCATATATGACTCCCTCCTTCCACTCAGGTGTTCTTACTTCTTCCGAAGAAATCCTATGTTCTTCATCATTATCCGCAGAGGACCACCGAATTCACAACAAATGCAATTGTATCATATAGCAGCCGGTATAGCAAGAACTTCATTATTTATTTGTCATCCATTGTTTCACTATATTAATATACTTTTCTCTATCCGACAGATTGGAATATGTTCGCTCTGTGAGCGTGTCTGGACTCCCGAAAAAGAATCGTTCATATTGGGTCTGCCGTCCCCCGAAAGCACTTAGGCTCAACTCCCAAGCCAGCCTGAATAAGTGGACTTTGGAGTTAGCGTCCATATCTACACCTTGCAAATATTTATCCAAGTAAGGAGAAATGGGGGAGTTAAAGTCCTGCTCGGATGGAATCATAATAAGATCACTGGACCCCAGGATCTGTATCGCCTCCACAATTCGCGGATAGACTTTGGGATACCAGGCATTTGCCGCATACAGCGGCTTTGGATTCGGCACCATGATTCCCCACTCGTCCATAGAGGACTGCTCTTCGGAGGCTATAACAAAAGCTTTAAGAGTCTCGAGTGCAACCAGGACATCGGAGACTTTTTCGATAAACGACCTATCTTCGCTCTTATCCAGGCTTTGCGCCAAACATTCAAGTACACCAATCAAGAATTCTGTTTTTGCAATATATCTGCACAGAATCTGGTGCGACACGTGCGTATGGAAATTACTTTTGGCAAAAAAACTCTCTGACAGCTCCTCATCCCCGTAGAAAAACATTCGGTCATGTGGAACTACCACCTGATCTAGAATGACAAGCGTATCCATCTCCTCATAACGGGAGCTCAGCGGATAATCAAACCTGGAAGAGCTTTTTATAGAATTCTCCCGACAAATGAATTTAATCCCCTTCAAATTGCTCGGAACAGCAAAAAAGAAGGCGTACGGATTCACTGTATCTAGTGTTATTGGAGGCTGGGGATAGATCAGAAGCTCTTCTGCCGTAGCCCCCTGTGTGTTTAGTAAGAAGGCCCCGCTCACAACATACCCGTCTTGAGTGATCTCGTTAACCCGTGCTGCTGAAGATTCGTTTCCGTTGCCGAGCAAGGCTGAGAGCCTGCTTATTTTAGATTGGATAAATCCGTGGGACAAGGTAATATCATTCTCACGGCAGTAGACATAGTAGTTCTTAAGATTCTCAGCAAATTGAGGATTTATACCCGACAATAATTCAGCGGCTCCCGAGAAGGCCATGAGAGCGGTGTTCATATAGTCTGGGGAGCGACCCAGGAAGCCGTGATGCCTATCAGCCCATAGAGTCATCATATCCCTACGTCTACGCAGGTCTTCTTTACTCGTGGGATGCAGAAAGGATAAGCCTACCAGGTCTCCCGTATCCGGAGAAGTATAGGTCATCTTATCTCTGTATTGTTCCTCGGACTGCATATCATAAAGCGAAGCTTGAGATTGAATTAGACCGCAAAAAGCAATATGATCCGAAAGCTTCCCCTTAATACGTGCCCCATTCAGCCAGACCTCTGGACTCAGTCTATTTAAATTCTCCAGGTATTGCTTGCCGGTTTTGATAGACATGAGAACGCCCCCTTCATCTACACCATCTGACAATCAACCATAAAAGCGGTATATTAATATAGATAAGTATTAGACCTTATTTGGAAAGAAGGAACTCAACGTGACTAACAAGCAGATTTCTCCGCTGGTTGAAGCTTTGCAATTATCCCCCCACGTGGAAGGCGGATGGTATAAGGAATTGTGGAAGGCTTCCTTTGAAATTCCTCAGCAGCTTCTTGGGGATGAATACTCGGGCCCCCGCTATGCTGCGTCCTCCATTTATTTTTTGCTGCACGCTGATGAATTCTCGGAGTGGCATACCGTTCTCTCCGATGAAGTCTGGCTGTGGCACTCGGGAAGTCCGCTTGTGCTGACTTTGGGCGGAGATGGCGACCAGCCTACAGAGCCTCAAGAGATTATTCTTGGCCCCGATATCCTAAACGGACAGACGCCCCAGGCCCTGGTACCTGCCAAGGTATGGCAGTCAGCAAAACCGCTCGGTGATGAGCCGGTCTTGGTATCCTGTGTTGTTGCTCCAGGGTTTCATTATGATGACTTCCGGTTGATTGACAAAAGCAGTAAATAACATGGTTCACCGGCTAATGTAGACCTCATTAGTAATATACGATGCTTAAGGTTACTAAGTGTATGTCTACATAATTAAAAAGATCATTTTCCTGGCGGACCTTAATCCGTCAAGAAAATGATCTTTTATTATCTGAAATGAACCTTGTGGTTCTCTGCCGTTTACTCATTTGGCAAAGTCTCTATAATACGGTCTGTCTCGGCCTGAATTGTGTCAGGAAGCTCATACATACGGATTCCTCCTTTACTCATTTACGATTTGCGTAGTAGGCAAGTACATCATCTACCGTTTTGAATGGCTCAGTTAATTCTTGTTCCGACTCTTTCTCTGGTTCCAAATATAGTTCTATTGTAGGCAGCTCCTGCTGCGTTTCCGGTATCATGTCTTAATCCCTCGCTTATAATTTGCTGAGTTGCTACTATTTCATTACCCTATTTCACCCCTACCTTAACAAAATACTTCTTTATTTTATGCAGAAAAACCAATTGGGGACCTCCTCCCGACAAAAAAACCTCCAAAAAGGCAGATGTCTGCTTTCATGGAGGTTAACTCACTATTGCTGTTCCAGCTTAATTTCGGCCAGCCACTTAAGATCTTTGGCGCTAAGCTCCGCATGCTCAAGAAGATCCGGGCGGCGCTGCCAGGTACGTCTGAGCGCTTCTCGGCGTCTCCAGTCGGCAACATTCGCATGATGTCCGCTTAGGAGGATATCAGGTACCTTATGATCTCTGAACTGAGCAGGTCTCGTGTAATGTGGATATTCCAGCAGGCCGGTGCTGAATGAGTCCGTTATGGCGCTCGTCTCGTTCCCTAACACCCCAGGCAGCAGCCTGGCTACACTGTCTATGACCACCATGGCTGGCAGTTCACCCCCCGTCAGCACATAGTCACCAATCGAAAGTTCGTCCGTAACCAGGTGCTCCCGAATCCGTTCGTCATATCCTTCATAGTGTCCGCAAATAAAGATAAGGCGATCCTCACGGGCAAGCTCTTCTGCTTTCTTCTGCGTAAAAGTCTCCCCTTGTGGGCACATCAGGATGATTCTGGGCGGACGCAGAGATTCGCCTTGGCCTTGTTGTGGTGGGTCAGATTCAAGCAAGCTCTCTACAGCATTGAATATGGGCTCTGGCTTTAGTACCATCCCCCCACCCCCGCCATAAGGGGTATCATCCACCATATGATGCTTATTGCCCGAGTAATCCCTGAAGTTCACCGCGTTCAAGCGAATAATCCCTTTATCTTGAGCCTTGCCCAAAATACTGGAGCCAAAGACCCCGTCAAACATTTCTGGAAATAAAGTCAGTACATCCACGCGCATTTACAACAGTCCTTCCATTAAATGCACCTTTACCAGCTTGTCCTTGACGTTCACATCCAGAACTACATCATCAATAACAGGAAGGAGAATTTGCTTCCGGGCAGGCGTCTTCACTACCCATACGTCATTGGCGCCCGGGCGAAGAATCTCGTCAATAACCCCTAGCTCTTCTCCTTCTTCCGTCACAACCCTGCAGCCGATAATCTCATGGAAGTAATATTCATTCTCCGGGAGTTCTATGGTTTGGTCTTTGGTTACTTTCAAATCCCATCCCTTATATTTCTCAACCTCATTGATATTTCCATACTCTTTGAACTTAACGAGATAGGTCTGTTTGGAAGGACGAGATTGTTCTACAGTTGCTTTAACCTGCTGTTTCGTCTCCGGGTGTACCATAATCAGCTGATTCCCTTGGGCGAAGCGCACTTCCGGAAAATCTGTACTGAGCAGTACTTTAAGCTCTCCGCGAATCCCGTGTGTATTCACAATTTTACCAATCGTTAACAATGAATCAGACATAATTCCCTCCTGAGCATATAACTTTAAAAAGTTAAAATGTATATATAGAACCTGCGGGCACGTATCGTCTTCAGCATGTACGAAAAAGGGCTAGGAAATGCATCCTAACCCTCTTTCGTATATTTTTAAGACATAATGTCCACGGTGACCCGTTTATCTAGCTTCACTGCTGCAGAGGTGACAACCGTGCGAAGCGCCTTGGCGATTCGCCCCTGTTTGCCAATGACTTTCCCTACATCGTCCGGATGTACGGAAAGTTCAAAGATAACAAGCTGCTCTTTCTCCACAACGTTCACACGCACATCTTCCGGATGATCAACTAAAGCCTTCGCAATTACGCAGACTAATTGTTCCATAAGAGGACCCTCCGAATCAGCAATTATTTCTGGTTCTTAAGTTCATGGAACTTTTTCAGAACACCAGCTTTGCTAAGCAAGTTACGGACAGTGTCAGATGCTTGTGCACCATCTTGCAGCCATTTCAATGCTTTTTCTTCATTGATATTTACAACAGCTGGTTCAGCGACCGGGTTGTAGTAACCAATTTCCTCGATAAAGCGACCGTCACGTGGGGAACGGGAATTCGAAACCACGATACGGTAGAAAGGAGCTTTATGAGCACCAATACGTTTCAAACGAATACGAGTTGCCAACGAAATTCACCTCCTTAAATAGGATAAACTATATCTCTAAGACTTAACGAAATGGAAACTTCATTCCGCCGCCTTTCAGACCTTTCATACCCTTCATGGCTTTAGCCATCTTGCCTGCTTTAGGACCACCCATCATATCCGAGAATTGCTTCATCATCCGGCGCATCTCATCAAACTGCTTAATCAGCCGGTTGACATCAGCTACAGAAGTACCGCTGCCGAGTGCAATCCGCTTACGGCGGTTATGATTAATCATGTCCGGATTCTGCTTCTCCTGCTTGGTCATGGAATGCACAATCGCTTCGACGCGTCCCATCTGCTTCTCATCGACTTTAACATCCTTAAGCTGCTTGACCTTGCCCATACCAGGAATCATATCCATAATCTGATCGATAGGTCCGAGCTTCTTCACCTGATCCATCTGCTCAAGGAAATCGTCGAAAGTGAATTCGGCGTTGCGCATTTTGCGCTCCATTTCCTTGGCTTTCTCGGTATCAATATTGGACTGGGCCTTCTCAATGAGCGAGAGCATATCACCCATTCCAAGAATCCGGGAGGCCATCCGCTCAGGATGGAAAGGCTCAAGCGCATCAATCTTCTCACCAAGCGCCGCGAACTTAATCGGACAGCCGGTTACAGCTTTGACTGACAAGGCCGCACCACCACGGGTGTCCCCATCCAGCTTGGTAAGAACTACCCCTGTCAGCTCAAGCTGGCTGTGGAAGCTCTCCGCTACATTAACAGCATCCTGTCCTGTCATCGCATCCACAACAAGCAGCACTTCATCCGGCTTGGTAACCTCGTGAATTTGACGAAGCTCTTCCATCAGCTGCTCGTCCACATGCAGACGTCCTGCCGTATCAATAATCAGATAGTCGTTGCTGTTATCCTTGGCATGCTGAAGCGCCTGACGGGCAATTTCAACTGGATTCACACCATCACCAAGTGCAAACACCGGAACCCCAATCTGCTCACCGAGCACTTGAAGCTGTTTGATCGCAGCTGGTCTGTATATGTCTCCCGCCACAAGCAGCGGCCGGTGATTCTGCTTCAGAAGAAGCTTAGCCAGCTTCGCAGAGGTGGTCGTCTTACCAGCACCCTGTAGACCCGCCATCATAATTACGGTTGGAGGCTTATTACTCTTAGCCAGCTTCGCTTGGCTGCCGCCCATAAGCTCGGTTAATTCCTTGTTAACGATGTCGATGATGACCATTCCTGGTGTGAAGCTATCCATCACTTCACTGCCGATGGCCTTCTCCTTCACCTTGGCGATAAATTCTTTGACCACTTTAAAGTTAACGTCCGCTTCGAGCAGGGCAAGGCGAACCTCACGCATTGCTTCATTCACATCATCTTCCGATACCTTACCTTTACCGCGCAGCTTGCTGAATACGCTTTGCAGTCGGCTGGTCAATCCTTCAAATGCCATAATTAGTCACCTCCGTTATCAATTCCAACTATTCAGCTCACCACTCCTGCATACTGCGAACCAGGCTAAGAGCCGTCTCTTTATGTACATCTGTAAGGTTACTGCCTTCCAATAGCCGGCGCAGATTCTCAAGCTCTCCGAGACGCTGCTGCTGCTTCTGAAGCAGTCCAAGTTTGTCTTCATATACTTCCAGCATCTGTTCAGCCCGCTTAATATGCTCATAAACGGCCTGACGGCTGATCTCAAATTCCGAAGCGATCTCGCCGAGCGAGAAATCATCATGGAAATAATATTTCAGGAAAGTCTGCTGCTTCTCAGTAAGCAGCGGTTCATAGAAGTCGAATAACAAATTTACTCGGTTTGTCTTCTCAAGCCTATTCTCTTGACTCACAGCGGGCACTCCCTCCGTCAAGGAAAAACACTTTACAGTGCATCAACGTTCCTTATCATAACGAAAACAAAAGAAGATGTCAAGCTATTTCCCTTAACATCTTCTCAGTTTCTTTACGATCTTAGTTCAAGTTAATTCCCGGGCAATAAATAGAGCAGAATCGTAAAGAAATGGAGCACACTTCCCGCGAGTACAAATAAATGCCAGATCGCATGGTGATAAGGGAACGCCCTCCAGACATAAAAAATGGTGCCGAGCGTGTACGATAAACCACCGATTACAAGCAAATTAATGCCCATTGCCGGGACAGCCGCCGTTAAAGGCGCCCAGGCGATAACGATCAACCAACCCATGAGCAGATAGAATACAGTGGAGAGAAACAGAAATCTTTTCACAAAATAAGCTTTAAACAAGACACCCAGCAGCGCAATCGCCCACACTACACTGAACAGGGTCCACCCGAGCGAACCGCGTATCGCCACAAGCATAAATGGGGTATATGTTCCTGCGATGTACACATAAATCGATGAATGGTCAAAAAACTCGAACAGATCCTTCAGTTTGCCTTCTTTAAAGCTGTGTACCAGAGTCGAGCTTGTGTACAGCAGCAGCATACTCACCCCGTAGATCGTGAAGCTGACCACATGCCAAGCCGTTCCCTTCATACTGGAAAAAACAATGAGAAGCACAAGTGCCGCCACGCTTAACAAAGCCCCGATGCCATGGGTAATCGCATTCGCGATTTCTTCCCTGCGCGGGTAGGTATGAGTGTTGGCCATTGTTATTCCTCCTTTTTAGGATTGGACTTCGGATTCGGATTCGTCTGTCTCTTCCTTCAATATACCGGAGAAAAGTCCGTGAACGAACTGTTCAGAATCAAATTTCTGCAGATCCTCCATCTTCTCACCCAGACCAACCAGCTTCACGGGTAGACTTAGCTCTTGGCGGATAGCCACGACAATACCACCTTTAGCCGTTCCGTCAAGCTTCGTGAGAACAAGGCCGGTTACACCGCTCTTCTCTCCAAACAACTTAGCCTGGCTCAGCGCGTTCTGGCCTGTTGTGGCATCGAGCACCATCAGCACCTCATGCGGCGCATCCGGGATTTCGCGCTGAATGACGCGGTAAATTTTGTTGAGTTCTTCCATCAGATTGGATTTGTTCTGCAGACGGCCAGCCGTATCACACAACAGAATATCTGCTCCACGCTGCTTGGCCGCCTGAACCGCGTCAAACATCACAGCTGCTGGATCTGATCCTGCCTGCTGCTTGATCACCTCAACGCCAACGCGCTGTCCCCAAACCTCAAGCTGTTCAATAGCGCCGGCACGGAACGTATCTCCGGCAGCCATAAGAACCTTCTTGCCTTCCTGCTTGTAGTGGTGGGCAAGCTTGCCAATGGTAGTTGTTTTCCCCACGCCATTCACGCCTACGAACAAGATGACGGTAATCCCATCCGGATTCATACGAATGCTGTTATCTTCGTCACCGCGCAGCAGCTCCTGAATCTTCTCGGACAGTATAGGCTGAAGCTCAGCCGCATCCTCAATTTTGCGTTTCTTCACTTCAATCCGCAGATCATCAATCAGCTGAAGGACTGTATTAACGCCAACATCAGCCCCGATTAGAATTTCTTCCAATTCTTCAAAAAACTCTTCATCAATCTTCTTCCGGCGGGTCACGAGTTCAGCGACTTTTTCAACAAAGCCTTTCCGGCTCTTTTCCAGCCCCTCTTTGAACTGTTTGGTTACCGTTTCTGTTTTTGCTGCAATACTCTCTTTTAATTTTTTGAAAAAGCTCACAGATGGAATTCTCCTTTATCCTTGTTCTACCCTCCCAAACCCTCCCTGATAGGGAGGGCCCCAGAGGGACTTCCCTCTGGACACCCGAAAGGTTTGGAGTGTGTGGTTAATTTATTGGCACCCGTGTTACTGTATAGGGGAATGTCGCTTGCCGCCCCTTACGGGGCCCGCTGTACTATGGCGCTCCTGCCGGGACTTAGCTCACTATGTGCACCGAGCCGCTTGCCGTCCCTTCGGGACCCGCTCTACTGCCTGCTCTCTTGGGAGCACTTATGTGACTGCGGAGCGTATGCCCGCTCTCCCTGCGGTATTCGCTTTACTGCCTGCTCGTTCATGAGCGTTCATGTAACTAAGTGTGTTTATATAGTATTGCCTTGTAGATAAGAGCGGTTACCCGAAGGAACCGCTCTTTCCTTATTACCCACCCTTGATTAAGGGATGGGATATTGTAAGCAGGTAGAGAAAGTTTGGAGCTGTAGAAGCGTCAGCGTTCGCCTTTATCTTCGGATTTCAACCCGCGGTTGTATACAATCAGGAAATCCAAAGATAACAGCGATCGGAAGCCCAAAGATTCTCGGACTGTGCTTTTTATCGGCAGACTTTAATCGTCTTCCTCTATTATGGCATGCCAGCCTAGCTCTAAGCAATTTCCGCCTCGTCATCTTCGAGTCTTACAGATACGAGCTTCGATACGCCGCCCTCTTCCATAGTGACCCCATAAAGAACATCGGCTTCCTCCATCGTTCCTTTGCGGTGGGTCACCACAATGAACTGGGTCTGCTCTGAGAATTCCCGCAGGTACTGGGCGAATCTGATAACGTTCGCTTCATCCAGCGCCGCCTCTACCTCATCAAGTACACAGAAGGGAACTGGCTTGACCTGAAGAATGGCGAACAGCAGCGCCATCGCAGTCAAAGCACGCTCACCACCAGACAGCAGCTGCAGATTCTGCAGCTTCTTACCCGGCGGCTGGGCCACGATATCAATTCCTGTCTCCAGCAGGTTCGACGGGTCAAGCAGAACAAGATCCGCACTGCCGCCTCCGAACAATTTGGTAAATACAGTCCCAAATTCTCGGCGGATTGCATCAAAGGTAAGCTTGAAGCGCTTGGACATTTCATCATCCATCTCGCGAATAACCTGATAAAGAGTAGTCTTCGCTTCAACCAGATCATTCTTCTGAATGCTCAGGAATTCATAACGCTCAGATACCCGCTGGAATTCCTCTATAGCTCCCAGATTCACTTCGCCAAGAGCTGAAATGCTTCGCTTGAGCTCTTTAACCTCAGACTGGGTAAGGGTTATATCCTCTGGGATGGTGTAGCGCTGCTTAGCTCTCTCATAGGAGAGCTCGTAGTCCTCACTCAGCTTCTTCAGAATGTTATCGAGCTCGACATCAAGACGGTTAGCCTGAATCTCGGTCTGGAGCAGCTGCTCGTCCACCGACTTCAGCGCAGCCCGTTGGTCTTTGGTCTCACTCTCTCCTTCTTCAAGCTTCTTCATCAGAGCGCTTCGGGAAGCCCTCTGCAAGTCCAGCCGCTCACTCGTACGGCTTTTCTTTAGTTTATAATCGTTCAAATCCTCAATTTGGCGAACACTTTGGACTTTATTCTCTTTGAGGTCATTCTCAATGGAGCTCAGAATTCGGCGGTTTTGCTCCAGCTCTTTTGACTGGGCATTGAACTCTTCCTGCTGTCTGCTGAGCTGCTCACGAAGAGAAAGGCATTCCTGATCCAGCTTGCCTTCCTTAACTTTAAGCTCAGTAAGCTGAGTCTGAAGCTCTTCCTTGGCAGATTCATTCGCTTTGCGTGCGAATTCAGCTGCCTGGATAGAATCATGCTTCGTCTGCTGATCGGCAGTCAGCTCTTTAAGCTTCTGCTCCGCCTCTGCTTTGCTCTTATCCAGATCTTCCATCTCTTTAACATAGTGACTCTTCTCTTGACCATATAATTCGAACTGCTCAGAGACATGCCTGTATTCATGCTCTACCTGCTTCAGATCCCCAGCGACCGTCTGTTCATCTGCACGCATCCGGTCTCCAGATTCTCTTAACTTATCTAAGTCTGTCTCCAGCTGGGCAATCTGACCTCTCACTTCTTCCACACTGCTGCGCAGTTTCGTAATCATCGACTCGCTTTGACGGATATCGTTATCCAGCTGTTCAAGCTGCCGGCTGCGGCCGAGTAGATTGCTGTTCTTGCGATGCTGGCTGCCCCCGGTCATGGAACCCCCGGCATTGACCACATCCCCCTCCAGAGTAACCACTCTGAACCGATACTGGCTTTTAGCAGCCATCCGGTTGGCATGCTCGAGCGTATCCGCAAATACCACATTCCCTAGCAGGCTGCCGACAATGTCAGCATACCTTGGCTCAAATCCAACCAGCTCCGCTCCGATTCCTACGAACCCTTCCGCATCTTCCATGGACCGCTTATCTGAAGCTGATATTTGACGCGGCCGGATGACATCCAGCGGCAGGAAGGTCGCTCGTCCCAATTGACGCTGCTTTAAGAAAGCAATCGCTTGACGGGATACCGCTTCATTCTCCATGACCACATGCTGCATAGCTGCGCCCAGCGCGGTCTCCACTGCAATTTCCAGCTTCTCGGGAACCCGGATCAGCTCCGCTACCGCACCATGTACGCCAGCTAATGTCCCTTTGCGTGAGGCTTTAAGCACTTCCTTAACCCCAAGCGCGAAGCCGTCAAAATCATCCTGCATCTCCTTCATCGTATCCCGGCGGGATACCAGGGCTTCGCGCTTTTGTTCCCATTTCCGGAGTCCATCCCGGCTCTCTTCCGTAAGCTTCTGCAGAGAATGAAGACGTTCGCTTTCATATATGTAGCTTTTGCGAACCTCGGCAATCTCTTTGGCCATCTTCTCAAGCTTGCCATTCAGCTCAGCTTTCCTCTCAGCCAGCTTCTGCTGCTCGTCCCGCCACTTCGTGCCTTCGGTCTCTGCTCTTTCCATTCGGCGGATGACGCCTTCCTTTTGCTGGTCTGCATAGCGGATCTCATTGCGCGCCTGCGCAATTTGATTCATAATCTCCAGCAGGTCCCCCTTAAGAGCTTCTTCCTGGGCCTGACTGATTCCGCCAGTTACACCAAGCAGCTTCGCTTCCTCCGCGGACAACAACGCACGAAGCTCTGTCAGCATCCGGTCCGATTCTGAGTATTTATCCGACATGGCCTGCAATTCTAGCGCCCGCTGATTATATCGTTCCTCGCTAGCCGCAATAGAATCAATGAGCTGCTGCCGATTCTGCATTAGGTTCTTCGCGCGCTCTTTAAGGAGCCCTCCATAACCTTCGTTCTTCTCGTAGCTTTGACTATATTCGAGCAGTTGTCCCTGCAAAGCTTCAATCTCTTCTTCAATTACACGCAGTTCGGAGCGTTCTTTCTCCAGCGTAGCATCATGAGCAGAGACAATCGTAGACAAGGTAAGCTGCTCTTCACGAAGCTTGGCGAGCTTGGTATTCGCTTCACTCCAAGAAGTATGAATCTGATCGATCTGATAAATATACATGGAAATCTCTTTATGCTTAAGCTGCTCACGTAGTTCTTTATAATGAATGGCTTTCTCGGATTGTTCCTTCAGCGGCCCGATCTGATCTTCAAGTTCGCTGACCAAATCATGAATACGGAGCAGATTTGTCTCCGTCTCCTCTAACTTTTTCCGCGCATCTTTCTTACGAGACTTATATTTCACAATACCGGAAGCTTCCTCAAATATCCCTCTCCGGTCTTCAGATCGAGTACTCAGTATTTCTTCAATACGGCCTTGGCCGATAATGGAATAAGCCTCTTTACCAATCCCTGTATCCATGAACAGCTCGGTAATATCTTTCAGGCGACAGGACTGCTTATTAATCAAATATTCACTATCTCCGCTGCGGTGAACCCGCCGGGTCACCGTAACTTCGTTGAAATCCAAAGGAAGCGCCTGGTCTGTATTATCCAGCGTAAGCGATACTTCTCCGTATCCGACTGCCTTTCTGGCATCACTACCGGCGAAAATAATATCTTCCATCTTGCCACCGCGGAGCGACTTGGCGCTTTGTTCACCTAGTACCCAGCGAATGCCGTCTGAGATATTACTCTTACCGCTTCCGTTCGGGCCTACAACCGCGGTTATCCCACGCACAAATTCCATTTCCGTACGATCCGCGAACGATTTGAAACCCGCTAATTCAATTCTTTTCAAAAACATACGTACACTATCACCTCTACCGCCTATTGTAACATAATTAAGGTTCGCCTGTGACCCATCAAATCTGCAGCAAACCCGCTAGTATCAACGTTTATTGTCCAAGGCTAATGTGCCAATAACTAAAAAATGGCAGACCCGGTATCGCTACCTCGGTCTGCCATTCAGTAAATAAATCTTTTAAGTCCATATATATGGATTGAACTAAAGACTGTGTGAACGATTTCCTACCGCAATAAGCGGTTGCCAGCATCTGAACANACTGTGTGAACGATTTCCTACCGCAATAAGCGGTTGCCAGCATCTGAACATTCATTTCTTTAGTTCATTCCATATAACTACTCTTGTACTCTTAAACGCTCCAGTGCAACAGCCGCGGCCTGCTGCTCAGCCTCTTTCTTGGAGCGTCCGCTCCCTTGGCCGAGACTCTTCCCATCCATGAATACCTCAGAGACGAATTCCCGCTCATGCGCAGGACCCCGCTCTTCAATAATCCGGTACTCAAGGGCGCCCAGATTATGATGCTGGGTCAGCTCCTGAAGTTCTGTCTTATAATCTGTTACCTGAAGCTTTCCGTTTAAGACCACCTGAGTGAACACATGCTTGTCCAGGAAGGCAGTAACTGCCTCAAGCCCCTGATCCAAATAAAGCGCACCGACAAAAGACTCAAATACGTCCGCAAGCAATGCCGGACGCGTACGCCCACCGGTTAGTTCTTCTCCTTTGCCAAGCAGCACGTAATTCCCGAACTCAAGAGCTTCGGCAAATTTAACCAGAGAAGGCTCGCAGACAATAGCTGCACGCTGCTTTGTTAACTCGCCTTCAGGCCGGTTCGGAAATAGATTATATAAATATTCCGATACGGTCAGCTCAAGCACCGCGTCTCCTAAAAATTCAAGCCGCTCGTTATCCTCATGTTGGCTGAACCGGTGTTCGTTTACATAGGAAGCGTGAGTAAATGCCTGTTTCAACAATTGTCGGTTCTGGAATTGAATTTGAAGTTTTTGTTGTAACTGCTTCAGATCTCCACTCAACAGACTGACTCCTTATGCATCGAATTTCTTCAGGATAATCGTGGCATTATGACCACCAAACCCAAAGGAGTTGGACATTGCAATCTTTAAATCTGCTTGTCTTGGTTCATTAGGCACATAATCCAAATCGCACTCTGGATCTTGATCTTCAAGGTTGATCGTAGGGGCAATGACCCCGTTCTGCAATGAAAGTCCGCAAATCACGGCTTCAACACCACCGGCAGCTCCAAGCAAATGTCCTGTCATGGACTTGGTCGAGCTGATGGCTACTTTATAAGCGTGGTCACCCAGCGCTTTCTTCACAGCCAGCGTCTCAGAGCGATCTCCCACCGGAGTTGAAGTTCCGTGTGCATTAATATAATCGATATCTTCCGGATTAAGCTCCGCATCACGAATGGCCATGCGCATGCAGCGCGCAGCTCCGTCCGGATCCGGTTCCGTCATATGATGAGCATCCGCACTTAGCCCGTAACCAATGACTTCGGCATAGATCTTAGCTCCGCGCTTCTGAGCATGCTCCAGGGATTCAAGAATGAGAATTCCCGCTCCCTCACCCATAACAAAGCCATCACGGCCTGTATCGAATGGACGACTTGCCTTCTCAGGCTCATCATTGCGTGTAGACATGGCTCGCATTGCACAGAATCCGGCCATTCCCGTAGGACGGATAGTCGCTTCTGCTCCTCCGCAGATCATGACGTCGGCGTCGCCGCGTTGAATGATACGGAATGAATCACCTATCGAATGGGTACCAGTCGCACAAGCGGTTACCTGAGTGGTATTCGGTCCTTTAGCTCCGAACATGATCGACATTTGGCCTGAGCCCATATTGGCGATCATCATCGGAATAAAGAAAGGGCTTACGCGTTTGGGTCCTTTTTCAAGCAAAACGTTATGTTGATCTTCCCAAGTTCCAAGACCGCCAATACCAGAACCGATAGAGACACCGATACGTTCTGCATCTGTGTTCGTTCCAATCTCAATCCCGCTGTCCTTCATGGCTTCAGAACCTGCTGCAATTGCGAATTGAACAAACCTGTCCATCTTTCTGGCTTCTTTACGGTCGAAATAATCCTCAGGATTGAAATCCTTCACCGAAGCCGCAATTTGGGTCGTATAATCGCTGACATCAAAAGACTCAATGCGCGATACGCCGGATTTCCCGCTAACCAGGCTATTCCAGAACGTGTCCAAATCCTTGCCAAGGGAAGTCATGACTCCCATGCCTGTTATAACTACTCTATGCTTCAAACACATTCACCTCGTATAGACTTCATGTGTAATATAAATGTCAATGAACATGATCATTGATTGTTTCTGCCAAGATGAGGAGAAGTCCCGCCTGAATAAACAAGGTACGGGACTTAAATGACTTAGGTATGAGATTGTATGTAATTTACAACTTCACCTACGGTCGTTATCTTCTCTGCATCTTCATCTGAAATTTCAAGATCGAATTCATCTTCCAATTCCATAACCAATTCAACGACATCGAGCGAATCAGCACCAAGGTCCTCTTTGAAAGAAGCTTCAAGTGTTACTTCGGCTTCATCAGCACCCAAGCGGTCAACTACGATGCGTTTTACACGCTCCAATACATCGGACATCCGGTTCACCTCCTCTTTGGTATTATACGAGAATTAAAGTTAAAATGCCATAGAGGCTGGTTCAAAAACCCGCTTTGACGATATATCGTCTTGGCGAAGCAGCCTACATGTACATTCCGCCATCCACATGAAGGGTCTGGCCTGTCATGTAAGAAGCGCCTTCAGATGCCAGGAACAGAACCACATTAGCGATTTCTTCCGGCTTGCCAAGACGTGCCAGCGGGATTTCTCCAAGCATCTTGGAGCGAAGTTCTTCTGGCAATTCCCCAGTCATATCCGTATCAATGAATCCTGGTGCAACACAGTTCACCGTAATATTACGAGATGCAAGTTCACGCGCGGAAGATTTCGTCAGACCTATTACCCCCGCTTTGGCGGCTACGTAATTGGCTTGACCTGCATTTCCCAGGACCCCAACAACTGAAGAAATGTTGATAATTCGGCCTGAGCGCTGCTTCATCATCGGACGAGTAACGGATTTGATCCCATTGAACACGCCCTTCAGATTGGTCTCAATCACCTGATCGAACTCTTCTTCCTTCATACGCATAATAAGATTATCTCTGGTTATTCCTGCGTTATTCACGAGAATATCGATTCGGCCCCATGCATCAATAACTTGTTTGACCATGGACTCGAACTGGCTGCTGTCGCCAACATGAGCTTTAATGGCAAGAGCGCTTACGCCCATGGCTTCAATCTCACGGACAACTCCTGCAGCGGCTTCTTCGTTACCAGCATAATTAACAGCCACATTTGCTCCTGCTTTCGCAAGCGAGAGCGCAATGCTTCTTCCAATTCCCCGCGATGCGCCGGTGACCAGCGCCGTCTGACCGGCAAGTGGTTGTGTCATCCCAATGTGTCTCCTTTCTCAAGCTAATACTGCCCTACTGCAGCTTACTGCAAAAGAGCGCGGCGCTTTCAAGGGCTGCCCGGATTCCCCGTAGCAGCGCTAAAGCGCAGCTGCAGCGAAAGCTAACTCATAGCCGGGTAACCCGGCATGACCAGCTTTAGCTTACGCCGGCCTGCTAGGCCACGGCTTGAAAGCTTAAATCTCCTCTTTGAGAGCCGCAGCTGCTTGTTCAAGACTTTCAAGGCTGTTCACATTCAGCCCTCTTACATTCTTATCGATTTTCTTAAGCAGCCCTGTCAGAACACTTCCAGGACCAATCTCGACAAAAGTGTCCACGCCCTGCTCTATCAACCAGCGTACACTGTCTTCCCACAGAACCGGGGAATAGACCTGCTGAGTCAGCAGTGCAGAAACCTCTGCACCTTTATGTACAGGCTGAGCCGTCACGTTCACCACCACGGGAACAGTGGCATCCGCATAATGGATACCCGCCAGCGTTTCTTCAAGACGCTCTGCAGCAGAGCGCATAAGTGAGGAATGGAATGGACCGCTCACTTCGAGGGGAATGGCACGTTTGCCGCCCGCTTCTTTGACCCGTTCAACCAGAGCGTTAACTCCCTCGCGGCTACCGGATACGACAATTTGCCCAGGGCAATTAATATTGGCTAACTCGACCAAGTGCCCCTCAGAGGTAATCGCCGCGCATAGGTCAGCCAGCGGACCGCGCTCCGCTCCAAGTACAGCAGCCATAGCCCCCTGCCCGCCAGGCACTGCCTGTTCCATGAACAGACCGCGGGCACGAACCGTAGCCACAGCATCTTCAAATGAGAGAACGCCAGCCGCAGTCAGGGCTGTATATTCACCCAGGCTGTGACCTGCAAAATAATCCGGTGTGATCCCTTTCGAGGCAAAAATACGATAAAGCGCGTAACTCGTTGTAAGCAATGCGGGCTGTGTATTCGCCGTCATCTTAAGTTCTGCCTCGGGCCCATTAAATATAAGGTTACTTAAGTCAAAGCCAAGCTTCTCATCTGCTGCACGGAACAGTTCCCCTGCCTCCGGGATTTCATCATATATATCTTTGCCCATTCCTACAGCTTGGGAACCTTGTCCTGGAAATACAAATGCTAACTTCCCCATAAATCAGACAGCTCTCCTTTGTTCCGGGCCCTTCTGGACGAACCTGCTCGCCCAAAAGGAGGAACGATTAATTAATTTCTTACCATACAAGAACCGATGCGCCCCACGTAAGGCCGCCTCCAAAGCCGACAAGCAGGATGGTATCTCCCTCTTTCATACGTCCCTCTTCAGCCGCTTCTACCAGAGCCAGCGGAATGGATGCAGCAGACGTATTTGCATACTTATCGACATTAATTACACATTTCTCTTCTGGAAGGTTCAGACGTTCCATTGCTGAATGAATGATCCGAATATTCGCCTGATGTGGGACGAACAAGTCCACTTCCTCTTTCGCCACTCCAGCTTTACGAAGAACTTCCTCTGTCGCTGTCCCCATCACACGAACGGCAAATTTAAATACTTCACGGCCGTTCATGTAGATGAAGTGCTTACCGCCGGCAACCGTATCTGCTGAAGCCGGAAGTCTGGAACCGCCTGCTTCCAGCTTCAACTGGCTTCCGCCAGCACCTTCCGCACCAAGGTCAAAGGACAGAAAACCTCTGCCCTCAGGCACTTCACCAAGCACTACCGCACCGGCCCCGTCACCGAACAGCACACAGGTATTGCGGTCTGTATAATCTGTAATACGGGATAAGGTATCCGCGCCAATCACAAGCGCGTTGTTGTACATCCCTGTCTTAATAAAGTTCGTTGCGGTTGCCAAGCTGTATACAAACCCCGAGCATGCCGCGGACAAGTCGAATGCCGCAGCCTGCTTCGCTCCCAGCTTCTCCTGCAGCAGACAAGCTGTGGATGGGAACGTCATATCAGGTGTTACTGTGGCTACTATAATAAGGTCCAGTTCATGTGGAGCAATTCCTGCCGACTCAAGTGCCTTCAAGGAAGCTTCATAAGCCAGATCCGAGGTTGCCTGTTCAGGCGCGGCGATATGGCGTTCACGAATTCCGGTACGCGATACGATCCACTCGTCATTCGTTTCCACGATTTTCTCCAAATCCGCATTGGTTAATACTTTCTCGGGCACATACTTACCTGTTCCAATAATCCCTACCGATCGCAAATTATTCACTTAATTCACTCTCTCCCCGCTGCTAAATTCTTTGGATATGTTCTGAATCAACTGACTGCGAAGGGCAATTCTTGCCTGCCGGAAAGCATTCTTGATCGCATCCGCGTCCGAAGAACCATGTCCTTTGACCACAAGGCCGCTAAGTCCAAGAAGCGGTGCCCCGCCGTGCTCCTTGTAGTCCATCATACTTTTCAGTCCTCGCAGCTCAGGCATTAGGACTGCTGCAGCCAGCTTGTTCTTCAGTGAGCTGGTGAATTTCTCCTTCAGAATAGAGAACAAAGCCCCAGCGGTTCCCTCCAAAGATTTGAGAAGAATATTTCCCGCAAAACCATCACAGACCAGAACATCACAAGCCCCAGCCAGCACCCCATGCGCTTCCACGTTACCTACAAAATGAATAGGAAGCTCCTGCAGAAGCGGGTAAGCCGCTTTGGTAAGCTCATTTCCTTTGATGGCCTCAGTTCCCACGTTGAGCAGGCCTACTCTCGGTCTTTCAATTCCATGCACCTGCTGACGATACACGCTGCCCATCAAAGCATACTGTGCCAAATGTTCAGGCTTTGCATCCATATTGGCACCGAGGTCCAGAGCCAGAACACCTCGCCCGTCAACGGTTGGGATGATCGGAGCGAGCGCCGGACGCTCAATGCCCTCCATTCTTCCCACTACAAGAAGGCCAGTTGTCATCAAGGCCCCCGTATTTCCGGCGGAAATCATCGCATCCGCCTCGCCTTCACGAACCATTCTTCCGGCAACAACCATGGAGGAATCCTTCTTGCGGCGAACCGCTTTGACAGGTTCGTCCTCCCCGCCGATCACTTCTGATGTATGACGTATAGTCAGGTTGGACGGACGTTCCGGCAGCAGCGCTTCAATCTGGACCTGATCTCCGACCAGAACGATTTCAATGTCCTTCCATTCCTTGGCGGCTGCAAGCGCGCCCTCCACATTAGATTGCGGCGCGTGGTCTCCCCCCATGGCATCAATGGCTATCAACATGCGTAGTTCCCCCTTCACTGTGTTCCTCTTTCCCGGAACGATAGATGACGAAGTTGCCTTGGAAGACCATCTCCTCACCTACATATGTGAACACCTCAACCTTAGCTTTTCCTTTGTTGCCTGCCTCAGATCTGACATAAGCTTTAGCAATACATTTCTCTCCCAAATGCACCGATCTCACAAACCGGATATCCGCAGAAGAAGTAAGTGCAATTTCATCATTAATAACGGCGACCGCAAGGGAGTTCGCTTGCGCGAATACATGATGCCCCCGGGCGATTCCTGTCCGCGAGAAGACATGCTCATCTCGTATTTCAAAAATGGATATCCCGCTCCTGTCGAGTTGAAGATCAACGATATCCCCAATCACTTCATGCAGCGGCAGAGACTTCACCTGATCATAAGAAAGCTCGGCCATCAGCTTCATCCGTTCACGGAGTTCAGGTATCCCAAGCTCCAGACGATCCAGACGAATGGTCTGAATACTTACTTTGAGCTGACGCGTCAGTTCCTGATCGGTAATGAATGGATTCTCTTCAATCATTCTCACGAGCTGCTGCTGTCTCGCCCGTTTGGGCAAACGTTCGATATGTATCGCCCCCTGCGTGATCTATAAATTATTTAAATAGTAGATATATTGTTTTAGAACCAGGTACTAAGCTTTAGTATAAATCATCCTGTTTTAAAAAGAAAGACAATCCCGAGAGAAGCGCCCCAATCCATCTCCATGAATTCAAAAAAAATAGCACCCCATCCAAGATGTAGGTACTACTTTGATTTCGTTCATTATTGCTTGATAATTTCTCTTGCTTTGTATGTTCCGCATACTTTGCATACGTGGTGAGCAAGCTTCAATTCTCCGCATTGTTCACATTTTACCATGCCCGGCACAGCCAATTTGAAATGAGTGCGACGTTTGTCACGACGCGTTTTGGACGTTCTCCGTTGAGGTACTGCCATGGTTCCCACCTCCTTATTCAAGTCAACCTGGTTCCATTGCTTAGTTTAGACGACCGTTATATGAATGTGAACAAATACTTCACTTGTTCATTCCATATTGGTGTCAGACTTTATTATTGTTGTTTAAAAAAGTCCTTCAGCGCCGCAAGACGCGGGTCGATGACTTCTTTATCACAGCCGCAATCCTGTTCGTTCAAATCGGTTCCACAAGTAGGGCACAGACCTTTGCAGTCGTCCTTGCAGACGGCAGCAAACGGGAGATTCAGAAGCAAAGCCTCTTCTATGAAAGGAACCAGATTCACGTCATCCTCTGCAACGTAGCGGATTTCGTCCTCTTCGTCCTGTACATTCTCTGTATTCTCACTGTACTTAAACCGTTCCTCGAAATTGATACCGACTTGTTTCTTCAAAGGCTTCAAGCAGCGGGAGCACGTCATGTCCAGTTCGACGGATAACCTACCCTTTACATCTACTTCACCCTCACCGGAAGGGACTACCTTCAGATCAGCTTGAAGCGGACTCACATGAGTAATATCCTTGCGGCCTTTGGTTACATGATGAACATCCAGCGCCTCGTGGAATTCCACAGGGCCTTCGGTTGACGCTAATTTGCGAAATTGAAAGTGCATGTTTATCACTCCAAACAAACAAAAATTATTATACCGATTTTTAGAGAGTTTTGTCAATAACTTATACGCGCTGCTCCCTTTATTATACGGCATTTCCCGGTATCCTACCCACAATAAATTGCAATATACCGCGCATCCATAGGGACAGGTTCGTAAATTATAGCATGTTTATTCGGTAAATGATGCAGTTCATGATATTATTTCTAATAAAATAATACCCGTGTAAATCCAAGGAGGCCTCGATTGTGAGTATCGTCGGCGTAATCGTTGAATATAACCCGCTTCACCATGGGCATGTCTATCATTTCACCCGAGCCAAGCAGGAGACCGGAGCCGAAGCGGCCGTCGCCGTAATGAGCGGCAACTTCCTTCAGCGGGGCGAGCCGGCCATCGTCTCGAAATGGGCGCGGGCGGAAATGGCGCTGTCTATGGGCGCCGATGTCGTATTCGAGCTGCCGGCCGCCTATGCGGTTCAGCCGGCGGAGTGGTTCGCGTACGGGGCCGTGTCGCTGCTGAACGCGACCGGGCTCGTGACGCACCTGGTCTTCGGCAGCGAGGAGGGAAGTACCGACAAGCTGCAGGAGCTTGCCTCGCTGCTCGCCGAGGAGAGCAGCGACCTGAAGGGCGCCGTGGCGGAGGAACTCGCCTCGGGCGCCAGCTACCCCGCCGCCTATGCTGCGGCGGCGGAGCGGGCCCTTGCGCGCGGCACGGCCGAAGGCGCGCGCGGGCTCTTGATGCAGCCCAACAATTCACTTGGGCTGCACTATATGATCGCGCTGCGCCGGCTTGGCAGCAAGGTCATGCCCTTGACTATCCGGCGCGAAGCGGCCGGATATCACGATGCCCAGCCGGGCGAGGGGCCCATCGCCAGCGCCACGGCAATCCGGCGGCTGATCCTGGCTGAGGGACTGCCTAAGGCGAGTCCCTATATGCCTGATTATGCCGCCGACATTCTCGCCCGCGAGCTGCGCGAAGGCCGCGGGCCCGTGACCTGGGAATCGCTCCGTCCGCAGCTTCTGCATCAGCTGCTGATCCATCCTGCGGAGCAGCTCTCCCAGACCTACGAGATGACGGAAGGACTTGAATACCGAATCAAGAAGCTGCTGCCTAATCTTGCCAAGCCCACAGTCACCCACCTTCTTCAAGCCCTGAAGACCAAACGTTATACTCATACCAAGCTTCAGCGCCTGCTGGTACATGTGCTTCTAGGCCATAACAAGCGGTCATTCACCCGGGAGATTCTCTCGAAAGGGCCTGGCTATTTACGTGTTCTGGGCTTCACAGATAAGGGAAGAGAACTGCTCAAACGTATGAGAAAGACGGCCTCGCTGCCGATCCTGACGAGGCCGTCTGATTTGTCACATCCCCAGCTGGAGCTCGATCTTAGAGCTTCGGCGGTCTATGCAAGTTGTCTCCCTACCCTTGATACGAACGAGCTTTATCGCGATTATCGTCAGCCGCCTATCCAGCTTTAGGCGTAAGCGAACTGAGATACTGAAGTGCATCGTCCACCGTCCTGACAGGCACAAGCTTCATAGAAGTGCCGATGTCCTCCGCTTTCTTCTTCGCATCCTTGAAGTTATCCTCTGGCACGAAGAAGATCTCGGCCTTCTCCCGGTCAGCCGCCACAATCTTGAACTGCACACCGCCGATCGGTCCTACGGCTCCATCTGCTGACATGGTACCCGTTCCAGCGATCCGGTATCCTTTACTGAGATCCCCTGGTGTGAGCCGATTGTAGATTTCCAATGTGAACATCAGGCCGGCAGAAGGTCCACCGACCTGAGTCTTGGCGAATTCCACCTGCTTCTGAGGATCCGCCGACTTTACCTTTCTAAGTTCAACTATGTTCGGCCCAAGTCCAGCCGGGGACTCCCCTGTGGCAGGATCCTTCAGGTTTATGAGTTCAACCTTCTCTTCCAGCTCTCTTCCATCCCGATTCAGCTCCACCTGGACAACTTCTCCCGGTTTCCTTGATTTCAACATTTCGGTCAATTCTTCAAACCGGGTAACCGGCTTTCCCTCAATTTTCCGAATGATATCACCAGGAACAAAATCTCCTTTAGGCGGAGGCGACGTGGAGAGAGATATGGCAAAAAGATACTCGGACTCAATACGGTAAGGCAGCTTGGCCTTTGCGTAAGCCGCAGCCATGGCACTGGACTGCGAATCACTCATATAGTACACCTGCTGAGTTACATATTCTTTGCCGCCCTGTTCCGGCGTCTTTCGGACAATTTCTGCCTCGGAGTTGAACTGGGAAGTAATCAGCATAGCCAGGTTCGCATAGGTCACCGATACTGTAGTCATCATGAAGGTCCCCTTCTCTTCCGGGTCCCCCTCCTTCACAATAATCATCGGCTTGATCTCCTCCGCCGTACCCGGCTGATTAACCATATAAGGCGTGGGCATATACACCACCACGTATATGATAACGGTCATCATGATCATGTATAATGCCAATTTAAAAATTCTTGAATTTCTCAACTGCACTGGCCCCTCCCTCTTCCTTACCCGCAGCATGGACGAAGCTGGTCTGATATTTATCCGCCATGCATAAAATTTGTACTAGCCGTAAGAGCATGCTGTCTCTTAGTAGTTCAATCCATCTTTATTCCATAATGAGGTGAGTCATTCATGAAGGGAAGTCACCAGCAAGGAGGACCCCTGTGGGTAACTATCGCTTTGGCTAGCTGCGCCGTACTGCTTGCAGTCAGTATTGTCAAATCACCAGGTGCCGCGTTTGAAGCGTCACTTCAGGGCCTGACTCTATGGTGGAGAATTGTATTCCCTGGACTTTTGCCATTCCTGGTCCTGTCTCAAATGTTGGTTGCTTACGGATTTGTCCATGCTCTGGGTACCGTACTTAACCCCCTGCTTCAAAAAGGACTGGGGGCGCCAGGAGTTGCAGGTTGGGTACTCCCTTTCGGACTAATAGCCGGTTTTCCAGCGGCAGCAGAAGCCTCAGCCCAGTTGTATACAACGGGTAGGATTACGGCCAGACAGGCCGAAAAATTAGCTGCGGCCGGGCATTTCTGTAATCCCATGCTGATTATTGTCGTTGTTGGCACCGGTTTTCTTCATAAACCGGGACTTGGCCTGCTTCTTGCAGCCGTTCATGGTATTGCCGGCATCGCCGCAGGCCTAACTCTCCACAAGCTAATACTCCAGAGCCGCAAAGACTTATACCAGGCTGGCCCCGAGCCTGTCCGTACGGGCACGCGATTACAGCAAATGGTTCACAGCATTGAAGAAGCCCGTCGGTTAGACGGGCGCAGCTTTGGCAAGTTACTAGGAGATACAGTAGCTTCCGCAGTTCAGACGTTAATGATGATCGGCGGATATATGCTGATTTTTGCGGTAGTAATTCGGATGATCGAGTACCACATACCCGGGATTGGCTCAACCTTTATACTTCCAGGACTCTTAGAGGTTCATCTGGGCAGCTACGCTGCCGGAGCTTCCTCCACCTCTGTACCAGCACTGCAAGCTGCACTGATTGGTGCGATTCTGGGATTCAGCGGGCTGTGTGCCTATCTCCAGGTGCGAGCTGTCCTTAGACCAGTCGGGATCGGCACAGGCGGCTTCCTGGTAACGCGAATTTTGCATGGCTCTTATGCTTATGTACTAACACTCTTGCTCTGGAAGCCGCTTCTCAAGCTCTTTCCAGGCGCTGCCCCCGTCTTTGGGGATATAAGTACTGATGACAGGATGAGGAACTCCATCCTTCAGCTCCCAGGTTGGTCCCAATCCTTCTCCCTAATGGAATGGCAGTTCATCACGCTGTTGTTCATTACAGCCTGTCTAATCCTGTTCGCTATCATTTGGCGATTCCGCAGCAGTGTATCCCATTAAGACCTAATCTGAGTCTTAGGTGCAAACTTCTGTCTTAGAGCTTCCTCAACTTCCGGAAGAACCAGATCTACAACCTCACCCTGAAACCGGGCAATTTCCTTCACCACACTAGAGCTTAAGTAGCTGTATTTCGGATTGGTCATCATAAATATGGTCTCCACTTCACTGTTCAGCTTGTGATTAATGGAGGCCATTTGCATTTCATATTCGAAATCTGTCACGGAGCGGACACCCTTGACAATAACGTGTGCCTTTTTCTGCACCATATAATTGACAAGCAGATCACTAAAGCTGTCCACCTCCACATTCGGCAAGTCTTTCGTTGCCTGCTGAAGCAGCTGCTTTCTCTCTTCCATAGTAAACAACGGATTTTTACTCGAATTGTTAAGAACGGCTACGATTAAAATATCGAACTGTCTTGCGGCCCTCTGGATAATATCCATATGTCCCATGGTGACGGGGTCAAAGCTGCCCGGGTACACCGCAATTCTCAAATTTTTGTTGATTTCACTCATCCTGCTTACTCCTCCTGTCCGGTCTCTTCCAAATTCGCGTCCCGCACATATTTGTACACCGAAACAGCCGTCTCGCCGTATTTAGCTTTGCGCACGCATATGAAATTACCAAATCGTTCAGGATATTCATATGAAGATTCATATTCTAGAACAATCGTGGCATTCTTTTCCAGAAGAGCCAGCTCGTCCATCTTGTTCATCAATTTGTCCCCATGCTTCAGGCGGTATGGAGGGTCGAGAAATACAAGGTCAAAAGAAGTCCCGCGCCTCGCCAGCACCTTCAAGGCCCGCTCCGCATCATTCTTATATACTTCGGCTTTATCCTCCATACCCGTCGCTTTGAGGTTCGCTTTAACTACCTCAAGACTCTTATATTCAAGATCTATAAATACCGCCTGGTCCATCCCCCGGCTTAACGCTTCGATCCCGAGTCCCCCGGTTCCTGCGAATAAATCCAAGGCCCTACCACTCTCAAAATAAGGACCAATCATACTAAAAATGGCCTCCTTCACTTTGTCTGTGGTCGGCCTTGTCCCAGAACCAGGCACAGCTTTAAGCGGCCTGCCCTTGGCAGTTCCTGAAATTACGCGCAATTTGTGTCACCCTATCCTTCGTCACATCCGTGTCGCTTTTTTTATGACGATATCGTACCATACTCCTACCTGAAATGAAAAACGCATTCCCTAGGTTTTCCCTTTTTTTGTGAAACGCAGGTATAAAAGTGACGAGAGCGGACACAATAAAGATATCGACATCACCAAATGTCGTAGACAACCGCGGAGAAGACTTACGTTTCCCCATAAGCTCTTCGTCCGGTTTCTCCTCTCCCATGATGGGGATCTCGCAAGAGATCCCCGGACAAAAGCCCTTGTATCGTGCAATTATACGAGGGTTTTTGTCCTTTTTTTTATTATTGATAACGCGCTGGGCACGAAATAAAAAAAATCACATTTCAATATTTCGTCCAATACTCCGTATTGCCGCCTTCGCTGCTGTCCCGGGGGACACCAGGTTGTGTACGGTCCCAACCTTCCAATATCCGTATGGTTCCAACATCCTTCCTGTCCTCCCATACGATATACTTCTCCTCCTCAAGCCGAAAAAGGCCCTTCTCGATCTCCTCGGGATGGTGTCTGCCTGTCAGCCTCTGAATGTCCCGCATATCCGGTATACGCCGGTACTTCAAAGAGAAATTATACAAAATCCGCAGCAGCTTGCGCTCGAAATCAGGGAGCATACGGAACTCCTCCTTATCGCATTTCTATGTATTTATTAGTATTCCCTAATAGTTCTCAATTAAATTATATAGGAACGTATGTTCTATTTTCAAGTCTAAAGAAAGCCCATGTGAGCACATGAGCTTTCTTGATTATTTTATATAGAGAATTCGTGACTGACTAAGAGGTTCCCAGGCTTGTCTGGAAGATCTAAGCTGTCTTGAAATGAAATTACTTGGACTTAATATCTTGTAGTTCTTTAGGGAGCGACTTAGCTCCAATAAAACTTTTCGTTGATATGGAGGATTTCTTCGCACTCTTGTACAACAACATAGAGATACTGCGGGCTAACGACTGCTTCATTCTGATTCACCTCCCTTCCAGAAAGGCAATATAAGAAAAGCTTGAACAGCACAGGCAAGCGCTATTGCTGATGACAGAAATAACAAGTTAGTTAGCACAAGCATGAATGAGATCGCTTTCATGTAAGGTGTCAAAGGTGAAGGGTTAAGTTCCTCAAGAATGTTAGGGGAGTATATCAAGAATATGGCTGCAGATAGGAGTGTGAGTAACCGTACTTGATCATGTTCCAATGAGATTAATGAAATACTCACAAATATAGCGGCGGACACAATAGCACAAAGGGTTAGTGACTTCATATGAACGCCGCCCGAGAACCTTCTTACCATCAGGAAGGAGAGCATGGCAAGGGAGGCCTCCCTTAAGTTCCCGGTTATCCATCCAGCCAGAACGGTCAGCAGTACTGTGGAAAGGAAATTCAGGCGTATGCCCAGCTCATACTCCAGAACTTCGAGGCTAACCGGTCCCTCTGGATCACTTTGCTTTATCCTGCTGGAGAGATGCTTCGACAATGCTTCTAACCCCTTCATAATCGCTCCTTTGGGAGAGGAAATAGGAAATGCTGAAGGTTGAGAAAGCCATGATGGTAATACCCAGAGAATCTACGTTGTACAGAAAAAAACTAATCAGGAAAATGGTTACAGTAGAAAGAATGGAGGCAATTAACAAGGATGTCTGTTCTTTCTGGGGAGAAGGCTGCCCGTCCTGTGGAATCCGGATAAATGAGAAGCCCAGACGAAAGTACTTAAGAAAGATAGCGATCCCATAAGCAGCGAGAATGGAACTGATCTGGATCAGGTACACAGCACCCTCGGTCTTCAACAGATCACTCTGATAGATCATGCCGACCAGGTGATAAACATAGTAGATCGTAAGCTGCAGAATCGCATAAGCAGTAACCCCTGCTCCAGCAACAAATGAGGAATGACTGAATTTAAGTCTATAAACAAATTTGATAAAGATCAGGAAGAACACATACTGAATTGGAAGATCAAGCTGTGGAACTTCAAGCACCAGCCTCATTACAAATGAAAAGAGGGCTATGAATACAACAAAACCAGCTACTTTGAAGCGGTAGGACCAGAGAGGAAGCCTGTAAAGGGAGATCATTAGAGCAAACATGGCGAGGGCGTCACAAATCCCAAGACCAATATAAACATAAGAAGACAACAAAATACCTGCACCACCCTATACTTATTAACTAGATTATAGGGAAGTACAGGGGAAAGTTCTAGTACTTTATGGAAACAAAATATGAAATTTCAAAAGTATTTTTAGCAGTATCTTCACGGATCCATGGATATTATTGTATAATTAGTTAACATTTAAATGAGGAGTGATTATCTGTGAAAAGACTGGACTCATTTGAGAGGATCCTAATTCTCTTTGCCGCTATCATTGTCCTCTTTATAATAGGTTCCTGTACGGCCTTTCTCTACTTCTCCTCCCTTGTATCCCCTTGATACCATGGATTAATATGCACCAGAACCTCTTCTACGTAATTCACTTCACTTTTTATTGAATTCCGGATTGCCTTGCTTACATCATGACCTTGCTGTACCGTCATCTCACTTGGAATACTTACCCTAACATCAACAATAATGTAATTCCCCAATTCCCTTGCCCGAATCCGGTCAATCCGCTTCACATGCTCGGCCCGCTTCACAATCTGATGAATCTGGTCCAGCTGTTCCTGAGAAATATTCTTTTCCATCAGAACATCTACAGATTCTCGCCCCATCTTATAAGCCAGCTTTAGTACAAAGTAAGATACTACTAGTCCGGCAATAGGATCACCATATTTCGTAAAAGGAATATCATAATGATCTCCAATTAGTGCAAGGCCGATCCCTGCACAGGCAGCTGCAGAGGCGTACACATCCGCAAGATGATCATAGGCCGTTGCCATTAGACTCTTGCTGTTCTCCACCCTGCCTACCCGGATACAATATACATACAGCACCTGCTTCCAGACCAGTGAAATTACCGCGGCGGACAAAGCGATTAGACTTGCCTCCTCAGCAGGTGAGAAGAATGCTTCTATAGATTTGACTATCATTAGAACTGCGGCAAGCGCCAGAATCAAAGCCACAACTGCTGAGGCCAGAACTTCCGCTTTACCATGACCATAAGGGTGATCCTCATCTGCGGGCTTTTTCGATATCCGGGTGGAGGTTAAAGCAGCAAAAGAAGCCACCACGTCTCCCGCATTATGTATACCGTCTGCAATAAGAACCTGGCTCTTGAACAGAAAGCCGACAAAAATTTTAAGTCCTGTCAAAAACAAATTGCTGATCAGACTAATCCAGACTGCCATAAATGTTTTGTTTGCTGCTTGCATTATTGGACATACCGCCTTGTTAGTAATTTGCATGCTTCACCGGCCCTGGCCGGCCAATCTATCTTAACCAAAGGATAGGGTGTGGGTCTAGAGAAACAGTGTTGTTGCCAGCCTTAAACAAGGGACATTCACAACACTTTTCCCAAAATACAAATTTGTTTCAGAAGTGCAAAACACGCTAGTCTCGAACAGGAATTGGACATAAAAAAGCCAGCACCGTTGGACATTACCTGTCCAATCCCAGACAGGTATGACCACGCTTAACCGCGGGTGCATGGCTCTTTTGAAGGCAGTTTTTCACTGAGATTAAGAATCTATGTTTCTTGAAGTGAACTTGGCAAGGATAGCCCCAAGTGTTCCAATATCCACGGGATCCTCTGCTTTCCAATCGCTGCTGATTCCGGCATGGTCGATCAGCCACTGTCTGCCGGATTCCTTCCATGCAGGAACTTCATGATTGTTCGCAGGGGATTCCGACCCGTCATTTCCTTTCTTATAGACAGCCATCAGCTCAGCCTCACTCCCCTTATATTCATTCAGATCGACATTTCCGCTGATTCCCGGAACCTTTCCCTCGCTTGTATACTGGAGGAACTGCCAAGATTTCCATCCCGACTTATTTACCGGGGGCACATTGCTGTAATAAGCGTACCACAGCGGCACATCTGCAAGACTTGAGTCCAGGTATCCCTCGATAAAGCTTGGATATGTGTATAATAGCGGAGTTACGCCGGTCTGCCGCTTGAACTCATCAACCCAGGAACGGACCGTAGCCGTCACATTGGCCCGGGTTCTCGCCTCCTTGGTCTCTGCGTCCAGCACAAAAGGCAGATCAAAAGAACTCATTCCCCCAGCCTGATTAATCACTTTCAGGAAATGGTCAACCTCATCTTTCACATCAGCAGGTTTGGCTGCCCTGGTGAAATGGTAAGCTCCTACCAACAGGCCAGCCGCTTTGGCTCCTTTTAAATAAGTGAAAAAGTGATCATCCGTATAGCGGCTACTCTCCGTAGCTTTAATAAATACGAAGGACTTGCCTGCAGCTCTCACCTTCTGCCAATCAATGGAACCCTGCCAGTGGGAGACATCAATACCTTGTGCATGGTTTCCGCTTCTGGTCTGCATATGATCCCTCCTTTTAGCTTAAGACAGCATATGCCAAAAAGGATGACGCCGCAGCGGCCTGTACCCTTATTCCATGATTTTTCCAGGATCAGCCACTTTCTCAATCTTCTTCTCGGTCCGTCTATCACTGCCCAGATAATACTTCTCTATAGGTTTGAAGTGCTCATCCAGCGTGTATACGAGAGGCGTACCGGTAGGAATGTTAAGATCAATAACCTCTTCATCACTCATATGATCCAAATATTTCACCAAAGCTCTAAGGCTGTTGCCATGGGCGGATATAATTACTCTTTTGCCTGCGGTGATCTGGGGAATAATCATCTTGTTCCAGTAGTCCTCCACCCTAACAATCGTCTCTTTCAAACTCTCGGTCAGAGGTATAAATTGATCCGATACATCTCGGTATTTCACATCATTTCGCGGGTACCGATCATCCTCTTTGGTAAGGGCAGGCGGCAGGACATCATACCCCCTGCGCCACAGATGGACTTGATCCGCTCCATACTTTACAGCCGTGGCTTCTTTGCTTAGACCTTGCAGAGCTCCGTAATGCCGCTCATTGAGCTGCCAGGTCTTATGAACGGGAATCCACAGCAAGTCCATTTCTTCCAGTATGTAATCTAAAGTCTTAATGGCCCGCTTCAAATAGGAGGTGAACGCCACATCGAACACGAATTCATCCTGCTTCAGCAGCTTCCCGGCTTCCTTCGCCTCTGTAACTCCCTTCTCGGACAAATCGACATCCGTCCAGCCTGTGAACCGATTCTCCAGGTTAAATATACTTTCTCCGTGTCTCACAAGTACTAATCTGTACATACGGCTACCCCTCTCTCAATAATTAATATATATATTTACCCTTTATCCAACGGTCGCGGAACTAAACCCGCCTGAGTTCTACCTGCTTGTGATATAATCGGAAATAATTACAAATTTCGTGGAGGTTCCGATGTCTAAATTTCTCCTGTTTTCAGCATTGTGGTGGCTTGTTGGAAATCCATTTCTGGCACTAATCATCCTGTTGGCCATTATTTATGTGCTTGACCGGCAATTTGTCGGCGTGTTCCCAAGTGTGACCAGACCTATCCGGCGAATGAGGAGCATATCCTCACTGCGTCAGCAGCTTGCAATGAATCATCATGACATCTCAGCCAAACGCGATCTTGCAAGACTTCTGCTTGAGAGAAAGAAATTTAACGAAGCCTATTCATTATTGAAAGAAATGGGGCCATCGTCAGAGGAATCTGCAGAATATTGGGACGACCTCGGAAATGCAGCTTTAGGACTCGGCCAGGTAGAGGAAGCCGAGATACATATGCTTCATGCTCTGAAGCTTAACGAACGTGTTCGTTACGGACAGCCATATCTTAAGCTTGCAGCCGTCTACCAGAACAGAGATGCCGAGAAATCTATATCTTATGCCGAGAAATTCAGCTTGATTCACTCCTCTTCCAGCGAAGCTTACTATTTGCTAGGCAACGTATATCAATCCCTGAATCGGCAGTCAGAGGCTCGTAAAGCCTATACTGAATCTATCAGCATTTATCGATCACTGCCCAAGTACAAAAAGCGCCATGAACGCAGATGGGCACTTAGAAGCTGGATCAAACGACTAAAATTATAATCTTCCAATATTATACATCAAATCCCGAATATACAAAAAACCAGCCATTAGCATGTCGACTAGCTCACAAGCGGATGGCTGGTTTTTTGTAATTCATGCATGCCTATCTACTCTCCAGGATGAATCATACCCGAGACGGCAAGAGGTTCAAAGTTCTTCCGAAGACTTGGGTCATGTATAATTTCCTTCCAAGGGTCACGGGTCTGCTCAAGCGCGATCTCGAGACGTTTCAGCAGCGCCTGCCGATCCTCCGGCTGTTTCAGTGCTTCTATAATGGAATCAAGGCCCACTCTCTCCACCCAATGTGCGGTACGCTCATTCCAAGATGCATTTTCTCTATAATACTGGAGAAAAGCACCTGACCATTCCATAACCTCATCCTCGGTCCTTACGGTGCAGAGCAGATCGGTTGCCCGCACCTTCACTCCGCCATTACCTCCGACATGAAGCTCCCAGCCGCCGTCTATCGCCACGACTCCGAAATCTTTAATTGTAGCTTCGGCACAGTTCCTTGGACATCCCGATACAGCCATTTTGAATTTGGAAGGCGTATTTATTCTCTCGTAGGCTTTCTCGAGCCTAACTCCCATGGCCATTGCATCCTGCGTACCAAACCTGCAAAATGTATTACCCACACAAGTCTTAACGGTCCGAAGCGTCTTTCCGTACGCGTACCCGGAGGCCATGTCCAGGTCCTCCCACATCCCTGGGAGATCCTCTTTCTTAACGCCAAGCAAATCGAGGCGCTGTCCTCCAGTAAATTTAACTAAAGGCACCTCATAACGCTCCGCCACCTCAGCTATTTTTTTCAGTTCAGATGGTGAAGTTACCCCACCATAAATCCGGGGTACGACGGAATAAGTGCCGTCTTTCTGTATATTCGCGTGGTAGCGCTCGTTCGTAATCCGGGATTCCCCTTCATCCTCGTAAGAATCCGGCCACAGCATACCCAAATAGTAATTGAGAGCCGGCCTGCACTTGGAGCAGCCTTCCGGCTCACCCCAGCCCAGCACGTTCATCGTTTCCTTGACACTCTTAAGCCCCATGGACTTCATCGACTGAATAATCTCGTCACGCCCAAGCGGTGTGCAGCCACAGATCCCTTCCTTGACATTAACGGAAGCTTCTTCACCTGCATAAAGAGTCAGGAGCCCTTCAACAACAGGCTTGCAGCCTCCGCATGATCCGGTTGCCTTCGTACAGGCTTTGATAGCTCCAACTGTTGTACATCCCTTATTCGAAATTGCATCGGCGATGGCCGCTTTCGACACCCCGTTACATCCACACACAATCTCATCATCAGGCATGGCTGCCAGCCGCTGAACAGGATCTGCCTGACTCTTACCAGGAGCGTACCCAAGCAGCAATTCTTTCTCACGCCCGGCAACAGATTCTCCGCTCTTCATAAGAGAGAATAACATCGGGCCATCCCCCGTATCCCCGAATAATACAGAGCCAACCAGCTTATCGCCCCTAAGTACGATTTTTTTATAAATCCCTTCCACTTCATCCTGGTAACACATGGATCGTGTATCTTCCGAGCCTTTGAATTCTCCTGCCGAGAAAACATTAACACCAGATACCTTCAACTTCGTCGACGTCATAGAACCGTGATATCCCTCGGTCGGCACACCGGCCAAATGCTTGGCAAGTACAGCACCCTGTTTATACAAAGGGGCTACCAGGCCGTAGGAGATTCCCCGGTGCTCCGCACACTCTCCCACCGCATAGATCCCTTCTACCTGTGTAGACATATAGTCATTGACAAGAATACCGCGTCCTACAGGAATACCCGCGTCTTTAGCCAGCTCCATATTCGGTCTAATGCCTACGGCCATCACTACAAGATCAGTTTCTAGCAGCGTATCATCCGTGAAAGTAATATGGGTAACTCGCTTCCGCCCCCCGATGTACTCGGTCTGCTTGTTCATCAGGAACTTCATCCCCTGATTCTGGAGCTCCCTCTTCAGCATCCGCGAAGCCGGGGAATCCAGCTGCCGGTCCATAAGCTCGCCATGGAGATGAATAACCGTCACATCCATCCCAAGATTCAGCAGTCCTCTGGCTGCTTCGAGACCTAATAGTCCCCCGCCAATAACAGCTGCTTTCTTATACTTGCGAGAAACCTCAAACATCGTCTCACAATCTTTGATGTCTCTAAATCCGATAACCCCTTCCTTAGCGGCCCCTGGGACGGGGAGCATATACGGGGAAGAGCCAGTCGCCATTACGAGCACATCATAAGCTGCAACTACGCCCTGGTCAGAGACCACTCTTCGGGATTCGATGTCGATATGTTGAACCCGGTGTCCCGCATAGAGCTTGATTCCGTTATCTTCATACCAGTTCCAATCATTCAGTACGATTTCACTAATATCCGTTCCGCCTGCAAGGACAGTGGATAACATAATCCGGTTATAGTTAGGGTGCGGCTCAGCACCGAATATGGTGATCTCATAAGATTCCGGCGATAACTTCAATAAGTGCTCCAAAAATCTGATACCGGCCATTCCATTGCCGATCATAACTAATCTCTTCCGTGCTGGGGTATGCATGAGCAAAACTCCTTTCAATTAGAGAAAGCAAAAAGATTCAGGCACCTGCAGACAATAAATTGTATCCGTGAAATATTTGTTACAGAAAATATACATTACACTTTACATTAATGTCAATATATATGACATCAAATTATAATAAATAGATACTTTCAAAGCAAAAACTTAATTTTATGTAATAATACCTAACATATATATGACTTTTTACTACTCACAACATCTTATAAAAGCCTAAGTCAACAAAAAAACTGACATCTTGTGTGGTTGTTAAATAAAAAAGAGCATCCCACAAGCCATCAAATGGCTGTTGGGATGCCCCTTTATGAGCAACACGTTTTATTTAACCGAGATTCTCAAATTTTGCTGATTTCACGTCGCCCGCTTCTTCCCGACGGGAGAGAGGCCACCAGTTGGCATTTCCGAATATCTTCACCATAACCGGAATAAAGAACGGAAGAATAACTAATGAATACAGAGCCAGACCGGTCAGTACCACAGTAGCAATTTGCATCATGGACATGACCCCTGATGGATACATGGAGGCAAAGGTTCCGCCCAGAATGACAGCCGCGGACAGAATAACCGTCCCCATATTTCTCATGGCATGAAGAATGGCATCTCCAACGTTCCACTCTTTATTCTCATTGAAACGATCCATCAAGAAGATACTATAATCGATACCCAGTGCTACAAGGATAACGAAGCCGAAGAATGGAGTTGCCCAGCTGATGCCGGACATGCCCATCATCTTCACGAAGATCAGCTCTGTAACTCCCAGGGAAGTGTAGAATGTGAGCACCAGTGAAGCGATGAGATAGATCGGCATAATGATCGAGCGAAGCAGGAGAACGAGAATGATAAATATACCTGCCAGCATCAAAATAACCGTGCGCATGTAGTCCTCGTTAGAAATGGTTCTCAAATCATTAAACGTACTTGATACGCCACCATATCCGATCTCAGCACCCGCTAACTTGGTACCCTGAATCGCACGGTCAACAGCTGCCTTGACCTGATCAACTTGATTGATCGCTGTTGTGCCGTATGGATTCTCAGAGAACACAACGTCCAAGGTCATAATCTTGCGATCTGGGGACAGGTAAGTATCGAACAATTGAGTAATATCCTTATTGTTCAAAGCCTCATCTGGAACATAGAAGCCGCTAAGTCCGTTGTCAGCGCCTCCGACTTGATTCAGATAATCCTTCGCTGTATTAATTCCGCCGGACACTTTGGCAATTCCGTCCGCACTTTGGCTAAGTCCGTCAGTAAGCTTGGAGATTTGTCCCGAGAATTGGGTGAATCCGTTCTGTACCTGCTTCTGACCGTTCTCGATTTGAGAAAGCCCACTAACGACAGAAGGTATTTTACCAATAATCTGGCCTTGGCCTGATGCCGCTTGATTCAGACCCGACTCAAGCTGGGAGATTCCGCTAATCAGCTGATCAAATCCGCCGGCCAGAGCTGCCTGACCCCCTGCGACTTTAGCAAAGCCCTCATTCGCTTGCTTCAAACCGCCTGACGTTTGATCCAGAGCCGTCTGCAGCTGCTTAAGTCCTGCGGCCATCTGCGTCATACCCTTGCCTGTCTCGGTAACTGTACCGCGAATGGTCAAATAATCCGGGTCTTTCGCAAGTTCTGGATACTTGCTTTCCAGGCTGCTGAATTTCCCGCTGAGGCCGTTAAGACCCTGTGCAGCACCGCTTAGTTGTTCATTAACATTGGAGAGACCGCTACCAATCGATCCAAGCCCCTGACCAATTTGCTGGTAAGACTTCAGAAGCTGCTGCTGGGCAGCGGCGAGCTGCTGTGCACTCTTCTTCGCCTGCTGCAGCCCCTGCTTCAGCTGTCCCGCTCCAGAAGACCCGCTTCTTATCCCCTTCTCAATAGCGGATAACCCGTTACTCAGCTGGGAGATTCCGTCTTTGAGCTTCGCCGTGCCTTCAGCAAGCTTCCCTGTACTGTCGGCAGCTTGTTTAAGCTTAGGCTCATTCTCACTTAACGAATTGCTCGCTTTAGTAAGACCCTGCTGGATCGTATTCAAACCTTCATTTCCTTTGCCAAGTCCCTCACCGACGGTCTTCACCTGCTCAGTCAGCTTGAAATCCTTGACCTCATCGCCGGTTGGACGGCTTAATCCGCGTACACTTGCCACGCCTTCAACCGATTTAACTTCCTGGCTGATCTTCTCTGCAAGGGCCATATACTCCGCAGAATCCATACGCTCATTGTTCTTGATTACAATCGAAGTAGGCAGAGATTCACCCGGCTCAAAACTGTCCGAAATAATGTTAAACGCCTTGACCGATTCATAGTTGCTGCCGATTTCCTCCATACTGTTGAAGGATACCTTGCCGCTGTATGTGAGCAGGAAGGGTACGGTAAATATAGCTACGAGCAGGATCGCTGCCCAAGGACGCTTAATAGAGAAAGCACCAAAAGCTCCCCAGAATCTGTTCTCCTTATGCTCAAGCGAGCCTTTTGCAGGCCAAAAAATCTTGGTACCCAGAACCGCCATAAAGAACGGCACCACGGTAAGGAGGGCAAGCAGCATAACAGCAACCCCCACCGCAACGGCTACGGCTGATTTGTATAAGATAAATTTGGATAGACCAATTGCCGCGAAACCAACCAGTACAGCCAGGCCGGAGAAAAACACCGTTTTTCCCGCAGTGCGGTATGTAGCTATAATGGCTTCCCATTTATCATCTGTATGCTGGAGTTCTTCCTTAAATCGGCTGATCAGCAGAATGCAATAATCCGTCCCGATTCCGAACATGATTGCGACCATGAAGATCTGTGTAAATGTCGATAACGGAAAATCATACGAATCAACCAGAAACGCAACCACAGACTGTGACACCACATAACTGATTCCGACGGTTAGCAGCGGAATAAACGGAGCCACAAACGAACGGAAGCTAATGAACAGAATCAGAAGTATGAAGACGACGGTAATGTACTCTGATTTCTTCAGACCGCTCTCTGAGCTTGCAATCGTATCTTCACTAATCTGCTCTTGGCCAGTCAGATAGTGCTTAACTTTCACAGAAGCCAGCGTGTTGTGGATATCATTCTCGATGTCCTTGAGCGTACGTTGGTCTTTATCGACAGAAAGGGCCGTTAGAATGGTCTTCCCGTCCTTGGAGATCATCTTATCCGCTGCATCCGGAGTAGTAAAAGGATCTGTGATAGACACAATTCCGATTTTAGCTTTGGCTGCATCCAGTTTCTCGATCCCATCCTTGACCGCATCCTTGTCGGCCTGACTTAACGAAGTATCTTCATGAAAGACGAGCGCAATCTGCGTCTCTTTGCCTCCACCCTTCATTGCGGTAATTTCCTTCATAATGGCGGATGCCTCAGATGAAGAATACCCGGAAGGGACAGATAAATTCCCTTTCTGACGGACGAGATCCGCCATAGAAGGAGCCGTCATGATTAAGAGAACGGCAGCCGCAATCCACAGAAGGATAATCCACCACCTGGCTTTTAATATAAATCTCATTTACTCCTTACTCCCTTCTTCAAACAGACTAGCGAGTTTCTCAAAATTAGTGATGAAGGACTCAATTTCTTTCTGATTAAAATGAGTGAGATACCTGGATACCACTTCCTGTACTTTCTCATCAGCCTTACCTGAAATCTCATGACCAAGGTCTGTAAGTGACAGATATACTAGCCGGCGATCTCCCTCATCCCGCGTCCTCTCAACCAATCCCCGATCCACTAGCCGGGTAATGATTGCAGTAATTGAGCTCTTACCCACACAAAAGGCATCTGCAAGCTCCGTAGACGTACACTCTTGCTGTGTCTTGATATGGTACATTATCTGGTACTGATCCACGGTCATCTCATCTTGAACGATCTTGGCAATTTCACTACTGAGCCGCTTGGTCACGGTAGCCGACGCAGTGACATAACGTCTGATTAGTTCTTTAGACTGCTGCTCCATCTCTCCTCCCCCTCTCTCTATAATTAATTCGCCTATGAAATAGTTCGACAATAGAACTTTAACGCTTTCTATTCCGGAAGTCAACACGGCCACCCATAAAAATGATTTATATGTCTTTGCTCACAAAAAAACCAACGTTAGTGTAGTCTATACACCTGCGTTGGTTTTAATTAATCCGGACACCGGATTATCGGGTTAATCTTCCTGTAATTCCGTTTCATACACACAACGAAACCGTTCGATTCCGTTCGGTAACCGGCCGATGCTCAATACGACAAATCCGATATTCCGATAAAAATCTACTGCGTCTTCATCCGTCTCCGCGATGATGCGTTCCGGCTTTGCTTCATATAAAGCTTCCAGGACGATAGCTCGTCCGTAGCCTTGATTCCTATGCTCTGGAACAATCGCCAGATGAGTAATGTTCAAAGCATTCTGATCATCTAACACATAACCGATAAGGCCGACCAGCTCTCCCTCATGCTCAAGAGCGTACAATTCAATTTCTTTCTCTGTTTGATACCGCTTGACCGCATCAGCAAGCGCATTCTCATCTGAATATACTGCATATTCAAGCAGTTGGCTGATCTCCGAGCTGTCCGCCTGATCTTTAACATTCACTAACACGCAATAAGCCCCCTTATAAGATTGAATAAACAAAACTTACCTTGTAAGTTTACTCCACTTACAAGGTAACAACAAACTCATGAATTCCGCCAACAAAATTCCGGTTTTTCAAGTAAACATCTTGCAATTCACTAAATTCCAAGTATAATACTTGGTATATATGAAATTGAAGGTGATGGTCATGATGATTCAAGCTATGACATTCAAGCTCTCCCAGCAAATTGATGACTATCTGGATCTATTAAATTATGCGAAGCTAATAGGTGATCTGGAGTGGAGTGCTGATATTTTGCAGACATTGGAGACCCTGTACAACACAGGTGAGGAAGAGTTGCGAAAGGATTTGGAAGAGCAGTTATGGAGGCAGTTCGATCAGGTAAACGCCCGAATGATGGATCTCTTTGTCCAGATCCGCCAAAGTGAGGATGAAGCGCATAAGCAAATACTGCTTGAACAGATGTGGACACTGAAGCTGGAGCGCATCACAATCTCACAACAACTTAAAACTCATACGGACAAAATATAAAACAAATCAAAAAAGAGGCATGCAGTCGACTGCTCAGCCTCGATGAAATGGATCATGGCAATTTAGGGATTGCCGTGAACATTAGAGATATTGAATTGCATGATTCATTAACCTATGATACCAACAAGCTTCATTCTGAAATGCAAGCTCTTGTCCAAGTTACACGGATGTTTGTTTCATTTCACGCATCATCTTCATCATCATAGTCATCATTTCATCGCAGTCTTGCATTTTCTTCATCATCATGTCCATATCCATGCCCATGTCCATCATGTTCATATTTGAGCAGCATTCCATCATCATCTTCATGCTGTTCATCTTAGACATCATATCTTCCATACACATGTTCATCATCATTTGCATGCACATTTTATCCATTCTTCACACCTCCTCTCATGTGAATTAATTCCCTATTTCAAAATACTATATTTAAAACCCATTTGCAATAGTTTTCCATTTTTTACTCTTGTTTTTTTGTAACTTCCATAGTATAATATCATACTTTTCCTATTCCTCCAGTAGGTTTTAGGGGTAAACTTTCCTACTAAAAAAGAACAACCCCCTCGGGGTTGTTCTGTCATTGAACTTATTTTAGGTTACCTTCAATAATCTCAGTACGTCCATCCTCATAACCAACTACCGCTTTGGCTGCAATCCCAATAAACAGACCGTGGTCCACAACCCCTGTAATCATCTTCAATTCATCGGCAAGCTGCTGAGGAGACTCGATCCGCCCGAATGACGCGTCGATAATGTAATTTCCATTATCCGTCACCACAATGTCCTGGCCCTTCATCCGAACCTCAAAAGGAACAGGATAGCTCTCCCGGAGCGTGTGCAGTGTCCATTCATAACAGAAAGGCACAACTTCAATCGGCAGCTTGAATGCACCCAGCTGGTCAACGACCTTACTGCCATCTGCCACTACGATGAATTGGTCACTATGGAGTGCTACCAGCTTCTCACGAAGTAGGGCCGCCCCCCCACCTTTGATCAGATTTAGCTGCGAATCAAGCTCGTCAGCGCCATCAATCGCAATATCAAGCTTATCCACTTCGGATGCCTTGAGCAAAGGAATGTTATATTTCAGGGCAAGCTCCTCTGAGGCCTCCGAGGTAGCAATCGCTGTGATCTTAAGCCCCTCGGCTACTCTTTCCCCTAACTTTTCAATTGTAAAATAAGCTGTAGACCCGGTTCCAAGCCCCACAGTCATCCCGTCTTTAACCCATTCAGCAGCTAGATAGCCTGCTGCTTGCTTTCCATTCATGCGCTGTTCCTCCCGGTATGTATTGGCTTGCCTCTATCATACCAAATGTGCGCGGACCTTGGCACCCCTTTCATGAAGCAAAAGAAGCCCGCAGTTCGCAGGCTTCTTGTTGAACATTAATTCGTATGCCGGTTTCAGGGCTGGTGAATGGCATGTCTCCTTAACGGAGGGTCGTCTTCTGGCTCTGCAGATGGCCTGATCGCCAGGAGGATAAGAATGACCGCCGCGAGGGACACAACCGCGATAACGATGAACATCGTCATATGTGTCGTCTGGATAAGCAGGGACACGATGGGCGGCCCTAAGGAGACGCCAATGAATCTCATGCTGCTGTACAAGGAGGTAATCGTTCCACGCTGCTCCTTCTCAATGCCTTCTGTGATCAAAGTGTCCGTGCAGGGCAGAACAATACCGACTCCCGCGCCGCAGATGATCAGGCAGGAAATTACGAAATAGACGTTATTGAACATGCTGATCCCGAATAGAGATCCTGTGGATAGGACCATCCCGATTACACTTGCCCATTTCATCAGCACTTTGTTTTTGCCGATTTTTTTGCCGGTAATATAAGAGGCCAGACACAGAGCGGCGAGGGGGATCGCCAGCACCAGCCCTTTCATTACACCCTTCAAGTGATGCTTGGTCTCAAGCTGCTCAGACAGATAGAACAGAACCCCGAACAGCAGGAACATGCAAATCCCCCCGATAGCGAAGATTGCGTAGAGCCAGCGGCCCTTCTCTTTAAGAACTCCTTTCACATCTTTAAGGAAAGATCGTAGTGAAGGCGCCTTCTCTTTTCGCTTAGGTGATTTGACCAGGAAGATAACCAGCAGCAGCGAAATCAAGCAGAGTGCCGGAATGGTCAGGAAAGGAAGATACCATAACCATGCTCCAAGTGCGGCGCCCAGAATCGGGCTTAATACTTTGCCGAAAGTGTTAGAGGTCTCGATGAGTCCCAGACTCTTGCTGACATCCTCCTCATTCTCAAACATGTCCCCCACAAGGGGAATCACAATCGGGAATGCTCCAGCAGCTCCAATCCCCTGTAGAAATCTTCCCGCCAGAATGATCCAGTATACAGAGATTCCTTGCCCGAACCATGGCGCGACTCCACATAATGCACCTCCGAGGCCTGTTATAATCAGACTGGGGATGATGACCATCTTCCTCCCGAATTTGTCCGATAAGTAGCCGGCGATCGGAATTAGGATAATGGCTACAATAGCATATACCGTAATCAACATACTAACTTGGAAAGAGCTAACCTTTAATTTCCGGGCAATTTCCGGAAGGATCGGAATGAGCATTGAATTTCCGAGGGTCATGATTAACGGAATGGAAGCAAGCGCAAGAAGATCCCCTTTTTTGCTATCCATGCTTTACTTACCACCTTTCAGATAACGAGCAGGCCCGAATACATCTTATTGTGGTTGAAAAGCGATGAGATTATTCCGCTTGCTCCATGAATTCAGGCAAATCTCAGATAGGTGTCCGACTGGGCCCGAGTAATGAAGGGACTTACTTCACCCACCGAATAAATATGAAGCAGGTGCATGGCCCGGGTGCATGCTGTATAGAACAGCTTGCGCTCCGTCTCACGGGCATAGGACGCTTCAGATCCGTCATAGATCAGAACCGCGTCAAACTCTACACCTTTGGCCAGATATGCGGGAATAACATGAATCCCCCGTTCAAAATTCAAGGTCGTCTTCTTGATCAGCTTTACAGAAGGGACTACTTGCAGAACATTAAATGCAGCGAGGCTTTCAGCTGCTGTCTTACAAATTACAGCTATGGTCTCATAGCCTTGGGCACGAAGAGACTCAACATCCTTGAACAGACTGGAATGCAGCTCAGCCTTATCAGCCACCTTATGAACTTCCGGCAGCTCCCCGCTCCGGTTAAAGGCTTGAATTCTTTCTCCCCCCGGGATCATTCCTTTGGTAAATTCAACAATTTGCTTCGTCGATCTGTAGCTCCGTGTCAGCACTATCTGCTCGCTCTCCTCTTCACCGTAGAGATCTGCCAGCACTGAAGACTGCTGAAGAACCGAGGCATGGGCATAAATCGCCTGATTGAGGTCTCCGAGTGCCGTCATTCTGGCTCTGGGGAACAGCCGTTTAAGGAAGAACAGCTGGAATGGCGAGTAATCCTGAGCTTCATCAATAAAGACATGCCGGATTGAGGTATTTGAATGAAACCCCAGAATAAGCTCTTTAAGATACAGCATAGGAGTCGCGTCCTCGTATGCAAGCTCGTTCTTCTTAAGCTGATTCAAGGTAAAGCTGCTGATCTCGGACCAATGTTCAGGAAGAGCTTCCTCATTCAGGTCCAGCATAAGCTTTGGCTCTTCAAACAGCTGGGCATACAGCTTTTTGTTATCGATGAAGCGCAGCGCCTTAACCCACTTCCGAAGTGGTTTGAGTCTGCTGCTGACCACCATTTTGGCCAGAATCGTCTTCTCGTCCTCATAGTCGTTAAAGGATTCACCCTTACGGCGGTTTTTACGGCGCATCCGCTGAAAAGCCCTTTGATATTCCTCGCTCTCCAGCAGCTGAATCTGTTCTTCAACCCAAGGTTTATCCAGTTCATTCTTGGCAAAGGCAGCGAGCTCCTTCAGCAGCCATTCTTTCAACAACTCACACCGGTTGGCCAGTCTTACCGACCTGTCAAAGGCATAAAAACGGTCGTGAATAGCCGAGGCTGCCACGATCTCCTGCCCCTGGAACCTTAACGGCTTGAAACGCATCATGCCTTGTTCCAGCTTGTCTTTATAGTTATTAATCGCTTTGTAAAATTGATGGGAAGATTTGTACCGAATGCCTTCTATCCTAGCCTCATACCCCTCTTCATCGTACCTTGAAAGTACATATTCCAGCTGTTCAAAAGGATCCTCGAGCTGAAATTCCCGGCCAATCCGGTGTTCAAGATATTCCTGAAAAGTAGTCTGGCGCATATTCTCTTCTCCAAGCTCCGGAAGAACCGTCGATACATAGCTGTTGAACATCGGATTCGGGGAGAACAGAATCACCTGCTCTGCCTTGAGGTGCTCCCTGTATTTATAGAGCAAATAGGCAACGCGCTGTAAGGCTGCCGAAGTCTTTCCACTGCCTGCGGCACCCTGAACAATCAGCATCCGGCTTCGGTCATTGCGGATAATCCGGTTCTGTTCTTTCTGGATCGTAGCCACAATGCTCTTCATTTGCGCATCGGACGAGCGGCTGAGCACCTGCTGCAGCAGTTCATCCCCTATGGTGACGCCGGTATCGAACATGAATTTGATCTCGCCATCACGAATGACATACTGCCGCTTGAGCTCAATCGTCCCGTCGATCTTTCCCGAAGGTGTCTGATATGACGCCGGGCCTGGGGTGCTGTCATAATACAAGTTCGAAATCGGTGCACGCCAGTCATACACCAGGAACTGCTCATCCTTCTCATCAAGGAGAGAGGCGATTCCTAGATAGATGGCTTCAGGCTGCTCACCTTCCTCTGCAAAATCGATCCGTCCGAAATAGGGGGACTGAAACAGACGCTTCATTTTCCCCAAGGCCGCATAGGCATGGAGATGGCTTCGCTCCCGGTCGGACAGGATTTCAGACTGCTGGCGCAGGCTTGTGGATGTCTCACCTACGTCATCCGACTCGCTGAAGTTAATCGTAACTTCGTCCCAGAAGTCCTTCCTCATTTCAACAACGTCGCCGCGTACGCTGCCCACTTCCTGTTCCAAACGTTTGATACGTGCACCAATGAGATGAGTAACGTCACTTACCCGAGTCTGTTCTTCCTGCCAGTCCTGATCGGTTATACTCAATGTTCATTCGCCCCTTTTCCATTGTCTTTCGCACCTATTGACATCCCTGATCAAATGTGATAAAATTGACACAGGGTTAATTCGTTTGTATATTCATGTTTAAGGTCTAAGTTTTATTGTAGCAGTATTGCTTATGCAAATCAATGACATCTCAGGGTCATTACCTCGTATAATAAAGTCCCGCCAAGTTGGCGGGACTTTTTTTGATGTTCTTCTGCGCCATTCAGCTCTCATCAGGCTTTACCGTAGTATGGTCCGACAGACGGTTAAGCCGCTCTAGCTGATGACCATAGTCATACATCTCTGCCGAGACAATGGACAACCTGAGCACCCCGACTCTTTTCTCCGCATAGTGGTCCAGCATCCTTCTGAGAAAGTCATCATTATCCTGTTCAAGCAGCTCTGCCTCCAAGAAATTCGGCTTGAGCTTATCATCGAACTTCAGCAGGATATGTTCGTGGAACCGGATTAACCTTTCGAGATGGGCATCAAATTCCTGATTGATCGACTCTGGCCGCACAGCCTGAAAGTAATGCTGCTCAACCGCATCCAGAACCTCGTACCCTTTACGCAGGGTGTTCAGCATTTGCTTATACACGACAAGCTTTCGGCTGTCACTGAATTTAGGAGTTTTCAGCTTCTTCAAGTCTTCTTCCATGAGCTTGAATTTATCCGTCAATGAGTTAATAGAGTCTTCGAGCTCACGTTTTTCTTTACGGAACACCGCTTCTTTGATCTCATCAGAGATCACGGTTCTTAGCAGCAGAGATAACTGATTAAAGGTCTGCCTGATCTGACTGACGAACTGCACACGAGGCTTAGGCGGAAATACAGCCATATTGATTACGAAGGCAGATACAATCCCGATTAGACTGAGCAAAAATCGGTTAAGCGCGAACTGCCATTGCCCCGATGCCTCCATGACGGCAACTACAGTGACCAGCGTAATTCCAATCGTATCCCCCATATTTAACTTAAGACAGATCATAATAACGAGAATACATACCAGCCCAACAGCAATCGGCTCTTTAGAGAATACGCTGCCGGCCAGAAGCGCCAGAATAGCTCCGAGTGTATTGGTCTGAATCTGATCAATTAAATATCTCCAGGACCGGTAAATGGAGGGCTGCATGGCAAAAATAGCGGCTACTGCAGCAATAACGGGTGAAGCCAGATTCAGCCACACACTTAAATATAAAGCCAAAGTTACCGCAATCCCGGTCTTTAGCATTCTTGCTCCAAACGTCAAGGCTATCCCTCCTGTTCTATATACGCCTTAACCAATCATTACCCCAAAAATTTATCTGATATTAAGCTTGCCTGGTTTATGAACTATGTATTTTGGTCCACACTTAGTAATGTCCCACTTGTAACAGCTCCCCATACTCAACATGAAAAGGTGGAAGATCTATGCAGCAACAAAGATTGTTCCGGCTTGTCCGTGCACTTGCAGCTGTGTTCCTCACGGCAGGAGCCGCATTTGGTGCCTTTTCAGGCAAAGTATCCGCCCTTAGTGAACCCTATGCAGTTCGTCCGCCAGGTACGGAGATCAGTCATGCGGACGGTAGGCACGGGAAGCAGCATGGCCACTTCTATGGCCACTTGGTTCGCGAGACCGCAGCCCTTCTGGGAATCCCCTATGAAGCGGTTATTGCAGAGCTCAAACAAGGAAAATCCTTGCTTCAGATCGCCAAAGAAAAGAAAGGCTGGAGCGAAGCCGAATACACTCTAAAACTCAAATCCTCGATCTCGGCCCGAATAGATCAAAGTGTAGCGTCAGGGAAACTAAGCCAGGATAAGGCTGACAAGTTCAAGGCACTTCTTCCTGAGAAGATCCAAAAAGCCGTCAACCGGTCCTGCAGAGGCAAGCTCGACAAGCCGCATAATGATCCCAGCCTAAGTCCAGGTCAGAACCAGATTAACCGCAAAATCAGCCCATGAACGAAGCTGCCCGCAAGGGCAGCTTTTATTGTATTAATTTGCCCAAAGGAGGAGCAGACCTGACCTCATTCCAGCGTAGTTCCAAACCCTCCGCTGCGCTGGAATTCGGCCATAATGTCGAACTCATCCTTAAGCTTCTCATACAGCCGCTCATACATATAATAGAGCTGCAAGTAAACTTCGCTGTTCTTAAGATCCGGCTTATGTCGGTGCGTTATCCGTACCCAGGACCTAATCTCCGCAAGGGAGTCGATATCACCAATCGCATAGAGCGCCAAGACAGCTGCCCCCATTGCAGAAGCATCAGCCACTTCCGGAACCAGCAGTTCCTTGCCCATGACATCGGACAGGATCTGGCGCCACACGGCAGAACGGGCAAATCCGCCGGAAGCGATGATTTCTTTGGCTGGACCTGTTAATTCACGAAGCGCCACGCCAACAGAGAAGATGCTCAGCACTACCCCCTCCAGGACGGCCCGGATGAAGTGTTCCCGCTGGTGGCGGAGACTGATGCCGAAGAAAGTACCCCGGGCATTGGCATTCCAGTACGGTGCTCGTTCACCGGTGAGGAAAGGCAGGAACAGCAGGCCCTCAGACCCCGCCGGCACCTTCTCGGCATATTGAATCATCAGATCATAAGGATCAATGCCAAGCTTCTTGGCCACCTCGATTTCTGGCGAGGCGAACTGATCCCGCAGCCAGCGCAGCATGATTCCACCGTTATTCGTTGGCCCTCCAACCACCCATTTATGATCAACAAAAGCATAACAGAATGTGCGGCCCTTCTCGTCGGTTACCGGTTTGTCCGTTACGGTTCGGATCGCCCCGCTGGTTCCAATCGTAACTGCAACCTCACCCGGTCCTGTAGCCGCAACACCAAGGTTCGCGAGCACCCCATCACTCGCACCCACAACAAAAGGAGTTCCGGGAGGAATCCCCATCTCCAGTGCATAAGCAGGGACCATCCCGGTAAGTACGTGAGTTGTTGGAACAAGCTCGGGAAGCTGTTCCTTGGAGATACCAAGCAGATCAAGCACCTCCTGATCCCATTCCATGGTCTCAAGCCGCAGCAGACCTGTGGCGGAAGCGATCGAATAGTCACTGACATAGGTGCCGAATAGTCTATGCAGGATGAATTCTTTAATGCCAGCGTACATCTTTGTCTTGGCAAACAGCTCGGGTGCCTCTTCTTTCATCCATAATATTTTGGAGAGTGGAGACATGGGATGAATGGGCGTTCCGGTTCTCATATAGATCTCATGTCCGCCCAGTTCCTGCTTGAGCTTATCCGCCTGTCTCAAACTTCGGTTATCTGTCCAGACAATAGCCTTCGTGAGCGGATTATCATCCGAGTCCATAGCGATCAGAGAATGCATGGCGGTACTGAATCCGATAGCTTTGATTGCATAACCTTTGCTCTTCTCTTGGGATCGAACCTCTCGAATGGATCCCACTACCGCTTGAAGAATCTGTTCAGGATCCTGCTCTGCGTAATCCGGTTTGGAATGACTTAGCGGATATTCAATTGTACTTGAGGCTAGAACGATCCCCCGCTGACCGAACAGTACCGCCTTCAGGCTGGTTGTTCCAATATCAAGCCCCAGCACGGCTTCGTTATGCTGCAATGTCATAATAACGACCCCTCATCATATAGATCAGTTTCAATAATTCCTTAGTTCCATTACCCGAAAAGCAGCAGGTTGATCTATGATCTAACGTTTGCAGTCCATCCATTGTACTGAAGCTTAAGAGAAGATTTCAACGTCATTGAGAAATCGATATAAATAAGACCCGATCATAACGGCTGAACCGCTTCACGATCGGGTCTCATCTATGGTGTGATTTAGTCTAACGGGGGATTCTGGGATCTTGACTTATCTTCCTCGATTACAGGAACCGCAGCCTGCAGCGACGGTTGAACACCGACTCCAACAGGAACTTCAAGAATATCCAGGAAGAACATGAATACAGGTACCCCAACGATGAGCCCCCATACTCCGAAGAAATGCTCCGATACGAGCAGGATGGTAAAGGTGTAGAATATCGGCAGATGGGTCTTGGAAGACATAAATTTCGGATTAAGGATATACGATTCTATGGCATGCAATACCACAATCATAATGAGTACATAGATGATCTTGGTCAGACCGCCGATCTTGAAAGCAATCGCACATAATGGAATCAGGGATACGAATACGCCCAGGACGGGGACGAGACCTAGCAGGAAGATCATAAGCCCCAGTGCAATCAGATTCGGGAACCCGAGAATCCATAGAAATACGGTTGAGAGAAGCGCATTGGTTAAGGAGATCAGGAATTGCACTTCGATAATTTTACCAAAGGAATGAAGAAACTTCTTGCCGAAGTATTGCAGCTCGTTGAAGAAATAAGAAGCTTTGCTCTCCTTGAACTTAGATGTGAAGCGAACCACCTTTTCTTTCTCAAGCAGGAAGAACAAGCTGAGGATCAGGGCGATGAACAGGTTGAAGCCCCACTTCCCGATATCCGTTACCGTCTTGAGGATGAAATCCAGTCCTTTGTCCACATAACTTGCGAGATCAATTTTCTTAAGAGATTCCATCAGATAATCTACAATCACATTGCTTGGAAGGTCGACTGGAGGCTTATTGTAGAAAGAGATCACCTGATTCACAAGCTCATTAACTTCTTTAACAAGAACAGGTGAATACTTATAAATGACGTATCCGACTAGCGAGAGAATAACCACATAGATGGAAGCTACCGTAAAGGTCTTATTAAGCCTGACCGTCTTCTCCGTACTCTTGATAATAAACTTATGAAGCCGGTTAATCAGATAAGTGAAAATAAAGGTGATTAGAATCAAATTCAGCATACTTCTGAACAGATACAGTACTGCAATTAGAAACACAAGTGCAAAGAATCTCCGGATTCCCGGAACTTGAAACAGCTCCTTAAAAAAAGTCATTCAGCTATGGCTCCTTTTCCCCCATCTTTTTGTATAAATCTCCTATCCATCTTAGGCCACATTTATTTGATTTAATCCAGATAGCGACCTCTTCCTTATAACAATACGAACAAAATCCGTAATAGTAACACTATTTTATATAAAAAAGTTATTTTTTATGAAGCCCTTGTTAAATGATTATAACTGGGGTTGCAGGTTTATACGTATCAATAAGGAGTGATAAGCATGGATCTGAAAAAATATTTGATCAAACCCAAAGATAATTTCTCATTAAGCAGCGCTGATCCGGCCGATACAGGCAGCTTCAAGAGCAAAGATGAGGCCGAATCCGAAACGGAGGGTCTCCGCAAAAGGCTGAGTGAACTTCAGGATATCCTTTATGCCGAGAAAAAGCATTCAGTCCTCATCATTCTGCAGGGTATGGATACGAGCGGCAAGGATGGTACCATCAAACACGTCTTCTCGGGTGTGAATCCCCAAGGATTTAATGTGACCAGCTTCAAAAAGCCTACTGTGGAGGAGGCCTCTCACGATTTCCTGTGGAGGGTGCATCAGCATACGCCTGCCAAAGGCTACATTGCCGCCTTCAATCGTTCCCAGTACGAAGATGTACTCGTTCCATGGGTACATAAGACAGGCACAGAAGAAGCGCTCAGGCAGCGATTAAAGCATATTCAACATTTCGAAGACATGCTTACGAGTGAGGGGACGAAGATCATCAAAATCTTCCTTCATATCTCCAAGGACAAGCAGCTGCAGAAAATTCATGAGCGTATGGAAGAGCCTCGCAAATTCTGGAAATTCGATCCGACGGATCTGCTTGAACGTGAATACTGGGACGAGTATCAGCAGGCTTATGATGAGGTCTTCGCGTCCACAAGTACGAACCAGGTCCCTTGGTATTGGATACCTGCCAATCAGAAATGGTTCCGGAATTATATGGTCCTGCGGATTCTCGTGCAGACCCTGGAAAGCCTTAATCTTGAATATCCGCTTCTTCAGGCGACCAAATCTGAAATTGCCCGCTATATGAACGAGAAATAACTGCGCATACGTATAACAGTATAACCATTAACACAAACGCCCCCGTTTCGTCTTGAAGCGAGGGCGTTTGTCTTTATTCTGGGACAGTTCTTGAAGACTGCTTGTCGTGTTCTCGGACTATGTTATGGATCTAGAATTGGACCGGCTTCACGCAGACCGGCTTAGATACTTCAGCCGTCGTACCTGTGAACGACAGACGTCCAGTCTCCTTGTCTACTCGGAACACAACCAGATTGTTGGAATCCCGGTTAGCTGCAATAAGATGACTTCCGTCAGGCGTCAAGGCGAAGTGTCTTGGATGCTCGCCTTCGGTAGACACATGCTCCACATAAGTAAGTCTGCCGCTGTCCTGATCAATCGAGTAGACCACGATGCTGTCATGCCCCCGATTGGACCCGTACAGATACCTGCCATCCTTAGATACGGCAATTTCAGCCGTCGTATTCTCGCCCTTGTAGTCTTCGGGTAATGTAGGAACGACCTCCAGTGCCGCAAGCTTGCCTGCTTCCTCGTCATAAGTGAAAGCTGCAATAGTGGAGTTCACTTCATTGATTATATAGACATACTTGCCGCTGGGATGGAAGGTCAAGTGACGAGGACCAGATCCGGGTGGTAAATGGGTGTCAGCATGGAACTCAAGCGTACGATTAGCCTCGTTAATGGTATACGCGCGGACAATATCAATACCGAGATCAGATACGAACAGGAACCGCCCATCCGGACTGAAAAAGGCGGAATGCACGTGCGGTTTGTCCTGCCGTTCCGGGTCTGCTCCATGTCCTGAATGCTGCTTCGTATCGAGCAGCTCACCAATCGTTCCGTCTGCGTTTAATGCAACCAGCCCTACCGTACCTCCATGATAACTGGATACAACCAGATATTTATTATCCGCATCCCGATTAATGTGGCAAGTCGTGCTCTCCAGGTTGACTTCCCGGTTCAATTCGCGAAGCTTACCAGTATTCGTATCAATTTGATAAGAAGCGGCGGCGCCCCCTTTACTTCCATTCACAGTTGCTTCCGTAAGGGCATACAGCTTATGATTCTGCTCATCCACATTCAGGAATGTAGGGTTCTTCAGACCGGACACCTGGTCCAGCTGGTTAAGCTCCCCTGAATCGGCCTTCAGCTCATATACATAGACACCAGGACCTTCCGCTTCGGCATAAGAGCCTATAAATAACATCAGTGGGTTGGGTGAAGTAGACAATCTGTATTCCTCCTTATGTAACCATCATTTGTACAATAACAAGTCTATTTATATTGTTTCTCAATTTCCTGCAAAAGTCCAGTTCAGCCGCCGGATGGATTTTTCTTTTTATATTTTTTGTAAGCTAATGGCGTCATATGCATCGACTTTTGAAACAGATCAATGAAATAACTCGTGCTGTTAAAGCCTACTTGATAGGCAACATCGGTCACACTAGACTCGGTTTGTTGAAGCAAAATCAAGCTCTTTTGGATTCGATAATCGGTTACGTAATTCATTGGCGTTTTCTTTAATATTCGTTTGAAATATCTACAACATTCGGACCGGCTCAATTGACCCGCCTTGGCAATATCGTCCAAGAGAATCTTCTCAGCATAATGAATGTGAATCCAGCTTAGCATTTGCTTTATTCGATGACTCTTTACCATTTCCGTCTGTTCGTACTCTAATTTAATCCCATTTATAATTAAATTCTTCCAGATTAAAGTTAACTGGATGCTAATGTCAATTTCATAAAAGGATGGCTTTTGCTGTATCAACTGATTGATCTTTACAATAGCCTCTAGAATGTTTATCTCCCAAAATCCCTTTGCACTTAGGTGTAAGTATGGTAGATTGGTCGCTTCAATATAGGGATTTACGAAGGTTGTGTTGAGTTCGTGAGATAACATAAAGTGTGGAGCAACATTCAAACAAATGTAGACACAGCCTGATTCATTATGATCCTCTGCCCCATGCAGGCACCCACTATTTATGAACAGTCCTTCGCCTTCACGAACCTCCAGCTTGTCTTCATTGATTTGAAAGATCGCCTCTCCTTTTACCACTAGAACAAATTGAAGTTCATCATGCCAGTGAAGCGGGATATAGCCATTTAGATTCTGGTTAATCTTCGTCTCGTAACACGCAATCGGTAACACAAGTGTGCGGTGTTCCGTTAATTCTTTCAGACTTCGGTCAACCAGGAAATCTTTGATTTGCACAACTCCACCTCAATATCCTTATACTTATTGACTCGATTTAAGTATTAATTCTTATATTCTGTGTTTATGATTACACTATTATAATACGATTCTTACATTTAGAGGTGAAGTAATCATTTTATGAATAGAGGAAAAGGCTTGTTTCTCGTTATAACCGGAGCGATATTGTGGGGGATTGGCGGCACAGTTGCGAAAAAACTTTTTCAACAATATGAAATGGATGTAAATTGGCTTGTCACAACTCGATTACTGATTGCAGGTTCATTACTCTTGTTAGTTCAATTCTTTGGAAAAGACCGTCCCCAAGTTTTTGGCGTTTGGAGAAATAAAAAGACCGCCCTTCACCTGATTATCTTTGGCTTGATCGGGATGCTCGGGGTTCAATACACCTACATGGCATCTATAAAATATGGCAACGCTGCTGTAGCCACGCTGCTGCAATATTTAGCCCCTGCAATGATTATCGTGTACATGCTGTTAATCAAGCAATCTGTTCTAACAAGAAGAGATATGGTGGCTGTTTCGCTGGTTGTGTTCGGCAGCTTGTTATTGTTGACCAACGGAACTTTTTCCAAGCTATCTGTACCCTTATCTGCCGTCATATGGGGAATACTCTCTGGTGCGGCATTGGCATTCTATACTTTATATGCTATTCCTTTACTGAAGCAGTATGATTCCATGGTTATTGTTGGCTGGGCTATGATTATAGGTGGTGGTGCACTGAGTTTGATCCACCCGCCTTGGCAAATGAACTTTAATACCTTAAACCTGGAAGCTTATATATATTTAATCTTCGTTATCATCTTTGGGACTATGATTGCATTTTGGTTCTATATAGAAAGCTTGCAAAGCCTTTCACCGAAAGAATCGAGTCTATTAGGAAGCGTAGAACCGCTGGCAGCTGTTTTGACAACTGTTTTTTGGCTAAAAGTAAGCTTTGGTATATTCCAATGGATGGGCGCAGCTTGTATTATCGCAATGATTTTATTGTTGACTACGAATAAAAATTCTTCTTCAAAGCCTACCCAACTTTCCAAAAGAGGGTAACTTTGTATCAGGGTTTCAGCACTACTCTTCTCCGCTCTTTGGCCGAGAGCCGGCAGGCATCGATCAGCTTCATATTAAGATAGGCGTCTTCCGGCAAGAATAACTGCGGCATGTGGCCGAAGACCGCCCTCCCGAAATCCTCAATCTGACGTACGTACGCATTAATCGCTGTCTCTCTATACTCTTGTAGTTCCCCGCCCTGGAACAGGTAATAACCGGACTGCTCCTTGCCTGAAAAAGCATGGGGAATCTCGATCCGGCCTTCAGAGCCTACAATCTCAAGACAGCGCCGTTCCTCGGCCCACATCCCGCAGTCGAAAATTAGGGTTAGTCCGTCCGCGAATTCCACAAGTCCGGTTGACATCATGTCTACCCCATCATGCTCGCCCGAGAAGAAGGAGTTAACCGTTACCGCCTCCGGCTCCTTTCCGGTGAAGAATCTTGCCGCACTGAGCGGATAACCTCCGACATCATAGAGGGAGCCTCCGCCCCACGCCGATTTGAATCGGATATTACTCGCTTGATCCGGATTATTATAAGTAAAGGAGGCTCTGATCACTCTTAGATCTCCAATTCCGCCGCCTGCAACCAGCTGCTGCGCTCGCCGGAGAACAGGATGATGCCTATACATCATCGCCTCTGCGAGCAGCACGCCAGCATCCGAACAAGCCTTGATCATAAGCTCTGCTTCCCAGGCATTCAGCGCGATGGGCTTTTCGCAAAGTATGTGCTTGCCCGCCTCAGCCGCCTTAATCGTCCATTCCTTATGAAGGTGATTTGGAAGAGGGATGTACACCGCATCTACCTCCGTATCCTCCAGCAATTCCTCGTAGCTGCCGTAAGCCTTAGCCACCCCGAATTGCTCCGCAAGCATACGGCTCTTCTCCGGTCCACGGCTTGCTATCGCTTCTATCCTTCCATTCGAGGATTCCAATATAGCCGGCATGATGCAGTCACGAGCAATCCCTGCGCAGCCCATGATTCCCCACCGAAGCTGATTATCCATTGCGTTCCCCTCCAATTCTACAGAATCATTATGCACGCCCGTTGGTTAAATATATGTATTAGCATAAACCCACATCCTAGGGATGAAACACACGTTCAGGTTATGATAAGGTATCCTTATGCTAGTAACATTCCAACAAAAGTCTCGAATAACAATTCAGTATCCTAATACATATTTAAGGAAGTGACAGAGATGAGAAACATTAAAGTCGGAATTATTGGAGGCGGCGGGATCGCTGGCGCACATGCCAAAGCTTACCGCAAGCTGCCTTTTGTTAATATCATTGCGGTCGCGGATATTACGCCTGGCCGGGCTGAGGAGTTCGCGGAGAAATACAATCTCAAGGAAACGCAGGCTTTTACCGATTACAAGGAACTGCTCAAGATTAGTGAATTAGATGCTGTAAGCATATGTACTCCAAATGTATCGCACCATCAGATTTCCATAGACGCCCTGCGGGCAGGCAAGCAGGTCCTTCTGGAGAAGCCGATGTCGGTTACGCTGGCTGAGGCCATTGATATGGTGAATGTGTCCAAGCAGACCGGAGGGATGCTGTCCATCGGATTCCAGCCGCGTTATGACCCCAACATGAAGCTGTTAAAAGATATTGTTAGCTCTGGCGAACTCGGACAGATCTATTATGTCGAGACAGGTGGAGGCAGACGCCGGGGTATGCCGGGCGGCACCTTTATCAACAAGAAGCTGGCCGGCGCAGGCGCCATGGCCGATGTAGGCTGCTATTCTCTTGACCTGGTTCTGAACACGCTGAACCATCCCAGACCTTTGACCGTGTCTGCCTTCACCACGAATCACTTCGGAACTAATAAGCGATATCATCCGGAAGCTGATAAGTTTGAAGTCGAGGATTTCGGCGTTGCTATGATCCGGTTCGAGAATGAAATGGTGCTGCAGTTCAAGATTTCATGGGCGATGCACATGGATACTCTAGGTCCGACCATGTTCCTGGGAACGGATGGAGGACTGAAAGTAACACCTCAAGGCATTGGTCCATGGTCAGGCGTATGGCAGGGCAAGGTGGGCTCCATGCAGCTGTTCCAGGATGATAACATGGGGCATTTGTCAAGAGACGTGCTTCTCAAGGACGATGATATCAATCTCTTCGATGAGAAGGTGCGGGACTTTGCGGAAGCCGTTCGTGATGGCCGTCCAGCCCCGATTCCGGGCGAAGAAATTTTGATTCAGCAGGCCATTATTGACGGCGTCCTTCGTTCCTCCCAGGAACGTAAGGAAGTGAGCATTGAGCTTCCCCATCATATTTCGCTTCCTTCGAAGCAAGGATGAGCACCATCACAAGAAGAGCATCCCTCTGGGATGCTCTTCTGTTGTGTGTTAAAACGTTTGCACTTAGCGAGTATACAAATTGCCCAAAAAAAATTGTGAAAAATGTGAAAAAACTGTTCACGATAAGATGGTTTTATGTTACGATGATAACGCTTCCATCGATCTTTTAAAGGGGGGACTTGGATGTTACAAGTGAGCAGTGCAGCGCCGTCGCGCAATGTGTATGAGGAATTCAATCCCAAGCTGGACGCGTACTATTTCAAAATAGGAGACTATGGTCTGATCAGCTTTCACGGAAGAAACTATACCATAAAGAAGAGAATGTCTTCCGCAGACAAAGCTAAGCTCCTGTCCGATTCTTCTTTCTATCGTCTTACTTCCAACTTCTATGTCAACCTGGACAAAATCACTCATATTGAGAACCAGGCTCTCTACTTCAAAGATAAAATCTCGGGTGATAAGTGCATTCCGGTATCGCGCAGAACGCAGGAACAGATCAGACGCCTCCTCATCAAGATGAACCATATCGCCATCTAAGCTGGCAAATGAAGAAAGCCGTCCTTCGCATGTGGGGAGACGGTTTTCAGCTTGTTTGGGAACCTAAAGTTGAACTTCTTATCTACATGCTCGTCAGCTGTATGGTGTTTTTTTACGTTCACAAAGGCAAACGCTAATTAAAGCCTGTAACATGCTCGTTAACAGTAAATTGTGTTCAGATTATGATGTCATCCAAAGCAATGGTCCGTATGAACAGGATGTCGATCATGTCCATTTTCATATCATTCCGCGGTACGCAAATGATCACGTCCGCATTGAGCTGCAGCCTTATAAAGGAAAGGTAACTGTGGAGGAGCTTAATGAGCTGGTGAAGCTGGTTAATGACCCGAATCACAAAAAAACGTAGAGCAAGCGATGATCAACCGCCTGCCCTACGTTTATTTTATTTTTTAATATAGATCCGGGCGGATTCTTCCCAAATTTCACCTTGAGCCAAGCCGAACAAACCAATTTCTTCAGCTGGAAGAGTGGACTTGGGCGCATTCACCAGATTCATCTGAGGCTCTGGACAGAAGAAGCCTTCGGTTGCCCCATTGTTCCAGACCATCCACTGTTTGTAGGAGGTTCCCACATCGTACACCAGCGTTACTCCATGCTTCGTGTCGGTCAGTTCCATCCGGTTCCGGCCGCCACGCGGCACAGCTGTATAATGGTTGTCCATGGAGGCGAAGAACGGATTCACGCCGCCCTCCTTGAGCTTCTCCTCATCCGGAGTGAGCGGTTGATATTCTCCTGTTGGCAGCATACGTTCATTCAGCTTCCACCGCTGACCAATCGTAATCTCAGCCAGGTAATCCTTCACGTTCCCTCCGGCAACGAACGGAGCATTGACCGCCGTATGGAATGCAATCAGGCACGGCAGCGGTTCTGCCCCGTCATTCTTCACGCTAACCTGCTGGGACAATCCATCTTGTCCAAGGGTATAGCGCATTTTTACCGTAAACTCAAACGGGAAAAGCTTGTAGACAGGATGATCTGGGTTGATAGTTACTTTAACCGTTACAAAGCTTTCAAGCGTAGTTTGCCCAAATTGTTCAACCTCCCACGGAATCGTGTGCAGGAATCCATGTAAATGATTGCCGGTAGCCGGCTCATTGATTGGCAGTTGATACGTCTTTCCGTTCCAAGGAAATTGGCCATCCTCGTACCGATTCGGTGGAAAAAGAATAGGTATACCATATGTACCCGGCCCTTGTCTAAAGACCTCCATTTCATCCTCACCAGGCTCCCGCAGAAACCGGTAACCGTTCTCATGATCACGGAATGCAATCAGATTCCCTCCGACTCCAGGCACCAGTGCAGCCTCGTATGGTCCGGCTTTGAGCCAAACCGCCGGCTCGCCTTGGTAATCCCCTTCATAAGCTTTAACTTCAGCCATCTGAATGAACTCTCCCTTCATGTGTACAGCAGCATAGAATTATACATCTCTTGTCATTTTAACAGATTCTTTGGATGTTAGCGCTACAAGACTCACATTGGTGAATCCTGCTTGTCCCCCTCTTCCTATCCATGTATAATAAATTAGCAAACATATGTTTGCATACCCAAATCTACTTAAGTCAGGCAGGAGGAAGATATGAAAGGAACCAGTCATTTGGCTATTGGTACAGCCATTGGGGCTGCTGCGGCGGCTCATTATCCATTCTCCCCGAGGAGCGCTGCCCTTTATCTGGCGGTCTCTGCTTTCTCTGCACTAAGTGCTGACCTGGATGGTCCCAGCATGCTTAGCTCCAGAATCGGCAAGGCATCACACACCATACGAAGTCTTCTGCTGTGGGCAGGGTTCATTACCACTTCTATACTTATCTATCAGTACTTCACTCTGGGAGTGTTCTATCCGGAGTATACAGCTGCCTCTATTGTAATGTTCATGCTGGGATTGTTAACGAGAGAGGGAATGATCCGCAACACACTCATCAGCGTGATCGGCGGGGTATTCATCTACGCGGCATTGATGTGGCAAATGTACTGGCTTGGCGGGCTGGGCCTCTTCATTGCTATCGCCCCTTGGCTCAAGCATCGAGGTATGACGCATACGGCGTGGGCGGTGATTCTCTGGGGGTTAATGGGTCGTGGCCTTGAGAACCAGCTTCAGCTCCCGGGTATTATGACCGTTGCTACACTTGGATACCTTTCCCACCTTATAGCAGATACGCTTACCCCTGCCGGGGTGAAATGGCTGTATCCAATTTACAAGAAACCCTTCAAACTGCGTTAATACTCTGCACAGGATACTCAGCCTCATTCTTCGCTATTCAGCCAGAGCAGACCACCGTCCGTGGAGAAGGTCCTGCTTTGGCTATTAATAATTCTCTAATAGAGCGTTACTTCACATCCAAGTTATCCCCCTTTATCTCTCTTTATGTAAACGCTGTCCGTATCCCCCACAAGATGATATAATTTCTAGTAACCAAACGATTTGGAGGGATTAATAACAATGGATTACCGTATTGAGAGAGACACGATGGGAGAAATCAAGGTTCCCGCGGACAAGATCTGGGGAGCACAGACCCAGCGAAGCAAAGAGAACTTCCCGATCGGGATTGAGCATATGCCAATTGAGGTTATCAAAGCTTTTGCCATCCTTAAGAGAAGTGCCGCCCTCAGCAACCAGAAGCTGGGCAAGCTATCTGAAGTGAAGGCCGCAGCCATTGCCAAGGCCGCAGACGAGATCGAAGCAGGCCGCTGGGATGATGAGTTCCCTCTAGTCGTTTGGCAGACCGGAAGCGGAACCCAGTCCAATATGAACGTTAATGAAGTTATTGCTCACCGCGGTAATCAGCTGCTCCAGGAGCAGGGAGCGTCAGAGCGCCTACATCCCAATGATGATGTGAACATGTCCCAGAGCTCCAACGACACATTCCCTACCGCCTTACATATTGCCGGAGTTATCGCAGTTGAAGACCTTCTGCTGCCTGCAATCCTTAAGCTCGAAGATACCTTCAAACAGAAATCCGAACAATTCAAAGATATCATCAAAATCGGCCGTACCCACCTTCAGGACGCTACACCACTTACTCTTGGACAAGAGATCAGCGGTTGGCAGCATATGCTGGAGAAGAGCCGCCGGATGATCTCCGAAAGCGTGCAGTATATGAAAGAACTTGCCATTGGCGGCACGGCCGTTGGTACAGGAATCAATGCGCATCCTGAATTTGGCGACAGATCCGCCCAGGAGATCAGCGCTTCAACCGGCAAGACTTTTACATCAGCCTCCAATAAGTTCCATGCCCTTACCAGCCATGATCAAGTAACCTATACCCATGGAGCCATTAAGGCACTTGCAGCCGATGTGATGAAGATCGCCAACGACATACGTTGGCTGGCCAGCGGCCCTCGCAGCGGTATCGGCGAGATTACCATTCCCGAGAATGAGCCGGGCAGCTCGATCATGCCGGGTAAAGTCAATCCTACGCAGTGTGAAGCCATTACGATGGTCGCAGCCCAGGTATTTGGCAACGATGTAACGATCGGTTTTGCAGCCAGCCAAGGGAACTTTGAGCTTAATGTATTTAAGCCTGTTATTATCTATAATTTCCTCCAGTCCACAAGACTTCTTGCCGATTCTCTCGTCGCATTTAACGATAACTGCGCAGTTGGAATTGAACCGAACTATGAGAAGCTGGAGCATAACCTGAAGAATTCTCTGATGCTGGTAACTGCCCTTAATCCACATATCGGATATGAGAATGCAGCCAAAATCGCCAAGCTTGCTCACAAACAGAACCTTACCTTGAAAGAGGCTGCCCTGCAGACAGGTCTGTTGACCGAAGAGCAGTTCGATCAATATGTTAGACCGGAGAACATGATAACTCCAAAGTAATCTTCTGCCATGATGATATTTAAGATCACCTACTTATCGGGCGGTAATAAGGTTAAAGGGTACCTGTGTCTGCCAGAGGGATTCGATATATCCTTAAGCGATTTAGATTTCTGGATCACTGCGTTCTATGAGAATCCGGGCCTTCAGGCAGAGAGGATAGCTCAATCACTTGTTCGCAGTAATCTCAGCATACTTTTGCGAAAATGGCCTGTTCTCATCTACTGCAGAGGCGGCATGGGCAAGATTGGTAGTGTAAAGACCTCCTGGCTTGAGCAATTCGCAAGATATGATACGGTTGTATTTGCCCCCTGTTACAGGGGGAATGAGGGCGGAGAAGGACGCGATGAATTTGGCGGTGCGGATCAAGAGGATGTATTCTCCGCTTACCGGCTTCTTCAAAGTCTCCCATTTGTGGAGAGTACACAAGTTTCTGTAATGGGATTCTCACGGGGATCGATTAATGCAACCCAGACTGCAGCCCAGATGCCGGATGTGCATAGGCTCATTCTCTGGAGCGGTGTCTCCGATCTTGCTCAGACCTACGAAGAACGAATTACACTTCGGCGAATGCTAAAGCGTGTGTTAGGCGGAACACCAGCCAGGCAGCCCGAAGCATTCGCTTCTCGCTCCCCCATTGTACTGGCTAATCGCCTCCATGGCCCTGTCCTGATTATTCATGGAACCCGGGATGAACAGGTCGATTACAGCCATGGTTCGAAGATGTATGACCGACTTATGGAGCTAGGTATACCTGCTGAGTTTCATACTTATCCGAATTACGGGCACCACTTCCCCGGTGATATTCATCTTGAAGCTGTGAATCGGATGTTCGAGTGGATTAGAACACCGGATCAAGGCTTCTCTCCTGCCGAGTCCAAAGATACTGACACTCACCCTTAACAGCCCTCTCACATAATCTGTATAAGATACGAAGAGGTATGGGAGTGGATGAAAGTGCCGCAGTATCGAATCATTGTGGACCTGTCGGAGCGGCAGCTGTATTTGCTGGACGGCAATACGGTAACCCGTGCATTCCCAGTAGGCGTCGGAAAAATGCTAACCCAAACGCCAGCCGGGGAGTATACGATTATTAATAAACAGGTCAATCCTGGAGGACCTTTCGGTGTGCTGTGGATGGGGTTATCTAAGCCCCATTATGGAATTCATGGGACAAATGATCCTTCCTCTATCGGCGGGTATGTGTCCCATGGTTGTATTCGAATGCATAATGAAGATGTGGTCGCCTTATCGCATCTTGTTCCCGTAGGAACCCGCGTGACTATTCGTCAATAATACTCAAGAGCAGCATCCTGGAACAGACAGATATGAACAGCCTTAATGTTCATTTGTCCTAAGACCAGGGTGCTGCTCTTTTGTTGTTTCTTAGCTCTTTAGTTGACTTAGAGCGCGCTCTAAGTTGTAGAATGGGTTTATGGAACAACAATATTTAAGTATACAGAAAATTTCAGAGTTAACCGGCATCAGTACATACACCTTGCGTTACTATGAGAAAAATGGACTCATTCATCCGATTACACGAGCCGCAGGTGGACGCCGCCAGTATTCCGCAGGCGATTTGGAATGGATTCGATTCCTTCTCCGTCTTCGGACAACCGGAATGTCCATTCGGCAAATGCAGCAGGCCGCGCACCTAAGGAGACAGGGTCCATCCACTGCCAAAGAAAGGAGACAGCTTCTCGAAGCCCACCTGGAATCCATTAAGAAGCAGATTGAAGCTTTACAGGAACATCAAGATGCGATTGAGGACAAAATTGTGGTCTACAAACAATGGGAAGAAGACTATCCCCTGAAGGAGGAATCCAAATGAGTGATGCTTATAATAAAGGCGAACAGCTGCTGATGGATACATATGAGGAAGGAATCAAGGGCGTACTGGCTAATTTAAGCGAACTTTCACCACATATCGGCCGGTACATTGTTGAATTTTTCGGACAAGTGTTCACGAACCCTCTTCTGTCCTTCACCCAGCGTGAAATGATTACGATTGCTGCCCTTACCTCACTGGGAGACTGCCCTGGCCAGCTGAAGTGGCATATTCAATTCGGCATGAAGGTAGGTCTTGCCCCGGAAGAAATCATCGAGTTAATCACACATACCATTCCGTTTAGCGGCTTCCCCCGCGCACTAAATGCGATCTCGCTTGCGAAGCTGGTATTCGAGGAGCTGGGTATCCAGATAGCGATTCAGGATGAGCTCCTGAATGCCGGGAATATTCGCGAGACGGGTCTTGCAAAGCTGCAGGAGATTGACGGAGAGCATGGCACGCAGGTGCTCGAGTCACTTGCCGGAGTTGCTCCTGTGTTGGCCGACCAGATTGTCGATTTCACGTTCGGTGAAATATACAGCAGAAGCCTTCTTGACGCTAAGCAAAGACAGCTGGTTACCCTGGCATCCTTAACGGCCCAAGGGGGATGTGAACCGCAGCTGCGCGTACACATTCATGCGGCTCTTCGAGTAGGATTAAACGAACAGCAAGTGATCGAAGCCCTCCTGCAGTGTTATCCGTATACGGGATTCCCCAAGGTGCTCAATGCGGTAAGCACGGCTCGCCAAGTTTTTGAACATCAGAAGTGAGCTGTTGAGTTGTTATTTTCATTTCATTCCCCCACCCCTTATAATTAGAGGACAGAACTGTTTGATTACGATTGAGGGGAATTCATATGGACATGGAGAATGATTCAGATTTGAAGCACTCTTATCGAGTGCTTGATTTACCGGACACTGCATCCCGGGAGGAAGTAGAGAAGCGGTTTGATATACTTGTCAGGCAGTATCGCTCAAAGCCTTCTGAGCAGTTCGAGCCTATTGCCAAGGCATACCGGAATATTACGGGGACCCAGGACAGACAGAAGTTCGAGGAACTATCCAGACAAAAGTATGCGAAGTACAAAGGCTTTGCCGGACCTGCCGAGAAAATTGATGATTTCTTCCGTTTGTATAAAGCCAGAGTGTTCGTCGGTCTTATTGCTCTAATCGTGGTTATAGTCGGGATTAATGCCTACCTGAATCATAGAGCGGAGCAAGAGCGGCTCGCCAAGCTGCCCCCGATCGATTTGTCAGTTATGATACTTGGAGATTTCTCTCCATTGGGTGGTCAGGAAGGAACAGCGGCGATAGAGGAATCCCTGAAGGCTCCTTTTCCTGAATGGAAAAGAGTAACCGCCCTGCTCTCCTATCTGCCCAACCAAGAGCTTGGACAGACCAGCATGGCATTACAGCAGAAGGCCCTGCTTCAGCTCAGTACAGAAACTCCCGATCTCTTCATAATGGACAAAGCATCCTATGCCTGGATTGCGAAGAGCAGCGCTCTCATGAACCTGGATCAAGAAGCGAAGAGCAGATTAAACCCTTGGCTTAAGGAATCTCAGGTACTCAAGGCTAAGCAGGAAGACAGTCCAGTGGAACATATTTACGGTATCGATGTCTCGGTTACTCCTCTTGCGGCTAAGCTTCAGTTTACCCATACTGATGTCATCCTTGGCATTCGTGATGGCGCTGCTCACAAGGAGCAGGCCATTCATTTTATTGAACAATATCTTAAGGGCAAGTAAGGCTCTATAACTATTTGAAATTTGGAATCCCCCAATCTTTATATAGACCATTAATCCTACTCGATGCTATAATATGGAAACGGGTCTTATAAAAGGGGGACGATTTTCCTATGTCATGGTTAAACAAACTATCAATGTCAGCGAGAATTACAGCATCGTGCTATCTAATTGCCGCATTGTTCGGAGTTCCGGTTCTGGTAACCTTCCTTCTACTAGGAAATGTACTGGTCGGCATTGCCTTAATCGTGGTACTCGCCATCCTAACCTATCCACTTTCACGCGTAATCGAGAAAGCGCTCACATCTTCTTTTGACGAGATTACCAGCGTAACGAATCGAATCTCCAAGGGTGATTTTACCCAAAGAGCAGACGAAAGCGGAACAGCCAGCAGTTTAAGCCGCTCCTTCAACAGCATGGTGGACAAGCTTACTCAGATTCTAAGAGATGCATCCGGAATCACCAGTCAGGTAATGAGCGCAAGTCGTGGAATTTCTGATAAGAATCAGGAGCTTTCCACGGTCATGCATCAGGTTGCACTTTCTGCACATGAACTCGCAGTCGGGGCTAATGAAATCTCCCAGGACGTAGCCGGAATGACAACAGCTATACAGGAGATCGAGCAGAAGGTCGGCAGTTATGCTGATTCAACCAAGGAAATGAATGTGAGATCGGCTCATACGCTCAGTCTAGTGGAACAGGGTAGTCAAGCGGTAGAGAAGCAGGCAGAAGGCATGCAGCGAAATATCGAAGCGACTAATAAAGTAAGCGCAACTATAGATACACTCTCCAGAAATGCGAAGGGAATCACCAAGATCACCAAGACGATCTCCGAAATAGCTGAACAGACCAATCTCCTCTCGCTCAATGCCTCTATTGAAGCTGCACGTGCGGGTGAACATGGTAAAGGATTTGCTGTTGTGGCAGAAGAAGTCCGCAAATTAGCCGAGGAATCAACACAATCCACGAAGGAAGTTTTCGACCTTGTCAGGAACATAGAAATGGATATCATGCATGCTATTACCCATATATCTACTAATGAAGAGGTTGTCCGCCTTCAGAACGAAATGATTAAGGAATCCAAAGAGATTTTTCAGCAGATCGTTCAAAGTGTCCAGTTCATTACTGAGCAGATTGAGTCTTTCTCCAAGGAAAGTGATATTATGCTTGAAAGTGCTCACCAGATCTCCGGGGCAATCCAGAATATCTCAGCCATCACGGAGCAATCCGCTGCCGGTACCCAGCAGGTATCTGCATATATGAACGAGCAGATTTCTTCCATCAAGCTCGTCGCAGACGAAGCAGAAGCTATGAATCAAGCAGTATTCAAGCTTCAGAAGACGATCCACATTTTCAAATTCTAATCCAGCCTTACGTCCTAAAGAACCCCCGATCTTGGCTTAAACGCCTTAGATCAGGGGTTTTTCGTGTACTAAGAATCGCTATCTTTGTTGTTGTCTTCTACACTATTCGAATCTGCATCTACCATCGCTTTGCCACTTATATCCTTCCTTAGTGCATCTCGTGTGACTGCCCTGCGCTTAGCTCTACCTTTACGTACTCTCCAGATTACCCATCCCAGAACTGGCCCCACGACGAGAATTGGGAAAGCACCTGCCAATACAACAACCAATCCCTGCAGGAACAGAGACAGGACATGAAGCGTGCCTGATAGTGCATTCCCCGCTTGCTCCATTAGCGGAGTGTCCTCTTTCCCTGAATCTACATTTCCAGCCGTTCCCTCCCGCTGAAAGAGGTGGATCGTCACAGTAGAATAAGCGACATTATTATCTATGTATCTCATTCGTCCCTTTGCCTGTTCGATCTCTTCTTGAATGCGTCCTAGCTCATTTGCAAATTTAACAAGCTCGTCGGTCTTAGTCGCTTTCTTCATGAATGACGTGTACCGCTCTTCCATGATCAGCTTCGCTTTCAATCTGGATTCCAGATCAATGTATTCCTCGGTTACATCCTGTCCCTCGATATTCTGATCCAGAGATTCATGCTTAATCTTGCCAACTCCGTCAATGAAAGAAGTGAACCCTGCAGCAGGAATTTTGACGATGAAGCTCCCTCCCAACTGCTGATCATTCTGATTCTCGGAGAATTGAACGATATACCCGCCAGCCTGACCGACTTGATTCCTAATTTCGGTCTGGACCTTTGTATAGTCCTTAACCCTCATCGAAAGTTCAGCCTTGTAAATGAGCTTCTTATCCGCTCCTGCCTTATTCTCGCTGTCTGTAAAGCCAGATGCAGCCTGCTTTGGATCTTTGGCAGCGGTGGCTGTATCTTCTTTAGCCGGACTGTTTGTATCCGCACCCGATATAGACGAGGAATGCGACGTGCTCTCCATGTCAGAAGCGGCTCCGCCGATGGCTTCCTTACTCGAGGCACTGTTACCAGATGACGAAGAGCACGCTCCAAGCATTAGAGCAAGACTCAACACAAAAATGCAGATAAACCCCCGTTTTTGCATTTTACAGCCTCCATTTCAATTTATCTCTTTCTTCACTCCTAACGCTTACAAATGTTGGAAAGTTGCACTTCGGCCTGATCTTTGCACAATCATGACCACCCGTCCAACGGGTGGTTTGCTCTTGGGGTATAACCCCCTGTTGCCAAACTGCGCCTAAAGACGCTAGCCTGACCACAATCTGTTCAGGCTCAGTGTTATTTGTCACTTTCACTTACCAGTTAAACTGGTTTATTTCTTTTTGTCCCTGTTGCTGCTGAATGGATCTTCGTACTCTTTTACGCTCAGCTTATCTACTGCTTGGTCATGTGCCTCTTGTTCACGAATGTACTTCGCTACGGTTGCTTCATTCAAACCTACTGTACTCACATAATATCCTTCTGCCCAGAATTTTCGATTCCCGTATTTATACTTTAGCTGCGCATGCTTCTCGAAGATCATTAACGAACTTTTTCCCTTTAGATATCCCATGAATGATGAGACTGAAATTTTAGGTGGGATCGCGACCAACATATGGACATGATCAGGCATCATGTGACCTTCTATAATTTCTACTCCCTTGTACTTACATAAGCGTTTGAAAATTTCTATTAAGTCTCTTCTTACTTGATTATAGATCTCTTTCCGTCTATACTTCGGGGTGAAGACAATGTGGTATTTGCACATCCACTTTGTGTGAGCTAGACTGTAGCTCTTGTTTGCCATTTAAGACCATTCCTTTCTTTGAGCCTGAACATCTCAATTTTATCGGAATGGTCTTAGTGGTCAAACCGCTGATCCCTCCACCCGCATAGCGGGTGGTTTTTTGTTTCGCGCGTTTCACGCACTCAACCGGCTAAAGCCATAAAAAAAGCAGCCCTTAAAGGGCTGCCTGCCTATGCGCGTAATCCAAATTATGCTATTGCTCTACATATTCTTAAGTTTGTAGAATTCACCCTTCTTCTCGATCAACTCATCGTATGTTCCGCTCTCTACGATCTTGCCCTTCTTCATGACGACAATCCGGTCCACATTTCGTACGGTGGACAGCCGGTGAGCAACAATAAATGTAGTTCTTCCTTCCATCAACTGCTCCATAGCCTGCTGTACATGCCGTTCAGACACGTTATCCAGCGCCGAGGTCGCTTCGTCAAGAATAATAATTTTGGGATCCCGCACAAGGGCTCTTGCGATCGCAATTCGCTGACGCTGCCCGCCGGACAATCTGCCTCCGTGTTCCCCTACTGAGGTATCAATCCCTTGCGGAAGGCTATCGATAACATCCTTCAGGTTGGCCATCCAGATTGCTTTCTGCAAGTGCTCTTCCGAGATTTCGGGTAGCCCATAGGTAATGTTCTCACGAATTGTACCCGAGAAAAGAATGTTGTTCTGCAGAACAATCGCAAGCGACTGTCTGTAACGTTTCATGCTCAGCTCATCCATGGGAATTCCGTCTATCCAGATACGTCCGGCCTGAGGCTTATAGAAGCCGATAATCAAGTTCAGGATGGTTGATTTGCCTGATCCGGATTCGCCTACAAAGGCAACTTTCTCGCCAGGCCTTACGTCCAGTGTGAAATCACTCAGGACATGACGATCCGATTCTTTATATTTGAATCCCATATTCTCGAACTTGTAACCCCCATGAATGACTTCAGGATTGACGCGGCCTTTATATTCTTCCGTCTCTTTAGACAGCAGAACTTCCGATACAGAGTGAAGCGACTCAAAGCCTTTCACCAGGTTCGGATATACGTTCAAGATGGAGCTTACTGATCCGATAATCATATTGAAAAAGCCTTGGTACATTACGATGTCCCCGATCTCCATCATACCAATACGGGCCAAATAGGCCGTGAAAAAGAGGCAGCCGACCTGGAACAGCTGGAACACAACCCAGCTTGTCGAACCGAAATAGGCCTCAAGCACATCCAGCTTGTATCCCCGCTCACGGATATGCTGAAGAGCCTTATCTACCTTGCGAATCTCTACATCCTCCAGCCCGTGTGCCCGGGTTACGGGAATCATCTCGACCGTCTCGGATACGGTACCCGACATCTTCTCGATGTTACGGCGAACCTCCCGGTTGCTGTTCGACATCTTCGTCCGGAAGAACCGAACAAGGTAGATGGAAGTAGGCGCCATAAGAATAAAGAATAACGCGACGATCCAACTATGGTACAAAGTAAGTCCGATAATGATAATTAAGCTGATTACCGAAGGAATGATCGTCATCATCATTTGTCTAGACAAGAAGTCAATCGCTTCCACATCGCGAAGCACCTTCGACTGCAACCTTCCCGCATTCATATCTCCGTGATAACCGAGTGAAAGCTGCTGCAGCTTACGCACTAAGGTACTCCGCAATCCGGCTTCCACATGCCTCACGGCCATACTGATATTACTGATATGAAGCGTATGGGTGGGAATATTCTGCAGAATAATCACAACAATAACCGCAAAATTAATCCAGAACTCGGACAGGGAATGCCGTTCCGGGTAGCTGACGAGGTTGATAATATTCGCTGTAACCACGGGAAGTACCCATACAGGCAGTGCCTTCAGTGTAAAGTAAAAAGCTGACAGCGCTACTTTACTTCCGTGATCTTTAAATAGTCTGGCGAGCAGGCTAAGCGGTTTCATTTTGGCTACCTGCTCATTCTCGAACCACTTCGTATAATCCAATGTTTCTAACTTTGCCATTTCCTTCACCTGCTTTTTTACTTATGATATGAATAGGGACTTCCTGATTAGATCTGCTGAACAGCACAGAAATAAGTATAATTCTACAGGCCCAGATCATCTATAACATAATCGGCCCCGATTCAAACACAAGTTTAACCAAATCGGACATTCAGGAGAGTTGTTGTCATCATGAGAAAATTGCCGCCGGAACGATGGTTCCCTCATATACGTTCAGAAATTTGTATTTACTCTCCACATACCCGTACCGTAACAAGCGGTTGGACCTGCGGTCCTCATGTTCACCATATGCTCTTCGAAATCAATCTCTTGCTTGCAGGTACTCAGACAGCGATCGTCGGGTCCACTGAATACGAGCAGCAGGCCGGAGATCTGATGCTCATATCACCTATGCAGATGCATGACTATCAAATAAGAGGACAAGAGGACGCGACCTTCTTCGTCATGCACTTTCAGGTGGAGGATCCCATTTTTCTTAAACTGTTCGAAATGAATAACAAGGGGCTCTATCCACAAGGACATCCGCTTAACACCCTGCTCGGTCCTCTTGTTGAGAATTTAATGGAAGCACTGTATGAAGACTCCAAGTCGACTTCCAGATTGTTTCTCCATCTATTTACACTTATAACAGAGCTTCAGTCTTATTTCGATTCTGAGAACCAGGGTAAGGAGCCTACTCTGCGCTCGGAGCTCTCTTATCTCATTGCGAAGCAGGTGGAGACGCTGGTCTTGTCTTCGGATACGAATACCCCGGATATCACAGGCGACTGGCTTGAGAATATTTCACATCAGCTTGGTGTCAGCCGCAGGCACTGTCACCGGGTATTCAAGCAGTTCTATGGAATGTCTCCACGCGAATATTTGATGATTCTCAAGCGGCAGGAAGCGATGCAAATGCTGGTAAGCAGCAGTGAGTCCATTGAGAACATCGCCCACCGGATCGGTTATGAGAATGTTCAGAGCTTCAGCCGTCAGTTTGTAGCCTGGACCGGATATACTCCAGGTACGTTCCGCAAGAACCATCAAGACGAAGTGCTGCACTTAACACCGCTTGATACCCAGCAGCAGAGATCCTTGTAGTTTTGACCATTACAAAAAAGGACAGCATTCATCACTAACTTTTTTCCATTTGTCATATTGACAGTAAGCGATTTCATATAGTTAGATGAATTTACAACTAATCGAATATGGATCTTCGGGGGCAGGTGAGATTCCTGACCGGCGGTGAGGGTTCGTACGTGAACCTCAAGCCCGCGACTCGTCATGATTGCTCAAGCAAAGTGGCGACTGACTTGGTGTGATTCCAAGGCCGACGGTAAAGTCCGGATGGGAGGAGATCATAAAGCAAGCCGTGTTACGGTTCTATTTCCGTTCACAGTGGCTTGTTTGATGAGCCCCTGTGTGTACTTGAACAAGTATATACGGGGGTTTTCTACATCGAGGTCCTATATTCAAAACTAATAAGTTAGGAGTTTTTGAATATGGAAAATGTCAACACTGCATTAAATTACAGCCGGAGACGGGTAGGTACCGGATTCTGGTTCGTCGTCCTAGGGGCAGCGCTTTGGGGAGCTGATCCCTTATTCCGAATTCAGCTGCTGAAGTACCTTACCTCGGCGCAAATTGTCCTTCTTGAACATGTCCTGTTATTCTTGTTCGCGGCTCCTGTATTGTGGTCCCACCGCAGTGAACTAAAGACCGTTCGCCTTAAGCAGGCAGCGGCACTTCTCTTTATTTCCTGGGGAGGCTCTGCGATAGCCTCCATTCTGTTCACCCAGGCCCTGTCTTCGGGCAGCGGCAATCTTAATGCCGTTCTTTTGCTCCAGAAGATGCAGCCTTTGTTCGCGATTATTATGGCTAGACTCATTCTGAGAGAAGCCCTTCCTAAATACTTCTCAGGACTCATTGTCCTGGCCATTGCCGGAACTTATTTATTAACCTTTGGATGGACACTCCCGATTGGCAACTTTGGCGAATTCATTCAAGTTGGAAGCCTGCTCTCTCTTGGCGCTGCTGCACTTTGGGGAGGATCCACAGTGATGGGACGCTATATGCTTCGGAGTATGAAATATGAGACGGTAACTTCCCTGCGGTTCATGCTTGCTTTACCCCTGCTGTTCCTCATCACCACTTCGGAGAGCGCCCCTTGGACACTGCCTTCCGGCGCGGGTGAACTTACAGCCACCACGGTGAACATGTTCCTGCAAGCGTTGGTTCCGGGTCTGCTTAGTCTCCTTCTCTACTACAGAGGACTGTCAACGACCAAAGCTTCCTTCGCTACCCTGGCTGAGTTAAGCTTCCCTATGGTTGCCGTGATGGTGAACTGGATTGTCTTCAAGCAGGTCATAACCATGCCTCAGTTCGTTGGCTTCATCTTCATCTGGCTGGCCTTGTATGTGATATCCAGACAGCAGCAGGACTAATGCTGAACATAACATAGAAATGCCTAATAACCAGTCACCGTCAATTACTCGGAGGCTGGTTATTCGTTTTTCTTGAATATGAACAAAGGGGGAGGATTTAATGACAATAGAAGCAAGACTGGAGTTATTAACCCATCAGGTCAATCTTTTGAAAAGAATGATTCCCTCAGATGCTTATCCTTTCTTTATGTTTGTACTCAATCACAATTTTACTGAAAAACAAATGGACGCAATCTTGAAGATTCTTCGAATTTTAAATTGGCGTTTCAAACAAGACTATACTTCACCGCCCCTGCATGAAATACAAGAGCTACAAGACGAACTGAGTCCTTATTCAATTAACACAGATCATTTGCTAAGGGATGCACCTCCAAATTTAGAAGAATTCTCCGACCTCTCAAAGTCGGTGCTGGGCACTAACTTCCAAGTCGATCACCTATTACTAAGTTTGAAAGGCCAGCATATATTTCCACCATTATGTGAATTTTTGCTAAATCAGGAGCCTTATTCTTGATTCCATACCGCTCATGACAACCAAAAAAGAGCCGCCTTGATAAGAACAAGGCGGCTCTTTCTATAACATATTAGATGCTCTTCACAATCTCGATCACTTCGTCCACAGATTTAGCATTTAGCAGCTGCTGTCTGAACTCTTCGTGAATCAATTTACGAGACAGGGCAACCAGGATCTTCAAATGCTCGTTACCTACATTCTCTTCAGGTACGGCAATCATGAAGACCATCGACACCGGCTCATCGTCCAGTGATTCCCAATCTGCCGGGGCCGAGAGTCTAGCGAAGGAGAGGCTTGCTTTCGCTACCCCTGCAGATTTACCATGAGGAATGGCAACACCAAAGCCGATTCCTGTAGAGCTTTGCTGTTCGCGGGCAAGCACAGCCTGAACGTACTGCTCCAGGTCAGTCACCGCGCCCGATGCCTGAAGTCCGGCTGCCATCTTGCGGATAATCTCTTCCCTGCTGCCGGATTCGAGTGGCAGGAAGATTGAATCTTTATTTAGCAAATCATGAATATTCATAGCTGACAGCTCCTTTTTACATCTAGATCGTACCCTTAAGCAACGGCTTTATTTCTTTTGAACAAATTCACACAGAGCGCAGTAACAATTGTTCCAACGGCAATCGCAAGTACATACCACAGAATATTATCGATCGCATTAGGAATAGCAAGAACGAAAATCCCGCCGTGCGGAGCATGAAGGCCAACTCCGAAGGCCATGGACAAGGCTCCGGCAACCCCTGAGCCGATCATAAATGCAGGTATCATGCGCAGTGGATCTGCTGCCCCGAATGGAATAGCTCCTTCGGTAATGAATGACAGTCCAAGTACAGATGCAACTTTACCGGCTTCGCGTTCTTCCTTGGTGAATTTCTTAGGTGCAAGTACAGTAGCAAGCCAAATTCCCAGAGGTGGGGTCATTCCAGCCGCCATTACAGCAGCCATCGGGCCGAACAAGCTGCTTGCAAGCAGACCTGTGGCAAAAGTATAGGCCGTTTTGTTGAAAGGTCCACCCATATCGATGGCCATCATCGCACCAAGTACGGCTCCAAGAATAATAGCATTGGCTGAACCCATGGTCAGGAGCCAAGATGTCAATCCGTCCATTAACCATTTCAGCGGATCACCAATGACATAGATCATAAGCAAGCCAACAATTAATACAGAAAGTAAAGGAATGAGCAGTACAGGCTTAAGTCCTTCCATAATTTTAGGCAGTTTAAGGTATTTGATTAAGCCTTTAGCAACATAACCTGCCAGGAAGCCGGCAATAATGCCTCCCAGGAATCCTCCGCCTATCTGAGTGGAGAGCATGCCGCCGACCAGACCAGGAGCTAATCCAAGCTTACCTGCAATGGAGAAGGAGATGAACCCGGCAAGGATAGGAACCATAAGTCCCATAGCCGCTTTTCCGATCGTCAACAGTTGAAATCCGAATGTCCCCTCTGCGGGCTTAAGACCAAAAATAAAGGATAAGGCAATAATCAGACCTCCGGCTACAACCAATGGAAGCATATTGGAGACCCCATTCATCAGGTTTTTATAAATGGAATTGCCTGAACCCGTTTCTTTCTCTTCGGTCTTTGCTCTCCCCGCTGGAGCTGCTGATGGTGCAGAAGGCTGTTTGGCCAAAGCCTGGTCAATCAGTTCTCCTGGTCTTTTGATCCCGTGGGCAACCGGCACTTTAATAACTGGCTTACCCGCAAAGCGTTCTTCCAATACATCGGTATCTGCTGCGATAATAATCGCATGGGCTTCAGCAATTTCTTGCGGACTTAATTCATTTTCTACCCCCATCGCGCCGCGTGTTTCAACCTTGATGGGTACATTTTTCTCTGCTGCTGACTTCTGCAAAGACTCTGCTGCCATATATGTGTGTGCAATTCCTGTTGGACAAGCAGTAACAGCTAATAATTTCTTCATGTTTATCTTCCCCTTTAGAAGCTGATAAAATCAATGCTTTCAATACCCACTTGATTCAAGCTCTGTGCAACTTCATCTCTACTGCACACTTCAGTTCCTTCCTTTGAAGCAGTGATTGATCCTGCTGCAGTGGCCCAGCGGGCTAGCTCCTCCAGATTGTGTCCGGCAAGGATGCTGGAAGATATGGAGGCTACCATAGAATCCCCCGCTCCAACCGTACTCTTTGGCTCAATAGGGAATGGGCTTGCCTTAAGCACCTCGTCAGCGCTTACAAAGATCGCACCGTCAGCACCCATAGAGACAATGACCAGCTGGATACCTTCCTGAAGCAGATCACGTGAGGCCTGAACCACATCTTCCGTTGACTCCAGCTTTTTGTCCATTAGCTGCTCCAGCTCATGAATGTTTGGCTTAATCGCATAGGGCTTCCCTTTGAGCCCTAGGGCAAGAGCCTCTCCATCCGCGTCCAGTATGGTCTTCACGTTTTTACGGCTCGCCATGTCTGTCAGTGTCCTGTAAATATCTACCGATATCCCTGGGGGAATGCTTCCTCCAAGAACCAGAACCTTAGCGCCTTCTAGAATAGATTCCATTTGCTTCATAAATACCTGAACATCCATCTCTTTGATACATGAGCCTCGTTCATTGATCTCCGTTGTTATTGATGTAGAGGAATCCACAATCTTGAGATTCGTCCTTGTATCCCCTTCCACCTGGATAAAGGCTTGCTGAACTCCGAGCTTATCCAGATCGCCAAGAAGCTGTCGTCCGCTGTAGCCTCCAACAAAGCCTGCCGCCGTTACAGTAACTTGAAAATTTCTAAGTACCTTGGCTACGTTAATTCCTTTGCCGCCCGGATCTATTCTGATCTCTTGTACCCGGTTAAGACCACCGACCTGGAGTTCCTCCAGTGTCACTGTCTTATCCAGCGCAGGATTTAAGGTCACCGTAATCACAGATGATTTCATCTCAAATTCTCCTATTCTGAAGCCAATGTTACATCTACTTCCAGTTTTTTGAGTTCATTTACGAAGTCAGTCCGAACTCCCTGATCAATTATGCAATGATGGATGTCGGGTATATCTGCGAACTTTGCATAAGCCACTTTCCCAATCTTGCTGTGATCCGTTAACAGGATAACTTCACCTGCAATTTGGATCATTTTACGCTTCGTTGCGGCTTCCACCAGATTGGGGGTTGTAATGCCCTGCTTTAAGTCGATGCCATTCGTTGCGATGAACGCTTTATCAACCCGAATCATTTCAAGCGATTGTTCGGTCATGGGACCCACAAAGGCTTGGGTTTCGGGCCTCAGAATCCCTCCTAGGAGGGTAACCTCTATATTTCTGCTGTCTTTTAGTTCATTAAGTACCAGCATTGAATTAGTAATGACACGAATGGAATTGAACTGCTTGATCTCCCTCGCCAGATGAAGGGTTGTTGTTCCTGAGTCTAAAAGGATGGTATCTCCTTCCCGGATTCGCCGCGCTGCCTCACGGGCAATGCGTTCTTTCTCCGGCCTAAGCACATCTTCCTTATCCAGAATGCTGGGTTCAAACCCCGCGCTCTGGAGCGCCACGGCCCCACCATGTGTCCGCTTTAGAAGTTTGGCCTCCTCGAGCTCTTTCAAATCCCGGCGGATTGTAGATTCAGATACTTCAAAGTTCTCACTTAGTTCCTGAACCGACGCTCTTTGGTTGCGCTCTAGATATTGAACCAGCTGTGATTTTCTTTCTTCTTCAAATAACAATTTGGAATCACCCTTTCTAAAATGAGCAATTCTATGAGCGTTTGTGATCACATTCGATCATCTGTGCTCATTTATGATTATAATAGCGTTTTCAAACTTTGTAAATAGGTTTTTTATGCTCATTTATGATTAATTGTACTCGAAAATATGCGCGCACACAAAAAAGTCCGCCATTCTAAATGGCGGACTTTATTTATTATCTATTTTACTGTCATAACCGGGCAAGGAGCATGCTGGATCACATGGTGACTCACACTTCCGAGCAGGATTTCAGATACAAGGTTCATCCCTCTTGTGCCCATAATTATAATATCCGCCCCTACCTCTTCTGCGGCAGCGCAGATCAGGCTCGCTGGATCACCATGCTTTGTCATCACTAGGCACTGAACAGGAAGGCCTGCAAATAATTGTACGGCAGGTTCTACAATCTGCCTTCCTTCCTCTTCTAACCGGGCTTCCACATCTACACCAAGTGGGGGTTCGTTGTAGGAAAGCTCAGGATTCACATGAAGTACAGTGAGCTCTATGGGACTTAAAGATAGGCTTTGAACGAATGACTTCGCCGTTTCAAGCGCACGCATCGCATGGGTAGAACCATCGATCGGGATTAAAATATGATTAAACATGGATCCATTCCTCCTTAGTGTCCGGCATTTCTATTGATATGATCCAAATGTCTGCGGCGGATAATCAGAACAATAACCCCCAGCATGACCATAAAAGCACCGAACCAGAATGGCGACTGGGCGGTGGACCACTCGGACAGCTTACCGGCCAGCCAAGGAGATAATGCTCCCCCAAGAAAACGTACGAAGCTGTAGGAGGCTGATGCTGTAGCTCGTTCTACTGGTGCCGCCTGCATGACAGCAGTCGTAATCAGCGTGTTATTAATCCCCAGGAAGATGCCTGCTACAATGACCGCAATAATGACCGTTGTTGGAGAATGATTTATGGTTCCAACGGCCATCACAGCCAAATCCACGGCAAACAGAGTAAGCATCCAGCTGATCGATGACACAAGACTAAAACGTTTCTGAAGCTTAGGTGCTACCAGAACAGAGGTGATAGCCAGCATAATCCCCCAACCGAAGAATACATAGCCTAGTCCATGCTCATCCAGCTTCATGACATATGGGGAATAGGCCATCAACGTAAAGAACCCGAAGTTATATAGGAAAGCTACTATGGCTAGAGTGAGTAGAGCTGGATATCCAAGCGCCCGAAACGGGTCAGCAATCGAGCTCGTCTTCTTTGGCTTAGGTGTCTTAGGCAGTACAAACAGAATGAAGATGAAACCGATAATCATCAATGCGCTAACCCCGTAGAATGGCCCCCGCCAAGATATAGAGCCGAGCTCCCCACCAAGAAGTGGTCCAACCGAGATCCCAAGACCAAGAGCTGCTTCATACAAAATAATCGCTTTGGCGGTTCCCGATTTGGAGAATCCGACGATAGCTGATAGTGCGGTTGCAATGAATAGAGCATTACCTAGTCCCCATCCTGCACGGAAGCCAACAATTTGACCAATCGTATGTGAAGCCCCGCCGAGTCCGGCAAAAATAATCGTCAGCACCATCCCGGATAGGAGAGTCCACTTCACTCCCAGCCTGCTCGATACCACTCCGGTAATGAGCATGGCAATACCGGTCACAAGATTATAACTGGTAAAAAGTAAAGATACTTGGCTCTTGCTCGCATGCAGCTGCTCAGCAATGGCCGGCAGTATCGGGTCAACAAGACCCAAACCCATAAACGAAATAACACAGGCGAAAGCTACAGCCCATACGGCTTTCGGCTGAGATAATAATCCGGAAGATTCCTGAAGATCTCCGGCCAGTTTAGACTCTGATTGCATACTTTAATAACCTCCACGTTAGATAAGATACCTGCAGTTGATGATGCCAGAATTACGTCTCATAGGGCTGGGAGAGGGAATCTGAATGAGAACCCTTCCCTATCTCCCTAAGCTTGATTTGAACCTTTCCCCGAAGATCGGTTAGCTCACTTTGAAATTTAACGATGTTATCCAGCTTCCGGGCCAGCAGCTCAAGCTGTTCTGATAGTACAGCGTCAATTTCCACCAGCTTCTCCTTCCTCTGCTTATCCGTAAGCCCTGCCTTCTCTCCTTGATACTTCTGATTCTTATCCCTCAGCAGCTCGGCAATGGTCACATACTTATGAAGCTCCTGAAGAGAGAACCCAAGCACTTCCTTGGCACTGACAATCTTGTTCAGCAATACAATGTCCTCCTGAGTATACAGGCGTATCCCTCCATCACTACGCTTAGGGGAAGGAAGAAGACCGAGCTCCTCGTAATACCGGATCGTACGTTTCGTAAGTCCAGTTTCACTGGCTACTTCTTCAATTTTGAGCACATCCAAAACCTCTTTTCCGGACGTTCAATATGTAAATATTATAATATACATTTAACGTTAACGTCAATAATTATATATGTAATTATTTATATATGGTTTGACACTCATTTATAAAGTAACTATGATAATTCAAGTACAATGATTAAAATTCTGAGCAGCAATGGAGGTTAATTATGAAGATAGAAATATGGTCCGATTACGCATGTCCTTTTTGCTATATGGGAAAACGACGGTTTGAACAAGCTCTGAACCAATTTGCAGATAAAAATAACGTTGAAGTGATCTATAGAAGCTTCGAGCTTGACCCTAATGCTAAGCGGGATGTGGACTATGATGTGCATGACATGCTGGCCGGCAAATACGGAATGACCCGTGAGAGAGCCATCGCCATGAACAACGATGTGACCGAGCAGGCAAAGTCACTCGGACTCCAGTATCGCCTGGATACGGCCATCCAGACGAACACGTTCGATGCCCATCGCCTGACACATTTCGCTGCTAAGCAGGGTAAGGCTGCTGAGATGACTGAACTGCTGTTCAAAGCTTATTTTACGGATTCCAAGCATATCGGTGATCATGCTGTATTGTCTGCTCTCGCTGGCCAAGTTGGCCTCGATGAACAGACTGCTGCAGCTATGCTCAGCCGTGATGATTATGCGGTTGAAGTTAAGGGTGATGAACAAGAAGCAGCAGAACTGGAGATTCGCGCTGTTCCCTTCTTCCTGATTGACCGTAAATATGCGATTACAGGCGCACAGCCTGCTGAAGTATTTCTTGAGACACTTCTAAAGGTCAGCGAGGCAGGGCCAAGCGAATCGGAATAAATATAAAGAGGCGACCTAAGGGGTCGCCTCTTTATATTTGCCTACATGATATGAAATATGCTTCTTCATAAGCTTACCCTTCCCAAGCTTCTTGACCAGCTTGCGGCCGGCTCCAGGTGTCATTTCCTTATACCATACTCCCGCAGGATAAATCACTGCATTGCAGGCATCTGAACACCTTTTGAGGCACTCCGTTCTAGTCACTAGAATTGAACTCGTCTTCTGGGTCTTGACTTCATCTCGAATTGCAGCTGTGATCTCTTCAGCCCGGTTCTTTTTGCAGCTAGAACCATGGCATATAAGGATATGCTGCTGCAACTCATCCAGATTATAGTTTCCCACAGACTGCACCACCTTATGAAGTGAACTACTTAGTTATATTTAACCAAATCTGCAAGGTTTATGGGCAACAAAGTGTAATTAATCACTAGCTTGGACTCAGTTCTGTTCTTAACGTGTCTCTCTATGAATTGTATACTTCTTCAGCCGGGGACAATACTTACGAAGCTCTAGCCGCTCCGGATGATTCCTCTTATTCTTGGTTGTTGTATAGTTACGGTCTCCACATTCCGTGCATGCTAAAGTTATAACTATTCTCATTGCTCACAACTCCTATCCCAATCTATAAAATTTGTAATCCGCTCACCAACTGGCCTTCTTAACCCCGGGGATTTGTCCCTGATGAGCAAGCTGGCGAAAGACAATCCTGGATACCTTGTACTTCGATAAGTAACCTCTTGGCCTGCCCGTGACCACACAACGGTTCTTCATTCTTGTAGGCGATGCATTTCGGGGAAGCTTCTGCAGCGAAGCGTAATCTCCATTTAGCTTCAGTGCCCGCCGAAGCTCTGCATATTTGGCAACCATTTCTCTGCGCTGCTTCTCTTTCACGACTTTTGACTTCTTCGCCATGTTTCTCACCTTCCTTAATAGTAATTATTACGATTAATAAAATATAGTATACTCCTGCTTCTTTGTCAACTGACATACAACAAAAAAACGCACCAGGAGATCGTGGCCCCTAGTACGCACATCCTTTATCATTTCTGTTGTCTCATCATGCTAAATCCAACAATTATAAGGTAGCTGAACAGCAGAATCATCATGATTATACCTGTAAAAGGAATCATCCGCCTTAATTCTTGCACATCTGTTAACATAGTCAGGACTTCATGAACAATCTGCTGCGGGCTGCGAATCGCATCCCAGCTGTTCCAGCGAATGAAGCGGCCGAGATAGATTCCGAGGCTTGTCAGGGCCAGGGTTACAACAGCAAATATCCAGGACTTGGCCCTACCGAAGGACCTCCTCACTAATTCCTGTACAGACAACATTGAGTATACGCCAAGGAGCAGACCAATTACCGCTGCAGAAAAGAACAGCAGCAGATGATACCAGAATTCAATTCCCTGCCAGAACCGCATGCCGTATTCACTCTGGAACTTCACAAAAGGATGAAGCTGGTCAGTTATTAAATATGCAGAATTCGGATAAAACAGCAGCCAGAGTATACCCGCCCCGATAAATAAAATAACTCTCAGCCCACGATTCTTCTGTATGTATACATAAATCCAATCCATCAACATGGCAAACCCTGCCGGCATCCATGCCAGGAACATGTTCCAGTATAAGAACCTATAGATGTCCCGATTGGTATACGCTCTTAGGTAACTTCCCAGCATAAGACACAGAACCGAGGCTGCGAACAAGAGAAGCAGCACGCTTATCTTGGTTTTAATATTCACTTCATTAAGTCTGTTTAACATAATTCCCCCGATACAATTTGGAAAAATATAGTTCATTCTTCACTTTATCACAGTTCCATGTCTTTCTGCATCTTTCCTAGATACCTGCCCCGATAAAAGTAAAATGACCGTTTTGCCCGTAAAATACGGACAAAACGGTCATTCGCACAGGAATATTAAACCAAAATACCTTTGTTAATAGCTCTAATCGGCTCGCTGTTACCAAATACCGGCTTCAAGGTATGAACAGGATTAGCCCAGTTCACGCCGTTAGCAATAACACGCAGGATTTCTTTGTTGTAATAGGTTGGATAAGTCTCGTGGCCCGGGCGGAAATAGAATATCTTCCCTTCCCCACGACGGAAGGTACATCCGCTGCGGAATACTTCCCCGCCTTCAAAATTACTGATGAACACCAGTTCATCCGGTTCTGGGATATCGAAGAACTCACCGTACATTTCCTCATGCGCAAGAATAATACTTGCATTCACTCCATGAGCAATAGGGTGGGATGGATTCACATTCCAGAGGATTTCCTGCTCACCCACTTCACGCCATTTCAGATCACAGCTCGTGCCCATTAAAGCCTTGAATGGTTTGGAGAAATGGCCGGAGTGTAGTACAACCAATCCCATACCTTGCTGAACGCGCTGAGCCACCTTTTGCGTAATTTCATCACTAACCCGGTCATGTGCCATGTGTCCCCACCAGATAAGCACATCGGTTGAGTTTAGAACTTCTTCGGTCAGACCATGCTCAGGTTCATCTAAAGTTGCAGTACGAATGGCAAAACCTTCTCCGGATAGTCCTTCCGCTAGCGCAGTATGAATGCCTTCAGGATAGACAGCTTTTACCTCATCGTGAATTTTCTCATGAACAAACTCATTCCATATCGTCACGTAAATCATCGTCAAATGTTCCCCCTGTTAATGATCCTTGATTACAGTTATATATTCTATGCCGAATGAAAGGGAATTCATATGAACAAAATGGCTGAAACATGCACAATCTGGTCAAAGTTACATCACATGATCAGGAATAATCCATAATTAGGAAGTAAATTTACTGCTCTTCAGTTGCTGCCATCCAGCCTATGCTCTTCATCGTAATCAGTTGATTTGGTTAGCTGCTGAATTTGCTCATAACGATTGGTTGACAGGTTAAAATCCTTGCCCTCCTGCACATTTCTTACTATCTGCTGTACGGAACTCGCACCCGGTATAATCGCTGCTACGGCAGGATGATAGAGAGGATACCTGAGTGCGGTTTGATGTAGAGAACCTCTATTATTTGATATTTTTCTCAAGTCCTCGCGCAGCACAGCGAGCTGTTTTGGCGTGTAGTCCAAATATCCTTTTTCTGATTTATGCTCCCCATCCTCCGTAAGTATTCCCTTGGCCAGCGGGCCTCTGGCTATAAGACTGATTCCATGTTTTGCGAGCAGGGGCAGAATTTGTTCCTCGGGTCTCCTATCCAAAAGGCTGTATTGGCTCATTACACTAACGATCCCGGACCTATTTACATATTCAAGAATGACGTTCGGTCGAATGGAGGATATTCCATACTGCCGAATTATCCCTTCCCGCTTCAGTTCTTCAAAAGTCTCAATCGTCTCATCAATGGGATCTTCCAGGGTTCCCCCGTGGAGCTGATACAGATCAATATAGTCTGTACCAAGCCTTCTAAGGCTCTCCTTCACTGCGGATTTAATATAGGTGGGCGAAGGATCCCATACCCAACCTTCCTGTCCTTCAATTCGACGATTCCCTACCTTGGTAGCCAGGATAATCTGATCACGTTTCCCACGAATGGCTTTACCCACAAGCTCCTCGTTACGTCCCTGATCATAGAGATCGGCTGTATCCAGGAAATTAATACCCTGCTCCAATGCTTCATGAATGAGGTGGATGGCTGTCTTCTCTTCTGTCCCAATGGACATACATCCAAATCCAATTTCACTTACATACAGGTCTGACTGACCCAGCCTATTCTTCTTCATCTCGTAACCTCTCCTTCGTGAGCTTCATGTTGTATATACCTATCTTACCACCAGAAAGTAGGATAATTACGGGTACGGTCCAAATTATTAATAATAAGAGCAGCAGCAACAATAACAACAGCTCCGATCAGTACCGGGGTAAACAGAAAAGACCAGCTGCTGCCTGCCATGATGACAACAAGAGGATCTGCTCCTGCAGGCGGATGTGTCATCTTGGCGAGCATCATGAAGCTAATCGCTGCGCCAACGCCTATAGCCATAGACAGGAATCCTCCCCCAACAAGATGATAGACCAGCAGTCCTGTAAGTGTTGAGATGAGGTGTCCCCCGATAATATTCCGTGGCTGGGAGAGCGGGGAGTCCCATACGCCGAAGGCAAGCACACAGCTGGCACCAAAAGGAGCCATGATCCAGAGGCCATGACCCATCTCAGTTAAGATGGCAAGCAGACCAACAGCCACAAATCCACCGATAAAGCCAATGAGCACATTACGCCGAGTTACTTTTAATGGGGTGCGGCTCATCCCTCTCATTTTGCTAAAAAACAATATGAATTGGTTCATCTTAATCCACTCCTTATAATTAAATTACTATTTAACTATGTATTTAGTTATTAACTTACGATGAACATCAGATATTGTCAATCCTTTATTGCTTTTAAACGGTGTACGACTTAAAGTTATAATGAATATATAACTAGGAATGAGGTTATTTGAAATGGACAAAGACCTTAAGCTCCGAGTCGATCCTCGCGTCACTTTCAGCTTAAACACACAAATTAAAGAACAACTGAAATGGTTAATTGGTACGGGGCATTTTCTCCCCGGGGACATGCTTCCTCCTGCTGGCGATATGGCCAATCTGCTCGGCCTGAACCGAAATACCATCAACTCTGTATATAATCAGTTAAAAGATGACGGTCTTGTCTCCATACAAAAGGGACGCGGAACCCAAATCCTTGATAACGCTCAAGTTAAGCACCTTCGCAAGCAACGGGAGCCTATGTATGAACTGCTTATGCGGACCATAGATGAAGCGGAAAGCAAACACATCCCATTAAGTGAATTTTTCACGGCCTCTCTGGCCTACCTGATGCTTCATGAGGACATTCAAGCTGATCAACTGCGCATCCTGTTTATTGAATGTGAAGGTCACGATCACCCTTTTTATCAGACTGAAATTGAGCGAATTACTGGTGCTGAGGTAAGGACTCAAATGCTCTCAGAACTGCAATCGGAGAAGGTAAGAGATGAGGCTGTAGCTCAGGCAGACCTTATAATTACTACCTTGAATCATGATCAAGAAGTTAGAGGATTGCTCCAAGGTTACAATATCAAGGTATATGTGATTGGAGCAACAGCAGCAATGCCGGTTCTTCTTGAAATTGCACAGCACCAATCCTCCAGTCAGGTTGGCTTTGTGTGTCTTGGTAAGGAAGGTGGACAATGGATGGCCAATCGGATTAGTGATGCGGGGATTAAGAATATCCAAGCCTCTCCACTTGGCATCGATAAGGCGTCTGAATTGCAGGAAATGGTTGAACAATTCGATACGATCTATGCCTCGTCAGCTGCATTTGATCAAGTCCATGAGCTGGCTCCTGACAAAACAAGGCTTTTTCCCATGATTCTTGAGAAAAGCAGCGAGAACCTTCTGTACGAACTTTGCCAACCAGGCCATTAAAAAAAGAGACCCACAGCAACGGGCTGTGGGTCTAAGTTATATATTTTTAAAGGGGTAACTTCATTATAGGCTCCTTACCTTAAACCCAGATGAAATTAACATTTCAGGAATATTACAAATGATTACTAGTTTTTTGCGAGCGATACCTGTGAATAACCCTCGCCAAATCCTCCATTTTAATTGGCTTGCTGATGTAATCATCCATTCCCGCTGCTATACAGATCTCCTGATCCCCTCTAAGCGCATTGGCTGTTACGGCTGTAATATAGGGCCACTTCCCCGCCGGGAACACCTTTTTGATCTCCCTAGTGGCGTCGAGGCCATTCATTAAGGGCATCTGAATATCCATGAATACAATGTCATAATCAGCTTGCTTCAGCGCCTCAAGGACTTCATTCCCATTCTCCACCAAGCTAGGCTGGAATCCCATTTTCTCGAGCATTCGGGTAAGTACCATCTGATTCACTTCATTATCTTCGGCAATCAATATATTTAAGGTCTCCTGCTGGTCTTGCTCGTCTTTGCCAGTGTACTCAGCGTGGGTAGTTTCATGTATGTCTTCGTGCTGGAAGTAAGCTGTAAAAACAAATGTGGCCCCAGGCTCATCCGTTTGTATCGCGTGAATCTCCCCGCCCATCATCTCTACAATTTTTTTGCTGATCGCAAGCCCAAGGCCTGTTCCTTCCGACTTTCGAGTCATGAAATTATCCAGCTGTGAGAATGGCTCGAACAAGTATTTGAGCTTGTCCTTGGGAATTCCGATACCTGTGTCTGAAATTGTAAATTGCAGCAGCACACTCCCAAAGCCCTTCTCCAAATCTTGGATCGTAATAGACACATCACCGTGCTCGGTAAATTTAATCGCATTTCCAATGACATTCATCAGCACCTGCTTTAGACGATTGGAGTCTCCTATCAACATCCCTGGAATGCTTGGACTAATGGAAGTTTTAACTTCCAGCTTCTTCTCTCTCGCTTTTAACTGAAAGACATCGAGTGTCTCATCAACAAGCTCTCTGATGTTAAATGGCTCTGAGATCATAACCGCCCGGCCTGACTCAATTTTGGAGAAATCGAGAATATCATTAATGATAGCCAGAAGCGTGCTTCCACTTTTACTGATTACCTGGATATATTCTCTTTGCTCCTCGCTAAGATTCGTTGTCTCCAGCAGTAGATCGGTCATTCCGATAACCCCGTTCATAGGCGTCCGGATTTCATGACTCATCATCGCAAGGAATTCACTCTTCGCTTTATTCGTCCGTTCAGCCGCTTCCTTAGCAATTAACAGCTTCTTCTGTTCCGTGATGTCCTTGGCAATTATATAATATCCCTTGGTCATCTTATTAATAATGATGGGAGCAATTGTAGTCAGCACTTCCGTGGAATGTCCGTCTCTATGCTTGATTTTGTTGATATCCCGTTCGACTGAAGTATGGTTCGTAGTCTCCAGTAGTATACGATTCCGATATTTGACTCCAATAAATTTGGAGATATTCAGACCCGCAACTTCTTTCACCTTGTACCCGGTTATCCGCTCAGCCATCGCATTCATATTCAGAATATTTCCATCCAGATCGAGGGAGACAATCGCATCGTGATTATATTTCTTCAGTGAAGTGTAACGTTCAATGGTTTCTTGAAGTGTCAATTCCACTTTCTTTCGTTCCGAAATATCCTGGGTCGTTCCATACATCTTAAGTGGTTGTCCCTTATTGCTAAAAGTCACACGAGCCCGGATATGCAGATGTTTCACAGAGCCGTTAGGTTCCAGATGACGGAACTCTCCACTAACCGTGTGTCCATCCAAAGCCTCACTTCTGAGCTCTAAGAACCGCTGTTGATCCTCGGAATGGAGAAGCTGCAAGAAGCCGTTCGACGGTACTGCCCCCTGTTGTTTCAGGTTAAATATCTTGTAAATTTGCTCTGAAAAAGATACCTTATCCGTCACGATATCCCACTCCCAGCTGCCGAGCAGCGCAATCTGCTGGGCTTCTGCGAAGCTTTCTGCAAATTTCTTTCTCTCTGTTATATCGCGGCCGATCCCCAGAACTCTCTGTATTTCTCCAGAATCGTCACGGATTATTTTGGTCGATGTTTCAAACCATACGTAGTATCCGGATTTATGACGTACCCGGTAAGTCGACACATCATGGTCCGCAAAGGGCTTGGCCTTTAAGGCTGCGACATCCTCGGGATGATAGTAATGAAAGTTATTCCTGCCTATCCATTCCTCGGGTTCATATCCAAGCACATCGCGTATGGAAGGAGAACAATACTCGGTTATTCCCTCAGGCGTCATATAGGATATTATATCTAATGCGTTTTCAGAAATAAGCTTATACATGCATTCCGTTTCATGCATTTTGACTTCAACATTTTTCTTTGAAGAAATATCGATTACATGAGCAATAAAGTACAAGGGCTGATTTTGATCATCCCTTATAAGGGACGCCTGTTTCGACATCCATACAACATGACCATTTTTATGGAAATATCGTTTCTCCCACTGATATTTATCACCTTCTGCTCGCAGCAGCTTGGCCATGTATTCCTCATCTATCTTCAAATCTCCGGGAAACGTAATATCCTTGTTTGAAAGTCTCTTGAGCTCAGGCTCTGTATACCCCAGTGTATTACAGAAACTTGGGTTGGCTTGAATCCAGTTCCCTTCGATGGATATCAAGGCAATTCCGATTGGAGCCTCAGTGTAACTGTGTTCGATCCATTGTTGGAGATCGATTGATAATTCATTCATGTACAGATATCCTCCAGTCAGGAATGCTACAATTAAGTATAACCCACAATCTTAGATTCCGGTTAAAACTTGAAGAAAATGGATATCCCAGCAAGCATTAAGTTTTTTGGTCACTAAAAAAGCCACTTCTTGAGTGGCTAAATTATATTTTTCAGCATAATGATCTTATCAGGTATCGCCCTTAAGTTAGATTATACACAACTTTTTACCCAAAAGAGAGACTTTTGAATCAGTTCTTCTTTCTTACAATTACTCTTTTACTTTAAATTTGGAAAGGAGATCTTGAAGCTCCTGCATCATCGTTCCTAAAAACTGTGCCGAGGCTGCTACCTCTTCCATTGATGCAAGCTGCTCCTCACTGGCTGCAGCAACACTTTGTGAACCATCTGAAGCCTCGCCTGCAATATGCGCCAAGTTCTCAACGGTTGCGCTAATTTGCTCAGAGCTTGCCGACATTTGCTCAGCGACCGCAGATACTTCTTGAAGATGAAGGACGCTTTGCTGAATTTCGGTGAATATTCCTGTAAAAGCATTTCCTGCTTCCTCAACCCGATTTGTGCCTGACTTCACCGTTTGTGCCCCGCTCTGTACAGACGCAGCGGCTGCCGCGGTTTCGTTCTGAATTTTTAATATAATCTCGCGCACCTGATCGGCGGATTGTTTAGACTGTTCAGCCAGACTGCGGATTTCAGCTGCAACAACCGCAAAACCTTTACCATGCTCACCTGCCCGCGCGGCCTCAATGCTTGCATTTAAGGAAAGCAAATTCGTCTGTGTGCTAATCTCGGTAATTACATTGATAATGTTACCAATCTCTTCTGAACGACGAGACAGCTGCTCCATAATGGAGGCAGTACCTGTGAACATGTTATCTACCTTGTTCATCTCCTCCACGGCCAACTGGATCGTATGATTACCTGTCTGGGCTTTTTTTGAGGTGCTAAGTGTAGTTTCATGCAGCGTTGAGGAAGATTCTGCAATTCGCTGGATACCTGCTGCCAGTTCTTCAAGGGCTCGGGCGTTCTCTTGAGTTCCCCGCTGTTGGGCTGCTGCTCCGCTCGCAACCTGCTGAATCGTCATGGTGATTTCCTCAGATGTCTTGCTCGTCTGATCGGCACTTGCAGCCAGTTCCTCTGATGTAGAGGCTACATGTATCGTATGATCTCTTACTTCCCGAATCATACCGCTTAGCGTTCGGCTTGTTTCATTCAAGTTGACTGCCATCTGGCCAAACTCATCCTGTGATTTAACCTTGAGACTATAAGTGAAATCTCCCTGAGCCATTCGCTCCGCCATCTGGTTCACGCGCTTGGTCAGGTTAGCCAAGTGGTTAGTGAACAGTACAATGAGCGTAACTACCATAGCAATCCCTATGAGACTGGTAATGATTACTTTAACCATTAATGCATTTACCTTGGAGCTCAGTTCCTCATCAGGCAGCACCATAGCCAGAACCCAGCCTGTTTGTGCCAATTTGGCATAGTAGACATGATTACTGCCGTTCTTTCCTTTAAATACTTCGATCCCCTGCCCCCGATTAAGCATAGACTTCGCGAGTCCTGCAAGCTCGGGATCCTTACTGTCCTGAAGCTTCTGTTTCATAATAAGTGAAGTATCCGGTCCTGCCAGGTAAGTTCCATCCTTATTGATCATAAATGCCCAACCGGTCTCACCTAATTTTGTATCCTTAATGATGTTCTGAATTGTGATTAAGCTAATGTCACCGGTAGTCACTCCAATGAACTGGCCTTGATCATTCAATGTCGGTACGGCTGCAGTGACCATAGTAGACTGAGTTTTATCATCATAATAGGGATCAGTGAAGACGAGGTCTTTGCTTTTCTCCGCTAACTTGTACCAATTCTGCGAGGGATAATTATAACTCGGATTGTTATAATCATGTGTAACTGTTACGGTTTGTCCCGTATGATACGCATATGAAGAGAAGAACTGAATATCTGAACTGTACACTTGTGGTTTTAAAAATACACCTAACCCGAACGTATCCTTGTTAACCTGCAATGTATTGCGAAACATATGATCATAATCTTCCAAATTCATTTTTTGATATTGGCTTTGTACACTTTTTGCAAGTGCTTCAGTTAATGTTGCATGAGCGCCCAAGCGCTTTTCAATACTTTGTTCCGTCTTCTGGAGCTGACCGTTTAACTCCCTCTCTGTCTCGTTCAGCAGAAGGTTGCGGGCAGAGATGAATACAATTCCTGAAATCACTGAGTTGATGATAATCAAAATAGGCAAAATTAATAGTAGTGTTTTTACCCGAATACTATTTATTTTCATTATTATGCTCCTTTTATATATAATGGTTATATATCGACATTTTCTAACATTTTTTTATACATATGATCTGGTATTTGCTGGACTGTTGGAAATATCTCTAACTAAACGCAAAAAGAGCACTACCCTAAAGGTAGTGCTCTTGCTCTTCGCTTGGCGGCGTCCTACTCTCCCAGGACCCTGCGGTCCAAGTACCATCGGCGCTGGAGGGCTTAACGGTCGTGTTCGGGATGGGTACGCGTGGAACCCCTCCGCCATCGCCACCAAACATAATTCTTGAAGCATTCGCTTCTCGAATTCTCTATAACTCCTACTATGCATTAGCTAGTAGCAGAATATGGCTCAGGTTTCAGCATCGCCAAATGCTGAAAGCTTATTCATTCTGTTAGAAGACTCGCTTCTTCACAGCATTGAAGTTTGCTCCCTGAAAACTAGATACGAAACGAAACTGCGTGTGCCCCATTAGTTCTCGGGGTCTTTAGAATATGCTTCCGAAGTACCTTCACTCCGTGAAACTTTGAGGATAAGCCCTCGACCGATTAGT
>NZ_RZNX01000010.1 GCF_003994465.1 Paenibacillus zeisoli | reverse complement strand
TCCAGCTGAGCTACTGAGACATATGTAATTTCTTCAGGGCAGATCCTGAGAGAAAAAAAGGATGCGTTATTTATTATAACGTATCTTCCGTTAATGTCAAAGGAAATTATGAAATTTGGGTAATATAGAGAAAAGAACCTCTAGGAGCGTGAATGATGTATGCGACCTGTTCTGGCATCGCTGTCTTACTTTAGCATTTTCTTCGCCCCTTTTCTGCTGCCTGTGGTGATATGGTTCATCTCGGATGATGCCATGGTTCGCAAGCACGCTGGCCGGGCTCTTTTCTCACATGTATTTCCGGTTCTAGCTGCGATTCCGCTTCTCTACTTTATGTTCTCGGCCCAGTATGTAGCCTCGATTTTTATGTATATTGTGATCTTTGCCATCATCTATTTCTGTGCTTTCTTGTATAACATTGTTCAAGGCATTCGCATCCTTGCTAACGCGAAGTGGCCTCAGCAGTACTAAACTTAAAGGCCCTCCCTCTACCGGGAGGGCCTCCTTTCTGTAAGGCCGCTGCTTCCAGCTTTAGCTGCCTTTAGGGAGCATCTGCTCCAGCTGGGCTGAGATACTGCCGGAAGTGAGCAGGCTTTGCCGGAATTGCTCTCTTTGCTGCGGGGCATCCAGCACCCCTTCATCACCGAAGTTCTCCTCGGCAATTTCCTCATAAGCGTTGTGCAGATTATTGTTGTACCAGTCTATGGCGAGATCCGATTCATTCCGGATCATTCGGACAATCTCGAAATCCTCACCATTCCCAGCCCTTGCCACATAGACAAGCAGCCCTGGTTCATTTGAGGCCACTGGAGTGACTTCGATTTCAGCACATGCGGTACCATTATGTTCTGTAGTTCTTGTCAGCTTCGCGTCTTTAATTGAGTACATACCTAACGCTCCTCTTTAAATTTATTATTATGCATGAATTAAATTTGAATTTTCCATTTGACTACGGGTCTCCGATGTTCCAAGGCGGTAGATCTCCTGGTATACCCGGTTGATTCGTTCTGAATATCGCGCATGACGTCCATCCTCCGGAGTATCTGGCCAAGGAAATACGAAATCCATGAATTCGTCTTCATCCGCTTCTGCACTTGAGGAAAGCTTGCGTCTAAGCTCATCAGCTTCCTCGGGTGCTGCCTCGATAACCCATTCGTAAGCAGCTGCCCCCGGGTCCTCCAGCACCGAACGGCCCTGAACCGATACATAAAACGTCTTCTTCATGACCCTCCCCCTTTCATACTTCCAAAGCATAGTTTTCCATAAAGGACAGACATTTTATGCCTAGGTTCGGCATAATTTGTATCACCGGCGGCACGAACCGCATATTTAGAGTAACCAAGAGAGAGGATGAAACCATATATGTGCGGAATTACCGGTTTTATCGAGTGGAACCGAGACTTGACGGGGGACTCTGCCCTGCTTCTCACCATGACGGAAACCCTTGGAAAAAGAGGACCCGATGCTCGGGGTACCTGGATCTCCGGTCCTTGTGCATTCGGACACAGAAGACTCAGTGTCATGGACCCTGCTAATGGAGCACAGCCCATGGTCATCCATCAAGATGACCATGTATATACCGTTGTATACAACGGGGAGATATATAATGCGCCTGAGCTAAGAGAAGAATTACTTCAGCGGGGTTACAAATTCCGGACGCAGTGTGATACGGAAGTACTGCTGCAGGCATATATGGAGTGGGGGCCGGACTCCGTTCACAAGCTTAACGGAATCTTTGCTTTCGCGATCTGGGACAGTGTACGGGAGCATGTCTTTTTTGCAAGGGACCGGCTTGGTGTCAAACCTCTGTTCTACAGTGACCGTGATGGCACACTCGTCTTCGGTTCAGAGCCCAAAGCCATTCTGGAGCACCCTAAAGTGGATCCCGTTGTAGGCGCTGAAGGACTTGCTGAAATATTCATCCTCGGTCCGGCCAGAACACCGGGTCACGGGGTTTATACGCAGTTGCGGGAGCTCCGTCCGGGGCAGGCCATGATCTACAGCCGGAGCGGCCTGAGAATCTATACCTACTGGAAACTTGAGTCGTACACACATGAGGATAATGAGGCCCACACGGCAGCCAAGGTGAGAGAGCTCCTGCAGGATACGGTTGAACGGCAGCTGCTCTCTGACGTTCCTGTCTGCACCCTTCTGTCGGGGGGACTTGATTCCAGTGCGCTGACTGCCCTGGCCGTGGATTACTACAAGAGAAGCGGTCAAGGCCAGGTTCATACTTATTCAGTTGATTATGTAGACAACGATAAATATTTCAAGGCCCATAGTTACCAGCCAGGTGCCGACGCACCTTGGATTGAGCGTATGATTGCAGAGCTTGGCACAGAGCATCACTGGATACGCTTCGATACACCCGAGCTAGCCCATGCCCTGGATGCCTCGACAGAAGCGAGAGATCTGCCAGGGATGGCGGATGTGGACTCTTCGCTATATTTGTTCAGCCGCGAGATTAAGAAAGACGCAACGGTTGCGATATCTGGCGAAGCGGCGGATGAGATTTTTGGCGGATATCCTTGGTTCCATCGCGACGAACTACTGAACTCTGGCACCTTCCCATGGTCTGTGGCCACCGGGCTTCGCTCCGAGCTACTGGCACCCGAGATCCGGGAATGGATCTCCCCGCAGGAGTATATCCAGGACCGCTATCAGGATGCGGTAAATGAAGTTCCGAAGCTAAAAGGAGAGACGGGAAAAGAAGCCCAGATGCGCATCATGTCTTATTTGAACATTACCCGATTCATGCCAACTCTGCTGGATCGCAAGGACCGGATGAGTATGGCAGCAGGGCTTGAGGTACGTGTACCTTTTTGCGATCACAGGCTCGTACAGTATGTGTGGAATATTCCTTGGGAGATCAAGACTGCCGGGGACCGGGAGAAGGGAATTCTTCGCAAAGCCCTAGAAGGTGTTCTACCGGAAGATGTGCTGTACCGGAAGAAAAGCCCCTATCCCAAAACCCATAACCCTGCCTATCTAAATGTGGTGAGGCAGCAGGTGCTGAATATTCTGGATGACAGTACGTCTCCTATTCTCCCCCTGATCAACCAGGATAAAATTCGCGAAATTGCTTCTTCCACAGAAGCCTCATCCAATCTTCCCTGGTTCGGTCAGTTGATGTCGGGTCCCCAATTATTCGCTTATTTAGCCCAGGTTAACCATTGGCTCAAGACGTACAAAGTTGCAATCCGGTAATACCCGAATCAATTACTAGAGTATATCTTCATAGTCTTAACCTATAACCTCTATATCGATTATATATTTCCATTATAAGCATCTTCATGCAACAATGAATTTAACTTAATTCAAAGGAGCTGCTGAAGATGAGTTCAACAAATATCTGGAACCCGGAGTCTTATGATAACAAGCTTGCCTTTGTGTCGGAATACGGTAAAAATTTAATTCATCTGCTTGCACCAAAGAGCAACGAACGGATCCTGGATCTGGGCTGTGGAACCGGAGACTTAACCTTCCAGATCGCTGAGTCCGGAGCGAAGGTAACAGGAATTGATTATTCAGCGAACATGATTGAAGCGGCACGGAAGAAATATCCTGATCTGAATTTTAAAATAAGTAACGGAGAGAGCTTCACCGAGGAGGAGCCTTATGATGCCGTATTCTCTAATGCGGCGCTGCACTGGATGAAGAACGCACAAGGTGTCGTCCGTTCCATCTATCACGTATTAAAGCCTGGAGGAAGATTTGTAGCCGAATTCGGCGGTAAAGGCAACGTAGAGACCATAATTCAGGCCATTTATGAGGTGTTCGAAGAGGAATACGGTATAGATGCTTCTACGCTTAACCCATGGTACTTCCCAAGTATCGGAGAATATGCCCAGCTCCTTGAAGAACAAGGCTTCAAAGTAGAATTTATGCGCCATTACGACCGACCTACGAAGCTGAGTGACAACAAGGAAGGATTAAGCGGCTGGCTTGCTAATTTCGGAGGCGACTTCCTGAACGGGTTCTCAGATGATCAGAGAACCGCTCTCTACGCCAAAGTTACAGAAAGATTGGTTCCCATGCTGATGCACGAAGGCTCCATGTATGCTGATTACAAAAGACTAACCGTTGTCGCGGTCAAAATCTAATGACTCGGTTCTCACGCATAACTGCATGAACATGAATAAAGGACGGCTGCCTGGCACGGCAGTCGTCCTTTACTGTAATATCACTTCTTAGTCCTTGTCCTATCACTTTTCGGTCCTTGCCCTATCACTTCAATCCAAGTTTGTCCTTCAAGATGCGCAGCGCAGCCCCGCGGTGGCTGATTGCCTGCTTCTCCTGGAGCGTAAGCTCAGCCATGGCTTTCTGGTAAGCGGGGACATAGAAAATGGGGTCGTAACCAAATCCCCCACTTCCCGCAGGCTCTGCCGATATCATGCCTTCCACGGTACCTTCAGCCTCTACGAATTCTCCGGTTCCCGGGTCATAGAGTGCCAAGTGACATACGAAACGGGCAGGACTTAAGAGCGGCTGCTCCGTATCTTCCCCTTCGGACAACTTCTGCAGTTCATCCAGCAATTTGTCATTGTTCTCTGCATCTGTAGCATGGTCCCCAGAATAACGCGCCGAATAGACGCCGGGAGCCCCGCCGAGCTTGTCTACACAAAGTCCGGAGTCATCGGCGAGAACAGGCTTGCCGAGCGCATCGCCTACCGTCTTCGCCTTCTTGCGGGCATTAGCGGCGAACGTATCGCCATCCTCCACCACCTCAGGCAGCTCCGGATAATCGTACATGCTCTTCACGGTGCCGCCCAGCTCGGCGAGGGCAAATGCGAATTCTTTGACCTTACCCTGGTTCTTCGTGGCCACAATAATCTCCGTATCCTTAAAAGGGTTCATACCTTCTTCCCTGCCTGACCTGATCCAATTTTCAAAGCAATCGGCCCAAGCACTTCCTGCTGCTGCGCGATCATTTCACGAATTCCTTTCTCAGCCAGCTCCATCATCCCGTTCATTTCCTCGCGGGAGAAGGGGCTTTCCTCGCCCGTACCCTGTATTTCTACGAATTTGCCTTCGCCGGTCATTACCACATTCATGTCTACCTTGGCTTTAGAATCTTCTTCATAATTCAAGTCGAGCAGCAGCTCATTCCCGACTACGCCAACACTGACCGAGGCCAAATAATCCGTAACAGGAAATACGGCGAGATTATGCTTCTGGGCCAGCTTATTAATGGCTATCGACATCGCAATGAAAGCCCCTGTAATCGAGGTAGTTCGAGTCCCTCCATCCGCCTGAACAACATCACAGTCAATGATGACCGTCCGCTCTCCAAGCGCCTGAAGATTAACTACAGATCTGAGCGCACGCCCGATGAGGCGCTGAATCTCCATCGTTCTGCCAGTAAGCTTGCCTCTTGCGGATTCCCGTTGATTTCTCGTCTGGGTTGCACGCGGCAGCATCGCATATTCCGCCGTTACCCATCCGCGTCCTTGACCTTTCATGAACGGGGGAACTTTCTCTTCCACCGTTGCGGTGCAGAGTACCTTGGTATCACCGACTTCAATATATACAGAACCTTCTGCATATTTATTGGGATTAACCGTTAAATTCATAGGCCTGCGCTGATCCGCAAGTCGTTCGTTTATTCTCATGAGTATGTGCCTCCTACATTTCATCCTGTCTATACTTCCCCTATTTTACCAAAGAGATGCTGCAAAAGCACCTTAGGAAGAAAATCCCTTGCCCATACAAAAAAAAGGAGCCGCTGAGCAGCTGGCCCCGGGTGGACATCAGATAGGAATATGATTAAGCGCCTCCGGACGGGAGACAGGCTCGCTGTATTTCTGGTTGTCGTCCCCGACAACGTCTTTGCTGCCATTCATCCAAATGCGTACTTTGTCACTCTTGGTATTCTCCGTTACAGTCAGGACAAGGGACTGAAGAAGCTGTGCCGGCACCTTCTCGCCCGGCTGGAACATGTCATCCTTCAGCGAGACGGTAACCACGCCGTCTTTAGCCGTCTCTACCTGCTCAACCGATGTGTTCGAGGTTAGTACCTGCTGTAATCCATCCCCCTGAACAGGGCCCTGAATCAACTGGGCAAGGGCTGCTTTTACCGTATCTCCACCTGCTGGAACCAACCGGGTCACAGGGACGAAATAAGGTACCCCACTCTTCGTGGATGAGGAGAAATATACCGTAACCGGACTGGTCTGCGAGACATTTGCTCCCGGTGTAAGCTCCAGATTGATTCCGACGGTGCGATTGAGCGGCTGATTCAGCGGCGTATGGGCTACCGGCATCTCATTTAACTTCTGCCCGTCCACCCATAACTGAACGTTCTGAACATCAGGGTTGTCCGTTAACGTCCAGGTTACAGCCTCCATGATCTTGCGCTCATCCTTCACGTCATAGTTCATGAAAGGTTTGGTGAACTCCACAACAGCCAGCTTCTGTTTCTTATCTACGGATACATGGGTAACCTGCGTTCCTTTCGGAAGAACTCCCTGGAAGCCTTCCGGGATAGATGAAGCATACGTCCCGTCCTGTACGAGGGACTCCATAACCTGATTCAACTTCCCTTCCTTACTGCCCTTCGGCAAGTTCAGGGATACAGGTGCAAGCAGGCCCTGATCGTTCTTCAAATAGACCGTGGTTTGATTAGTGTTCTCTGTGCTTGTCTTACCAGAAGAGCTTGTCTGATTCACTTGATCCGCCGTCTGCAGCATCTGTGCTTCAACATTCGCTGGTGGAGGATCGATCTGCGCAGCACCTTGTGAACCGAAGATTCCACATCCTGATAACAACAAAGGGATAGCGAGTAAGCCAGCTGCTGCGGTAGTCTGTATTCTTGGAAAAGATTTCATAGGTCCTTCGTGCCTCCCTAACAATTTTCTGTGGTTTGTATTACTATATATACGAGCCCCCCTTTCGAAAAATAACTATTTTTTCCGGGAAGTGGACACACTGCACATATCAGACGCAGCATGAATATGTTAGGAGTTGAGGTGAAGGTCATGGACAAAGCGAAAATCCCTTACAGCTTGAACAGTAAAAAGGTGGCCGATGCGACCAGAGAATGGCTTCATAAACGGGGCGTCCAAATTTCAGAGATTGCTGAGCTCGTCATGCTCCTACAGCAGAAGTATTATCCCGACCTCACGATGGAGGAATGCATCCATAATGTGGAGCAGGTCCTTACCAAGCGAGAGGTTCAAAACGCGGTATTGACCGGGATTCAGCTGGATATTCTCGCCGAGAAGGAGCTGCTAATTCCCGAGCTGCAGGAGATGATCTCCAATGATGAAGGGCTGTATGGGGTCGATGAGATTCTCGCCTTCTCCATCGTCAACGTATATGGAAGTATCGGATTCACGAATTATGGCTATGTAGATAAGCTGAAGCCCGGCGTACTCGAACGTTTAAATGATAAAAGCCTAGGTCCGGTCCATACGTTCCTCGACGATATTGTAGGTGCGATCGCCGCTTCGGCAAGCAGCCGGATTGCCCACCGCAAACAGGCGGAGCGTGAAATTGAGAAAGGCGAGGAATCCACCGATCAGGCTAGATAAGCTCTATTGAGCATAAATGGCGTTACGGATCTAATATCCGTGACGCCATTTTATTGTGTGTGGAGATGCCGGTGCAGCTTTATAGCGCTGACGGACGTGAGTATTCGGATGATACACCGTGCATCGCATCATCTACCTAAGATTACAAACGAAGGGCTATCCCATGGTCATCTCTGATGACGTATAGGATAGCCCTTCGGAATTTCATTACTTCACATTACTTCCGAATACCAGCACATTGCTTAGCGGACGGCCCGCCTGAGTAAGCACCTTGCCATTCGCGTAGAGGGCAGATGAAGCCCCGCCATCCAGGTTCATGGCCTGCTTCGCGCCCAGCGCCTTCATGATTCCCGCCCACTGCTGCATCGTTGCACCGGATACGGTTGCCAGGAGAATTGAGCCATCCGGCATAATGGCCACCCCGCTGCGCGCTGCGGAGCTCGACAGAATCTTTGGATCATTGAAGCCTTCCGCCTTCGCGTTCAATTCCACTCTGCCATCTCGCACCAGCCGCGGACCTGCGCCTACGGCAGTTACGACATTCTGCCAGGGAATCGCATTTCCTTTATCATCCTTGTAGACCAAATTCTCTTGAACTTTGTATCCAACAACGAAGCGGTCCGAACTCTTCTTCTCATTCCCTGTAAAAACAAGCACGTAACCGTTCTTAGGAATCAGACTGTTCGCATTCGTATCTTTCTTCGTGACCACACCATCCACGATGGTTACGGCAATACCGCCGCTAAACCCAACCCGGCTTCCACGATCCGGAGTATATTTGATAATCGTGCTTGCCCCGCTCGCAGGAGTACGATTGAGGAATACGGCATACCAGCCAATCGAGCTTCCTTTGTCACTGGTGACTGTACCTGTTAGCGAATTACGAAGAGGAGCCATCATGGCCGTACCATCTTTCAGAAAACCAAGGGTTGTCCCATATCCACCGAAATGGGCTAATCTCCCTTGAATAATAAATGTGCCATACGGATCTGTAGGACCACCGTAGGCATTAAAGAAGGCCCCGTTGATTGCCGCTTCCGCATGATAGTTCTTCACAATGGAGGTGAAACCCTCCACTTGGCCCACTTGACGCTTAGCAAGTCCGAGCGTAACAGGAGTTCCTTTGGGAATGGAGACCGTTTGAACGGTAAAGGTCCTGCTTCCAACTTTAACTTTGCTTGAGGAGGCCTTAATTCCCGGCTTCGCTTCAGCTGGAAGAGGACTCAGCGTTCCTGAGGTCAGCAGCAGTACTGCGGCAAGGGACAGCATGATTCTTGTTAATAGATTAGTCCGGTTATAGGTATAATTCTTCTTCATTTATACAACGGCAACTCCCATCCAAGCACATATACTTTTCATTTCAAGTTCTTCAAATTTGGAAGCAATTAATGCGTGATTCAGCTCCAGTCGGCATTCGTCGATCTGACAAGCTAATTCCACATCACACTTAATGGTAGCTAGCTGACGAGACAGATGAAGCATGTCCAGGTCGGTTTCGATCTTGGTCCGCACCCCTTTGGAGAGTGCCTCCAGATTAGCAAGAATCCCTTCGACATCGTGGTACTCCTGTACAAGCTTAACGGCTGTCTTCTCGCCAATTCCGCGTACCCCCGGATAGTTATCACTCGGGTCGCCCATCAATGCCTTAACATCAATAATCTGCCGCGGCAGGAGCTGCTTCTCTTCCATCAGGCTGTCCGGAGTATAGACCATGTAATTGCCATGGCCTTTCTTCATAATAATGACGCTCGTGCAGTCATTGACAAGCTGAAGCATATCATGATCTCCGGTCAACACAAGAACATCCATATCCTGGCAGTAGATCGAAGCCAAGGTTCCGATGCAATCATCAGCCTCATACCCCTGAGCGCTAATATTAGGAATGCCCAGGCTGTCCATCACTTCCAGAATAACAGCGAACTGGGGAATCAGATCGTCCGGTGCTTCCGAGCGGTTGCCCTTGTAAGCTGCAAATTGTTCAGTACGGAATGTCTTGCTTCCCAAATCCCAGCAGCAGGCTACATGGGAAGGGGAGAACTTCTCTACAGCATCCCAGAAATACCGCATGAAGCCATATATCGCATTGGTGGGAAGACCGGCCTTCGTGCGGCGGATGTAGCCGCTGGCTGCGGACGCATAAAAGGCCCGGAACATGAGCGCCATTCCGTCTACCAACAATAAAGTTTCTTTGTTACTTGTCGTCAACGTTCTCTCTCCTTCATTCGTTCCTGGATTTGGAGCTTTGAACTCTTGAACCCAGATCGTATATACTCCAGTATATCACATGAGCAGCACGTCTTCGATTACTAATGTCTTCCCCATGCCAGCTCGAACATGTCTTCCTTGAAGCCTACCGTCACTTTCTTCCCGTCTGTAACGATCGGCCTCTTGATTAGACGGCCATTTGAAGCAAGCAGTTCGATCTGCTCTTCCCGGGAAAGACCCGCAAGCTTGTCCTTCAGCCCCATCTCTTTATAGACTTCACCGCTCGTATTAAAGAACTTTTTGAGTTCAAGTCCGCTGTGATCAATCAAAGCTGCAAGCTCCTCCTTACTTGGCGGTGCCTCAAAAATATGTCTAGTATCAAGCTGGTATCCCGCTGAATTCAGCCATTTCACTGCATTCCGGCAGGTTCCGCATTTCGGGTATTGATATACGATTAATTCACTCATGATGAGCCTCCAGTTATCCGTGATCTGTTATTAAATAATTTCTTAGCCTATCCATGTCTTCAGGAAGAGGCGCTTTGAAGATCATATCTTGGCCAGTAAGCGGATGACGCAGCCCCAGTTCTGCTGCATGCAGCGCCTGCCGCCCAATCAGGAGGTTTAGCTGATCCATCTTCTCCCGATTGCCCTCTGGACATTTATCCCTGGACGGATAGGTATACATCTTGTCCCCAATAAGCGGACACCCCACCGAAGTCATATGCACACGAATCTGGTGAGTTCGTCCTGTTCCCAGTCGAATATCCACTAAAGAAGCAGGGCTGTATTTCTCAACGATTCTGTAAAAGGTTAAAGCAGAGTATCCGTCAGGCGTAACGATACGCCGATGGGGTTCAAGCGGGTCGCGGTCAATAGGCCCGTCTATTGTTCCTTCTTCAGGCGAAGGAGCCCCGTGAACCAAGGCTCTATACCGTTTGGTTATCTGCCCGGCAATCAACTGTTCAGAAATATGCTGGTGGATATAGGCATTCTTGGCTATGGCGAGTACACCGCTCGTCTCCTGATCGAGCCTATGTATAGGGCGAAATCGGAATCTCTCTCCGCGTTCCTTCCAGTAGTGAACCACCCCATTTGCAAGCGTCCCGGTATAATGACCATGGGTGGGGTGTACGATAATTCCCGGTTCTTTATTCACAATCAGCAGAGCTTCATCCTCATACAAAATTTCAAACGGAATTGGCTCCGGCAAAATATCATCCGACTCTTCCTGCTCCATTCGGATGGCAATCCGGTCACCCTGCTTGACCTTGACACTAATGTAGACTCTTTCCCCATTCAGCATAACCCCTTGTTCCGTCAGCTTGATCTTGGACATAAGTTTACGGGATACGCCGAGTCTTCGCTGAAGCACTGTCTTCAGCAGCATGCCGCTGTCTTCTTCTTTTACTTCATATTCAATAGGATCATAATAAGCTGTCATTGGTTACGGAACACCTTAGCGCTGCGCTCATATTCTATATCGGCCATCTTCAGTCTGGCATTAGCCGTTCTGGCAACAGCGAAGAAGAAATCCGACAGGCGGTTCAAGTATCTAAGAACATCCGGGTTAATGTCCCGCTTCGCTCCAAGTGAGACCGTCCGGCGCTCAGCCCGGCGGCAGACTGTACGGCAGATATGCAGTGTAGAAGACAGTGCAGTACCGCCAGGCAGTATGAATTTCTCAAGCTTCGGGTTCTCTTGTTCATAGGCGTCTATCCACTGCTCCAACTGGTCCACCATAGACGCACTTACCTTATAGCGGGATTCGCTTAACTGGACAAAAGCCAGGTCTGACCCGCAGTCGAACAGCTCGTGCTGGATTTGGAGTAAATGCTGAATTAAGTCTGCGAATTCTGCAGGATCAGCCTGACTCATCGCCTGGCCTACAAAACAATTCAACTCATCAATCGTTCCATAGGCTTCAATTCGCTCGTCGTCCTTCATGACTCTGGCTCCAATGACAGACGTTTTGCCCTCATCACCCGTGCGTGTATAAATAGACATATTTGCTTGTGTCACTCCTCTATGTTATTAAGTCCTGTTCCGAAAAAAGGAGACCCTCTGGAGGATCTCCTTTGATTAAATATAGATTAGTATTTCTTGTTACTCTTCATAAATTCATTAATCTTAAGATCAAGCAGGCTGCTAATCTCGATGACTATATCGGAGGTAAAAGATTGTTCCTGCATGAAAAGTCTCTCCATCCGGTTACGGAGAACTAAAATTTCATCTTCCAAGGATTCGGAAATGGATGATGAAGCGAGAGGGTTCTCTTTCGTTGTCCACTGTTGTGATTTATCATCTTCGGCAACGTAGTAATCAGTTTGATTATACAGGTTGTATTCTCCGCTTCGCATTCGCAATCCCTCCTTGAATGTTAGAAATCTCTTAAACTTTCTCTTACATAAGATGTTACCTAAAATCAGCTCTCACAAAACAAAATTATATCATGACTATCATCCAATAATCAATTAGAATATGAAAATTCTGCTAATTCAGCCCATTTTCAGCTTATTGATAAACTCACCCATACGGCTGATAGCTTCCGTTAAATTGGCAACAGAAGTTGCGTACGAGCATCTGAGGAATCCTTCTCCGCCCAGACCGAACACATTACCTGGAACCGCAGCCACCTTAGCTTCAACAAGCAGTCTCTGCGCGAATTCGTCTGAAGAGAGACCCGTAGATTCCACACTTGGGAAGGCATAAAAAGCGCCTTGAGGTTCATGACACTCGAGTCCGATGTCACGCAGTCCCTGAACGACCAATCTGCGGCGCTGATTGTAGGAATCGATCATTCGATCCTTCTCCTCAATTCCGTTGGTGAGCGCTTCAAGAGCAGCCACTTGGCCCATAATAGGTGCACACATCACGGTATATTGATGGATTTTCAGCATGGCATAGATCAGATCAGGATGAGCACATACATATCCCATCCGCCAGCCTGTCATGGCAAAGGCTTTGGAGAATCCACTCACTAGGATCGTGCGGTCCATCATGCCCGGAATAGATGCAAAGCTGACATGTTTCTGTCCGTAGGTTAGTTCTGCATAAATTTCATCGGAAATAACGAGAAGGTCGTGATCCTCCACAACTTTGGCAATCGGGAGCCAGTCCTCATAAGTCATGATTCCGCCGGTTGGATTGCTCGGGTAGTTAAGGATCAAGACTTTAGATTTGGGAGTGATCTTAGCAAGTAGGTTCTCCGCAGTTATCTTGAAATTATCCTTCGCGTAGGTCCCGATCTCTACCGGAACTCCTCCGGCAATGGAGGTGAGCGGAGAATAGGGAAGATAACATGGAGCAGGAACCAGCACTTCATCTCCGGGAGCAATCAACGCCCTAAGTGCCAAATCGATGGCTTCACTTCCCCCTACGGTAACCAGGATTTGATTCGAAGGCTCATATGCCACTTGAAAGTTATCGTACAAGTACTGGCCAATCGCCTCACGTAGTTCTGGTGTTCCGGAGTTTGATGTATAGCTCGTAAATCCTCTTTCAAGAGAGTGTACGGTTGCTTCCCGGACATGCCATGGCGTAATAAAGTCCGGTTCACCGACTCCCAGCGTAATAATGTCTTTGTTGCCGCTCGCTAAATCGAAAAATCTTCTAATTCCCGATGGCTGGATCTCCCGCACCAGCGGTGCCAAGTACGAGTTCATCGATTTGCCGACTTCCTGCTCTGATCTCTGACCTGGATTTACTATCATGACATGACTTCCTTTACGGAGAAATCACAAGACGATGATCTTCTTCATGATCTTCGAAGATGATGCCGTCCTGTTTGTATTTTTTGAGAATAAAATGAGTTTTGGTAGACAGAACCGATTCCAGCGGGGACAGCTTATCCGATACAAAGCTTGCGACTTCTTTCAGATTTCGTCCTTCCACTTCTACCAGCAGATCATATGCACCCGACATTAAATATACGGACTTAACTTGAGAGAACAAATAAATACGTTCAGCAATGGCATCAAATCCACGCCCGCGCTCGGGTGTAATTTGGACTTCAATCAGTGCGGTTACTTTCTCGTCATCTATCTTGCTGGAGTTAACCACTGTCGCATATTTCACAATAATGTGATCTTCCTCAAGCTCGCGAATGGCTGTCTTGACTTCTTCCAATGAGGCACCTAGAAGGGTGGCCAGCAGTTCAGGGTTACGTCTGGCATCCTCACGGAGTAGATCTAGGACTTTAAGCTTCAGTTCACTTAGCGCTTTCATATAATACCTCCAGTACCTGTTCTCCAGGCCTTTAATTCAAGGCCTTTCTTGCTTGGGAAATCAGAAGTTCGTTGTATCTATCTTACATGATTTTGGTGCATCTGCAAACAAAAACCGTCCCCCCGTGTCAGTGTTCACGGCAAGGACGGAGTATTGTAAGAGCAGTTATTTCAAGGGTGAAAGAGCACTTTAGCTCATATGAAGGGACTCGCCCTGGGAAGCATTTCCTTGTGCGGACGTCATCTGAGCGTACTGCTGACTCTTCTGCTGAGTCTGGGTCGCATGCTGATAGAGCTTATCCACTTCCTGCCGCGGGGCATGAGAGGGTGACTGATAAGAACCGTTGTGCTGCATGAGCTGATACAGCTCGCCCTGCAGGCGGAGCGTACCATCGGTAAGCTGGTTGAACATCTGGCGTACCGTCTGGCACGATGACTCCGTTGTTGCCGTAGTGTATTCGCGGGCAGTTCTTCTAAGATCCGCCAGAATTGTATTAAGGATATCTTGTTCAGCCAAATTAGCTTGGTTATTCACAGAACCTTCCTCCTTTATTATTGTACTTGATTGGGTGCAAGGGCTTGATGTTCTTTAAGCGTGTCGGTGAGAAGCTGCAAATGCTGCTGATGGGTAGAAATATACTGGGAAAGTGCCTGCTGGACATTGGCATTCTGGGATACAGCCGCAGCTGCGGCACTCTGCTTAATTAACAAGTCTTCATTCATGATCGAATCTGCAATATAATTCAGCTCTTTGGTAGTCAGCGGCTGAAGAGAACTTGGGTTCACGGTTAATCATTCCTCCTCGGTAAATTTTCACCCCCATATTATGGCCGCTTTATCACTTTATGATGCACAAAAAGCCTGTCTCAGAGCATTCTGAGCAGGCCTTTTGTGACAAAGTCTTGACCAACTAGGCTTGATTCTTGCCAGTTGTAATACTGCGAATGAGTTGGTTCCTGTCTGTTTCTGACAGAAACTTGCTAACTGAGAAGCAGGATGAGCACACATACACGTTCAAAGTGTATGGAGCCTTAAGAAGAGGGGCGTTCTGCTGCTGCACGCCGCTATTCGCATTCACCTGCTCCTGGCCGGCGAGGAGCATATACTCCCGGCAGTGCGGACATTCAGGAACGTCATCTTGAGCATCCAGAATTCGTTCGACTGCAGACTCATATTCAAGCAGGTCCGCTCCTGCATTTGCAAAAGAATTCACCCGGCGAACTACACCGGAGCTCTCTTCTTCATCAGCATCCCAAAAGCCAAGGGTATCCTGGCTTTCTTCATCAACAGAGTCAGTATCTTCCTCATACTCCTCTTCGTCTCCCAGGTTAATTTGAAGAGTACGGTAGCCTTTCAGTTCATTATGGCAGTGTGGACATTCCTCTTCGGGGCCAATTTCTTCGTCCCATACGATTTCTGTCAGACACCAAGGACACACAGTGGTTTCCATATTAGATAGTCCTTCCTCTTGTTAAATTTAAGCCCGCATTAAAAATATGACGCCTGCGATAATAAAAAGCACTGCAGCCACAAACAATACCCGGACCAGATTTTTTATCATGTATCCTCCTAATGCCCTCTACATTATATCTGTGAGAACTATCCAAGACTTGCTCCGATTACGAAGGATAACGAGACCGATATCCCCAAGGCAATGATGCCCACAGCCCGGTTATCCTCTGCAATCTCTCGATCGATCCGAAATACAGGGGTTACAAATTCAAATAAAATATAGGAGATGAACAGCAGTATGGTGCCTGCGAAGGACCAGATCATGAAATCGTAGATGGTTCCATGAAGCGCTGCGGAATAGCGAATAATGTTGCATATTCCAAATATTTTACCTGCTGTAGCCAGTGCAGCTGCCATATTTCCGCGTTTGATCTCATCCCAGCACCGATAGCGGGCCGCGAATTCAAAACAATAGAGAAATACGATCAATTCCAATATAGCAACCGAGAACAAACCTAAAGTCATTCCAATAGGATACTCCAGCAGCCGATCAATGGATTCCTTCAACAGGCAATCTCCCCCATCGTTATTTCAATTCCGCAACGGTAACCCCAGTACCACCTTCACCATAATTACCAATTCGGTAGCTCTTCACATTTTTGTGCTTGCGGAGATATTCCTGAATTCCCGTACGCAGAATTCCCGTTCCTTTACCGTGGATGATATACACTTGGCCCAAATTGCTCAGAAAAGCTTCATCAATGAACCGGTCTACCTCCATTAGCGCTTCTTCCAGATTCGCACCTCTAAGATCCAGCTCGGACCGCGTCTGGTCATCCCGGGTTCTCTTCAGATTCGTTACCGTGCGCTGCTGTACAGCAGCCCCTGCGGAACCCTGCTGGATCAGCTCCAGGTCATCCAGCGCCACCTTCATCTTCATGATTCCAAGCTGCACAACCGCTTCCTTGCCGGACAGCTCTACGACATGTCCTTTCTGATTCAGGCTGTACACTTTAACCTCATCCCCAGGTTCGATTGATCTCACTTGCTTGGCCGCTTTGCGCACGGCAGCCGCCTTCTTCCGCTTGGCTGGCTCTGCTTCGTCCAGCTGTTTGCGGGCCGCAATCAGCTTATGCTCCTTAACGGAAGCTCCTTCTTCCAGGGCAAGCTTTCTCAGATCATGGATTATCTTCTCTGCTTCGTTTCTGGCTTTATCAATAATATTCCGGGCATCGGCTTCAGCCTTCTCCAGACGTTTGTCGCGCTGCTGCTCCAGCTTCTCCAGTTCAGACTCGTGCTGGGTGCGAAGGCTTTCAAGCTCTTGTCTGAGCTTCTCCGCCTTCTCACGCTCTTGCTCGGCCCCGAGTCGATTCTCCTCTAGGGAAGCAATCATATGTTCAACCCGCAGATCCTCTTCCTTAACCTCACCCCGGGCGAAATCAAGAATACTTCCAGGCAGCCCAAGACGCTCCGCAATTGCGAACGCGTTGCTTCGTCCCGGCACGCCGATCAGAAGGCGATAAGTTGGACTTAGGGTATTTACATCAAACTCCATGCTCGCATTAATGACGCCTTTGCGTTCATAGGCGTAAGCCTTGAGTTCACTGTAGTGGGTCGTCGCAACCATTCGGCACCCCAGCGAATGAATATGCTCCAGAATCGCCACAGCAAGGGCGGAGCCTTCTGCCGGATCTGTACCAGCTCCTACCTCATCCAGGAGGACGAGGCTTTTTGGAGACATTTTGCTGAGAATCGAAATAATATTGGTCATGTGGCTGGAGAATGTACTGAGGTTCTGCTCAATACTCTGTTCATCGCCGATATCCGCATAGATCGCATCAAAGACACAAAGCTGACTCCCATCCTCCGCCGGTACGAACAAACCGGACATCGCCATCAGACTTAGAAGACCGATGGTCTTAAGAGTAACCGTCTTACCCCCCGTATTCGGTCCTGTAACGATAATGGAGGTGTACTGATTGCCGAGCTCTGCTTCAAGCGGAACGACCTTATCCAAAGGAATAAGCGGATGACGGCCTTTCTTCAGCTTCATGAAACCGCGGTCATTCATCATGGGCAGGGTTCCCTTGACTTCACGGGCGAGACGGGCCTTGGCAAAAATGAAATCAAGCTGACTGAGCACATCGCAGTCATATTGAAGCAGCTCAGTCTGTTCACCCACAAGGGCTGTCAGCTTCTGCAAAATAACTTCAATTTCCCTTTCTTCCCGCAGCCGGGTCTCCCGCAGCTTGTTATTCATCGCGACAATGGATTCAGGTTCGATGAACAGGGTTGCCCCCGAACCGGACTGATCATGGACAATTCCGCCGAAATGCGCCCGGTATTCCGCCTTCACTGGGATAACGAACCGGTCCCCGCGGATGGTAATCAGCTGGTCTTGAAGCATCTTGGATACAGAAGAGGAGCGAATCATCGCATCCAGTTTCTCCCTGATTCTTACTTCGCCTCCGCGCAGCTCGCGCCGGATCTGGGCAAGTTCCGCACTGGCTGAATCAACAACCTCGGCATTCTCATTGATACAGAGCTTGATGGCATTCTCGAGCGGCTTCTGCTCACTGAGCTCACTGCAAAGATTATACAGAAGAGTTACTTCCTCCTCTTCATGAATAGTCAAAATATACCGCTTCAGGCGGCGTGCTCCTGATAGGGTCGCCGATATTCCCATAAGCTCATGGGGATTCAGTGTCCCGCCAATTCTTGCCCGCTTAACAGGCATGGTTATGTCCACAATTCCGCCGAAGGGCGGAGCTCCTTTGAGCCGATCCACTTTAAAAGCCTCATCCGTAGCCTGAAGAAGCCTCTTAACATCTTCCAGGTCGGTGACAGGCTTCAGCATTTCAGCGCGCTCCTTCCCAAGTGATGTCTGGGTGAATCCAGCTAATTTATTTATGATTTTCTTATATTCTAAGGTTTGTAAAATTTTCTCGTCCAAGGACGTTCACAACTCCTCTCGGGTATGCATATATTATAAACGATCCGGTTTGCTTTTCGCCATTTTTGGCGCGGCGGGCTAAGTTAATCCACCCACATCACACATAAAGTTAATCCAGCGGGTATATCCTAATGCCGGAGATCTAAAGTACGTTGATGACCTGGAAAGGAGGCTCAATTCCCATGCAATTTTTTGGACATATCATCCGCTTTATTGTATCTGCGTTAGTTCTGATGTTTGTAGGCTGGCTGGTTCCACATTTCACGGTTGGCGGATTTGGCAGTGCACTTTTGCTGGCCATTGTCATCGCCCTATTGGGGTGGATTGTTGAATCTCTTATAGGTTCTAGAGTAACCCCTTTCGGCCGCGGCATCGTAGGCTTCCTGATTAGTGCTTTGGTGATCTGGTTCGCACAGTTCATTGTTCCGGGTGTATCCGTGACGATCATCGGGGCTCTGCTAGCTTCCCTGGTCATCGGAATCATTGACCTCTTCGCTCCACAAGCAACTCCGTTCAACCATTCACGCTAGACTACTGCATAGACATCTTGAATGGACAAAGCCCCAGTTCCTGGAACTGGGGCCTCTTATTCTGAACAGATTCCTTTATTCCGCAAGCTGATGAAAAATAACCCGGTTCTTCCCGGTTCGTTTGGCTGTATAAAGGGCATTATCCGTATTGCGGAATAATAGTTCTTTGCCATTGCCGGGCTGATAGGTACATACACCAATACTTACGGTTACTGGCTGTTCCCTTGAATGGGACAAAGGAAGGCTCTCAATCTTCATTCGTATTTGCTCCGCCTGCTCAGCAGCTTCTTCAGCCGTTGTATCCGTGAAAATTACCGCGAACTCTTCTCCACCATAACGGGCAGCAAAGTTGTTCGGATTTAACAACTCCGTAATACAACCCGCCGCGTCTTTGAGAACGATATCTCCAACCCAATGGCCATAGGTATCATTAACTTTTTTGAAATTATCAATATCGATGAGTGCTAAGTGCAGTGACACTCCATTGGTTTCACAATGTAGGATCAGATTTTCCAAGTATTCATGAAAAGTCTTATGATTATAAAGCCCAGTCAAAGCATCCATCTTGATCAGCTTGTCTGAAATGGCTTTCTCTACAATTAGCTTCTGCTCAGACTTCACCAAGGACTCCATATTCTTCCTTAGCTCCTGGGAGCGAGCCAATATAGCTCGCCCAATCAGTATAACCAGAGTAATATAGATGGCAGCCATAATAAATCCAAACCAGTCTACTCCCAGATTATCCGGACGTATAAATAAATAGGCCAGGCACAGAAACAGAAGGCTGAGCAAACCTGAGCTATACAAAGCACTCCAGCTGAAATATACAAGGGAGAGCAGTATCGGTAAGATAAGTACAATTTCCGCTCCATTAAGAAACGGAAAGAGGATATAAAATGCCAGATAACTCACACTGAACCCGCAGACCAATACAATCTTCTCAACATGCCTCGGCCGGGTTCGCAGCAGTATTTCACTTATGATTAAGAAAAGAAAAATTATAAAATCCGAAACCAGATATCTCAGTTCAAATGTAGACTCGTAGAAGTCAGGGGACAAGGTTGAATGATTTTCAGACAGTATCCACTGGGCAGCTAATAAAATTATGGCTGATCCCCAGTATCCATTCATCAATCTTCGGTTCCATGTCAATCTGATTCCCGGATGTTTGCGACCGCTATTGATGTGTATCCCCTACTTTTAGTATGTTTTGAAAGAATTATATCGCTTATTCTGCTCCTCTGTCCAGCTTACTATTTGTACGGAAGACCTCGAAAGACCTATGAGCTTTCAACTTCGCCTTTTCCAAGTTCACGAATCCTTCATACCCTATGCTCCCTCTCTTCCCTCTTTTGCGTTATGATATTGTTGATGCAGTAATTGAATATCATGAAAAAGGGGATATCGATGAAAAAGACAATCGCGCTTCTGTTCTCAGCTATGCTTTTATTGGTTCTATCCGCCTGCGGCGGTACGCAAACTAACAATAACTCAGCCGGTGAGTCCAATGTGACCCCCAAAGCCGAGCTCGTTATCAACGCTACTAATTATCAATTCGATCAACAAGTGTATCATTTGAAGAAAGACGTTCCGGTCAAAATTGTCTTCAAGAACGAAGCCGGAAATCATGGCGTTATGATCCCGAAGCTGAATCTTCAGCTTGATAGCGAGCATGAGTCTGCTGTGGTGACTCCAACCGAGGCCGGGGAATTTGATATCGCCTGCTCAATCATGTGTGGTACAGGACACAGTCAGATGATCGCCAAAATCGTAGTTGAATAATTTGAAAGGACAGCACCCTGCGTGCTGTCCTTTTCTTTGTGATCTATCCTATCAGGTCTGGTCCTGTTCAATCAGCTCGATCCATTCATTGTACTCCATCTGTAACTTAGCATACTCTTCTTTCAGCTTGGCGTGCTCTTCCTGAATCTTCTGAACCCGCTCCCGCTCCATCTCACGCTCTGTCTGCATCAGCCGATACTCGTGCGAGATCATTTCGAACTGTCCGCCGATCTCCTCCAGCTGGCCAGCCAGCTGATCTCTTTCCAGAACCAGGCTGGACTTCTCCTCAGCAAGTGAATTTGCAGTATCTCCTGCAGCCGCACACTGCTGCTGCCAATCAACCAACTGCTGGCGAAGTACCGCTTCGGATTCACGAATTGAGTTATACTGCTCTTCAGCGGTCTCACAGCGAATCTGCCATTCCAGCTCCCTGTTCTCGGCCTCTTCCAGAGTCTTGGTTCTCTCTTGTACCAAGTCGACATTCCGGTTAAGCTGCTCTTGAAGCTCGGCAAGCTGCTGCTTAAGCTTATCGCCTTCGGCCTTCAGCTCCTGCATCACTTCTTCCGTCTTCTGTTCACGGCGCAGCGTATTCTCATAGGAATCTTTAAGAGAACGGAACTGCTCCTGTACCAAAGCTAGCTCTTCCTCTACTTCCTTGCTGGCCATCTTATCCTTGTTCAGCTGTTCTTTCAAAGACTCAACCTCGTCCTGTGAAGTTCGCAGACCTTGCTCCAAAGCCTCGTTATGTTCTGCAGCCTGTAGCAGCTCATCTTCAAGACGATTGATCTGCTCGTTACGCTTCTCGGCAAGCTTTTGACTGGATTCAGCTTCCTGAACAGTCTTGGCAGCCTCTGCACGCAGCTGCTCTTCAAGCGATTTGGCATTCTGAAGGGCCTGCTGAAGGCTTGTAACTTTCTGCTGAACCGTCTTTGAAGCTTCGAGTGATTGAGTAAGCTGACTTTCAAGCAATGCTGCATTTTCTTTAAGCTTCTTCACTTCTACGGCAGAATTCTCTTCCCGGCGCAGGGACTGTTTGTACTGTTCATCCAATTTGGCCCGGTCTTCTTTTTCTTTCTTCAAAAGCTGCTCTGCTGCACTTAGCTTGTCCTGAAGAGCAGTCCGGCTTTGACGTTCTTCACTCAACTGCTTCTCCAGCTCCTGAATCCGCACAGACTGATTGTGAGCTTCTTTTTCCTTTTCTTTCAAGGTGTCATTCGATTTCTTCAATAATTCTTCAAGCCCAGACTTTTCGCTTTGAAGGCGGTTAAAGGACTCTTGAAGGGTTCCGAACTTAATCTGTTGTTCATTATATAAATTTCCTTGGGTATTAAGCTTCTCTTCGAGTCCCTGCTTCTGCTGGGAGACGGAAGCAAGTTCCAGCTCCACGGCATCCATCTTGACAACTTCCTCCGCCATATGAACCGCGGCAAGAACCGCAATACGTGGAATATCCAAATGCGTATGAGCTTTAGCTATGGTATGCATACGGTCATTAACTTGACGGGCAACCTGCTTCATATATTCAGCACTGCTGCCGACAATTTTATAAGAAGAGCCGTAAATTTCTACGGTTACACTGGTTCGATCGGATTTAGTCAAAGCAAGTACCTCCTTCAATTCTTATGTCTGGTCCAAGATGTGTTATTGTGCAAAAGCCACATCGAATCTTGCTTGCTATAGGATTCGATGTGACTTCTGTAATTTCCTGCTATTTTCTAAGTTCTGCGGCAAAAGTTTGTTCAAGGACCTCAAGCACGCGTTCATGTACTGTCGTAATGTCCTCTTCAGTCAATGTGCGATCTTTGTGCTGGTATACCATGGATATGGCCACACTCTTTTTGTTATCTCCTAATTTGCTGCCTGTGAACACATCGAAGACTTGAATACCGGTAAGCAGCTCACCTGCGGTGGCTTGAATGGCCTGAATCAGGGCTCCTGCTTCCACCTCACTGTCCACAACCACTGCAATATCCCTCTCGACTGAAGGGAACCTTGGCAGCTCGTTGTATTCAATATTGCTTTCTGCATGCTGATACAGCGGTGTCAGCAGCAGCTCGGCAACATAAGTATCTTCTAGGTCTTTATCCCGCTGTAAGTTCGGATGCATCTGTCCAAGTACCCCAATCCGGATCTTCTCTTCTCCAGTCTGCAGATATATGGAGGCTGAGCGTCCCGGGTGAAACCCTTCCGGCCGATCGGCTGCATAAGTAATCTTATTACGAAGACCCAAATATTCAGTCACGCTCTCAATGGCGCCCTTCAGATCGAAGAAGTCCACCTTCTCGGCCGGGATATTCCACTGCTTCTCCTCACGAAGACCTGTTAGAAGGAAACTTAACACAGGAAGCTCCCTAGGCTGTCTGGTCAGCTTGTCTTCCTCAGTCCAGAATACACTGCCAATCTCAAAAATCGACAGGTTATCCTGCTTCCGATTCCGGTTATAAGCTGCGATATCTACCAGCTGTGGAAGTGTACTTGTGCGAAGAACGCTTCTGTCCTCGCTCATCGGCATAGCCAGCTTCACAGCACGGCTTCCTGCCGAGAGAGTCGGGAACAAGCCCACAGAAGCTTCATAAGTGAACGAGTAGCTGATCACTTCCTGCCAGCCTCCATGTGTTAACAGCGTACGCAGGCTGCGGCGAAGGAACTGCTCCCTTGTATAAGAGCCGGCTGTGGTTGGTCCCTCAATTGAGGTGGTAGGAATATTGGCATATCCATACAGACGAGCAATTTCTTCAATCAAATCTACATCGCGGGTAATATCCCCACGGCGTGAAGGAACAAGCACTTCAATTTCCCCTTGACGCTCTGAACTTTCGAAATTCAGCCTGGTGAAGATCGTCTTGACTTCGAGCATGGAAATGTCTGTTCCAAGATAACCATTAAGCTTGCTAAGCGATAGTGTAATTTTCTTGTCTTCCGGTGCCTTAATTACGGATTCTACAATCCCTTGATGTACTGTTCCTCCTGCATACTGCGCGATCAGACTTGCTGCCCGGTTCAGTGCAGGAATAACCCGATTCGGATCGACTTCCTTCTCGAACCGAAGGGAAGCTTCGGAGCGAAGTCCGAGCTGACGGGATGTCTTGCGGACACTTCCACCATCGAAATGTGCAGATTCGAGAATAATATTAACGGTATTTCCCGTAACCTCAGAATTCAGTCCGCCCATTACACCAGCAAGGCCAACCGGCTTATTCTCGCCATCCGTGATGAGCAAAGCACCCGCCTCTAGCTTGCGCTCCTGACCGTCCAGAGTTACCAGGGTCTCCCCTTCTTCTGCCCGACGCACACCAATGGATCCGCCTGCAATTTGATCCGCATCAAAAGCATGCAGGGGCTGACCATATTCCATCATGACATAGTTCGTGATATCCACAATGTTATTGATCGGACGTACACCTGCTGCTGCAAGACGATTCTGCATCCACTGCGGTGAAGGTGCAATCTTTACATTGGAGAAATAACGAACCGCGTAATGGTTACAGAGTTCCGGAGCCTCAATATGAACAGCAATGTGATTGCTGGCAGCTTCAGAAACTTCAATCAACTTTTTCTCCGGCTCAGGAATCTTCACTTCTCGTCCGAGAATAGCACCCACTTCATAAGCTGCTCCAAGCATACTGAGACAGTCCGAACGATTTGGCGTTAGATCAAAGTCTAGAACCTCATCATCCAGACCGAGCACGCCATTAATCGGAACTCCAACCTCGGTATTGTCGGGAAGAACGAGAATCCCTTCCTGCTGTTCTTTCGGTACGAATTTCTCATTCAGGCCGAGTTCCTTGGCAGAGCAGATCATGCCTTGGGAAGCAACGCCGCGCAGCTTCGCTTTCTTGATCTCAAGTCCACCGGGAAGCTTGGCGCCTACCAGAGCAACAGGTACCTTTTGACCGGCATCGACGTTCTTGGCTCCGCATACGATTTGCAGGTCCTCATCAAGTCCCGCATCTATAATACATACATTAAGCTTATCCGCATCGGGGTGCTTTTCCTTACTCTTCACATAACCCACAACGACTTGGCTCACACCTGGGCTTCTCTTCTCTACAGAATCGATCTCAATACCGGAACGTGTAATCTGCTCAGCTAGTTCCTCCGTCACCACATTGTCCAAAGATATATAATCCGACAACCATTCGGTTGATACTTTCATGAATATGTCCCTTCCCTTCGATAATTAGTTTCGAGCGAACTGCTGCAGGAACCGCAAGTCATTGCTGTAGAAATGACGGATGTCATCAATCCCGTATTTGAGGATTGCAATTCGCTCTACGCCCATCCCGAAGGCAAAGCCCGTATACTCCTCTGGATCGTAACCGCCCATTTCAAGCACACGCGGGTGTACCATACCGCAACCCAGAATTTCAAGCCAGCCTGTGTGTTTGCACATCCGGCAGCCTGAACCGCCGCACTTCACACAAGTTACGTCTACCTCAGCACTAGGCTCTGTGAAAGGAAAGAAGCTTGGACGCAGACGAATCTGGGTATGAGGTCCGAACATTTCGCGAGTGAACTGGAGCAGGGTGCCCTTGAGGTCACTCATCCGGATTCCTTTACCAATGACCAGACCTTCAATCTGGTTGAACTGGAAGGAGTGAGTCGCATCATCATCATCACGTCGGTAGACCTTACCTGGGCAAATGACTTTAACCGGCACCTCACCTTGCATGGCTTCCATCGTACGAACCTGTACTGGAGAGGTCTGCGTCCGCATCAGAATGTCCTCTGTAATGTAAAAGGAATCCTGCATATCGCGAGCCGGATGGTTCTTCGGCAGATTAAGGGCTTCAAAGTTGTAGTAATCCGTCTCGACCTCTGGACCTTCCGCAATGCGGTATCCAAGTCCAATGAAGATATCCTCAATGTCCTGGATGACCTTATTCAGCGGATGAACGCTTCCTTGGCGAAGCGGGCGTCCCGGTAGAGTCACATCTACCTTCTCGGCTGCGAGTCTTTGCTCGGTTTCTTGATTCTGGAATTCCAGCTGCTGACGCTCGATAACTTCTTCGATGGCGGCACGTACTTCATTGGCGACCTGCCCGATTACCGGACGCTCCTCTGCACTAAGCGCTCCCATCCCTCTCAAAATTTCTGTAAGAGCACCCTTCTTGCCTAAATACTTCACTCTAAGATCATTGAGCTGCCCAGCATCAGCAACATCCTTCAGCTGATCCAACGCTTCGACTTTTAACGATTCCAACCGCTCTTTCATTTATGAACCTCCTTAAAGTTTAAGACCCAAGATACCGAACTCGAAATCCTTCGTCTTATGACGAGCACAATTCCCGAGTACAACAAAAAAAGGCCTTCTCTCCCGTAAGGGACGAAAAGACCGTGGTACCACCCTTGTTAGATCCATATCCTCTTAGGTGCTCATATTAACAGCACCATTCTGAAAGATACTTCTCTCACTCATCGAATTAACGGTTCGTAGCCGGCAGCCTCTACTGTCATAGTCCCCCTGGACTATCGGTTCAAGGCGCTGCTCCGGAGTGAACTTCGGCAGCCTGATTCTGTAGAAACGCTCTCAATCTTACGGCGTTTCCTCCCTGTAAAGAGGCACTGCTTACTCTTCTCCATCTCAGCATTTCATATCATGGTTACTCTGCATTCTTATGTTCAATATTATATGCAAAACATACACCTATTGGCAAGTCGAATCCTGTCTAAGCTTTGGATTCCTCTTTTGTTATGATATGTTTGTATTATCTACCCAAAGGAGACCCGTGAACCACATGAATGGAACAGAGCGCAAAAATATCATCCCCGGAAGAACGGTGGATATCGTACTCAAGCAAGATCAGCGAACCGGCAAGCTTACCCGTGGGGTTGTCAAAGACATTCTGACCAACTCTCCTAGCCATCCCCATGGAATCAAGGTTCGCTTGGAGGATGGACAGGTTGGGCGAGTCAAAACCGTCCACATCTAACACATAGCAAAAGCTCCAGTCCCAAAAGGCATCCTTGGGCTGGAGCTTTGCTGTTATGATCTACATCAATCAGAGATTGTGGGCTAGTGGAAGCTAGCCGACCTATAGGTCAGCCTTCGTGATACTTTGAAGCTGGAACAACCGGAATTCTCAGTGATTCGTCAGTTGCCCAGAAATACTACACACCTTGGATATCCGCCTAGTCAAAAGCACGAGGCTTACCTCGCTGTATGCCCGTTTATCTTTTACCCGGATCGTAAGGAATCCCCAGTGCAGCAGGAGCGGAAGAACGCCCTACCGCAGCCACCAATACGATTATGGTCAGCACATATGGAAGCATGTAGATGAATTCCATTGGAATGTGGCTGGACCAGGAGAACAGCGTAACATAACTGCGGATCGCTTGCGAGAAGCCGAAGAACGCAGCTGCTCCGAACGCACCAATTGGGTTCCATTTCCCGAAGATCATCGCCGCAATAGCGATAAAGCCCTGACCCGAGATCGTATTATGCGCAAAGGTACTTGTTGTAGTCAATGTGACGGTTGCGCCACCGAGAGCAGCTAGAGCACCACTGATCATAACACCGATGTAACGCATACGACGAACGTTGATCCCCACAGTATCTGCAGCACTTGGATGCTCACCCACCGAACGCAGACGCAGACCAAACGGAGTCTTGTAGAGAACATAGTAAGCCACGAACACCAGTATGATGGCCAAATAAGTAGTGGGGTAATTATTGAACAGACCTTCTCCAATAATCGGAATCTGGGAAAGACCCGGAATTGGATATTTACTAACCACCTGCAAAAGCGGAGTCTCCCCATTTCCACTGAAAATCAGCTTAACCAGATACAAGGTACTCCCAGCAGCCAGGAAGTTAATTACGATACCGCTTATAATCTGATCCGCCTTGAACGTGATCGAAGCCAAAGCATGAATCAATGAAGCAAGTACCCCCGTAATTATCGCTGCAACAAGACCAACCCACGGAGCTCCTCCGCCCATGCCCGATTGTTCAGCATAGTAAGTAGCTACTGCGGCCGAGAAGGCCCCGAAGGTCATTAGTCCTTCAATCCCGATATTAGTTACCCCTGAACGCTCAGAGAAGATGCCGCCCAAGGCCGCAAAGATAAGCGCTGTCGAGAATACAAGCGTCGTATTGATCAACTGGCCTAAAGTAGTTACCCAATCCATTTACAACACCTTCTCTTTCTTGCGTTTGGAGTAAAGAGGTTTAAGGACCCAGCGTACGATGCCCTGTGCGGCAATGAAGAAGATGATCGATCCGATGACAATCCGAATCAATTCCGGCGGTACACCTGCACCAAAGCTCATGCCTGCAGATCCGTAAGTCAGAATCCCGAACAGTGATCCTCCCAGCAAAATACCAAACGGATGGTTCATCCCGATCAAGGCGACAGCGATACCGTCAAAGCCAATCCCTGGCGATCCGGACATGATCGACTGGTAATGAAATACCCCAAGTACCTGTACAGCTCCTGCCAATCCCGCAAACACGCCGCTGATAAACATCGCTTTAACTACATTCCGGCCCACATTCATTCCGGCATACTCAGCAGCATTCGGATTAAAGCCTACGGCACGAAGCTCATAGCCCTGCTTACTCTTCCACAAGAAGTAATAGAAGAACACGGATGCTAGCACAGCCAGGAGCATACCCCAGTGCATGCGAGCATCATTGAAGAAATTAACCAAACTTTGTATGGAGATAGAAGCCGTTGGTTGAATTTCTTCCGAATGATCCATTCCTTCCGGCAGGAGGAAGGAGTTTACGATGTAGTTCCCCAAATATAACGCGGTCCAGTTCAGCATAATTGTTGTAATAACTTCATTTACGCCTCTTTTAGCCTTCAGATACCCTGCAATAGCAGCCCACAAGCCGCCGCAAAGCGCCCCGGCAATAAGCGCAAGTGGAGCGTGAATGATGGAGGGCAGACCGGTCACCTTGATTCCAACAAAGGTAGCAGCAGTCATTCCCACGATAAACTGGCCTTCACCACCAATATTAAAGAGACCCGCTCTAAAGGCAAATGCCACTGCAAGACCCGTCAAGATTAGCGGTGTAATCTCACGCAGCGTCTCCCCAAAATCATACAGGTTCCCAAATACCTGCTCAAATAGGGATTGGTAGGCAAGCAGCGGATCATATCCGCCAACTAGCATAATGATCGCACCGACGATCAAGCCAAATATAATGGCAACCAGAGGCACAACAATACTTCCGGTAAAAATCTTGTACAATTTACTCATGTGCCTTACCTCCCGCCGTGCTGCCTGCCATCATCAGACCGAGCTCCTGATCGTTAGTTGATTCAGGATATACTTCGCCAACAATACGGCCTTCATAGATAACCACAATCCGGTCAGATACATTCATAATCTCATCCAATTCAAACGAAATTAGCAGCACGGCCTTACCTTGATCCCGTTGTGCGATCAGCTGGCGCTGTACGAATTCTATTGCACCTACGTCCAGACCCCGGGTAGGCTGCGCAGCAATCAGGAGATCAGGGTTCTTATCTATTTCCCGGGCTATAATTGCTTTCTGCTGATTACCGCCAGACAGTGATCGTGCCAGTGTATCCATGCTTGGCGTACGGACGTCGAAATGCTCAATCAGACGTTTTGCCTGCTTACCGATGGCATCATAGTCCAAGAACCCTTTTCGGTTATAAGGCTCTTTATAATATGTCTCCAGCACCATGTTCTCTTTCATAGAGAAATCCAGGACAAGACCATGCTTATGACGGTCTTCCGGAATGTGGGACACACCGCTTTCGATGACTTTTCTCGGCGGCAGATTCGAGATCTCCTGACTCAGAACCTTAATAGACCCGCTGTCGATCTTGCGAAGTCCTGTCAGGGCTTCGATCAACTCACTTTGTCCATTGCCATCTACTCCAGCGACCCCAAGAATTTCACCGGCTCTAAGCGTCAGACTGAGACCATCCAGGACAGGTACCCCATCTTTATTCTTAGCCGAAATGTTGTTGACTTGAAGTACTGCTTCCTTCGGTTCTGCCGGCTTCTTGTCCACTTTAAAGGATACGCTTCTTCCCACCATCTTCTCTGCCAGCTCATGTGGACTGGATTCTGAAGTCTTCACCGTGTCGATTACCTTACCCCGGCGAATGATCGTAACGACATCTGAGATTTGCATAATTTCTTTCAGCTTATGTGTAATCAAAATAATGGATTTGCCTTCAGCAACCAGCCGTCGCATAATCTCCATCAACTCGGAAATTTCCTGAGGAGTCAGAACCGCTGTCGGTTCATCAAAAATAAGGATATCCGCTCCGCGGTAAAGTGTCTTCAGAATCTCTACGCGCTGCTGCATACCGACGGAAATATCGTGGATTTTGGCATTCGGATTCACCTTGAGTCCATACTGTTCAGACAATGCCTTGATCTTGGCAGATGCCGTCTTATAATCCAGATTAATACCTTTGCGCGGCTCCATGCCCAAAATAATATTCTCAGTCACCGTAAACGGTTCCACTAATTTGAAATGCTGATGGACCATCCCGATACCAAGGTCAATCGCTTTATTGGGATTATCGATAAGTACAGGTTGACCATTTATATCAATACTTCCTTCGTCAGGCTGGTATAATCCGAACACAATGTTCATCAGAGTAGACTTACCGGCTCCATTCTCACCGAGAAGCGCATGAATTTCGCCCTTATTTAGCTTCAAACTAATGGAGTCATTAGCTACAATACCAGGAAACCGCTTGGTAATTCCCTTAAGCTCCAGAACCGGAGGCGCTGCTGACATGAGATCACCCTTCTCATAAAGATAGTCTGGACAGGACATGAAAATAACCTTGTTAACAAGGGAACAAGGCTAGTTAAATAACCAGCCTTGCCCTATAAATATAGCCTATATTACGTTCATGTGAAACTTCAAAATCCGTTTAAATCGGTAACTTATTTCTCAGGAACTTTGATTTCGCCGCTAACGATTTTTGCTTTGTAATCTTCTACAAGCTTAAGCACGTCAGCTGGAACGTATTTGCTGGATGTGTCAGGGATACCTACACCATTATCCTTCAAAGTCAAAGTTTCCTGTCCACCTTTGAATGTACCGTCAATAACTTCTTGGCTGACACGCTTAACCGCTTCATCTACACGCTTAACCATGGAAGTCAAAGTTACATCAGGGAATTCAAGGGATTGGTCTTTATCTACGCCGATAACCCATACTTTCTGTCCACTCTTCACACGGCCAAGAGCTTCGTTAAATACGCCTGTACCTGTTCCGCCAGCAGCTTGGAAGATAATATCTGCTCCATTGTTGTACTGGGTAGCTGCTGCTGTTTTACCCAGGTCAGGCTTGTCAAATGCGCCTGTGTAGTTGATGTTCACTTCAGCATTCGGATTAACTGCAAGTACGCCAGCTTTAAATCCAGCAGCGAAGCGCTCGATAACCGGAAGTTTAATTCCGCCTACGAAGCCGATTTTATTTGTTTTTGTCATCTTACCAGCAACAACCCCTACCAGGAAGCTGCCTTCATTTTCAGCAAAAGTTACCGATTTAACGTTCGGAGCATCTACTACCGCATCGATGATCGCAAGCTTGGCATCCGGGTTTTGTTTAGCAACAGTACCGACTGCATCACCAAGGCTCATACCGATACCCCAGGTCAAAGCGTATTTACCTTTAACAAATTTATTCAAGTTTGTATTGTAGTCATCTGATTTTGTACTTTGCAAATATTCAGCTTTAACGCCTTTGTCCTTCTGTAATTGCTGCAGACCTTCCCAAGCAGACTGGTTGAACGACTTATCGTTTACACCACCAACGTCAGTAACCATACCGATTTTGATATCGGATTTGGATGAACCTTCGGAAGTGCTTGCACTACCATTCGTTTCACTTTTTTTGTTGCCGCATCCTGCAAGTACTACAGTAAGTGCGAGCAGCATGACAATCGACAATTTAAAAGTCTTTTTCATTGTTTATAATCCCCCTTAGAAATTTGAAGCGTGTCTGTCGACCAAATTATACAATTAAACCAGATTAAAATCCACACATTAATGAACAAAGGTCAATAAATTTACGGATTTGCAAGCATGCAAGCGCTTCATCATTAATAGCTCACTTGCTATGTTCGTTTAAAGCGTCTATTCCCCTATATTATCTAAGTTTATCCGATATCTTTAGCATTCCCCATATCGTGACAATTCATCATTTATTGACAAATAAAAAAGCTCTTCACAAGGAAGAGCTTGAATATGCATATGGAGCGGGTGATGGGAATCGAACCCACGCTATTAGCTTGGAAGGCTAAAGTTCTACCATTGAACTACACCCGCAAAATGATAATGGTCGGGACGACACGATTTGAACATGCGACCCCCTGGTCCCAAACCAGGTGCTCTACCAAGCTGAGCTACGTCCCGTTATCTTGCCTATGTGTTTCGTAAAGACAAAAATAAATATATCATTTAAATTTACACTTTGCAAGTGTTATTTACATTTATACCGCTTCCCTACCCAAAAAGCGTGCTTCAATATCCTGTGCACCCAGAGGCTTGCTGAATAAATACCCTTGTCCTTCATGACAGCGCTGAAGCTTCAGAAATTCAAGTTGCTCCTGATTCTCTACTCCCTCTGCTGTTACCTTTAACTTCAAATGATGAGCCATCGATGTAATGGTCGATACAATAGCAGCATCGTTATTATCCTCCATCACTTCTTTTACAAATGAACGGTCGATCTTCAATCGGTCAATCGGCAGGCTCTTCAGGTAATGAAGTGAGCTGTAACCCGTACCGAAGTCATCGATACTGATATGAACGCCGAGCTCCTTAAGCCGTCTCAGCTGATCAAATGCCGATTCTTTATCAAATGTCATACTTTCTGTAATCTCAAGCTCCAGATAGTTCGGGTCAAGTTCGATCTCTGCGAGAATATCCCTAATATGTTCTGAAAGATGCGATTGCCGGAATTGCCGCATCGACAAGTTTACAGAAATACAGATGGGCTCGTATCCCTGCATCTGCCACTTTTTGTTCTGAATACATGCCGTACGCAGCACCCAATCTCCAAGGGGTACAATCAAGCCGCTTTCTTCGGCTAAAGGAATGAATTCTGCCGGGGGAATAAGACCTCGATGAGGGTGATTCCAACGCACTAGGGCTTCCATCCCCACAATTTTGCCGGTATCCAGATGGATCTGTGGTTGGAATTCAAGGAAGAATTCCTGCCTTTCAATTCCTTTACGCAGGTCATTCTCCAATTTGAGACGGGACTGAACTTGTACCTGCATAGAAGGCATGTATCGGCTGGAGTCCATTCCCTGCTCCTTCGCATTATGAACAGCCATATCTGCATTCTGCAAAAGCTGATCGGCCGATTGTCCATCCTCGGGGAATAAAGCGAGGCCCAGACTTACGGAGAGATGGTACTCTGAATTGTCAATGACCATAGTGGATTCCAGAGCAGTAAGCAGCTGATCCATCCGGTCATAAATACTGCTGACATTTGAAATGCCTGGTACAATAACAGCAAACTCATCTTCGCCCATCCGGAATACTTCTTCAGCTGGAGTGCAGCTATCCATTAGGCGTTCCCCCATCACGCTAAGAAGACGGTCTCCGGCACTATATCCCAGGGAGTCATTAATCGCCTTAAATCGATTAATATTTACAATGATCACTGCAGTCGATACCCTTGATAGGCGTGAAACTTCAATTTGATCCTGCAGGGTTTCCTTCAATTTCCTACGGTTTGGCAGTCCGGTTAAATCATCATGATAGGCCAGGTAGGTAATCTTTGCCTCGGCCAGCTGCTGATAACGAAGTGGTTCTTCAATAGTAAGCTTGTATACACCTTCCAAGATGAAGTAATAAGACAGCATCATAAAAATTTCGCCGGTCAGATGAGTAATCCCCAAATACTCCGGTTCTGAAATGAAAGTTAAATAATGCCCCATCATCATAAAGACCAGAGCGCTGATAACTGACAAAACGGCCGTGGAGCGTTCAACACGATTCTTGTACAAAATAGCCGCCAGCGCAGTGATATATAGAATCTGAATCCCTGCACTTCCAAACAGATGCCAAGAATTTATGCGATTAGGGCCAATCAGTTGTGGAAGGCTCGATTGAAATTGCCCCACTACATACAGGCCAATGATCATGGTGATTAAGGAGATGGCAAGTGCGTTAAACTTTTGGGTGCGGCCAACCTCCTTATCATTACTGCTGAATATCATCAGCACTCCTGCAGCACCAATTCCATGCGATACCATAACCATCCACACAAGGGTATTGGTCTGAAATTCCAATCCTAGCAGGTGAACACCACTAAGAGTTGTCTTGTACAAGACATCAATAATTCCGATGACGGCAAACAGAACGGCACTATATAATCGGTGTCTGGACAGCTTGTTAGTAAACAGGATCCAGCCCTGTGCAAATATTGCAAAACAAATCGCTCCAGCCAGGAATCCAATCGACAAGAGCAGACCTTGCAGCACTTCCTTCAACTGAGCCCCATCAAAAGATGTCGTTGAGATCATGCTCACCCAGATCATGACGACAAATCCACACAATCCTTTAAATATTGTCATCTTCTCTGCTTTTCTGATCTGCATTTGCTCTCTGACCCCCAGATGTAAATATCGACGTATTTGAAACAATTCAACATCTTTCGCGTTTTTCCTTCTTTTTTGGCAAAAAAATCCGGCAGAACTCTGCCGGATTTTCGAATAATCTATTATTTTTTCTCGAAGCTAACTTCTGGAGTCGTTAACTTATCATAAAAGCCTATCACTTTATCTTTATCTGCAGAAGCACGAAGTGCCATAGCCGAACGAGGATGCTCATCCAAAGTTCCAGTAATCATGTAAGGAATCAGGTAACCCCACTCTTCCTTCTCCCGCAGAGGAATCAGCAGGTTCTCAAGCACTTCAAGCACAGGGCGAAGCTTGTAGTGGGTATTCTTCAAATGCGTAACGAGAAGCTCTGTCGGGCAGTTTCCTGCCGCGCGTCCCATCCCATATACCGAGGCATCAAGGAACTCAACCCCGTTTTGAGCCGCCACAAGTGTATTAGAGAAAGCCAGCTGCATATTGTTATGGGTATGTACACCCAGACGTTTATTAGGAAGATGCGTCTTAAACTTCTGAACGAGGTACTCCATATCCTTATAATCAAGACTTCCGTATGAATCTACAATATAAACAACGTCAACAACACTCTCATTAATCATTTCAAAGGCTTCAATCAATTCGTTCTCCATAACGTTGGATAGCGCCATAATATTAAGTGTTGTCTCGTATCCTCTGTCATGGAATGTCTGAACAAGCTGAAGCGCCTTGTCCACATCCTTAATGTAGCAAGCTACACGAATCAGATCCAGCATGCTTTCTGAGCGGGGCAGGATATCATTCTCATCAACACGGCCAATGTCCACGAGTGCAGACAGTTTGGTTGTGCCTTTCTGAGGAATTACCTTACGTAGAAATTCATCGTTCAGAAAACGCCAAGGACCTGCAGAATCAGCTCCCGACAGCAGCTTTGGAGAGTTCTTATATCCGATTTCCATATAATCAACGCCTGCTTCATTCAAGCCTGCATAGAGTTGTTGAACGAATTCCACGCTGAAATCCCAGTTATTCACGAGACCTCCGTCCCGTATGGTGCAATCGACAATTTTACTATTATTCGTCTTCATCCGCAAAGGTACCTTCTCTCATCTGTTTTACTATTCATCTTACTTGAAGCTAAAAGCAAAAGTAAAGGTTATATCTGAAGTTATTTGACCGATTCAGTACAATTCCCTGTTGCCCGGCATACTTAATCAAAAAAGGCGCCTGCGCAAGAATGCACATCGCCTTTATTTCAATTAAACTCACTTGCAACCTAACCGCAGTTTACACCTGGTGGGTTAATGGAAGCGATATCATAAATACGGTGCCTTCACCCTTCATGCTGTCTACCAAAATTGTTCCTCCGTGGTTTTTTATGATCTTGTAGCTGACAGATAGACCAAGCCCCGTCCCCTTCTCCTTTGTGGTGAAAAAAGGATCAAACAGGCGTGTTAGCAACGTTTTGTCCATTCCATTTCCATTATCTTTTACAGAGATATTCACATAATTGCCTTCCTGCTTCGCGCCTATCTCAATCATTCCTGCGTGGTCGCCTTGCACTTCTTCAATTGCTTCCATCGCATTCTTGATAATATTTAAGATGACTTGCTTGATTTGTTTGACATCTATCGATACTAGCAAAGATTCATTGATCTGTTGAAGTCTCATTTCGCATCCCTTCATAAGAGCTTCGCTCTCACTAAGCAGGAGTGTATCCTTCAATAAGGAAGGTACACTTACAACTGTCTTTTGGGGGGCTGAGGGCTTTGAGGAATTAAGAAACTCATGAATGATATCGTTCGCACGATCGATTTCCATCAGTATAATTCGAGCATACTCATCTTTCCCAAGCTGAAGAAGGTGCGGACGCAGAAGTTGGATAAATCCCCGGATTGCGGTGAGCGGATTACGTATCTCATGAGCAATGGCCGCCGAGATCTTGCCCAGCATCGCCAGTTTGTCATTCTGGTAAGCAGTCTGTTCAATCTGCTTGTAATCAGATACATCCTTTACACTCAGGAGAAAATCTCCGTCCATCTGATCTCCATAAGTAACGGTAATGAGCCAGTGCCTTCCATATTCATCAATTAACTCATGATATTTACGGCGATGAAAGATTGTCTCCCTGTAGATTCTGGCAATCTTCTTCTGCTTGAACCGGCTTAAATAAGGATGACGCAGCAGCTGAAGGAGATTACAGCCAATCAGGGACTGACGAGGAAGTTCGAGAAGCTTGGCCATCTGAACATTGATGAAAGTTAGAACACCATCACTATCAAACAAAAGAATGCCGCTATCAAGATGCTGCAGCACATTCTCATACTTATTTTTGACAAGTTGGGTCGATTGAAATGCTTGTACTGACTGAAGCAGTGTTTCTTGAAATTCACTCAACAAGTTGACCCCCCCTTTTCTGATTAATGATGTACCTGCCTATCCGACAATATTCCATCATCTAACGAAAGAAGTATATACTAACTCTTGCTGCGAACATCTCTCTTTCCCTCACACTTTTTGGGGCTAGTCCGACATTGGAAAAACCTAGAAAACTTCTGTAATCATCATATTAAGTATGCCGGGAACCGTCAATCAGAGATACTGTCGAAAAAAGTGGGATATCCCCGTCTCCAATTCATTTTTCACTAAAAGAAAAAGATAGTCCCCCTGTCAGGAGACTATCTTGTGCTGCCTTTACTCTTATTATGAATCAGCTTGGTACGTCTTTGACTCATTACCGCAAGCCGCTTCTTCAATTCTCGTTCCCACTTCTCATCCTCAATTTGCTTCGCTACCGTAAGCAGATCGAGTGACATGTCAATCTGACTCTGAACGATATCTAGTGGATCTTCGCTCTCATAATTGACACAATTCCCGAAGATCGACTCCTCATCTTCCATTACAAAATCCTGAAAGTCAACCTCAGCAGCTCCGTCATCATGAGCATATTCAGCCAATATCTCATACTCATTCTCAACCTTATAATGAACCTCTACCCGATGACAGACCGGACAGAAAAGTAGGGGAACATTATGGACTTGCGTACGATAATGCTTCAAAGTTCCTTTCGTGCCAACCATACTCGCTCCACAGCAAAAACTCATTCCCCTTCACCATCCTTAGTTAGGTTCAATATATGAAGCGCTTTATCCCTATTTCCTCTAACGTATTCGATAAGTGAAATGTAAATTCCTTTCAATGTGAGGAATTTATAACACAGATTTGAATAAATAAGGAAATAGTCCTGGTCTATGGGATAAAAAGCCCCCTCGCTAGGTGTCATTCACCAAGAGGGGGCTTTCCTAATACTTGTCCAGCTGTAAATTAAACGTTCAGGTTCTTGTCGCCTGGCTTCCAGTTCATTGCACACAATCCGCCGGATTGCAAAGCTTGAAGCACACGAAGAGTCTCTTCCACGCTGCGTCCCACATCATTGTGGTTAACAACTTGGTATTTAAGCTCACCTTCTGGATCGATGATGAACAAGCCGCGTAGTGCAACCCCTTCTTCTTCGATCAGAATGCCGTATTCACGAGCTACACTCTTAGTAATGTCAGCAGCAAGCGGGAAGTTCAATTGTCCAAGACCATTGCTGTCTTTAGGCGTATTGATCCATGCTTTGTGGCTGTGTACAGAGTCTGTGCTCGCGCCCAGAACTTCAGTATCCAATGCTTTGAACTGCTCATAAGCATCGCTAAGTGCAGTGATCTCTGTAGGGCATACAAATGTAAAGTCAAGCGGATAGAAGAAGAATACCAACCATTTACCACGGTAATCTGTTAACTTCTTACGTCCAAATTCTTTTCCGTCTCCAGTCACAATTTCAAGATCGAAATCCGGAGCGGGTCTACCAACCAAACGTTCTGCCATTTCAAAATCCTCCTTTGAAAATATGTAAGAAAACAAGCCGGGGGCTGTTTCCTTTATCAACTTATGCAATTACTGATTACATACAAATGGTATCATCGGTAAAATGCAAAGTCAAGATTAGAAGAATTTCTTTTTTATAATTATTATAAATAAGTAGATTGTGTTAAATATGATTCATTCCTGATTCTTATTTCTTCATAGCGGCTACGATGAGGTCGCCCATTGCAGTCGTGCCGATTGCCTTGCTCTTATCAACAGCAATATCACCTGTACGATGACCTGCATCCAACACCTCAGCCACAGCGGCTTCAATTGCATCTGCAGCATCTGCATATCCGAAGGTCAAGCGGAACATAAGGGCTACGGACAGAATCGTAGCAATCGGGTTAGCGATATTCTGACCAGCGATATCCGGAGCGGAGCCATGTACCGGCTCGTACAGTCCAAAGCTTCCTTCACCCATGGACGCAGAGGAGAGCATTCCGATGGATCCGGTAAGCATGGCTGCTTCGTCACTTAGAATATCTCCGAACATGTTCTCGGTTACGATTACGTCAAAGCTTGAAGGACGTCTCAGGAGCTGCATTGCGCAGTTGTCTACTAGCACATGCTCAAGTTCCACATCCGGATACTCTGGAGCGACGCGGATTACAACTTCACGCCACAAGCGGGAGGTTTCAAGGACATTCGCCTTATCTACAGATGCCAGCTTCTTACGGCGTTTTTGTGCAATTTCAAATGCTTGACGCACGATACGCTCTACTTCTGATACATTATAAGCGCAGGTATCAACAGCTTCTTGACCATGTTCAGTATCACGGCGGAATTTCTCCCCGAAATAAATTCCCCCAGTCAATTCGCGGACAACCATAAGATCTGTACCTTCAAGAACTTCAGGCTTCAGCGTGGAAGCATCCTTCAGGCAGTCGAATACAACTGCAGGACGCAGGTTGGAGAACAAGCCCAGCGCTTTACGAATGCCCAGAAGTCCTGTCTCAGGACGAAGCTCCTTCGGATTCGTGTCCCATTTCGGCCCACCAACAGCACCGAGCAATACCGCATCTGCCGATTTACAAATTTCTAGTGTATCTTGCGGAAGCGGGGTACCTTTCTCATCAATCGCAATCCCACCGAACAAGGCATGCTCGGTTTCAAAACGGTAGCCGAACAGCTCCTCGGTGCGCTTCAATACTTTCTCTGCTTCTGCTACAACTTCAGGTCCAATCCCGTCACCGGCAATGACCGCAATTTTCTTCACTTCTGACATACTCATCCACTCCCTTAATTAGGTTCAGTCCAATAACATCTCATTCAGTTGTAACATATATAGATTAGTTAGACAAAGATATAGAATCTATGACGTTAATAGGTTATAGCTATAAGACAATTTTGTTGCTTATATAATAAGAGACCCCTCAAGCGGAAATCCACTTCGAAAGTGTCTCTTATGATCTGAAACAATGATTAATATGAAAATGCAGATGCCTTTTTATCATAAAGACGATTTAGCGCATCTACGTAAGCTCGGGCACTCGCCTCAAGGATATCTGTGCTGATACCTCGTCCCTGTACGCATACCCCGTTCTGCGTGAGTACGACATGCACTTCACCTTGGGCATCCTTGCCATGGCTGATCGATTTAATGGAATAATCAGAAAGTTCAACCTCTTCCTTGGATGCTCTATCAATCGCATTGTAGATCGCATCCACAGAACCGTTGCCTTCCGCTTCCTCCTTGATGATGCCACTGTCTTGAGTAGCCATACGTACTTTAGCCTTTGGAGTGGATTCATTTCCATAGGATACGTAAATTGTCTCCAAATGGAACACCCCCGGTGTATCCGTCAGCTTCTCTTCAAGAATGGCCAGAATATCTTCGTCTGTGACATCCTTCTTCTTGTCAGCAAGCACTTTAAACTTGGCAAAGGCGTCATTCAGCCGCTCATCTTCAAGCACATAACCCATGTCCACGAGCTTCTCGCGGAAAGCATGACGGCCAGAGTGCTTACCAAGTACCAATTTACTTTCCTTAAGCCCGATCGTCTCTGGAGTAATGATCTCGTATGTGGTCTTCTCCTTGAGCATGCCATCCTGGTGGATTCCGGACTCATGGGCAAAAGCATTTGCGCCTACGATCGCCTTGTTTCCAGGAACGACCATACCTGTCAGCTTGCTGACCAATCGGCTTGTCCGGGCAATCTCAGTCAGCTGCAGAGAGGTCTTGGCACCGAAGAAATCCTCAGCGTCGTATCGAACACATAAATTTTCCGGATAACTACACCTCCTGAATATTTCAACTAACTGAATAAATACCTAGAAACCTTCAATGCGGCCCACGCTTACGCACGGCCGCATTGAAAGGTCAAACCTATATAAAAAGAGTATTACTTCTTGATCCAGTGCATCAATCCGCGAAGCTCTGCACCCACAACTTCAATTGGATGACTAGCTTCATTGCGGCGGGTAGCTGTCAAGAATGCACGGTTGGACTGATTCTCAAGAATGAAGTCACGTGCAAATTTACCTTGTTGAATGTCGGAAAGAACAGCTTTCATAGCTTTCTTCGTCTCTTCAGTTACAACGCGAGGACCAGTTACATAGTCACCATATTCCGCTGTGTTCGAGATGGAATCGCGCATAGTAGCTAGACCTCCTTCATAGATCAGGTCTACGATGAGCTTCAATTCATGAAGACATTCGAAGTAAGCCATTTCAGGAGCATAACCAGCTTCAGTCAATGTTTCGAACCCAGCTTTGATCAGTGCGCTCACGCCACCGCAGAGAACAGCTTGCTCACCGAACAAATCGGTTTCTGTTTCTTCACGGAAGGAAGTTTCAATAACTCCGGCACGAGTACAGCCAATTCCTTTTGCATAAGCAAGTCCGATTTCTTTGGCTTGTCCAGTTGCATCCTGATGAACAGCGATAAGTCCTGGTACACCAAATCCTTCAACATAAGTACGACGAACCATGTGACCTGGGGATTTAGGTGCTACAAGCAGTACATCGTTATCTTTAGAAGGAACGATTTGACCGAAATGAACGTTGAATCCGTGTGCGAACAGGAGAGCTGCGCCTTTTTTGAGGTTAGGAGCAATTTCGCTATTGTACACAGAAGCTTGTGTTTCATCTGGCATAAGAATTTGAACTACATCCGCACGGCGAGTTGCTTCAGCAACAGACAATACTTCAAAGCCATCTTCTTTGGCTTTATCGAAAGACTTACCTTCACGAAGACCCACGACTACGTTAAGTCCGCTTTCACGCAAGTTCTGTGCATGGGCATGCCCTTGGCTTCCGTATCCAATAATTGCGATGGTCTTTCCTTTCAATAAGCTAAGCTCTGCATCTTGTTCATAGTACAATGTTACTGCCATTTTCGTTCGTCCTCCTAAAATAGTATTGGTCGATGCCTGCCGGTCCCCCTGAATTCCGGTTCCTTTCAGCTATCGCCGAATGTATAAACCCTCCACATAATGAACGGGTGCTTCAAAGGACCTTGATGATCCCTTCAAGCCCCCGCTCATTATGAGCGGTTCTTAATCTGCATATTTATTAATTAGGCATTACCACGAATCATTGCCGTTACTCCGGTCCGGGACAATTCCCGGATTCCGTATGGAGTCAACAGTTCAATCATAGCATCAATTTTCTCTGTGTCACCAACAACTTGAACCATCAGGCTGTGGGTTCCAATATCAACAACAGCGGCGCGGAAGGTTTCAACCAGTCCCATGATTTCAGGGCGCTCGGATGGCTCGGATTTGACTTTAATGAGCGCAAGCTCTCTTGCAACCATGGGCTTGGAGCTGAGATTAACAACCTTGATGACATCGATCAGTTTGTACAGCTGCTTCTCGATCTGCTCCAGTGTCTTGTCATCTCCGTGAGTGACAATAACCATACGCGATAAGCCTTGCTCCTCGGATTGGCCCACGGTAATACTTTCAATATTGAAGCCTCTGCGTCCGAACAACCCGGACACACGCTGCAGTACTCCCGGCTGGTCATTTACTAAAACGGCAATTGCATGGCTTTTAGTCATCATTCGCTATCCCCCATTAACATTTGATCAATGGTGGAGCCCTGCGTAACCATCGGATATACATTTTCCCCTTTACGTACTACGAACTCAACCAGTACCGGTCCAGGAGTCTCCAGAGCTTCCTGCCATATCTTCTTGGCTTCTTCCTTGTTCGTTGCCCGCAGCCCTTTTACACCATAAGCTTCAGCCAGCTTTACGAAGTCCGGGCTTCCAGCCAGGTCAATGTGGCTGTAGCGGTTCTCATAAATCAGTTCCTGCCACTGGCGTACCATGCCAAGCACCTGATTGTTGATGACAACGATCTTCACCGGAATTTTGTTAATCGCGCAGATGGCAAGCTCTTGCGAGCACATTTGCATTCCGCCGTCCCCGTTAATAGAGATAACCAGGCGCTCAGGATGGGCCATTTGGGCACCGATGGCTGACGGGAAGCCGAATCCCATCGTTCCAAGTCCTCCTGAAGTAATCCAGGAACGAGGTTGATTGAATTTGTAGTACTGGGCTGCCCACATCTGATGCTGACCTACATCCGTAGTTACAATCGCTTGACCGTGTGTAGTCTCATTCAAATGTTCAATAACCCATTGAGGCTTGAGCTCGGTATCCGAATCAATATATTTCAGCGGCTTCTCTTGCTTGCGTGTCTGGATGGTCTGTCTCCATGCATCAGCCTTCTCGGTGTAGACCGGATTCTGATTCAGCAGTTCAAGAACCGTCTTGGCATCGCCGACAATTGGAATATCAGCAGGCACATTCTTGCCAATCTCAGCCGGATCGATATCAATATGAACTATCTTGGCCAGTGGAGCAAAGCCCCCCAAAGCTCCTGTTACCCGGTCATCGAAGCGTGCGCCGATATTAATGAGCAGATCCGCTTCCTGAATACCATGGTTCGCTGTGAACGTTCCGTGCATACCCGGCATGCCCATCCAGAGTTCGTGGCCGCTTGGGAAAGCGCCAAGTCCCAGCAACGTGGTCGTAATCGGAATTCCGGTATTGTTCACGAATTCGAATAATGCTTCATGACCGCCGGAGTAAATTACGCCGCCTCCTGCAATAATTACTGGACGCTCAGCTTCGCTAATGGCTGCTTGAAGTTTATCAAGCTGCAGGCGATTCGGCTGAACCGTTGGATTGTATCCGCGAAGATTCAGGGTTTCAACCGGATTAAACAGTGTCTTGGCCGCCGAAACGTCTTTCGGAATATCAATCAATACCGGGCCTTTACGCCCTGTATTCGCAATGTGGAATGCTTCATGAATGACACGCGGAAGATCCTTCACATCACGTACCAGGTAGCTGTGCTTCGTAATCGGCATCGTGATCCCCGTGATATCCGCCTCCTGGAAAGCATCTGTACCAATCAAGGTTGTCGCTACATTCCCTGTGATCACTACTAGAGGTACCGAGTCCATATATGCGGTCGCGATTCCGGTAACCAGGTTCGTTGCCCCTGGACCTGATGTGGCGATACAGACTCCCACTTTGCCGCTTGCACGAGCATAACCGTCTGCTGCGTGAATCGCACCCTGCTCATGTCTGGTCAGCAAGTGATGGAAATCGTTAAATCCATATAACGCATCATAGATATATAATACGGCACCACCCGGATAGCCGAAGACGCAATCGACACCCTCAAGCACCAGGCTTCTGAGCAAAATATCTGAACCTGTAATCACTTCCGGCTTCATCCATTTCTCACGTAATTCTTCTGTAGAGCGCATCTCTGGAATTCGAGCGTTCATCAGTCATCCTCCTCTCAAAATTACCATTCACATAGCTTAGGTCTATAACATCAAAAAAACCTTCCGTCACTCAAAACAGATTTCTGCTTCGAGGGACGAAAGGTTATCGCTTCCGTGGTACCACCCATGTTCACCCGGATCTTCACAAACCCAGGCCTTGTCGAGTAAAGGATCTCTCCCTACTCATGGTCCGTAACGTAGACCTTACGATTCTCCCTAATAGCTTCTTCTTCTCCACGCGCGTGGTTATATCCGGTAAGAAGAACTTTTCAGGAGAACAGCTCAGAGGTGAGCTCGTCATTAAGGGATAATGGTGGTGGTCTCAGCAAATCCATCCACTCTCTGATCAAAAGAGCCCCTAACACTTCGTCCTCATCATTGCCGATTTCGTATCGCGTTATCGCGTTAAAATGTTTAGAAACATTATATGATTCCTAGGTGCCATAGTCAACACTTTTTGCAAATCGATTCCCTTTAAACATGAGGAACCCTTTTTCTCCCTCACCATATGATAGAGTACATTGCCCAGAAATATGTACGGTGAGGAGGAGAATTCACAATGATCCGTTACCGGAGACCAAATCAGGATGACCCTATCATTTACCGGCTGATCGAAACCGAGCTTGTCCCCTATTCACATCTGTCAAAGGGAGACCTGGACGCCGTAAGGAAAGACCTTCCCATCAGGATGAGCCGTGGTGTGACTTTAGTTGTCTCCCCTGCCTATGAGGATGATCCGTGCGCCTTTATCCATTTTATGATTCACGGAGATTTATTATACATTGACATGATGGCCGTTGCACCCGCGCAGCAGCGTAAGCGCCATGGGAAGACACTGCTCTCGCAAGCCGAAAGCTTCGCCGCCTCACGTGGGTGCAGCAGGGCCAAAGTCATGGTCGACGCGGGAAATGAGCGCGCCCGATTGTTCTACCAAAAGCTCGGATACGAAATAACGAGATTCATCCCCATGTCTCTATGCTACGAAATGAACAAATCCCTGCGATCAAATCAGCCTGCTCGGCTAATTTAGAAAATGAACGGGCTGCCGTAGCCCCCGCCGTAGCCGTAGTTATACCCGTACCCGCCACCATAGCCGTAGCCCCCACCATAAGGGCCATGACCATAACCATAGCCGCCGTATGAGTATGGCAAAGTTCCTATGGCAAGCAGATCGAACAAGGCCAGCGGCAAAATCGCTTTGGTGTGTACCTTCTTGCCCTTCTTCGGTGCCAGGATCAGGCGGTTCCCGCTGATCTTAACAAGCTTGCCCGTAACCATACCGCCGTCTTTTTTATAAGCTACAATATTTTTACCTACCAGCTTTTGTGCTTCCTTCTTCATTGCGGATGAATTCATGCATTCCCCTCCTCCAAATGTCTTCCCCCTAGCATATTCTCTGGATGTGAAGAACGCCTGTACCCTCGCCTTGAAAAAAAAGAAAACAGGCGTCCCGAATGGGACGCCTGTTCCTGTACGTAAAACGCAATTTACGCGTTGATTTTTTCTTTTGCAACAGCAGCCAAAGAGTTGAACGCTGTAAGATCGTTAACAGCCAGATCAGCAAGGATCTTGCGGTTAATGTTCACTTCAGCAAGCTTAAGGCCGTGCATCAATTTGCTGTAAGACAAACCGTTCAGACGAGCTGCCGCGTTAATACGCACGATCCACAGTCTGCGGAAATCACGTTTCTTTTGACGACGGTCACGGTATGCATACAGGAATGATTTCATTACTTGCTCATTAGCTGTTTTGAAAATACGGTGTTTGGAACCGAAATAACCTTTAGCAAGCTTCAATACTTTTTTATGACGACGACGAACGACGAATCCGCCTTTTACTCTTGCCATATCAAAAAACCTCCCAGAAAGTGTGTTCTACTACTTAAGATTAGACAGACCTTGTTTCAAACGTCTTACGTCACCTGCGTACATAACTGGATTGCCGGCCAAAACACGTTTTGTGCTTTTGGATTTACCGGACAGCAAGTGGTTGCGGCCTGCTTTGTAGCGTTTCACTTTACCAGTTCCAGTAATTTTGAAGCGGCCTTTAAGGCTGCTGTGAGTTTTCATTTTAGGCATGGTACTTCCCCCTTATAGGTTGTAAGCTTATCGCTTAGTTTTTCGGTGCCAAAATCATAATCATGCTGCGGCCTTCCAATTTTGGCAGACGCTCAATGGTAGAAATTTCAGTAACTTCTTCCTTGACGCGATCCAAAATCTTCTTCCCGATATCGGCATGAGTGATTTCACGGCCACGGAAACGCACAGAGCATTTCACTTTGTCGCCGTCTTTCAAGAATTTGATCACATTACGAAGTTTCGTCTGGTAGTCATGTTCCTCGATATTAGCGCGAAACCAAACTTCCTTGATATCGACGATTTTCTGATTCTTACGGGCTTCTTTTTCTTTCTTCTGTGTCTCGTAACGGAACTTGCCGTAGTCCATAATCCGGCATACCGGCGGTTTAGCCGTCGGCGCTACATTCACCAAATCCAGATTGAGATCGATAGCCATCTGCAGCGCTTCACGAATCGGCTTAATCCCGATTTGCTCACCTTCTGCACCAACCAAACGAACTTCTTTCGCCCGTATTTCATCATTGATCATATGTTCCTTACTGATAATTCTCCACCTCCAAATGGTCTTTAGCCAAATTGTATAACCCATTATAAGCAAAATAAAAAGGGATACAGGTTATCACCCGCATCCCATATTGATCGTCAATTCTTTATGAACATTCACATTCATAAATCAACGGATCAAAACCAGCTAACCGAAGTCAGTCAGGTGAGAAGCCTGGGCCTCTGCTTGCAATCCAAAAACTTGCAACAGCAAATACTTGATTAATATATCACACCAAACTTCGCCGGTCAAGCAGAAATAAAAAATAAAAAGCAGGGAGATTATCCCTGCTTGCTTTGAACTTCTTCCAAACGAACAACACGCGTATGCTCCGTATGACTCCACTGCTTGTTGTTCTGTGTGAAGAATGCGTAGAACGTAATCGGCCACCATGAGAATAAGTAAACCGGGAACAAAATCAGATACAGATACACTTTCTTATACGTAATCTTCTCAAGTATCATCGCTGCCAAGAAGATGAACACATTACCGGCAATCGCCAGAAGCGATACCCAGAATGGCAGGTAGCTATACATGGTTGAGATATGCGGTCCATTAAACAAAGATTGATCTGCCCAGATAAAAGCCGTAAGCAAAAATGTCAGAAGTACGATGTAGACATTTACTGCGTACAGAGCCAGGTCAAACTTGATCATGCTTCTTTCTTTGATACTCTTCCACAGCATCGGGAAGAAGTATCGGCGCGCTACGGTGAAGTGCCCCTGCATCCAGCGCAGACGCTGGCGGGCTGAAGCCTTAAAGGTTAGCGGCTTCTCATCGAACAATTTGGCGTCATAGTTGAACACTGGATAAATCCCTTTACTCGCACAACGCATCGTGAATTCCAGGTCTTCCACAAGACTGGTTGCGCCCCAACCGATTTCTTTCAAAAGTTCAGTCTCGAAGCACATGCCTGTACCGCCAAGGAAGTTAGCCATCTTCAGATTATGACGAGGCAGCTGCCATAGGCGGTTAACGTACCAGTATGATACTCCATAAGCCGCAGTCACCCATGAATCCTCAGGATTCTTGGTGTCAATGTAACCTTGAATTACGCGTGCGCCGCTGCAAAGATCATTGTTCATCTCGTTCAGGAAGTCCGGATGAGCCAGATTATCGGCGTCAAACATAACAACCGCATCATACTGGCGCGGCATCTTCCAAAGTTCTTTCAGCATCCATTCAATGGCATACCCTTTACCCCGAAGGTTCGGATTGGTACGCACACACGCATTCATATTATGACTGCGTACGATATCGGCGGTGCCGTCCGTACAATTGTCACAAATAACGAACACATCATACAGATCTTGCGGGTAGTTGAGAAGCTTTAAGTTCTCCATTAAGGCTCCGACGACCTGCTCCTCGTTGTGTGCTGCTACCAAGACAGCGAAAGATTTGGTCGGAGGAAAATGCTGTTTTTTCTTTTTCTTATACAAGCCAAACAAAGAGAACACGAATTGATACACACCAATGACTGCAAGGATAATCTGCAGTCCAACTAGAATGGCATCCAACATGATTCCCTGGTACCCCCCTTTTAACCCTCATGAAATTAAACTACGCTTTTTCTCTCTACAATTTGTTATCGCAGTTTCTAATGACCCTTGTTTCATATTTAATTTAGTGAAGCATGGTACTCCATTTGCCCCTTATCTTTATCTGGGTGCAAATGGTCAGACATTAAGATTCTCTACGAATTCGCCCGATTTGTCAAAAGGCTAATTTCTCTTCTACGTGTAAATTACGCCCAAAGAATGTCTATATCAGGGTACAGCAGTACCTCGTCCTTGCATTCATAGCGGTTAGGTCTTATTTTCATCCATTTAGCCGTTTTTTATTTCCCTGGTTCGCCCCCTTTGCCTAAAATAATCGATGAACGTAAAGGTTATATTAAATCAAACGGGAATTATCAGGAAAAGTTTACGGAAAACCTGATATTTTTTTAAACTTTTTTGATATCATTTGAATCATTGTAGTAGGTGTATCCTTGATAAGTCAAAAAAGGACGGCGGCTAAAGTAGAAAATAAAACAAACTGACCTTGAAATGACCGTAGAATAAAAATATGATTATCCTATCCTGAAAATAACGGCAATCTGCTGCTAAGGGTTGTTCAGGCCAGCTTCCGCTGGTTATATGGATTACACACCACACTCCATAAATAAGGGATGATTCGGGTCAGCTTAGCGGCCTATCCAAAGCGGAGGGATTGTATGCAGCGATTATTTGTGAAATTAACACACTTGGACCAACGATTATTTGTAGCCATAAATACTGGACTTCACGGCAGCTTCCTCAACTTTTGGCTTTTTTACCTGACCCATATGGGAGGAGCAACCTTTACAATTGCAGCAACGATACTGCTGTGGATTTTTACTCCAGATCCATGGAGACACACGGCTCTAATAGCAGCTGCTTCACTGGCCATCAGTCATATCCCAGTTGCAATAGCCAAAAAGACTTACCCGCGGGTGAGGCCCTATCTAACGCTTCCGGGTACCAATACATTCCGTGATCCATTGACAGATCATTCGTTCCCATCAGGGCATACCACAGCCATTTTCTCAGTTACAATGCCTTTTATGGTAATGGAGCCTGTGACATCGTTTATACTCGCTCCAATTGCCATGATGGTAGGCTTATCCCGAATTTACCTGGGTCTGCACTACCCGTCTGATGTACTGGCTGGAGCCGTGATCGGGACCGGAGTCGCACTTGGCACGGTTGCATTATGGACCTAAAGGGGATATTGTTAGGTTATGGTAAAACCTTGCAGGAAAAGGTGAAACTAACGTGCAAAAACAAAGAGTACTGCTTTTATCTGAAGGATTTGGTGCAGGGCATACCCAAGCGGCTTACGCGCTTTCAAGCAGTTTGCGTAAAGTATCGCCAAATGTGCAGACCAAGGTCCTTGAGCTTGGAAGTTTTTTGAATCCGAGAATGGCTCCACTAATTATTACAGCATATAAGAAAACGCTCAGCTCCCAACCCCGGCTGGTACGAATGATGTACCGCAGCAATTATAAAAAATCATTAAACCGATTGACGACGCTTGCGCTGCATCGGATTTTTTATACGCACACCACGCAGCTGGTCAAGCAGATTCGTCCCAATGTAATTGTATGTACTCACCCGATCCCCAGTGCGGTAATTTCACGGATGAAGCGGCTCGGGCTTGATGTTCCATTATGTACGGTCATTACGGATTATGATGCGCACGGAACCTGGGTGAGCCGGGAAGTCGATTGCTATCTGGTCTCGACCAATCAGGTCAAAGACAGGCTCCTTGAGCGGGGAGTTGAGGAAGCAAGAATCCGGGTCACTGGGATCCCCGTGCATCCCAGCTTCTGGGAACGGCATCACAGCAAAGACGATATAAGACTCAAATTCGGTCTGGCTGATATGCCAACGGTGCTGGTTATGGGCGGTGGCTGGGGCTTTATGAAGGATGAAGCGGTCAATACCCTTCTCGCACGATACTGCGATCGGATCCAGCTGATCTTCTGTTTCGGCAGCAATACTAAGTCCCTCCAAAGGATGGAGGATGATCCAAGATTCAACCATCCCAATATCCATCTTATGGGCTTTACGAAAGAAATCGATAAGCTGATGGAGGTCTCTGACCTGCTGATCACCAAGCCAGGCGGAATGACCTGCTCGGAAGGTCTCGCCAAAGGAATTCCCATGCTGTTCCACAAACCTCTTCCCGGGCAGGAAGAAGAGAATTCCCAGTATTTCGCTTCCCAGGGATGGGGTACACCCATTACAGGTCTTCATGTAATTACGGAGTGGATGAGTCAACTGACGGACAATTACGAAGAAGTGAAACACAATCGCCAGCGTGTGATTGAACAGATCAAACGTTATCATCCCATGCAAAGCGCTCAAGCCATTATTGATGTACTCGAACATAAAGAAGGGGCTGTTCATTAGTCATATCTGACTAAAGAAGAGCCCCTTCTTCTATTCATATTCCAGTAATTAGAATTGATCCATCTTATGCTCTTGATACTTACGAAGAGCTTCATTTCCCACCATAACTTCACAGCGGTAAATGTTCATTCCTTGTCCAACAAATTTGGTCTCATACTCTGTCATTACATGCTCTTCATTAATTCCTTCCCGGTGTAAGCTTAAGGAAATATTGTTCATTTGCAATCCGGTAGCCGCAAAGGAATTGAGTGAAAATTCAAACAACGTTAAGGAATCCGTTTTGAAATGGATTTCTCCCTTCTCGTTAAGAACCGAACGATATTTGTCCAGGAAGCGCGGATGAGTCAGCCGGCGGCGACCGTGTCTGGATTTTGGCCAGGGATCACTGAAGTTCAGATAGATCCGCTCTACTTCGCCAGGAGCAAAGAACTCCTCCAATGACTCAATATTTCCAAGAGCCAGCTTCACGTTAGACGGCAGGTCTACGCCCTGTTCCATCCAGATTCCACGCGCCTTCTCACTTGCCCTCCGGATCAACTCATCATACATGTCCATCCCAATGAAATTGCAATCCGGATATTTCACGCTCATCCCACTGATGAACTGCCCTTTACCCATACCAAGCTCAATATAAATCGGATTATCATTGCCGAACCATTCCGCCCAGCGTCCTTTATGCTCCCGGGGATCCAGTGTAACGATATCCTGCTGTGACTCCAAATTCTCCCGTATCCCTTTTCTACCGCGTAAACGCATCTCATTCCTCCGCCTTTATCATGTGCTGTTGGCACATTAAACATTTGATACTCCTGCATTATTGTGCCTAAGATTTCGCCAAAAGTAAAGACCAAAGGCCGGTATGAAATGGAAAAAGGAATCCTGGTGACCGCTGGAAACGATCAAGGATTCCTCTTTCACTATATTTGGAATTGGGGTCCAACGATTCTTAAGATCCGCATCATTGCCGGATCCGCTTCATATAGGACTTTCATAGGCTGCAAGACATTCAGAAACTGACAAGTCAACTCAGCTACTGACTGATATTAAAATATCACAATAGGCCGATGAATTCAACAAACCACCCTCCGGTTCCCCTTTTTTTGTGTTTTTTGATACAATGTAACATAAGAAAAAAGTCGTCACACAGAAATAATCTATTTGGGTCATTTCAAATACAAAGGAGTTACCATGAGTATACAAATACCTTCGGCCCCAACCTTATGGGGAGGTAAAAGATTTCATACATGGAACACAGAAATGCGTGAGGTTTTTGACGGGAAAGTGTTCAAAGTTATGCTGGATGCAGGGTTCACCTGCCCAAACCGGGATGGGTCCATCGCCAAAGGAGGATGTACCTTCTGCAGTGCGCGGGGCTCAGGCGACTTTGCAGGAAGCCGCCGGGACGATCTTGTCACTCAGTTCAATACCATACGGGACAAACAGCATTTGAAGTGGCCAAACGCAAAGTATGTCGGATATTTCCAGGCATATACCAATACCTATGCCCCGGTGGAGGAGCTCCGGGAATATTATGAGGTTATCCTTCAGCAGCCCGGTGTAGTGGGCCTATCTATTGCTACGCGCCCAGACTGTCTGCCTGATGAGGTGATTGATTACCTCGCAGAACTTAATGAACGGACTTATCTATGGGTAGAAATGGGACTTCAGACCGTCCATGAATCTACTTCGCAGTTAATCAACCGTGCGCATGATACCCAGTGTTACCTCGAGGCTGTAGAGAAGCTTCGCAAAAGAAACATCAGGGTCTGCGCCCATATTATTTACGGGCTGCCACAGGAGAGCCATGAAATGATGCTGGAAACGGGACGAGCCGTTGCGGCCATGGACGTTCAAGGAATCAAAATCCATCTGCTGCATCTCATGAGAAAGACCCCTATGGTGAAACAATATGAGGCAGGACTCCTGCGCTTCCTGGAGAAAGATGAATACGTGAAGCTCATCGTGGACACGTTGGAGTTCCTCCCACCTGAGATGATTGTACATCGGCTAACCGGAGATGCACCGAGGGATCTTCTTATTGGACCCCTCTGGAGCCTGAAGAAGTGGGAAGTTCTGAACGCGATAGACGCTGAACTTAAGGCCCGTGACACCTGGCAGGGTAAGTTCTGGAGGGGGCGTTAAGATGGGCTTTCAGTCCGTACTCAGCATGGCTCATCAGCTGGCAGGCGCCCGCCTTCAGCCTGGGGACACAGCTATTGACGCAACGGCTGGAACCGGTGCAGATACCCTGTTCCTGGCGCTTGCCTGCGGGCGCAGGGGACAGGTCTTCAGCTTTGATGTACAAGCCGAGGCGCTCATCTTAACGGAGCGGCGTTTGGCCAAGGAGGAGCAGGCCAAGCTGGCCCAGGTAACTCTGCTGCAGCGCAGTCATGCTGAGATGAAAGAGGCTGTGCCTGCCAAGTTACACGGCCGTCTTGGGGCTGTCATGTTCAACCTCGGCTATCTCCCGGCAGAAGGCGCCGATTCATCGCTGATTACAGAGCCGGCCAGTACGATGGCTGCTCTAAAGGCTGCCATGGAGCTGCTTCGCCCAAGGGGGATCATTACGGCGGTTCTCTATCCAGGTCATCCTGGCGGGGCAGATGAAGCCGCTGCCGTTCAGGATTGGGCAGCCTCCCTGCCTCTATCCGAAGGGCAGTCATTAATATACCGGCAGCTGCAGAAAGCAGCTGCGCCATACCTAATTGCCATCGAGAAGAAATAATGAAATGAGGTTAATATATGAGTGTACACAAGATTGAACATATCGGAATCCGCGTATCCGTTCTTGAGGATTCCATTGAATTTTATAAACGAGTACTGGGACTCAAACTGCTCTATACCATTGGGGAGGTTGGAGAGGACCTTCGTCTCGCCTTTCTTTCTTTTCCCGGACAGGAAAGTGTAGAGATCGAGCTGGTCTACATCAAAGATGCTCCCGAACTCGCCAGTGAAGGACGTGTAAATCATTTGGCATTCACTGTAAGCTATATCGACAGAGAATATGCTCGTATTGCTGAACTTGGATTATCCGGACGGGACCCCGAGATCCGTTCACTTCCTAACGGGAACCGTTTCTTTTTCTTTAATGGGCCAGATGGGGAACGTATTGAATTTTTTGAACCTGCGCGCATATCTTGAACCATTCAAGCAACAGCTGAAGGAGGATGACCTCTATAGAATCGAATCATTTCAATCTACTCAGCTCAGACGGCACGGATATCTATGTCTATAACTGGCTTCCTTCCCCGGCTTCCGAGGCTCGCCCCCGTGGGGTGATCCAGATTGCACATGGTATGGCCGAGACCGCCAAAAGATATGAGCGAATTGCCTTCGAGCTTACCCTGCAGGGCTATATTGTCTATGCCAACGACCATCGTGGTCATGGGCGGACTGCAGGCAGCCTGGATGAACTGGGCAAGATCGGTACGGACGGCTTCAATGCCATGGTGAACGATATGATCTCACTGGGGAGTGTTATCCGGGATAAGTATCCGGATCTGCCGATTCTGCTTCTCGGTCACAGCATGGGCTCTTTCCTCACCCAAAAGGTCATGTATACAGGTCATGAACATTATTCGGGATTTATGTTGTCAGGAACCTGCGGGAAGCGAAGTATGCTGGAAGTTGGCGAGAAGCTGGCTTTGCTGCAGGTTATGCTTCAGGGTGAACGTCACCCCAGTCTTCTGCTTAATGCTGTCGTATTTGGACCTTATAACCGTTCATTCAAACCGGTTCGAACTCCATTTGACTGGTTAACCCGTGATCAAGCGGAGGTGGACAAATTCATCGAGGATCCTGAATGCGGGGCGATCAGCAGCACAGGCTTCTTCCGGGATTTCTTCCGTCTTCTGCTGGAAATTCATAATCCTGAGCGGATGGCTCTGATCCCTAAGGATAAGCCGATCTACTTGTTCAGCGGAGAAGAGGATCCTGTCGGTCTTAAGGGAGATGGAGTTCGCCGTCTGTATAGGCAGTATCATCATCTTGGGATTCAGGACGTGGAGCTAAAGCTTTATCCGGGAGCACGCCATGAACTGCTGAACGAAATTAACCGGGATGAAGTCACAAGCGACCTGCTCGGTTGGATCAACCGGCATACGAGTTGAAGGCGATGGCTGGCTGGATCAACCCGCCTACAAGTTGAAAGCGATAGTAGCAAGCCTACGGCTGCAGTAAATAAACAAGCCAAAAAAAGCAAGTCTCCCTTTGCAGGGGCTTGCTTTTTTGGTATAAGTTTGGAGCTGATTGCTCACTGGATTGTTGTCTTCTTCTTCATAGAAAATGGCTGTTTATGCGACTGCTTTTCTTGGACAGCCTCTATTCAAGCACAGCTGTCTCAAGCAGCGGCAGGGTATAGAACACCGGAACCTCGGCGTCATTTTGCTGATAAAGGACGATTAACAACGTGTTCTCGTTCTCTGTACCCGAGATGGGTTCGTCCCCTAGTACCTTATGAAGCGGGAATGGAAGCTCTTCCACCACTGCAAATTTTTGCAGCTCCCGGTCCTGGACTCCTAAATTCGCAAAATCCCCGGAGACCTGATCCGCCCTTTCGATCAGTGCTTTGAAGTGGGCACTTCTGCGGTCTTTATCCACACGGGTCTCCCACCAGATTTTCCGCGGCTTATATTTGTGACCCAAGAAATAATCGAGCTGCATCAACCCCATAACTACTTCAGGACGCTTCATTCCCCGGTAATCCAGGAAGGACTGCAGCCTGGTAAATAAATCTTCCAGCTGATGCCCAATCCGCTGCCAACCCTGCTCTTCCCAGTAGTTACCAAAGTCCTGGAAGAAATCGAATGGTGAGTCAAATTCGTGCTTCATCAAATAGTTCAAGGTATTGTCCATACGATGAGCATTCCAGTATTTCTCCAGCACATCCTCCAGCCGCTTGAGTCTGACAATGTCAGAGAAAGGCAGCACATCGTTACCCAGAATTTCGTAAGGCGCGTGGTCCATGTAAGTATAGTTGTATTTCTTGGCATCATTCCGGAGTCCAGTTCCCCGAAGCATCTTGAGGAAACCGAGCTGCAGCTCCTCGGGACCCAGTTCAAATACATCGTTAAAAGTTTGGCGGAACGACTCGTAGTTCTCTTCAGGCAGACCTGCGATCAGATCCAAGTGCTGATCGATCTTCCCGCTGTTCTTGATTGTAGTGACGGTCCGCGTCAGCTTGGTAAAGTTCTGGCGGCGCTTGACCAGTTCATTGGTAGCATCATTGGTGGATTGAACCCCGATTTCGAACCGGAAGATCCCCGGAGGCGCATTCTCAGCCAGATATTCAAGTACTTCGGGACGCATGATATCGGCAGTAATCTCGAACTGGAAAATGCAGCCCTGATGGTTCTCAATCAAGAACTGGAACATCTCCATGGCATAGGCTCTATTAATATTGAAAGTCCGGTCCAGGAATTTAATGATCTTGGCTCCATTGCTGATCAAATAGAGAATATCCGACTTCACACGTTCTATATCGTAATAACGCACTCCGACCTCGATACTCGACAGACAGAACTGACAATTGAAGGGACATCCCCGGCTTGTCTCGAAGTATACAATTCGTTTGCCCAAATTCGGAATGTCCTCTTGAAACCGATGCGGTGATGGGAGTGTGTTCAAATCGCTTTTGGGATGACCAGGCATGATAACGACTTCCTGATCTTTGCGGTAGGCAATGCCGTATACAAAGTGGAATTTACGCTCTCCGCTCAGCTCCTGCAGCAGCCGATGGAATACCTCTTCTCCTTCGCCCATCACGATAAAATCAACATGCCGCGCCCGGTTCATCCAATACTCTGTATCGTAGGACACTTCGGGTCCACCCAGTACGATTGTGACCTCCGGCATGACCTTCTTAAGAATCTCGACGACTTTGAGGGTCTCTTCAATATTCCAGATGTAACATGAGAATCCAACTACATCGGGCTTCTTGTTGAACAGGTCCGACACGATGTTCATCGCCGGGTCCTTAATCGTATATTCGGCAAGCTGAATGTCGAATTCATGATCGCTGTACGCCTTGAGCAGGCGGATGGCCAGGGATGTATGAATGTACTTGGCGTTAAGCGTTGACAGGATAACTTTCATGGTTCACAACCTTCTTTTGAGTTAAAAAGTATGGCGCATGGTGCAGCGTTCTGTGGGCGGATCGTCCTTGGGCGCATGGTGCAGCGTTCTGTGGGCGGATCGTCCTTGGGTGCATGATGCAGCGCTCCGTGAGCGATCGTCCTTGGGTGCATGGTGCAGCGCTCCGTGGGCGGATCGTCCTTACGATCGCTGTTGCTTCCGGATTCCTTATTATCATCACTTTAGTGATGGAATCCGGGAGCAAAGGCGAACGCTTCGCTTCTTCAGGACGATTCCGCCCCCTCCGCTGGTGCTGGAGCACATTGCTAATTGATTCAAAACATACGTAAGCTTTGCACAAACAATTTATTCAAAAATAATCGTCATTATCGTTATCCGGTACGCCGCCCTGGTTCTGGAAGAAATCCAAGAACGGCTGGCCGTATTTCTTGTATTTCAATTCACCTACACCTTTTATCTTCAGCATTGCCGCTTCTGACTGCGGGCAGACCACACTCATCTCGCGCAGCGTGGCATCGTTGAAAATAATGTAGGATGGCACTCTCTCCCGTTCGGCCAGGTCACGGCGAATAAGCCGAAGCTGTTCGAACACGGTCTCATTCACCGCCGACGGGCTTGTATCATAAGACGGCCCTCTGCGGCGGGAGCTGCCGGAGGTTGCTGTTGAAGCAGAAGGCAGCGGCGCACGCATCATCACCTGATGGTTTCCTTTAAGAACATCAGCAGCTACGGGCTGGAGACGCACAACGGGGTACTGGCCCTCAGACAAGCTTAGATAACCATCCGCAACAAAGGTGTTAATCAATTCCGAAATTTCCTTCTCGGTTCTTGTCCGCATCATCCCATAGGTAGGCAGACTGTCGAACCCGTACTGGAGCACTTTCTTGTTCTGTGAGCCTTTAAGCACTGAGGCCACCATCGATACGCCAAAGCGCTCCCGCATCCGGTAAATACACGAGAAGATCACCTGGGCGTCTCTCGTCATATCGGTGAGCTCCCTCTCATCCCGGCAGGAGCTGCAGATTCCGCACGGCTTCTGATCATGCTCTTCCCCGAAATACTCCAGCATGGCGAACCTGAGACAGCGATTGGAATAGCAATATTCAATCATCTGCTGCAGCTTCCGGTAGTCATTACGCTTCCGGTCCCCCTCTTGGGGATTCTGCTCAATCAGAAATTTCTGGGTCATGATGTCCTGGGCGCTGAATAAAAGAATACATTCACTCGGTTCGCCGTCCCGCCCTGCGCGGCCTGCCTCCTGAACATAAGCCTCCATATTTTTCGGCATATTATAGTGAATTACGTACCGTACGTTGGATTTATCGATCCCCATCCCGAACGCATTGGTAGCGACCATCACCCGGATATCGTCATATAGAAAAGCTTCCTGATTGTCGGCTCTTTCCTGATCGGACAGGCCGGCGTGATATCTTCCCGCCTGAATTCCAGCTTGGCGAAGCCGCTCATAGAGATCGTCGACCTCCTTCCGGGTCGCCGCATAGATAATCCCGGGCTCGGCCGAATGGGCAGCCGTATAATTCATGACATATTCGCGCTTATTCTCCCCGCGCAGAACGGACATGGCCAGATTATCACGGCCAAGACCCGTAACGAATACAGCGGGATCCTTGAGCCGAAGCAGCCGCAGCATATCATCCATAACCTCCAGAGTCGCCGTGGCCGTAAAGGCGGCCAGAATAGGACGATGCGGCAGAGATGAGACAAAAGGAGCAACCGACAGATAGCTTGTCCGGAAATCATGTCCCCATTGGGACACGCAGTGAGCTTCATCGACCGCGACGCATGAAATAGACAGGTCGGCCATTTCGTTCTGGAACCAGTCCAGCTCAAGGCGTTCTGGAGCTACATATAAGAGCTTGAGTTCGCCCCGCCCTGCTGCACGGATGCGATCATTTACTTCTTTTCCACTTAACGTACTGTTGATATAAGCGGCGGAAATTCCCATCGTGGTCAGAGCATCGACCTGATCCTTCATTAGAGAGATCAGCGGAGACACCACCAGGGTAAGACCCGGCAGCAGCAGCGCGGGGATTTGGTAACATATTGATTTACCCCCTCCGGTAGGCATAATTCCAAGCGTGTCCTCTCCTTGCAGGAGGCTCTCTACGATCTTCTTCTGCCCTTCACGGAAGTCCGGATATCCATAATACTTCTGAAGCACTTCCTGTGCTTGTTCTATAGTATAAATTTCAGTATTCATGTAAGAAATCTCCTTACTCTTGTTCATTCCATCTATGGAATGGAGCAAGAACTGACGTTTCTTTAAGCTCCATTCCATATAGTGTAACGGGGTTTGTACGATTGGGCAACCGCTCAGTACATTGACCCGGACGTCGAAATAAGGGTATCATCGGTCTAGATATGAGACACTATTAGCACGGATTACCAGGAGGCATGAACATTGAAGAAGAAGAACTATACCACGAATCGCACGACCAAAGTAAGCAGCCCGGCCAAGCCGAAGATTTACACGGTGAAAGAGTCCACCCAGCTGCTCCCTTTTCTATTAGATACTCTGAGCCAGCTGAGCCGAAATTCTGTAAAATCTATACTGGCTCGGGGCCAGGTTACGGTGAACAGCCAGCCGACTACCGCCTACAACTATGAGCTTGAACCCGGCTATCTGGTGTCCATACATCAGGAGAAGGTAACCTCAGCTCCACCGCTGATCGGTATGACGATACTTTTTGAGGATGAGGATATCGTTGTGATCCAGAAGGAACATGGACTGTTATCCGTCTCGGCAGGGCAAGAGAATGAGATCACGGCTTACCGCCAGCTTATGAGTCATGTAAGAACCGAGAACCCCAATCAACGGATCTTTATTGTCCACCGGCTGGACCGGGACACCTCGGGTGTCATGCTTTTTGCAAAGAGTGAGAAAGTGCAGCAAATCCTTCAAAATTCATGGCAGGATATTGTTAAAGAGCGATCCTACGTTGCACTTGTAGATGGCGAAGTGAAAAAACAGGAAGGCACGATTACCTCTTGGCTGAAGGAAAGCAGCACGCTCAAAATGTACTCCAGCCCTTATCCCAATGATGGTCAACATGCAGTCACTCATTACAAAAAAATGGAGTCCAATAAATTCTTCAGCCTCCTCGAGGTTCATCTCGAAACAGGACGCAAAAATCAAATACGCGTTCATATGCAGGATATCGGGCATCCGGTGGCCGGTGACAAGAAGTACGGCTCCAAGAGCAAAGAAATCGGCAGATTGGGGCTTCATGCCCGAATTCTCGCATTTGAGCATCCGACAACAGGGGCTATGATGCGCTTTGAGACCGATATTCCCAAGGTATTCCTTAAGCCGTTCAGAGCGGGATCTTCCAAATAACCGGACAAGCCCAGAATATGGTGGAGATCATCGCGAGAAGTATGGATGGACCCAGACCCGGCATGAAAACTGGAAATCTCCCTCTAAAAAAACCTCAGTCTGCAGGCGCCGCCAGCAGACTTTTTTGGGCTGCTGTCCCAGCATAGCCCGCACGGTTCCTGCTTACTTGTTAGCGATGAGTAACTTTCGGGTAAAACAATAAAAGACTAGGACAAATGAGATCAGGTAATAATTTATTTATTATGGTGACTTAAGGAGACATGACCCATGAAATTAACCCCCGAGCAAGCCATACAACTGCATGGATTCAATAATCTGACGAAATCGCTCAGCTTCAATATGTATGATATTTGCTATACTAAAACCACCGAGGAACGCGATGCTTACATTGAGTATGTGGATGAGCAGTATAACGCTGACCGTCTTACCGCCATATTAAAATCTGTGTCTGACATCATTGGAGCTAATGTATTAAACATTGCCAAACAGGACTACATTCCCCAAGGCGCCAGTGTGACGATGCTCGTATCCGAAGGACCCGTTGCCGAGATGAACACCGAGACCTTCGATGAAACCCCCGGACCTCTTCCCGATCATGTGGTCATGCATCTCGACAAAAGCCATATCACCGTTCATACTTACCCGGAGTCTCATCCAGATGAAGGCATCTGTACGTTTCGCGCAGATATTGATGTATCTACGTGCGGGGAGATCTCGCCGCTCAAAGCCCTTAACTTCCTGATCCACTCTTTTGAGCCGGATATGATGACAATGGATTACCGGGTTCGCGGCTTCACCCGCGATATCAACGGACGCAAGCTATTCATTGATCACGACATCAGCTCCATCCAGAATTACATCCCCGACAAGGATAAGAAGCTGTATGACATGATCGATGTTAACGTGTATCAAGAGAATATATTCCACACCAAGTGCAAACTCAAAGCCTTCGATTTGGACAACTACCTGTTCGGCTATACGAAGGAAAAGCTCAGCCCAGAAGAGCAGGCTTCGATCACAGACCGGCTCAAGATCGAAATGGATGAAATCTATTATGGAAAAAATATGAAACGCGGCTCCCTCTGAGACGAGCCTGTGTTCTGAACTGGAGAGGATTGTTCATCAATCCTCTCTTTTTTGTGTTGACAAAATATTGAAATCAATTATGATAAATGTATCAAATAGATATATCGAGTAGATACATGGAGAGAAGGGTGTTCATTTGCTGGAATACGTAATATTAGGACTGCTTATTGAGCGGCCGATGAACGGCTACGAGATCAAGAAGACGATCGACAGCACGGTAGGTCTCTTCTATAAAGCCAGCTTCGGAAGTCTGTATCCGGCCCTAAAGAGGCTGGCTGAGAAAGGCTGGGTGTCCATTACCGATACCGAAGATGCGAAGAACAAGAAGATCGCCACTCTGCTCCCTGAAGGCAAGCGCCAATTTCTTCTATGGCTGGCAGAGCCACTGCAGGTATTTCGTGGTGAACCGCTGCTGAAAATTTTTTTCTACGATTATCTGGATCCAGCTACTCGGGAGGAGCGCCTTGCTGAATATCATTCAGGACTTCATCAGCAGCTTAAACGTCTGGAGGCGGTCCAGGACATCGTATCGAAAGAGCTGCAGGAGGTGGAGAATCCGGAGGATCATTACTACCGGGTATCCATGCTTAAGTATGGGCTGCGGTATCTGAACATGAAGGAACAATGGATTAACGATATTAAAGAGAGGAATGATCTGAATCATGACAACATCTCCGAATAAAAGAAGCTTTTCAGCAAGGAGGCCTGTGCTGGCCGTAGTTATTATTGAAGCACTTCTGCTTATTGCCATGTTCGCAGCGGGGGCTTACGCACAAATCAAACAGCTGGATTATACCGCACCTGTGGTTATCTCTTTCATCCCTTTCGCTCTCGTGCTGATTGTGTATCTGACGATAAGAGGAAAATGGAAAGCTCTAGGCTTTGAGTCGCTTAGGAACATACCGTCCCGGAACTGGATCTATTATCTGCCGCTTGTGCTGGTCCTCGGCATTAACTGCATGAATGGCTTTAAGTCCACATCAGCTTCAACTTTGCTGTACTTTATCGGGTTTACTCTGCTGGTTGGTTTTGTCGAGGAGACCATCTACCGCGGCTTAATTCTTCGGACTCTGCTTGCCAAAGGGGTCACCACCGCTGTCGTAACTTCCAGCATCCTGTTCGGAGTCACGCACATATTAAATGCCCTGTCTGGTCAAAATTTATTTGAGACGATTCTGCAGATTGTATATGCCCTGCTCGTTGGACTTGTCCTGGCTTTATTAATCATCATGAATAACAATATCCTTCCCTTAATCACCTTCCACTTTATACATAATCTAATTCAATTTATGAGCCCTAGTGACTCGGTCTGGTATGGAACTCTTGTTGTCATAGCAGTATTAGCCCTACAGGCCATATGGTTGATCTTAACTTTGAGACGGGTTCCTATCCAGTCCGCCCTAGCCAGTTAATCCAGAAACAGCAGCCAGAGATTGACCTGGAGCCAAATTTGTTGTAATTTAATTGGAAATATTAAATATAAAGCACTTAAAAAATAACATACAGGAAGGCGTAATGGAGGGGAAGCTTGGAACTGTAGGAGCGAACGCGACCGCCTTTGTCTCCGGATTTCAACCGCAAAGAACGGTATACATCAAGAAATCTGGAGACAACAGCGGCCGGAAGTCCAAGCATTCTCCGTAATTACAACCCTAATCAATGTTAAAATTTCAAGTGGCTTATATAGCATCAGCATTGACCAAGATCATGAGCTTCGGACACCGGCCGTATAGAGAGGAAACCCTTGGGCTGAAAGGCTTCCCGGCACGATTCGAGGACTCCCTACCTTGGAAGCTGCAGCGGCAAACCGCTGCCGGTGAACCCCGTTATCAGGCTAAGAATCAGCCTAGCAGCATGCTGATCTAATTAGGGTGGTACCACGAGCGCATTCGTCCCTTGACGAATAGCGCTCTTTTTTGTTCCTAGAATACTTTCGAGAAAGGATGAGATGAATGAGACAAAGCCGCATGCTGATACCTACACTAAGAGAAGCTCCTGCGGATGCCGAGACGCAGAGCCACCGTCTACTGCTGCGCGGCGGATATATCCGTCAGTTGGCTTCAGGAGTGTATACCTACCTGCCCCTCGGATGGCGTGTCCTGCAGAAGGCAGCAGCCATCGTTCGGGAGGAAATGAATTTGACGGATGCGCAGGAACTGCTTATGCCTGCCATGCAGCCTGCGGAGCTGTGGAGACAATCGGGCAGATATGAGGTCTACGGACCTGAGCTTGTCCGTCTGGAGGATCGTCATGGCAGGGAGTTCGCCCTTGGCCCTACTCATGAAGAGGTTATTACTTCCCTGATGAAGGATGAGATAAACTCTTACCGGCAGCTGCCGATGACCCTCTACCAGATCCAGACTAAATTCCGGGATGAGCGACGGCCTCGCTTCGGTCTGCTCCGGGGAAGAGAATTTCTGATGAAGGACGCTTATTCCTTCGATACTGACTGGAACGGACTGGATACCAGCTACTGGTCCATGCATGCAGCCTACACCCGTATTTTCACAAGATGCGGGCTTGACTTCAGGTCGGTTCAGGCGGATGCCGGGGCTATCGGAGGCGAGGGAGAGACTCATGAGTTCATGGCTCTAGCGGAGATCGGCGAGGATACGATCGCCGTATGCCCTGTAGGGGACTATGCCGCCAATCTGGAGAAAGCGGAATATCAGACTTCTTATCAGCCTGAGCACCTGGGGACCCGGATAAGCCGCAGAGCGAATCTGCCTGCCCCTCACCTGCTCGCTACGCCCGGAGTCCACTCTATTGATGAGCTTGTTACCTTCACAGAGCAGGAAGCGGGCAATTTCATCAAGACGCTGATCTATCTCATGGACGGCAATCCGGTGGCTGTCCTTGTTCGAGGTGATCATGAAGTGAATGAAATCAAGCTGAAGAACCATACCGGTGCTGAAACGGTTCAGCTTGCTGATGCAGCCACAGTCCTGCAGGTGACAGGCGCTGAAGTTGGCTTCGCGGGTCCGGTAGGACTTTCCATCCCCCTGCTTGTTGACCAAGAGGTCGGCTTGATGGATACGGGCATAACCGGGGCGAACCAATCCGATTATCATCTGAGCGGTGTCCGCCCTGGTATCGATTTTGCCTTGGATACGGTGCTGGATCTGAGGAATGTGACCCTAGGCGACCCATGCCCGCATTGTGGAAGCGAGATGAATCTAGTGCGCGGAATCGAGGTTGGCCATGTCTTCAAGCTGGGAACGAAGTACAGCGAGGCGCTCGGGGCTGTGTACTCTGACGCCTCGGGTCAGGAGCAAAACCTCATCATGGGCTGTTATGGCATCGGCGTCTCCCGTATTCTCTCGGCTGTGGCCGAGCAGCATCACGACCAGAATGGAATCTTATGGCCTGCCTCCCTGGCACCTTACCAGGTCCATATCGTACCGCTCTCCATCAAGGATGAGACCCAAATGGGCCTGGCAGATGAGCTCTACGAGAAGCTCACAAGCCAAGGTATAGAGGTCTTACTGGATGACCGGGACGAGCGGCCCGGTGTCAAATTCAAGGACTCGGACCTGATCGGGATTCCGATCCGCATCGTCATTGGCAAGCTGGCCAAGGACAGACAGGTGGAGTGGAAAGAAAGACACAAGGCGGAGGCGGAAGTGCTGGAATTAGAAGCTGCATTGTCGAGAATAACGGAGCATCAGTTGAAGTAACTCGCTGCTGCATCAAGGAATGGCCGGATTGCCCGGTCATTCCTTTTTTTGAATTTATATAGCCATAACTTTCTTCCTCTCCTGCAGCTAAATTGTGTTATAATAGTTCAGCGCATCCTGCGTTTAACTGAAGAAAGTCCATGTGCCAAGGCGCATGGGAGAGGTTCGCGAACTCCCTCTATAAAAAACTAAGCTAGCCTTATCCGCAATTTGACAGGGCTTGTTTTTTTGCGATGCCAGTTCAAGAACTCTCTCTCTTCCACACTTTAGAAGATAGAGAGGTTTTTTTATGCTTAAAAATGAAAAAGCTGTCGTCGTATTCAGCGGCGGGCAAGACAGCACGACCTGCCTGTTCTGGGCATTGAAGCATTTTGCCGAGGTCGAGACGGTTACCTTCAACTACGGTCAGCGTCACAGCCTGGAGATCGAATGCGCCAAGCAGATTGCCGACGAGCTAGGAGTCAAGAATACCGTGCTTGATATGAGCCTGCTGAACCAGCTGGCCCCGAATGCTCTTACACGTGATGATATCGAGATTACCCAGGAAGAGGGCAGCCTGCCAAGCACCTTTGTGGAAGGCCGCAATCATTTGTTCCTCAGCTTTGCAGCTGTACTAGCCAAGACAGCCGGGGCAAGACACCTGATCACCGGTGTCTGCGAGACCGATTTCAGCGGTTATCCGGACTGCCGCGATACTTTTGTCAAATCGCTGAATGTTACACTCAATCTCGCGATGGACTATAACTTTGTGATCCACACCCCGCTTATGTGGCTGGATAAAGCTGAGACCTGGGCGCTTGCGGATGAGCTCGGCGCGTTCGACTTCGTACGCGAGAAGACGCTGACCTGCTATAACGGCGTGATTGGACACGGCTGCGGAGAATGCCCTGCCTGCAAGCTCAGACAAGCCGGATTGGATAAATTCCTGCAGTCCCGTAAGGAAGGAGATCGCTCATGAGCCGAACACCAGGTGAATTTCGCATCGTAGAAAAGCTCCAGCAGTTTGAGGTTGATATTAAGGCCAGCGAGCTCCGTTACCACAACCGTAGAGTTCTGGTGAGCAAGGAATTTACATTTGATGCCGCGCATCATCTACACGCATATGAAGGCAAGTGCAAGAATCTGCACGGCCATACCTATAAAGCTGTCATCGGAATCAGTGCACGGCCGGATGATACCGGGATTACGGCTGATTTCGGGCTGATCAAAGAAATATGGAAAACCCGGATAGAGACTTATCTGGATCACCGCTACTTGAACGAGACCCTGCCGCCAATGAACACAACCGCAGAGAATATGGTCGTATGGCTGTATGAACAAATGGAAGAAGCTCTGTTGTCTGATGAGTATAAGTCCCTAATCTGTGATGGACGTACTGAGTTCATCAGGCTGTATGAGACTCCGACCAGCTACGCCGAGGTTAGACGGGAGTGGATGACCGGTGAATAATTCAGCTGAGGTCAAAGCGGCTCCCGGCATTCCTGTACTCGAAATCTTCGGTCCGACCGTTCAAGGCGAAGGCATGGTCATCGGACAGAAAACCATGTTCGTTCGTACCGCGGGCTGTGACTACCGCTGCTCGTGGTGCGATTCTGCTTTTACCTGGGATGGCAGTGCCAAGGATCTGATTCAGCCCATGAGCGCGGAGCAAATATGGGAGGAACTGAAGCTCATCGGCGGAAGCCGCTTCTCCCACGTGACTCTGTCTGGAGGGAACCCTGCCCTGCTGCCGCAGCTTGGATCACTTGTCTCTCTGCTTAAGGCACAGGGGATCCGTATTGCGGTGGAGACTCAAGGTTCACGCTGGCAGGATTGGCTGCATGAGATTGATGAAGTTACCCTCTCTCCGAAGCCGCCAAGTTCAGGAATGACCACCGATTGGGGCAAACTTGATGAGATTGTATTCAAGCTTGCGGCGAGACCGCAGGGTTATGCTTACAGCCTGAAAGTCGTTATTTTTGATGAGGAAGACTTGGCCTATGCCACAAAGGTACACGCTCGTTATCCTGATGCGGTCATGTTCCTGCAGGTCGGGAATCCCGATGTACAGCGGATGGATACCGATGCTCATGCTTCCTATCTGCTTACTCAATATGAACAGCTGATTGATGCTGTTATGCAATCTGAAGAGCTGAACAACGTTCGCGTACTGCCTCAGCTGCATACCCTCGTATGGGGGAACAAGCGCGGGGTCTAATTAATATAGATATCGGAGGACAATCAAACTATGAGCGGAAGACAACCAAGTGAGATGCAGGACCTGACCCTGCTGGGCAATCAAGGAACCAAATATGTGTTCCAATACGCCCCAGAAGTTCTGGAAAGCTTCGAGAACAAGCATGCCTATCGTGATTATTTCGTAAAATTCAACTTTCCGGAGTTCACCAGCCTGTGCCCGATTACCGGCCAGCCTGATTTCGCAACTCTGCATATCAGCTACATTCCTGATATCAAGATGGTAGAGAGCAAGTCGCTGAAGTTGTATCTGTTCAGCTTCCGCAACCACGGTGATTTCCATGAAGATTGCATGAATATCATTATGAACGATCTAATTAAACTTATGGATCCTAAGTATATTGAAGTCTGGGGCAAATTCACACCTCGCGGCGGCATCTCCATTGACCCTTACTGCAATTATGGCCGGCCGGGCACGAAGTATGAACAAATGGCCGACCACCGGATGATGAACCACGATATGTATCCGGAGAAGATCGATAACCGTTAAGATCCGGCTGGCTGCGGGCGGCTTATTATCAGAGGGACTCTTTTTAGGGTAATATGAGTAGTAAAGGTTAGAACTGCCTACAACCCGAACGGAGAGGAGTCCTCATGATGACCATAACCAAACCGAAAGTATTCATAGCCAGACCCGTTCCACCGGAAGTGGAGGAGTATGTTGGCAAGCACTGCACATACAGCAAATGGGAAGGTGAGAAGCCCCTGACTCCCGAACAGCTGGCCGGGCACATCGCGGATGTGGAAGGTCTGCTGACCGCAGGCGGCAGGATTGACGCCGAGCTGCTTGATCATGCTCCCCACCTCAAGGTGGTGAGTACGATGAGTGTCGGCTATAACAATTTTGATCTCGATGCGATGAAGCAGCGGGGAATTAAGGGCACTAACACACCCGATGTGCTCAATGACACCGTAGCTGACCTCATTATGGCTATGATGCTGTCTGTCGCACGGCGTGTCCCTGAATTGGACAACTACGTGCGGGAAGGCAGCTGGAAGCGCGGAGATAATGAAAGTCTGTTCGGACTGGATGTCCATCACAAGACGCTTGGCATCATAGGCATGGGAAGCATCGGCCGAGCCGTTGCACGCAGAGGCAAATTCGGATTCGGCATGGATATTCTGTATCACAACCGTAATCGTAATGAGCAGGCTGAGCAAGAATATGATGCCGTATACGTCACCATGGAGGAGCTGCTGGAGCAATCCGACTTCATTGTGCTTATGACTCCGCTCACCGACGAGACCCGTCACATGATCGGAGAGTCTGAATTCGCCAAGATGAAGGAGACGGCTATCTTCGTTAACGCCTCACGCGGACAGACGGTGGATGAGGAAGCGCTCATTCGAGCACTACAGAACAAGACCATTTATGGAGCCGGACTTGATGTGTTCGATAAGGAGCCCGTCCACCCGGATAATCCGCTCCTGTCCTTGCCGAATGTGGTCCTGCTCCCCCATATTGGATCATCCACAGAGAAGACACGCCTGGACATGGCCATGCGTGCCGCGGAGCATATGGTGAGCGTCCTGCAAGGCGGAACCCCGGCGGGACTTATTAAAGAGCTCTGTGATTAACTGTTTGCAGATGCTGCTGCGCATAGTTTCATTAGTGTTCCTAACCTAATTGCAGCACAAAGACTCCGTCAATCTGATGATGACGGAGTCTTTGCCATATATTCAGGACCTCGTTACTCAAAGTCCACTTTATATTTCTTTTGAGTAGACGAAGTATGTTTGGTTTCTTCTTTGTTCCGCTCTTCCTTGACTTCCTCATTCAAATCCTCCACCGGGATCGAATCGACATTCAGCTCACTTTCGAACTTGTCAAACAAGCTTTCCTGATCGGTCTCATACTGCTCCGGATTATCCATGCCAGAAGGCCCTTGTTGTACTTTACCGCGATCCTCCATGCTTCTCACCTCTTATCCTTTGATACCTCCTTTATACCGTAATCTCGGCAAATTTAAACATGGGCAGCAGCAGCGTATCCTGTATACTGTATGATTATTATTTTTTATCCTTTGCGAGTTCTGATATGATCACAATATGATGATTTACAAAAGGAGGCGTACCGGGTCGTGCATAATCAGCGAATCAGACAGCAAATATTTGAGTTTGTAGAGGATTTGGATAATCAGCAGCTTAACGCCCACCTTAACCCTGGACAATGGAGTATCGCCCAAATACTTGATCATCTATACCTGATGGAGCGCGGGATTGCTCACCAGGTTGGTGTAACCCTGAAGCAGGGGCAGGCTGCTCCAACGAGTGCCAAGCCCTTTCACTTGACTCTTGACCGAACCCGCCGTATCGAAGCCCCTCCTCATATGGTTCCAACTGAAGAACCAAAGTCCCTCGAGCAGTTGAAGGATCAGCTGGAACAGTCACGAGCTTCGTTCATCCGGGTGTACGAAGGACGTAGCGATGAGCAGCTTACACAGCTGTCTTTTCCCCATCCGGTATTTGGACTTATGGATCTGAAGCAGTGGGAGGAATTCGTAGGCCTGCATGAACAGCGCCATTTGGAGCAGATACGGGAAATCAAACAGGCTCTAATCTCTCATATTTGAAAGGAAGTACTGCTATGAACACGAAATGGTCTCTACTCGAACACCAAATGCAAGAGAACGGGGTACATACGCTCCTAATTACCGACCCCAAGCATGTCTATTATTTGACCAGATTTCTTAGCAATCCTCATGAACGGTTCCTTGCTGCCGCTATAACTCTGGGTGAAGAGCCCTTCCTGATCGTTCCCGCTCTTGATGAAGAGGCTGCACGCGCTGGTTCTGATATTGACCTTATTTATACGCATACCGATACCGATAACCCCTATCTTGTTCTGAATCAGGCACTGAAAGGGTCTGCAGGAACGATTGCTCTGGAAAAGAATCACCTCTCGCTGGCCCGTTTCGAGTCGCTTCAGGAACACCTTACCTTCGCACGGTACCGGGATATCGGCCCTTGGCTTCAGGACATGAGAGTCCGCAAATCCGCAGATGAAATTGCCAAGATAAAGCATGCCGTAGCTTTGATTGAGCAAGTGCTGCAGGAAGGCTTGTCCAAAGTAAAGGAAGGGGTTACGGAGAATGAACTCGTAGCCGAAGTTGAGTACCAGATCAGAAGACTGGGGGCTGACGGCCCTTCTTTCGACTCCATGGTACTTACGGGCGAGAAGACGGCTCTTCCCCATGGCGTGCCTGGAACGAGAAAGCTGCAGTACGGCGACCTGCTTATGTACGATATCGGCGTTTATGCAGATGGATATGCCTCGGACATTACCCGGACCTTTGCCTTCGGAGAACCCTCTTCTGAGCTTACCCGAATATATAATACAGTGCTTGAAGCCAATGAACAGGCCATACGTTCCATCAAGCCGGGCGCATCCTTTGCGTCCATAGATCTCGCTGCGCGCAGCGTCATTGAACAGGCGGGTTACGGCGAATATTTCATGCACCGTCTCGGACATGGGCTGGGAATCGATGTACATGAGTATCCTTCCATTCACGGGCAGAACCAAGCCCTTCTGCAAGAAGGCAATGTATTCACCGTCGAACCCGGAATCTACGTAGCGGGTGTTGGCGGAGTCCGGATTGAGGATGATATTGTGGTGACAGCGGATGGCGTAGAGGTTCTAACCTCTTTCCCCAAGACGCTCACCATCCTTGAGTAGGCTGGCATTCCAACCCGTGGAGTGCGGCTGCTGACGCTGCTTCAGAATCATTCGAACTGCTTCATAATGGATCAACCTTCAATTTCCAAAAAAGCAAAAGAAATCTCGCCTTGTTAGAATGGAAGTTCCCCAACCGATTCTAATAGAGCGAGATTTCTTCATGTAGAATGACTGTACGATTCAGCCTACTTCTGTGTGTTACTGTCTGGATGGAAGAAGCGAAGCTTCGTCTTCCTCGTGCCTGAAATTCCGGGCGATATATAAGAATGGAGTACCGACAGCGGTCAGTACGAACTTGGCGACATAGGTTGTGAACAGGATTTCCAGCCAGTCGGATAGACTGTACATGGGACCCGCAAAAGCAATGGTGCAAAAAATCAATGTATCTACAAATGAGCTGATCATCGTGCTTCCGTTATTCCGGATCCACAGCTGATTCCGTTTCGGATAGAACTTCCTAATCCAGGCATACAGACGGACATCCAGGAATTGACTGATGAAGTAGGCAGTCAGACTACCGATCGCAAGTCTGGGCAGAAGCCCGAAGATCGTCTCCATAGCCGGCTGCGCAATATCACCGGGTTGAGGTTCAAAGACCAGCACCATCTGCATAATGACGGTCGTCATAATCAGTGTGAAGAAGCCGAACCAGACCGCTTTGCGCGCTTCCTCGCGTCCAAACTTCTCATTCAGCAGATCGCTTGTCAAATAAAGACTTACATACATTGTGTTCCCCAGTGTCATGACAATACCGAACATATCAATCGTTTTGGCTACCTGAATGTTGGCGATGACAGTCGCAACCCCAATCCAGGCATACAGCCCCTTTTTACCAAAAAACTTGTAGCACATCAACAGGAACGTGAAATTCACAAGAACGAAAAGCGCGCCCCAGCTAAAATTAAACATTGTCCTCTTCCTTCCTAGTTTTGGTTACGCGGGATGGTTACGAACCGCGGCTGTCTTAAGTTCCAATTAACTCAGGCACAGCAAGTACTACTCTAACACAGGCCTCGGGAGCATGGCTACCTTTTTTATCCAGAGTGGTATTTGAACTATTAGCCGGCTCCCCGATCTGTTAAACCTGCAATCTCATAAATCCGGCTCATATCCAGATGCTCGCGCGTAATTGAGGCCAGGCGGTTGAAAGCCTGTTCCTTGCGGTCTGCCGCCGAGAAAGTGTCATGTATTGGCTCAAGCCCCTTGTCCACCCTCACTCCGTTCAGCCAGCCTCGGCGCCACACATCATTATCGAACACGCCATGGAGGTACGTTCCCATCACCCGGCCGTCTTCGCTTGCAGCTCCCTCCTGCCATTTGTGCTCAGGATCATGATGGATACTGGAAAGTTCGAATAACGGCTTAGGCGTGCAGCCTTCAATCCAGACAGTTTGGCCCATATGTATTTCGTAGCCTTGAATCTGGACGATCGAAGGCATGGCATGAAGAGGGACCGGATGATCTTCAAGCAGGGTTCCAGCAACACGAACCGTCTTCTTCTCAGGCAGGAACACGGTTGTCATCGGCAGCCAGTCAAGTCCGGCAGCGTGGCCTGCCCGTCCTGAATCATAAGCGTCAGGGTCTGTCAGCTGTCTGCCCAGCATTTGATAACCTCCACATATCCCCACGAGCCGCGTCCCCGGCTGTCGCATGGCTGCATGAATCGCCTGATCCAATCCCTGCTCTCGAAGGTAAGAAAGGTCACCAAGCGTATCCTTGGTACCTGGAAGAATGATGACATCAGGATTACCCAATTCAGACGCCTTGGATACATAGCGCAGGGAAACGTCCACTTCGGCGGCTAAGGTATCAAAATCCGTAAAATTCGAAATTCTCGGGTACCTAATCACGGCGATATCTATCCCGCCAACGATTCCAATACCGGAGCAGCTATCCAGCACAACCGAATCCTCTGCTTCAATATTTAAATCCGGAATATGGGGAAGAACACCGAGAACAGGGATCCCGGTTCTCTCTTCCAGCCAATCCAGCCCAGGCTGAAGGAGTGCCGGATCACCTCGGAACTTGTTAATAATAAACCCCTTGACCCTCGCACGCTCCTCGGAAGTCAGCAGTTCGAGAGTGCCTACCAGGAAAGCGAATACCCCGCCCCGGTCAATATCAGCAACAAGCAGGACCTGCGCATCCGCCCATCCTGCCAGATTCATATTCACGATATCTCGATCCTTAAGATTGATCTCCGCAGGGCTTCCCGCCCCCTCCATAAGGACAACCTCGTAGGAAGAGCGCAAGCGTCCCAATGCTTCCATCACCGTCCGCTTAGCCTCCGGCAGAAAATCCTCCCGATAAGCTGCTGCACTCATATGGGCCAGCGGCTTGCCATGGACGACGATCTGGGAATGCATATCCCCGGTCGGCTTGATCAGAATGGGGTTCATATCGGTCGTGGCCTGAATTCCGCAGGCCTCAGCTTGAACCCCCTGGGCTCTGCCGATCTCCAAGCCGTCCTCTGTCACATAGGAGTTCAGCGCCATATTCTGAGACTTGAAGGGAGCCGTGCGGAGACCATCCTGCCTAAAAATACGGCATAACGCCGTAGTAATGATGCTTTTCCCCACATCGGAAGCCGTTCCTTGAATCATCAAAACAGCACCTTGGGGGTCCGATTGTTCTTTCATAGTCTGACCTCCCCACTCATGCTTAATGAATTATAATCACCAAAATCAGCATCAGCAGCACTTCCAACCCTTCATTCAAAGCCCCGTAAATATCTCCGGTAAGACCGCCTAATCTGCTGCTGATCTTGCTAGCTGCCAGTGAGCCTATTAGCCAGGCCGCTGCCGGCTCAGCTGCATAACAGATTCCAAGTTGAACCCAGTTCAGTTCGGCTTCATATCCCGATAACAGGAGGAGTACCAAGGCCGCCCCTGACAATAGCAGAGCCAACAGCGCAGCAATCCGGGATGAGTTATAATTCATCCCGTCAAATTGGCCCGCAAGTCCTTCCACACCTCTCGCTGAAGGCCAGCCTGCTATCGCATGAACCATGAACCAGCGGCTCCATAGAGGAACGGTAAGAAGAGCCAGCGGCAGCGCCCCTTTCTCGAGAAGTGAGGCAATTAAAGTCACCTTGAGCAGCAGCAGCAGTACACATGCAATTACTCCCATAGCTCCAACCCGGCTGTCCTTCATAATTTCCAGCATCTTCTCACGGGAACGGTAGCTGAGCAGTCCATCAGCCGCATCCATCCAGCCATCCAGATGAAGGCCACCAGTCAAGTAGACCCAGCCTATAAGGATGACCACCGAAGCTGGCAGGGGTGGCAGCGCCCAAGCGGAGATTAAGGATAACAGGCAGATTACGATCCCAATAGCCGAACCTACAAGCGGATAGAATCTCGTGCTTCGCTTAAGCAGCTCGGGTGTGAAGTCCAGCTGGACTGTGACCGGAAAACGCGACAGAAATTGAAAAGCGGCCAGGATTGCATGTCCCCGGCCTCTCATAATTCATACGCCCTGCTCTTCAGCTCTACCGGAATTCCTGCCGTGACTAGAAATACCTGCCCGGAGATCTCTGCCATCTTTCTGTTCAATCTTCCCGCAAGGTCCCTGTATTGGCGGCCCAGAGGGTATTCAGGCACAATTCCGCTCCCTACCTCATTCGTGACTAGAACAAGTTGACCCGAATAGGTCTTAACGGCCTCCACAAGCCGCTCAATCTCACGTTCAACCACCTCAGTCGAATCAGAACCCTCGCCGGCTCCGAGCAGAACATTGGATAGCCACAAGGTAAGGCAGTCCACCAGAACCATGGGAGCAGCCTGATGTGAATCTACAAGTTCCTTAAGGAGCTCCGTTAGCCGAAGAGGCTCCTCCAATGTGGTCCATGCATAATCAGCTTCTGACCGCTGCCTACGATGCAGTGCCACCCGTTCACGCATTTCCTCATCATAGACTTGAGCAGTAGCAATATAGACTGCAGATGGGGCATGCTTCATGCACCATCTCTCTGCAAATGCACTCTTCCCGCTCCTGGCACCCCCTGTGATCAATACACTCATTGGAGGCCCTCATCAGCTCCAGAAATTCCGGCGCTTTCAAAGGTCGCCATCTCAGCCGGAATCCGGCAGGCCGCATCGATCAAATGCAGCGCGAGTACCCCGCCTGTTCCTTCACCTAGACGCATACCCAGATCCAGCATCGGGACAAGCCCGATTTCGCGCAGCAGCAAAGCGTGCCCCTGCTCTTCAGACACGTGCGAAGCAATCATATACTCACGAGCCTCGGGAGCTATTCGTATCGCGGCCAAGGCAGCGGCGGTGGAGATGAATCCATCAATGACCACAGGACAACGACTGGCAGCAGCCTGGAGAATAACTCCCACCAGTCCCGCAAGCTCGAGCCCTCCTACTTTGGCCAGCACATCCACAGGATCCTCCGCATCAGGTTTGTTCAGTTCAATCGCTCTTTGAACGATCACAGCCTTATGTCTCAACCGCTCGTCATTCAGTCCGGTTCCCCGTCCTACACTTTCCAGAGGCGTAATGCCAGTTAAAGCGCTCATCACTGCAGAACTGGCCGTTGTATTGCCGATTCCCATCTCTCCGGTTACGAACAGGGTTATCCCTTTCGAGATTGCTTCACTCACAACACCTGCCCCCGCCAGGATTGCAGCTTCGGCTTCTTCCCTGCTCATTGCCGGACCGGCAGCCATATTGGCTGTTCCATATCTGATCTTCCGCTTCAGCAATTCCGGATGATCAATATCCCCATTTACGCCAATATCTACGCACAGCACATCAGCTTTGGCCTGTCTTGACAAGACGTTAACCGCTGCCCCGCCGTTCAGGAAGTTCAGGACCATCTGCTGGGTAACCTCAGCAGGGAAGGCACTGATTCCTTCCTCACATACCCCATGATCTCCAGCCATAACAACCACAGCCCGCTTCGGGAAGGAAGGAAGCGCCTTACCTGTGATTCCTGCCAGGCGGGCAGCCAGCTCTTCGAGCTTGCCGAGGCTTCCTGGAGGCTTCGTCAGATTGTCCAGCCTGCTTACGGCTTCCTCCGTAGCCTGAATATCCAGTGCATGAATTTCTCCAATCCGCTGCATTATTGAACTATTCATTATAATTGCTCCTTTCGTCTTAACATGATCTGGGGAACGCCTGAATCCGGATGCTCGGCCAGCGCTGACCGAACCTCAAATACAGAGTGCAGCGTATCCGGCGTCAGAATTTCATGCGGCGTCCCTTCTGCTGCAATCCTTCCTTCCTGCAGAACGACCAAACGGTCGCAGTACATCGATGCCAAATTTAAATCATGCATAACGGCAACGACAGTCAGGTTCTCGTCCTTCTGCCATTCAGACACAAGTTCCATAAATTGAAGCTGGTATCGAATATCAAGATAAGTTGTAGGTTCATCAAGCAGCAGCACCTGGGGTTGCTGGGCCATAACTTTGCCTAAAGCCACCCGCTGACGCTGACCCCCGCTCAATTCATCGACGGGACGACCTGCAAGGGAAGTCAGATCCAGCCTGGTCATGATCCTGTCCATAACCTCTCTGATATCCGGAGAATGATCACGGCCAAGCCAGTCCAGAAATGGAAACCGCCCCATCTCAATGACATCCTCCACAGGATAAGCGATATTGGGGATTCCATCCTGCTGAAGCACCGCCAGCTTACGGGCAAGCTCTCTGCGTCTATACGAACTGACCGCTCTGTCATCTATGTTGATTTCACCGGATTCAATTTGCTCTACACCTGATATGGTGTGCAGAAGGGTTGTTTTCCCACTGCCATTAGGTCCGATAATCCCTACGAATTGTCCCTGCTCGATCTTAAGATTCACATCCCGGAGTACAGTCTTCTGCCCGATTTGCTTGGTGACCGCTCTTAGTTCAATCCTGCTCACATCATACCACGCTCCTGTCTGCTCTCCCGCTGCTTCTTATTCCGGTATAAAAGATAGGCGAAGAACGGCGCGCCCACAAATGCTGTTACAATACCAAGCGGAATCTCGACCTGGCCGAGGATGGTTCGGGCGATCAAATCGCTCCACATCAAGAAGATACCTCCGCAGATAGCAGAGAGCGGAACAATCAGCCTGTAATCAGGTCCGGTGATTAGGCGGATCATATGGGGAACTACAAGTCCCGCGAATCCGATAACCCCGGCCACAGAGACCGCCGCTGCCGTAAGCAGTGTGGCTACAACAAGCATAACGAGCTTGGTCCGCTCAACATCAAGACCTGAATGAGCTGCCTGCCTTTCACCCAGCGCGAATAAATTCAGCCGGCGCGCCCCGCTCCAGATAATCACCAGACCAATCACCAGATACGGCAAAAGGATGGCCGTATATGACCATCCACGAAGACTCAGGCTTCCCATCGTCCAGTATAAAATTTCATTCACCGTCTTCTTGGACATAGCTGTCAGGAACGCCACAACCGCTCCAAGAAAAGTCTGCATAACCACTCCGGAGAGAATCAGGCTCTCAGTCGGAATTCTTCCCCCTTCCTTCGCAAGGGCAAGAACGATCAACAGTGTAGTAAACCCGGTAACAAAAGCTACCATCGGAAGCGTGAAAATACCGACTAACGAAAACTGCCAACCGAAGAAGATCAGCACCGCCGCACCTACAGAAGATCCGGAGGATACGCCCAGTGTGAAGGGATCAGCAAGTGGATTACGAAGAACTCCCTGGAAAGCCGCACCCGCAAGAGCCAGGGATGACCCTACAATTAAGCCAAGCAGCACCCGCGGCAGCCGAACATTCAGCACGATTTGTTCCGAAGCTGTAGTCCAATCCGGTGTAATCCATTCTCCCAGGGCAGGAACCCTGTGAAGCAGAATTCGTGCAATATCCCCCATGGGCAGGGAGACAGAGCCGGTACCTACACAGATCAGCAGGGTAAGGACCAGCAGAATAAGACTGGCCCCCAAATAACCCGCTAACTTCTTATTCATTTAACGAGGTCCGGATAGATCGCTTTGGCGACTTCGATCAGACCTTGAGTTACCCGCGGACCCGGACGGCTGAGCAGGTTGTCATCAAGTCCCACAATTCGGTTGTCTTTGATGGCCTTGATGGCATTCCAGCCGCTGCGGGCTTTGATGATATCAGCCAGCGTCTTGTTGTTCTCGTCTACCACACTCTTGGCGTAGAGAATGACATCCGGATTAGCTTTGATGATGTTCTCTTCATTGATTTGCTGCCAGCCGGTCAAATCGCCAGCCACGTTCACGCCACCGGCAAGTGAGATCATTTCATCCATGAATTCGCCCTTACCTACGGTATAACCAGGAGAGAATTCGATGTAGACCTTCTTCTTCTGTTCATTCGATACCGATTTAACCGCATCTGTAACCTGCTGAAGCTCTTTCTTCATTTGGTCCGTAACTTTCTTAGCCTCTGTCTGATGATCTGTAATCTGACCATAAGTTTCAATGTCCTGGACAACGGCATCAATGGTCTTTGGGTTGAACTGGAATACTTTGATCTTCAGTCCACGCAAATTCTTGATCGTTTCAGCATCCGTAAGCCCTGCTACAAAGACTACATCCGGCTGCGCTGCCACGATAGCCTCGGCATTCACCTTCATACCGCCCATCTTCGGCTTGGACTTCACCGCTTCCGGATAGTCATCGAAATCCGTTACGCCCACGATCTCCTTATCCATACCGATTGCATAAAGAGCTTCGGTCTCGGATGGAGCCAGGGATACAATTTTGGCTGGAGCTTTATCAAAAGTAACCTCTTCCCCTGTTGCATCTTTCAGCTTGAGCGGGTAAGTCGTTTTGAGGGCAGTCTGCTCAGGAGCCTTCGCTTCCTGTTGTGCCGGTTCAGCGGTCGGTGTTCCTTCCGTCTCTTTATTTCCGCATCCTGCAGTTACCGCCAGCGTAAATGCCAATAGCCCGACGGTCCAGATTTTGTTCCATTTCATTGTGTTTCTCTCCCCTTCTTATTTAACTTGCTATATGGATTTGAACTAGTTCATTCCATATGGATAAGTTGAACTTAAGAATTACGAACAGCAATCGGCTGCCTTATATGTAATTCAATATTTCAACTCCAAAAGATATCACCTTAACCTCATGAGCGAATTCGATCATTTCCCGTGTCACAAAAAAAGAAAAGACCTGATCCTATGGATCAGGTCTACGTCTACGAAAGCATGTCCGGTGAACCTGTATCTCTACACAAAGAGAAGTACAACCGACAAATCATATTCCGGCAGAACGTTGTCCCTTCCTCGGAGGACCGTTACGAATTCACAAGGCAGGTCTCCTGACTTCCGAGTTAAGTGACGATAGCCCGCCTTCCCATACTTATCAAGTACAGTGGCTGTTGCTTGGGCTCGTCCCCGGTATACAGTGGCGGGACCGTGCCGGAGTTGCACCGGCTTCCCTTTTAACCTCATATCATGGCAGAGCCATCATACAAGGACCTTATGAAAATTATGTATTCGCTTGTTCAAGGTGAATCTACTCTTCTGGATTATAGGTGAAATCTCCCTGTCATACAACCCGAAATTCCAACAATTTATGCATTTGTTGGGAATACAGTTAGGAGCTGTGATGTCTGAGCCATAATCACACAGCCAACCCAGCAAGAATTGGTCTACTAGTTTCGAGCCCCGATGCTGCTTAGTGAAAGGAGTTGGTCACTTATGGAGAAGGCTAATGCTGCACTCATGGCGAAGGCTAATTCCGCACTCATGGCGAAGACTAGTGCTGCTTAATGCAGTCCCAGTGCAGTATATGACGAAAACTCTTGCTGCTAATTGCAAGCCTCGCGCTGTTTATTTCAAAGACTCTTGCTGCCTCGTTACGAGGTCTCATGCTTCTCATTGCCAGATCTCGTGCTGCTCACCTGGACAGGAATCCTTAGCAGGCTGCCTGTCTCGGCCTGATAGTCCCGAAAGCTTACGCCCGGCAGCAGAAGTGTTCTTAACAGGCGAACCACCCCGCCATGAGTCATAATTAGAACCCTCGGCCGCTTAGAAGAAGCGGGATTCCCTGTATCATTAGATTGTCCTGCAGAGTACAGAGTTGCGGACATGGCATCTGCACAAAATTGTGATACCCTGCTGCTGAAATGATCCCAGGATTCTCCCCCCGGTGGAGCATTCTTCTCAGGATGATCAATCCATTCCCTGTAGGATGGAATGTCCTTCAGCATGTCATAGATCTTGCCCTCCCATGCGCCAAAATCCATTTCTCTAAGCCGACGATCCAATCTAACCTTATCCATCAGATCTGGCCGGACCCTCTGCAGAGTCTCCGTGCACCGGCGCAGATCGCTGCTATAAACCGCGCTGAATTCCAATCCATGCAGTTCTAAAGCCAGCTGACTGAGAACAGCATCTTCACCCGGCAGCAGAGCTATATCCGAATGTCCGAGATAGCGCCGCTCAACATTCCACTCTGTACGTCCATGGCGCACAATTATCCATTCCACGGTTAAATCCACAGAAGACTGCCTCCCCGCCACAGAAGAATAGCGGATCCGAGAAGTACAAAAAGGTTGGACACCCACATCAGCATTGCCGCTGTCTTGGGGATATCATCAGGAACCAGCTCGCGGGTCTTGTCCCCCATATATGCCCGGAAAGAAGCCGTCCCATGATACACATTCTCTCCGCCAAGGCGGATACCCAGCGCACCTGCCACCGCTGACTCGGGATAGCCGCTGTTCGGACTTGGATGCGAAGCCGCATCTCGCCGGACGGTCCGGTAGGAGCGACCGGCCTGGAGGCCCAGCCCCTTCGATACGGCAATTAGCATGAGGGCAGTCAGTCTTGCCGGAAGATAATTCGCCACATCATCTAGGCGGGCCGACGCCCAGCCCAGATTCAGATATTTCTCATTCTTATAACCGACCATGGAATCAAGAGTATTCACCGCACGGTAAGCCATCGCAAGCGGCGCGCCGCCGAGGATGGCATAGAACAGGGGCGAGACCACCCCGTCCACAATATTCTCGGCCACGGTCTCTACCGCTCCCCTTGCAATTTCGGAGGATTCCAGATGGGCAGTATCACGTCCTACGATCATGCCAAGCGATCGGCGTGCCGCAGGAAGGTCATCTTGCCGCAGGCAGTGATATACGTCCATCCCCGCGTCTTTCAGGCCCTTCGCGGCTACCGTAGTCGCGATCAGCCAGATCTCCGCGGCAGCGGCAAGCCACGGACTGATCCGGGCAAGTCCCCAGATCAGTCCCCAGGTGAGGGCGAAGGCTCCGCCCGCCACGAGCACCGGCAGCAGCAAGCCCGCAGCCTTGAGGCGGCGCTCCGGCACCCGGCGGCGAATCGCCGCCTCAATCCGCGTAATCGCTCGTCCCATCCCTACCACGGGATGGGGGATGGCCCGCGGATCGCCAATAAGCCGGTCGACCAAATAGGCGGCCGGCAGGACCCACCAGGCGCTCACCGCCGGAACCCCGCGGCGGAGAGCGCCTCCTGCACCGCGCTGTAGACAAGGCGGCCAATCCGGCCGCCGATGTGGGTCGCGGTGCCGGCGTACGGGTGCAGCAGCCCGTACGCCGAGTTCTGGCTGACGCCGATGATCACGGCGTCGGTGGTGGTGCCGGTGGCCGGCAGGCCGTTCTCGGCATCGGCAACACCCAGATCGGCGAGGGCAGCCGCCTTCGCCTCGGTAGCGGTGATGATCGCATTCACCATCGCGGCCGGAGTCATCCGGCCGTCTACCGCGATCATCAGATTGATCGTACCCGGGACGTAGTCCGCCGGGAACGTGGTACGAGCAGTGCCCGCACGGGCTCCGTTGGATACGCCCGCCGTGGCACAGATAAATACGGAGGCCTCGTCGTTCAGCTCCTCGGCCACCGCTGCGTGTTCGAGCCGGACGGCTGTCAATAATCCAGCCGTCTCTTCCAGCGGGTATTCCCACCGCTGGAGCAGCTCACGGATATCCCGCTCTGGATCATCGCATCGATAGAAGCGATCCACATAAATGTTGACCATCCTCTGCAGGCGAGCCATTCCGCCTCCAAAGACCGCGCTGCCCAAGGCATCTACTGGACCAGGCAAATTCATGGAAATATGCCTTTCTCCGCGGATAAGCCGAAGTCCCGGATAAGCTTGCGATCTATACTCACCGAAAGCCCGAGCTTCTTCATTTCCTGTATGTATGAAAGGTGTACTCATCCCTTCTCCTCCTTGTCACTAATTGCACTTTGCTCAGGAAAGATGATGTAACTGATAGCTTGTCTCGTCCTCTTTTCCTTACTGCTGTATCCAAAAGCCCGGTCATACTAAGCCACATAACTCAGCTTCTCGCTAAGCTAACTTCACTGGTGAAGACCCCGACTGAATGCAAAACCCAGTCAGACGGGTGCTCCTCCTAACGTTGTTTTTGCTTTGCTTTTGTTGCCTCTACAACTTTTACTCCATCAGCTTCCCCAACCTCATTTACTTCGCTTACTTCACTGCATTTGCTCCTTCTTCACCTAACTTATTTACTTCTTCTACTTCTTCTACTTCTTCTTCATTTTCTTCATCATCTATTGCTGCCCATTTCCTATTACAGCCTGCATCTCACGAAGCAGTAGACTGTTATCTTTCATATTCTTGACCGCTACCCGAATATCCCCTTCTCCAAGTCCCGGATACATTGCGCAGCTGCGGATAAGAACCCCCCGTTGCCCCAGTTCGTTCTGCATCTGGCTGGCTGTCCAGCCATCCGGCAGTCTTACGAGAAGGAAATTCGCTTCTCCCGCCCAGGTTCTGCATCCAAGACGTCCCAGACCTTCTCGCAGACGTCGGCGCTCTTCGGTAATCAGCGAGATCGTGGACGCTTCATACGAAGGCGGAGCTGCCATACAGATCTGGCCTGCAACCAGTGCGAGCTGATTCACACTCCAGGTCACCTGTTTATTCGTCATGGCACGAATAATATCCGGATGAGCAATGCCATAACCCAGCCGAAGTCCTGGAATTGCATAGAATTTGGTCATGGATCTGACCAGGATAACTCTGGAATACAAGCTGATCTCATTCAACAGAGAATGCCTGGATTCAGGCACAATGAAGTCGATGAAGGCTTCATCCACTACAAGAAATGTCCCTTCCTGCTCAGCGAACCGGGCGTACTGTCGCAATAGCTCAATCCCGTACTGCACTCCGTTCGGATTGTTCGGCTGTCCGAGGAAGACCAGATCGGACCTCCTGATCAGCTGCTCCATATCCCTTGGGTCTGCATGGAAATTATTCTCGGCCTGCCCTCTTACTGAGATAACTTTCGAACCAAACTGTTCAGCCAGGGCTCGATATTCCGAGAAGCAGGGCTCCACAATTCCTACCGTCCCCGGCTGCAGCGCAAGCAGAATTAGAGCCATAGTCTCCGCTGCACCATTGCCAATTGAGAGATACGATTCACCCAGACCAAGCTTCTCTGCAAGGGCACCCTTGAATTGCCGGTGTCCCGGATCAGGATATCTGCTAATTGTGGATAGAGCCTCAGTTAAGCCTTCCATAAGCCCAGGTTGTGGGCCAAGTGGATTAATGTTGCTGCTGAAATCGGTGAAATCCCCGGCCCTTCTTCCATAGGTGTATGCAGCCGTCTCCAAATCTCCTCCGTGCCCGTATACTTCAATCATCAAGGTACCTTCCTTTATCTGCTGTAAGTTAAATTATTGATTCACCTTAAGGCAGCCTATGAAATGTTGTTCCTATCCGCGCTGCACCCAACTTTCTCAACTAAGCTTCTTGGGCGAAGTGCGGTCACATTGGCAACCGCATCTCTTCTTGAGAATAACTTTATACGATTGCCTGAGCGTGAATACTTGAGTTCTACCTATATAGGATGTAATTGTACCCATTATGACGTGCGCCTGCTTTTTACGTCAATATTGTGCCAAATTTCTTTGGTTTCCCCGAATAATTGCGTTACAATGAGAAAGTAAGTGACAAAAGATAGACTAGATACGGAGGACAAGAGAGCGATGCTGTTTATCGATAATCAGGGCATCACGGATGCCGCCATTAATCTCGCCATAGAGGAGTATGCGCTCAAGCATCTTCCGGCAGATGAAACCTATTTGCTTTTCTACATTAATGCTCCGTCTGTCATCATTGGCAAGCATCAGAACACCATTGAAGAGATCAATGCGGAGTATATTAAGGATAACGGTGTCAAGGTTGTCCGGCGTCTATCAGGCGGAGGAGCCGTATATCACGACTTAGGGAACCTCAATTTCAGCTTTATTACAAAGGATGATGGACAATCCTTTCATAATTTCCGCAAATTCACCCAGCCTGTAGTTGAAGCTCTTCAGCAGCTTGGGGTAAATGCTGAACTGACCGGCCGTAACGATCTTCAAGTTGGAGAACAGAAAATCTCAGGTAATGCCCAATTCTCCACACGGGGACGTATGTTCAGCCATGGGACACTCATGTTCAATTTGAACCTCGACAACGTGCAGGCATCCCTTCATGCCAATCCCGAGAAATTCAAGTCCAAGAGCACCAAATCTGTACGCAGTCGGGTGGCTAATATTTCCGACTTTCTGGATAAGAAGATCACGATTGAGGAATTCCGCTCAGAGCTGCTGCGGCATATCTTCGGCATGGAAGTGGACAAGGTTCCCCAGTATGTGCTAACCGAAGAAGACTGGAACAAAATTCATGAAATATCCAAAGAACGTTATCAGAACTGGGAATGGAACTACGGACTGTCTCCAGAGAGCAATGTGAAGCATACGAAGAAATTCCCGGTAGGTATTATCGACTTAAGAATGAACATTAAGGACGGCCGGATTGCCGAGATCAAGATTTATGGTGATTTCTTCGGTGTAGGCGATGTTGCTGATATCGAGGATAAACTTCGGGGACTCCGTTATGAGGAGAATGAGGTGACTAACGCTCTGGCGGATACCGACGTGAAGCACTATTTCGGTAATATCGAACTAAGCGACTTCATTGGACTTGTGTTCCTTGAAGAATAGGAATACCTTATAATGCTTACGCGTTCCAGACTTGCTGATCTTAGTCTGCTGATCGTTGCCATGATGTGGGGTTGTACCTTCCTGATGATCCAGTCCGCAGTTGAGGCCCTTCCCCCACTGGCTTTCAATGCAGTGCGTTTTATCGGGGCCTCACTGCTGCTAGCCTTGATCATTACCGTGTTCTACCGAAAAGAGTGGAGACAACTATCGGTCAAAATGCTGCTGCATGGCTCTCTGCTGGGCGTCTTCCTATTTGGAGGTTACGCTTTTCAGACCATTGGCCTGCTGTATACCACAACTTCAAATGCCAGATTCATTACGGGCCTGTCGGTCGTGATGGTCCCCATCATCGCCGCTGTGCTGCTTCGGCATAAGCTGTCCAAGATAAGCCTGGCCAGTGCTGTGCTGGCCGCTTTTGGTTTGTATTTATTAACCTTCTCCGGAAGCAGCTTCATTCCTAACCGGGGAGATGGCCTAATTCTGCTATGTGCTTTTGCTTTTGCGCTTCATATCGGCTTCACAGGCATATACGCCCCCAGGTACCCGGCGCTGCCCCTTGCCGCTATTCAGCTTGCAGTTACCGGCCTGCTAAGTCTTGCAGCTTCGTTGATGACAGAGCACCTGGGTTCTATGAACCAGCTGGGGAATACGCTATTGCGCCCGGAGGTGCTGATCGCCCTTCTTGTCTCGATCGGCCCGACCAGCGCTTTCGCCTTCTGGATTCAGACGGTTAGCCAGCAGCATACCACCCCGACCCGGGTTGCGGTAATTTTCGCCATGGAGCCTGTATTTGCAGCTCTAACCGGAGTATTATTTGCTGGTGAGCATTTGGGATGGCCAGCCTTGATCGGGTGTGCCTGTATCCTGACAGGCATGATTGCAGCAGAGCTTCAGCCCGCTGCTTCACCACCTGAATCAGTGCCCCACCCTACTGCTAACAGCCAAGACTATAAAGAAATCAGCGCCTGACCCACAGCGCGATACAAGGAGAGAAACCTAATGTCAAAGTATAAATTAATCGCCATCGATATCGATGATACCCTCATTAATGATGACAAGGAAGTGACGCCTGGAACCCAGCAAGCTTTGGAAGACGCGGTAGCTGCTGGCGTCGTGGTCACACTGGCAACCGGCCGGGCGTATGCCTCGGCTCACAAAATCGCCCGTCAGACCGGACTAAATGTTCCTATCATTACGTACCAGGGCGCTTTAGTGAAGAACCTGCTTGATGAGAAAGTCTTGTATGAGCGCTACATGCCAATAGATGCTGCCCGCAAGCTGTTCCAATACTGTATTGAACATAATCTGCACCTGCAAACTTATATTGACGATAAGCTATATTCCCGCGAAGAGAATCAGAAGCTGATTGATTACAGCAAATTGAATAACACTCAATACTATATCGAGCCTGATTTCGAGAAGCTGATCTCCCAGCCCACACCTAAGATGCTCATTATCGATGAGCCGGATTATCTCGACGAGCTGATCCCTATCTTCCGCGAACTGCTTGGAGACGGGGTTCATATTACGAAATCCAAACCTTACTTCCTTGAGTTCATGCATAAAGAAGGAACTAAGGGCGCTGCTCTGGCTTTCCTTGCGGATCACTTCAAATGTGACCTGTCTGAGACTATTGCGATCGGCGACTCTTGGAACGACCATGAAATGCTTGAAGCTGCAGGTCTTGGTGTAGCCATGGGCAATGCCATTGCCCCGCTCAAAGAGCTTGCAGATTACGTAACAGCCAGCAATAATGACGATGGAGTCAAAGAGGTTATTGAGAAATTTGTCCTTTCACAACAATAAGGCTTAGTATGTACGAACAAATGGCTGTCCTACTTCTCAAGTAGGACAGCCATTTCTGTCTGTGCCAGTGTGACCTGATCTGGCAGCTTATAATCTCGGCCCAGATCGATATCATGGGACATATGTGTGAATACTGCCTGTCTTGGCTTCAATACGGACAGCAGTTCCAAAGCCTCTGTAATATCATACACCGAGCGGGTAAAGAAGGGCGCCTCCTCTTTATAGAAGCTAGTACCCAGAACGAGTAAGTCCAAGCCGTGCATCAAGATTTGATCCTCCGGCGGAAGTGCAATCGCATCCGAACAGTAGACCCAGGCATACCCCGCCTTCTCCATTCTATAGGCGTAAGAGTATCCGTTCTTGCCATGGAATACCTTCCAGCCTTGAATACTCCACCCACCCAGCAAGATTCCCTCATCTATCTCATGGAAATCAACATGGCCGCCGAGCCACGGATACTGCCTCAAGATGAGCCCAATCACCTCACGGGGCGCATACAGCTGCCCTCTGCATTCCAGCCACCTGCATGCATCTGCCCATTCAGGCAGACCGCCAATATGGTCGAAGTGAGCATGGGTGACAACGATATGCCGGACAAAACGCAGCTTGCGCTGCTCCATCTGGACACGCCAGTCAGGGCCGCAGTCAATCAGAAAAGACTCATCACCGACATCCACCATAACGGAAGAACGATAACGCCTGTTGACGCCTGTGGTCCTCGCCTCTTCACAGACTGCACATTCGCAGTATACCCGGGGGACTCCCATCGCATCTCCAGTCCCCCAGAACCTAAGCTGATCTCCCACAGCCTTACTCCTCCTCAACTTACCACTTGTAATTTCCCACTTGCATTTGCATCGCTGCCCACGTTCTTGGTTATTAAGTCTTTTTTTATTATAGCCCACTGGGAAAAGCTCAACAAGAACGCTATTAACCCAAGCAGGGCATCCTCTTCTATGGCAATGGGCGCTCAACAGGACAGCCTTATCTAGGTGTCTGCACATGAAGAAAGCGCCCCGAATTTCATCGGGGCGCCTTCTGATACAGCTAATAATTCTTAGCCGATGCCCTGTTATAGCAATTCAAGCATCGTTTTAATTTTGGAGTTGAGTTTGAGTGTATTAAGAATAAGCTGCAGCGCTTCTGCTCTTTGAGAAGTGCCATGCGGATTCAATTTCCCGTTGCCGCTGCCCTTAATAATTCCCGCTTCAGCCGCTAATTCAATCGGGTTCGCTGCGAGTCCGTTCGAGCTTTGCGCAGCTCCTTGGAGGTTAACAATCCTTGATAGAATCACGACCATTTCTTCGCGGGTGATTGCATTATTCGGGTTGAAGGCTCCATTTCCGATACCGCTGATGATTCCCGCTTGAGCAAACTGCACGATCGGCTTTTCCGCCCAGTGTCCCTTGACATCCTTGAGCTCGGCATTATGTGTTCCGCCCACATCAAATATGCGGGCGAGAATCGCAACGAACTCTCCCCTGGACATGTCTTGGTTCGGTCTAATCGTCTTATCTTCGTAGCCTCTAATAATGTTCAGCTTCGTGAAGATGTCAATCGTCTGTTCTGCCCAATGATTCTTGGTATCGACAGGTGTGAAGCCAGAATTCTGATTCTTGAGCGCTTCATTCACTTTCTTCTCAATAGTCTGCTCAACATCTGCACCGCGTTTCAATACATCTTTCTTGAAAACCTCAACATCCGGTGCCGGAGTTGGCTTTGGCTCTGGTGTTGGCACTGGTTCCGGTAGTGGAGCCGGTGTCGGTGTTGGTACCGGTGTTGGCACTGGTGTTGGTGTTGGTGTTGGCACAGGTGTCGGCGTTGGCACTGGTGTCGGTGTTGGTAACGGTGTTGGCGTAGTCGAAGACCCCTGTCCTACTACATGGATATATGGCATAGAAGTAGAACTAGGTCCAAACAAACCATCTCCGCTGTATTCAGCGGTAAGCGGGTGATCTCCTACCGCAAGATCGCTAGTGGAATAATATGCAAATGTATATCCATTCGATATCCCCAATGGTTGTACCGCAATCTCAGCCAATTGAGTTGAGCCATCCTTAATAATAACCGTTCCATGCACATCACCAGAAGTACTTGGGCTCGATGCAATCTTTACCTTAATCTGTACTTCTTGGCCTGGTGTGGAAGGGTTGGGATAACTTGATACCGTAGTTACTGTAGGTCTAAGCTGCGGATGGTTATTGACTACAATATTGGAATTGACCTCCTGGGTAACCGATGCAGATGTACTGACATCGTACATCGGATCACCGCCATAAACCGCTGTAATCGTATGTCCTCCTACACTTAAGCTGCTCGTAGAATAGGTGGCTTTACCCGATTCATCCAGTCCAACCTGGTTAAGTAAATTATCCCCGTCTTTAAACTGCACGCTCCCTGTTGGAGTTACGCCCTCATCGTTCCCAGTTACAGTAGCAGTAAACGTAACCTGCTGATATTCCTTCGATGGATTTAAGGAGCTGGATAGTGTCGTACTGCTGTTCAGCAGCTCATGCGGGTTGTATTTCATTAATGATAATTTGGCATTTTGCGTATAATCCGAGAAGGCAACAAACGGAGTTCCATTGCCATCCACCGCTATAGAAGTATCTTCAGCATCAGAAGGCGTTAAGCCTGCTTTGCCGACTGTTTCCCATTCAGTACCATTGAATTTCATAACCGTTGCTTTGGCTGCATTCACTACATCGGTATAGCCTGCATAAGGAGTATCCCCATTAAATACAAAAGATAATGAGGCTGTTCCGCCTGCTGAGAACCCGGCTGACCCTACGCTTTCCCATTTTACATCATTAAATTTCATAAGAGTTGCTTTTCCATAGCCTCTCTCGTCGGCGTAAGCTCCATCCGAGAACATGACATAGGGAGTTCCATCCTTGATACGAAGAATAATGGCACCTTTATTTCCTCCGCCGGCGATACCCGCGCTGAATCCGGGATTCCCAACTGGCTCCCAATACTCTCCGTTGTATTTCATAACCGTTAATTTGCTACCATGCGCATCATCTTGGTAAGCCACATACGGCGTGCCTTGATCAACAGCAAGTGAAGGAACACTGACGCCTCCATCCGAGAAACCTCCAGGACCGACATCCACCCAAGTGTTTCCTTCAAGCTTTCTTACAGTGGCCTTACCATCGTATTTATAATCCCTGTAAAAAATATACGGGGTACCCTTATCAACCGCTAATTGTGTATAACTACCTTCAAAGGCAGGTCCCACGCTCTCCCATGCTGTACCGTTAAACTTCTTGATCACCGTTTGGTAGAGATTATTTTGATCAATATAAATAACGTACGGTGTACCCTGGTCCATAACCATCCTGACCCGGGTAGAACGATTGGTTGTAATCGGACTACTGCCGAGCTGCGTCCATGTCCCATCCACAAGCTTGGCTACTGTAACATGCCCTGTACTTCCATTATCAAAAGCAACGTACGGGGTACCTTTTACTGTAGAGCCGGATCCGTCGCCCGTTGAACTGCTGTCCAAATTCATCATGTCACTTACCGGTGCGGTATCATCAATTAGTAACGTTATATAATCAGCTAGGTCTGTTGTGCTGGACCCAACTTTTTCCCAACCTGTACCCGCAATAGCCGCCTTAGCCTGTTGTGGAATGGCCGCTGTGAATAATAATGTCAAAGATAATAAAAAAATAGAAGCCGACTTCATTGTACTTTTCATATAATCCCCCTGCTTGTGTTATCTTGCTGCGTTCTTGTTGTTCCCAGCTGAACCTCATAATTCATGTAAGAAAACAGTTATGCTCCCGTCTGCATTTCCCCTCTGGTAATGAGATTTTCTGCTTTTTTTATATCGTCATTTTAGTTACAAATTGTTAGATTCCAGAATATTTTTCGGACCACAATAAGCCGTATTCCCTTAAAGAAAATAACAAAAAACCGAAGAAATAATCTTCGGTTAAGATAGTCAGTTTAACGTATGATACCAACGATAGAATATATTTGGCTAAATAATCACCGTGAGCGGGTCCACCTTGAACCGATTCTCAGCCATCCAGCTTCCCTTTTCATTATAGAGATATGCCCTATGCACGAGCACTTGAACCTGCTGTCCTACATGCAGATTCTCTTTCTCCAGTGAACGGTAGGTTGTTAACGTATAGCCGCCTACCTCTACTTCAACCAGCCACTGGTTGCCGCGGAAATGTAAATGTTTCACGATACCGCTGTCCGTAGCAGACAGCACCTGGAACTCATGCTTTGTCCCTACTTCAATATACTCTGGGCGGATCAACGCCTTTGTATCAACACCCTTGCTAGCTTCATCAAATCCCTTTAGCTTGGCGGCATTGTCTACCTGAGTAGATTCACCAATGAACTGGGCCACAAAAGGAGTTGACGGGTCCTTATAGATATCCCAAGGTGTTCCCTTTTGCTCCAATTGCCCATGACTGATAATCATAATCTCATCGGCTACCTCAATGGCCTCTTCCTGGTCGTGAGTAACAAAGATCGAGGTAATTCCTACGCGCTCAATAAGCTCTCGGAGCCAGGAACGAAGCTCCTGCCGAATCTTGGCATCAATCGCCGCGAAAGGCTCATCCAGCAGAAGCAGCTGCGGCTCTGGCGCAAGCGCACGGGCGAAGGCTACACGTTGACGCTGTCCTCCAGACAGCTGATGAGGATAACGGTGCTCGAATCCCTTTAGACCCGTTAGCTCCACTAACTCCATCACTCGGTCCCGAATGCTATCCTTAGGCGCTTTCTTCACCTTCAAGCCGAAGGCTATATTATCAAATACAGTCATATGCTTAAATAAAGCGTAACTCTGAAATACGAATCCGATTCCGCGCTCCTGAGGTGTTAGATGGTTCACACGCTGTCCGTGAAATAGAATTTCGCCGGAGTCCGGGCTCTCCAGCCCTGCGAGCATCCGCAGAATCGAGGTTTTCCCCCCGCCACTCGGTCCGAGAAGACCGATTAGCTGGCCCTTCTCAATGCCGAAGCTGACATCCTTAACTGCATGAAAAGAACCGAAATGCTTATTCAAATTTTTGACTTCTACGTGCATATTGACTCACGTCCCTTCCTCACATCAAACGGTCGACTCGAATATATCACTGTCCGGCGTATACTATCACCGATGAATACAAATTCTTATCAAATTACTGGGTATTAATTCTTATCACTTACTTTACCAAATACCTGCTTCAATCGTCAATTGTTTCGTATGTTTAGATTAGACCGTTTTTTGTTAATAATAGAAAGGGAAAGTTACCTTGGCCTCTTGCATATATATTTTTCTCCAAGTCTATTGATACATACCAGGCCATACAGTAAGATATAACTAGAACTTTCTACCTATACCACCTACAAGGAATGATGAATATGGAACTGTTAACAGGCAATTGTCCTAATTGTGGGTCCGTATATAGAAAAAATCTCAGGGACTTATGCACCACCTGCAGTGCAAAACTTGATGCAGAGCTTGCCCTGTGCCTGGACCTGCTTTGGAGATCTCCAACTACTACTACCGACGAGTTAAGCCATTCTACCAAAATTAAAAAGTCTGTTATCATTCAATTTATTAGAGAAGGCCGATTGCCCAAGAACTGCAAGAATCTAACTTATCCTTGTGAATGCTGCGGAGTTCCTATTCGTGACAATCGTCTCTGTCTTGGCTGCTCGGTTTCATTCGCTGAGGTCGCAGAGCAGCTAAGCTCCAAATTTGTCATTCATCAAGGTAATGGGTATATGATGAACCGCAGACTGAATGAACAAAGGTAATTATGAATAAGAAGAAGCCTACCCGGCTTCTTTTTTACTCTAATTTAATAGAAAGGCAGGGGACTTTATGCTAATTACACTTGAGCTTTCTACCAGCAAAAGAGATGAACTCCGGGACATTACAAGGGAAGTAGCCAGCATTGTCACTAGGAGCGGAGTTAAGGAAGGGCTGGCCGTTATCTATTGCCCTCATACCACCGCCGGGATTGCCATCAACGAGAACGCAGACCCAGATGTGAGACACGATGTGCTTATGCGGCTGGGCGAGGTCTATCCTTGGGAACACCCTAAATATCGTCATGCCGAAGGGAATACAGCCTCCCATCTCAAGTCGATTACAACAGGTCCTTCACAGACCGTCATTATTCATGAAGGACGGCTTCTCCTGGGAAGATGGCAGGGCATTTATTTCTGTGAATTTGATGGGCCAAGATCCAGACAATATCACGTCAAAATATACGAAGAATGACAATCAGCCCAGCTCCGCTTAACGGACTGGGCTGTAATTCTGATGATTACATAGTACATCACCATATTAACGTTATGAAGGATTACAGCTACAAAGAAGTACTCAGTTAAAGCGATATAGTAAAAATAAAAACGTCTCTCGACGCGAAATTAGAGGCTATGACTCAGCATTTTGACATGGGCAATGGCAGCGGGTTGAATCTCTTCAAATGTAAGATGATCCTGAATGTAGAAAGAAATGAATCCATGCAGACCCAAAAACATGCTAAGAGGAACAGACGTATGATTAGCCAAAGGATGGTCTTCTTCCCTCATGTATTTCTTCACAATGGATGAGAATACGTCAAAACACTTGGATTGCTCTGCACGACAGTAGGATAAAATCTCTTCATCACGGAGCATGAACATAATCTCATATTGATGCGGGTGATCCATTCCAAATTTGATGAACTCCAGCATAAGCTGTTCTACCTTGGTCAAGCCTTCTACCTTGGGGCTGCTGATGACCTGGCGAAACAACAGGTCCACATGATTGAAGTCCTGTACAACAATTGCATAGAATAACTCTGCCTTCTCTTTAAAGTGATAATAGAGGGACCCGTGGCTGTAACCCAGATGCTGTCCAATACTTCTCATCGATATCGCACGATATCCTTTGGTTATGAACAGATGCCTGGCGGCATCCATGATCCTGTCCCTAGACAACTCCTGTTCCACTGCTCTTCTTGCCATTTCGCATTATTCCCCTTCGATAAAGTAAATCCTCTCACCTTCTGTAATTACGGATTGTCCTTGTGTTAGATCGATCATCCAGGCAGTAAAGTCTTCTGCGTCCTGGTCCTCAGGAAGACATAATAAAGTAACCTTATCTGCAAAAGAAGATTGTCCTGTACGGACACCTCGTGTTCTAAGCTCGTTCTCAATCTTGCCGAGCCAGGTATACTCCACTTCAACATAGACTTGGCGATGCAGAACAAGGGTTATTGCTCCCCCTGCCTCTATGGCTGCGACGGCTCCGTCTGTATAAGCCCGAATCAGGCCTCCGGCTCCCAGCATAATCCCGCCAAAATAACGGGTAACTACAATAGCCACATTCTTAAGTCCCTGGTTCCGTATGACTTCCAGAATAGGCTTACCGGCTGTGCCGCTTGGCTCCCCATCATCGGACTGCTTCTGAATCTCGTCACGCTCACCTATCATATAGGCAGAGCAATTGTGTGTGGCATTCCAATGCTCTTTCTTAACCTGCTCGATGAAGGCAATAGCCTCGGATTCTGATGCAACTGGCATGATATGACCAATGAATCTGGATTTCTTGATGACAATTTCTTTGCTGCCCGATTCTCTGACCGTTCTATATCTCTCTAGCATAACGTATTACCTTTCAGACGTATGATGATGTGCCAAGAGCAGTCCGGCCGGCTTGCGGCGAACTGCTCTTTGTGCACATATATCTTTTGCTGCTATTGTAGGAATAACTCGGACTATTCGGAAAGTCTTGCTTCAAGCTCAGCTTTCTCTTTCTCGTAGCCTGGTTTGCCAAGAAGGGCGAACATGTTCTTCTTGTAGGCTTCCACACCCGGTTGGTCAAATGGATTCACTCCGAGCAGGTAACCGCTGATTCCGCAGGCTTTCTCGAAGAAATACACTAGATAACCAAAGGAATAAGGAGAGAAGTCAGGAACGTTGACGATCAGGTTAGGTACTTGACCATCCGTATGAGCAAGCAGGGTTCCTTGGAATGCCTTTTTGTTCACGAAGTCTACGGTCTTGCCTGTCAGGAAGTTCAGACCGTCCAGGTCATCCGGATCCGATTCAATCGTAATATGATGATCCACATCGGTCACCTGAATAACCGTCTCGAAGATGTTACGGTTACCCTCTTGAATGAATTGTCCCATCGAGTGAAGATCTGTTGAGAAGTCCACAGCCGCCGGGAAAATCCCCTTATAGTCCTTACCTTCACTTTCGCCGAACAACTGCTTCCACCATTCGGATACAAAGTGCAGGGATGGCTCGTAGTTCACGAGAATCTCGGTTACTTTGCCCTTACGATACAGGGCGTTACGCACTGCTGCATATTGGTAGCTTGCATTCTCGGCAAGGTTCGGGTTGCTGAATTCTTTGGAAGCATCTGCAGCACCTTGCATGATCTGTTCAACATCAATGCCAGCAGCTGCGATTGGGAGAAGACCTACAGCAGTAAGTACGGAATAACGTCCGCCTACATCGTCAGGAATAACGAACGTCTCGTAACCTTCTTCGTCAGCAAGCTTCTTCAAGGCACCTTTCGCACGGTCCGTGGTAGCGTAGATCCGCTTGCGCGCTTCTTCTTTGCCATACTTCTTCTCAAGCTCTGCACGGAAAATACGGAAAGCGATAGCCGGCTCCGTAGTTGTACCGGATTTGGAGATCACGTTGACCGAGAAGTCCTTGCCTTCAATCAGATCAAGCAGGTGTGTGACATAAGTGGAGCTGATATTGTTTCCGGCAAAAAAGATCTGCGGAGTCTTACGCTTGTCCTTAGGCAGAGTGTTGTAGAACGAGTGAGACAGAGCTTCAATCGCCGCACGCGCTCCAAGATATGAACCCCCGATTCCGATTACAATCAATACTTCAGAATCGTTTTGGATTTTGCTTGCAGCCTTACGGATACGTGCGAACTCTTCCTTGTCATACTCTGTAGGAAGGTTGATCCAGCCCAGGTAATCAGAACCGGCTCCTGTTCCTTTATGTAACTGTTCATGAGCCACACGAACTGGCTCTGCAAGATTGTCAATTTCATGTTGACCGACGAACGTAAGGGCTTTACTGTAATCAAAAGTTACTTTTTTTGACATGACGAAAACTACCTCCGTTTATATTTGTATGGTTTAATCTACCTATCCAAGAAACAACTTAAAACTAGAATACTGTATATTCCTGGTGAAGACAAGGGCACATTGTACACTCTGGCCGTGAGGCGTGCTAAAATAGAATGTGGATCACAATTCGACATTAGAAGGTGAACAAGTTATGAAGAAAATAGGCTTTATCGGTTTAGGTACGATGGGTGCGCCTATGGTCTCCAATCTGCTGAAAAAGGGATACTCTGTTACCGTATATAACCGCACCGCCTCCAAGGCAGAGGCTTTAGTTAAGGAAGGCGCAGTAGCCGTCTCCTCCCCTCGCGAAGCAGCTGAAGGCAATGATGTTATCATTACCATGGTCAGCGATGACAATTCGATCGCAGAGGTATATGAAGGCGATAATGGCGTTCTGCAAGGACTACACCCTGGGAGCATTGTGATTGACTGCAGCACCATCTCCCCTTCACTTTCCAGAAAGCTTGCTTCCCAAATTACAGCACTTGGCGGCTCCTTCCTGGATGCACCTGTTACCGGAAGCTCTCCGGCAGCTGTCAGCGGCACGCTTGTATTCATGGTCGGCGGCCCGGCGGATACCCTGGAGTCAACCTCCGACATCTTTGAAACGATGGGCAAAAAAATCCTACATATGGGCGACAACGGAACAGGTTCCGTTGCCAAGCTTGCCCACAATACCATGGTAGGCATCAACAACCTGGCTCTTGCCGAAGGCTTCGCGATTGCTTCTAAGTCCGGCCTTCCCGCTGACGCCTTCCTTGAACTGGTGCAGCTCGGTTCTGCCGGAAGCAAAGCCGCTGATCTGAAAGGCCAGAAGATCATCGATCATGACTTCAGCAACCAATTCTCGCTGCAGCTCATGCTCAAGGACCTCAAGCTCGCTTCATCCTTGACCGATGGCGCCTCCATCCCGTCTCCGATGCTGAACCTGGCCAAGAGCTTGTTCCAAGCCGGCCAGACCCAGGGCTATGGCGAGGAGGACCTCTCCGCCGTCGTCAAGATCTATGAGAGCTGGATCGGCCAGACCATCGCCGGTAAAAAGCTGTAAACCAAATCAAAAGAAGGGCATGCCATAACTCCTTGGCTGCCCTTCTTTTTGCATTCATACCCAGGCGCCCACTCAGCCCTGCTTCAAACCCAAGCGTATCCCGCAGGGACAGCGTCCCCCAGCACGCAGCCCACATCCCAAGTGCCACGTCCCGCCAAGTAAACAGTCTCTGCTCTAACCCAAGCGCATCCCGCAGGGACAGCGCCTCCCAGCACCCAGCCCACATCCCATGAGCCACGTCCCGCCAAGTAAACAGTCTCTGCCCAGCCCCAGCGCATCCCGCATGGACAGCACCTCCATGCACGGAGCTCACATCCCAAGTGCCACGTCCCGCCAAGTAAACAGTCTCTGCTCTAACCCAAGCGCATCCCGCAGGGACAGCGCCTCCCAGCACCCAGCCCACATCCCATGAGCCACGTCCCGCCAAGTAAACAGTCTCTGCCCAGCCCCAGCGCATCCCGCATGGACAGCACCTCCATGCACGGAGCTCACATCCCAAGTGCCACGTCCCGCCAAGTAAACAGTCTCTGCTCTAACCCAAGCGCATCCCGCAGGGACAGCGCCTCCCAGCACCCAGCCCACATCCCATGAGCCACGTCCCGCCAAGTAAACAGTCTCTGCCCAGCCCCAGCGCATCCCGCATGGACAGCACCTCCATGCACGGAGCTCACATCCCAAGTGCCACGTCCCGCCAAGTAAACAGTCTCTGCTCTAACCCAAGCGCATCCCGCAGGGACAGCGCCTCCCAGCACCCAGCCCACATCCCATGANACTCCTTGGCTGCCCTTCTTTTTGCATTCATACCCAGGCGCCCACTCAGCCCTGCTTCAAACCCAAGCGTATCCCGCAGGGACAGCGTCCCCCAGCACGCAGCCCACATCCCAAGTGCCACGTCCCGCCAAGTAAACAGTCTCTGCTCTAACCCAAGCGCATCCCGCAGGGACAGCGCCTCCCAGCACCCAGCCCACATCCCATGAGCCACGTCCCGCCAAGTAAACAGTCTCTGCCCAGCCCCAGCGCATCCCGCATGGACAGCACCTCCATGCACGGAGCTCACATCCCAAGTGCCACGTCCCGCCAAGTAAACAGTCTCTGCTCAGCCCCAAGCGCATCCCATAGGGACAGCGTCCCCCAGCACGCAGCCCACATCCCAGGTGCCACACCCCGCCAAGTAACCAATCTCTGCTCAGCCCCAAGCGTATCCCGCAGGGACAGCGCCTCCCAGCACCCAGGAACGCATAACCCTATGCAGCTTCACCATTCGCCACTCGCAGCACGTAAAGAGGGTCCTGAAAGGACGACAAGCGGCCCCAAAGCACGAGTTAAACTCCGTAAGCTTTGAAGCCGCTTGTTAAGCCAGTCTTTTCAGTTACCAAACCCATCCCATTGAAAGCGGGTCCCGAAGGGACGGCAAGCGATCCCAGCTCTACCAAAGCTAAGTTCAGCCAGCCAATCTCCCTAGACCCATTCCGGGTGTCCAGAGGGCGTAGCCCTTGGGGCCCTCCCTTGGAAGGGAGGGTTTGGGAGGGTAATTTATTTATATGAACACAAGTAATCCGTCACCGTGCTCACTTCAAGCTTGAATTTCCGACCTGCGGGAACAGTGAACTCGCCCTGACCGTTGATTTCTCTCCACTCCGTCTCATCTGGAAGAAGAACCTTCAGATCTCCGGATTGAATAAGCATAACCTCTTCCGTGTCTGTTCCAAATTCATAAGAACCAGGCAGCATGATACCCAGTGTAACTTTGCTTCCATCCTGCAAGTACACGGCACGGCTGGTTACTTTTCCATCAAAATAAATATTGGCTGCTTTATCTACGGTTACATTTTGAAATTGCGGCATCGTTTTCCGTTCCCCTTTTCGGTCGTTTATCGTTGATTACAGTTGTGCTTTTACGTGTTTGACAACATTCTCTACAGTGAAGCCATACTCAGCAATCACTTTGTCACCAGGCGCGGATGCACCGAACGTGCTGATGCCGATAATGGAGCCTTTCTCGCCAACATAACGCTCCCAGCCAAACGGATGAGCCATTTCGATGGCAACACGAGCTTTAACTTCTGGGAGAATAACAGAATCTTTGTAAGCTTGATCCTGTTTGTCGAACAGATCCCAGCTCGGCAAGCTGATAACGCGAACTTGAATACCTTCTTCAGCCAAAGCTGCTTGAGCTTTAACTGCAAGCTGAACCTCAGAACCTGTAGCGATCAGCTGAGCAACCGGCTTACCGTCTTTGGCATCGGATACTACATAACCACCGCGTTTGATTCCTTCACGGGCAAGCTCTGCCGTATTCTCAAGCACAGGCAGGTTCTGACGAGTCAGTACCAGAGCAACCGGGTTGCTCTTGTTCTCTGTCGTATATGCCCAAGCTGCCGAAGTTTCGTTAGCATCAGCCGGACGGATAACAGTCAGACCCGGGATAATACGAATCGAAGCAAGCTGCTCGATCGGTTCGTGTGTCGGGCCGTCTTCACCAACCGCGATACTGTCATGAGTAAGTACATAAGTAACAGGAAGACCCATGATAGAAGCAAGACGGATTGCTGGACGCAGGTAGTCTGTAAATACGAAGAACGTACCTCCGAAGATTTTGAGTCCGCCGTGAAGAGCAATCCCGTTCATAGCAGCAGCCATACCGAACTCACGAACACCAAAGTACACATTGCGTCCTTCGTAGCTGTTCGAAGTCAGAACCGGAAGGCCTTTCAAGTGAGTCATTGTAGAGCTCTCAAGGTCAGCAGATCCGCCGAGAAGCTGTGGAACTCCTTTTACCAGACCATTAAGTGCATTACCGGAAGCTACGCGAGTAGAAAGCGCTTTGTCTGCGGAAGTGTACTTAGGAAGCTCGGCATCCCAGTTCGCTGGAAGTTCGCCGGCAATAGCCTGCTCAAATTGTGCAGCAAGTTCAGGGAATTCTGCTTTGTATTTCGCAAACTGCTCATCCCAAGCTTTGTTCGCTTCAATACCGCGCTTCTTAACGTCAGCAAAGTGCTGGCGTACTTCATCAGGTACATAGAAGTCTTCTTCGTATACCCATTTGTAGAATTCTTTGGTCAGCTTAGCTTCATCCGCACCAAGTGGTGAACCGTGAGTACCGCCGTGGCCGCCTTTACCTTGTTTGTTCGGGCTGCCGTATCCGATTACGGTCTTCACTTCGATAAGAGTTGGACGAGCTGTGTCCTTCTTACCTTCTTCAATCGCAGCTGCGATTGCGCTCAGGTCGTTCCCGTCTTTAACCAGCAAAGTCTGCCAGCCATAAGCATCGAAACGTTGTCTAACATTCTCGGAGAAGCTCAGGTTAAGCTCGCCATCGAGCGAAATATCATTGGAGTCATACAGGAAGATCAATTTGCCAAGCTTCAAGTGACCTGCAAGGGATGCAGCTTCAGCAGATACCCCTTCCATCAAGTCTCCGTCGCCGCAAATGCCGTAAGTATAGTGGTCAACGACTTTGAAGCCGTCTTTGTTATATGTCGCAGCCAGGTTCTCTTCTGCAATCGCCATACCAACAGCCATAGCAATACCTTGGCCCAGTGGTCCAGTTGTTGCATCTACGCCGGCAGTGTGCCCAAATTCAGGGTGACCCGGAGTTTTGCTTCCCCATTGACGGAACTGCTTCAGATCATCAAGGGACAGATCATAGCCGCTAAGGTGAAGCAAGCTGTATAGAAGCATCGAACCATGTCCTGCGGACAATACGAAACGGTCACGGTTGATCCAAGTCGGATGATCCGGATTGTGGTTCATTGTTTTTGCGAACAATTGATAGCCCATAGGAGCAGATCCCATCGGCATACCCGGGTGACCGGAGTTTGCTTTCTCAATTGCATCAATTGAGAGAGTACGGATTGTGGCAATCGACAAATTATCGATTACGTTGTTGTCAGCGATTTCCTTGATTTGATCAGCCATTAAATTGTTTCCTCCTCAAAGGTCTTTAGATAAGTTTGATTAAGGGATCAAACATAACGTCCAAATTGAAAAAGTCATTTTGACTTATTTATGCATTGTACCACAATTAAGGGGTCCATTTCCATACTGTCTGTTCATAAATCCCACGAAACGCGTTATCTCGCCATTTTTCGCACAGGAATTATGCCTCCTGACAGAATGAGCAAAATCCTACTAGATTACAACTTCCCTAAGCACGGCCAATCTATACGAGTTGTCTGGTATGCTGTTAATATTAAAAAGGCCTTATCCGAGCCGGGGGCACCAACGTACGCCCGAATGATCTCGATAAGGCCAATTAATTCATTATTATTTCAACCTGGTTTGCCAGAAATAGACGTAAGACGAAGTCCTGCCACACCCAGAATAATCAAAGCCACACAAATAATTTTCAACAAATTTATTCGTTCTCCGTACAGAATAACACCCGCAGTCGTAATCAACACGGTACCCAGACCGGACCAGATGGCGTAGGCCATGCTCAGCTCCAGTGTTTTAACCGCGAAGCTCAAGAAGGTAAAACTGCATCCGTATAGAACAAACATGAGAATCGAAGGCAGGAGCCTTGAGAAACCTTCTGAATATTTCATAGTCATGGTACCGGTAAGTTCCAGAATAATGGCAGCACCTAAGTATAACCAGCCCATTTTGCTTCATTCCTTTGATATATCCTAATTAATTACAAGAGCCTCGTAAGTAGTTATCATTTCTTTCGCGCCATGCAATATACTGCCGTCTCGGCTGAGCCCGATCGTAACAGCCATACCTGCACCCTGCCCCATCTGCATATCCCCGCTGGTATCCCCAATTAAAGCTGTCCTTTCAGGAGCAGTCCCCAGTTCTCCACATGCCTTATAGATAATTTCAGTAGAGGGCTTTCCCTCAGATACAAGGTCACTTCCCATAATAGTTTTGAAAAAACCGCTTATGCCCATCCAGCTTAAGTGTTTGACCGCTTCATCGGTTTGGTCTGCAGTAACTACACCGAGCGGTACGTTCAGTTCATTGCATTGACTGAGAAATCCTTGAAGCCCCTGCACCGGAAAGACAGGACGCTCATGTTCAATATATTTCGTGGCTCTCATACGGAAAATACGAATTTTAGCTATAGCTTCATTCCAGGGTAATCCCTGCTTGTACAGCTGCCAGGCAAGTATGCCTTCAATTTCCGGTATGGAAGCCATCGATAACGGTCCTCCAAGATCGTATCCGGTAATCCGGCCATGTTCATTCATGTCCAAGCCCAGCCATTCACGCTTGACTTCAAGCGGAACCGGGAATCCTCCGATGCTGCGGATTGCTTCTGCAACCTGGTCTGTCAAGAACTCTGCCCATCTACCCCATAGAGGCAGAAATTCAAGCAGTGTGCCATCCTTATCAAACAATATGCCATCTACTTCATATTCCCGGCCTGATACTCTGAGCTTCGGCATTCCCGGCTCCCCTTTTATTTGCAATTCAATATCCCATTCCCTAGTTCTTCATCTGTGCCTTCAGTTCCCCCCAGGTACTCAGCTTGGGTACCGGGGTTCCTTGGTAGATCGGGTTGATAAAAGCCAACAGACTTCCTGACGAGTTACGGATCTCTGCCCGGATGAAGTGATACTCCCCAGATGGCCATGTAAAGGAGTAGGTATAGGTCCCTTCTTGACCACATCCGGTTCGGCCTATCTCCTGCCCATCGATCATCCACCTGATATAGCTTCCCTCGCCGGCTTCTTGTACATGGAGTTCATATTCATATAGAGATAGTGAATTATATTGTTCTTCTTGCAGCACATGATCACCAGGCCTATATGCCAAATCATTCTGATATAAACGCGGCTCCAGAACTGGACCCCTTGTTACGTAACTTCTGCCCAAGCGGGCTGCATCAAGAACTCCCTGAACGGACAACTCGTCACTCCACAAACAGGTGACAGGGTCGCCAACCAAAGAGGGAAGTCCGCCCGGAACATAGCTCTCATGCGGAAGATTGTGCGTGTCACTTCCTCCAATGCCCCACAAGATAACTCCGTTCTTCCAGAGAATATCCCACAGCTTCAAAGCCTCTTCTGTCGCCTTTTCGTTATCCGGAAAGGTTGGATCATTCCAGATCTCAATCGTATCGAACGCATCCAGACGCACATCCAGCTGCCAGTCCCAAGGGGCAAGCTCCGGATGGTTCAAGCTGCACACCGCACCTTGGCTTCGCGCTTCTGCAAGAATGCACTCCATTCCTGCCGCGGATTCAAAAACAGGCGCTGCTCCATCTTTAATCCAGTCAATCGATCTGCGAATGCCCAGAATGTTGCAGTGACCCTGGCTGGAGGTGACTTCAACCCCCGGAATAACCAGCAGATCGGATTCCGGCCAGCCAGTGGTTAGAAAGTTATGCTCGGTAACTACAATGAAATCCAGTCCTTGATTGACTGCCTGAGCATTTAATTCCTCTGCCGTCTGCTTCCCGTCTGTAAGTCTAGTATGCATATGGAAGTCTCCGCGGTACCACCGGGATTCCTTGGAGAAGATCCGGTTCCAATCATAATTCTCATAATTTAGTGCCCCTGATGCAGCAGACAGACTGCTCCATAACTGCGCACCTACCGGATGAAGCGTTCCCTCAATCTCCGGTGTTCCTTCCCCAGCTTGAATGTGAAGAGTGTACGCCGGGGCCGATTCACGATTAACCGCCAGCACTTGAACGCTCCAATCCCCCTCTGGTATCGCTCCGGGCACCGAGCCACAGCTTGAATCCTCTGCCCCAGCTGTGAGGAGAAGTGTATTCTCCTCCCCTTTGCCTAGATACTGGAGCCGCATGGTTCCCTGGGGATCTTTAACCCATATCTGAAGCCATTGTGTGAGAGGGTGAACAGCTCGCAGCGCGAGCCATTCCCCAGATTTGTCCAGCGTGAAAGAGTGATGAAACAAGATTCCCTGCTGTCCCTGTTGTTCGATTACAATCTCCTGATATCTCATGATTATTTCCCTTGCACACGATCTAGTTCGCGCTGTGCTGTATCTTTAGCCTCTTTAAGCACTTGATCTGCCGGTAAATTTTGAATTTCCAGCTTATCGGCAGCGATTTTGAGTGCATCCGTAATCTTCCCGCCAGTAGGATCAATGAATGGGGCCGAGGCAGTTTGAGCTTGCAGGAGTGGCTGTTTGCTCTGCGGATTTTTCTCAGCAAAAGCTTTGAACGCCGGCTCTTCCATGGCTGATTTCCGAACAGCGATATACCCCGTATTCATGGACCAATCGGCTGTAGTCTGTGCGCTTGTGAAGAAAGTGAACCATTTCATTGCCGCCGCCTGCTGCTCAGGTGATGCTGCTGCCGGAATACCTGCAAGAATGGCTGACGCTACAGGAGCTGGTGTATGTCCATTCCAACCTGGTTGCGGAGCAGCAGCCAATTTGGTGAAATCCAAGTCGCCCTGATCTCCGCTTGATCCTGTGTATCCTGCTGCACGGTCCTGCATGACGTCATCAATGGTCTTATACCAATATTCCCAGCCCTGACCCCCGGAATGGATAGCCATCGTCTTGTCTTCATGAATCCATTTGCGGAAGCTGTCCCAGGTCTGAATCCATTCAGGACTGTCGATCAGGATAGTCTTGCCGTCCTCACTAATCACTTTGCCGCCCTTGCAGAGAACGGCATCCAGCAGATTCTCGTAACCCCACATAGGTTCCCAGCCGTACACACTAACATTGTCACCGCTCTTTACCGTCAATTTCTTAGCGGCTTCAGCTAGGCCTTCCCAGGTCTTCATATCTTCGGCAGTTACCCCAGCCTTCTCAAACATGGACTTATTGTAATAGAGCAGTTGAGTCGTCCCATACATAGGGATAAAGTACTGTTTGTTGTCTGTTTTCCCTTGATCCAGGAAGGTTGGGATGAAGTCGTCTTTGTTAAAAGATCCTTCCTTGGCAATAAGATCATCCAGCGGAGCGAATAGCCCTTTCTTAGCCCAGCTGATATCAGAAGAAAGTACAGCGGCAGGAACCTTCCCGGAAGCCATTGCGGCTTGCAGCTTCTTCTTGGTCTCATCGTAGTTCCCCTGGACAACGGGCTTCACCACAACTTCCTTCTGAGAAGAATTGAACTTGTCAATCAAGCGCTTCATATTGTCACCAAGCTTACCCCCAAGACCGTACCAGAATTCAATTTCAACAGGCTCCGAGCTTTTAGCGGCACCTGCAGCCGCTTTGGCGGCCGAGTCCGCTTGACCCTTATTCCCGCAGGCGGACAAAAGGATAAAAGTAAGTACTAGAATGGATGCCATAATAGATTTAGATTTACGCATGATTTTCACTAACCTCCACTTTTCTCTAATTTAATTGAAGATGAATTTGTATGGGTTCCTATCCTTTATTCACACTGAAGGCATTGCTCACCCCCTTAATGATCCACTTCTGGGCAATAACAAACAGGATGAGCAGCGGCAGGATGGTAAAAGTGCTGCCTGCCATGATTAGTGACCACTTCATACCATAACCCCCACCCTCGACAAAGAAGGACCTGAGACCCGCAGATACCAGACTTAATTCCGGCGATTTCGTAATCAGCATGGGCCAGAAATAGTTATTGTAGTTCGTAATAAAGGTCAGTAGTGCCAAAATGATAAAAGAGGATCGCGCAAGCGGAAACAAAATTGAGAATAAGATACGCACATGTCCCGCTCCGTCAATCTTTGCCGCCTCAGCGAGCTCCTTGGGCAGCTGCATGAAAGCCTGACGAATCAGGAAGATGGAGAAAATGCTGACCGCATTGGAAATGATAAGCCCAGTGTAAGTGTCAATGAGACCAAGCTTGGACAAGATAATGTAGCTCGGTAGATAAGTCGCGGATACAGGAAGCATATAGTTCGTTAGAATGATCGCCATGAGTGCATTTTTGAACCGAAAATTCATATGTGTTAATGCATAAGCCATCATAGCCGAGTTGATGATCTGGATTAGGACAATCACTAACGCAACTAGGACGCTGTTTAGTAAATATTGTCCAAAAGGAGCCGCCTCCCAGGCTGCTGAGAAGTTGTGCCAAAGTGGCCTTTCAGGCCATAGCACAGGCGGAAAGCGTCGAATTTCCCCATCAGACTTTAACGAGCTTGTGATCATCCACAGGAATGGAAATGCTATGACGAAGCTAATTACAAGCAGAGAAGCGTGACGAGAGAGCCGCGGAAGCAATTGACTTAATTTCATGGAGGTATCTCCTTTACGATAAATAGTGAACACTTCTACGGGACATGAACATGGATGCTAAAGAGAATAAGGCGGTAAAGACTACGAGTAAAAGTGCGACTGCCGAGGCCTGGCCCACATTAAACTGGTCGAAGGCAGCCTGATAGTACAGATATAACACCGTACGCGTTGAGCCCGCGGGACCGCCTTGCGTTAGAATATTGATCTGGTCATAAGCCTGCAGGGAATCTATCGTCTGAATGATGAACAGAAAGAATGTAGTTGGTGAGATCAATGGCAGAGTGACTTTGAAGAAGCAGGTTAATCTCCCGGCACCATCCATATGTGCCGCCTCCCTCAAACTCTCAGGTACGGATTGCAGGGCAATCAGATAGAATACCATGACCCAGCCTAACCCTTTCCAAATAGTCACAATGAGGATGGCAACCATCGCCCAAACGGAATTCTGCAGCCAGGGAACCGTCTGCATGCCTAATTCACTGAGAATGGCATTAGCCATTCCTGAACGCGGCTCGAATATCCAGGCCCATACGATAGATACCGCTACCGTCGGTGTAACCCATGGGGAGAAAATAATGGCTCGATATATGCCGGAGCCCGCCAGCTTGCTGCTAAGTAGAAGGGCCAGCAAAAGACCCCCGATCATGGTCGGAATCACACTTCCCACCGTAAAGATCAAGGTCGTCTGTAATGATTGGTAGAATTCAGGATCTTTAAAGAGATAAGTGTAATTTTCAAGTCCCACAAAGGTTTTAACAGGACTCATGAGATCCCAATCCGTCATACTCAGATAAATAATGTAGAACATAGGTAGGATCCAAAAGACGGTCAATGGAATCATTGCGGGTATGGCGAACCACAGAACCTGTATTTCTCCCCATTTGCGAAATCTCTTCAACTTCAACTTCAACTTACAACAGCCCCTATCTATCCATATGTACAGTTTTTTTTGAATTGTTAATTAATAAGCCGTATAATCCGCTTAATAACTCTTGTGTATAATAAATATTGTACATTCATTTTAAAATCAAGGGTCAAAACCAGGTAAATTCTCGACATGTTTTTGATTAAAATTGTAAAAGTAGTAGTTTTACTAGGTAATAGTTCAAAATAGCCGTTATAATGAACAAAGATTCAACAATTATTGAATTCGGATGGTGGGTAGGTATGGAAGCCATGAGAGAAGATGAGCCAAAGTATAAAGAGTGGATCGAACTTAGAAACCGGGTTATCGGGGCCATCAGTGTCACTATGGATTTGTATGGAGTGACTCCATCGGCCGGTGCCCTTTATGGGACCATGTTCTTTGAGGACGAACCCATGACACTGGAAGAGATGAAAGACAAAATGGGAATGAGCAAGAGCAACATGAGCTATGCCGCCCGTTCACTGCTGGACTCACGAATGATCGAGAAGCTGGATACCAAGAGAGACCGTAAGGACCTGTACCGTGCTCAGAGTGACTTTTACGTTACCTTTCGCAATTTTTTCTCCACTAAACTTCAGAGAGAACGAGATGTGATGATGGAGACCATTGAGCAAGTCCTTCCCGATCTAAAAGAATTAATTCTTCATCCGGATACTCCAGAGGATATCCGCCAGAATGCGCTCAAGGATCTACACAAACTCTATCACTCCGTTGAGTTCTACAGCTGGATGCAGCAGTTCATCGATATGCTCCAAGATGGACATTTGTTTGAGCAGACCAAAGATATCGTTAAGCGGGAAGTCTCCAGCGATCTTGACCGTGAATGAATACAAATAGAATCTGAATGCCAAAAGGCACCTTGTGCAAAAGACGAGATTGTATCCCGTTCTTGCCAGGGTGCCTTTTAATTATATATCTCTGTTAGTTAAACACGACCGTCTTGTTCTGGTGAACGAGAATCCGGTCCTCAATATGCCATTTTACCGCACGGGCCAGTACTACCCGTTCAATAGTCCGGCCAATCCGCTTCAGCTCGCTTACATTATCACGGTGGCTGACACGCTGAACGTCCTGCTCAATAATTGGACCTCCATCGAGTTCTTCGGTTACATAGTGAGCGGTTGCGCCAATGATCTTAACGCCGCGGTCATATGCCTGAGCATAAGGCTTACCCCCGACAAACGCAGGAAGGAAGGAGTGATGGATATTAATGATCCGATTCCGGTAAGGCTCGATCAGAGCCGGTGAGACGATCTGCATGTATCTGGCGAGCACGATCAGATCGACTTTCCCGTTTAGCAGTTCAAGCTGGCGCTGCTCCGCTTCTTTCTTCGTATCGGGAGTAACCGGAATATGATGGTATGGGATTCCAAAGGATTCCACATACTCCCGCATATCCGCGTGATTGCTTATGACCATAGAAATTTCCGCATCCAGATCACCGGCCTGCCACTGCCACAGCAGCTCAACGAGACAGTGATCCTCCTTCGACACGAGGATGGCCAATTTCTTCTTCTCGTTCAGAGGGAAGATATTCCAATCCATCTGGAACTTGTCCGCTATTTCCTGAAAATCACTCTTGATCCCCATCAACTTGCCGCTCAGATCGTTCAGGTCAAATTCGACGCGCATGAAGAACATGCCGCCCTCCGGGTCCATCGTATATTGGTCCGATTGAACAATATTGGCTCCGTGCTGATGAAGAAAGTGGGATACGGCTGCTACGATTCCCGGACTGTCGGGACAGGAAATCAGCATACGTGCGCGATGTTGTTGATATTCTTTTACAGGCTGAAGACCTGCTTTAATGTGAGTGTCCATTTGTTACAAAAATCCTCCTTAAATTTACCTAAACCGTAAGCTCATTTACTGCCAGCCAGGCAATAATACGCTGATTGATTTGTTCTTCTGTCAATTCTGGGAACAAGCCCGCTTCTACTACAGCGTCATAAAGACGTTCCAGCGGCTCTCGCGGATCTGCTTTTTTGGCCTTCGCATCACTTTTAAGCAGTTCCCAGGTACTGATAATGAAGGCACGAGGGTAAATTTCCTGCTTATTAAAGAATGCATGAACTTGTTCAACGTCGGATAGGAAGCTCTCTCCGAAACGCTCGGCCACATTTCCGCGAAGCAAGGCAATTTCCACTTCGTACATCGGACGCTGGGTCTTAGCGTCTTTGCCAATCCAAGGCGTCTCCAGAATAAATGGACGGCCTTGAAGCTTCTCGTGGTGGACCACACGGCGAATCGCCTCAAATCCAATCCAGCCGGAGCCAATCGGAGTATGGCGATCTTTTCCTGCACCAACCGGGTTTTTACTATCATTAATATGCACCACTGCGATTCTGTCCAGACCTATAATTCTGTCGAATTCGTCCAGTACACCATCCAGGTTATTAACGATATCATAGCCGGCATCGTGAATGTGACACGTATCCATGCAGATCGTCAGACGTTCCTTATGCTCGACCTGATCGATGATCCGGGCAATCTCCTCAAAAGTTCGTCCAACCTCGGTTCCTTTTCCGGCCATAGTCTCAAGAGCAATGCTCACATCCGTCTCGGTTGTGCCGTTCAGCACTTTATTAAGTCCTGCAGCAATACGGTCGATTCCATAATCTACATCCTTGTCCGTGAATGCGCCCGGATGAAGCACAATGTTCCTTACACCCAATGCATGCGTACGGCGAATTTCCTCCTTAAGGAAATCGACCGCCAATTGGTATGTATTCTCCTTGTAAGAACCCAAATTTATGATGTAAGGGGCATGTACGACAATCTCGTCTATATTAGCCTCAGCCATAGCCGCTTTGCCTTCTTCAATAAATAGCGAGTCAACAGGCTTACGGCGGGTATTTTGCGGTGCGCCTGTGTATATCATGAAAGAGCTTGAGCCATATGAGGCTGCTTCGCCCGTGGCAGTTAGCAATCCCTTAGTGGATAACGATACATGGGAACCGATCTTCAGCACTTCTTTGTATCCCCCTTAGTTAATGAATTTGATTCAGTATATTTTAGCGTGAATATCGAAATAAATCTAGAAATAAGGTATAATTCCTAATAATTAATCGAATGTGCCGGTATGTACAGACTGATTGTGAATTTGAAAATTTGAGGTGAAAGTATAGATGTATCATTGGAACGTCTTCTCGATCGCGGTGTCGTCTGCGCCTGACCGCTGGTTCATGAACTCCATTGTTTTCTGGGGATTTATTATGCTGGGTGCCATGACCATTGGCGGATTCTTCATGTTCCGCAAATTTATGAAAGTGCTGCCAAAGGCAGATGGCAAGTCCAAGCTGGATTGGCAGAATTACTGGGTTGAGCGAAGCCGCCCGATGTGGACCGACGACGCCAAAGCTTTTCTGGATAAGCTGGTTTCCCCCGTCCCTCAGGCATTTCGGGATATTGCCAAACACTCCATCGCTGCTGAAATTGGCAAAATCGCGATAGAGAGCGGCGCATCTGAAGTGACTCGTGATCACTGTATCAAAGGATATATTGTAGCGACGCCAAAGCGTGACAACAAGTTCCTGGTTAAGTTTCTTAAGAAGAATGAGATTGATTATTCGCCTTACCAGCACTTAATGAATAAATGATAGAGATTCGCTTGAAAGACCTGAATGGACCCACCCTCTTGGCCTAGCGCCTCGGTGGGTTCTTTTTATAAGCTTAGTGTAGCCAGATGAAAGTGCCTATTAGTATGGATTTAATTACATACCTATATCGTGAATAGTAAGTAGTCATTGTTTATAATTCCATTCATTAAAGGAGGGGTCAATATGAGGATGGCTGTCTGCGGAGGAACCGGATTTATCGGGAGCGCTCTCGTGTCCTACTGGCTAGAGAAAGGTCATGAGATTATTATAGTTACACGCAAAAGTCCGGCATCTGATCGAAATAGGGCTGCTACTAACCCAACGTATATTACCTGGGAAGAACTCAAAAAGTCACCTGAGACTATGGAAGGCTTGGATGCATTGGTCAATTTGGCAGGCTCTTCACTTAATCAGCGTTGGACAGAGAAAGGCAAGAAGAGGATTCTTGACTCACGACTTCAATCAGTTCAAGCGATCGCAGCCCTGTTGGGTAAGCTTCAAAATAAGCCTGGGGTTATTGTTCAAGGTTCGGCAGTCGGTATTTACGGAACCTCACTAACTGAGGTATTCGATGAGAACAGTCCTACACTTAAGCAGGACTTCCTATCCGAAGTTACTTTGAAATGGGAGCATGAGGCCGAATCTTTGACGAACCAGGCTATTCGCTTGGTCACCCTGCGAACCGGTGTGGTTCTAGGCAATCAAGGAGGAGCCTATCCGCTTATGCGCTTGCCTTATCTGCTGGGGATAGGCGGAAGAGTGGGTACCGGCCAGCAATGGATGTCCTGGATTCATTTGAAGGATATGGTTCGGTTAATAGATTACTCCGTCATGAATCCGGCTGTCGCCGGGCCCATCAACGCCGTTAGCCCTTCCCCTGTAACTAATGAGGAGTTCGGCCGGACAACTGCAAAGGCAATCAATCGCCCCTACTGGTTCCCCCTTCCGGCTCTCTTGCTTAAGACTCTGTTAGGAGAGCAATCCACACTGCTGCTGGACGGACAGCGGGTGATGCCCCGCAAAGCACTGGAGCTTGGATTCACTTTTCAATTTCCCACTTTGATGGGAGCTCTTAATGATTTAAAAGGACAGAAATAATGGTTTAAAAGAGAACATATAAAGTACAATGACATGGCCCTGCGTATTATCACATGCATAGCTTGAAGCTTGTTGTAGCAATCGAGAACGTATTTCCAACTTCAAGAGGGTATTCCTTATATGGAGCGATAACCTCCCCCTGAAGCTTGGTCCCATTCCTTGAGCCCAGATCTCTAATTGAGCATTTCCTGCCCTGAATGGTCAGTTCAACATGAGCGCGTGAAGTCCCAACTGCCCTCTCAACATATTGGACGACCTCCTCAGATCGGCCGATCACAAAGGTAACTCCTGAAAGGATAATTTTCTCGGAATTCCCGCTTCCCTGCTCAACCCTTTCCAGATAAGGTGTTTGGGGATGATCACCCGTATTTCCCTGTCCATTAAGCAGAACTGTAGCTTGTCTTGATGGTGCAAGCATTTCCGTCTTCCCGCTGAGCTGATCGTAATAGCTGCTGCTTCCATCATCAGAATGATTCACATTTCTTAAGTCTGGTGCTTTAGTGGGGGCATAGCTTACGGGACTATGTGCGCCACTCTGTGTTTCCTTAAAATCAGGAATTTCTGCGTCTGCCGGATATGAGCTGCTGGCTACACCCTGCTCCCGGACCAGGAATTGATCATTCCACCGCCATTCTGTCTCATCCCAGCTCTTCGATCTAACTGTGTCTTCGTTTGTTTTTTTATTCTCATTCAGAAATTCATCGAGGTTCCATTTACCCCATCTCCCTTGATCTCCAGCTGCCTGTTCAACAGAAGATCCTGCATATCCTCCGTTACCTTCTACTTCCTCATGTCTGGACTTAAATTTACTGCCCAAGTCAGTTAAAGGTCTGTGTCCACTTAAGAACCAGATTACTGCAGCAATCACCAGAATGCTGATCCCCCCGCACATGTATAGTCCAGAGGTACCGGGATTATCGAGGTATAATAATTTCCACAACAGTGCCACAAAGAGTCCTGTCCCTAATAAGACATAGGTACGAATTGAAGATGAGCTCTTGGCCTGCGTCGGCTCCTCTCTCTCTGAATTGTCTCCCTCTTCCTGCTTCTTCATATTCGTCTCATGGATAATGCTCTTCATAGGAGGGTCAAGCGGGTGGAGGCTTCTGCTTGCGTTCTTTGCAAAAGGTTGGCTGACTGTCTGATTTCTCTTGTTCATGAACAGCTCATGGTTAGAATTTAAAGCCCGCTTGGAACTCTCAGCTTCAGGATAATTCTTCTCGCCATCTCCGGCAAGCAGCTCCCGGAGGAGCTTTCTAAACCCAGCCAGGGAAAACAGGTCACTTCCGCAGAACTGCATGATTTTCTGTACACCTGTCCCCTCAAGTACGGATACCGATGTGATGAGCTTCATGATCAATGAGAGGATCTGACTCTGGATCGGCTCCGAGTTAAATTCTTCCTGCACAGGAATGTACGTAAGAAATACTTTCCCGAAATTCAAGCTGCCGTCTACAAATAAGTAATTCTCCTCAAGCCAGTAATTCGCTGGCTGTAACATATACTGCTTGGATTCATCCAGAGCATTTACCAATTGAAGAAGGAGAACGTAGAACTCCGGCATGCTGATCTTCTCACTCTTCATACACTGCGACAGCATTCTTTTGCCGGTAATATCGTAATGGAAACTTACTTTAAGATCGACTTCCTTTACGTCGAGTTGGAGCAGATGCGGAATTGCTGTGGAAGCGATCATACCGCACTGTACTCGGCTGAGCTCAGTTGGCACGAGCCCCTCTTCTTTTGAGAGAACCATATATGTTCCGCCACTGCGTACGTAATCAGTCTGCAAACTTAGCAATTTAAGACCTCCTTAAACTTTACAAGTAGTAGTAAGCAGTCAACACACCTGGCAACACCGCAAGCATGAAGGGAAAGCTCAGCATATCGCTCTCCTTGCTCTTAAGGGGTCCAAGCCCTCTAAGGATGATGGCCCCCATTACACTATTCAGCACTCCTCTTACCCTTCGAATGGCTTCTCTTCTCCAGATCAGAATCACGAGGCCTAAGACTCCGGCAAAAATAATAGAGTAGACCAGAGAGGTAACTGTAAAGCCCGTTCCCATCCAGGCCCCAATTCCTGCGAACAGCTTCACATCTCCACCTCCTACCGCTCCGCTCCAGTACAGGATTAGCATGATCCCGAATCCAACGCCTGCCCCTTTAAGCCCACTAGCAAGCCCGACCCAGCCATCAGTCCATATTTGGTACGTTACTCCCGTTATCATCGCAGGAACCGTGAGCTTATTCGGAATCTTCATATATCTAATATCCGTAACAAAGGCCGCTAGCAGAAAAATCAAACAACCCACAAATCCTATTTCCATAAAGTCTCCTCCGATTACTTACTTCTTACTGCCTTTTCCAGTCACCTGAAAACTATCCGTTGTCCGCACACCTTCATTTGTCTCCAGCACAAACGTCCAAGTCCCATGTGTGGTGTTCCCGGATATCAGCCATTTCCATTCCAAATTGCCTGATGAATCCGCAACAGCTTCTCCCAGGTATTTTGCGACGCTCTTGCCACTCTTGTAGTACACAGTTAAAGTCACTTTACTGCCAGGCTCGGCTCTTGCCTGAATAAGTGCCTGGTTCCCCGTATAAGCAGGATCGGGCTTGGACAAGACCACGGCCGCCTGACCCTTCTTATCTGCTCCTTCCCCAGCCGCATTATCATCCGATTGCTCATTGGTATCCCCAATCCAGAGTCGTTCCACGGCTTTAGATTGAAGCACAATCTTATCCGAGGTGAACGGCACTTTAATAGGCAATTCATAGCTGATTTCTAGGCCAAAGTAGGGGTTCTTACCCGTCTTCAAATCCGGCACAATGACCTGACTGACATGCATCCGATCTTCGTTAAGAATCGTACCCTCCGTAAAAGGGTGCAGCAGCGGCTTTATCACTGGATCAAGAAGCGCTTCAGACAGCTGATTCTTAAGATCCTGCAGCGGTTCATCTCCTTTGGCAGCAGCCTCCCTAACCCAATCCGAGAATGGAGGCTGCATTTGCGAGGTGAATTTGGCAGCCCATTCGGATAATGAAACTTTGGGCATCTGAAGATTGACTTGGTCTTCCTCCCCTTCTCCCTTATCTTCCTGGGACTTAACAGCCAGCGCGATAGGATACATCGAAGTAGACACCTGCTTCACCGCATTCGAGACCACATTATGCATTTGTGTAGAAATCACGGTCATCTGCACCATATAGATAAGAAAAAATATAAACAGCAGAAATACAGGCAGTACAAGCGACGCCTCAAGTACAATACTTCCCCGGACATTACGCCACGCTCTAATAGGAGTAGTCCGCTTTTTTAACCGCATAATATTGATTCCCTTCCACCCGTCCTTCAAGAACTCCGGACGCATTGAGGGCTTTGGCTACCCCTGGCAAAAACCACAGCGGCATTGCGATCGTAACCTCACTCGAAATATAAGTGTTCCGCTGATCAGGGTTAATTCCGGTATTAAGCCTGATCAAAGCAAGCATTCGGGAAAGCCGCTCATCACTTTGTCCGTGAAGAAGCATAAATATCCTTAAATAATCCCGGTAGCTAAGCTCAACCTTGAAATAATCACTTAGAGGGATACTCCCTTTCTCACACAGGGTCACCATATCCTGAATAGCATGTTCTATGCCGTACAGCAGGGCCAAGGCAAGTATCAACAGTGGATTGCCCGCCGAGCTGTTCTTAATAAAGCCTTCCATGGTTCTAACTGCCAATCTGGATGCAAAAATCTCTCCATAGGCCGCTGCAACATTCCCTCCAGGGTTATGAAAGCCATAAAGGATATACTCCATTTCCTGCTGCTCAGGGCCAAATTGATCTAACACGCTGTTAAGCGAACCTGAGCCGCCGCTCTTCACGATGTCTTTCAGCTTCGTCACATCAAAGTGTTCAAAATAATCGGCTGCGTATTCCATCTGGTAACAATTATCTGTCATTCCGCTTAGAAGGGATGACATAGATCCATATAGACTATCCATATTGTCCATCGATTGCTGGCCTGAAGCGTAAGGGTCACTGCTTGAAGAGGCCTGGCCTGCCCCGCCGGAGCTGCCCGTGGCATTTAAATTGATGTTCTCTTTGAAATAGCCTTCGAGAGTATTAAACTCCTCTTGCTTGGCATCCATCTTATCCTTCAATCCGGATAACTGCTTAAGTATGTTTCCAGCTTGTTCAAGCTTTCCCTTAGCTTCCTGCTCCGTTTTCTTACGGGCCTCATCGTAACTTCTATAGGACTCAATCTGCTTCGACTCTTGATCTAGCGCTCCGCCCGAGTCCACAAACTTTCGAAGATAATTATCTGCCTCTTGTCCTGTAGTCATAATCGAATTCTTGATTGGCCCTGAACTGCCTGTAATGCTATGAAGCGATCCTTCCTGTGTTAGAAGTCTACTTACTTGCCCATCAAGACGAGTAAAGCTCACTCTTTGATCTTCAATATTCGTCTCTATTTGGGTAAGCAGACTATCAGGAAGAAGAAGCTTCCTGCTCTGCTCCCTAATCTTCCTGATCTCTTCACTTCCCGCCTGGTCTGCTCCAGATACACCTGTGCCTACCTGGTCATATCCGTTATTCGCGGAGCGATTCTCTGAATCTATAATTACTTGCTTCATCTGGTCATTAATGAGCTTGACTTGCTCAGCAAGCTCTTTGGCAGCAGGGAGATGATCTTGATGCTTCTCTGCCGCATTTCTGTGACCTCTGGTTACATGATTAAAAGCTTGTGAAACTCCATTTGTATAGGACGAAATTTGTGTATCATACATTCTATCTACTGGCTTTCTCTTACTATCTTCTTCTGTCTTGGATTTGTAATCTTCGAACTGCGCTGCTGCATCCCTTAGGGAAGAGATGCTTCCATTTAACGGCTCATCCGGAATCGATGAGGTCCCTCTACTTGTCACCCATGAAGAAAGCTCCTGTACCGCGGCCGCAGATTTCTTCTGGTGGTCGACCAGCTGATTAAGCTTATCCTCACGCTCATCATAAAGCTTTTGAAGTTTACCCATCACATCCACCGTATTGGAAGCTTCTTTCATCACGCTCGACATCGGTTTAAACTTATTCACGACCTCAATCGTGAAGTCAATGGGAGCCTTATATTTCATTTGTTCACGAATCTGCTGGGTAAAGACCGGGTAGGTTCCCAGCGGCCGCTCCAGCTGAACCGATGAGCTATCCAGCTTCGCCTTCATAATCGACAGGTCATCACTGCGGGTGAGCAGGCTGAACTCATCTTTAAGCACTTTAGACATAATGTAGTTCTCGTCGGTTCCTCCATAAGCAAATAAACCATAGCGATCAAGGAGATCCGGGTCGTAAGCCGAGAGAACAGAGCGTACCGCGGCATGGGAAATCTGCTCACTTTGGGCCTGGAGAGCCGACATTCGTGAGTAATCAATAAATATGGAGACAAATGCAAAGATGAAAGCAAAAATAATAATCAAAAATATAGTTACAGCACCGCGCTCAGAGCGCTCCTTGTCAAACATGTACTCCCCTTCTTTCACTCCTGACCGGTACTCTATTTGGCATACTGCTTCAGAGCCGCTCCAGCTTCTTTCGAGCTTGCTCCCGATCCCTTCCGGCTCTTGAATTTGGCAGCATAGTACCTCCCCAGGTCAACAGTACGAATCCATTCTGTGGGTTCAACAACATAGGAGGACGCTTGTCCAAGCTGCTTCAGATCGCTGTCCATGGCTCGTTCCAGTGGAGCTAGGTGAATTAGCCTATCCAGCGAAACAGTCACCCTTCTGAACAGCAGATTCCTGCTGTATTCCATCGTTCCATTAATGTGTGATGGCACCTCTTGACCTGTATGACTTAGCTTGGTTGCAGCCAGTGAATCACCTGTCCCACTCGAGGGCAGGGAGAGAGAGGATGGCTGCCCACCGCCCGCCCAGCCGAACAAAGCCTGTACCATCGAGTCGTCCGTTAATCTCCAGTACAATCCATCATGCTTATCTGCTTGCACGGCGCCCGTTCGGGCATCCCTGTAGCTGTTATCCCAGGTATTGGCCGCACGTTCAGCCGCAACAGCAGCTGTCTGCTGAAGAATGGAGGTCTGGTACAAGTATAGGCAGAGAAACAGCAGCAGCATCGTGCACATCAGAACAATTGGCATGACTAACGAGGCCTCAAGCGTAAAACTACCTCTTATATCTCTCTTCAGTCTTTGGATCATTCTCCATCCATAAATTCGTCCGTCTTCGATCCTGCCTTTGACAACAAGTTCTTAACAATATTAGAGAGCTGTTCTCTAAAAATAACGGCTATGATTACAATTACCGCGATGATCAAGATAATCTCAAGCATCCCGAGCCCCTTCTCATCCTTCCACAACCGCTTCATTTTCCCTTGAATTGTCGTCAACATTCTATTTCCTCCTAAGTAAGTTCAAATAGTTAATCTCTTTATAAGCTCATAGCCATAAAGGCCGGTGTACCAACCAGAACAACAATGATCAAAAAAAGCAGCAGCATAGGGAACACAAGCTTGGATGAGGCCTGCTCTCCGCGGGTCCGGCTGACCGCCTTGCGCTTCTCCCATAAAGAATGAGACAAGTCACGAAGAGCGAGTGCGAAATCGCTCCCCCCACGACGGAAGTTAAGCAGCACTGCCGTGGTAAAAGCGGATACTTCCTGTATGCCGCAGCGTTTGCTGAAGCTTTCCAAGGCCTGCTGAAACGAATATCCACTATCCATCTCGCGTGACATTTGAAGCAATTCTCGGTAGAGAGGGTGGTTATCTTGATCCCGTTTGCGCTCAAGACAATGCCGAATTGCCTTCTGCACCGTCTCCCCGGCCCCAACAAGCAGAATAATCTTATTCAGCAGTTCCGGGAGCTCCACAATGATCTCCTGTTCCCTTCTAACGACCTTCCGGTGCAAATCTGTAACCAACGCTGCCGGGATCAGCACGGCAAGCATGACTCCAATTCCAAACCCAGCTGGATCCCCTCCCATGAGAAGAGAGAATATGGTGCCTGCAGTCAGCATAAGCCATGAATAGGAAAGCATCTCCGCCAGAAATATAAGCGTGAAATCACCTACTCTACGCTCTCCGCACATTTTCTGGACTGACCGCTGTACTTTGAAAAAGAACATCGGAAAGCGTCCGGCAAACCGCACTCTATCCAACAAGTAGAGCATGGGGGGAGCCAGCTTCTGAAGTCTGAGGCCATCCATTTGGAATTCTCCACAGTCCTTGAAAGATCGTGCTGATTTGTGATACAAGAGTCCCCAACTGGCGCCGAGTGTACTTAGAACAACTATCCACGTAAGCAATCAAGCGCCCTCCTATATTCGTATATTCATAATCTTATTGATCAGCCAGAAGCACCCTCCGAACATGAGCAGAGCAATCCCCGAAATGAATAGTCCAATACCGCTGTATAAGGGCTGCATATAGTCCGGTGAAGAGAAGTTCATGAACAGCAGGAAAAAGATCGGTGCTCCGAGCAGCGCTTTGGACTCAAATCGCTTTTGTGCAATCATGACGGAGATTTCCTGGCTGATGTCCAGCTTCTCGCTAATAATGCCGGAGGTCCGCCGCACAATTTCTACGAGATCGCCACCTGTTCTTTTGCAGGTTGTGAACACATCGGCAAAATTCGTAATATCTTCGATCCCCGCACGCTGGCTAAAATCCTGCAGCGCCTCCTCTACAGGCTGCCCATACTCCATTCTTGTGCAAATAATATGAAGCTCCGAAATGAGATCATTTCGTGCATCCGGATATAAAAGACGCAGATCAGAGATCGCTTCGCGGAATCCATTCTCAACCGAGCGGCCTGCCGCTAGCGAAGAAGAAAGAGAGTACAAAGCCTGTTTGAAGTGCAGGGACAGCGCCTCTCTTCTTTTTGTCAGAAGATACTTACTCCAGAATTTAGGGGCATGTACTCCGCCAATCCCCACAATAGCGGACAGAAGCCAGGCATGAAAGAATATATATCCTACCGTAAAAAGCACGATTCCGCCTGCAATCATACTGATCGTCTTTTGACGGGGTGATAGAATGTGCACCTTGTAATCGGGGAGTACTGATGCAGCACTGCTTTTCACGGGTGTATGGCTACGCTGGGCATGAACTTTCATTAGGCAGCCGCTCCCTTTCATATTTATTGCCTGGAAGTCCTGCCATGCTAAGCTTGGAGGTATGATGAAGAGAATTACCCGTTGGCACTAGTCCGCCAAGAATACGTCCTCCCTGTTCTCCAGTCTCCCTAAAACCATAAATCGAGTTCAGAATTACTTCCCCGTCCTTCATGCCTATCACCTCTGAAATCTCAGTCACCCGGCGGGAACGGTCCCTTAAGCGGGACAAATGTACAAAAATATCAATGGCCGAGCTGATCTGCTGCCTTACCACCTGGATCGGAAGCTCTGCTCCGCTCAGAACCATAGTCTCCAGCCGGCTGATCATATCAGACGTGCTGTTCGCGTGGCCTGTAGAGAGACTCCCATCATGCCCAGTATTCATTGCCTGTAACATATCAAGTGCCTCCTGCCCCCGCACCTCGCCCACGACCACCCGGTTGGGCCGCATACGCAGAGAAGACCGAATCAAATCCCGAACAGATATTTCACCCTTGCCCTCTGTATTCGAATTGCGTGTCTCCAGCGATACAAGATTAGGGACGGTCGTAATTTGCAGCTCTGCCGAGTCTTCAATCGTAATCACACGTTCATCCGAAGGGATATACTGAGATAAAGCATTCAGAAAGGTCGTCTTTCCCGAGCCTGTTCCTCCGCTGACGAAGATATTATATTTGCTCCGAACAAGATCTTGGAGAAATACTGCCGCTTCTTCGCTCAGTGATCCAGTAGCGACAATATCATTCATAGTCATCGGCTGCTCAGGGAATTTACGAATCGTCATGGTGGGTCCCTTCAGCGCAACTGGCGGAAGTACCACATTCACCCGTGATCCATCCTTGAGACGGGCATCGACAATCGGCGTCGATTCATTCACTACGCGGTTCACTGCCGACACGATGGACTGGATAATATCCTCAAGGCGTTCTCTGGATTCAAATTTCATATCGATCTGGCTCACATGCCCCTTACGCTCGATAAAAATTTCCTGATGGCTGTTAATCATAATTTCCGTAATGGACTTATCCTCCACCAGAGGCTGAAGAACGTCTAGTCCCCGAAAAGAATCGTAGACTCTGCGAACTACCTTCCTCTTATCCGCCGCGGTCAGATCTTTGACTTGCTTATCCCGAAGCACCCGGAGCTCGATATGCTCCATGAGCTCACTGTCACTCATACTTGAAGTGACATCGAGACCTGCTCTAATCTCGCCGCGAAGCTGTCTGAACCACTGCTCCGTCATTTCCATTCTCCTCCTAGCACAGGATCAGTTCGGCTGCCTGACACCTCCATAATCTGGCTGCACAGCTTCATCAGATCACGCTGATATTCCGGCGAACGAAACAGCACCTCCCAGGAATCCAACTGCTTCCAAGCAGGAATATAAGGCAGAGTTAGATAAGGAACTACCTTCTCAAGCGGGAGTTGGTTCACCAGATTTCCCAGGTACCGGTTGACAGTGAAAATAGACTTCTGAATTAGAGCCGTATAGAGATCCCCCCTCGTTCGCTCAAGGTGAGCAAGCCATCGGTCAGTCCTGTGAACAGAGCCGATATCATCCAAGATCAACCAGATCAGCTGATCGCAGCGCTCCAGTATCCCCTCGGTTCTCTCAGACGGATAACTATCCGTATCCAGCACGATATAGTCATAGATACCGCTGCTGACAAGGCAATCAATAAGCCGCATCGTATGTTCACGGGAAAGTTCCAATAATTCATTTAAATTTGAGAGCGGCTCGAACATAGCCACCTGAAGCGCAGGTTGACGGATGACATAATCTGCAGCAGACAGGGCCAGCCTCTCCCCCTTATCTTCCGCAGCCTGCAGATCATAAAGAAGACGGGCCAGTCCACTCATATCTTGCTCTTGTCTTCCTGAAGCCTCGGAGAGCCCGCTTCCAGCACTCTCCAGATTCAGATACAGCACCTCCAGCCCTTCTGAGCTGAGCTGTCTACTAAGCTGTAGAGCTGTAGTTGACTTGCCACTGCCTCCGCTAACCGAATAGACTGCGATCACACTTGTGCTGCCAGAAGGGGTTGCCAAAGGCTTTCGCTGGCCTTGCACAGCCGTCAGTATGGAGGTGAGCAGCTCCTTCAGCGGTTGATATTTATGTAGAACAACAACACCTTCCTGCCTATCACGCTCTCCTTCAATGAGGCTTATTCTGAGTATCTCCCTCTCTCCTGCCGGAGGAGTCCAGGCTTCCAGATACATAGAATCTGCTACAACTGCATCAGGCACTTCACCGGCATCCATCATTCTCTTCACAAAGGCCTCTACCTTGCTAAACGCCGTTACCCTTATCTTCTGGCTGAATTCACTGCACCTGACGTAATGCATTAACGCTTCAATATAAAATTCATCCTGCACGGCAAGCACAATCCTTACAGGAACCATCTACTCATCCCCCTAATGAACAACAAAAAAAAGCACCGTTCAAAAACCGATAACTCGGTTCATGAACGGTGCTTCCGTTGCCGTTGTTCCTTAATTTTACAGTTAGAATATCATAATTATATAAAGCTAGCAAGTCCTTATTATACATTTGACTATCAGCTAATCTGTTAATCCAGAAATCTTTCCCTGATCTCCTTAGTCGGGACCATGCAGGCATCATCCTTGCCGAACCATCGATACCTATTGCGTGCAACAATATCATACACCGCATCCCTAATGAAGGGCGGAATTACGACGAATACATACCACAATGGCCACGGAAAAGGGAGCAATCGTGCGAGTCTCAGAGCCGCCTTGGAACCTGTGTAATAGTGCCCGTCTTCAATAAATACAAATGTACTGTACGAATCAAGCGGCATCCCGCCTTGTTCAAGAAGTCTTTGCCCCGCGTCCGATTGCAGGGACGCAAACCGCAGACGCCCGGCATGGTCACGTTTAATTAGGAATTTCGTAAGTCCCTGGCACAGATGACAAACCCCGTCTACCAATACAATCGGTCCTTGATCTGCAATATGATTGAGACGGCTCATATCCACCCTCCTACCTGTGTATCAGCTTATACAAAGTGCAAGGACAACCTAGAATTTGGTTAAAATATAAAGAAGAGCGCTACACTGGTCAGTACTGCACCTTCTATTATCTTAATAGAAAAAAGGCGCGAGGTTAACCCCCGCACCTTGTTTATCTGCCTAACGCCCGTGTTATTTGGCTTCCGCTTTATCCAAATATTGTCCGTCTACGATCTGTTGTCCGATATCTCCGGCAAAGTTATCCATGCATTTGCAAATGAAATCTTTGCGGCAAATCGGGCAAGGACTTTGAAGAAGACGGCTAATGTTCGTAAGCTTCCATTCCGGATAGCGATGATAGAACACGCGGCACTTCGTTCCATCGACCATTTTGACAATAAATTCGTACAAGCCATCCTTCTGGTTGCTGCTGGCTTCGGTCACGTTCTCAACAATTGGTCTGTAAGACATGCTCATCACCCGTTTAATTAAATTTCGATCTTTTTTCAGTACTTAGACATATTAAATAATTTTAGGCGGCATGTCAACTAAGCTAAATATTGTTCGTTATTATTATTGCTGGCCAAGTAGCCTTTTATTCCGGAGCGGCATACATATAAATACCGGACAAATGCCTTTGAACACGAAGCATCACAGCCCATTAAAAATAATTAGCAATAAAACGTTTTCACCAAAAAGTTTCCCTAGACAAAAACTATTGTAGGTGTACAATATGAGTGAAAGCACTAATAACGGATTAAATTATCAATGAAGAGGTGATTTCTATGGAGGATTTGCAAGAAAGTACCGCTGGGCGTTTGCCCGGCTGGAGATCAAATCAAGGACTTCCATCGCTTCCGGAAGCGCATCGCTCTCTTCGGATTCCAACCAATGCCAAGTGGTTCAGAAAGTTCCTGGCCTTTGCAGGGCCCGGCTACATGGTGGCCGTTGGCTACATGGACCCCGGCAACTGGGCAACGGATATCGAAGGAGGCTCGCGATTCGGCTATACGCTGCTCTCTGTTATTTTAATTTCCAACCTGATGGCTATACTTCTTCAGTCCCTGGCGGGTAAGCTCGGAATTGTCACAGGGAAGGATTTGGCGCAAGCCTGCAGAGACAATTACTCCAAACCGGTTGTCTGGGGACTGTGGATTTTGTGTGAGCTGGCCATCGCGGCTTGTGATCTGGCAGAAGTCATTGGTACCGCCATTGCGCTCAACTTATTATTCGGCCTGCCTTTACTATACGGGGTCATCATAACCGCGGTAGACGTCCTGCTGATTCTGATCCTGCAGAATAAAGGATTCCGGTTCCTTGAAATGCTAATCATTGTGCTGATTGCAACCATTGCCGTCTGCTTTGGTATTGATCTGTTCCTTACAGGTCCGAATATGGGGAGTGTTCTTACGGGTTATATTCCAAGTGCTGAAGTGATCAGCAATCCACAGATGCTCTATGTCGCCATTGCTATTCTCGGGGCTACGGTCATGCCTCACAACTTATACCTGCATTCTTCTATCGTTCAGACTCGTCAATTTGACCAGTCAGCCATCGGCAAACGTCAAGCCATCAAGTATATGACCTGGGATTCGACGATCGCCTTAACTTTTGCACTATTTATTAACTCCGCGATTCTCATCGTCTCGGCAGCAGCTTTTCATACCAGCGGTCTGACCGAAGTTACGGACATCGGTGATGCCTATCATCTGCTAACACCAATTGTAGGAACTACCTTGGGAAGCATCATGTTCGCAGTAGCCCTTCTGGCCTCAGGTCAGAACTCGACGCTTACCGGTACACTTGCGGGTCAAATTGTAATGGAAGGCTTCATTAATATCCGACTCAAGCCGTGGCTGCGCCGTCTAATTACGCGCTTGATCGCCATTATACCGGCAGTTATCGTAACTGCCATATATGGAGATTCTGGAGTCCAGGACTTATTGATTTTCAGCCAGGTCATTCTTTCCTTACAGCTCCCTTTTGCCGTTGTTCCTCTGGTGAAATTTACGGGCAGTAAAATAAAGATGGGCGAGTTCGCCAACAAAACGTGGATTAACATCCTAGCTTGGGTCGTAACAGGAATCATTATTACACTTAATGTTTATTTGCTGGTTCAGACGATTACTTCATAAGCTCGAAAATAAGCCCCCGAACTCCTCTAATGGGAGACCGGGGGCCTTCTTATATCTTAGATAAAAAAGAACGATCTCTTTGCAATCTGCAAAAAGATCGTTCCTTCAATTCAATATGCGGTCGAGAGGACTCGAACC
>NZ_RZNX01000001.1 GCF_003994465.1 Paenibacillus zeisoli | reverse complement strand
GGGAACCCGAAAGGGGTCATGATTGAGCACCATTCCGTGATTAATCGGATTGCGTGGATGCAGAAGGCTTATCCGCTTACAGCGGAAGACGTCATATTGCAGAAGACGGCGTTCACCTTTGACGTATCGGTATGGGAGCTGTTCTGGTGGGCGCAGGCGGGAGCTGCTGTGCACTTCCTCATTCCGGGAGGAGAGAAGGACCCGGAACAGATTATCCAGGCGATTGAGACAAGCCGGGTAACTACGCTGCATTTCGTGCCATCTATGCTGCATTTGTTCCTGGCGTACCTCGAAGCAAAACCCGAGCATTTGGATCGCTTGCGGACTCTGCAATGTGTGTTCACCAGTGGCGAAGCGCTGCTCGCGCATCAAGTCGAGCGATTCCAAGCGCTGCTGGGCGAGCAACATGGTACGAAGCTGATTAATTTGTACGGACCAACCGAAGCGACGGTGGATGTGTCTTATTTCGAATGTCTGGCAGGCGAAACACCGAGTAATGTGCCGATCGGGAAGCCGATCGACAATACCGAGCTGTATGTCGTGGATGGTAATCTACGGCTGCTGCCGCCGGGGATTCCAGGCGAACTCTGCATCGGCGGCGCGGGACTGGCCAGAGGTTATCTAGGTAGGCCCGAGCTGAGCGAGGAGAAATTCACGGCCAATCCATTCCGGCCGGGCAGCCGCATGTACCGGACAGGGGATTTGGCGAAGCAGCTGCCGGACGGCAATATTGAATACCTGGGAAGACTCGACCATCAGGTGAAGATTCGCGGTTATCGGATTGAGCTTGGTGAAATCGAACATAAATTGCTCGAGATTGAAGGTGTCCAGGAAGCCGCCGTATTGGTGAAGGAGGATAGGGGAGGTAACCCCTATTTATGCGCCTTTCTCGTAATGAAGGAACAGATTCCTTCATCGGTAATCCGTGCTTCGCTTGCTCAGACGCTTCCTGACTATATGATTCCTGCGCAGTATGCGTATCTGCCGGAAATGCCGCTGTCCAATAACGGCAAGCTGGATCGCAGACAGCTGCAGCATCAGCAGGTGATCACAGAAGAGACTGAGGGAACGTACACGGCCCCGCAGAATGAACTGGAAGAACAGCTTGTGCTTATGTGGCAGCAATTACTGAACAGAGAACGCATTGGTGTTCATGACCATTTCTTTGAAATTGGGGGGCATTCGCTGCTTCTCCTGCAGCTTCACACTCGCTTGGAAGCTTCCTACCCAGGGTTAATCCAGGTAACCGATTTGTTCGCTTACCCAACTATATCCAAGCTGGCGGCATTTATGAAGCAGGCCGGAAAGCAGCATTCGGCTGCCCCGATCTCTTATCTCACACTGCCTAGCGATTACTTCGTTCAGCAGACTGCTGCTGCTCAGCAAGCGGTATATAAGCTGCAGCTAGGTGAGCTTGAAACGAGACAGCTCGGCGAATTTGAGCAATCCGGACATGCCAAGCGGCACGTTGTGCTGCTGGCCAGCCTCGCATATGTGCTCGCTGCTGTTACTAAGAGCACGGAGCTTACGATTGTAAATTCCGATTCCTTGCGATCCTTCCAGGCAGCGGAGCTGCAAATGGGGCAGGTGAGCGGAATTGCAGCCTTGATCTCCATGGCGGAAGACGCCCTGCGCAAGGGCGCTTCAAGAGAACTGCAGCTGGAGCAAATCCAGCCTGTGAAGATCAAGGAGAGTCCGCAGGCTGTGCTCCCACTCTTTTACCAGAGAGGGGCCGTTCCCATCCGGGATGCGCAACGCAGTAGATTTGACCTCCAGTTCTCCTACTATTCGGAGAAGGATATGATCTTCATCCTCTGTGAATACAACGACAAGCGTCTATCGAAATTGAAAATGAAAGAATTATTCGGTCAGTATATCCGCATTATTCGCACCGTCATTCAGCAGTACGCAAGCGAAATTCAATTCATGGAGGCCGCTGCGGCAAGCGAGGACAGGAAGGTGGAGAGAAGCTTATGAAAATCGCCTTGATGTTCCCTGGATCTGGGACCCAGTATGCGGGGATGGGTCAGTCTTGGCACGAAACTTACCCGATCGTCCGGGAGACGTTCGATGAAGCGAGTGAGCGGATGGGATTCTCTATCTATGACGTGTGCACAAGCGAAAAGCTTCAGCATGACATGGACCTCGTAACTGCACAAGCTGCGATCTTCGTCTGCAGTGTCGCAGCTTACCGTGTCTATATGCAGGAAGTGGGGATTACTCCGCATTTATCAGCTGGACATAGTCTGGGAGAGTATGCCGCCCTGGTCTCGGCAGAGGCCATCCGCTATATTGATGCGCTCGATCTAGTGTGCCTGCGAAGCAAGCTGATGATCGAGACAGCCGACCATACGGAGAGCGGGGTGATTGCATGCAAGCAGCTTCCGATCCAGATTACCAGGCGGGAAGTGATGAACTGGAATCACAACTATCCAGATCGTTCTGTAGATCTTGCCTGTTACAACGCGCAGGATCAAGCCGTAATCTCGGGCTGCCGGCCGGATACGGAGCAGCTTGCTGCCATTCTTGAAGGACTTGGAGGCAGGGCGATCCCCCTGTCTATCCAGGCCCCCATTCACAGCAGACTGCTGCACGGAGCGGTGGCTCCTTTCCGCGCGCAGCTAGCCCGGACGCCTATACAGGTGCCGAGATGGCCCGTCATTTCCAATGTCACGGCCAAGCCTTATACGGATGAGGAATCCATTGTGACGGGTCTGGCCATGCAGTTAACACAGCCGGTTCAATGGCTCGATACCATGTTATATATGCAGAGCAGGGGGATATCCCACGCGCTTGAGCTGGGTCCGAAATCGACGTTATCCACACTAACCAAGCGAAGTGCGCGGAATATCAGGACGTATGCTCTGGATAAAGCAGATGATCTGCCCAAGATCCAAGCCCTGCAATATTCTACTGGCGATCTATTAGGAAAGTGTCTGGCGCATGCCGTCTCCTGCCGGAATCGGAACGAAGACACTAAGCAGTACTCAAGTGAAGTGGCAGAGACATTTCACAAGCTGGCAGAGCTTGCGAATGCCCATGCGGAGCACAGCGCAGGCTCACTGTCTGAGCAAGGTGATGAGCTGAAGACGGCAATTGAACTGCTTTTGCAGATCATGAAGGGGAAGAAGGTGCCTGAGGACGAGCAGCTGCGCAGACTAAACCGCTTGTATGCTGAAGGATGCGAAGCAGCCAGCGGCATACGGGATTTGGCAAAAAGCTATTAAGGGGTGTATGGATGAAAACATTTAAAACGTATTTCTTCACGTTGGGCGAAGTTATTTTACTGGCTGGGATCTTTCTCGCGGTGGCGGTTCTGCACAATTACGTGCTGGTTCCGAATTCCGGAAGCTACGGTCAATATTTAATGCACAATCTGCCATTATGGATCTCGATTATGTTTGCCATTGATGCTGTGCTGCTTACCATCTATTTTCTGATCAAAAAGTCGATCTTGAAAGACCGTTACGTCAAGGTATCGCAATTATGCAATTTCTCCCGCTTAAAAGGGAAGGACTTTCTGATCTCTACGTATGTTGCGATTGCTGCAGGACTGCTGTTCGTCTGCCTGCTGAAGCTTCCTTTCGTGAAGGCCAACTTCCCGGACATGCAGGATTACATTAATTTATTCATGAATTCGGACAGCTTCATTCTGACCTTGCTTGGACTTGCCGTGATCGGACCGTTATTCGAAGAAATCTTCTTCAGAGGGATTTTGTTCTCCATGATGCGCGGCAAACTTCCTTTTCTCGTCGCTCTACTGGTACAGGCCGTGATCTATGGCTACTGTCAACCGAGCTCTTCGATTCAGGTTACTGGGTTCTTCCTAGCTATTATGTACGGAATTATGTACACGAAGATGAAGACGATTCTGTCCACCATATGGACGGGCGTGCTGCTGAATGCGTTTATTTTTACGTCGAAACAAATCGGGCTGCATGAGGTGATTGAAGGCTTTTCACCTTCCACACTGCTCATCATCATCGCTCTATGCCTATTCGTCATCGTCTCCAGTCTGATTGTGCTGGGCCAAGAAGAGCGGAAGCTTCCTTATATCAAGGTTATTGGAAATCTGCTGCTGTGGACAGGACTGTACGTCGTCATCTACTACCCGATTCTGTTTATCTGGAACAACCATATCATGAGTATTGCCTCCATCTCAGGCTGGTTGGGCGAGAATAATGTGCTTGGCTTTATCTTCTTTGACACGATCTCGTTAGCCGTGTTCTACGTGGTGATGAGACTTATTCATAAAAAAAGCCTAATCGTCGAATGCAATTTCTCTGCTATTCCCCCTAGGGCGGGAATTGTCATGGGCATTTTGGGTGCGGCGATGGGAGTCTGGGTGCAGTGCTTTTTCAAAATTCCTTATTTTGCCGATAATTTCCCGCAGTTTCAGCAGCTGTTCGACTACTTGACGACGGCTTCGCTGCCTGTATTTATCGCCTTCTTAATTCTTCACTCGATGTACAAAGAAGTCTACTTCCGGGCATTGATCTATAATGTGCTGCGCCCTGCTTTCTCGGTACCAATGTCAATTATCGTGACGGGAATTATCTATGGCGGCTTGTTCTTCAACTGGGATATTCCGCTTACGATTTATGCTTCGGCAGGGGCACTGATCTTCGGCCTGCTGTTCGAATGGTACCGTTCCATTTGGGCTCCGATTATTAACGAGATTGTACTGTTCGGCACTTACTTTGTGATGAAAAAATTGCAGCTCACCTTCTCCGCAGGGATTGTTATCGCGATGGTGGCAAGTTCCGTAGTGATCATTTACACGATGTATTGGTTGTGGAAGCGCAGAGAAATTGATCAAGAGAATGCGAATTCGGCCCATGTTCAGGCTGCTGTTCAATCCGCCGTATCACTTTAAGCCCCGAGGAGGATCAGGATGTTGAATTTGAACTGGCTTGATGAGCAGCCCACAGGCAACGACGACTTTGAAATTGAGGAATTATCCGTCCAGGATATTGCCATTATCGGGATATCGGCCAACCTGCCGATCGTTAAGGATCTGGATGAGCTGTGGGAATTCCTGAAGAACGGCGTGGACTTCATTTCCGAATTCCCGCATAACCGCCGCCAAGATACCGAGCCTTTCATGCAGGCAAGAAGAAGGGCTAACCCGTCTGCGGGTTACATGGACGGGGCTTATCTGGATGAAATCAATAAATTCGACCATGCCTTCTTCCGATTGTCTCCGAAAGAAGCGAGCTTGATGTCCCCGAATCAGCGCCTGCTGCTTGAGACGGTGTGGAAGTCGGTCGAGGATGCAGGTTATGGAGGGGATGCGCTTGCCGGCAGCCGGACGGGCGTATTCATCGGTCTGAACAATGATGCGATTTACGACTACAAACGGATGATATCGGAATCGGATTTATCGCTGCTGTCCTATGCGGTTCCAGGCAATCTGACCAGTGTGACGGCAGGAAGAATCGCTTATGTTCTTGATCTTAGAGGCCCATGTGTGTGCATGGACACAGCTTGTTCCTCCTCCTTGGTGGCCTTGCATACGGCCTGTCAGTCTATCCGGAATGGGGAATGCGAATCGGCGATTGTAGGCAGTGTGAAAGTTAATTTGCTGCCTCTGGATGAGATCAAGATTGGCATTGAATCCTCCGATTGGCGGGCTAGAACATTCGACGACAGCTCTGACGGTACAGGAGGCGGGGAAGGCGTCATTTCTCTGGTCATCAAACCGCTTGGCAAGGCGATGGAGGATGGGGATTCCATTTATGGCGTCATTAAAGGAAGTGCAGTGAACCAGGACGGTCGGTCGATTGGGCTGACGGCTCCAAATGTACTGGCTCAGGAGGATGTATTGGTTCGTGCATGGACGAATGCCGGGATCGACCCGACCACAATAGGTTATATGGAGGCTCACGGTACGGGAACGAAGCTTGGGGACCCGATTGAAATTGATGCAATGAACCGTGCTTTTCGTCAGTTCACGGACAGTAAGCAATTCGCCGCTGTGGGTTCTGTCAAAACAAACCTCGGGCACCTCGATCATGCCGCAGGATTAATGGGTGTTCTGAAAGCGGTGCTTGCGCTGAAGCACAAACAAATCCCGCCAATCGTGCATTTTAATAAGCCGAACTCGAAGATTCCATTTATTGATTCAGCTGTGTACGTATCCGATGAACTGACGGCTTGGGAGACTGACGGACATCCGCGAAGAAGCGGGGTAAGTTCTTTCGGGATGAGCGGCACCAACTGTCACGTTGTGTTGGAGGAATTTCTAGCTGAAACGATGGCAGATGAGGCCTGCGGTCCGCACTTATTCGTGTTATCGGCCAGCAGCGAAGCATCGCTTCGCGGTCTGGTCGATGCCTACTGCCAGCAGGATCTGCCCGAGGATCGCCTGCGTGATATTTGTTTTACTGCAAGCGTAGGGAGAGGGCATTACGCTCACAGGCTTGCCATGGTTTTTGACACCAAGGAGGAATGGATGCAGCAGCTGCGCCGCGTCAAGGAAGACGGCCTTCATACAAGCGAGCAGTTCAGAATCTACTATGGAGATTCCAAGCGAGAGGCAGTAGGACAAGGGCGTTCCCAAGCTATTGCGGCTGGAATCGTGCTGGATGCGCAAATAATGCAGTTGGAACAATTGTGTAAGCTTGCAGCTTCCTATGTGGACGGGGCGAGTGTGGATTGGTCTTCCTTATACTCGGGAGAACGCAGAAAAAGAATCTCTCTTCCTACGTACTCATTCGAGAGAACGCGCTGCTGGCTGGACATTGATGAAAGTGCACTCGCTGCTTCTCCGGCGGCAAGCCGCCATGACGGACAGCGTCTATCCGAAGTGAAACTGCGCGGAAGAGAGTCAGAACAATATTCAATTACGGAACGAACAATCGCGAATATTTGGGGGGATATTTTAGGGATTCAGGAGCTTCATATTGAGGATACGTACTATGAACTTGGCGGGGATTCAATTCTGGCCTTGAAAATTGCCAACCGCTTGAAAAAGGAATTTGACGTTTCCATCGAGATCGCGGATTTACTTCGGTATGTCACGATCAACCGGCTTGCGGAGTGGATCGATTCGCAGCGACTGCCTGCCCAGCCTGAGGTGGAGTCAGATGAACTCCGCTTGGTTCCAGCCAAGCAGGCTGACGGGTATCCATTAACACCTTCCCAGCAGCGCGTCTATATTCAGGAGCAAATGGAACATATTCAGACGAGCCATCATGCGCCATTTTGCGTCAAGGTGGAAGGGGAACTGGATGCGGCCCGGGTTGAGAAGGTGATCAATCAAATTGTAGAGCGGCATGAAGCTTTTCGAACGGTATTCGACTTCGTGGATGGCGAACCCATGCAGCGCGTGCTGCCGCATTTGGAGATTAAGGTAGCCTTATTCGAGGCTTCCATAGAGCAGGTGGATGAACGGATCGAAGCTTTTATTGAGCCGTTTGATTTAGCGCAGGCGCCATTAATCCGGGTTGGAGTCCTCACGTTAACGGCAACTGAGCATATCATAATGCTCGATATGCACCACATTATTTCCGACGGAGTAACGAACAGCATTTTTATCCGGGAATTTTGTGCCTTGTATCAAGGGCTGCCACTGCCGCCGGTAAAGGCGCAGTATAAGGATTATGCGGTATGGCTGAATAGTCAATTAAGCAGCGGCGCTTTGGAGCAACGGGCGGAGTATTGGTCGAAGCAGCTAGCTAGTCCGCTTCCTGTTCTGAGTCTTGCTGCCGATCGCAAGCGGCCGGAAGTGAAGACGTTCAACGGTCAGTCAGTGCGATTCACTCTGCCGAGCGAACAGGTTCACGCGCTGCGCGAACTGGCGGCCAAGAATCAAGTCACGCTGCATTCGCTTTGCTTTGCACTCTATTCGTTGTTGATTCGCAAATTCTCGGGCCAGGAAGACATGATCATTGCTACTTTGGTCTCGGGACGAAATCATCCGGATCTGGAAGCGATGATGGGCATGTTCATCAACTTCCTGCCTATACGGTTAAGAATCAATGAGCGTTCAAGCTTCAAGGCGTATGCCAAGGACGTGCATGGGCAGATTATCAGCGCTTATGAGCATGATTATCCGTTTGACAGCATGATGCAAAAATTTGTGTTAAAGAACGACCCATCCCGCAATCCGGTCTACGATACGATGTTTGTCTTCCATAACGAATTCAAGATGAATTCTCAGGACAGTATGCTGCTTGGGCAAGAGGGCTTGCATGTTGCAGAGTATCCGATTCCCCAGCATACGTCCATGCTAGATGTGAAAATGGACATGTGGGAACATGCTGAGGGCAGTCTCCATGCGGTGTTGAATTACAGCACCGATCTGTTTGACGAGACTACGATGCACTCGTTCCGAGACGAGTTCATGGGCATCATTTCTGACGTTTTGAACGATTCGAATAAGGAATTAGCTCACTATGAGACGCTTACCCCCGTGAAGCAGGCAGAAGTCACTAGCCAGGCAGTATCCCTTGCTGTGAGCGCCACCTTCACCGCGGAACCGATTGAGGATTATATCCAGTGGTGGTGTGAACGATTCCAGGTTCAGGCAGAAATCTCGTTCGCTCCTTATCACCAGGTATTCCAGCAGTTACTGAGCCCGGACAGCTTGCTCGCAGCGAATCAGGGAGTGAATCTGCTGCTCATTCGATTTGAAGACTGGATCGGGGGAGAGACATTATCCCAGGACCAGCAGATCCAGCAGTTAGAAAGAAGTTATGTCGATCTCGTCCAAGCAATTCGGAACTTTCCGAGTAAGGGCCCTGTATGGATGGCCGTCTTCCAGCCGAGCGAAGACTATCATCCAGTGGTCACCGCCTATATCCGCAATCTGAATGAGCGTTTCAAGCAAATGATTGCACCGATTGAGCATGTGACGCTGTTGGATCTTAGCGATATCGAGCGCAGATATCAGATCCCTGAGGTGTTCGATAGGGTCAAGAATCAGGAAGCCCATATTCCTTTTACGGATGAGTATTATGCGGCCTTGGGTACCGCCGTCGCAAGACGCATGGTCTCGTGGAGAAGGCCGGATTTCAAGGTCATCGTTCTGGATTGCGACAACACCCTTTGGCAGGGTGTATGCGGGGAAGCCGGTGCATCTGGTGTGCGGCCTTACCAAGAGCTGCAGCAGATGATGATTACGCTCTGCGAGCAGGGAATGCTGCTGGCACTTTGCAGCAAGAACAATGAAGCGGATGTCTGGGAAGTTTTTGACGTGCATCCCGGTATGCCGCTGAAGAAAGAGCATCTTGTAGGCTGGAAAATTAACTGGCAGGCCAAATCGGCCAATCTCAGGGAACTGTCCGAGGAGCTTAATCTGGGGCTGGATAGCTTTATCTTCATTGATGACAATCCCGTAGAATGTCGGGAAGTGATGCTGAACTGTCCGGATGTGCTGACGATTCAGCTTCCGAATGATCCGGGGCAAATTCCTGCCTACTTGAAGCATATTTGGGCCTTCGACAGGAGCCGCAGCACAGAGGAAGACCGAAATCGTACGGCGATGTACAGATCCGAGAGACAGCGGAAAGTGCTGAAAGATCAGACAGAGCTTTCGCTTGACGAATTTCTGCGGGATTTGAAGCTTCAAATGAGAATGAAGGAACTAACGCCTGAGCACACCCCGCGTGCTGCCCAACTTACGGAGCGAACGAACCAATTCAACATGAGCACGATTCGCAGGACGGAGGATGAGGTTCGGGCATTAATGGCTGATCCTGAGTGGAAATGCTGGACCGTTGAGGTACGAGACCGTTTTGGTGACTATGGTCTCGTAGGATTGGTGATTGGCCGCACGCAGCAGGATACCTTGATGATAGATACATTTCTGCTGAGCTGTAGAGTTCTGGGAAGACGAATTGAATATGCGATCCTGTCTGTTCTCAAGCAGTTCAGCTTAAGCGTCGGTATAACACAAATTCAGTCTGCTTATCGGCCTAGCTCCAAAAACGAGCCATTCCGCCAGTTCTTGTCCGCATCCGGTTGGACGGAGGACGGCCACCTGGATGATGCTCGGCTATATAATCTGCCGCTCGAGGCTATCGCGGATTCGGCCGAGTGTATCGAATTAACAGATGTCTTCGCCGACTCCAGCATGGAAGCTGGAACGTCGCTGCCGGTTTCGGAGATTGCAGCGACGGCATCCAAATTCACCGAGGAGGAAGAAGCCGTATACGCTCATGCTGAGAGCCCTCTGAAATGGCAAATGGAGCTTGACGATAACGATGCGGCGGGCATGAAGCCCAAGGTCTACCTGCTTCCACTTCAATATCATACGGCTGCATCGATTATGCAGCTCCCGCAGCGGGAGCATTCGGACGATTTGAAGCGGGCGGTCTACGCAGCTCCTTCGGACGATACGGAACGGACCTTGGCCGAGCTTTGGGAAGCTTTGCTACATGTAGGTCCAATTGGTCTGGACGATCATTTCTTCCATATTGGCGGCAATTCGCTGCATGCCGCTTCGCTGGCATCGCGAATCCATAAACAGTTCCATGTTCCGATTACGCTGAAGGATATTTTCCAGTATCCGATTCTCAGGGGAATGGCAGGAATCGTGCGGTCTTTACTGGCAGCAGACGACTTGACCAGTCATGCAGTCACGATTCCGAAAGCGCCTATTCTAGAGCACTATACCGTATCTTCTGCTCAGAAAAGGCTGCTGATTCTGAATCAGCTGGATCCGGCCGGGACGAGCTACAATATGCCTGGTGCGCTTAGGATAGAAGGGAAGCTGGATCTTGGCAGGCTGGAACAGGCGTTCCGCCTTATCGTTGAGCGCCATGAGAGTCTGCGCACTTCCTTCCATTGGACGGCAGAGGGCCCTGTTCAGCGAATTGAACAGGAAGCGGCTTTCGTACTGGAAGAACTGGCTGGAACTAATCTTCAAGCGGACGCGGCCGATCTTCTTACGGACACGGCTGCAGCCCAGTTTGTGCGTCCGTTCAATCTGGACCAAGCTCCGCTGCTTCGCGCAGGGCTGCTTCAGACGGACATGGACACGCATGTGCTGTTTATCGATATGCACCATTTGATCTCGGATGGCGTGTCGATGATGAACATGGCGAGGGAAGTCATGGACGCATACGAAGGCCTGCACCCGGTGGTGGAGCTCCCGATTCAGTATAAGGATTATGCCGTCTGGCAGCAGCAGTCTTTGCAGGAGGAATCCCACCAACTGCATCAGGATTACTGGCTGGATCGAATGAAAGGCGAACTGCCATTACTGGATCTGCCGCTGGATCGGCCGCGGGCTCCGCTTAGCAGTGGCATGGCAAAAGGATCGAGGTTTCATCTGGAAGCGAGCGCTGCTCTGCGTGCAGATTTGCAGCGGCTGGCCGCGGACACAGGATCGACAACGTATCAGATTATGCTTGCGGCCTTTTCCATCCTATTGTCCAAATACACGGGGCAGCAGGATATCATCATTGGTTCCCCGGTTGCCGGAAGAAACCATGCAGATCTTGAACCTTTGATCGGCATGTTCGTGAACACGCTTCCGCTGCGTTTGCAACCCGAAGGGCACAAATCCTTCAGTGATTATCTAGATGAGGTGAAGAACGATACGCTGCAGTCCTTTGAGCATCAGTCCTATCCATTCGAGGAGCTTGTTGAACAGCTGCAAGTTAAGCGGGATGCTTCGCGCAATCCTTTGTTCGATGTATTCTTCGTCGTTCAAAATATGGACCAGGGCGTTCGCCAGACTGGCGACCTGAGGTTTACACCTTACGAATTACCGATTCGGCAAAGCCGGTTCGATATTACGCTGGAGGTTACCGATCAACCGGATCAATTCACGTTTACGTTTGAATATGCTGCGCATTTGTTTGATCGCGGAACGATCGAGCGAATGGCGGGCCATTACGTACAGATCCTAGAGTCTATCCTGCTGGATCAAAAAGTGCTTCTCTCGCAGATGAACATGCTGCCGGATGCCGAGCAGATTGCGCTGCTTCTGGATTTCAACCCGCCTCCTACGCCATATTCATCCGATCTGACCGTACCTGAATGTATTGAAGGGTTAGCGGCAGCACAGCCGGATCATATCGCGCTTACGTTCGGGAATCGAACCATGACGTACCGTGAATTGAACGAGCGAGCGAATAGAATGGCCCACCACTTGAGGAAACGAGGGGTATCTGCCAATGATATCGTCGGCATTATGGCTGACCGATCCCTGGATATGGTTGTCGGCATCCTTGCTGTGCTGAAGGCCGGGGGCGCCTATTTGCCTCTGGACCCTGCTTATCCGCAGGAACGCTTGGCCTATATGGTGGCTGACAGCGGGACAAGATTTGTGCTGGGTCATCCAGGTTATGCCGACCTGATCCAGTTTGATGGCGAGTGGCTGGATATCTCGAAGCCTTACGATCAAGAAGAGTTCGGTAATCTTGTCCGCGTGTCCATGCCTACAGACCTTGCCTATGTGATCTACACATCAGGTTCAACAGGGCAGCCAAAGGGCGTGATGGTCGAGCATAACGGACTGCTGAATTTGAAGGTGTTCTTTGAACAGGAACTCGGTGTCACCCCTGCCGATCGAATTGTGCAATTTGCGAGTCTTTCCTTTGACGCTTCGGTCTGGGAAATTTTCATGGCTTTAACGACCGGGGCAACCCTGGTGCTTGCAGCGAAGGAGGATCTGCTGAACTACCGTAAGTTCGAGGATTTCATGAATGAGCATCACATCACTGTGGCTACACTTCCTCCTACTTATACGGTACATTTGCTGCCGCAGCGGCTTCAGACGCTGACCAAGATCATTACGGCCGGTTCGGCCACGAATTACGAATTGATCCGTCGATGGAAGCCCTATGTGCGTTACTTCAATGCATATGGCCCTACGGAGACCACGATTTGCGCAACGATATGGGAAGCGGAGCTAGAGGGGCGTGATGATTCTGTGCCCGTACCGATCGGCAGGCCGATCACCAATACGAGTATCTGCATCTTGAACCGGGATCTGCAGCTGCAGCCGATTGGCGTTGTAGGTGAAATTTGCGTAGGGGGCGAAGGACTGGCCCGCGGCTATCTGGGCAAGGAAGACTTAACCCGTGAGAAGTTCATCCAGCATCCTTATCAGCCGGGTGAACGCTTGTACCGGACAGGGGATCTTGGCCGCTGGCTGCCGGACGGAACGATTGAATACTGCGGAAGAATCGACGACCAAGTGAAGATTCGCGGGTTCCGGATCGAGATCGGAGAGATCGAAGCTGCGCTTGCGAAGCAGGAAGCGATTATGGATCAAATGGTTCTCAGTCTTAAAGGACCTAACCTGGAAGCCTATTTGTGCGCTTACTACACTGGGTCAAGACCCATTTCGGCTGGTGAGCTAAGAAAGGGTCTGCTGCAGTGTCTTCCAGAATATATGGTGCCTGTCACGTATGTTCAGCTGGATCAGTTCCCGCTGACTCCAAGCGGCAAGATCGATAAGAAGGCCTTGCCAGAGCCAGATTCTCTGCGCTCTGATGATGTTGTGGCTCCGAGATCACCTATGGAGCGTAGGCTTGCGGCTCTGTGGGAGGAAATGCTCGGACGAAGCCAGATTAGCGTGCAGGATTCTTTCTTTGAAATCGGGGGAGATTCCCTGAAAGCCGCTCTGCTGGTGGCCCGCATTCAAAAGCAGTATGAGGTTGATATGCAGCTGGGTGACGTATTCCGGAGCCCGACCCTTGAACAGATGGCACACGCCCTGGAGCAGAAGGAGAAGTCACTCTTCCAGCCAATCCCCAAAGCGGCCGAATCGGATTATTATCTGCTCTCTTCAGGCCAGCATCGGATCTTTGTCATGCAGCAGCTGGACGAGGACGATGTCAGCTACAATATGCCAGGTGTGTTCCTGCTGAACGGCACGCTGGATGAAACACGGTTCACCTGGGCCTGGCAGACTTTAGTGGAACGGCATGAAAGCTTACGAACTTCTTTTGAAATTGTAGAGGGAGAATTTGTGCAAAAAGTGCATAACAATGTCTCAGTGGTTATCGAGCATTTGCCGGAGGCTGCCGACTCCATCGCCCTAACCGCTTCTTCGTTCCTTCGACCTTTCAAGCTTTCTGAAGCTCCACTGCTGCGTATAGGCCTGAGCCGGATGTCTGAGCAACAGCATCTGCTGCTTCTGGATCTCCACCATATCGTATCGGACGGAGCGTCCATTCGAAATATGGCTTTGGAGTGGATCGCGCTGTACGAGGGAAGAGAGCTGCCCGCACTGCCTGTTCAATATAAGGATTACGCAGTTTGGCAGAGGGAACATCTGGAGAGCGAAGCGCTGCGCAAGCAGGAGGTTTACTGGCTGAAGCAATTGGCGGATTACAATCCGGCAAAGGGACTGCCGACAGATTATGTGCGCACCGAATATGACAGCGCGGAAGGAAGACGAATCGTTCGAACGATCGATTCTCGTCCAGTTCATAATCTGATGCGTCACACGGGAACGACGCTTTATATGATTTTGGCGGCGGCTTACCAGCTTACGCTTGCTGAATATGCTTCACAGACGGATATCGTCATCGGCTCTCATGTGGCAGGAAGATCGCATCCCGACACGGAGGGATTGATAGGAATGTTCGTCAACACCCTTGTGCTTAGGACCCAGGTTCGTGAGGAGCAGACAATTGCTGATTACTTGTCCGGTTATAAGCACACCGTTATTGAAGCGTTCGAGCATCAGGAATATCCGTTTGAACAGTTAGCCGAGAAATTGCCGCTTCCACGCGACAGGACAAGGAACCCGGTGTTCGATGCCTTGTTTATTTTGCAAAACGTCAGTATGAAGCAGATCGAGACTGAGCAAATCACCCTTACAGCGTATCCATTTGACCATCCGTGTGCCAAATTCGATATCACGCTGGAGGCGCTGGAACTTCCTGACGAAATTAAATTCACGTTGGAATACCGCACCGCATTGTTCGCAGAGGGCACGATCGAGAACCTGTTCGACCGTTATCAAGAGATCCTGGCCATGATGGTTTCAGACTTAGATGCGAAACTCAGCGAATTGCTTCCGGGAATAAGCGCTAGTGCAGCAGCGGACAACCCGCTCGGAGATATTCAATTTCATTTTGAATTATAGGGAGATGTATGGATGACGAATATTTACTTGCCAAAAAAGGGGACAACCCCACCCTCCTCGGAGCCGATTGCGCCCAGCCGTACGATTCTATCGAATGACGTACATGTAATAGACTTGCCGGAACAACTTGTATCGCGTCTCTTTGCTGTCAGTAGGGACTCGGATGCCGCTTTGTTCATGGTCATGCTGGCTGGCACAATGTATCTGCTCAGCCGGTATTCGGGTGATCGATCGATCACTGCAGCGTTCCCTGAATTTACTGTTCAAGGTCAGGTGCAGCGTCATAAGCAGCAGGCGATCGAGGTATCCGCGAGCTTGCAGGGAGAGGAAGCTTTCAAAGATTGGCTGAAGCATGTTCAGGGGCAGGCTTCAGAAGCCACCTCCGCATCAGTATTCTCCTCCAAGGGCGAGCCGCTAAAGTCAGCGCTCATCTTTATGGATACGCTGCACGGAGATAACGCTGCCGACTTCGCCTATTCCGACCTGGCATTCGGACTGTATCGCCAATCCGGCCAGCTTAAGCTGCGAATTCATTACAGTCTGGATGTATATACGGAGCAGCGAATAGCTCAAATGGCCGAACATTGGCTGAGTTTGATCCAGCAGGCTCTACAGGAGCCGGGACGGCCCATGCGGGAATTGGATTTCGTCAGCGAAGACGAGAGGCATCGTATGCTCGTTACGTATATCGATACGGAACGGGAGTTCAATAAGGAGGGACTGCTTCACCAATATTTGGAGCTTCAAGCCCTCCGGAATCCGGGCCGCACGGCTCTTCTCTGCGGAGAAGAGAAGCTTTCCTATGAATGTCTGAACCAACGGGCGAACCAGTTAGCCAGACATCTGGTGGCGTTCGGGGTTAAGCCTGATCAGCCTGTGGCCATTATGGCGCAGCGTTCCCTGCAGATGATCATCGGGATTATGGCGATATTAAAGGCGGGCGGTGCCTATGTGCCGATTGACCCGGCACATCCGAAGGAGCGTATCCGTCATTTGCTGGAGGACAGCGGAGCTGCATGGGTATTGGCAGCTCAGGACGGCCTGGAATCTATCCGCGGGCTGTGTACAGATCGAGTCGTTCTAGATCTGGAAGACTCAGCGCTCTATCAATACGACAATTCCAATCTCAATGTCGAGGTGACTTCCTCGAATCTGGCTTACGTGATCTATACGTCAGGATCTACAGGGAAGCCGAAAGGGGTTATGGTTGAGCATCGTTCCGTCATCAATCGGCTGCAGTGGATGCAGAATCAATACCCGCTCAGCGAGGATGACGTGATTCTGCAAAAAACGCCAGTTACCTTCGACGTATCCGTGTGGGAGTTGTTCTGGTGGTGCATGGCAGGAGCCTCGCTCTGCTTGCTTGAACCGGGAGGAGAGAAGGACCCTGAAGAAATTTTGCAGGCCATTGATGCTTATCAGGTCACGACGATGCATTTTGTTCCTTCGATGCTTTCACTTTTCCTGGATCACCTGGAGCGTAATGAACGCGTCCATGCTGCCGCTTCTCTGCGAAGAGTGTTCGCTAGCGGCGAAGCCCTGCAGGTTCAGCAGGTTCAGCGTTTTGAGCGGCTGATTCACCGTTCCTCGGGAACGGACTTGGTCAATCTCTATGGTCCTACGGAAGCGACGGTTGACGTGTCCTACTATGATTGTCTCGGAGCTGAGTTGACCCACACCGTTCCGATTGGGCGTCCTATCGATAACATTCGCTTATATATCCTGGATGCGGACGATCGGCTGCAGCCTGAAGGTGTAATCGGGGAATTATGTATATCCGGAGAAGGACTAGCCCGCGGGTATTGGAACCAGCCGGAGCTAACCGGGCAAAAGTTCGTAGCGAATCCATTTGAGCCAGGAAAGCTCATGTACCGAACAGGCGACCTGGCCTGCTGGCTGCCGGATGGCACGATGGAATACGCGGGTCGTATTGACCATCAAGTGAAAATCAGAGGGCAGCGAATGGAATGCGGCGAGATTGAGTATCATCTCCTGAACCATCCTGATATTCGGGAAGCCATCGTCACGGCACACCGCGATGACGCGGGTGACAGTTATCTATGTGCTTATATCGTCAGCGATCAGGCTCTAACCTCAGATCAGGTTCAGCTGTTCTTGTCTGATCAGCTCCCAGCGTATATGATCCCGGCGCATCTTGTTCGTCTGGATCACATCCCGCTTACGCCGAATGGCAAGGCTGATCGTGCCGCGCTGCCTAGGCCGGGTAAGGTTCAGCTGGCCCATACGGAACACGTGAGCCCCGCAGATGATATGGAACGCACGATTGTAAGACTATGGTCAGCTGAACTGGCGCTCACTTCTTCAGGCGTAGAGGACTCCTTTTTTATGCTGGGCGGCGATTCGATCAAGGTTATTCGGTTGATTAGTCAGGTCAACCAGGAGTTTCAAGTCCATGTGAAGTCGCGAGACTTCTATGCGAATCCGACGATCCGGGGCTTGGCCCAGTTGGTTCGTAATCATCAAGAAGTGGACGGCGTACACGAGCGGCAGGCTGGATTGGCTTCCATTGAGCGTCTGCATGCTTCGATATTGGGGGATCCCGATCAGGCCAAGGCACTTCCGAGAGATTGGACAGACCTGTATCCACTGAGCAACATTCAGCAAAGTATGGTCTTCTACTCCAGAATGCGGCCGGATGAACCGATGTACCATGATCAATTCTGCTACCAGTTCTCATCCCGTGTATTTGACCTGCAGCGATTCGGGCATGCGCTAAGTTTGATGATTAGCAAACACCCTATTCTGCGAACGACGATTCATTTATCTGCATTCCGTGAAGCGGTGCAAATCGTTCATCAGGACATGGAACCAGAACTAGTATATGAGGACATATCGGCCCAAACCAAACAGGAACAGGAACGATATCTTCATGCTTACCTGGACGTGGATTTGAAGCTCAAGTATAAGTTTGAGAACGACCGGTTGTGGCGGACTCGTCTGTACCGGGTAGATGACTCGGATTACTGCCTGATCATCTCGTTCCATCATGCCATTCTGGACGGCTGGAGCGTCGCCTCATTGATTGCGGAGTTGGTGGATACGTATTCACGACTGATCGAAGGCGAAGTGGTGGCGCCGGAGCCTTTGCAAGCAAGCTACAAGGACTATGTCGCTATACAAATGAGCCGGGTTGCATCCGAGGAATCCAGGTCGTATTGGAACAACAGACTGGCCGATTACTCGCGCAACAAGCTTCCTTTCAATTTTACATCCAGAAAAATGGATGACGTACCCGCCGGGAAAATCATCAGAGAACGCCTGGAACCTTCATTGCTGCAGGGGCTGGAGAGGAAGGCGAAGGAGCTGGGATGTACGCTAATGGAAGTGTGCTTTGCCGCCCACTTGTACCTGCTTGGCTTGTTAACGACAGAACAAGATATCGTGACCGGCTTGGTGACGCATGATCGGCCAGATGTGATGGATAGCGAGAAAGTACTCGGATGCTTCTTGAACACAGTTCCGTTCAGAACCCGGGTCGAGAAGAAGCTGAATAAGAACGATTTTATTGCAAAAATCCGCAGCCTGCTTGGAGAAGCGAAGCCGCATGAAATGTTCTTGGCCGATATCGCCGCGGCGGTAGGGGAAGGCGGGCAGCGTGACAATCCGTTCTTTGATACGCTGTTTAATTTCATTGATATGCATGTGCTGGAGAAAATGGAAGTTTCGGAGGATCGGCCAATTGGTCCGAGCAGCAATGAGATCAAGCTCAATGCCAATGAAATGACGAATACGCTGTTCGACCTAGAAGTATCCCGAACGCTGCATCAACTGCATATCCAGCTTAAATATTCGCCCAATTACTTCCATGATAATGAAATGCGTACGGCCTTTGAGATATATGTAAGGGTTCTTGAGAAGTTTGCCGATCATGAGGATACGATTCAGGCCGCCGACTGTCTGCTTGCTTCGCAAATCGAAAGAACGGTTGTCGAATTCAATCGTACAGAAGCAGATTACCCGAGAGTGATGACGCTGCATCAGTTGTTCACAGCGCAGGCAGAGCGCACACCGAACCAGGTGGCCCTTCGGTTCGAAGATCAGGAGATGACTTACCGTGAGCTTGACCATGCTTCGAATCGTATCGCGCGGTTGCTGGTGTCCAACGGAATCGGATCCGGCGATCATGTCGGTCTGCGGGTGGGCCGCGGCTTCGAGATGGTCGTATCTATGCTGGGCATTCTCAAATGCGGGGCCGCTTATGTCCCTATCGATCCTGAATTTCCGCAGAACCGAATCGCTTATATCATGGAGAATGCGCAAATCTCAGTTGTCCTCACGGACCATCCGCTTGAAGGTGTACAGGAGGCCCAGTGTATTTTGCTGCAAGAGATCGCGGATTCAGAAGAGTTCTCCTCCGAGGCGATTGACATCGTATTGGACTCATCGGAACTGGCCTATGTCATTTATACCTCGGGATCTACGGGAATGCCCAAGGGCGTCATGATTGCACATCATGCTGCTGTTAATTTGATTCATTGGGTCAACGAGACGTTCCATGTCTCCGATCAGGATCGGCTGCTGTTCATCACCTCGATGTGTTTTGATTTGTCCGTCTATGATGTATTCGGAATGCTTGCGGCAGGCGGCCAGATTGTTATTGCGAAGAAGGAGCAGGTGCAGAGTCCTGCTCAGCTCCGAAGGTTAATGGCGGAGGAAGGGATTACGTTCTGGGACTCCGTTCCGAGTACCATGAATCATCTGGTTCAGCATGTAGAGCAGATCGAGCCAGATTTGCGTAATGAAACGCTGCGGCTAGTCTTTATGAGCGGAGACTGGATTCCGGTTCAACTGCCGGAGCGGATTCGCACGATCTTCCCGAATGCCCAAGTGATCAGCTTAGGCGGCGCGACGGAAGCGACGGTATGGTCCAATTACTATCCTGTGGAGCAGATTAGCGCCTATCAAGCCAGCATTCCTTATGGCAAACCGCTCGCTAATAACTACTTTTATATCTTGGATGATGATTGCAATCCAGTTCCGGAAGGTGTCGCTGGGGAGCTCTACATTGGCGGCGTCGGCGTAGCCAAAGGTTACATGAATGATCCGGAGCGCACGGAGCGTTCCTTTATGCCTAATCCATTCCTGCCTGGCGAGGCGGAGAGGATGTACAGAACCGGCGATTTGGGGCGGCTGCTTCCTGACGGGAATATGGAATTTCTGGGGAGAAAAGATTACCAGGTGAAGATTCGCGGCTACCGCGTCGAACTCGGCGAAATCGAGAGCCAGCTGTGTAAATTGCCTTCCATCCTGGAAGCATGCGTTATCGATTTGACGGATCAGGAAGGGAACAAGTTCCTGTGTGCTTATTACGCTGCTGCCCAGGAGATTCCGGTTAGCGAGATCAAGAATCAGCTTGCAGAGGTGCTCCCTGGCTATATGGTACCAAGTATGTTCATGCAGATTCCACAGCTGCCTTTAACGCCTAACGGCAAGATCAACCGTAAAGGTCTGCCGGAACCTAAGGCGGTGTTCACGGTGAATGAGCACACTTACGTGCCTCCACGTCATGAACTGGATGAGAAATTGATCGGCATGTGGAAGTCGGTACTGAATGTGGCCGATGTAGGGATTCAGGACAATTTCTTTGAGGTTGGCGGGCATTCACTGCTGGCAGTGAAGCTGGAGCTTGAGGTAGAGAAGTACGCCAAGGTTCCGATGGATATGTTTGTGTACAACTTTCAGACGATTGAGGAGCAGTCGGACTTTCTGATTGCTAACGGGGGGCATGACCTGACATGACCACAGTCAAATTATTCTGTCTGGCGCATGCTGGAGGGTCGGCTGCTGGATACAGCCGCTGGCGCAGACAGCTCGAGCCTTGGATTGAGCTGTGCCCCCTTGAATTAAACGGACGCGGGGCGAAGGCGAATCTTCCGTTCTATGAGAGTATCCAGGAAGCCGCCACCCAGCTGTTCGATCAGCTTCAGCAAGAGGCTGGCGATCAGCCTTACGCCCTGCTTGGTCACAGCATGGGAACTTTGCTCGTATATGAGATGTGCATGCATGCCCGCAAAATGGGATTCCGTGATCCGGCCGCTGCCTTCTTTTCAGGCCGGATACCGCCTCATTTAAGTGAAGGGGGCGAGGAGCTGCACAAGCTCCCGGACGAAGCCTTCGCCGCACAGATCAAGCAGATGGGACTCAGCAGCCCGGAGTTATTTGATCATCCGGAACTGCTGAAGTTCTTCCTTCCGATCATAAGGTCGGATTATCGGTTACTCGAGACCTACACGTTCGCCGGGAACGAACGGCCGCTGAGCACGGACTTTTTCATATGGACAGGAAGAGACGATCCTTGGACAAGAGAGAACATCCATGAGTGGAGTACGCTTACGACCAAGGGATGTCAGTATCATGAATTCGAGGGCGGCCACTTTTTCATTTACGAACGAACTGGAGAAGTTCTCGCTGCGCTTCATGATGGTTTGAGAACGGTAAGAGACAAGCACATAGCCGTACAGGCGTGATGTTGGTCTGCAGACGAAGGAGGGGCCGATGAGAAAGGTTTACGAGATCCAGAACGTACGGAAAGTGTATAAAAAGGGAAAAAAACTCGCCAATGAGGATATCACTTTCGATGTGCACGAAGGCGAAATTCTAGCGATACTGGGACCTAACGGTGCAGGGAAGTCGACACTTGTGAAACAAATGGTCGCGCAGTCGAAGCCTACGTCCGGGCAAATTACCTTGTATGGGCGGGATGTCATTCGCTACTCCAGTGACGTTGCGCAGCGAGTCGGATATTATGCCCAGGAATCTTGGGCGCTTGCCAACTTGACCGTGCAGGAAGCAATCTTCTTCACCGCTAGATTAAGAGGAATCAACCGAATAGACGCGGAACACTTAACGCGGTTATGGATCGGCAAATTCGATCTGAGCAGTATTGCGGACAAAATGATCAAACGCATCTCCGGCGGCCAGAGAAGGCTTGCCGGACTTGCCGCAGTCATGGCCGGGGACCCTGAGGTGCTCATTCTGGATGAGCCGACAAATGAGCTCGATCCTGTGAAGCGCAAGCTGGTATGGGATTTGGTGCGCGAGAAGAACAGGGAACAAGGCACGACGGTGCTGCTGGTCACTCATAATGTGCTGGAGGCCGAGCAGGTCGTCGACCGTGTCGCGATTATTGACCACGGGAAGTTACAGGTCATCGATTCGATTACGAATTTGAAGAACCGGGTGGATCCGCGGCTTAAGGTGGAATTCACGCTGCTTAGCGGTTACAGGGAACAGGCGGAACAGCTGTTAAGCCAGTGGGGAGCGGTCGAAACGCTGAGTGAGAATCGCGTACAAATGCTCGTGGAGCGAGATGAAGTCAGCCGTCTCGTGTCTAATATCACAGAGCATCTGGATCAGCTGTCCTGCGAGGCTTACAAGATTGTACCGCCCAGTCTGGAAGACGTGTATATCAAGCTGGGAGGAGGAAATCGCGATGAACATCAATAGTGAAGCCGCCGCTTCCGAGCAGCATACGGCAGTTGCAGCTGTGTCAGCGCTAATACCGCAGCCGGCAGCCCGCAAAGGAATCCGTTCATTGGGCACGGAGCTGTACTATTTACTACGAATCCAGTACGCCGAAGTGCGTGAAACCTGGATCTGGGTCGTCCTCTTGGCCTCGCTATTCCCATTTTCGACCTTATTGTTCATGAAATTCTTTTTGGAGTCTCCCTCACCGGATGTGATGATGCGGATTGTCAGCGGTAATATTATTTTTCCGATTATTATCATGAGTATAAACGGGCTGGGCAACCACATATCCTGGAGTAAGCAGCAGGGCCACTTCACTTTCTATGCCTCGCTGCCGATCTCCAAGATCAATTTCCTGCTGGCGTTTATTATTCGCGGATTCCTGATGACACTGCCCTCCGTGATCATTATGACGGTTGTTGGACATTTCGTATTTCATGTCGATATTCACTTGAACCTGGGACTTATTCCGATCGTCCTGCTGGCGATCTCAGGTTCGGCGGGCTTTGGAACGCTCATCGGGTTTCTTACACCGAATCAGGATATGACCACAATGATCACCAACCTGCTGATGGTATTCCTGAATTTTCTCACCCCTGTCATGATTGATATTCATCAGCTCCCGTCCGTGCTGCAAGTGGTTTCTTATTTCTTTCCAACTACCTATGCCGCTGATGGGCTGAAGCACCTGCTGCAGGGGGTTTGGTCCTCGTCTGTCACGATTGACATGCTGGCCCTGCTGGCATTTACCTGTCTGTCCGTATGGATTGTAGTCAAAAAAATGGATTGGAGACTCGAATAGCAGGCTTAAGAATAAGGAGGGAAATTTATGAAAATTATCTCAGCTTCCATACTGTCCATTGCGCTTCTGGTCGGTTGTACGGAAAGCGCGGAGCATGCCGCGCCCGTCATAGATACCGAGGCCGTCTCTAAACCGGCGGTTTCCTCTACAATCGACACCGTAAACTTGTCAAGCCACGCCTTACAGCAGGAGATGAATGTACAGATCTATTTGCCGCCTGGATACAAAACTTCAGAACGCTATCCGGTTCTGTATATGCTGTATGGCTACGGAGGCAATGAAAGCTCCTGGTTCTCTTATCTGGGCTTGAACAATGCCGCAGACCAACTGATTCAGGCAGGCACCATAAAGCCGGTGATCATTGTGAGTCCGGCCTACGGCAACAGCTTTGGTGTCAATACGAAGCCAGGGCAAGGGGTCAACCCGGGCGGCGTGGACGAAGGCATGTACGAGGATTATTTGACGAAAGACCTCATCAAATATGTAGACCGGCATTATAGTACGATTCCTTCGAAAAAAGGACGCTATATCGGCGGAGCTTCAATGGGAGGTTACGCGGCGCTGTATTTGGCGTTCAACCATCCGGAATTGTACAGTAAAGTCGGCGGGCACAGCGCCGCATTATGGGACTACAGTCCAGCGGATCAGTTCACCGATCAGCGTGATTGGCTGTATCCGAATGAAAAGCTTAGACAGCAGAGAGATCCTCTGCTCCTTGCCGCAAGCAAGAAGTTAGCCGGGCTCAAGGTATATCTGGATGCAGGCGAGTCCGACCAGCTATCCGAAGAGGATCAAGCCTTGTACAGGATTCTCAAGACCCGGGGCGTACCTGCCGAGTGGCATACAAGTCCAGGGGGCCACGAGCTCGATTATTGGAAAAGCCAGCTGGACAATTACTTGAAGTTTTACGTCGGCAGCTAGAGAGAAAGCAGAATATTCCTGAATAAGAACATGAAGCGGAGGCTTTCTAATGATCGCACTGGATGTAGAAATTGTTCGGCAAGGTGTAAATTGTCTAGATGACGTTATTGCTACGGTGTGCAGCTGGCATCATCGACGCTACGAGCTGATGTATGCACACTCTTTAAACTTTCAATTCGATTCAGAACACACTGCCAAAGATATTGGCGAACGGATTATGGCCGACTTTAGCAATGATTATTTGCCTTTAATCGAAAAGTTTCATGGGCTTCATTGCGAAATGCATTTGAATCAGCCTATTAGTCAGGGAATTCAGATGATCACCGAGCAGCTTCAAGCTGGTAATCCGCTGCTAATTCTACTAGATTGCTTCTGGATTCCTTGGACGGACAAATATCAGATCATACACGACTACGGTCATACGATGCTCGGGGTCGGATTTGATACAAATACGAATGAATTACTCGTGACCGATCCCTTTTTTGAGAAAAAATCCATTCCTATCTCTTATGAACAGCTTGAACATGGCTATTATGGATGTGTAACGGTTACACCGGTCGACAACCATTTGACTGTCTATGAAGATATCCTGAATGAGCTCAGCATGACTTTACAGGAATGGCTGCAAACGAGGGAAACGGTGCAGGCCATTCAAGCTTTTGCCCAAGAGACAGGCTCCCTTCCTTTTGAGCCTGATGCTGCAGCGGAAGCCATGCTGTCGACATCGCCCTTATTTGTGAATTTAGGGAGAGTTTCGAGTGGAAGAAATAGCTATGGCAAGCTGCTGCATTATTTGCATGAAACCTATGAAGATGAGAGATTTGAAAAGCTGGAAGAGGAGTTAAAGGTTCTCTCATTCCAGTGGTCCTCCGTCCGGGGTTTCTTGATGAAGATGGCCATGGTCGATGAGGCCTCCATGCATGCTTACTTAAAGGAAAATACGGTGAAAAAACTGACCGATATTGCTAATAAAGAAGTGGAAGTTATGGAGCGGCTCTTGACGCTGTATAGAATACCGGGTGAAGCTAGTCTATTAGAAGCGGAAAGGTACAGCGCCGCGGCTGTGGAGCATCAAGAGGATACCATTACGGTGAACCATCATGTGGATTTGAGCCGCTATTTCAACAATCGAGGATTCGGCTGCGAAGAGCGTCCAGCCGAGTTTGACTCCAGCGGGTACTATTTGCCTTTGTCAGGGAGCCCGCTTGGAACGCATCTTCTCCTTGACGACATGTCATTTAACATGAATCTAGCTGGAGAATATAACGAATATGACAACATTGCTTGTTATGGTCAAGAAGTAGAACTGGAAGGGAAGAAAGGGCACTTCCTAACGATACTCGGCTGCAGTGAAATGGGCAGCTTTTTGGACCAGCTTACCGTTAAGTATGAAGACGGAACTAAAGACACGCTGAATTTTGGCTTTAGCGATTGGTGGAACTTCCATGCAGTCAATAACGAGCGGGTTGCCTGGAGTGGACCGCCTGCGCAAAAAGAGCAGGGATTGATTAACCATAAAGTGCATCTTTACGCCGCGAAGCTGAGGCTGCAACCGGATCGCCCGGTTCAGTCGCTTGTGCTCCCGATGATGCCTAATATCCATATTTTTGCGTTAACGATAGGAACGACGTAGGAACAGTACTCGGGCTGTTAAATGGGAAAAGGAATAAGAAGACCCGGACACCATAATTAAATGGTGTCCGGGTCTTCTTTAATTAGCCACACCTGAGTGTGAAAAATCCATATGTGGTTGAAGAAGTAGACTCGGATAGAAAGAAATTTGCTATAATTAGTATAACGTTAAGGAATGCGCTTACATATTGTAGGGTCTAACATTTGAACACAACATAATTTTATATATTTGTGAGGAAAGATATGGACTACATTTCAAGTAAGGAAGCCGTGTTTAAGACAAAACAATGGCTTAACAATACGCTAGCAGCGGGACGTCGTCATTCCGTTGCTCTTAGAACTGATGGAACGGTAACAGCGGTGGGTGATAACAAATACGGTCAATGTAATGTCAGCGATTGGTACCCTATCGTTGCGGTTGATGCTGGTAATGTTCACATGGCAACGAACACAGGGAATGCTCATACCGTGGGTCTTAAATCTAATGGTACGGTGGTGGCTGTGGGCTGGAATAGGCACAACCAATGCGATGTCTGCGACTGGCGCGATATTGTCGCAGTTGCAGCAGGTTGGTGCCGTACCATTGGGGTTAAATCGGATGGCACGGTAGTGGCTGTGGGTCGAAATCATGAAGGCGAATGCGACGTAAGCAGCTGGCAGGATATTGGAGCGGTTGCGGCGGGTGACTGGCATACAGTTGGTCTAAAATTAGACGGAACGGTAACGGCAGTTGGTAACAACAGGTATTGTCAATGCGAGGTAGGTGGCTGGCAGGGCATGGTGGCTGTCTCGGCCGGTTATCTTCATACTGTTGGACTTAATATGGACGGCAAGGTTATGGCTACGGGATTGAATAAGCATGACCAATGCAAAGTAAGCGACTGGCGCGATATTGTTGCAGTTGCGGCGGGTAGTTATCATACTGTGGGTCTTAAATCTGATGGAACGGTAGTGGCTGTGGGGTTGAATAAGCATGGCCAATGTGATGTAAGTGGTTGGCATGACATGAGGGCTATTGCAGCGGGCTGTGCCCATACTCTCGGACTTAAATCTGACGGTACCGTTGTGGCTGTGGGCGAGAATAATTATGGACAATGTGATGTAAGCAGATGGAGCAGCATCCATGTTAATAATTAACAAACCCATAACATAAAGAAATTTTCGTTATCGTCGATAAAGGAAGTATCGTCCAAAATGCGGTTTGTAAATTTCACACGTTTATATATACGGGGGCATTGACAATATGCTAGGTTCTAAACTTCGTCTGCAAGCCAGACTTCCACTTGCTATACTGCTGCTCTTATTTAGCTTGCTAGGCGATTTCCTTTCCCTGCCTATGCTATATGGAATGAGGTTTCACTTCTCAACCCTGTTTTTAATCTTGGCATTTATACTTATCGGAAGCCCGGCGGCAATCATTATGGCGTTAATTACTGCCTGCAGTAATTATGTATGGCTTCAAATGTCCGTATGGGATTCCGTGATCGTCTTCGCCGAGATCTTATTTTTGGCTTTGGCTTGCAGGATCCGTAAAGGTTCTGTTTTCCTGTATGATCTGCTCTTCTGGTTCCTAACCAGTGCTATACTACTCATCTCAACACTCTATGTGGATCTGTTTCCTTCACATACACAACTGCTTCTTCTCCTTGCCAAATCAAGCGTGAATGGTTCCTCGAACGCTTTAATGGCGGAGGTGCTGACAACCTACCTTCCTTTTATACGTCGTTTGAAAATCAAGAATATGAGCAAGAAGATCCCGCTTCAGCGAATTCTCGTTCATCTTTCTATCAGCGGTCTAATAATTCCTTTTGTCTGCTTCATGATTATGACAGGAATCTCTCAGAATCACGTTATTAATCTACGTGCTCTGCAGCTGACGCAATCCGCGGCATCCAGTATTCAGGAACAGGTCAGCAGCTGGAGCGGAGGGAATTACCGTGCATTGGAGCTGCGGGATGTTATTCAGCTGGGTGAGCTGCAGAGAATTGTTAACAATGCCGCTTCGGGAGGAACTCAAATCGTCATATCTAACGCTGCGGGTGATGTATTGGCTAGCTCTCAGCATACGGATTCAACCTCTTCAGCCGGCAGTCAACCTGAGGGCAGATTATATCAATACAATTCGAACCTGTATTTAACACTACCGGAAGGCCGACATTTTACTGAGCTGTCTGTATGGAGCGGCGGGGTTTATTGGTATAGCATTTCTCTGCATGCAAGTGTAGACTACAACATCAACATAACTGTTCCCGCTTCCCACTTCCTGAATGAGGTTTATGGAGTTTATGCGATAGAATTCGGACTGGTCATAGCGTTTATTTTGCTTGTCCTTATTGTTGTATACGTGCTCAGTAAGCTAATTGTCCAAATTCTGATTAAACTCACCCAAGAAACGACAGGTCTGCCGGATAAAATAGCAGCTGCTTTCGAAATGTCCAGAACCGAGAGTCATATTGTTGAATTCGATAAGCTGAATTTAAACTTTCAGCATATGGCACTCAGACTTAAGGAAATGTTCACCGAAGCTACACGGATGAACCGGGTACTAACCGAGCAGGCGAAGCAGATCAGACAATCTGAGCAGGAATTCCAGCAGTTGGCTTTCACAGATGCTTTGACCAAAATTCCAAATCGTCTTTATTTCCATAAGCATTTGAAGCAGTTGATCGAAGAACGTTCCTCAGCGGTCACAGTTATGTTCATGGATTTGAATAAATTCAAAAACATCAATGACACTTATGGGCATGAGATAGGTGATAGACTGCTGCAGCACGTTGCCGGATTGTTGACAACAGCAGCCGGAACCGGCAATGTATGCCGTCTTGGGGGAGACGAATTTGTGGTCGTCCTTCCGACAGCTGACCGAGTTCCTGTTATACAGATAGCAGAGAAGATCCTCGAGTTGTTCCAGTTACCTCTGCACATTGAAGGTGAGGGCCTTACGCTTCAGCCACGAACGAGCATCGGTGTTGCATGCTATCCTGGGGACACGGGCAATCCGGATGAGCTGTTAAAGCTTGCGGATCAGGCTATGTACCTGGCCAAACAGTCAGACTCCCAGGTTGTCTGGTACAGCAAAGAACAAGGAGATGTTTGATGGTGATTAGATTCTGGAGAATGACCGTCTTAATGTTGTTACTGATAACGACGGCATGCAGCAGTTATGTGACAGAGATGACGCCAATCTCACCTGGTACAGAAGTGGTGGAGCAAGCTCACCCCGACACTGAAACGAAGAATGAACTGATTGTATGGACCTTCTATGATACTACAGAGTCAGATCGGCAGTTTATGATCCTTCATCCTCAAATAAAGGTAAAAACCGTTCGTCTTAAATACGAAGAAATCGCGAACGCTTTTATCAAGGCTTATGGAACTCGTGAGTCGCCAGATGTGGTCTTTCTTGACAGTTCCATGACGGGACAGCTGAATGGTCTTGATATCTTGAGTAACCTTAGGGGACAGGGGAACCAGGTCAATCAAATTGCAAAGAAGATCCCGGTTAATATGCTTCCGCAGTATTCAGACGTAAAGTTGAACAAATTGATTGCTATGCCCATAGCATTACCGACTGCCTTCACCTATTATCGTGCTGATCTACTTGAAGAGAATGGGTTCCCTGCAGATCCTGATAAACTGACCGAGTACCTGAGTACCCCGCAGAATTGGGTAGACATGGCCATAAAGCTGAAGACAAAAGGGATTTATCTATTTCAGCATTATACAGACCCTATTGATGTGGCGGCGATGTCTTCCAGCATCCTTAATCGTAAACTGGAGTTCGCTTGGGACAGTCAGGTCTTTCAGGACGCCATATATGTAGCTCGTGAGATTCGCCGAAATGGTCTTGCTCTTCGAAGCACCATATGGGATCCCTCTGGTGAACAGGCGCTGCGTGATGGACAGCTCGCGATGTTATATGGGGGTCCATGGATAACGGATTCGCTAAAAAGTTGGGCACCGGATCAGGCTGGTTCATGGCGGGTATCCCAGCTGCCGCTTCATTTATATGGCTACCGGGATGGTGCGATGATTGGGATTGCCAAAGACAGCCAGCATAAGTCGGAGGCTGGGAAATACGTACAAAATGTTGTATCGCTAACGAAATCGGTTGATGTGTCGGGACAGGATAGCTACCTGGGTGGACAAGATACTTTGAATATGGCCAGAAGTAATGCTCAGTACAATAAAGGAATATATCCAACTCCGCTGGATGCGGAGCTGAAAGCCCTATGGGACAAAAATATTCAAGGAATTATTGAATCCGACCAACCTATTGCCAATCAACTTGCACTGCTCAAGGAGCAAATGGAGCAGGTAACCAAAGAGGAAAGGGCAATCATTAAAGAAGCCATCCAATTGAAAGATTAAGTACAAACTTTTTACTAACAGCAGAGTTGAACTTACTGCAACCTTATCTGGGGAATTGCCCCGGAGTAAGGTTGTTTTTTTTATCTATAATCAGTTTAAGAAAAGTGTTTATTTCTAGTTATCGATTAGTTAATTTGTTGTTATTTTAAGTTAAAAAAGTTCAATTAATAGATAAAATCTCTCCTATACTTAATAGGTATAAACCTAAAGACCTAATAGTACGTTTTATGGAAATATATGTTGACATGAAAGCGCTATCTATTTATAGTAAATTTAAGTTTATCGATTAGTTAATTTCGGCAAGTGGGTTTGGTTTAAGATATTTTCGACGATAGTAGTTGGAAATATTTTAAATATACACTTAAGCACCTAGAATGAATGGATACCGGAGGAAGAAATCGGTGCTTATTGTTGTAAATAAACTACAAAGGAGGGAAATGAAATTAAATCATTTTGTATTTAACTGTTCTTTACAAATTCTCAACTAAACAGACTCTTAGAACGTTGTTAATTCTTAATTTCTCCAGTAGTGTTTTCACCCCATCAACTTCCTTTTTTCAATAACTCCATGAACTTTACTCGATGACCCTCTTCTTATTTATTGGTACATCAAAGCCTTTTAGAGTTGTTCATTTCTCAAATTACGGAGGTTAAATAATGAAGAGATTGTTGTCCTGCTTAGTTATACTAGGCCTATTCGTTAACTTGTTACCGCTTACAACCGTGAGCGCTGCCACAAAAGTGAATGTCGCGCTTAACAAAACTGCTACAGCAAGCTCGACAGAAGACTCATCGAAGACACCAGCGATGGCTTTTGACGGAAATCCTTCCACAAGGTGGTCATCCAGCTATTCTGATTCCCAGTGGATTAGCGTTGATCTAGGTACTGTTACAAATGTTAATGGCGTGAAGCTGAACTGGGAGACAGCTTATGCGAAATCCTACAAGATTGAGACTTCAAAGGACAATAATAATTGGACTACCGTGTATTCTACAACAACAGGTCAGGGGGGAATTAACGAGATCTCTTTTGCAGCAAGCAGTGCAAGATATGTAAGAATGTATGGGATTCAAAGAGCGACGAATTATGGGTTTTCCATTTGGGATTTCGAGGTATACGCTGCTGAGGGTAATACGACGGATCCTGGACAAACCGGAATCGTCTCTGGTGGAATTTACAAATTAACGGCGCAGCACAGCGGAAAAAACCTGGAGGTAGCCGGTGGTTCATCCGCAGATGGAGCCAATGTACAGCAGTGGACGGATAACGGTAAAACTCAGCAGCAGTGGAAAGCCATCGATGTTGGCGGTGGATATTATAAGCTGATCTCAGGGTCCAGCGGGAAAGCTTTGGATGTAGAGGGAGCATTCACCTATGATGGTGCCAATGTGCAGCAATGGACAGACAATGGCCAGGCGAATCAGAAATGGAAAATCATCGACGTTGGCGGAGGATACTATAAGCTGATTTCTGGGTCGAGCGGCAAAGCCCTGGACGTGGCTGGAGGCTCTACGGCAGATGGAGCCAATGTACAGCAATGGACCGATAACGGAAATGCACAGCAGAAGTGGAAATTTACCCAAGTCACAACACAGCAGGATACCACAGCTCCTACAGCACCAACTAACCTCGCAAGCACCTCCAAGACAGACACAACCGTAACCCTCACCTGGTCAGCATCAACAGATAATGTTGGCGTAGCCGGATATGACATCTACAGAGGGACTGCGCTCGTAGGATCAAGTACGACAACTAACTATACTGTAACAGGCTTGACAGCAGGAACAGCGTACAGCTTTACCGTAAAGGCCAAGGACGCAGCAGGGAATGTGTCTGCAGCAAGCAGTGTGCTGAATATTACTACATCAAGTTCAACACAGCAGGATACCACACCTCCTACAGCACCAACTAACCTCACGAGCACATCCAAGACAGACACAACCGTAACTCTCACCTGGACAGCATCAACAGATAATGTTGGCGTAGCCGGATATGATATCTACAGAGGGACAACACTTACGGGATCAAGTACGACAACTAACTATACTGTAACAGGCTTGACAGCAGGAACAGCGTACAGCTTTACCGTAAAGGCCAAGGACGCAGCAGGGAATGTGTCTGCAGCAAGCAGTGTGCTGAATATTACTACATCAAGTTCAACACAGCAGGATACCACACCTCCTACAGCACCAACTAACCTCACGAGCACATCCAAGACAGACACAACCGTAACTCTCACCTGGACAGCATCAACAGATAATGTTGGCGTAGCCGGATATGATATCTACAGAGGGACAACACTTACGGGATCAAGTACATCAACGAACTATACTGTAACAGGCTTGACCGCGGGAACAGCATACAGCTTAACCGTAAAGGCCAAGGACGCAGCAGGCAATGTGTCTGCAGCAAGCAGCGTGCTGAATGTTACTACAAATTCAACTACTAAAAATGCCGGATTCTACATTGACGGCACCACGCTTTATGATGCGAACGGTAATCCTTTTGTGATGAGAGGAATTAATCACGCTTACACTTGGTATAAAGGCCAAGAGGCCGTGGCCATTCCTGCAATTGCCAAAACAGGTGCAAATACAGTAAGAATCGTGCTCTCCGATGGCCAGCAGTGGACCAAGGACAGCTTGTCTACGTTACAAAGCCTGATCACCTTGTGTGAACAGAATAAACTGGTCGCTATTGTTGAGGTGCATGACGGTACGGGTTCGGATAGTGCTGCCGTACTCGATAATATTGCGAATTACTGGATAGAGATGAAGAGCGCCTTAATCGGGAAAGAGAAGACAGTGATCCTCAATATCGCAAATGAATGGTACGGTACATGGAATGGGGCAGATTGGGCTAAAGGATACACATCGGTGATTCCTAAGCTTCGGAACGCAGGCATTAAGAACACATTGATGGTTGACGGCGCAGGATGGGGACAATATCCACAGTCGATCTTTGACTATGGAACCCAGGTATTTAATTCCGATCCTCTCAAAAACACAATGTTCTCCATACACATGTATGAATATGCAGGAAAAGATGCTTCGACGGTAAAGAGCAACATTGACAATGTACTTAATAAGAATCTGGCACTCGTAATAGGTGAATTTGGCATTAAACATACCAATGGCGATGTAGATGAGGCAACAATTATGAGCTATAGCCAGCAGAAGGGAGTAGGCTATCTCGGATGGTCCTGGAAAGGAAATGGCTCAGGACTTGAATATTTGGATATGGCTAACGACTGGGCTGGAACCAGTTATACAGAGCAGGGGAACGCGATCATCAACGGTCCGAATGGGATCAAGGCAACTTCCAAGATTTGTACCGTGTTCAATTGAAGCTATTGGCAAATGAAAGCTGTGAACGAAGAAGCCCGGGATATCATCCCGGGCTTTTTGCTTTGCCGATAGACACAAGTGTACACATGAAATGGTTCTTGAGAATAGCTCATCATAAGAAAACAAATGAATTGCGGAACAAATCACAAGTTTACTAAGCAGAACACTCCATTTCTCAAAGATATCCTAAATAAATACGTATTGAATTCCATTTAGACACTAACGGATTGCTTATAAAATCAAGTTAACACCTGACCATATGGTGAAAACAAGGAGGGGTAGTCAAATGAAGAACATCTTTAAGTCTAGTGCAGTGCTTCTGTTGACAGTAACAATGATTCTTATCTCAGCTTGCGGGAACACGGATTCCGGGAACAAGGCAAGTTCCACGAATGCGACAGGGACTGAGGGTGCAACGCAGACGGATAAGAAGATCACACTCGGCTTTGCCCAAGTTGGCGCAGAAAGCGGATGGAGAACGGCTAATACGAAATCCATCCAGGATTCAGCCAAGGCTGCAGGCGTTGATCTTAAATTCTCGGACGCCCAGCAAAAACAAGAAAATCAGATCAAGGCGATCCGCAGCTTTATTGCTCAAAAGGTTGATGTTATCGCTTTCTCGCCGGTTGTAGAATCCGGTTGGGACACCGTGCTCAAAGAGGCGAAGGATGCTGGAATTCCGGTTATTCTTACAGACCGGGCGGTTGATTCCAGTGATACCTCCTTGTATAAATCATTTCTTGGCTCAGACTTTGTAGAAGAGGGCCGTCGTGCCGGTAAATGGCTACTTGATGAAATGAAAGATCATCAAGGACCAGTAAATATCGTAGAACTGCAGGGCACAACAGGTTCTGCGCCAGCTATTGACCGTAAGAAAGGCTTTGAGGAAATCATTAAGAACAATCCGAACCTGAAGATTGTAAAGTCCCAAACAGGTGACTTCACCCGCGCCAAAGGCAAGGAAGTTATGGAAGCGTTTATCAAATCCGCAAAGGCTGAGAATACCAAGATGGACGTACTCTATGCTCATAATGACGATATGGCGCTGGGGGCTATTCAAGCTTTAGAAGAGGCGGGTATCAAGCCAGGGAAAGACATTTTGATTATTTCGATGGACGGCATCAAGGATGCATTTCAGGCCATGAAGGACGGCAAGATCAACCTGATCGTAGAATGCAACCCTCTCATGGGACCGCAGTTGATGCAAATTGCACAGGACGTTGTCGCTGGTAAAGACGTGCAGAAACGCATCCTGACAAATGAAGGCGTTTTCCCTCAAGACACAGCAGAGAAAGAACTGCCGAACCGTCAGTATTAAGAAGGCAGATTCTGAAATCTAGAAATCTATTTAAACAAGAAGCCGGCTTCGGCTTCTCTTTATTCTTCAGAGATGACAGGAGGGGACAGAGGAATGGACGAGAAGAAACATCGCTTAATCATGGACCGGATAAGCAAGCATTTTCCCGGTGTGAAGGCACTAACTAACGTAAGCTTTCGTATGTTTCCAGGCGAGATTCATGTCCTGATGGGTCAGAACGGGGCTGGTAAATCTACACTTATCAAGGTGTTAACCGGAGTCTATTCGATCGATAGCGGTGAAATTCGGCTGGATGACAAGGAGATTAGAGCGCAAAGCCCGCTTGAAGCACAAGAGCTCGGGATCAGCACGGTGTATCAAGAGGTTAATCTATGTACGAACTTAACGGTTTCGGAGAATATTTTCATTGGGCGGGAGCCGATGAAGAGAGGCAGGATCGATTGGAAGGAAATGCATGCTGAGGCCAAAGTGCTCTTGAAGCGGCTGAATGTAGATATTGACCCTACCAAACAGCTGGGAGAGTATTCGGTAGCGATTCAACAAATGGTGGCGATCGCAAGAGCACTGAATATATCAGCCAAAATTCTAATTCTCGATGAACCAACCTCAAGCCTTGATTCTAACGAGGTGAACGAGCTGTTCAAAGTCATGCGCAAATTGAAATCGGAAGGTTTGGCCATTTTGTTCGTGACTCACTTCCTTGATCAGGTGTATGAGATGAGCGACCGGATTACCATTTTACGTAACGGGGAATTTGTCGGGGAATATAAGGCCGAGGAACTCTCCCGCATGGAACTGGTATCCAAAATGATCGGCAAAGAGATGGATGAGATGGAACAGGTGCAGGAGTTGGTGGAATCCCATTCAAGCATCGGTCATCAGTCCCCTTTCCTGGAGACCAAGCAGCTTGCCCGTAAGGGTTCTATTGAACGCTTTGATCTCAAGCTATATCCCGGAGAGATTCTAAGCCTTGCCGGACTGCTGGGTTCAGGCCGGACAGAAATTGCGAGGATATTGTTCGGGGCAGATCGTGCCGATCAGGGGGAGCTTAAGATCAAAGGCAGATCCGTGAACTTGAAATCACCGCGTATAGCGATAGACAACGGTATTGCATTCTGTCCAGAGAATCGGAAGAGTGAAGCTATTATTGACGACCTTACCATCCGTGAGAATATCATCTTGGCCATGCAAGCCTCGCTGGGGATATTCAAGTATTTGCCAAAGAAGAAACAAACGGAATTTGCAGACGAATATATCAAGCTGCTGAATATCAAGGCTCCAGGGCCGGAGACTCTGATCAAAAATTTGAGCGGTGGCAATCAGCAAAAGGTTATTCTAGGCAGATGGCTGCTTACCAATCCGGATCTCCTGATTCTCGATGAACCAACACGGGGGATTGATGTAGGTGCCAAGGCGGAGATCATGAAGCAGATGGGCTTATTGTGCCAGAAGGGAATGTCGATTCTGTTTATTTCTTCTGAGCTTGAAGAGGTTGTACGAACCAGCCACAGAATCGCCATTCTGCGTGACCGCCATAAAATTGCTGAGATTGATAATCACAATGTCAGTCAACAGGATATCATGAAGGCTATTGCAGGAGGGGTCCCAAATGAAAAATAAGCTGTTCTGGCCGCTAGTTACCCTGGCCGTCTTGCTCTTGGCCAATTTGATTCATAACCATGACTTCTTCTCCATCACTATTCAGGATGGTCACTTGTTTGGCAGCTTGATCGATATTCTGAACCGTGCAGCACCTCTTGTGCTGATCTCGATTGGAATGACTTTTGTCATCGCTACAAAAGGGATTGATCTATCCGTAGGTTCGGTAGTCTCGATAACCGGGGCAATGGCTTGCTTGATCATAAGCAAGGGAGACGGATCGAGCATGAGTGTCTTGTTCACTGCTCTGGGTATCTCACTTCTGCTAGCTCTTGCTGCGGGTGCCTGGAACGGACTGCTTGTCAGTCTACTAGGTATACAGCCAATTGTAGCAACCTTAATTCTGATGGTAGCAGGGCGCGGAGTAGCACAATTAATTACAGACGGCCAAATTCTGACGATTTCCTCGAAGCCTTATTCCTTCATTGGAGCTGGCTATTTGTTCGGATTGCCGTTCTCCATCTATATTATTGCATTCTTTTTCATTATTGCGTCCGTATTGACACGCAAGACGGCTGTGGGTCTGTTTATTGAATCGGTTGGAACGAATCCAACGGCAAGCCGCCTCGCCGGGATCCGCTCCGGACTAATCATCTTCATCGTGTATGTGCTGTGTTCTTTTTTGAGCGGGATTTCGGGCTTTATATTAAGCTCCAACGTATCCAGTGCAGACGGCAACAATGCTGGATTGTGGTATGAGCTTGACGCCATACTGGCTGTTGTCATTGGTGGGAATTCCTTGAATGGCGGCCGTTTTTATCTGTCGGGCACCATTGTAGGCGCTCTGATTATTCAGACATTGACCACTTCGATATATTCGATGGGCGTTCCCCCAGAAGTGACACTGGTTGTGAAATCCGTCGTTGTGTTAGTCGTCTGCTTAATCCAATCGGAAGCCTTCGGAAGTGTATTCGCCGCAAGGCGCAGGAAGAGAGATAAAGCTGCCAAACAGGGGGTATCGGCATGAATGTATTCAAACTGGATCGACGTTACTTTCCAATCTTGGTTACCGTTGCGTTATTCATAGTTATGTTTGCGGCGGGTTCGATTGAATATAATGGTTTTTTCTCGCTTCAGGTATTTCTGAATCTATTAATTGATAATGCCTTTCTGCTAATCACGGCAGTAGGCATGACCTTCGTCATTATAACGGGTGGTATTGATTTATCCGTCGGCTCCATGATCGCATTTACTACGATGCTGTCGGCAACGCTTGTCCAGAACCATCATTGGTCACCTTGGGTGGTTATTCCGTTCGTTTTGCTTGTCGGCAGCTTTTTCGGCTGGTCTATGGGCTGCTTGATTCAGTATTTCAAGCTTCAGCCGTTTATAGTTACGCTTGCCGGCATGTTCCTGGCCAGAGGTCTTTGTTATCTCATCAGCATCGAAAGCATAACTATTGACAACGAATGGTATAAAACCGTGTCACAGACCAAGGTCTACCTATTCGGCAAAAATTATATCTCCATTAGCGTTATTATTGCGCTGGTCGTAGTCGCAGCAGCTATTTATATCGCGCATTTCACCAAGTTCGGCCGCAATGTATATGCACTCGGCGGCAGCGAACAATCGTCTTTGCTGATGGGTCTTCCGGTCGCTAGGACCAAAGTGCTTGTCTACACGCTCAGCGGCTTTTGCTCTTCGCTTGCTGGAGTTGTCTTTACCTTCTATATGCTGTCCGGGTACGGGCTTCATGCAGTCGGGATGGAGCTGGATACAATCGCAGCGGTTGTGATCGGGGGTACTCTACTGACCGGCGGGACCGGATATGTAGTCGGTACGATCTTTGGTGTCCTGATTCAGGGCATTATCCAAACTTTGATTATGTTCCAGGGTACACTTAGCTCCTGGTGGACCAAGATTGCGATTGGGATGCTGTTGTTCCTGTTCATTCTGCTTCAGAAAGTGTTTATCTCACGTAAGAAAAAGAGTGGAGCAGCCGCATAATCGTACGAGCCGCATAATGAATAGTTAAGGAGGCATGGCTGGATGCGCAATACTACTGAAATCGGTTGGGAAATCTCCAAAACCGCTAACAAATTCAAATCTTCTTGTGTGCTGAAGTTTGGGAAAATCATCATCGATGCCAAAAGTATTCTGGGTGTTTTCGTCACATTAACCGAGCACCATAACTACGAGCTTTATGTTATGGGTCCCGATGAAGACGAAGCAAAGAGGGCATTGTCTGATTTGTTTGTCCGTTATGACCTGTCTTATATAATTAAATAACTCATTTTGAATGACAGAGGATTTTATAACTCATAAGAGAGATAAAATCTTCTTGCCGTACTTATGAAAGCGCTTTATAATCGAAATGGAATAATTCTAATTTTTTGTAAATATTTACGAATGGATTAGCTGTATCTGTATTAATCCCTGTCGTGAACTCCAGCAGAAGTGAGGCTCTCACCGGTATGAAACTGTATAGTTGGATTACTTCTAGTCTGCGCGCGAAGATGTTAACGATGTTCGTCCTGCTGACGGCATTTCCGTTGATTCTCGTTGGAATGATTACCTATCGTATGTCTTACGAGACCGTGTCGAAACATAGTGTTGCAACCATACAGTTAACCGCAGAGCACTTAAAGAATGATATTGACTCCTTATTCTCGGACAATCGCAAGTTTCTCGATATTAGCAAGAACCCGAATGTCTTAAGATTTCTTCTCATACAGAATGAGACGTATCAGGAAGCAAAGGATATTCTCAACACCTTTAGTCTATACCGCGACACTTACAGGTTATCTGACCGGATCAGCAATATGATGCTGTTTAATCTATATGGCAAGGGAATCAGTGAGAGAAAAGGCATCTTTGAGCTCGATCAGGATCTTTCGAAGTATCCGGTATTTGTCAATCTTATGAAACATCCGGATAAGGTCATGATTATTCCCCCGCTCTCTTCGCAAAGACCGGATTATTTCGATCACTCCAGTGATGAGGGTCAATTTGCCGTCTCTATTGTATCAACCGTCAAACAAGAGATTACCGATGAAGTGATTGGATATATGGTCATCACGCTCGATGCTTCGGTGATCTCCAATTTCTGCAATAACATGCATATTGGCGAGAACGGATTTTTTTATGTGGCGAATGAGAAGGGTCAGCCCATTATAATACCAGATCGATCTGAAAGATTTACAAGCTTTGATGATACGGAATTCAAGCTTCTGAAGGGGAACACGGGCAACTTCACTCGTTCTGTGAATGGTGTGGATCATTTCGTTGTATATACCTCTTCCGAACAGACTGGCTGGAAGATTATTGGGGAAGTGCCGCTGAAAGAGGTACTTAAGGATGCCGATCGTATTGAAAGGTTAATTGGGGTCATTGTTATATTCACTATTATTTTTACGATAACCTTGTACTTCTTCATATCATCCAAACTGATACATCCGATCCGGTTTCTTAAGAAAAAGATGCGTCAGGCTGCTTCAGGTTTTCTTGATGCCAAGGTACACCAGATGGGGAGAGATGAAATCGCTGATCTGGGCCTAAGCTTCAATACGATGCTGGATAAAATCAAAATCTTGATCGAGACAAGTATAAAAGAACAGGAGATGATCAAAATCGCCGAGCTCCGCACGCTGCAGGCACAGATTAATCCGCATTTTTTATATAACACACTCGATTCAATCATTTGGTTGGCTGAGAACAGAAAGAGTGAAGAAGTGATCGAAATTGTACACGCACTGACGACCTTTTTCCGGATCAGCCTTAGTCGAGGACGTGACTTGATTACAATCAAGGATGAAATCGAACATATTGGTAACTACTTAATTATTCAAAAAATGCGTTACCGGGATATTCTTGATTATGAGATCCAGATTGAAGAAGATATTCTGAAATGTCAGATCCTGAAGATGACACTGCAACCTCTGGTAGAGAATGCTCTGTATCACGGGATTAAGAACAAAAGAGGCAAAGGCATGATTAGGATAAGCGGTTCTTTCCTATCCAATGAGACCATCCAGATTATCATTCATGATAATGGAGCAGGGATGACGCCCGAGCGCTTACAGCAGCTGCAGGCTAGCCTGGATCAGGAAGTGAAGGATGAGCTCAAGCAAGACGGAGGATTTGGTTTTGGCAATGTGCACCAAAGGCTGCGTCTTTATCACGGAGATCTCTATGGACTTGAGCTGGAAAGCGAGTTGGGCGTGGGGACAACGGTCACTGTGAATATACCGGTAAGGAGGGAATTTGATGAAAAAAGTTTTCCTGGTGGACGATGAAATCCTTGTCAGAGAAGGAATAAGAGACCGTATTGACTGGGAAAGCGAAGGATTTATTTTTAGCGGGGATGCTCCTGACGGAGAATTAGCCTTACCCCTGATCGAACGAATGGCTCCGGATATTGTGCTAACAGACATCAAAATGCCTTTCATGGATGGCATACAATTAAGCAAGATTGTGAAAGAACGGATGCCTTCCGTTAAAATTATTATTCTTAGCGGCCATGATGAATTCGCTTATGCCCGGGAAGCATTAAGAATCGGAGTGGAGGAATATTGTCTGAAGCCGTTAAGCTCAGCAGAACTGCTAAGTACCCTGCATAAGGTATCGGCCAAGATCGATAGCGAGCGAAGAGACAAGCGAGAGCTGGAGGAGCTGCAGGAGAGAGCAAGCGCCAATATGGATTTCATGCGGGAGCAAATGCTCATCGATCTGTGCACCGGTTCGATCCCGACAGCAGAGGCGATACAGATGTCAGAGGAATTTGGGATTCTCTTGATTTCTGATTATTATCTGGTGACCCTTATTGAGTTTGAAGTCAAGAATGGGGAAGACAGCACCATATTTAATATAGAACACGATCCCCTGTTCCAGAGCATCAGCAATGAATATTCGGTTCATCTTCATGTGAAGCGGAATAAGAAACAGCACGCATGGATTCTTAAGGGCGAGGACCCGAAACACCTTGAAGGGTTGGCAGAAAAGCTGGTCAGGGACATGAAGCAGATGGAGGAGAAGCTGATCTGCACTATTTATACCGGAATCGGCTCAGTGAAGAGCCGTGTACAGGAGATCTCCATTTCGTTCTCGGAAGCCGATCAGAAGAAAAGCTATCAGTATTTTTTGCGGAAAAGGCCAATTAACGGGAAAGAATTGCAGGGGATTTTCGCCTTTAAGCGCAGCAAGCTGAATGACTTTCTTGAACAGGGTGACAATTCCAGGATAGAAGGGTTTGTATTTAGCTATATACAGGATGAGGGAAAGGATCACAATACTCTATACTCTCATTATTTGATCATGGATTTGATCATATCTGCTACACAATTCATTCATGAGTCACGCGGGGATGTAGGTGCATTTATATTGGAACTGGAGTCAGTTGAGGAGCGTCTGCAGGCAATCTTCAGTCTTGAAGAACTTCGAGATACGGCTTCTGTTATTCTTAGGCTTGTGTTTCAATATCGAGACCAGATCAAGAATAAATACAGCGATATCATAAGCAAAGCGAAGGAATATATTGACCATCACTTTGATAATCCGGAGATCTCTCTACAAACCGTTGCCGCTTATGTCAATGTCAGTCCGAATCACTTCAGCAGTGTTTTCTCGAATGCGATCGGGCAGACTTTCATCGATTACTTAATCAGAACGAGAATTAAGAGAGCAATGAAGCTGCTTAAGACTACAAATGCCAAATCCTACGAAATTGCATCTATGGTGGGATATAACGATCCACATTATTTTAACTCCGTATTTAAAAAAATCACTGGAGTGACTACCAAGGTGTACAGGAATCAAGAGAATCGAATCTGCCTTTAGGAAGGAAGTTAGATGGAATGCGCCCAGCCGATAGCCGAGTATATTACTTAATTGTAATTATCGTTCTTTGTTGTCTGGGTTTAACCTCCTGCAGCGACGCGGATGTCCCTAGCTCACAGCCTATTAAGATGGCCGCCAATATACAGACTGATACTAACAGTTCTACCGCAAGAACGCTGACTATGGCTATTATTTTTGCAACCGCAGATCCCGTATATAAGCAGGTGACTAAAAGTGCTAAAGCCGCAGCTAGCAAGGCAGGCATTCAGCTCATAGTGAAGGCGCCAAATGAAGCGAATCTGGAACAGCAGATCCGAATCATGGAGAATTTGATTAAACAAAAGGTAGACGGGATTGCGATCAGTCCGGTGGACTCCGAAGCGATGACGCCTTATATTGACAAAGCGGTAGAAGCGGGGATTAAGGTCCTCTGCTTCGATAATGATGCGCCGCATAGTAAGCGGCTCACCTATATCGGGATTGATAACTATGAAGCCGGAAGACGGATTGCGGAGTACGTCGATAACCTGCTTGGTGGCCAAGGTATGGTCATTGCAGAAACCGGAATGATCGGTTTCCATAACATTCGGCAGCGGGTTGCCGGATTTAAAGATTTTTTAGCCACTTCATCCGGGGTTCAATTGCTTGAACTGCGCACAGACGGGGACCATGCTGACAAGTCTACTGCCGATATAGAAGAAATGATTGAAGCGCATCCTCATTTTGATGCGTTTGTGGGTTTCGATTCCCAGGCGAGCTCCTCAGCCATTCTGGTATGGAAGGCCAAGGGACTACGTCAATTCGCCGTCACATTCAATAATACGCCTTCTATACTAAGCAGCATCCGTAATGATCAAATCACCGCCACGATTGACCAATCGGAGGATAGTTGGGGTCATATTATTCTTCAGCAGTTGACCGCGGCATGTTCTGGGCAGGCACTTCCGGTTAACAACCGATTAAATGTAAAGATACTGAACAGAGACAATTGGAATACTGCGGGAGGTAAATGAAGGGGAGGTGAGTAGAGATGATGAGGCGGATCAGCGTGCTGTTTATCATCTTGATGTTCATTAGCGGCTGCCGCTCGGAACAGGATGCCGAAGTAGCGACACAAGAGGCGACTGTTCTGCCCGCACTTAATGAGCAGGAGACCATCGACCTTCCACCGGATACAGGGCGTCCGCTAGTGATCGGCTTCTCTCAGGTGGGATCGGAGAGCGCATGGCGTGCAGCCAATACGAAGTCGATTAAGGAAGCGGCCAAGCAGGCGAATGTAGAATTGTTATTTGAAGATGCCCAGCAGAAGCAGGAGAATCAGATCAGGGCAATTCGTTCTTTTATCTCACGTAAAGTGGACGTGATCGGCTTCTCCCCCGTTGTAGAGAGCGGCTGGGGTGAAGTTCTTAAGGAAGCGAAGGACGCCGGTATACCTGTCATCATCACGGACCGATCCGTAGAGGTTGCGGATTCCTCGCTCTATATCACTCTTATTGGCTCTAACTTCAAGGAGGAAGGCCGTAAAGCAGGCAAATACGTACTCGATAAGATGCGATTGGTTCGCGGCCCGATTCACATTGCTGAAATCCAAGGAACGCTTAATTCGGCACCTGCCATTGATCGGAAGAAAGGCTTTGAAGAGGTGATACGTGGAAATCATGCTATGAACATTGTCGCCTCAGATACCGGGGATTTCACGCGTGAATCCGGCAAGGCCATTATGACCAGGTATTTGCAGAAATATGGCAGAGACATCCAAGTGCTGTATTCTCACAATGATGATATGGCATTTGGAGCTATTGAGGCTATTGAGGAAGCCGGCCTCAGACCAGGTAAGGATATCGTGATTGTATCCGTTGATGGAGGAAGGGAAGCTTTTCAGGCTATGCTTTTAGGGAAATTAAACTGTACCGTGGAATGCAATCCGCTGCTAGGGCCTCAATTGATTCAAGCGGCGAAGGAGGTTGTGGCTGGCCATACGCTGCCCAAACGAATTGTAACCCGTGAGGGTGTATTTACGAAGGGAACGGCTGCCCGGGAAATCGAAAACCGCAAATATTAGAGCCTTAAAGGCCTTGATCCTGAACACAGGATTAAGGCCTTTTAATTATGTCAGCAGCTTCTGGTGACGGAGATAACATCGTAAAAAAACGTAATTTTTCAGAGAAGATATTACATCGTTACTTTATTGGCTGAATGATAAAATGTCCATTAAGAAAGGGCTTTTTCAGGTTAAGGGGTGGTGGCGAGCACATTTTAAGATAGTTTTCTAAGCTTTCAGGCCAAGGTTATTCCCCGGATTAATTCACTTCAGCTATAGACTGCATTCTGATTCTAAATTCCGCTCTTCTCGTAGTATCTCCAAAATTACAACTGAATTTCATAATGTATCTGGGAGGGGTTAAGATCCATGCACAAAAAGCTATGTTCAATTGCTTTAGTGTTTACTTTATTAATTAGTATCCTGCCGATCTCATCTACGTATGCTGACGACAGCACGGCCAAGAACCCAATTATATGGGCAGATGTACCCGATGTTGATGTGATCAGGGTGAATGATACCTATTACATGACCAGTACAACCATGCATATGAACCCTGGTGTTCCTATTATGAAATCCAAGGATCTCGTGAATTGGGAAATCGTCAACTATGTATATGACAGACTCGCGGAGACCGACAAACAAACCCTTTCAAATGGGCAAAACATATATGGGCAAGGCTCCTGGGCAAGCAGTATTAGATTCCATAACGGCAAGTATTATGTGGTGTTTGCCTCCAATGATATTGGCAAAACGTATATCTTTCAAACCACCGACATAGAAAAGGGCCCATGGGAAAAGTATGAGCTTGCGGGCGGCGTTTATCATGATATGTCACTGCTGTTTGATGATGACGGACGTGTATATCTGGTTTACGGCGGCGGAGCCATCAAGGTTATTGAACTAACTTCAGATGCCACAGCCATCAAAGCAGGCGGAATGAACAAAACGATCATTCAAAATGCAAGCGCTCCCGGCGGCTCCGGCGGTCTCGGAGCTGAGGGCTCACACATCCATAAAATAAATGGCAAGTATTATATCTTCAATATCTCGTGGCCAGCGGGAAGCATTCGTACGGAATTAGTACACAGGGCTGATGCGATTGACGGCCCTTATGAAGGAAAGGTTGCTCTAAGATCGGGAAGCAATTCAAATAGTGCCGGTGTAGCTCAAGGGGGAATCGTTCAGGCCTCTGATGGACAATGGTATGGAATGTTGTTCCAAGATTATGGGTCCGTGGGACGCATTCCCTTCATTATACCGGTGACCTGGAGTCAGGATGGATGGCCTGTATTCGGGGACGTCAATGATACAGGGATCGCCGCCGAGCTTTCCAGATCGTGGGTCTCATCGGATAATTTCGACCAGCGGGCTGAGAAATCGGGGGCGTATCATGGTGAGACTGCCAGCGGGGAAGCGGTCTACAACGGTTCCAATCTCGGATTGGTATGGCAGTGGAACCATAATCCAGACAATAGATTCTGGTCCCTTACCGACCGGCCAGGGTATTTAAGACTCACTACCGGAAGAACGAGCACCAGCATTCTTGATGCGAGAAATACGCTGACACAGCGGACCTTCGGACCGGAAAGCTCGGGAATAACTGCAATAGATACCAGCCATATGAAGGACGGGGATTATGCCGGAATTGCCGCATTCCAGAAAAACTATGGATTTGTCGGGGTTAAGATGTCAGGCACAACGAAATCTGTTGTTATGGTGAATGGAAGCTCAGGCTCGGCAGTGGAAGCGGCAAGTATCCCTGTTAATCAGAACATCATCTATCTAAAGACTGAGCTCGACTTCAAGAATAGGACAGATAAAGCTTACTTCTACTACAGTCTTGACGGTGAACATTGGGCAGCTATAGGAAATACCCTTCAAATGTCCTACACATTGCCACATTTCATGGGGTATCGGTTTGCCTTATTTAATTTTGCGACAAAGACAACTGGAGGTTATGTTGACTTCGATTACTTCAAGCTGGATGACAAGTTGACTGGATCTAATTTTGACACCAATTTGAAGAGCCTTCAGGTCAACGGTAAACCCGTTAACGGGTTTAGTCCCAATACGTATACCTATACCCTGGATGTTCCTGCCGGATCGGCTCCACCGCAAGTTACAGCGGTTCCCAATGATCCTGGCGCAAGTGTGTCTATAACACAAGCCACGTCAGTGCCGGGTAAAGCCACAGTAACTGTAAGCAGAGACGGTTTACAAACGGCTGTATATACGATTAATTTAGTTACCTCTACCACAGTGGCCATTGAGGCAGAGACCGCGGCAGAGAATTCAAGTAATGCCTACGTACGTGGAACCGCGAACGGACATGTATGGTCGCTGGTTGACGGCGAGACTACGAAAGCCATGCAGTTCCTGCCGGACGACGGCACTGCCGTTACACCAAACACGGATGCGGCCAGCCTTGCCACCGGCTCCAGTCTGAATTACAAAATCAACGTTAAGACTCCAGGAGCATATTACGTTTGGATTCTCGCCAAGAGCCATAGCTTCCAAACGGACTCCGTCCATGCGGGCTTAGATAATCAGTATCAATTCACATCCAACGGAATTGAGGGAGTCAGCGGCGGCAATTTCCGGTGGGTCAACCTCAGCAACGGCGGTCCGGCCGTGCCTGGGGGCGCGCCGCTCAACATGACGGCGGGCGAGCATGAACTGAATTTCTGGGGAAGAGAATCGGGACTTATCATAGACCGAATCTATCTAACCACCAGCGGCTCAACGGCGGATCCAGTCTGGCCATCCGCTGAACCTGAGCCTAAAGGACCCGCAGCAGTACTCTCTGCTGATAGCAATGTGAAGCCTGGAAGCAGCTTCACAGTGAATGTCAGCTTGAACAACCTGGAACAGAGTGTGTATGCGCAGGACGTGACTTTGTCTTATGATGCGAACGTTTTTGACTACGTAAGCGCGGCAGGCACGGACAGCAAGATCCAGATCGTAAAGGAGGACAAAGAAGCGGCCGGGAAAGTGAGGCTGTTCACCGCGAACATAGGAGGGGTATCGGGAGCCAGCACGCCGGTATTGAAGTTGACCTTCAAGGTCAAGGCGGGTGTAAGGAATACGACCGGAACGATTGCAGTCACCGGGGCGAAGCTGGGTGTCGCTCCTGAGGGAACCGTCATTCAGGCGGCGGTTGACAGCAAGAGCATATCGGTAGGCGATCAGGAGCAGCCGGTTGTAGACAAGACAGCGCTGACAGCGGCGATTACGCATGCACAGAGCCTGTATGATGCTGCTGTCGTGGGCACACTACCAGGTCAATATCCGCAGCAAGCTAAGGATGCCTTGGGTGCTGCCATAAGTGCAGCCAAAGCCGTCCAAGGTAAAGGTAGCGCGACGCAGTCCGAGGTGGACAGTGCCACAGCAGCCCTGGGCAGTGCGACAGATACCTTCAAGGCAGCGGTGATTAAGGAAGTGTCTGCAGATCTGAATAAGGATGGAAGCATCAATGTTGGCGATCTTGCGATTGTAGCTTACCACTATGGCAAGGATTCCACCGGTACAGACTGGGCAGCCGTGAAAATCGCGGATATGAACAGCGACAACAAGATTGATATTACGGATCTTGCGTACATTGCCTCCAAGATACTTGAATAAGCGAGCTGTCTGTTCGTTGTGAATATGCGTGCTGCTTGAATTGAGTGACTAGCTGAATTCTAGCAAGCCCTATCCCAACCAGGGTATAGGGCTTACTAGAATAATCTGGGCTTATACTTGCCTAAGAAATCGAAGTTTTCAAATAAGAAATTACATCGTGATTTTCAAATACCGCTTCTATAATAAAGGCAGCAAATCAGTAAGGGTATTCAGGCAACCTAGAGTAAGGAATTTGATAGAGCAGCTAACCTAGCCCATAAGGAGAAGAATGAACATGAGAAAAGGGAAAATGACGATTGCAATGTGTCTGATTGCGCTATTCCTGACTGCCTGGATGCCCGGTGCAGGTTATGCGGAAGAAGTAACGGTCTTCACACTGATTGAGAATAAAGAAAGCGCTTCCCTCAGTCAGAGTTTGGAAGTTACATTAAATGGAAGTAACATGAAGGATCTCTATGCATACGAAGCACTAATTACATTTGACCCGAACTTTGTTGAACTGGATAAGGCTGAATCCAAATTGAAGGGATATTTTATACCTTCAAAGGCGACTGAGGGAAAGATGACAGTAGCATTTACCAAGATAGGAAGTGTGAAAGGAGAGACTGGAGACACGGCTCTGAGTACGATTACCTTCAAGGTAAAGAGCCAGGGAAACGCCAATATTAAGCTGGTATCCGTGAAGGCGTTAGATGCGAGACTCTCGGAAACTGTCTATAACTATGGAACAGCCTTCAACGATCTGGCAGGCTATGATTGGGCCAAAACGGAAATAGAAGCTCTTGCTTCTGTAGGAATTATTAAAGGTACGTCAGATACTAGCTTTAGCCCTGGAGCTAATGTCAGCAGAGCTGATTTTGTTAGCTTGCTGGTCAGGGCATTAAAACTTAATGCAGATGCAGACGGCAATTTCAATGATGTGGGGCCGTCTGACTACTATTACAAAGAGGTAGGTATAGCTAAAAAGCTAGGCATCGCCCAAGGCAAAGGCAATAACCAGTTCGAGCCTAAGAAAAGCATATCTAGACAGGATATGATGGTGGTCGCCGCGAGGGCCATGAAAATCGCCGGAAAAATGCTGGATGAGTCAGATTCAGACCTTAGCCGCTTCAGTGATGCCAGTGAAGTAGCACCCTATGCAGTGAACCCTTTGGCTCAGCTGATCAAGAAGGAGATCATTCTTGGAGACAACGGTAAGATCAATCCTAATGATACCGCGGTAAGAGCTCAAGCGGCTGTTATTATACACAGAATTTTATACAAGTAGAGCCATGAGTGGTGTCTTTGCTAGATGAGTAGTGAAGGGTGGTGATCTCTCTCAAGACGAGTCAAGTTCAACTATCAATCATTCTTGAAAGGTGGAGGTTGTTTCCGTGAAGAAGTGGAAAAGGCTTTTGATGATTTCGATGACGATGGCTTTAGTTCTTGCTTGTGCATTCACACCTGGCCCGCTTACAAATAAGGTAGAGGCTGCAACAGCTGAGCTCACTCCAGCACTGGCTAAAACGCCTGGCAAAGGGAACCCGCTGTTTACACAGAAGTTTGGTGCCGATCCCTATGCAATGGTCTATAATGGCCGAGTTTATGTGTACATGACAAATGATATATTTGAGTACAATGCTGACGGGTCAATTAAGGATAACGGATATAGTAAGATCAACAAAATTACGGTTGTTTCGTCCGATGATATGGTGAACTGGACAGACCACGGAGAAATACCTGTAGCCGGTCCAAATGGCGCAGCGAAATGGGCAAACAATTCCTGGGCGCCGGCAGCCGCACATAAAACTATAAATGGCAAGGAGAAATTCTTCCTTTATTTTGCAGATAGTGCAAGCGGCATTGGCGTGCTTACGGCGGATAGCCCATTCGGACCGTTCACAGATCCGATTGGAAAAGCTCTCGTTAGCAGAAATACTCCAGGGGTAGCCGATGTTACGTGGCTCTTTGACCCTGCTGTTCTGGTTGACGATGACGGAAGCGGCTACTTATATTTTGGCGGCGGTGTTCCGGCAGGGAAGGACGCTGATCCAGGTACAGCGCGTGTCGCGAAGCTTGGGGCGGATATGATTAGTCTCGATCTTGACGCTAGCGGCGGAAAGGCTAAGCCTATCAATCCACCATTCCTATTCGAAGACTCAGGGATCAACAAATATAACGGGAAATACTATTACTCCTACTGTACCAACTTCTCCGGCAATCATCCGGCCGACATACCTACTGGAACGATTGCTTACATGGTAAGCGACAATCCGATGGGTCCCTTCACCTATGTCAAGACCATCCTGCCCAACCCTGCTGCTTTCTTCGGTGTAGGAGGCAACAACCACCATGCCATGTTCGAGTTCAATGGGGAATGGTACATTACCTACCACGCCCAGACCTTGGCAAAAGCAATGGCGGAGAGTGGGGCTGTCCCACAATTGAAAGGTCAGCCGCATGGATATCGTAACGCCCACATCAACAAAGTAAGCTTTGATGCCAAAGGAGTCATTCAGAACATTACCGGCGATTACGAGGGCATTCCACAATTGAAGAATTTCAACCCTTATACAAGGATTGAGGCTGAAACCATAGGCTGGAACGGAGGGATCAGCACAGAAACTACTACTGAGCCGGGAGCTTTGGTCAGCAGCATTAATCTGAATGTCGGCAGCATCAATGACGGGGACTGGACAGCCGTATCCAAGGTTGACTTTGGCGATAAAGGCGCCGGAACGTTTAAAGCTAATGTGGCAAGCGGTTCAAGCGGCGGAAAGATAGAGCTTCATCTGGACAGCGCTGACGGAGCCTTAATAGGGACGCTTCCCATCTCCAATACTGGTGGAGACGACATTTGGAAGATCAAGACTACAAACATTTCCGGTGCTGCTGGTGTCCATGATCTATATTTGGTATACAGAGGAGAATCATCAGGTAATCTCTTCAAGGTGGATTATTGGCAGTTCGAGCCCAAGGGTGAGGCTCAAGAGCTCGCTGCAATTAACGCTTCTATCGATAAACAAAAGATTGATATGGTGAGTGGAAGTAACACAGCCAACATCAAGGTTACCGCTATTTATGCTGATGGAACAAGCAAGGATGTTACGGATCAAGCCATAGCAACACCGGCACAAAGCGGGATTGTCACTGTAGATAACGGGGTTGTCACCGGAGTGGGCTTCGGGACTACAAGCATTGACATTAGCTATGGGGGAAAGACAGATTCTCTGAATATTCTGGTAAAAGACTTGAACAGTGAACTAACGGTGAAGCAGCTCACCGTAGACACACCTTCCGTTGCCCTGGATGCGGGGAAAACGGCAGCATTTAAGGTTACAGCGGAGTTTCTTGACGGACATACCGAAGATGTAACCAAAACAGCTACCTACAGCAATTCGAATCCTAATGTTGCTGAGGTATTGAACGGGACGATAACTGCTAAAGCCAGTGGAACAACCAATGTAACGGTAAGTTATAAGGGAGGCTCTGGTGACGCGGTAACTACGCAAATCACTGTAAAAGTTAATACCCCTGTCTCTGTAGCCATTGAAGCGGAGACCGCAGCAGAGAACACAAGCAGCGCCTACGTACGTGGAACTGCGAACGGCCATTTATGGTCACTTGTTGACGGAGAGAAGACGAAAGCGATGCAGTTCCTGCCGGATGACGGTACTGCCGTTACACCGGGTACGGATGCAGCGAGCCTTGCCGCCGGCTCCAGTCTGAATTACAAAATTAACTTTAAAACGGCAGGAGCTTACTATGTTTGGGTTCTGGCCAAGAGCCATAGCTTCCAAACGGACTCGGTTCACGTGGGCTTGGATAACCAATATCAATTCACATCCAACGGAATCGAGGGCGTTAGCGGCGGTCAGTTCAAATGGGTGAACCTTAGTAATGGTGGTCCGGCTGTGCCTGGGGGTTCGCCATTGAATTTTACGGCGGGCGAGCACGAGCTGAACTTCTGGGGAAGAGAATCCGGACTTATCATAGACCGGATCTACTTAACCACAAGTAGTTCCACGACCGATCCAGTATGGCCGTCCGCTGAACCAAAAGGACCCGCAGCGGTGCTGTCAGCGGACAGCAGGGTGAAGCCTGGAACCAGCTTCACGGTGGATGTCAGCTTGAACAACCTGGAACAAAGTGTGTACGCCCAGGATCTGACCTTGTCTTATGATTCTAACGTATTTGACTATGTGAGCGCGGCAGGTTCGGACAGCAATATCCAGATCATTAAGGAGGACAAAGAAGCGGCCGGGAAGGTAAGACTGATCACGGCGAATATCGGAGGAGTATCGGGAGCCAGTACATCGGTATTGAAGCTAACCTTCAAGGTAAAGGCGGATGTACGGAATACAACCGGAACGATTGCGCTTACCGAGGCCAAGATGGGTGTGGCTCCGGAGGGAACCGTCATTCAGGCGGCGGTTGATAGCAAGAGCATTTCGGTCAGCGGTGAGGAGCAGCCGGTTGTAGACAAGACCGCACTAAACGCCGCGATCACGAAAGCACAAAGCCTGTATGATGCAGCAGTGGTAGGCACATTGCCAGGCCAGTATCCGCAGAAAGCCAAGGATGCCCTGAGCGCTGCGATTGCCGCAGCCAAAGTGGTCCAAGGTAAAGGTAGCGCGACGCAGTCTGAGGTGGACAGTGCGACAGCAGCATTGGACAATGCCGTAGATACCTTCAAGGCAGCGGTCATTAAGGAAGTGTCCGCCGACTTGAACAAGGATGGAAGCATCAATGTAGGCGACCTTGCAATTGTAGCTTACCACTATGGCAAAGATTCTACTGGCGCAGACTGGGCAACCGTGAAGATTGCGGATATGAACAGCGATAACAAGATTGATATTACGGATCTTGCGTATATTGCCTCCAAAATACTTGAATAACAAATTAGCNAGCGGTCATTAAGGAAGTGTCCGCCGACTTGAACAAGGATGGAAGCATCAATGTAGGCGACCTTGCAATTGTAGCTTACCACTATGGCAAAGATTCTACTGGCGCAGACTGGGCAACCGTGAAGATTGCGGATATGAACAGCGATAACAAGATTGATATTACGGATCTTGCGTATATTGCCTCCAAAATACTTGAATAACAAATTAGCAGCGTGAACAACTGAACTCTAGTTATGCCCTATCCCGAGATATAGCAATCCATCATTGGGATAGGGCATATTAAGTTGGATATTTCAGATCTCTAGCTTTCCTAAAATAGACGCAGTCCTTAATCGCTTTGTGACACAAGCAAATTCGGAATTCTGCTCGATATTTTATAAAGAGGGAGAAATGTAAATGAAACTATTAAAGGGTATAAACAAGGCAATAAGGAGGACAGCACCTCAAATCATATGCTTAACATTGATCTCAACGGCTGTGTCCGGTTTTTCCGTTTTCGCGATTCCGACATATGCAGCAGCGTTGGAAGTTTCAAAGCAACTGGACTTAAAGTTCGAAAATAACATTGCAGATTCCTCCAGTAAAGGGATACAAGGGAGATTAAATGGCACCGCCAAATATGTGGACGGGAAGGTTGGTAAAGCTCTACAACTTAACGGAACGGATAATTATATTGATTTAGGGACGTCTTCGGCATTACAGCCGCAGAATCTGACTGTGTCTTTCTGGGTAAAGCCCGATGCAACGTTACAAGGCGAGCATATGATTATGTGGAACAAGCCAAGTGGCAACTGGAGCGGAGAAGGTTGGTATTTAAGCATCCTGAGTGATACGGTTCCATTGAAGCTTTCCACTGGATCTAGCGTTCAGGAATCGTATGTTACTGGGGATCGAAGCAAATTCTTCCCTGTCGGAGAGTGGACCCATATTGCGGTCACCTATGATAATGCAACAAAAAGTGTGGCTATTTACCGTAACGGTCTCGCTCAAAAGGTCATCTATAATAAACAGGGAGGCAGTATTGTCGCAAATAGTTCGGATCATAAGTATTTGGGCTTTAACTCACCCTCATATGGCGGCGCCTATTCTAAATTGAACCTGGATGAGTTCAAGATTTACAGTGATGCTGCAACAGATGAGGCTATTCGAGATGTCTATAGAACGGAAGGTGGGGTAATTGACGAGAAGGTCATTGCACAGCAAGACAAAGATGCAATCGTTCTGCCAGAGACAACAAGAGGAAATCTGACTTTCCCGACGCAAGGTATAAATGGAAGCACAATCTCGTGGAGTACTTCAAATCCAAATGTTATATCAAACACCGGAGTGGTCACTGATCCAGGGGCCGATACTCCAGTTACAGTACGAGTTTCTATCACTTACGGCTCAGTAACTCTGACCAAAGAATTTTCTGTGGTTGTAAAAACGAATAAATATATAGGTGATTTTTCGAAAATCAAAAATTTTGACTTGGAGCAGGTAGAGGTCACAGACCCTTATTATGTTAATGCCCTCAATAAAGATGTTGATTATTTATTAAAACTTGATCCGGATCGTCTTTTGTCTGGGTTCAGAACGGTAGCGGGTCTCCCTAAGAAAGCAGAGCTTTACAACGGTTGGGAAGGCAGTTGGAGTTACCTTAGAGGGCATACATTAGGGCATTACATGACAGCGTTAGCTCAGGCATACAAACAAACTAAAGGTAATCAAACGCTGAACACGCAAATAAAAAGCAAAATAGATTACATCATCAGTGAACTGAAAGCATGCCAGAATGCAAGCAAAAATGGTTATATTTTTGCCACACCGGAATCCCATTTTGATGTAATCGAAGGGAAGATTGAAGGCCAAAGCTGGGTACCTTGGTACACCATGCATAAAATTGTGGCAGGGCTTGTGGATGTTTATAAATACGAAGGTAATGGAGACGCCTTGGAGATTGCAAGTAAGCTCGGAGATTGGTCATATAACAGAACTCAAACCTGGGATGATGCCACGCATACAAGAGTACTGAATGTAGAATACGGCGGTATAAATGACGCCTTGTATGAACTGTATAAGTACACCAATAATGCGAATCATTTAACGGCAGCCCATATGTTTGATGAAGAATCCCTGTTTACTCCTATCGTTAAGGGTCAAGACAAACTGGCAAATAAGCATGCAAACACACAAATTCCAAAGTTTATTGGCGCTTTGAATCGGTATCGAACATTAGGTGAAGCCGAGTCGTACTATCTAAAAGCGGCGGAGAACTTCTGGGAGATGGTAGTCAAAGACCATACGTATATTACAGGCGGGAATAGTGAAAATGAGCAATTTAGAGAACCAGGGCAGTTGGATAATTACAGGAATAACATAAACGATGAAACATGTAATTCCTACAACATGTTAAAGCTCACCAGAGAGTTGTTCAGACTTACAGGAGATATTAAATATGCCAACTATTATGAGAAAACATTGAAAAATGAGATCATGTCCTCAATTAATCCGGAAACGGGTATGAGTACGTATTTTAAGCCAATGGGTACAGGGTATTTCAAAGTATTCTCCACATTCTTCGATAGTTTCTGGTGTGATACGGGAAGTGGTATGGAGAGCTTTAGTAAGCTGGACGACAGTATCTATTACCATACCGATCAAGATCTCTATGTCAACATGTACTTGAGCTCAACTGTGAACTGGACCGAGAAGGGCCTTCAATTAACACAGCAGACGGATATCCCTGAAAGCGATAAAGCCAAGTTTACCCTTGACGCAGCACCTTCCGAGGCCGTTAATATTAAATTCAGATCACCGGAGTGGGTTGCCCAAGGCCAAAAAGTAGCTGTGGCGATCAACGGGGAAACCTTAAATGTAAGAGAAGCTAACGGATATATAGATATAAATCGAGTATGGAAGACTGGGGATGTTGTTGAATTGACGCTCCCTTTGGAAGTACAGGTATCAACCCTACAAGATAATCCCGAAGCGGCAGCATTTAGTTATGGTCCACTTGTTCTAAGCGCAGGCCTTGGAACAGAGCAAATGGTCGCGATTCCGCATCTTGCTTCACAAAAAGCAAACTTGCCTTCAGGCGTTACCTATAAGGATTATATCCTTATAAAAGATGGGAATGTGAAAGACTGGATCAATAACGTCAAAAACAATTTGGTTAAGACGGAAGGGAAGCTAGAATTCACACTGCGGAAAACGGATGAAGATAATCATTTGAAATTTACGCCATATTACTCCTTGTACAAGGAAAGATATGGGGTTTACTTCTATTTGTCTGCACTGGATTCTCCGAATTTCCAGAAAAACATTATGAGTAGAAAGACTGCCGCTAAAAAGGCAATTGCCAAGATCGACGAAGTGCAAATTACGAATGACCAGCATGAATTGGCGCATAACCTCCAAGGAAATACGGGTGGAGGCTCTTATGGCGGAGAACAGTATCGTCAAGCTTGGAGTGGAGCAGCGGGAGGCGCCTGGCTAAGTTATGACATGGAAGTTAATCCTTCCGTTACTAATTTTATTTCCACTAGGTACTATAGCGGTGATAAAGGGAGAGCTTTCAATGTATATGTTGACGGTAACCTAATTAAGGAAGAAACGATAGCGGCCAAAACGCCTGACCAATTTTATGACGTAAGATATGAAATTCCGGCAAATTTGATAGCTGGAAAAACAAAAGTAACTGTAAAATTCGCGAGTAGGGGCTCAGGTTACGTTGGCAGACTTTTCGGAACGGTTTCCATTTTGAAAGACTATAATAATGACCCGAGCCTCAAGAGTGTTACTGTAGGTGGGGCATCCGCAACACGAGCGGATAATAAGTATTCCATTTCTATTCCTAAAGATTCTACGGAGGCTTTAGTTAAGCTCACTCCTGAAAACACGAATGCTCTGGTATATGTTGATAACATCTTAATTGATGATTCAGTAGATAGAAAAGTATCTTTACAATCTGACACGACTACTATGAACGTTAGAGTGGTGGCCGAAGATGGAGTAACAGAAAAAGCATATACCGTAAGTATCAATAAGCAAGCACAAGGAGCCACAGCCGCACTATCAGCAGACAGCAGTGTGAAGCCAGGAAGCAGCTTTAACGTGGCCGTTGGCCTGAACAACTTGGAACAACGTGTGTATGCTCAGGATCTGACCTTGTCTTATGATTCAAACCTATTTGAATATGTGAGTGCGGTAGGTGCTAACAACGACATTCAGGTTGTGACAGAGGACAAAGTGGCTGCCGGAAAAGTTAGACTCATCGCCGCCAATATTGGAGGAGTATCCGGAGCGAGCACGCCGGTTCTAAATCTTACCTTCAAGGCTAAGGCTGATGTACAGAATAAGACCGGAACGATTGCGGTTACCGAAGCCAAGCTTGGTGTGGCTCCTGAGGGAACCGTCATTCAGGCGGCGGTGGGCAGTAAGAGCATATCGATCGGCGATGGTGTAGAGCAGCCAGGTGTAGACAAGACTGCGCTGACAGCCGCGATTACGAATGCACAGAGCTTGTATGATGCAGCTGTAGTGGGCACATTGCCAGGTCAGTATCCGAAGGAAGCCAAGGATGCTCTGGGTGCTGCCATAAGTGCAGCCAACGTGGTCCAAGGCAAAGGAAATGCAACGCAGTCTGAGGTGGACAGTGCCGCAGCAGCATTGGGCAATGCCGTAGATACCTTTAAGGCAGCGGTCATTAAGGAAGTGTCCGCAGACCTGAACAAGGATGGAAAAGTCAATGTAGGCGACCTTGCAATGGTAGCTTACCACTACGGCAAGGATTCCACTGGCGCAGATTGGAAGGCAGCGAAGATCGCGGATTTGAACGGCGATAACAAGATTGATATCACGGATCTCGCGTATATTGCATCCCAAATTACTGACTAAACCTATCAATTGTGCAGCTGTGGACGGGGATTCTTCATCCTCAGGTCCACAGCTACTAAAGAATTTTTTGATAAATTTCTATGGAGAGGAGATTGGTTAATGAAAAAGGTCTTAAGCCTATTAGTTTTAGTCTTTATAATTTCGACAATGTTTGCAACGGTCACCTTTGCAGACGATCCAATAGAGGTAACAGGGGTAACCCTTTCACTCAGCCTTGAGGAAGGTTCAACCGCTATACTGACCGCAGCGATAACCCCTGCAGATGCAGCTAACAAGGACGTGAAGTTCTCATCAAGTAATCCGAGCGTGGCCACGGTAACTGGCGCAACTTATGATTCTGTATCCGGTACAACAAGTGTAACCGTGCATGCGATAGCGGCTGGGAGTGCCGTTATTACCGCGACATCGGCAGATGGCGGCAAGACAGCGGTAACTCATGTGACCGTTGTGTCCAAGGCACCTGCAATTGCTGCAATTGTACTTTCAGCGGACAGTCGTGTTAAGCCTGGAAGCAGCTTTAACGTGGCGGTTGGTCTGAACAAGCTGTCACAAAGTGTGTATGCCCAGGACATCACCCTGACCTATGATTCGAACCTATTTGAATATGTGAGCGCGGCAGGGGCAAGCGACTATATTCAGATCGTGACAGAGGACAAGGCGACTGCCGGAAAGGTTAGACTCGTTACCGCTAATATTGGAGGGATAACCGGAGCCAGCGCTCAAGTGCTGGATCTAAGCTTCAAGGTAAAGCCGGGTGCACGGAATACGACCGGAACGATTGCGGTTACCGAGGCTAAGCTCGGTGTGGCTCCTGAGGGAACCGTTATTCAGGCTGCACCTGCCAGCAAGAGCATAACGATCGGTGATGTTGACCAACCGGTTGTAGACAAGACTGCACTTACAGCCGCAATCACGAATGCGCAGAACCTGTATGACGGAGCTGTAGTGGGCACATTGCCAGGTCAGTATCCGAAGGAAGCCAAGGATGCTCTCGGAGCGGCCATCAAAGCGGCAACAGCGGTTCAAGACAACCAAAGCGCAGCGCAGTCCCAGGTGGACAGTGCCACAGCAGCGCTGGGCAGTGCCGTAGACACCTTCAAGGCAGCGGTCATTAGGGAAGTGTCCGCAGATTTGAACAAGGATGGAAGCATCAACGTAGGCGACCTTGCGATTGTAGCTTACCATTACGGTAAGGATTCCGTCGGCTCAGACTGGACAGCAGCGAAGATAGCGGACATGAACAGCGATAACAAAATTGATATCACGGATCTAGCGTATATTGCCTCCAAAATACTTGAATAAGTTATGTTATAAATTGAATTTAAGAAACAGCGATCGTAGGAACATTTCATACGGCTGACTAGCATGTAAACCATTAGTTCAACTTATATAGCAAGCGTGAACAACTGAACTCTAGTAATGCCCTATTTCGAGAAATAGCAATCCATCCCCTTCTTGGGATAGGGCATAGTAGAGTAGCGGACAGCATTCATTTCCATAAATTGAAAGCGCTTAATTAGATGCGTAATAGGAGGAGATTATTATGATGAACCTGCAGATGATTAAGGAGAAACATCAATACTACGTCTGGGAAAAGGTAGAAGCAGGACAGGCGGAGGGCCTGCTCGGCAGGATGAAGAAAAGACTGATCCGAGAAAACAATCTTCCTCATGATTCCGAGCTATCTTTTATTGCTTATGCGTTTAAAAATGAGAATCTCCTGGTGCTTGCTGCGGAGCAGCAGACGGGATGATCCAATATGGACTAGATAACTAACTCTCTTACGACTATAAATTTATTGAGGGGAAGGAACAAATTGGGGAAAGAAAAGGTTAAATCGAGTGCAGCTCTAAAAATTTGTCTTTGCCTAGGTCTTCTATTAACCCCCATGCTTAGTAGTAATCATTCGGCTCATGCTGCAGCTGCACCTGCAGTTACTATTGATTACAATAACGAAAGGCAGGAAATCGACGGCTTTGGCGCATCAAATGCTTGGTCGACAGGGATTGTGTCCAATCTGCCTAACCCGGCACAGAAGGCAATACTAGATGCGCTATTTAGCACATCGAATGGTGCGGGACTTAGTATGGTAAGAAATAGGCTTCCGTATGACTTAGTCTCGGAATTAGGTGTTTGGAACTGGAACAATTGGGATATTAACGGTACAACCTGGCTCTTTAATAGAATAAAGGCCGACTATAATGTGACCCGATTCTTCACTACACCTTGGACGCCGCCGCCGTTTATGAAGACCGGCAGCACAGGAACATACGGAGAAATCGGCGGGAAGCTTAGAGCTGACAAATATCAGGCATACGCTGATTTCCTGGCTGACTATGTGAATGGATTCAAGACCCATAAGGGAATCGACATAGCGGCAGTTTCAATACAAAATGAGCCGAACTGGGCGCCGAATTATGAGTCCAGCAGTTGGTCAGCGGATGATTTCCATAAATTTGTAAAGGGTTATCTGAAGCCTACCTTTGCCAAGAAAGACGTACCTGCTATGCTGATTATGCCAGAAGGGCTAAATTTCAGCGAAGATTTGGCGGTTCCGACATTGAATGATGCCGATAGCAGAGACCGGGTGGACATTGTTGGTGTACATCAGTATGCCGTAAGTCAGCAGGACCCCAATCTTGGAGCTAAATGGTTAACTCAAACGAAATATTATAATAAAAAGCTATGGGTAACAGAAGTATCCACGAGCGAACCCAATGATCCAACCATAAAGGATGGTCTGTACTGGGCAAAAATGATTCATAAGGATATGACTATAGCTGAAGTCAACGCGTTCTCCTACTGGTGGCTTTGGAATAACACCAAAGACAGTGTTAACTCGGTTGGGGATAAAGGCGCATTGATTACACTTCATACGGATGATCATGGTTCTGTCCAAAGTTATGAATTGAACAAAAGGTTGTATACTCTTGGACAATATAGCAGATTTGTCAGACCGGGTTATGTTAGGGTCCATTCAGATGCAGCTCCGGCAGCAGGAATATATACAACAGCTTATAAAGACCCTTCCAATGGGAAGCTGGTTATCGTAGCTATAAATGAGAATGACAGCGATACTGCCCTGACATTCAATCTAAATGGCAAAGCCGTAAGTTCATATGCTACTTATAGAACTTCGTCTAGCGAGAATATTGCCAATTTAGGGGATACCACGGCAAATGGAAGCTCACTTCACACCACGCTTAAGGGGAAAAGTGTCACAACATTCATTGCGGAAGTTTACACACCGAATTCCCAAGAAATCACCACCGCAGCTGTGCTCTCAGCAGACAGCAGTGTGGAGCCTGGAAGCAGCGTTGCCGTGTCCATCAGCCTGAACAACCTGGAACAAAGTGTGTATGCCCAGGACCTTACCTTGAAGTATGATTCCCAGGTATTTGAATATGTGAGTGCGTTGGGCGCCAACAGCAATACTCAAGTTGTTAAAGAGGACAAAGATACGACCGGGAAGGTGAGACTGTTCATTGCGGATACCGGAGGAGTATCCGGCACCAGCACGCAGGTATTGAATCTAACCTTCAAGGTCAAGGCCGGAGTATGGAATACTACCGGAACGATTGCCATCAGTGAGGCAAAGCTTGGCGTGGCTCCGGAGGGAACGGTTATTCAGGCGGTGGGCGGCATTAAGAGCATATCGGTAGGCGATATTGACCAACCGGTTGTAGACACGACCGCGCTGAAAGCCGCGATTACGAATGCCCAGAGTCTGTATGATGGAGCAGTCGTGGGAACATTGCCAGGTCAATATCCGCAGCAAGCGAAGGATGCCTTGGGTACTGCCTTAAGTGCAGCCAAAGCCGTTCAAGGCAAAGGAAGCGCGACGCAGTCCGAGGTAGACAGTTCCACAGCAGCGCTGGGTAGTGCTGTGGATAATTTCAGGGAAGCGGTGATTAAGGAGGTATCTGCAGACCTGAATAAAGATGGAAGCGTCAATGTAGGCGATCTTGCGATTGTAGCTTACCAATATGGCAAGCATTCCGGCGATGCAGACTGGGCGACAGCGAAGATTGCCGATATCAACAACGATAACCAGATTGATATCACCGATCTGGCGTATATTGGATCCAAGATCTTAGATTAGTACACTTATGCGAAAGTAAAATGACGTGCTGTTTGTGTAAAGTTAGAACTGAATTCTTGGCAAGCCCTATCCTATCAGAGGATAGGGCTTTTTAATTAGTGTCTAGAAATTACGGCACTAGTTTTATTTTTGAATTTAAAATTGATGGAGGGGCAGAAATTACGTAGTTTTCACGGAATTCATTCACTGGAGCACATCCCAAAATCAAAACTGGAAAGTAAATGGGTATTTTTACCTAGTGAATAAGGTAACAAATCAGTCGTCCTCTGTCGATATATATACTTTGTCGGTGTAAATAGGGGAGATATTTTCGTTATTTCATTTTTTATTTAAGTATCTATTTTAACAGCGGAGGTCATGACTTTGGCAATTAAACTTCGAACAAGATTATTACTCAGTTTTTTCTCCATAATCGTATTGTTCTTAATTACGGTAACGGTAACGACGATTATGAATCAGCGTATTGGGGGATTGAATGATCAGATTTTCGATTCTCAGAAAAGAATGGAAGTCATTCAGCGCTTGAACCTGTTCGCCAGAACAGCCAACGACAACGGGGCACATTATCTGCTTGCTCCCGACCATTTGATGGGCAGCTTCAAAAGCCGTTTCGATGAGACGGTAAAGTTCGTGGATTTAGAACTATCTGATTTGAAGAAAATGACTAAGGATCCAGATAGCTTGAAGCAGATTGAACAATTCAGCACATTATGGTCCCAGAATATTAAGTATAAGACAACGCTAATGGATAAGAAGGCAGCCGGACAAGCTGTGACGGCACAAGAGAAATATACGAAGGATTCATTCGATCCGATTGCCTTCTCTCTTCTCTCTTTCATGAAGGATGAGCAGGCCAAGATTGAAACGTTCAAAAGTGATATTTCCAGCATGAACGAGCGGGTCAAGCTGGTCAATTACTCTCTAGTAAGTATTGCTATTCTGCTATCTGTCGGAATCGCTTTTCTGCTCTCCCGTTACTTGATCAACCGCACCCGGAAGCTAATTCAATCAGCAGGTGCAGTTGCCGAGGGGAATCTTCAGGTAGAGTCATTAAAGTTCAAGGGCAAGGATGAACTTACCGAACTGGCTGCTGCATTTAATGTGATGACAGATTCGCTGCGCACGGTCATTGGAAGTGCAGAGTCAGTATCCCTGCAAGTTGCGGCATCTTCAGCACAGCTGCAGGCCAGTGCCGAGCAGACAAGCCAGGCCACCTCGCACATCGCAACGGTTATGCAGGAGATTACCGAAGGAACAGACAATCAATCCAGTCAGGTTGCACAGAACCTGGATACGATAACGAATCTTTCGGAGAAGGTTCATCATATTGCCAGTAACGGACAGGCTGTGCTTCAGACAGTTAACCATACCTCGACAACGGCTATGCAAGGAAAAGAGGATTTGATTAAGGTTATTCATCAGATTCGCACAATTGAGAGCAGCAACGGCAAACTCTCTGAAGTAATAGCCGATCTGGAGCAGCAGGCCATCCAAATTGGCAAAGCTACACAGCTCATCATGGATATTTCTACTCAAACGAATTTGCTGGCTTTGAATGCAGGCATCGAAGCAGCCAGAGCCGGTGAGCAGGGGCGCGGATTCTCGGTTGTGGCACAAGAAGTCCGTAAGCTTGCAGAGCAGTCTCGTGTCTCGGCCGATCAGATCCGCAGCCTGATTACAGGGATTCAGAATGAAGCGAGCATGGCTGCTGCTGAAATGGAGCAAGGAACCCTCGAAGTTCAGAAGGGCATCGAGCTTATTGAAGTCGCAGGTCAATCTTTTGAAGGAATTATGGAACTCATTCGCCAGGTAGAGCACGACGTACAGGGGGTTACCGAGTCAACGGCTGATATTATGACGGATACCGAATCTGTGGTATCGGGATTCTCCCTGATCTCTCAAATCGCAACTGAGAATTCGTCAGGTACACAAAGTGTTGCCGCATCAACAGAGGAGCAGCTAGCCTCGATGGAAGAGATCTCAGCTTCATCCAGTGCACTGGCGGACTCGGCGGATGAACTCAAGACGCTTATCGGCAAATTCCGTATATAATTCCTAAAAGTTAAGGGTGATACAGCATGTTAAAACGATTTTTGGCTATTCTAATGGCTTCATCTTTATTAGTAATCAGTGCTTGTTCCACTACGTCCAGTACCGCACAGCCGGTAACTGTAACCTTCGTAAGCACATATGACGGTAAGGAAGCTGAGTTCTTCAAGAGCCGTGTGAAAGATTTCGAGAAAGAGAATCCTGGAATCAAGGTAAAGATAGTGGACGTTGCCTTTGGTTCAGCATCCAATTATGTCAAGACCGCGCTGCTGGGGGACCAGGCACTGGATGGCTTCCGTTCCGATAACTCCTGGGTACCCGAGTTCGTAGAACTAGGGCTGCTTCAGCCGCTGGATTCCATGATTACGAAAGAGGATCAGGCCGATTTCAACCGGACGGCACTGGACTCCGTTAAAATTAACAATAAGCTCTATGGTCTGCCGACTGTAATGGAGGCTCCGGCTTTGCTGTATAATAAGCGGATCCTTAAGGAGCTTGGTTATTCAAATCCTCCGCAGACGATGGATGAAATGATGTCCATAGCGAAGAAAGCAACCAACGACAAGGGACATTATGGTGTCTATGTCTCGGATGACTCCTACTTTGCGCTGCCCTATATTTGGGCATTTGGTGGAGAGACGATGACGGACGACCGTAAGGTCCATATCGCTTCTCCAGATTCTATTAAGGGTTTGGAGTTCATGCAGGAGCTTCGCCGGGCAGGTGTAACACAGCCTTATCCTGATTTCACGGATAGCTATAACAAAATGATGAACGATTTCAAAGAAGGCCGATCCGCGATGATTCTGAATGGTCCTTGGGCTGTGGGCGATCTGCTTAGTGGAAGTGAGTTCAAGGATGCAGGTAACCTGGGTATTGCAGCCGTTCCGAAAGGACGGAAGGGGCAGGGGTCTCCTGCCGGTGGACACAGTCTTGTTGTCTCCAAGTACAGCAAGCATCCACAGGAAACCTATAAGCTGATACAATATCTGACCAGCACCAAGGTTCAGGCCAAGCAGGTGAAAGAAGTCAAAACCCTGCCAAGCCGTATCAGTGTATATAAAGATCCTAGCTTTGCATCCGATCAGATTGTTCAAAGCTTTAAGCTGGTGTTGGACGCAGCCAAGCCGCGTCCGCGTATTCCGGAAGGAGCTGAAATGTTTGGCGATTTCACCGCCAATCTGGGACAATTGCTGCTGGACAAAATGACACCACAGCAAGCCGCAGCTAATATTGAAGTTGCTTGGCGGGAGCTCCTTAAGCTGGATCGATGAGCAACTGCCTCCAGTAATTGGAGTAGAATTAATTAATATATGAATATAAATTGATAAAGCGGAGCAGCCTTGATCCATCAAGATCTAGGCTGCTTTTCTGTGGAGAAATTATCCGTTAGGGGGGATAAAGATCAGGCTTATAAGTTAGTGCAAAGTAATCAGTTTCAAAGGTCTTAAGGCTTACAAAATGACACTTAAGTCCATGTTAAGGAAAGGTTATGCTACAAAGTAGTTAGAAAGCTGCATTGACCGGTAAAAACTAGCAGAATATACTCGAGGGATAGGAAGATAATTCCTGAACCTTGAACTTATATCATTCTTTGAAAACGCATACATTTATAGGGATAGGGATATGAAAGGAGGTGAGAGTGAAGAAGTTTTAACGCTGCCTGTCGGCTGGCATCAAGATGGAGAGGGATTGTGGATCCATTTATGCTAGCGCTTACTGTCTTATTTGGAAAGTGAAGGAGGTAAATTATTTCATTTCAATGCTAGGATCATCTGCTGAGTTTTGTGCAAACGTTTTACCTAAATTTTTAATCAGGAGGTTGTTGATTTGATAAGGAGAAAGTTTAATCGATTTGTTGCTTTATTGCTCGTACTTGTAATTTCTATCAGTTTATTGGGAATCACGGACGGCGCCTTGGTCAGCACAACGAACGCTGCTGCAAGCAGTCAGAAGTATGAAGGCGAGAGCGCTTCGCTATCTGGGGGAGCGAAGGTAAATACCGATCATAAAGGATACTCCGGAACAGGATTTGTTGACGGATATTTAGCAGTTGGCGCAGCTGCGACTTTTAACGTGCAGACGTCGGCAGCAGGCAATTACAATGCAACCCTGCACTATGCGAACGCGACCGGCAGTGCCAAGAAAGTCTCCATTTACGTGAATGGGGCATTGATCAAGCAGACCACGCTGGCTAGCTTGGCGAACTGGGATACTTGGGCAGACCAGACAGAGACTTTGAGCTTGCCACAAGGGAACAATACGATCACCTACAAGTATAACTCCGGCGACAGCGGGAATATCAATATCGACTATATGTCAGTTCTCTCGTCTGATTCTACAGTAGATCCGGTTACGGACGGATTAACCGTACATGTGAAGAAACCGACAGATTGGAATTCAGCACTCCGCATTCATTATTGGAATCTGGTTCCGACCTCTGTGCCAACAAGCGGCGCTTGGCCGGGGGTTCTGATGAAGTCCGATGGGAATGACTGGTACAGCTACACGATTGCCGGGGCAACAAGTGCCAGTCTCATCTTCAATGACAGTAACGGCAAACAGACTGCAGATTTATCCCGCAGTACTAAAGAAGGTTGGTACTATACGGATAACAAGTGGTATGATGCCAATCCGGAAAGTCCAAAGATCCCTGTAATCTCGGCGTCTCCTGCACCGAAAACTTACGATACCGCCCAGACTGTAACTCTATCCAGCACGAATTCGGGCGACAAGATTTACTATACAACAGACGGTTCAGTCCCAACGGCTTCTTCGAAGCTGTACACGGGCGGAATTAAGGTAGACGCTTCGATGACTATCAAAGCGATGGGGGTTAACTCAGCAGGCCAAGCTGGAAGCGCAGCCTCCTTCGCCTATGTCATTGACCAGAATACAGACATCCAGGCTCCGACGATTACGCCGAACCTGCCTGTAGGGAATTCGAGTACGGCAGTTACGGTATCTTTTGTGGTAAAAGACAACAAATCAGCAGCGACCACAGCTTACTATACTGAGGACGGGACAGAGCCTACCACGAGCTCCAAGGTCTATATCTCCGGGAACGCTTCGGCCGGCATGACGGGCCCTGGAATTCTGGTCTCCAAGACGACTACTCTGAAATTCCTGGTTATCGACGGCGCTGGACTGAAGACCACGCAAAGCTTTGTCTATAACATTGGGAAAAGCGGAGATTTCCGTGAGGATAGTATCTATTTCGTGATAACCTCAAGGTTCTATGACGGGGATAAGAGCAACAATGTGCATGCATGGGATGACGCCAAGGCAGGCAACCCGGACTCAGATCCGGCCTGGCGCGGTGATTTTAAAGGATTGATCGACAAGCTTGATTACATTAAGGCCCTGGGCTTCAGTGCGGTGTGGATTACACCTGTAGTGCAGAATGCCAGCGGATATGATTACCATGGCTATCATGCGATTAACTTCGCCAAAGTAGACCCGCGCTACGAATCTGCCGGCACGTCTTACCAGGATCTCATTAATGCGGCCCATGCGAAAGGGCTGAAGATCATTCAGGATATTGTCGTCAATCATACCGGGAACTTCGGGGAAGAGAACCTGTTCCCCATGTTCAAGAAGGATCCGACCAAACCGGATACTGTCAATAATATGACCAAGATTACGAATAAACTGCCTTCCAACTATGACACCATGACACCGGATCAGCAGTATCAGGCAAGACTGGCATTAATGAAGACCGAAGGGGCTAACAACAACATTTATCACACCGAGAAAAGTCTTTCCTGGGAATCTTACACGGTTCAGACAGGGCAAATTGCAGGAGACTGTGTGGATCTGAATACAGAAGAGCCTGCGGTGGATCATTATCTGATCGACACTTACAACAAGTACATTGATATGGGTGTAGATGCTTTCCGGATCGACACGGTGAAGCATGTGAACAGATATATTTTCAATAAGTACTTCATACCTGCCTGGAAGCAGAGAGGCGGCTCGAACTTCTATCTATTTGGCGAAGTGGCCACCAGATATAGAGATGTCTGGAACAGCGGAATCCCGTCCATTTCCACCCCGTTCTATACTTGGAAAGAGTCGAAAGCTTACCCGGGTGACGGCAAAGATGATTACGCTTCCAACAAGGCTTCGGTTGAACAGAACTGGGCTGACAACTCCACTACGGCGGGGCAGCCTACTTCGAACAACGCTTTGCTGAACGGCAATACTTATCATGCGCCGGACTATTCGATGAAATCCGGACTGGATGTCATTGATTTCCCGATGCACTGGGCATTCAAGAGCGCTCAGGAAGCATTCAGCATGAGAAGCGGAGACAAATTCTATAATGATGCAACATGGAATGTAACGTATGTGGATTCCCATGACTATGCGCCTGACCAAGCACCTGAGAATCAAAGATTCGCAGGAACACAAGACACCTGGGCAGAGAATCTCGATCTCTTGTTCACTTTCCGTGGAATTCCGGCGATCTTCTACGGTTCTGAAATCGAGTTCCAGAAGGGTAAGGTTATCGACCCAGGTCCGAATGCTCCACTTAGCACAACGGGAAGAGCTTATTTCGGCGATCATATTGAAGGAAGCGTAACCACACAAGACTATGGTAAATACACGAATGCTACGGGAACACTCGCTGAATCACTTAATTATCCGCTGGCCAAGCATATCCGTCAGCTGAATCTGATCCGAAGAGCCGTGCCTGCCCTGCAAAAAGGCCAATACTCCACTGAGAATGTAAGCGGGGATTTGGCGTTCAAGAGAAGATATACAGATACCGCTAAAGGTATCGACAGCTTTGTACTGGTCACAATTTCGGGAAATGCAACTTTTACGGGAATCCCGAACGGCACCTATGTAGATGCCGTAACTGGCGACACCAAGAGTGTTACCAATGGAAGCATCACCTTGTCCTGCTCAGGCAAAGGTAATGCTAGAATCTATGTGCTGAATGGTCCTGGTAAAATTGCAGAATCCGGCAACACTTATCTGAAATAGTCAGATTGCACATATTAATATTTAGAGGCTGCTGATCTTCGATCAGTGGCCTTTTGTCTGCGATGGAAGAGCTAACGCGGAAGATCGGCTTAAGCGCTGATTGCTTATGGCCAATTAGTACATAAATTTTGGTTGTTTGTTAAAGCTATAGGAACTGAACTAATGTCAGCATGAGCATGATCCTTTCGTTAGTTCAATCTGAATGGCAGTCAACATACAAAGGAGCTGAATGGAATGGAGAATAAATCACACAGCGGGAATTATAGAGGAACCACCAACATGCACGCGAAGAATCAGGATATGGGCTTTGTTAATGATACGTTAGAGAATGCCAAGAATACGACGCCAGTCAATATCATGAAGGATGATATTAACGAAGGAAATGAACAGGAGCCGCTTGAACTAAACGGGGACTAACCCGTCATGTAACCTTAGGTAAATAACGATGTAGTATATGTAGTTTGAGAAAGCTTAGTTAGCGCAGCCGGGCTGCACTGACTAAGCTTTTTGCTATTCTCTCATCTGCCTAAGGAAAAAGTTGCTTGGTAAGCTTGCTGTACGGATTCGCCATCCCATCGCTATTGACAGCGCTTTCCTCGGTCCTTATGATGTATTCATGAACGCGCGTTTATGAAAGAGGCTGGGATGATTGAAGAAGTCTGAGATGAAGAGTGAAGAGATCGCTCGCCTTGCGGGCGTATCTAGAAGTACGGTTAGCCGGGTCATCAATAATTATGCAAATGTTCCGCCAGAAACGCGTGCGAAAGTAATGAAAGTGATTCAAGATCACAATTATTATCCGAATGTATCTGCACAGGTATTGGCTGGCAAACGGGCGCGAACCCTCGGCTTATTCTTGATTGAGCCTGGCGGCGTGTCTAGTGACATTCTGACCAATATGCTAATCGTCAGTGTAATCGAGAACGCCTCTTCGCACGGATATTATGTGCTGACACATATTATTCGGGACACTGCCGATACGGATACCATCAGGAGTGTGCGGGAGATCTTCTTCCAGGGCAGAATTGATGGGGGTATCTTCATTGGAGCAGCAGACAGGGAGCCTTTAATTGATGATTTGATCAGGGAAGGGTTCATGGTCGGCGTTATGGACCAGGAACAGCCGATTCCCTGTCAGCCGAACCGGATTGCCGCCATATTTAACAATACTTCGGGGATGAAGCAGGCTGCTGCCTATTTGGCGGAACTTGGACATACCCGTATTGGAGTCATCAACGGGGATATGAACCGTCTGTCCGGCCGGACCAAATATGAAGGCTACATGCAGGCAATGGAGACAGAGGGACTTAAAGTGAACCCGGCATGGGTGCTGGGGGGCAGCTTTCATGAGAATAGCGGCTGCAATGCCGTTAAGAAACTTCTCCATTGTGAGAAGCATGATCTTCCTACAGCGATCATTGCAGCCAATGACAGTGTGGCCTTTGGAGCCATTCGTGCGCTAAAAGAGCACGGATTAAGGGTGCCCGATGATATGTCGATCATCGGCTTCGATGATCATCCATTAAGCGCGAGGCATCACCCGGCACTAACGACCCTTCAGGTTGATTTCAGTGAAATGCTGGGGCAGTTGACCTCAAAGCTGATTGCCAGAATTGAGCATCCGGACGAGGCGATCCATGATATTACGGCGGAGTACACTTTAATTGTCAGAGAGTCATGCAGAAGAATATAAGCTCCATACCATTTCATTCACTATATACAATGAGAGGATGTTATCCAATATGACAGGTCTGCTCGGAAATAAAGTGATTACCCAAATTGGGATACTTGTACATGACATTGACAAAGTAAGCCAGGCGTATGCTGATTTCTTCGGCGTAACGAAACCGGACGCTATCATTACCGATACTGTAGATATTGCTCAGACGGAATATAACGGAGGCCCAAGCCCCGCTCGGGCCAAGCTGGCCTTTTTTGACATGGGTTCTCTGCAGGTAGAGCTAATTGAGCCGGATGAGCATCCAAGCACCTGGCGGGATTATTTGGACGAGCACGGTGAAGGACCGCATCACATTGCATTTGTCATTGAAGGGATGAAGGAGAAGATTACACTCCTGGAAAGCAAAGGATTTCCTCTTCAGCAGAAAGGGGAATACACGGGGGGCCGATATGCATATATGGACACATTCAAGGAGCTTAAAGTACTTGTAGAGCTGCTTGAGAACGATAAAAAGTAACAGATACAGGGTTCTATAGATAGTTATACGATACCGGAAGGAGCTACGATCATGAACCTGCTTATCACTGGTGCAAGCAGAGGCCTCGGCTATGAAATGGCAGCCGCAGCTCTGGAACGCGGGCATTCCGTGATCGCCGGAACGCGTTCTCTGGATGTGAAGAGCAGCAAGCTCAGCTTACTAGAGGACAAGTATGGTCCAAGACTCCACATTGTCCCGCTGGATGTCACGGATGAGCAAGGAATAGCCTCGCTAGCTTCCATTCTTAACAAAGAAGGGACGAAGCTTGGCGCAATTGTTAATAACGCCGGTATTCTGACTGCCCGTAGTACGCCGATTGAAGAGCTTGATATGCAGCAGGTAGCGAAGACGTTCGAGGTTAATCTTTATGGACCGATGCGGGTGCTGAAACATTTTCTTCCGCTCATGACTGAGACGGATGCGGCAATCATTAATATTTCTTCCGAGGCGGGCAGTATCTCGAACGCTTATCCGGGCGATTACCCTTATGCAATTTCTAAGAGTGCACTGAATATGTTCACCGCGCAGCTGCGAAGTCTGCTTAAGGATCAGGACATTCAGGTACTTAGTGTTCATCCCGGCTGGATGAAGACAGATATGGGAGGCGAGGATGCTCCAACTTCTGCCGGGGAGAGTGCAGCCGGCATTCTTGATCTTATTGAGCGTAAGGTAGTTCCGAAGACGAAATTTAACTTTGTGGATTATTCCGGGAACGAAATGCCGATCTGAAAGGTATACCCAGTATCTCATCTATTGCCCGGTTAACTAGGAGGGAATTAAATGAAGTATAGACAATTAGGCAGTACTGGCTTGTCGGTAAGTGAGGTTAGCTTTGGCACCTGGGCTATTGGCGGTTCATGGGGCAATGTCAAAGATGCGAATTCGCTTGAAGCGCTTGCTGCAGCCATGGATGCGGGCGTTAACTTTTTCGATACCGCAGATGTTTATGGCGACGGACATAGTGAAGAACTTCTCGCCAAAGCAACCAAGGGACGTGAGGACAGCATTCATATCGCCACAAAGTTCTGCCGAGCAGCGGACATTTACGATCCTTCTGTGTATTCTTATGAATCCGTACGTTCGTTCTGTGAAGCAAGCCTGAAGCGGCTTAATCGAGAGCGTATTGATCTCTATCAAATTCATTGCCCGCCACAAGAAATTTTGCAGGATGGCGAAGTATTCGCAGTACTTGATAAGCTGCGGGAAGAGGGCAAAATTCGTGAATACGGGGTTAGTGTGGAGACGGTGGAGGAAGGCCTAATCTGCCTTGAGTATCCTGGCGTTAAAGCGCTGCAGGTGATCTTCAATATTTTTCGTCAAAAGCCGGCGGAAGTGCTGTTCCCCAAAGCTCATCAGCAGGGCGTCGGCATTCTGGTTCGCCTTCCGCTGGCGAGCGGCCTGCTGACAGGAAAGTTCTCCGAGAACAGCACGTTCGATGCAGATGATCACCGCAGCTTCAACCGGAATGGAGAAAGCTTCAATGTGGGAGAGACGTTTGCGGGGTTACCGTTCGAGAAAGGCGTCGAGCTCAGCCGCGAGCTGGCCTGGATCGGTGAAGGCAGAGGCAATATGACACGTGCCTCCCTGCGCTGGATTCTGGACAATCCTCACATTACCTGCGTTATACCTGGCTTTAAGAATGTTGCTCAGGTTCAGGATAACCTTGGTGTACAGGAAGTTCCTGCTTTCACCGAAGACGAGCTGGCTCGTCTCCGAAGCTTCTATGAAGCAAAGGTACAGGGCGAAATCCGCGGTCCTTATTAGGCTTTAAGAGAGACCGTCCTATATGCAGTGATCAAAATAGCAAGTCTCCATTCAATGGAGGCTTGCTATTTGTGTTTATTCCGGCAGCCAAATTGCAAAGCTGGAGCACTACTTCCAGGATATGAGCGAAGGGAGAATTTTGTCGAAAATAAGTCGATTCCAGCTATATAAAGGACATTGGAAAATATTCTCGAATAAGTTCTTGTATTAATATAGAAATTAGCGGTAAGATCATCTTTACAACTAGCGATTTTGAGAATGGTGTCACAAAAAGGAGAAATTTGTCGATAGATATAGATAATAGGATAGATGTGAATAGTAGAAAGGAACCTTATCTGAGATGATTGGATTTAGAAGACTAATGATTGTATACATACTAGTGATGGGCCTCTTATTGATTTTCCTGAACGGAATCTACTATTACACCATGAGAAGTACGCTTCTTGACGGACAGAAGCAGAGCATAGAGATGATGACCTCCCACATTAAATCTTCACTGGAGATCACGCAAAAAGGAGAAATGCTGTTCGAAGAGGCTTTGGCGGACAAGCTGCGTCTGGCGTCAATTGCAGCCCAGAATATGCTGCCTCACAAGCTTGATGAGGTTACCAATGAACAGCTCGTTCAAATTCGGGCCAAGTTGGGCATTGAAGATTTGACCTTGTTCAAGTATTTGAAGGAGGAGAACAATTTCGTCGGGGTGAAATCCAGTGATCCCAAAGAGATCGGGATGACTACAGAAACCTGGGGCGGCGGAAAGTGGAATAAGGTATTCAAGGAATTGATGGAGAAGCATAATGCTACGCCAATCCCCAACTTTGGGGAGAATCTGCCCAGCTTCTGGGCCGGTCCGTTCGACACTTCGTCTTCAGACCCTTCGAAGATCAGCAAGTGGGGATATTACAACGACGGGACTACGGATTATCTGATTGATCCTTACATTTCAGAGAGCATCATTAACCGGTTCAGAGACAAGGCCGGCGTGGAGTTCAACATTGAAGAACAGGAGAAGAGTAATCCATTAATTCTTGAAATTGGCATCCTGAACGACAAGATTTTGCAGGGGGAATGGAAGACCCCCAAGGATAAACCTGAATGGCATTCCGAACGTAAGCTTCTCTACGGTAAATATAGTTATACCTCGTCTGAAGATTCAGCCATGGCTAAGGAAGCTTTCTCCAAGATGGAAAAGGTGCACAAGGTAATGGAGATCAACGGGAGATCTGTTCTAAGAACCTACTCTCCCATTAGTCTTGAGGATAATGTGAATAAAGGGTTCGACCGCATGCTGATTATCGTCACTTCCGATATGGATCAGATGACCTCGGATTTGGTCCGCAAAGAGGTAAGGATATCGATTGTAGCCTTGATTATTCTGGTCATCGGGGCTTTGATGATTAGTGCTGTCGTTAGCTATATCAAGAAACAGGGCAGAATTGTGAATGATGTTCAAAGCATGTATCTTCAGAATATCGACAGCCTGTTCAAGACGATCAAGGAGTACAGGCATGATTTCGTGAATCATATCTTTGCGCTGACCGGGCTTGCGAGAATCAAGAAATATGATGAGCTCGAGGAGTACCTTCACAGCCTTTCCCATATCAACAAGTCGTTTAACGAAATTGTTGATGTTCAGGTTCCCGCCTTTAACGGGCTTATTCAAGCGAAAGCCGCGCAGGCGCTGGAAAGAAAAATTAATTTTGAATATGATTTCACCGGGTTCGAACATCTCAATCTTGATATATTAAAAGTTACTAACTTAGTGCGTATCACCGGCAATTTGGTTGATAATGCCTTCTATGCGGTGCAGGAGAGGGATGAAGATGACCGCAAAGTGGAGGTTATAGCCCGGGTGGAGCAGAAGAGGCTGACCATTCAAGTGCTCAATAACGGGGAGCCCATTCCAGATGAGCTGAGAGAACGGATCTTTGAGCATGGGTTCACGACGAAGCCGAGAACCCGGAACAGCGGTCTGGGTCTTGCGATTGTGAGGAAGTTAGTTGAAGGCTACCATGGACGGATCGAGCTTAAGACCAGCGATGAATACACCTGCTTCAAAATCGAAATTCCGCTCAGTCCCAAAGAGCTCCATGGGAATGTTTAACGTTAATAGTAGGGAAGGGGGTCCCAAGCCATTTCAAGGCTAATGGGACCCCCTTTCTTTTCTATCTCAGAATCGTAGTTGCCTGATTTCCCGCGTAATCTTCAATTACCAGCTTGAGTGAGCTGGTGGTGGAATCAGGTGTGAAGGTAAGCCCACTAAGCTTGGTTCTGCCCCGCAATATATAAGGGAACTTCTTAGTTACATAAGTGACCCCGAACTCCTTGGGCACATTATCCTCATACACGTATACATAGTGCCAGTCTTTCAGAGTCGGTAGAGCCAGCGTGTACGTATCACCTTTTACCGTTACATTCTCCTTGGCATAAGGCTCAATCGTGTTATCTGCCAACCGTCCGGTGTAGGTCGAGAGAGCCCCGCCCTCAGTAACAATATCCAGGGAGTAGCGGTCGCCGTTTGTTGGGAGCCCCGTTAGTATGGCAGACTCATCCTGACTTTGCGCTGTAAACGTTTTGGAGAAAGGAGTGTCTGTATACTCTGTCGTTAACTTGATGATTACCGGACCTACCGCATGCTCGGGTTGCTTCCAGGTCACTACAGCTTGTCCGTTCGCCTGAGGCTGAACCGCAATATTCGTAACCGCATCATTCAGGTCATAGGTAAGTGTAGCAGGTTCACTTTCCGTGCCATCCGCACCCACCGCGGTAAGGGACAGCTTGCCTGATTTCTTGCTCAGGGATTTGATATAGTACACCGAGTCATATATTCCGCCAACATAGGAACCGTTCTCGTACAGATTGTACTGCTTTACTTTGGAATAATCCTCGATATTCCAGGCCACACCCATTTCTCCGGTATTGGTTAGGTTCTTGGTCAGTCTAAAGCCTGTTGGCGCTGCCGGCTTGACAGATGAACCGTCAGAGATTTTGATTTGACCGATATTGATCTGATAGTCGCCTACAGGTTTGTTCGATTTGCCAATAAAAAGGCCCACTGCGGCAATCGTTCTGTTCTTATAGGTTTTCAGATCAAGGTTACGGGTCACCCAGCCCTCGGTCTGCTTGCCGGAGTCCGGAATCTTCACCTTAACGACTTTGTCCGGGTGATCTTTGAAGATGAGTCCAACACTCAAGGTCGATTTGTCACTGGCTGAAGGCTTGTTATAAGAGATCGACAGGGTGGAATTCTTGTGAACGTCCAGTTCGGTCTTGTACAGGTGAAGGAAGTTATCCGCATCCAGCTTGCCATTCAAGACAAGTGAGCTTCCTCCATTGAAGCCGCCTACAGGCTGGTAAGTAAAGCGCGAGCCCTTATTGTAATTTGGACCGAAGTCGAAATCGGCAGTCAGCTTGCTGCCTTTGGATTCCAACCACCACTGCCAGGTCACAGGAATATCTTGAATATTGATATTGGACCATTCCTTGGGATTGGATACTTTGCCGTTCACATAATAAGCAAGGCCATGTCCTGTATTGAAGTTGGTTGCAAAATTAGCCCCCTCAATAACGGAACGTTCAGCGATATACGCAGCCATACCGTCCCAGTTGGCGCCAGAGCCTTTGACATCGGACAGATCCACGGCCGCATTTCTCCTAGCATTCGAAGGGTCCTGGTTCGGGCCGGACCACCAGGCACGGTCGCGGACAAAGGTCATCCATTGATAGTCGTCGTTCGCCCGGCGGTTCAAATCAGCTCCACCGAAATCCTCATCAAGCGCACTCTGGGTGAAGTCGGCTCCGAGTGTGGCAATGCTGTTCATGGGCTGGCCCTGATCATCGAGATTCAGGCGCAGGTCATACTTCTGCTTCCATCTCCCGAAGTCCCCGTTCCCGCCTTCAACGCCCGCAAAGACGGTCTGCAGCGGGTCAAGTCCCAGGCTTTTGGCATGCTCACTGGAGTTCTTCAGCTTGTCCTTGTTCCACCAGTAGTTCAGGAAGATGGAATCCGAGACCTGACCGAGCTCAGTGTCTTTGACAAAAGGGCTGTTCTCCGCGTTGAATTCATTCTGGTAAGAAATTTGGCCATTTGAATTCAAGGTAGAATCATACCACTGTACGTAAATCCCCTGATCTCTGAGGTACTTCATAAACTGCTTATAGCGGGGAATATCCTCGGCGGCTACGCCTTTTGAGACTTCCTCTTGATTGATGAAATAACCGTCATATCCATAGTATTTGGCCATCTCGACCAGCTTTTTGGCGACTGGAAATTCCCCGTTCTCATCCTGTACCAGCATTTGCTTGTAGGTTTGCGGCCCGCGGTCGTTATCCGAGAAGAAGATACAGGCAATCGAGAGGACGCCGTTCTTGTGGGCTGCATTCGTGTAGGCTGGATTGGGAAGATTCAATATACCGAATTCGAACCATTTCTCGGTCCAGTCCTTGTTCGGATCATACAGCTCTTCGGGAACTTCAGCCGTAGGCATGCCATGCCAGGAACCATAGTAATCCGTGTACTGCCAATAGTTGAAGAGATACTGGCTGAATTCATTCGTATAAGAGTAGCTGTCAAAAAAAGCATTGCCATAATCACCGCTAAGGGTGAAATTCTGTGTCTTGGGACTCAGCTTGGGATAAGCCTGGGTGGCTGAGAAGGAACCGATTCTTTTTTGCAGCGGAACTCGTGCTCTGAGCATGTCCCCGTAGACATCGCTTTCAGGGGTCCAGTCGATAATATTAGAGCTGGTGTATCCATGCTGGTAAGGCTGATTCGCACCTTTGGCACTTTCACCTTGATAAGGGAGCGTATCTCCAGCTTGGGCAATTGAGGCAAACGAGGAGATGAGCATGGCAGAAGTAAGAGCAATAGCTGTAGATTTTGACGAGAATACTTTACGAATGGTGCTTCGGTTCATTGTTTGTCCCCTTTCTAATAGTTGAATTTGACCGTATCCCTGACTCTCCCTCCCCGATTTGGAATCTGCCGGCCAGTTGCTGCGACCGAGCAGTTAAGATTAAAGATAGTTTATGAAAGCATTTTCAAATAGGGCGAAATTAAAGATAAGGTGTTTAAAATATAGAAAAATCTTTCCATCTTCTATACAAGCCACCGGGAAAGAGTACAATGAAAGGTAGTTTTGATCCAGTCCCAGGGGGCCTCAGCATGAGAATTGATAACGTTTACAGAGCCTATTTCAAAAATAATATGTTTATGAGAATGTTCCTGTTATTTTCCTTTATCGCCATCCTCACTATCATCACTCTTTCCTATTTCATCTACGCATCCATTGCCCAGGCTACCATCCGAAGGGAGCTGGACATCCAGAAGACTGCGATGGAGAGTGTGGATCGTTACATCCACCAGCGCCATCAGTCCGTTCAGGACCTGGTTAGGGACTTATACTCGAATGAGGCCTTATCGGCAAATGTCTCCTTCTTCATGAACCATGCCTATGCGGAATATGTGCAGCACCGGATGGACCAATTCTATGGGCAGAGCAACGATTATTCCAGCGATGTGCTTAAGTACTTCCAGAACTGGATCGATCAGAACGGGGATATCCGGAATGTGATGCTGTACAGCTCCAACCGCCAGTATCTGTCTACATTTAATCAGTACAAGCAGTTCAAGCAGCTATCTGCGAATGTGGCGCATTCCTATATTCCAGACGTGATGGCGCTGGAGAGCAAGAACATCTCAGCCCCCAATTCCTGGATTCGGAAGGCCGTCGGTCAGATCGACCCAGCCCTGTACGCGATTCGTGTTCCGATCAACAACAAGCAGTCACTCAAGAATGATGGTCAGCTGCTTGTATATCTGGACTCCCGAAGTATTGCGGATGCGATATCCAGCGATATGAACAATCTGAAGGGAGAAATTGTGGTCCTGTCCTCGGAAGGCACCGTGCTATTCGATTCGAAGGATCGTTATTATGGCAAAAAATACCCGTATCTCAATGAGAGCAAGACCGTTTATGATGATTCTGATTATGGATTGTTTAACATGGGTCAGCAAATGTATATTAACAAGCTGATCTCCACTGACGAGGGGTATGTCATTATTGGCGCTGCTCCAAGCGGGGAAATAGCTGAGTCGTACCACGGAATCCGCAATACGATTATGACGATCTCGGCGATCTGCATCCTGTTCGCTGTTTTGTTCCCGGCGCTCTTTGTCATTAATTTCGCCAAACGGACGAATCGCATTATCAAATTTACCCGAAAAGTAAGAAATGGGGATTTTGGGGCACGGATACAGGATCAGCGGGACGATGAGCTAGGCCAGATTTCGCGGAGCTTTAACGCGATGCTGGATGAGCTTAATCAGTATATTGAGCGGGTCTACAAGGCGGAGATCAAGCAGAAGCAGACAGAGCTGGTCGCTTTACAAGCTCGAATAAGTCCCCATTTTCTATACAATACGCTTGAGGTTATCCGGATGAGAGCCGTCTCCCAAGGTGCAAGAGATGTGGGAGAGATGATCTACAGCTTGTCTGTCCTGTTCAAGAGTCTTGTTCAGCAGAAGAAGAATTACACCATGAAGGATGAGCTGGAGGCGTGCCGTCTATATTTGGAGCTGTTCCGGATAAGGTACAAAGAGAAGTTCAATTACGTCATTACGGCCAGCCCCGAGTTTATGGGCCGTTCCGTGATGAAGCTGTCGCTTCAGCCCATAGTGGAGAATTATATTGTTCACGGGCTGCGGACTGACCGTACCGATAATTTGTTATCGATTGAGGTCAGGGAGCTGGTGGAAGTGCTTGAAGTCGAAGTGAAGGACAATGGAAAGGGGATTGAACCTCAGCGGCTCAGCGAAATACTTACTGAACTAAATCAACCCGAGGAGACCGGCCAGATGTTCGGTTTGCGGAGCGTGCACAGTAGACTGAGGTTTCTGTACGGACCTGACTTTGGAATTGTGATCGAGAGCAGGCTTGCTGAAGGAACAAGCATCAAAGTCCGTTATCCCAATCAAGAAGGAGTTGAGGAGTAACTATGTATAAAGTATTCCTTGTGGACGATGAGCCGTTTATTCTTGAAGGACTCTATGACCTGCTTGATTGGTCGCAGTTTGAGATGGAGATTGTGGGTCAGGCTGAGCATGGACAAATGGCGCTGGAGGCCTTGGCAACCAAGCCGGTGGATGTTCTGATTACGGATATTTCCATGCCGGTTATGAACGGACTCAGCTTGATCCGTGAGGCGCGGAAGCTGCATCCTGATTTGAAGGTAATCATCCTCAGCGGGTTCAACGAATTTGACTATCTCAAGGAAGGCATGCAGCTCGGTATTGAGAATTATCTGCTCAAACCGATCAACGTGGAAGAGCTTGAGTCCACGCTCAGGAATACAGTGGCCAAGCTGGATAGTTCAAAGTCAGATCAATTATATGACGATTACAGTATACAGATCCTGAAGGACAATACACTATATCGCTGGCTTACGCAGCAGATTGCGGAATCTGAGCTTGCTCAAAGGGCCGAACTATTAGGTATTTCATTTGAACGTCCCTTTATCCGGATTGCCGTTCTGCGGCCAGAAGGGAGTACTACTGATATCTTCCGGCAGGTTCATCAGCAGTTCAGTAATGAAGATCAGGTTACCCAGTTTCGAGATGTGGACGGGGATATTATTATAGTTGCTGCTCTCGCGAATGAAGCAGTAGACGGGCAGAAGCTGTTCAGGCAGCTGGAAGAGCTTGCTGACCGCCTTAGGGATCAGGGACAGGCAGTTCGGATTGGTGTCAGCAGGGTAGGCATGCTTCCTGATGAATCAGCTATTTGCTACAGTGAGGCGAAGAAGTCAATGGAATACTTTATGATCTTCCCGGATCGCTATCTGATGGATTATGCCTCGCTCGAATCGGCAGGAGAGCGCACTGGCGCTGGGTTCCCCATTCAGTGGAGAGACTATGCGAAGCTGATTATTGCAAGGGACCATGGAGCCTTGGCTGCCCGAATATTGAGCGATTTCGGGCAGCTTCAGCTGCAGAGCGGCATCCGGCCTTATGAACTGCAGCATGCGGCCCTAGAGCTGATCATCAGGTTCAAGATGGAGCTTGAGAGCATCAAGCATACGGATGAGTCCGAGCTGTATCAACTGTTCTTAGGCCGCATACGAGAGTGTACTTCTTTTGAAGAACTGGTTCGTGCCTTGCAGGATGCAGCCCAGGTGACCATAAATTCGCTTCTGCAGGATATGAAGAATCCGATTGTGAATCAGGTGCTTAGCTATATCGCGGTCCACTATGCAGCTGAGCTGTCACTGAAGACTCTCGGAGCTCAGTATCATCTTCATCCTGTATATTTGGGGCAGCTGTTCCATAAGGAGACTGGGGAAACCTTTGCAGAGTATATTAACAGATACCGTATTGAAAGAGCCAAGGAACAGCTGAAGAATACGAATCTCAAGGTGCACGAAATCGCAAGGAATGTCGGGTACTGGGAGACCGGATATTTCTACAAGCAGTTCCGCAAATACGTCGGAATATCCCCCACCGATTACAAGGGGCTCAGTTAAAAGGCCGAAGCATCCAAGGCAGAAGTTCAGCTGTTCCCCCGGGAGAACATCGGACCTGCGGGATGCTTTTTTTGTGGCGTGGATGTAAGCGCATTACTTTTCTTTAATTTATATCTCAATATCTTAGGTTTAACTTCTTTTTGAAAATGCTTTCATTCGATAAGGTTAATGTAGCTGATACGGGCTGGCATGTTAAGAAATTAGAAGCGGCAGCCCCGCAATACCAGCAACTTTGCAAGCTTGGGGAGTCATAATGAATTCGAGGAGGATACGTTCATGAGCAAGATGAAGACAAGATTTTCTTTCGTTTTAGCTACGCTATTGTCCCTTACACTCGTTCTTAGTGCCTGTGGAGGCAGCAAGGAAAGTGCAGGTGGAGGAAGTGGAACAGACGGCGACAAGCCAGTTGAGCTGATCTGGTACACCATCGGGACTCCGCAGAAGGATGTTGACAAGGTTATGACCGAAGTCAGCAAATACACTAAAGAGAAGATCAACGCCACGATCAAGATGAAAATGATCGACTGGGGAGACTATTCTCAAAAAATGCAGGTAAACGTAGCATCCGGTGAACCGATGGATATTATTTTCACTTCCTCAGGCGGGTTCGATTATGTGCAGAATGCCAGAAAAGGCGCCTTCTATAAACTGGACGATCTGTTAGACAAATATGGTCAAGATTTGAAGAAGACGATTGATCCGGCCTTCCTCAGCGGTTCCAAGGTTGATGCTCATAACTACGGGATTCCGGCGAACAAAGAGCTTCCTCAGCAGGAAGTATGGCGTTTCAACAAGAACCTGCTGGACAAGTACAAGCTGGATACTTCCAATATACGCTCTCTTGACAGCCTTGAGCCTCTCTTGAAGACGATCAAGGAGAAGGAGACAGGCGTAACAGCATTCGCCATGGATAAGAACTACGTTCCTTATGTTCCTTACGATTATATTATTCAGAACCTTCCAATGGCGGTGAAGCTGGATACCACCGACTACAAGATTGTGAATATTCTTGAGACACCGGAGATGAAGGAAGCTCTGACTACGATGCACAAGTATTACAAAGCGGGTTACGTATCTCCGGAAGCAGCAACAACCGGATCGACCAATGACCTCATGACTTCAGGCAATTGGTTCCTGGACCGTGCACAGACTCAGCCGCTTGCGGATAACCAGTGGTCTGCCAGCTATGGATATCCGGTAGTGTCTACTCCAGCGAGTGATGCCATTATTACGAACACCTCTGTTCAAGGTTCGATTATGGCCATTTCAGCCAACTCGGAGCACCCGGAGAAAGCCATGGAGTTCCTGAACCTGCTCAATACAGATCAGAAACTTCGCAACATGGTCGATTCAGGCCTTGAAGGAACACACTACAAGAAGGTAGATGACAAGCATATTGAGAATCTGCCTGAGTCCAAGAACTACGACATGCCTTCCTATTCCCTGGGCAATAACATGCTGCTCTATCTCAATCCGAATGACCCTGACAACAAGTGGGATGAGTTCAAGAAATTCAACTCGGCAGGCACAAACTCACCAATCCTGAGCTTTAACTTTGATGGAACCAAGGTATCCTCCGAGCTTGCAGCCGTTCAGAATGTGAAAGAGCAGTTCTGGGCCGCACTGATGACCGGTACACTTGATCCAGAGACGAACCTTCCAAAAGCGATTGAGAAATTCAATCAGGCGGGTCTTGACAAAGTCATCGCAGAAGCACAAAAGCAGCTTGATGCCTGGAGAGCCGGTGGCGGCAAGTAATTCTTAATAAGATGATAACTTTTGTGAGGATCGGGCGGGTGACTAATTCGCCCGGTCCTTTTCAGTATAACTTCAGGAGGGATAACCTATGGTTCAGTTCTTCAGAAATCTGGCCAAAAACAAAGTCATGCTCTTCATGGTGCTGCCAGGCGCCATCTGGTTCTTCTTCTTCTCCTATCTGCCACTGGTCGGCACGATTGTTGCATTCAAGCAGTACCGGTTCAGCAGAGAAGGCTTCTGGGCCAGTATTGCCAAGAGTGAGTGGGTAGGCTGGGACAATTTCAAATTTCTGTTCAGTACGGATGATGCTTATGTAATTACACGGAATACGCTCCTGTACAATATTGCCTTTATTCTGCTCGGGCTTATTCTCTCCGTAGCTATGGCGATTCTTCTCTCGGAGCTGGTTAACAAGCGGCTGGCCAAAATCTATCAAACGGGCATGTTCCTGCCGTATTTTCTCTCCTGGGTCATCGTTGGCTATTTCGCCTTCAGCTTCTTGAGCCTGGATCGCGGCATGCTGAATCAGATTCTGGGTTGGTTCGGGGCCGATCCGGTCCAGTGGTACTCGGAATCCAAGTACTGGCCCTACATTCTGGTTATCGTTAACCTTTGGAAGGCCATCGGCTACAGCAGTGTCGTGTATCTGGCTTCGATCCTGGGGATTGATAAGTCGCTGTATGAGGCGGCCATGATCGACGGCGCGAGCAAGTGGCAGCAGATTCGGAGAATTACAATCCCGATGCTGTCGCCCATTATTATCATCATGACCCTCCTGGCCGTCGGACGTATCTTCTATGCCGATTTCGGCTTGTTCTATCAGGTGCCTAGAGATTCAGGTACGCTCTACTCGGTAACGAATGTCATTGATACTTACGTATATCGGGGACTAAAGACCACCGGGGAGATCGGGATGAGCACCGCAGCCGGGCTGTATCAGTCGATTGTCGGATTTGTTCTGGTTATCGTATCGAACTTTGTTGTCCGCAAGATGGACAAAGACAGTGCATTATTCTAGAACGCGTTATGAAAGGAGTGCCGAGCCATGGCTGAGGTAATTAGAAAAAAACGTGATTTCCATCATATTTCACGCGGCTGGAATTGGGTGCTGAATTTGATTGCGGCTGTGTTTGCTTTCCTTTGTGTATTCCCATTTCTGTTCGTAGTCATCATTTCGCTAACTGATGAGAAGACGCTCGCCAGGGATGGTTATCGGCTGATTCCAGCCAAGTGGAGTCTTGAAGCTTACCGGTTCATCTTCCAGACCGGGGATACGCTGCTGCGTTCCTATGGAGTGACCCTACTTGTAACGGTTCTTGGAACGCTGATCAGTCTGATCCTGATCTCGCTCTATGCCTATGCTATCTCGAGAAAAAGCTTCCGTTACCGGAGATTCTTCGCTATCTTCGCGATTCTGACGATGCTGTTCAACGGCGGTATGATACCGACCTATATGGTTGTAACCCAGCTGCTTAGTCTGAAGGATACGATCTGGGCCATGATTCTTCCGCTGGCCATGAATGCCTTTTATATCATGATTCTGCGCACGTTCTACAGCACCAGTGTACCCGATGCCATTATCGAATCAGGCAAAATCGATGGTGCAGGCGACTTCTACATTTTCCTCAAAATCGTGCTGCCGCTGTCGCTTCCGGGACTTGCAACGATCGGCCTGTTCAGTACGTTGGGGTACTGGAATGATTGGTTCAATGCCCTGCTCTATATTGAGAATCCAAATCTTGTGCCGCTACAGTCCATGCTGATGCGGATTGAATCGAGCATCCAGTTCATTCAGCAGAACTCTGCGAACAGCTCGCTAAGTATGACTGCGCTTCAATCCATCCCGCAGGATACAGCCCGCATGGCTATGGTTGTGCTTGCAACACTTCCGATTGTATTTGCTTATCCGTTCTTCCAGCGTTACTTCGTACAGGGCCTGACGGTCGGTGCGGTCAAGGAATAAAGAGAAGATCACTCTAGTGGGGAGACTGCCGATATGATGACTTACCAAGATAAGACGTACCCGATTGCTGAGCGGGTGGAGAACCTGCTCGGACTTATGACTACGGAAGAGAAGGTAGGTCAGCTGCTTCAACCTTTCGGCTGGCACACCTATGAGAATAGAGATGGGAAGATCACGCTGAACGAGTCGTTCAAGCAGCAGGTTCAGCAGGGCGGAATCGGCTCGTTATACGGGGTTCTTCGGGCTGATCCCTGGACCGGGGTGACGCTGGAGAATGGATTGTCTGCCAGTGAAGGGGCAGAGGCTGTGAATCTCATTCAACGCTATGCCGTGGAGGAGTCCCGTCTCGGGATTCCTATTCTGATTGGTGAGGAATGCTCGCATGGACATATGGCCATCGATGGCACGGTATTTCCGGTTCCTTTATCGGTAGGCAGCACCTGGAATGTGGATTTGTACCGGGAAATGTGCCGGGCAGTCGCCAGGGAGACCCGGGCACAGGGAGGGGCCGTTACGTACTCGCCTGTATTGGATGTAGTCCGGGATCCGCGCTGGGGAAGGACGGAGGAGTGCTTCGGCGAGGATCCCTTCCTGATTGGCGAGTTCGCAGTTGCCTCTGTGGAGGGGCTTCAGGGCGAAGGCCTAGAGAGCGGGAATAGTGTAGCTGCCACGCTCAAGCATTTTGCTGGTTATGGAAGCTCGGAGGGAGGCCGTAATGCAGGTGCTGTACATATGGGTTGGCGCGAGCTGCTTGAGGTAGATCTATACCCATTCAAGAAAGCCATTGAGGCTGGAGCTGCCTCGGTTATGCCGGCTTATAACGAGATTGACGGAATTCCTTGTACCGTAAACACAGAGCTGCTGGACCGGATTCTTCGTCAGGACTGGGGATTCGATGGCATGGTTATTACCGACTGCGGGGCGATCGATATGCTTGCCAGTGGACATGATGTGGCAGAGGATGGATTAGATGCAGCGGTTCAGGCTCTTCGCGCAGGCATTGATATGGAGATGTCCGGCGAGATGTTCGGCAGGCATCTGGTGGATGCCGTTAACCAAGGCCGGCTTGAGCCGGAAATGCTAGATCTCGCGGTCCGGCGGGTGCTTGGACTGAAGTTCAAGCTTGGACTGTTCGAGAATCCATATGTAGATCCGCTGCGGGCGGAGAAGGTGATCGGAAGTCCGGAGCATGTGAAGCTGGCCCGCCAGCTTGCTGCGGAGGGCGTCATCCTTCTGAAGAACGAAGCTGGGACACTCCCGCTGTCCAAGGCAGCGGGGCAAATTGCAGTCATCGGGCCCAATGCGGATCAAGGCTATAACCAGCTGGGAGACTACACTTCACCGCAGGAGAGATCCAAGGTCACTACCGTGCTGCAGGGAATTCGCAGCAAGCGGGTCTCTTCGCCGGATAGCGTGCTGTACGCTCCGGGGTGCCGGATCAGAGGCGATGTCAAGGAAGGCTTCGAGCATGCTCTGAACTGTGCCGCTCAGGCGGATACCGTCATTATGGTTGTGGGCGGATCAAGTGCAAGAGACTTTGGTGAGGGCACGATTGACCTGAAGACCGGTGCTTCCAAGGTATCCGGGAATGCATGGAGCGACATGGACTGCGGGGAAGGGATCGACCGAATGACCCTTGGACTTTCGGGGGTTCAGCTCGAACTGCTTCAGGAGATTCATAAGCTTGGCAGACGGCTTATTGTCGTCTATATCAATGGCCGGCCGATCGTAGAGCCTTGGGTGGATGAGCATGCGGATGCGATTCTCGAAGCTTGGTACCCCGGGCAGGAAGGTGGACACGCGATTGCGGACATCCTGTTCGGGGATGTGAACCCTTCCGGGCGCCTGACGATCTCGGTACCGAAGCATGTCGGGCAGCTGCCGGTATACTATAACGGCAAGCGCACACGCGGAAAAAGGTACCTGGAAGAGGACTCGAAGGCCCGTTATCCCTTCGGTTACGGGCTGAGTTATACGACATTCAGCTACAGCAATTTGAAGCTGAGTGCCGGACGAATCGCAGTCGGGGAGTCTGGAACAGTCAGTGTAGAGGTTACAAATACGGGAAGTTGTGCAGGCTCTGAGGTGGTTCAGCTGTATATCACAGATGCCGTAAGCACCGTGACACGCCCAGGGAAGGAATTAAAGGGCTTCGCCAAGATTGCACTGGAGGCGGGCGAGACCAAGACGGTGTCTTTCAAAATAGGAGCCGAGCAGCTCCAGTATATTGGAAGGAATTTGAAGCCGGTGGTGGAGCCTGGCCTGTTCCGGATCGGAGTAGGCAGGCACTCGGAGGATGTCATGTTCACGGATCTCATCCTGAAGGAGAGTAAGTGATGGAGCGTATTAGAAGATTTATCCGCGAATTGTCGGAGTGTCAGTGGCTGGAGGTTCAAGAGCTCCAAGAATGGGAAATTACTCGCTCCTACTATAAAGCGCCTGGAGAGTATGAGGATGCGGCACCGTATCCGGAAGGACAGCAGCTGCAGCCTTTTCCAAGCAAGCAGGGCACTACCTATTTTTTTAGAAAAAAACTGGATATCCCCGCCAGCTGGATGAATGCCCCATTTGGCCTCGTATTTGAATCCGGCGGGGAGGGACTGCTGCGGGTGAATGGCAGGTCCTTTCAGGGACTGGATCGCAATCATACCTATGTTACCCTGGATCCGTCTAAAGTGGGATCAACGCCCGTGCTCGAGATTGAGCTGTTCGATCCCGTTCCTGAGCCGGTTGACCCGCTGAATCGCCAGGCTGTCATTCAGCCGCCGATTACTTCGGTGACTAGTCTTATGGTACGTCCTAATCATCAGGTGAGAAGCCTCATGTATACCGTTACGGTCATCAGGGATACGGCGCTACTCTTATCTGGAGAGGATTTCCGGCGTACTCGGCTGATCGAAGCCCTGTACCGGGCAATGGATCAATTTATGAATTTGGAAACTAAGGAGATTCATGAGGGGGAATTCATTGCCTCGATCGAAGAGACCTTGGTTCGCGGAGTGAAGGAGGTTGGAGGCAATGCAGAGGGACTGGAGCACATGGTTGGCCAGTCACATATTGACATTGCCTGGCTGTGGCCAGTCCGCGAGACGGTTCGGAAGACGAGCAGAACCTTCTCTACCGTAGACCGGCTGATGGATGAATACCCGGAATATCGATATGCACAGAGCCAGCCGCTCCTGTTTGCCTTCTTGAAGCAGCAAGATCCTGAACTGTATGAGCGGGTCAAAGCAAGAGTTGCCGAAGGACGATGGGAGCTGGTCGGCGGGATGTGGGTTGAACCTGATCTGAATATCCCGAGCGGCGAGTCTCTGATTCGGCAGATGTTATACGGTCAGAGGTTCTACCGTGAGGAGTTCGGTAGAACCTCCCGCATCGAATGGCTTCCGGATACGTTCGGATACTGCGCTTCGCTTCCGCAAATTCTGAAGCACGGCGGAGTGGAGTATTTCATGACGACCAAGCTTGGCTGGAATGACACGAATGTTTTTCCCCATGATCTATTTCACTGGGTCGGCATAGATGGCACTTCCATGCTGTCCTATCTGAATCACGGGGTGAATGAGCACACGCTTCCGAAGGATATTCATGATCATTGGCAATCTTATCGTCAGAAGGCAGCTCATCCTGAGCAGATGCTCCTGTATGGACATGGAGATGGCGGCGGTGGAGTTACCCGGGAAATGCTTGAATATATCGACCGTGCCGAGCTTATGGTAGGCCAGCCTGCAAGCAGATACAGCACGGCCTCCGAATTCTTTGCCGGAATCAGCAAGGCACAGCCGAAGCTGCCCGAGTGGCACGGGGATTTGTACCTTGAACTCCACCGTGGTACTTATACTACCCATGCCCGCAATAAGAGGAAGAACCGCAAAGCAGAGGTGCTGTACCGGGAAGCGGAGCTCTGGAATTCGCTGGCACTGGCAGCCGTGGATAAAGCGAAGGATAAAGCGATGGATAAAGCGATGGACAGAACCATGGACAAAGCCATGGACAAAGCTGCTCAGGCTGAGATCCGTTCAGCTCTGCATGAAGGCTGGAAGCTGATTCTGCTCAATCAGTTCCATGATATTATTCCGGGGTCAGCCATTACGGAAGCCTATGTGACCTCGGAGAAGGAATACACCCAGATCTTCGATTATGGGATTTCGAGTCTGAGACATGGGCTTGAGATCGTTGCCGATCAGGTGAGAACAGATGGATATGGTGAAGGAACCCCCTATATCGTGTTCAACAGTCTGGGCTGGTGCCGCAGTGCGGTAATCCGCATCAGAACCGAAGCGGCGGAGTATGAGCAGGCCTTTAGTGTGTTTGACTCAGAAGGAAGAAAGCTTCCGATTGAGAGGGAGGCAGACGGGGTGACGGTTCTTGTACCGGAAATTCCGGCCTTGGGCTATACCACCATTTGGTTGAAGTCTTGTTCTGAGGAAGTCTTGGGCTCAGGAAGCTCCACTGAGTGGAATAACACCTGGGAGACCGCATTTTACCGGGTGAACTTCAATGATCGGGGCGAGATCACAAGCCTGTACGACAAGGCAGCAGGACGAGAGCTTGTGAAGAAGGGAGAGCGTGCGAACCAGTTCCACTTCTTTCATGATCGTCCAACCCTATGGGATGCCTGGGATCTTGATGACCGCTATGAAGAGCAGGTGGCGGGAGAGGCGCAGCTGCTGGAGCCCCCAACTGTACACGCAGGCACCGTTAGGGATGTGCTGAGGTTCCGCTGGCGGATTCATCAGTCGGAGATCAGACAAGATATGATATTCTATCACAATGACCGCCGAATTGACTTTAGCACCGAGGTGAGCTGGAATGAAGCGCATAAGCTGCTCAAGGTTGGTTTTCCTGTTGACGTGGTTACAGATAAAGCAACGTATGAAATTCCGTTCGGTACCCTGGAGCGCCCAACACACCGGAACACCAGCTGGGAGCAGGCCCAGTATGAAGTGTGCGGCCACCGCTTTGCGGATGTCTCAGAGCACGGGTACGGCGTAAGCCTCTTGAATGACTGCAAATATGGATATGACATTCAGGGAAGTACGATTCGCTTGTCCCTGCTGCGCGCACCGAAATGGCCGGATGTAGAAGCAGATCTGGGAGAACACGAGTTCACTTACTCTCTGTATCCCCATGAGGGAGACTGGCGTACTGCCCATACGCTAAGAAGGGCAGCCGAGCTGAATCACGATGTGTCCGTGCAGCAGACAAGTCGCCATGCGGGTAATCTCCCGGTCAGCGGTTCTCTTATCGAACTTGAGAGCAGGCATGTCATTCTTGATACGGTGAAGCCCGCGGAAGACGGACAGGGGACAATACTCAGATTCTATGAGTCTTCCGGTGGCCGGGAGACGGTGAAGCTGAACTGGCCGTATGCCTTCAAGACGGTATATCTTTCTAACGCGTTGGAGGATCCGGGTGATGTACTAGAGGTGAACGAGAGCCAGATCGAACTTTCCTTCTCACCTTATGAGATTGTCACCATTCTCATTCAATAGGAATCCTACGTATCTAATCTAACCGATCATAATACGTATACACTGGAGCACCTTTTCGTACTAATAAAGGCACCCGTATTGGGTGCCTTTATTGATTTTAACGGATACAAGAATGGTTACAAGGAATGTATCCCAAGTCGTCGAATACTCTACTAGTCTAATGAAATCCATTCGAAGATCAATTTATTTAGGAATCTAATCATGAACAGTGGGAGTGTGGCGAGATGAAGCTGTTTTTCAGGTACAATTGGCAGGTTAGGGAAGAATGGTTCGATTGGTGTGAACAAGTTGCCGCAGAAGAGCTGATTCGTGAACGAATCGGCGGTGTGGGGAGCATTCTGCGTACCCTGCTGCACATTGTAGATGTTGAGCAGTCCTGGATCAGAGGACTAATGGGCGCACCTGAATTCCATTACAGATATGAAGACTATCCTACCCTTGAGTCGGTACGGGAGTTGTCTGACAAATGCAGACTGGAGATCAAGGATTATATTGATAGGTGGTCCGAGGATGAGGAAAAGCGGCAATTGGACTCCTTTACCTATGGCGAGGTGATCCGTCACGTTATCGCTCATGAGATCCATCATATAGGCCAGCTGTCCATCTGGTCGAGAGAGCTGGGACTGACGCCGATCTCGGCTAATTTCATTCGAAGAGGCTTGGGGCAGGCAGAAGAGTGAAGCTGCTCTTATTCAGAACAATAATTTAGTATCTCGCATAATCGCATAGACAGTTAGCAGCCTAGTTCAAATGTCCGGGAACAGAAATTGGCTTGCTGCGGTCAGAGGTGTGAAATGCATCAAACCTCATAGACAGATTGATCTTGATGTACCTGTTGGATGCGGAACGCTATCCTGCACAATGAAGTCAGTTCTTTATTCCAAATAAAGGAGTGATGCTGTCTTATGCCAGTTGTGCGAAAATACGTGAAGTTATTCATGGTGGTCTGTCTCGGATTTGGACTGTCGCTGAGTGAATCCGGCACCGGGAATGCCTCGGCAGGTTCGCCTGTCCTTGAGAAGGAATGGACACAGTTCTATGGGGATTCCTCTAATTACAATGAGCCCCGTGATGTGGCGCCAACGGCAGATGGAGGTATGGTAATTCTGGCTGACAAGACGGGGCGCACGGACTATATTACGAAACTGAATGTGATTAAGACCGATAAGAATGGGACCGTGGAGTGGGACAAGGAATTTTTTGATAATCAATATGACACAGACGCGCTCCACGGCTATACGATTACACAGGTGAGCGATGGCGGTTATATCATTGGGGCAGCTGTTAAAGATAACAGCGATGGGAGACCCATCTACGTTGCCTATCTCCTTAAGTTATCTTCTAGCGGCAGCAAAGAATGGGGCCGAATCTACGTATCTAAAGTAGCAAACCCGGTCAACAGCGTGAGGGAAACCTCGGATGGCGGTTTCATTGTGACCTCTTCGACATATAACAGGTCAGATACGGCTCCAGCATATATTCTTAAGACGGATAGAGATGGAAAGAAGGAATGGGAGCAGACCTTCAGTAATTCCCTCGAAAACTTCGGTGCAGGCCAATCGTTCTGGGATGCCGTCCCGGCGCTAGATGGTGGATACTGGGCCATAGGGGATACCCAGAATGTCAATTTGCCCCGCAGCTATCCGCTGCTTGTAAAGTACAGCTCCTCCGGTAAGTTTGTGTCCAGACGAATTAAAGAGTCCCTAGACTGGGGAAGATTAAGTTACAAACAAATCGAGGCTGCTCCAGAGGGCGATGGGTATACGATGCTGAATGCCGAAGGTCTGTGGAAGGTTGGTAGTGACGGGCAGACTCTATGGAACAAGAGGCTGACGGATTCCTCGCCGGAGCTGTCCGGTACAAGTTTTGACTATCTGAAACCTTCGGATCATGGATATGAAGTCATCGGCAGTACCAAAGATCGTGGTGATCTGGTGACCGTGAAGGTCAGTCTCGGCGGGAAAATAATTTCCGTGCTTCATCAAGATATTCCGGCATCGGCTTCAACCGGTGGATTCAGAGCTTATCTGCCTGATGGAGGTCTTGCCTTATTGGGCACCTCTGAGAATGCCGAACAGCTGAATCTTACGAGTTTCAAATCGGCCCTGCCCGGCGGTGAACCCGGAGAGATCGATGGGGTATTTACTCTTGACTCGGATGAGTACTCCTTAACCGTCAACCAATCGATAGACCTGATAGCCTTGTTCAAGAAATCAGACGGGAGTGTAATCCCCGTGACAGGTGAATCCAAATTCTCCATAGAGCATCCCGAAATCGCCTCCATTGACGAAGCGGGGGATATTACCGGACTCTCTCCGGGCATTACTCAGATTACAGCTGAATACCAAGGATATAAGGCCACAGCCACACTTCTTGTAGTTCGTCCCTATCTGCCCAAATAATTGACTTGAATTGAAGAAGGAATCCATCACACTGTCTTAATTTATTAATCTATATGGCCTGGGATTCCAGGAAAGGAGAACCTACATAACTTGAAACCTTCACACAACAACGGATTCTCCATCGAAATACTCTATGTGCTGGGTATAATCGCTATCTCGTTTGCGGCCATTTTTGTGAAATGGTCGCAGGCTGAGGTATCTATTATTGCCATGTACCGTCTGTTCATCACAGACCTGCTCTTAATTCCGCTGCTCTGGAAATATAGAGTTGAACTCTCTAAGCTGACCCTACGACAGCTCGGCATGCTCTTCGTATCGGGGACTGCGCTGGGACTTCATTTCCTGCTGTGGATGGCCTCCCTTCGCTATACTACGGTGGCCAGTTCAACCGTCATCCTGACCTTAGAGCCGATTATCGTTATGCTCGGCTCTTTCTTCTTGTTCCGCCTGCATTCAAATAGAGCCATGAGAATAGGAATGGCCGTAGCCATTACCGGGTCGCTGGCCATCAGCATGGGGGATTTTACATTATCCGGATCTGCGTTAATTGGGGATGTACTGTCTTTCCTAAGCGTAATTGCGGTGTCTGCCCACCTTCTGATTGGGAAACGGATGCGAGAGAGAACCAGTGCTTATGTCTATAATTTCTCTGTATTTGCCTTTGCAGGTGTCTTCTTGGCTGTCTATAATGCGGTCAATAGTATTCCATTCGGAGGGTATTCGGAGAGAGAGTGGGGGTTGTTCCTGCTGCTTGCCCTAATTCCCACGTTGTTTGGCCATTATTTATTCAATTGGCTGCTGAGGTATATGAATGCTTCTGCCGTGTCCATGGCGGTTCTGGGTGAACCGGTGGTGGCTTCCATTCTGGCTTGGCAGCTACTGGGTGAGAGACTTACTGGGCTGCAGCTGGTGGCCGGGGTGATCATTATTGTGGGGGTCTGGGTGTTTATCCGTTACGGCAGAGAGACAGCCAGGGACTGAGGAGCAGCCAGGGCTTGCTCCTTAGGTTGATCTTTCCACAGATACCCGCATTTTGTCGAAGAACTGGGTCAAGGCTAGTGAAGCAGCCCCGATCACGGTAGCTCCCATATTAAGGTGGGAGAATTCGACCTGAACTTTGTCTTTATGGTAAGGCAGTGCACGTCTCGCAACAGTCTCCCGAATTTCCCCCGCTATCCAAGCTTCGGCCAAGGCAATCCGGTTCCCGATAATGATCAGCTCAGGGTTAAAAATATTAATGATGTTGGCAATTCCTATCCCGAGAAAGCGGCCGTTGTTCTTCAATATAAACCTTGCTTCTTCGTTCCCGCTTTCCGCAAGCTGCACTAGGTGCTCGAGCCTCAGATCATCACCATCCGGTATATAGGCTTTGGCCGCTTCTTTAAGAGTATCTGATTGACGCGCTTCTTCAAGAAGAGCACGCTCGGAGGCATACAGCTCCCAGCAGCCATAATTGCCGCAGCTGCACTGCTTGCCATCTGCTTCAATGGTCGTGTGTCCAGCTTCGCCGGAGTATCCCGATGCCCCTTTATAAATATCTTTATTAATTACGATCCCCGTGCCGATCCCATGACTGACGCTAAGATAGATTAAATGGTCACGATCTGTGCCAGCTCCAAAGGCTTTCTCTCCCTGTGCACCGGCATTGGCCTCGTTATCAATTACCACAGGAATCTGGAACTCCTCCCTGAGCCTTCCTCCCAGATTGACGTTATTCCAATGCAGATTTGGAGCAAAAAGAACCATGCCGTTGTCATCCACAATACCCGGAACACCTACACCAATGCCCACAACTCCGTAATGGCTTTTAGGTGCTGATGCAATTAGTTCATGAATCATTCTGGAGAGAACAGTACAGACGAGCTCAGATTCGATAGATTCAAGCGAAGATTCAATCTGCTGCACAATGCTCCCTTGGAGATCCGTAAGCACGGCCGAGACCATGTCAATTCGCAGATCAACCCCAATTGCATACCCGGCGCGCTGATTAAAGCTAAGCATAACCGGTTTTCTACCGCCGCTGGATTCCCCTTGTCCCATTTCTTCGACTAATCCGTTCTCGATAAGCTGATTGACCAGATTGGAGACCGTCCCTTTATTCAGACCAGATTTGACCGATACGGCTGCTCGCGATATGGGAGAATGCGTTCGGATCAGATCAAGTACGATAGAGCTGTTAATTTGTTTGACCAGGAATTGGTCGCCCGTAAGCTGCCGCATAATTGCACCTCAATATTCCAAAGAGTTAGAAGACCTGCGTTAAAACAGTTCATTTCATTAAGTGTAGAACGTTCATTAAAATTAATCAATAACTTAGTTTATGCAATAGACAAACTAAGTTTGAGGGTGTAAGATATGGGCAGAACCAATTATCATACTGTCTGGGAGGGCATTTGCATGAGTTATTTTTCAAATGTTAATGAAATCGCTTACGAAGGTAAATCCTCTACGAATCCACTAGCTTTCAAGTACTATAACGCACAGGAAATGGTTGGCGGCAAGACGATGGAAGAGCACCTTCGCTTCGCGGTTGCCTATTGGCACACTTTCACAGCTGATGGTACGGACCCCTTCGGAGTAGGTACAGCAGTACGCGGCTGGAATAAATATTCCGGTCTGGATCTGGCCAAAGCCCGGGTTGAAGCTTCATTTGAATTCTACAGCAAGCTGAATGCTCCGTTCTTCTGCTTCCACGACAGGGATATTGCCCCAGAAGGGGAGACGCTGCAGGAGACGAACAAGAATCTGGACGTTATTGTTGATATGATAAAAGAATACATGAAGACCAGCGGCACCAAGCTGCTCTGGAATACAGCGAACATGTTCACGAACCCCCGCTTTACCCACGGCGCAGGTACGACAAGTAACGCAGAGGTCTATGCCTATGCGGCTGCCCAGGTGAAGAAAGGCCTTGAAGTCGGCAAGGAGCTTGGTGCAGAGAACTATGTGTTCTGGGGCGGTCGTGAAGGCTATGAGACTTTGCTAAATACAGATATGGAGTTTGAGCTTGATAATCTTGCCCGCCTCTATCAAATGGCGATTGATTATGCCAAGGAGATTGGCTTCAACGCACAGTTCCTGATTGAGCCCAAACCGAAAGAGCCAACCAAGCACCAGTACGACTTTGATGCGGCTACTACACTTGCCTTCCTGCACAGATATGGTCTTAAGGATCATTTCAAGCTGAACCTTGAGGCTAACCATGCCACGCTTGCCGGACATACTTTCGAACATGAGCTCCGGGTTGCCCGGATCAATGGCGTGCTGGGCTCGCTGGATGCGAACCAGGGGGATATGCTGCTCGGATGGGATACGGACGAATTCCCGCAGGATCTTTATACGACTACACTGACCATGTATGAAGTGCTGAAGAACGGCGGCATCGGCCGCGGGGGCGTGAACTTTGATGCGAAGGTCCGCCGCGGTTCCTTCGAGCCCGAGGATTTGTTCTATGCCCACATTGCGGGGATGGATGCGTATGCCAAGGGACTTAAAGTAGCGGCCAAAATGATAGAGGACCGCGTGTTTGAGAATGTGATTGAGGAACGCTATGCTACGTTCAAGGAAGGCATCGGACAGGATATTGTATCCGGCAAGGCAACTCTGCAATCCCTTGAGGCTCATGCGCTTCAGAACAATCCTGTTAACAACAAATCAGGCCGACTGGAACTGATTCGCTCTGTATTTAACCAATATATCCTGGGCGATCTATAGAATAGATGTGTAGTCAATTTGATCTTCGGGATACACCCGGCCAGCGATAAGGAGTGTACTCTATGAAATATGTAATCGGAATTGATCTGGGCACCAGCTCCGTTAAGGTTCTGCTGGTAGATCAGGAGGGCAGCATCCGGGGCGAAGCCTCGGAGTCTTACTCCTTGATCCAGCTGAAGTCTGGCTATAGTGAGCAGGATCCCGAGCTGTGGGTGACTCAGACAGCCAAGGCCCTTAACCGACTCGTCACCGAGACGAATGTACCGCGTGAAGATATCGGGGGGATCAGCTTCTCGGGACAGATGCATGGTCTGGTCCTGCTGGATCAGGAGCATCGTGTACTCCGCCATGCTATCCTATGGAATGATACACGGACAACGAAGCAGTGCCGTGAGATTGAGCAGAAGCTCGGTGAGAACCTACTTAAATATGCGAAGAATCCCGCACTTGAAGGATTCACGCTGCCCAAGCTGCTGTGGGTAAGGGAGCATGAGCCGGAAGTTTACAGCCAAGCTGCGACTTTTCTGCTCCCCAAAGATTACCTTCGGTATCGCCTTACAGGAAGAATCTCCATGGAGTATTCGGATGCAGCAGGTACGCTGATGCTGGATGTGTCCGCCAAGCGCTGGAGTCCGGAAATTCTGGAAGCCTTCGATATTCCGCAGCATCTCTGTCCTGAGCTTACAGGCTCCGATGAGAGAGTAGGAACCCTTCTTCCTGTGATGACAGAGCTTACAGGTCTTGGTGAGCATGTCCAAGTATTTGCCGGTGGTGCGGATAACGCGTGCGGAGCTATCGGAGCAGGCATACTGCGTCCAGGTGAGACACTGTGCAGTATCGGCACCTCGGGTGTTGTGCTCTCCTATGAGGAGAATCCTGATGCAGATTACGAAGGCCGGCTGCATTTCTTCAATCATGGGAAGCCAGATGCCTTCTACGCGATGGGAGTGACACTTGCCGCGGGCAACAGCTTGACCTGGTTCAAGGATACGTTCGCACAAGGTCTGTCCTTCGATGAGCTGCTTCGTAATCTGGACCAGATTCCTCCTGGAGCAGGCGGACTCTTGTTCACACCATATTTGTCAGGTGAGCGTACTCCGCATGCGGATGCCGTGATACGAGGCAGCTTTATTGGGATGGATGCCGGGCACAGCCGGGATCACTTTGTGAGGGCAGTCGTTGAAGGTATTACATTCTCTCTGGCAGAATCCATTCATACTCTCAGGAATTCAGGTCAGCAGATATTGTCCATTGTCTCGATTGGCGGCGGAGCGAGGAATGAAACGTGGCTGCAAATTCAAGCGGATGTCTTCGATGCAGAGATCGTCCGCCTGGAGAGTGAGCAGGGACCAGCCCTTGGCGCAGCGATGCTGGCAGCGTTCGGTCTGAAGTGGTATGAATCCCTTGAAGACTGCGCAGCGGCATTTATCCGGCATTCCAAAACCTATAAGCCCAACCCGGAACGGGTACAGGTCTATGCTGACCTGTTCAAGATTTATCAGCGCGTCTATGCAGATACGAAGCAGCTGAACAAGAGCTTGGAAGCATACCGGGCTTAGAGATAGTGTGGCAGCTCAGCAGACATACAGAAGAGTATTGAAACACAATAGGCGTACAGTAGAGTAAGAAGAAAGACTAGACTACAGTGGAGTTTAGAAGCAAACTAGACGTACAGAGGAGTATGAACTTACTAGACATACTAGGCATATAGAGGAGTAAGGAGCACCCTAGACACTCTAAGGAGTATGGAAGTATACCAACATAGAGTGAATTGTAGAAGCACACCAGAGATAAATCTAAGTGCTGCCAAAGAATAGAGAGCCGAATCCACAATCAGGGTCCACAAAGCCATTGTTATGGCAATGTGGACCCTTTTGCATGATGCGACTATTGGACGCTTGAGCTTGGTGGGGTACTTTTTGTAGTCTGAACCAAGAGGATCTACGTGTGCAGAGAAGGTGCGAACCGCATTGCTCCGCCTTCTTGGTAAGCATTTGTCATCCTAGGCGTAGGGTTTGTCCAGTCTCTACAAGAGTCTTAATATTGCTGAGAATCATGGGCCAGGCGTTCTGGCTTCCCTGGTAGGAGGGATCATCCTTGTGCCAATTATCATGGATCAACGTAAGCTTGGTTGTCCCCCCCACAGGTTCAAGCAGCCATGAGATTCGTGATTCATAATTCTCGGAATCCGGTTCTTTAAGATAAGAAGGGCCAACCTTGTGTGTGAATCGGAACGCCTTCTGAGGACTGAACTCCAATACAGTTCCGAACACGTGAAGAGTATTCTCTCCATCATTTCCTGGACCGATATACTCCAGAAGGTCCCCCTCATTGAAGGTAGAGTGAATCACACTGCCATAGTAAATCTGCTGCACCTGATGGGGAGCAACCAGAGCCTCCCATACCTTTTCCGGAGAGCCCCCGATATAGATTTCATATTTCAATTCCAGCATGTCAATGACCTCCTCAATTCTTATATGAGATACATATACTAAGTATCTTCGCCAAGTATAGAACAAGATCACTGTCAGCTGCTGTCAGTCATGTCCAGGCTGCTCATAATGTTCAAGCATGTCGGTTAGGACCTCGACCATTCTTTGCTGAAGACTTGCAGGTTCGAGTATGCGGATTGCCCTGCCGTAAGATAATAAGAAATAGGGAGCAAAGGTCTGAATGGACTCTTCCGTCAATCTGAACAGGATTTCTCCGTTCTCAGAGCTGACAAGGGTATGGGAGAACAACCAGTGCCTGCTAAGTTCGTTCAGCGCTCCTTCCTGCCCGGATATCCTTACATCGATCAGGGCGGATTCTTCCTCGGATCCGGGCAGGAGAGAGCTCATGAAGAATTGGCTGGCAGAGAAGGATTCGGGTGGCGCAAAGTTCAGCTTCGTGATCGACATCGCCTGTATCCGGTCCACGCGGAAGCTCCGGATTTCCCTTCGTTGATGACAGTAGCCGACTGCGTACCAGCTCCCTTTCCATTGTACTAGCCCATAGGGATCGAGAAGACGCTCTGCAGCTGCCGTAAGACTTCTTTTGGCATAAGTCATGCTAATGGTCAAACCTTCCGCCGCACATTTGCTCAGCAGTTGAAGATCATCCTCGAACTTTTTGGATGAAGGAGTGATGACCCCAATCCGGTTCTCATGAAGCTGCACGTGCTGAAGCTGATTCGGACCGATATAAGTTTTGAGCTTAGAAATAGCCCGGTTCAGATGATCTGGAAATGGGTAACCAGCATCCTGTGCGATCTGTGCCGCCTGAACGAGACTTTTTTGCTCGTCAGGGTCGAAGAGCAGCGGAGCAGACTGGAAATGCTCCATCAGGCGATAGCCGCCATGATGCCCAGAATCCGCGATAATAGGAACTCCGCTGGCACACAGAGAATCGATATACCTATAGACTGAACGAACACTAATCTCCAGTTCTTCGGCCAGCTCGCGGGCCGTGGTTCTTTGGCGGGTCTGGAGAATCCATAGTATAGACATCATGTAATCCGATTTGGCCATTTAAGGAATCACCTTCTTCATTAATCATGGGTTTTGGGTTAAGCTTCCAACTGCCATATTCCACAAGCAGACGGAGATGTCCTTGCGAAATCAGAAAACCGGTCCCTGGAAAGACCCGTTATACCCCTGATTAGGCTATCTGTGATACAATGCACACGCTTACTTTTTGGGTATATAATATAATAGAACTGTAACTCCATATATAGGGGGAGTAGATATGAAGGTCAGAGATTTCATGATTACAAGTCCCGTTACGGTAAGCAGTACAACTTCACTTAGAGAACTGCTTCAAAGGCTGGTTGATAAGCGGATAGGCGGCGCGCCTGTCGTGAATGACAGTAACAAACTGCTTGGGATGATCAGTGATGGTGACGTCATTCGCTATCTCAAGCCAAGCACGGGCCGCGTCTATGATTTCTTCAGTTATGTAATCCAGACGGAGACAGAAACCTTGGACAGCTCCGTGATGAATAAGCTTGAAACTTCGGTTGGCCAGGTAATGGTCAGCAAAAATTTATACACCGTATCACCGGATGATCCTTTGGAAAGAGCCATTGAAATACTGGGTACGCATCACTTCAAGAAAATCCCTGTTGTCGATTCCGATGGAACTATCGTAGGTGTGATTAGCAGGGGAGATGTGATTCGCCAGCTGGTGAATTCATTTGTTCTTAACTCGTAATTCGGTTCGATATGCATAAGACCTTGGCACCTTATTGTGGCGCCAAGGTCTTTCTTTGTAAACCTGAATATAGAAAGCTATAAGTCTGATTTCTTGTCTTTTTTCATCTCTACTCGTTCTCCCAGCGCTTGAAATACCTCGTCAATCGTTTTTATCCGCTCCTCAACTCTTTTTGCTGCTGCATCCAAGGTGAAACCATCGTCAAGCAGTTCTTTTACCAGAATAATTTTTTTAATGCTCATATAGTCGTATTTTCGGGTCGATCCTTCCCCCTCTTTTACAGAGTGGATCACGCCTTTTTCTTCCCAATATCGAATCTGCCTTTGTGGAACTCCCGTTATATCAGACACTTCCCCTATGCCAATGACTAATTTTTTTAACAAGGCCAGATCAAGCATAGGATCTATTGATTCTTTCATCATGTTCACCCTCTGAGTTCATTTATTGTAACTAGTCTACAATATGTGAATGCTGTTAACAACTTTAGTTATATTATTGACTTAAATTGTAGATATGTTACAATCTGCGTAGAAATATTACATTATATTTGTTGATCTATTGTGGAGAGGAGGGGCGATTTGGGCTTGGCAGATTGTTTGAATTGACTCGATGTCATTGGAATACAGTCCTATTGGTACGGTCGACGATCTTAGAGTTTGAAGAAAAAAATAGATGAGGTGTAGAACATGGATCATACGAGAACAGAAGATGTGATAGATGAGCAGGAGTATCGCCAAGTATTGAAGCGGATGTTGAAACTTGTATCTGTACCTGAAGGTTATGCTTTTCAGCATGTACAATGTCAACAACAAAATAATAACGAGGTATGGGTTTTTCGTTATGAGAAAGATTCAGGAGACAATAGCGGCATAGGGGGAGAGCATTACTCCTTTGTTATGCAGGAAAATAATCATAAGCTCCTCGGAATCACTTGGATGGACGAGAGTCTTTCATACGGCAACCTTCCCTCCAAAGAGGAAACGGAAGAGCTGGCTGAGTCTTTTTTGAACAAAATAGAGCCAGGGCTGTTTGAACGGTTGGAACATAAATGGACCGATCTTCATCATGAAACGATCCTTGTTAGAAATCACGATGGGGAACACGAGGAAGTGGTCGTGACTGGAATGAAATACAAATGCTATCTAAGAGACGAGCAGAATTATGCCTGGGTTATATTTGGCCCCGGGGGACAACTGATTACGTTTGAACAGGGAATCTATTGGGAGGGAGGCAGAGTTACGGAAAAATGGCTTCACGATAGTTAGCTTCAGCAAGAGAATCAAACGGGATCGTAGGAAACACATAAAGCATGTGGAAAAGGAGCAAGTTCACCTCATGAAAATTAAAGTTCTCGTACTGACGATCGCTGCCTTCACCGTTGGTCTTGTAGAATTGATTATAGGCGGTGTACTGCCGCAAATTGCCGGTGACCTTGGCGTCCCTGTCAGTACGGCCGGTCAGCTCATTACAGCTTATGCCCTCGTATACGCCATATCCGGGCCTGTACTTATAGCACTGACGTCCAAGGCCGAGCGCCGCAAGCTGTATTTATGGTCATTGGTTGTTTTTGTCCTTGGAAGCCTGCTTGCTTTTTGGAGCCCGAGTTTTGGTGTTCTGCTGATTTCACGTTTTGTTACAGCGGCCAGCGGCTCGTTGATTACAACCTTGTCACTGACCATTGCCGTAAGATCGGTGCCGGAAAAGTTCCGAGCTCGTGTACTTGGTGTCATATCGATGGGCATGAGCTCGGCCATCGTACTCGGCCTTCCTTTGGGCGTTCTGGCTGCCGACCGGTTTGGCTGGCGTGTGCTGTTTCTGTTCATTGCCGTTTTTGCCTTGTTGACCCTGCTTGTTGTATACAAACTCATGACGCCGATCGAGCCGCAGCACGTGATGCCGCTCCGCCAGCAGCTTACCTCGCTGAAGAATATTCGGGTTGCGGGGGCTCATGTAGTAACGCTGCTGATGATGGCGGGACACTATACGCTGTACGCCTACTTTACGCCATTCCTGGAAAGCATCATGCATATGGGGGCTTCCTGGATCAGTATCGTTTACTTTTTCTTCGGTGCCTCGGCCGTGGCGGGCGGTATGATCGGCGGTATACTATCGGATACGATTGGCGTGAAGCGGAGTATTTTGATTATCGTCGGCGTGTTTTCACTGCCTCTGTTCATTTTGCCCTTTACAGCTTCGCTATTCCCTCTGTTTGCAGTGCTGATCTTTATTTGGGGGGCGTCAAGTTGGGCATTGGCTCCTGCGCAGCAAAGTTATCTGATTGAAACGGCACCGGAAACGTCAGAAATTCAACAGAGCTTTAACTTTTCCGCCCTGCATGCGGGTATCGCAGCTGGATCGGCCATCGGTGGTATTGTAATCCATCGCACTTCATCCGCAGCGTACAATGCTTGGTTCGGCGGAGTCATTGTCATGCTGGCTTTTGTCGCAGCTTTATATACGCTATATCATAAACCTTCACTCCGACATTCAGGGAAAGTAGGGCATGAAAGCGTTGATTTATAATCCCAACTAATTTAGGCCGATGATGGGGCGCCGACACTGCAGGAAGGACCTGCTGTCGTAGGGAAGGCACGGTCGCGCCACTTGCACGGTTCCGCAGCGGAGAAGAGATTTAGGTTACCGTGTCCACACCGCTGATGCTGTGCGGCGAGCGGCATGTCGAGTCCGAAAACCGCGCATGACCGCCCTCTGAATGCCGAAGATGACGTGTTGCTTTGCGTGCAGCCTGTTCATAAATGCAAACAAGGAAGTGCCGCTTAATCAGCGACACTTCCATGTTTGTAAATGGTAACTTGATTCCGCCCTCTAAGGCTTTGGCGCGAGGAGTCTCTGGCTGTGCCCATCCACCCGGCAAAACAGATGCCCACACAAGGTTATTCGCAAATCGCCTTAGAAACTCGGGATAAATACTGCTGCCAAGGCATAGTCTGCCGCAAGTTCAGAACTTAGCTTCGCTCCAGAATCGTATTCAGTGTTGTCCGGTCCAGTCCGCGTACCAGCTTGATCAACAACTCCTTGGCTGCCGCATAATCGTCGGTATGGAGGATAGAGGACGAGGTGTGGATATAACGCGAACATACGCCTATGATTGTAGAGGGTACGCCGATGCCGCTCAGGTGCACCTGGCCGGCATCCGTTCCGCCCGGAGATACGAAGTATTGGTACTTAATTTTGTGAGTGTCGGCTGTATCCTGTACATATTCAACCAAACCGCGGTGTGTCAGCATTGTCGGGTCCAAAATACGGAGCAGGGCACCCTCGCCCAATTGTCCGAATTGCCGTTTGTCTCCTGTCATATCATTCGCTGCGCTTGCATCCAGTCCGAAGAAGATATCCGGCTGAATCAAATTGGCTGAAGTGCGCGCACCTCGAAGACCAAGCTCTTCCTGAACCGTGGCCCCGGCATACAGAATATTGGGGAGCTTCTCCTGATGAAGGGCCTCCATGAGTTCGATGGCGAGACCGACCCCGTAACGATTATCCCATGCCTTCGCCATAATTTTCTTCGGATTGGCCAGAGGAGTGAACTCACAGATCGGGACGATCTGAAGACCAGGGCGTACTCCGAAGCTCTCAGCCTCCTCCTTGCTGTCTGCCCCAATGTCCAGATACATAGTCTTGAGGTCTACAGGTTTGCTTCGCATAGCATCATCAATCAGGTGAGTTGGAATCGAACCGACTACTCCAACTATACGTCCCTTGGGGGTAATAATCTGAAGCCGTTGAGCAAGAACAGCCTGGCTCCACCATCCGCCCAGAGGGGTGAAGGAGACCATCCCGTTAGGGCTTATGCCGGTAACCATAAACCCGACTTCGTCCATATGCCCGGCAACCATCACCTTAGGGCCTTGCTCGTCTCCACGGAGAACACCGAACAGACTTCCGAGTCGATCCTGCACGAATTCTTCAGTATAGGAAGAGAGCTGCTCTTTCACATAGCTGCGAAGCTCCCGTTCAAAGCCAGGTGCTGAAGGGAATTCGGTCAAAGTCCGAAATAGCTCAAGTGTTTGTTCATTCATTTTTATGTACTCCCCTTTCATTCAATATTTCCAGTATGAACTACGAATTCCGCCTTGTCGAGTTCAGCGGCTTAAGGTCATTAGACATGCACATAAGCCTCCCGGCGGCATACGATGTGATGGGAAGGTCCTGCTTGGGGGGAATCTAATTCATGACAATTGTACAATTGAAAAAACTGCTTGTAATCTGTCTGCTGTTCATTTTACTTGTTATTGTGCTCTATTTTTTTGAAAGACAGTCTCGTCTGCTGCTGATGTACTAAACAGCCTCCTGCCGGAGGCTGTTTTTTTTAGGTTTAGCTTGGGTATATGGATGATTTACCAATCATAACAATCCACGCACTGACAAATAATGATGGGGACGAGTTACTGCGACAATTTTTGAAGGAGGGGCGAGTAGATGATATTTCTCTGGGCATTTATTATTGGAGGTTTATTTTGTGTCGTTGGTCAGCTTATGTTTGACGTATTTAAGCTTACACCGGCTCATACGATGAGCACACTAGTGGTCATTGGAGCGCTCATGGATGCATTTGGCTGGTATGAACCTTTGGTCAAATTTGCGGGTGCCGGCGCCTCGGTTCCGATTACTAGCTTCGGGAACGCACTTGTTCACGGAGCTATGACAGAACTGCAAAAGGATGGATGGATCGGGATAGTTACCGGGATATTTGAGGTAACAAGCGCAGGGATTTCCTCTGCGATCATATTCTCGTTCCTTGCTGCATTAATTGTTCGTCCCAAAGGATAAGAATCGACTAGCTTAGGGGTGCACCAACAGCCAAACAAATGGCTGCGGGAGGCACCTCTTTTTTTGTGTAAAAAAGCCTTAGCAGGTGTTCTGACCCATGCTAAACGAACAGAGCCATGCATCCCTGGCGTATTTTTGGAATTTGCTCCAATACGTTTGGTAAGCGATGGAACTGTACGCAGGCCAGTTACATCATGTACAATAGGAAGATATATACAGGCTTAATGTATATTGTAATTTTGTGAACTTATTTTGATGAGGAGGAAAGTCAGGCATGACGTTGATGAGAGAATCCGTACAGATCGTTACAGCCATCAAATCAAATCTGGAATCATGTATATTAGGGAAATCCTTTGAAATAAAGCTCTTGTTGACTTCACTCTTTGCCGGAGGGCATGTTCTGATTGAAGATGTGCCAGGGACGGGGAAAACCCAGCTGATCAAGGCTCTGGCCAGATCCATGAATGGGGAATACCGGAGAATCCAGTGTAATCCTGATATTCTCCCAAGTGATATTACGGGGGTCTCCGTATTTCACCCGCATGAAGAACGCTTCGTATTTCGGCCAGGCCCTGTAATGACTAATATTCTTCTTGCCGATGAGATTAACCGGGCAACCACGAAGACGCAGTCGGCCCTGCTTGAGGTTATGGAAGAGCGAAATGTAACGGTGGATGGAGTGACCTATGGGCTGCCAAATCCATTTATGCTGTGCGCAACCCAGAACCCGATTGATTTTGAAGGAACATATATGCTGCCTGAAGCCCAGCTCGACCGTTTCATGATGAAGCTTCGTATGGGGTACCCGGATGAGAATACCGAGAGATCCATGCTCCACTCCCACCAGAAGGGACAGCCTGTAGATCAGCTTGAGCCTGTGACACAGATGGACGAAATTGCCCGTATCCAAGAAGAAGTTAGGCATGTGCATATGGATGATGCAGTGCTGAATTATCTGCTGGAGATCGTGCGTCGTACCCGGGAACATGAGGGTGTATTGCTTGGTGCCAGTCCAAGGGCTTCCCTAGCGTTTCTTAATGCAGTGAAAGCGTATGCATTCCTGAGTGAACGAAGCTATGTTCTTCCTGATGATATCAAGACTCTGGCTCCCTTTGTTCTGGGTCACCGGATTCTACTTCGCCCGGAAGCAAGACTGGACAGCCTGAACGCGGACACGGTCTTGCAGAATATTCTTAGACAAGTCTACGTCCCGGTTTCTGTGGAGCGATAAGCCTGTGGATCGAAGCTTATCGGCTTTAAAGGGAGGATCAGGGATGAAGCGATTATGGAGACCGGGGTTATTGTGGTTGGTATGCCTGTTGTACACCGTATATCAAGGCGGCAAGACCTCGATCATGCTGCTGATGATGGTAACGATCCTGATGGTCTACTGGATTCTTTGCAGCTGGATCGGTCTGAAGAAGATGAGTGGAACGCGCTCCCTGTCTATGGACGGAGGCTTGGGAGGCCAGATGCAAGCGGGAGATCAGGTCCATGTCAAGCTGAACCTGGAGCATCGCGGCTGGGCGCCTCATCCATTTATTGTGGTCCGCGAGATGTTAAAGCGGCACAGCGGCGGTTCCTGGGCTTTTGAAGAGAGTGTAATTCCCCGCTTCCGCTCAGGAGCAGAGATCTCCTTCCAGACACCGCCTTTGGAGCGGGGCAGGTATTCATTTGCCGAGACCGAATGCCATGCAGAAGATATCTTCGGGCTCATCAAGCATACACGCACATTTGATTTCAAAGGTGAATTCTACGTGCTGCCGAGAACCGTATTTATTCCCTATTGGCATTTAACCGACCGTAACTCCCGGTTTGCGGGTCCGGAGAATGCCCAGTCGTTGTCTCGGCGTGAGACAACCCAGATTAATGGAGTAAGGGAATACGTATATGGTGACCGGTTGTCGAGAATTCACTGGAACGCTACAGCGAAGACGGGAAGCTGGAAATCCAAGGAGTTTGAGCATGAATCACTTCCGAAGACCGTACTGGTGCTGGACGCGGGTCTGAACAGTTATCCGGACCCGGCCGAATTCGAGCTTGCCATATCCACGGCAGCCTCCTTGCTGGATTACAGTGCGAGAGAGCGCATAAGCATTGGCATGTGCACACTAGGAAGCAGCTTTAAGGGATTTCTCCCGATGAACAACACCGCAGACCGGCAGCGGATGGTGCAGCATTTGGTGGACCTTAAGGCTGATGGCCAGGGGAGTTTAAAGGAAAGACTGGCAGGCAAAAAAGAACTATTTGCACCCGGTACATTCTTTGTGCTTATTTCTTCCCGGACTGACAAAGAGATAGTGGAGACCCTGCAGTGGGCGAAGTCCAATCAGATGTCCCCTTATCATATATTTATTGGTGAAGCGCCGCAGGATGGCCGTTTCTTAACTTCTTTACGTCAGCAAGGGCTGCGGGGGATTGTTGTTCCTTCTCTACAGGAGCTTCCTGTATCCATGAGAGGAGGACGTTATGATTAACAGCTTCAAGAGAGTACAGTACTCATGGTATTTCATATTTTGTATTATTTGGGTCATGGTTATGGCGGTACAATGGATCAATTTCGTCAAGCCGATCTGGTACGATGAGACCTCGGTGCTGGTCCTGGATGTGTTGATTGCCTCGGCTGCTGCCGAGATCGTATTGCCTTTTAACAGGTGGCTGAAATGGATCGTGAAAAGTGTCGTTATCGCCATTATTCATTATTCTGTGTTATCTTCCTATGATGTTTTCGTTACAGATGGACCTCTGCTGCCTATTGGAATCATCCAGTTCATGAAAAGCCTGGATCCATATATCTGGTTCTCTCTGCCGGCATGGGGACTATTTGAGCTGGCGATTCGGCTTGCAGATTATCGCGGCTTTATCTTTCTATTTACAGGAATCAATATCGTTACCTTCGCTATTCTGGACTCGTTCACCAGCTATTATTTGTGGACACAGGTGGCCTGGACGGTCTTCGCCGGACTTGGTTGGCTGGTCAGCTTTCATTTCCGCAGGTATCAGATTAAATATCCTCAAGGCTGGTACCACTTGCGGATGTATCCATTCAGAGTGTTCGTAAATATTGTGGTCGTGTTCTCTTGTGTGCTGCTGGTTGGGGTGAATATGCCTGAGGTGGCTCCTCTGCTGACTGACCCTTACTCGGCCTGGCAGAACGCGCAGGGGAACAATAATGTGAAGGTGAAGGAAACGGCTGAGAAGACTGGGCAGTCTGCTTCAGGTTACAGCCGGGATGATTCAAAACTTGGTGGCGGATTTAATTTCGACTACAGTACCGTCATGACGGTAACTTCACCTAAGGCCGCTTATTGGCGGGGAGAGACCCGAGACATCTACACCGGTACGGGCTGGGTGGAGCCTCAGGATCGTACCGAGGATGGAACGGTTGATATTCTGGATCAGTCCATGAGTTTCTACAGTCTGGGAAGAAAGGTGAAGACCGAGAAGGTAGAGCAGACGATTGTAATGAGCGGGAAGCGAAGCTATCCGGTTCTATTCGGAGCCTATTCCATCTCTCATATTAGCCTGCTTAATGATGAGGAGAAAGCCAAGGCTCCATTAGCTAGATGGTATCCCGAAGACAGATCTGTGAAATGGAATGGCTTTGACCGAAATGCGAAAAATGCCGGCTATCCGTCCGTCTACAAAGTGGTGTCCGAGATGCCGGTTATTCCGCTGAATGAGCTGCGAAGCGCCAGTTATAAGGCACTTTATCCTAATGGAGTTGACGGCAAGTATGTTCAGCTGGACCCTGACTTCCCGGACAGTGTGAAGCAGCTTGCTGAGAAGGTAACCGCAAAGGGAAAGACCCCTTATGAGAAAATGGTACTGCTGCAGGATTATCTCAAGACCACCTACACGTACACCAATACCCCGGACCTCACCCGCAAAGTCCATAAGGACCTGGTGGAAGGCTTCTTGTTCGATATCAAAGAGGGCTATTGCGACTACTTCTCCACCTCAATGGTGACTATGGCCCGTTCAATCGGTCTGCCCGCCAGATGGGTTAAAGGTTTCTCCACAGGACATCAGGAATACCAAGGTCCGGAGAATCTGACCAATGAACCCACGGGTCCCTATATGGTAACCAATGCGGATGCCCATTCTTGGGCCGAAGTGTATTTTGGCGAAGACTATGGCTGGGTTACGTTTGAGGCTACACCGGGTTTTGACGCTCCACTGAATACGGCCGACGACGAGATGGATAACCAGCCCGCGGAGCCGGCTTCAGCTGAACCTGAAGACGTTGAACCAGAAGCCGCGTCTGCACCTCAGACGAACTCAGCATTCCTTCGCTGGTTCTTATCGATCACGGCAGGTATACTGCTAATTCTCGGTGGGTATCTCTTGTGGAGATACCGCAGCGCTCTGTACTATGCCTATCTTCGTGTGAGAAAAGGTCGTGAACTGACCTCCGGAGAAAAAGTTGTGGTAGAGACAGGCCGCTGGCTGAGCTTTATGAGAAGACGGGGATTTACCAGAGAAGAGCATGAGACTCTTCGTGAAGCAGTTACCCGGTGGAAAGACGATGCTCCTGATATGGCCTCGCCATTTGATGAGCTGCTGCTGCAATTTGAGAAGGCGAAGTACAGTCCGCATGCCGTCTCGGAGCAGGATTGGAGAGCCCTTCAGGTGATGCTGCAGAATATAAGCAGATCTTTGAAAAAGACCTATTCACACTAATGCAATCATCCAATTAGGAAGCCTCGGGAAGCACTTTTTCCGGGGCGTTTCTTTTTTACTATAAAGAAAGATTATGGTATAGTTTGTCGTAGAAACTGAGGTGACGACATTTGTTTGAGAAGTTGATGCCCAAACTTAGGGTGAACACGGTGTTTGATATTGATCTGGAGGGACTCTATGCCTCTGGCTACCGGGCCATCATTACAGACCTGGATAATACGCTTGTAGGTGCGAAAGAACCTTCGGCAACACCCATCCTTGTAGAATGGTTTGAAAAAGTGAAACAGCATGGTTTTAAACTTGTGATCGTGTCAAACAATAATTTGGGACGGGTGTCTTCATTTGCCACCCCTTTAAATATTGAATTCATTCACAAAGCCAGGAAGCCATCCAATATACCCTTTCATAAAGCCCTGGGGCTGCTCGGATATAAGCCGAGTGAGACGGTTGTGGTCGGTGATCAACTGCTTACCGATGTCTATGGAGGGAATCGCATGGGCCTGTATACGGTGCTGGTTCAGCCGATTGCCCTTGAAGATGAAGGCTTCGTCACCCGGTTCAATCGCCGGGTAGAACGTATCGTTCAAAGTCGTTTGCGTAAAGTTGGAGTATGGACCGAGGAGGACAAGAACTAATGACAGAAGGACCGCTTTTCCCGGAAGGGAGAAAGTGCAGCGGATGCGGCGTGAAGCTGCAGAATGAAGATGCGAACAAGCCCGGTTACCTTCCAGTGCAGGCATTGGAACGTGAACCGGTCATTTGCCAGCGCTGCTTCAGAATCAAGAATTACAATGAATCCTCATCTGTAACTGTAGAGCAGGATGAATTCCTTCGTCTGCTCAGTCAGATTGGAGAGAAGGATGCACTTGTCATCCACATCGTGGATATTTTTGATTTTGAGGGCAGTGTAATTGGAGGCTTACAGCGGTTTGTTGGCACTAATCCCGTGCTGCTGGCTGTGAACAAGATTGACCTGCTTCCGAAGGTAACGAATTGGAACAAGCTGTTGAACTGGGTTCAGAAGCAGGCGAAGGAGCTTGGACTTAGGACTCAGGATATCATCTTCTGCAGTGCCAAGCAGAACAAGGGGTTTGACCGCCTGCTTGAGGCGGTGGAGCAGTATCGGGGAGACCGGGATGTCTACGTCGTTGGCGCTACTAATGTGGGCAAATCCACACTGATTAACCGTTTGATTCGCGATTATAGTGATCTGGATCAAGAGCTGACCACTTCACGTTATCCGGGGACGACCTTGGATATGGTCAATATTCCGCTGGACGATGGGCAGTATATCATTGATACACCAGGGATTATGTATCCTTCGCGTTACAGTGAGCTCATTGGCCCCAAAGACTTGTCTGTAATTATGGCCGACAAGCCGCTTAAGCCGATCGTCTATCAGCTAAACGAAGGACAGACGCTTTATTTCGGCGGATTTGGCCGTTTTGACTTTATACAAGGCGATCATCAGTCCTTCACCTGCTTCGTCAGCGGCAAGATGCCGATCCACCGGACCAAGCTGGAGCGAGCGGATGAGCTGTTTGAGAAGCATGCCGGGGAAATGCTGTCTCCTCCGAACCGCGACGAGATCAGCAAGCTTCCAGCATGGACAAGACATGAATTCCGGATTCCGCGGGGAAGCCGGAGCGATATCTTCATTTCCGGACTTGGCTGGATCAAGGTTAACGGAGAATCAGGGGCGGTCGTGGCCGTTCATGTTCCGAAAGGAATCAAGGTGCTGCTGCGTCCATCCTTGATCTAGAATTAGCAATGATGTTACATGGAGTGAACCTGAGTTCAATCCATGTGAAGTGGGGAGGTTGCCTAATGGGCAAGGAGATTAGCCATTCTTCAGGACCGCTATTATTAGGTGTTATGGGAGATCCCATTGCACATTCCAAATCTCCCGTAATGCATGAGGCGGCTCTGCGCGCTGTGTCTTTGCCGGGGAGCTATGTGCCTCTGCATGTTAAGCCTGACCGTTTGGCGCAGGCAGTTGAGGGAGTAAGAGCGCTTGGCTTTCGCGGGGTGAATGTTACGGTTCCGCATAAAGTGAGCGTGATGGACCTGCTGGATGAACTGGATGAAGGAGCGCGCCTCATCGGTGCGGTAAATACAATCGTTAACCATAACGGTGTACTTACAGGCTACAATACGGACGGAATTGGTTATGTACGGTCATTGAAGGAAGAGGCTGTGCCTGATTTGAAGGGGAAGACGATCCTTGTCCTTGGAGCTGGAGGCGCTGCTAGAGGGATTATTTATGCACTTCTACAAGAATCGCCAGCACAGATTATTGTGGCGAACCGCACACCGGACAAAGCCAAACAGCTTGCCGAGGAATGGTCGGGTCTCGGGCATTTGACGGGATGCGGGAATGACGACATTGCCGCTGCGGTGAAGAATGCAGATGTGCTGATCAATACAACCTCGGTCGGCATGCATCCGGCCGTAAGTGAGATTCCGATAAATCCGGAATGGATACCGGAGGGAATTGTCGTAAGTGATCTCATTTACAATCCGCTGCAGACCGAACTTCTTCGCCAGGGTGAGATCAAAGGCTGCCGTACACATGGCGGACTAGGCATGTTCATCTATCAAGGCGCGTATGCTTTTGAATATTGGACAGGCTGTGAAGCTCCGGTCGGTGTGATGAGGGAAGCGGTACTTCGCAGCTTACAGGGTATACTTTAAATACAGAATATGAATATTGGCCAAGAGTAGCGGCCATCTAAGGAGTTAGAACAACACATGCTTACAGGCAAACAAAAACGTTTTTTGCGCAGTCAAGCGCACCACTTGCAGCCCATATTCCAAGTTGGAAAAGGCGGTACCAATGAACAAATTATCCGCCATATTACCGATGCGATCGAAACTCGGGAGCTGATTAAATTATCCGTCCTGAACAATTGTCTGGATGACCCTAAGCAGATTGGTGAAGAGCTGGCAGCAGATTCAGGTGCTGAGCTGGTCCAAGTCATCGGAAGGACTATTGTTCTCTACAAAGAGTCCAAGGAGAATAAGCAAATCGAGCTTCCTAAGAATTAATTCGGAAGGATGGTTGGATCATGAGAAAAATCGGAATCATGGGCGGAGCGTTCGATCCGATTCATGTCGGCCATCTGCTCGTCGCCGAAGCGGCCAGAGACCAGTTCGGACTTGAAGAGGTCTGGTTCATGCCCTCTCATCTTCCGCCGCATAAACGGCAGGCCGGGGTGAGCGGTCAAATGAGGCTTGAAATGGTAGCCGAAGCGATCGAAGGCAATCCGGCTTTCAAGCCGCTGGATATTGAGCTTGTACGCGGCGGGATATCTTATACGATCGACACCATGAAGGAATTGAAGGGGCAGCATCCGGATATCGAGTTTTATTTCATCATCGGTGCGGATATGATTAACTATCTCCCGAAATGGGAAGGCATTGAAGATTTAGTGCACATGGTCAAATTCATCGGCCTCCAGAGACCGGGGAGTATGCTTGATCTGGATACGCTGCCGCAGTTTATAGAAGATGCGGTGCTTCTTGCCGAGATGCCGCTTGTGGATATCTCTTCTAGTCTGATCCGTAGACGAATGGCCAAAGGGCAGTCGGTTCGCTATATGGTACCTGAAAGTGTATATGAATACATGATAAGGAGCGGAATCTATGCGGTACAGCCGGGATGAATTGATCAAGGCGGTATCCGGGCAAATGCCGGAGAAGCGCTGGAAGCACACGGAAGGCGTAATGAAATCTGCTGTTGAACTAGCTAAGCGGTATGGAGCCGATCCGCAGAAGGCGGATCTGGCGGCGCTTATGCACGATGTGGCCAAGTTCTGGCCTATTGATCAGCAGGAGCAGGTGATTCGTGAGAATCATTTGAACCAGGACCTGCTTGGAAATGACAAGCAGCTGTGGCATGCTGAGGTAGGGGCATTTGTTGCTAAGCGGGACTACGGGATTGAAGACGAAGAAATTCTGGATGCGATTCGCTATCATACATCTGGCCGAATTGGCATGACCATGCTGGATAAGGTGATTTGTCTGGCTGATTATATTGAACCCGGTAGGGATTTTCCGGGTGTGAATAATATAAGGAAACTGGCGAATCATAGCCTTGAAGAAGGGCTGATCGCCGGACTGGATTCAACGATCCATTTTTTGCTTGAGAAGAGAAAAGTGATCTATCCGCTTACTGTTCTTTCGCGTAACGATCTGATTCGGCAAATCAAGTGAAGATTAGAGACGAAGCTCACTTTTACTATTAGGAGGTAAATGAATGACAGTAAGTCCAAACGAACTGCTTAACATAACTATAGAGGCCGCTGATGACAAGAAGGCAGCCAACATCGTAGCGCTGGATCTGAAGGGGATTTCCATGATTGCAGACTATTTCGTCATTTGTCACGGGAATTCGGATACTCAGGTTCAATCTATCGCAACAGAGATTCGCAAACGCGCTCAAGAAGCGGGGACAACGATTCGTGGAATTGAAGGCATGGATTCAGCTCGCTGGGTACTGATGGATCTTGGTGATGTGGTCGTACACATCTTCCACCGCGATGAACGTGAATATTATAATATAGAGCGTCTGTGGTCAGATGCCAAAGTGGTGGAGACGGTATGAGTCTGATTGCGGGTACGATTGTCTCTCTGATGATTGACAGGGAGGTCTCGCCCTACGGTTTCTTTCTAAGTTATGGTTCTGAGGATGTTCTGCTGCATTACACAGAGCTGACCCGCAAGGTTGAGCCAGGGGATACCGTTGATGTATTCCTGTTCTATGATACGGAGGATCGGCTTGCTGCCACAATGAAGACGCCTTACCTGACACTTGGAGAACTGGCTTTGCTTGAAGTAGCCGATGTTCATCCGAGGCTGGGTTGTTTTCTAGAGATGGGACTAGGCAGGCAGCTGCTGCTGCCGATCCGGGAGCTGCCGGAGCTTAAAGAGCTTCATCCGCAGGTAGGAGATCAGGTATACGTAATCATGGAGCATGACAAACAAGGCAGACTCAAGGCAAAGCTGGCCGGTGAGCAGGAGCTTGCTCCGCTGGCTTTCCACGCCCCTACGACTTGGAATAATCAATGGCTGGAAGCTATAGTCTACAAGCCGCTGCAAATGGGAACCTTTGTCGTTGTTCAGGGTGGTGTGCTTGGATTTGGCGCGATCGGGATGATCCACTCTTCTGAGCGCAGCAGGCTGCTGCGTCTTGGGGAGCGTGTGAACGTGCGAGTGGCACATATTCGGGAGGATGGACGGGTTAACCTGTCTATGGCTCCGCGCAAGGAAATCGGCCGCAATGAGGATGCCGACCGAATTTTAGAATATTTGGAGAGTCGGCCAGGCGGCGGTATGCCTTACTCGGATGCCACCCCGCCGGATGTCATCAAGCAGCGTTTCGGAATTAGCAAGTCTGCATTCAAACGCGCCATGGGCAAGCTGATGAAAGAAGGAAAGATCCGTCAGGAAGAGAACTGGACTTATCTCATCAAGGAAACTGCAGCTAATGACACAAGTGACGGAGACGGACTAGCCTAAGCTTCTATGGAAAGCGGTGTTGATGGATGGCTTCATATCGCAAATTCGCGTATGTTTATGATGAATTAATGGAAGACATGCCCTACCCTGACTGGATTCGGTTCGCAAGAACCGCTTGGGATAAGCTGGGGATGCCCAAGACGGTGGTCGAGCTTGGCTGTGGAACCGGAAGCATAACCATTCCGCTTGTTAACTCAGGTTTTGAAGTAACGGGCATGGACTTGTCTCCGGATATGTTGGCGGTAGCCAGGCGCAAGATGGAGCAGACCCCGCGCGGTAACAGACTGTTCCGGGATGGATCCGTGCGCTGGGTTCAGCAGGATATGAGAGAGTGGGAGATGCCAGAGCCCGTCGACTCCGTAATCTCCTTCTGTGACTGTATCAATTATTTGCTGGAGCCGGAGGATCTCACCAGGACATTTAAACGTACATTTGAGGGACTGAAACCAGGTGGAACTTTTCTCTTTGACGTTCATCATCCGAACACCTTGAAGCGGTATGAGGAAGATCAGCCGTTCATTTGGGACGAGAAGTCCGTCTCATATATTTGGACGTGTGAGAGAGATGCATACCGAAATGAGATTGAGCATCATCTGACGATATTTGCGCGGGAACAGGAGCAGGGCTCCGATATGTATCGCAGATTTGAAGAGACGCATATTCAGCGTGCTTATGATCCCGATTGGATCAGCATAGAGCTTACGAAATGCGGTTTTTCACAGGTGAACTGTTATGCTGACTTCGAATGGGTTGAAGCTGGTAATGATGCGGCCAGACTTTTCTATGTGGCGGTAAAATAAATTAATTAAACAAACAGCCGGTCATCCCGAGGATGACCGGCTGTTTGTTTAGAGCTCCTTTCCAATATACTTGGCTAATTGCTGAATGGTGTCTTCATTCCTGCGGTAATACGTCCATTGGCCTATGCGTCTAGCTTCCAGCAGACCTGAACGTTGAAGCAGAGACAAGTATTGTGACGTCGTGGACTGGGACATGCCCGCCTTCTCCTGAATTTTGCCAACACAGATCGCATCTTTGAAATCGTGCTCATCTGCGAGGGGAACCGCACTGGGGAAATTCATCTCCGGTTCTTTAAGCCACAGTAAAATCTGCAGCCGGGTTTCGTTCGCTAGAGCTTTAAAAATAGTCAAGTAATCCATGGCTTCATTATATTTGTTCTTCCCGACTTGTCAAAGCATTTCCTCAAAGATAAATTTACCTGAAGTTAACAAAAGTCAAAGAAATTCATGAAATGAACTCATTTGCGTCTAAAACCTTATATTTTAGATAGGTAAATAGTTAATTAGGATATTAGTAACAAAGTTTACCTTATTTTCAGGGATGAAGTTAACAGCAGAACTTAGGCACAAAGGGGTGTTAACTGCAAATTATATCAGAGTGCGAATGAGATTCTTGTCATGACGAGCACCTTCTCAGAGAGAGCGAAGCAAATATCTAATACGGCTCATGAAGTGTCAGCGATTATGGAGGAGATCACCTCTTCATCAGAGGAACTGATGATTTTGACTAACAAGCTGTTCGAGAAGACAATTTAAAGTCTAGAAGTGGGCACCTGGCATTGACTATAAGCGAAGATATGAATATAATAATTGTTAATAAAATTGGATACTTAAGCTATGATGAGGACCAGTAATTCAGACCTAGTCACACAGAGAGCCGGTGGGGGTGCGAACCGGTTGACCAGACTGTAATGAACTCGCCTCGGAGTTATGATGCAAGCCGGGAACCAGGCAGGTTAATGCTGGTATACTGGTGAACATACATCGTTACACCCGCGTTAAGGGTGCTAAAGTGAGCGCAGAACAAAGCATGTTGACGCGCTAACTAGGGTGGTACCACGGGAATAATCCTCTCGTCCCTAGCGGTAATAACGCTATGGACTGAGAGGTTTTTTTGTGACAAATTAACTAACTATTGAATACCCGAAATTGAATTCAGATGTACAGATGTGTAATCCAAGGAGGATCTTATTTCATGACAGAGAAGAACGGTAATAATCATGTCTATCACCCACAGGCAATTGAGCCTAAGTGGCAGGCATACTGGGATGAACACCAGACTTTCAAGACGAGGGAAGATGCAGGCAAACCTAAGTTCTATGCCCTCGATATGTTCCCTTATCCATCAGGTGCCGGCCTGCACGTAGGTCACCCAGAAGGCTACACGGCTACAGACATCGTCTCCCGCTACAAACGGATGCGCGGATATAACGTGCTTCATCCAATGGGTTGGGATGCTTTTGGTCTACCTGCTGAGCAGCATGCGCTCGATACGGGTGAACATCCTCGTCACATTACAGTGAAGAATATCAACAACTTCCGTCGTCAAATTAAGTCGCTTGGCTTCTCTTACGATTGGGATCGGGAGATCAGCACTACGGACCCTGAATACTATAAATGGACACAGTGGATCTTCATCCAGCTGTATAACAAAGGACTTGCTTACGTCGCAGAAGTGCCCGTGAACTGGTGCCCTGCACTTGGAACTGTTCTGGCTAATGAAGAAGTCATCGACGGGCTGAGTGAACGTGGTGGACACCCGGTCATTCGCAAGCCGATGCGTCAATGGGTTCTTAAGATTACTGAGTACGCTGAGCGTTTGCTTGAAGATTTGGAGGAGCTTGACTGGTCAGAAAGCATTAAAGACATGCAGCGCAACTGGATCGGTAAATCGGAAGGTGCAGAAGTTGATTTCACAATTGAAGGCCAGACCGAGTCTTTGACCGTGTTCACGACGCGTCCTGACACTTTGTTTGGGGCCAGCTATGCGGTACTTGCACCTGAGCATGCCCTTGTCGAGGTGATTACGACTAATGACCGCCGCGAGGCTGTGAAGGCCTACCAAGAGCAGGCTGCCCGCAAGAGTGATCTGGAACGTACAGATCTTGCAAAAGAGAAGACAGGAGTCTTTACAGGGGCTTATGCGATTAATCCAGTCAATGGTGCGAAGGTGCCAATCTGGATTGCCGACTATGTACTTGCTGGTTACGGTACAGGTGCAATTATGGCTGTTCCGGCTCATGATGAGCGCGACTATGAATTTGCGAAGCAATTTGATCTGCCTATTCTTGAAGTGGTGTCAGGCGGGGACGTCAGCAAGGAAGCTTATGCCGGTGACGGTGAGCATGTCAACTCCGACTTCCTGAACGGACTGAATAACGAAGAAGCGATCAAGAAAGCCATCTCATGGCTGGAAGAGCAGGGTAAAGGTAAAGGCAAAGTCACCTACCGCCTGCGTGACTGGCTGTTCAGCCGTCAGCGCTACTGGGGTGAGCCAATTCCAATTCTGCATCTGGAAGACGGAACTATGAAGCCGGTTCCTGTGGATCAGCTTCCGCTTGTTCTGCCTGACGTGGAGCAGATCAAGCCATCAGGAACAGGAGAATCACCACTGGCCAATGTGACCGAATGGGTGAATACTACAGATCCAGAGACAGGTCTGCCAGCACGCCGTGAGACCAATACCATGCCGCAGTGGGCAGGAAGCTGCTGGTATTACCTCCGGTTCATAGATCCTCACAACGATAAGGAGCTGTGCTCGCCAGAGAAACAGAAGGAATGGCTGCCAGTTGATCTGTACATCGGGGGCGCGGAGCACGCTGTTCTGCACCTGCTGTATGCCCGGTTCTGGCACAAAGTTCTCTATGATCTTGGCGTGGTATCTACGAAAGAACCCTTCCACAAGCTGGTTAACCAAGGGATGATACTTGGAACCAACAACGAGAAGATGAGTAAATCCCGGGGTAACGTCATTAACCCGGATGAGATTGTTAATGAATATGGGGCAGACACACTTCGTATTTACGAGATGTTCATGGGACCGCTTGAAGCTACCAAGCCTTGGAACGCAAACGGGGTTGAAGGAACCTACCGATTCTTGTCCCGTGTATGGCGTTTGTTCATCGGTGAGGACGGCGCTGTTAGTTCAAAGATCGTGGACGGAGAAGGTAGCGAGGAGTTCAAACGCACTTGGCATAAGACGATCAAGAAAGTGACAGAGGACCTTGATGGACTCCGCTTTAATACCGCCATCAGCCAGCTGATGATTTTTATCAATGAAGCCTACAAGACAGATGTAGTCCCTAGAGAAGCGGCAGCTAATTTCGTACAGCTGTTATCCCCACTTGCTCCGCATATTGCAGAGGAATTGTGGCAGCGTCTTGGTCATGAAGAGAGTGTAACTTATGTGGCATGGCCGTCCTATGACGAGGCTTGGACTGTGGACGCAGAGGTGGAAATTGTTGTGCAGGTGAACGGCAAGATTGTGGATCGTGCTAAAATTGCCAAGGATTTGGATCAAGCTGCCATGCAGGAGTTCACTATGGAGCTTCCGAACGTTAAGAAGGCAATCGAGGGCAAGACGATTCGTAAAGTAATTGCCGTACCTGGCAAGCTTGTAAATATTGTTGTTGGTTAGTCATCTCTTTCTTCCAGCTGGCTAAAGCTTGTATCGAGTGTAGTCAAATCATGTTCATGCTTACGTGTAGTGGCTTGAATTAGTTCTGGGAATACCGAAATTAAATGCTGCTTGAGTACGGAAAGGCCTTCCGCAGTTACTCCCCCGGGAACGGCTACTCGCTGGGTAAGCTGTTCCAGTGAGAAGCCACCCTCGGTGAGAAGGCGTCCTGTACCAAGCAGCATTTCTGCGCCTAGATGTACAGCCGTTGCCCGATGAAGTCCGGTTAACTCCGCTGCAGAATCTGCCCATAGTCCAAGAATAAAAGCGAGGAAGGCTGGTCCACAGCTTGAGATATCTGAAGCAGCCCGGACATGGGCTTCTTCAATCAGCACCGGGGTGCCCACCGAAGAGACCAGCTGTTCGAGCAGCAGCCTGTCTTCCGGAAGAATACGCTGGCCATACATGCAAAGGGAAGCGCCGCTCAGAACGGCGTGGGTGATACTCGGTACAACTTTGGCTACCTTGCATGGAAGAATGCCTTCGAGGTGACTGATCTGAACCGGGCTAGTTATGGATACAACAATTTGATCGGGGTTTAAGGCTTCCTGAATTTCACTGAGAACATGCGGGAACTCCAGGGGTTTCACACAGAGAAATATAATATCGCTTTGGAACACAGTCTGAACATTACTGCTCACGGCCGTTAGGCCCGGATATTTGGCCGACAGTCGTTCAGTTCTGGCTAATGTACGGCTGCTTGCCGTAATCTGCCGAGGTTGCAGTGCTCCGGAACGTAGAAATGACTCAATTAGAAGACTTCCCATACTTCCTGTTCCGATAAATCCTATTCTCATCACGGAGATCTCTCCTTCTGCGCGAAGGCGCGGCTTCGTCGTTTACAATGTATGCAGCTCAGATAGATATTCATGACAATGAATTTATAGATTTGAGATTGGAGCTGGATGAATGTATAGAAAGTTGGTTGGAACAGCCGTTGTATCGGCGGTAATAGGTGCAGGTCTAATGCTGCTTGCAGTAGGAGCAAGACCGCCTGCAGGTCTTGATGGGTGGGTCCCGGTAAATAACCAGGCAGCCAAGGCCATAGAGTCACAGGAAGAGACGAAGAGAACCTTGGAAGGTCCGGCTTCAGATAAAGCAGTGAAGAGCGGCAGCGCTGAGTTCCGTTCAGCGGAAGCTAAGGCGGAGGCATCCGTAAGCCCGTCCTCTATGGATAAGAGCAGTAGTTCGAATTCTTATAAGTCCTCTGAACAGACACAATCCATCAACATCAACACCGCTGGGCTGGAGGAACTTCAGAATATACCGGGTATTGGGGCTAAGAAGGCGGCTGCCATTGTGGACTACCGTAATCAGCATGGTGCCTTCAGTAAGGTGTCCGACCTAACCAAGATCAAAGGGATTGGTCCAAAAATGCTTGAAAAAATGAAGCCTTTTATCGGGCTTTAGATAGGAGTTGGGGAAGGTGAACCTGGATAAACGGAAAGATTGGGATACTTATTTCATGGATATTGCTTATATGGTGTCCACCCGTTCGCGCTGCAGCAGGCGCCATGTAGGTTCAGTTCTTGTACAAGGCAAGAAGCTGCTGGGAACAGCTTATAACGGTGCGCCATCGGGAGTTCCGGATTGTTCTGAAGCCGGCTGTATGATTGCCGAGGAATATGAACTGGTTACTGAGAACGGCCAGGAGGAGCGGATGATCAAGAAGCAGCGCTGTGTTCGGACGATTCATGCGGAGCAGAATCTGCTGCTTTTTACCGATCGGATTGACCGGGAAGGCTCCAGTGTATATGTGACTGATGAGCCGTGCTGGACATGTGCCAATATGCTCGCAAATAGCGGGATTACCCTAATTGTATACCACCGCCCGTATCCTAAAGATTCGGCTAAAGTTAAGGCCATGATGGATCAAAAAGGGATCATGTTCAGGCAGCTTGAAGGTTATTGTCCGCCACCGGAGACGGTCCAGAAGGTGCAGGATTAGTGGAGGGTATACTCACTCGGAGCAGTTACCGGTAGCCATACCCGTAAGTAGTTCCCGTTAGCAGTTCCTATAGTAGTATCATAGCAGTACCTGTAATGGTATTCCTGGTATTACTGAATAGATGGTAAATTAATAGCTTTGTGCTGAGGAAGAACCTCATCTTGCGATGGAAGCAGGGTGCGGTTCTTTTTATTTTCTTCTAAATTACTGGGTGGAATGAAAGGAGATAGGGGGGGATGACTCGGAGACCACTGTTGATAGCTGTGTGCTTGTGGATCACAGGCAGTGTAATGGCAAGTCAGTATCAAGGATGGCTTTTCTGGTGTTTTTGGACAGGAGCGACATTGGCTTTTCCTCTAATAGGTCACCTAACTAAGTGCAGCTGGAAGCAAACTCTGATATACTGGCTGCTCTTCGCGGCTTCAGCTCAGTTCTGGAATTATAATGAGATCAGGAATGTGAGCATGATAACGAATATTTTGGACACACATGCTATAACAGCGGAAGAATCTGTAATCAGCAAGGCGGCGGGAGTTATCGTCTCTGCTCCCGTTACGGATGGGGACCGAACGGATTTTAGGATCAGGCTTACCCGTATCTCTATAGATCGGCCAGAACAGAATTCGCTGACTGTGAACGATCTGCGTAGTGAAATGGTGATTGTACAGGTTCGCCTGCTTAGTGAAGAGGAGCTTGGAGATTCTCGAAAGTGGGTACGGGGACAAGTTGTACAATTGAAGAATGTGAGTCTCGCCTCACCTGCTCCGGCCCGCAATTTTGGCGGCTTTGATTACAGCGAGTATTTACATAGGGAACACATTCACTGGATATTCAAAGTTAAAGGGGCAGCAAATGTCCAGACGGCAGCGGGGAGCTGGAGCTTTACTGCCATAATGGGATGGACAGATCAGCTACGGAGTCAATTGGCCGCCCGTATCAGTCAGTTATTTGAAGAACCAAGTGCCGGTTTCATGAAGGGGTTGTTAATCGGCGTAACCGATGACCTCGATCCGGAGACCTACAGCAGCTTTTCCCAGCTCGGTCTAACCCACATTCTTGCTATTTCGGGAAGTCATGTCGCTATTAATATGAGTATCTTGTTCTGGCTGCTAAGACGATTTAGAGTCAGCCAAGAGAAAGCTTATCTTGTCGTGCTGATATTTATCCCGCTCTACGTCTTACTAACTGGGTTGACCCCTTCTGTGGTCCGATCTGGAATCATGGCTATGCTTGGCATTTACTTGCTCCGAAGGGGGCTTTTTAAGGATGCTTTGAATATTTTAGCGGCGGCAGCTCTCTTGATGTTAATCTGGGAGCCGTATTATTTGTACAATATTAGCTTTCAGCTATCCTTTATCGTCACTGCTGGATTAATCCTGCTTGTCCCTTTGGTGAATCCGTTATTGAGCTTTCTCCCGGACAAAATAAGAACTGCCGCATCCATGACCCTCGTGGCCCAGATTGTATCGTTCCCCTTAACCATCTATTATTTCAATCAATTCTCTCTGCTGTCCCTTACAGCCAACTTCCTCATCGTACCTATTGTTGGGGTGTTCTCTCTATCCGCCGGGACTGCTGCTCTACTGCTTAGCTTGTTGTGGCTGCAATTAGGCAGATGGATCGCCTATCCCGTCCAAATAATGAATGAGCTTACATTTATGACAGCATCCTGGATGAATAACCGGAGCGGATTTATGACCATCTGGAAATCACCCACGGCAGGCTGGGTAGCCGCATACTATATTGTCATCTACTGTTTCTTGTATCTAGGTAGACGAAGAGCAGAGTCAGAGTATCCAGCTATCAGTAATTTTGCCTCCAACGAGACTCAGCCTCTTACTCCGGATTTATCCCCTGTATCAAGGGTTAGCAATCTGAGTCGCCGTAGGCTCAGAATCTACTCCGTGGGCCAAGTTCTAAGCTGCTGCGTTCTGGTGGGACTGTTGTATACCGGATATCAGCCGGAGAACCCTTATAACACGGGAACGGTCCAGTTCCTTGATGTTGGCCAGGGGGACTGTGCACTTATTACTACACCTGAAGGCCGGAACATCCTGGTGGATGGAGGGGGTACCGTTACATTCGGGAAGCCGAAGGAAGCTTGGAGGAACAAGAAAGAGCCTTACGAGGTCGGTGCGAAGGTGGTCGTGCCTTTGCTGAAGAAAAGAGGTGTTCACGAGCTTGACGCCATCATTCTAACGCATGGGGATCAGGATCATGCCGGGGGACTTCAGGCCGTGCTGGATTCTATTCCAGTACATGCATTATTAATAAATGGAACTCTTACCGACACCAAGACCATCAAGGATCTTGTACATACGGCCCTGAGCAAAAAGATTAAGATTTACTCCATCTTCGGGGGGATGCAGATTAAACCGGACAGCCGCACGATGCTGACGTTTCTGGCGCCTGTTACGTCTGTAGAAGGTAACGCGGGGAAACTCCCTTTTATCCAGGAACAGAACCATGTATCCATTGCATTTCTAATGGAGATGGACGGTGCCCGCTTTCTATTCACAGGAGATATGGACACAGCCTCAGAGCAGGACGTGCTTGAGAAACTGGGTTCCTCCGAGAGTCTCGAAACTCTCGATGTTCTAAAAGTTGCCCATCATGGAAGCCATACATCGACCTCAGAGGACTGGCTGGATTACTGGAGGCCTAAGGCAGCCGTCATTTCTGTGGGTGTGTCGAACAGCTACGGTCATCCACATACGGATACTTTGGATAAATTGAAAAAGCGGGAGATTCAGATCCACCGCACCGATGAGATGGGTGAGATCCAAATACAAGTACGCTCCACGGGGCTAGTCACACGACATAAGCTGGCTCAGAAGGACTAAAATCACTATATGAAACCATTCCTCTGCGCGTATTGAAGGCCCGGATGACTCTGTGTCAGATTTCTGTTATTCTTAGGTGAGACTTATGGCATAAACAACCAGTGTTTTTCCATATTATTTCTGCGGTAAAATGAGAAAAAAGAGAAGATGTTATTGCAACATATTACCTAAATGTAACGTCTGTATAGTTGCAAGGAAGGGGGATCCTTTGTGGTCGAGCAGGGACTCATCAGAGCCGCTCAATCAGGCGATCGCGACGCTCTAATTACCCTATTGCGAGAGATAGAACAACAGGTGTATCGCACAGCCTATTATATTCTGAATAATGAGCAGGATGCCCATGATGCCGCCCAGGAAGCACTTATTCGTGTGTATACCAAAATTGATTCCTATGAAGAGAAGGCTCAGTTCAAGACCTGGGTTCAGCGGATTGTAACCAATATATGTATCGACAAATTTCGTCGCAGCAAACCTACCGTATCCATTGATGAACATGAGATGGTATTTCAGGGTAAGGAGAATGTGGAGCGGCAGGTCATGTCGACTTACTTGGCACAAGACATTCAGGAGGCGATCAATCAGCTTCCGGATCATCATCGCTCAGTTGTCGTACTTAGATATGTTCAGGACTTATCCTATAGTGAAATTGCCGATTGTCTAGACCTCCCGCTTAATACTGTTAAATCCTATTTGTTTCGAGCAAGGCAACAGCTACAGAACTTACTACAAGATTATCAGAAAGGTGGTGTATCAGGATGAAATGCCCGGAAGCGGTGGAATGGATGCATCGTTATTTGGACGGGGATCTGAGTGTTGAAGAGAGCGATCGTCTGATTGTGCATCTTCGCAGCTGTGATAATTGTGCTGAAGCGTTCGGGTTACTGAAACATTTGTCGGACAATCTCTATCAGCTTCCGGATGTAACTCCGAAGTATAGTATTGTCGACTCCATATTGCCAAAACTTCAGGAGATTGATAGAGCGCGTGCGGAAGAAGGAAGCACACTTGAGCTGACTCAGTCCGAGGTTCCTTTAATGAGAACAGTTCAGAGCCGGACCACTCAGCCGAAGCGAAGTTCAGTTTGGCGCAGCAGGTCTTCAAGATCTTGGGTCGGCGGAGTGGCTGCAGCGGCCGTGATATTAGGTCTCTTTATCTATCAGCATGAGCCTACTTCAGTACCTAATGCTGAAATTGCCTCAACTGCAACTTCATCTTCTCATCAGGAGAAGTCAATTACAGATGAGAATTCACCCGGAACGGCTGCATCGGATACGGTGACTCCTTCTGGGGGTCAAGATCAGACTGCGAAGTCCACGGATGAAGTAGCTCCCTCAGCTGATAGCGAGCAGGCGGATGCGAAGACGGAATTGAAGACAGAGGCATCCACTAAGGATAACGAGATGGCGAATAATTCGGCTGCAGCTCCCAAGGAGCAAGGCAGCTCGGTTCAGTCCTCTGTACCTGAGAAGAAGACACAGCAGAGTCCAAAGAAAGAATCGGCTTCTATTCGTGACAAGAAGACAACAGCCGCTGGCGCAGACTCTTCCTCAGTGCATGAATCTGCTTCCTCTGACAAAGTCGATGCGAAGAAACCGGCAGATACACAGGGGAGCCAAGAGAATCAGGTAGCTGAGGCTCCTGACAAAAAGGTCACTGCAACTGGACCTGTCACGAAGCCTGACAACTCCTTCATGGGAATTACCAGCTTCCCGCCAATTAAAGTGTCCCCGGACGGTAAATATACGGCGGAAGTCGAACAGAATCACCTGAAAGTCTATGTCAATGACGGACAGAGCCGGACACTTTTGTCAGACATTAATTTAAATGGAGATTGGGTGAAGGGTGAGTGGTCTGAGGATAGCAAAATCTTCAATTATCAGACCTCAAAGGATGAGATCACTAAAGATTACTCCATTAACGTAGATAATACGGATAAGGGAAATTCCACCAATTTGTCACAATAGGAACCTTTTCAGACCTATCTGAATAGGTTATATAATAAGTAACGAGCAATGAGTTTCCTGATCGTCTATGACCGCCGGGCAGAGAGTTTCTAGAGCTTTCTTGCCTGACGTTTATATAGATGTTCCGGGACAAAGAGACCTTAGTGCCATATGGTACGGGTCTCTTTGTTGTTTTATCGTAAGGTTGCATCACGTGGATCAGGGGCCGAGCGTAGACTTGGAAACAAGTTTTACATACAATAGAGAGGTAATGGCAGGAGGGATAAGCAGCTTTGGACATGAAGGCAGCAATCAAAGAGATTAAGAGGGGTCAAGTATCCCCATTATATTTATGTTATGGCTCGGAGAAGTATCAGATTCAGGAATTTATTCAGCTGATTCAAGATCAGATTGTTGATCCGGAGAATCGTGATTTCGCCGTGGCCCACTATGATCTGGCCGATACCCAGATCGAGACGGTTGTGGAAGAGGCAGAAACGCTGCCCTTTCTTGTAGAACGCAAGCTGGTTCTGGTTCGTGACAGCTCGCTGTTCTCAGCCGCTAAGGAAAGTGGGAAAATTGAGCACAAGGTTGATCGCTTGCTGGCGTATCTCGATAATCCGGCTGAACATAGTGTCGTCGTATTTACGGTAAATGGGGAGAAGCTGGACGAACGGAAGAAGACCGTCAAAGCCATGAAGGCGAAAGGGCAGGTGCTCTCGTTCATGCCACTTGGAGGCAATGAGCTGATTCAGTGGGTGATCAAGCAGGCCTCCAGCCGGAACTGCACTATGGATGAGACGGCGGCTGGGGCGCTGCTGGCCAGTGCCGGAGTGCAGATGGCTGCGCTGTCTGCCGAGGTGAACAAGCTGTGTCTATATGCTGGAGCTGGAGGTACTATCACAACTGAGGCGATTAACCAGCTCGTAGCACGGACGACAGAACAGAATGTGTTCGGCATGGTCGAGGATATTGCCAATCTCAAGCTCGAGCGAGCCTTATCCACATTCTACGAGCTGCTCAAGCAGCGTGAGGAGCCGATTAAGATTGCTGCTCTGATTGCAAGGCAGTTCCGGATTATGCTCCAGGTAAAGGAGCTCGGCGGACAAAGTTATTCTCAGCAGCAGATCGCCTCACAGCTGGGACTTCATCCGTATGCGGTTAAGATCGCAGGTGAGCAAGCTAGAAAGTTCGAGGTAAGCCGGCTCAGACGTTCATTATCGGAGCTGGCTGAGCTGGACTTCCGGATGAAGAGCGGCCGGATCGATAAGGTTCTTGGACTTGAAATGTTCCTGCTCGGACTCGGAGCATAATAGAGAGGGCTTTGGCGGATATGCCAAAGCCCTCTTCTGGGTCCGCTGCGCAGCCAATCAAAAAACGGGCACTTCCCAGAGGGAAGTGCCCGTTTCATGCATTTGACATATAATAGCGCCTTACGCTTGCTTTGTAAGAGCGTTCAATTTTTTTGCCAAGCGGGATTTCTTACGAGCAGCTGCATTTTTATGGATCAAACCTTTCGTTACGGCTTTATCCAATTTCTTGGAAGCTGCGGCGAAAGCGGCTTTAGCTGTGTCCACTTCGTTGTTAGCCAGTGCGGAATCAGCGGCTTTAACAACCGTACGAAGAGCAGACTTTTGAGAAGCGTTCAGCGCGCGGCGTTTGTCATTAGTTTTCACACGTTTAATGGCGGATTTAATGTTAGGCATTGCATTCACCTCCTGTAAAGCATCTATCGAAAATTCACAACTTAAAATATTTTAGCATGTGCCCTTTTAAAAAGCAATAAATTCATCATAAAACATCTATTGTATAATCTGCACGCCTCTCCCGCACAATAAAGGAAACATTCACTAAGGAGGTTGCAGGAATGACGCTCGATCTAAGTCAGTATATGGTGAGAACGGACTTAGCCTTGGAAGCCAAGGAATTGGCTGAACGTATGCACGGTGCCCCAATCCCAGGATTGAATGAGGATATTACTGAAGATGACGGGATCAAGGTGACCCGGCTTGATGTACTTAATGAGTCGGCCTCCATGCAGATTGGCAGAGTTCAAGGCCATTATGTAACGATAGAGGTTCCTGCCTTAAGGAATCAGGATACAGGACTGCAGGAAAGAGTGGCAGCCACATTTGTAACGGAATTTACCGGCTTCCTGGACAAAATCGGGATTACAGAAGACAAAAAGGTGCTAATTGTCGGGCTTGGGAACTGGAATGTTACGCCCGATGCGCTGGGTCCGCTTGTTGTTGAGAATGCCTTAGTAACCCGCCATTTCTACCAGCTTGCTCCGGATCAGGTTGCCCCTGGTTACCGTGAAGTTAGCGCCATAGCTCCAGGAGTGCTTGGAACAACGGGGATCGAATCCAGCGAGATTGTACAGAGCATAGTTGAGCGAACCAAGCCGGATGTTATTATTGCGATTGACGCTCTCGCCTCGAAATCCCTGGATCGTCTGAACACTACGATACAGATTGCCGATATCGGCATTCACCCGGGTTCGGGTATAGGAAATAAGCGGCGCGGATTGACCAAGGAAATTCTTGGCGTACCTTGTATCGCTATAGGTGTTCCAACCGTTTGTTATGCCTCCACCATAGTGAATAATACGTTTGATCTTCTGCTCAAGCATTTTGATCAGGAACACGGGGGGGCTGGAAGCGGTCAGACGAAGCAGATTATGGGGCTTATTACTGAGTTAAGCGAACAGGAGAGACTGGGTCTGGTAAAAGAAGTTCTGCAGCCGCTCGGTCACGATGTGATCGTAACCCCCAAAGAAATTGACGAATTTATCGAGGATATTGCCAATATTATTGCCAGCGGCTTAAATGCTTCGCTGCATAAAGCGGTCAATGCTGATAATGTCGGGGCATATACCCACTAGGAGATGGAAGTCAAACCTATGAAGTTCGCAATCTAGCGGACTTCTTTTTTTTGTGAGATTGAGGTTCTACCTTTCTAGCCCGGTTCATAGATTTGAACTATAAGAGTTAACTACTTAACCGGCTAAGAGGAGGACAAGGCGACGATGAAATCATTCAGAACGTGGAATGTTGCGAAATGGAGACAGAAACTGATGCAGGTGCTCGCAATGGGCCGTACTTTGCTGCTGCTCATGGTGTTGTCGATAGTGTTTTTTATTCTTCTTGGCATAGGAGGGTTGGCAGAACGAAGCCTCAATACTTCTCCGGTGTCCTCTATGAAAGGCCTCGCGGCCTCACTGTCCAGCCGCTTCTTCGTAGACATGGTAGGTATGGAGGTTCCGCATCTTGGTAACGGACAAGGCCCTTCGGCTCTCTCGGGCAAGAACATGACAAATTTCGTGTTCCAGCTGCTGACCAATGTGAATCCTTCTGATCCCAAAACCTTACTGGCTCGTGAAGTTCCAGGTCTCGGGGCAAACAATCCCGTCCTTCTGCGCACGGGTTCAGGTAACAAGGCAGTTGATGCACCAGAGGATTATAATCCGGCTGCCGATAAGCCGGCCTCAGATAAGGCGAATCAGGCAGATGTTACTAAGCCTGACAAGGACAAGGCACCAAGTGGCGCGGAGAAAGGCGGACAGACCGATAAAAGTCAAGGTGTAAAACCAGGCTCCAAGAAAGTCGTCATGATCTATCATTCTCATCCTCAAGAATCCTATAATCCGCTGCTTGGGTCATCGGGTGACAATCCGAGTTCGGCGAATTTCTCCAAAAATGTGGGTGTTGTTGGGAGTATGGTAACCAAGGAGCTCGAGCGAAAAGGTCTGTCTACGCTCCATACGCTTGCTGACTATGCTTCCTCTGTCAAGAACTACAACTATAACTACTCGTACAAGTACTCAAGAGCTACCGTGAAAGAGGCACTGAGCCAGAACCAGGATCTTTCTTATTTCATTGATATTCATAGGGACTCCCAACGTTATAAAAAGACAACAACGACATTAAACGGAGTGACCTATGCCCAACTCTACTTTATTATCGGCCACGCCAATCCGAATTGGCGGAAGAATGAAGCATTTGCAAGCCGGATCCACAGCCGGCTGGAAAAGGCTTACCCCGGCATTTCCCGCGGCATTTGGGGGAAAACCTCTGCACAGGGCAACGGAGAGTACAATCAATCTTTTTCGGCTAACAGTGTGCTGATTGAGGTTGGTGGAATTGACAATACTAAAGAAGAGCTGGAGCGGACCTCCAAAATCCTGGCTGATATGATTGCTGAAGTGTATTGGAGTGATCAAAAAGCTAAGAAAGTAGATGAACCGAAGGAGAATAAGCCGAAAAATACGGCTCAAACGGAAAAGGCGACGGCCCCGCATGCTTAATGACAGGGGATGGATGAAGCAGTAAAGGAGGTAGTGGGGATGAAGAGGACGTTCAGGAAAACGATACTGTATGGTCTATTGCTTGTGGCAGGAGCCACCATAGGCATCCAGCTTGCAGATACAGCTCCGGCAAATATGGCCGCAGGTACGGGCATGGTTACTGCTCAGCAGTATATTCAGCAGGGCGGTACTGCTTTGTCTGCTAATTCGCTACAACCGAATCAAGGACAAGGTAGTACAGTGCAAGGAAGTGTAGTGCAAGGTGGTGTAGTACAGGGGAATCCGCAGCAGTCTGTCCAGGGAGTAGGTTCAGGCAATTTAAATAATCCAAATGCTGCAGGTTATCAGGCACAGAACGGGCAATATATTCAGTCTGGTCAACCGCAGCAGTTCATTCAGCAGCAGGTTCAGACACAGGATACATCTGGAGTGCTTCAAACTCCAGGGAATATCCTGCTTCCCGCATCTCCCAAGACACCGATTGATCATTTTGCCGACCGTACCGGAGAGCTGCTGCAGCAAGCCTCCCAGAATGGAATCAAATGGGTAGTATCCTTGTTTGGTTCCTTAACTAATTAGGTTCACAAGCAGACTCAATCCCTCATTCATGAAACGCAGTCTTTAATTCATCGTGCGTAGCTGATATAATGAGTTGATTGTACTTCAGGTTCATTGGTGGGGGTAAGGCATGACGGATATTAGAGCAAGACAGAAGAAAATCAGAAACTTCAGTATTATTGCACATATAGACCATGGTAAATCAACGCTCGCAGACCGTATTCTAGAATATACGGGAGCGCTATCTTCCCGTGAAATGCAGGAGCAGGTTCTTGACCAGATGGATCTAGAGCGTGAGCGCGGGATCACGATCAAGTTGCAGGCCGTTCGATTAACGTACAAGGCCGATGATGGTGAAGAATACCTGCTTAATTTGATCGATACGCCGGGACACGTCGACTTCACATATGAAGTTTCCCGAAGCCTTGCGGCTTGTGAGGGTGCATTGCTGGTTGTCGATGCGGCGCAGGGAATTGAAGCCCAGACTTTGGCAAATGTGTACTTGGCACTTGATAACAACCTTGAAATTCTACCGGTTATCAACAAGATCGACCTTCCGAGTGCTGACCCGGACCGGGTTAAGCAGGAGATTGAGGATGTTATTGGACTGGATGCTAGCGAAGCCGTGCATGCTTCAGCCAAAGCAGGAATCGGGATTAAAGAAATCCTTGAGCAAGTAGTAAGCAAGGTTCCGGCTCCAACAGGAGATCCGGATCAGCCGCTGAAAGCCCTGATCTTTGACTCTCACTATGATCCATACAAAGGGATCATCGTGTATGTCCGTGTAATTGACGGGAAGATCAAAGCAGGCTCCAAGATTAAAATGATGGCGACTGAGAAGACGTTTGAAGTGATTGAAGTCGGTGCCTTCATGCCACGGATGGGCATTGTGGACGAGCTTAATGTCGGGGATGTAGGCTTCATTGTTGCCGGAATCAAATCCGTGGGTGATACCCGCGTGGGTGATACCGTAACGGATGCGAAGAACCCGACACCGGAGCCTTTACCGGGTTACCGCAAAATTAACCCTATGGTCTACTGCGGTCTGTATCCGATTGAGACCTCGGATTATAACGATCTGCGCGAGGCGCTTGAGAAGCTCCAGCTGAACGATGCGTCACTGAGCTTCGAGCCGGAGACATCTAGCGCCCTTGGATTCGGCTTCCGATGCGGATTCCTTGGCCTTCTGCACATGGATGTTATCCAGGAGCGTATCGAACGTGAATTCAACATACCTTTGATTACAACGGCACCGAGCGTTATCTACAAAGTCACACTGACCAATGGGGAAGTGGTTACCATTGATAACCCTTCACACTATCCGGAAGTCGGTAAGATCGATAAGGTAGAGGAGCCTTACGTTAAGGCAAGCATTATCGTGCCTAATGATTACGTGGGTACGGTTATGGAACTGTGTCAGAACAAACGCGGTGAATTCGGTAACATGGAGTACTTGGATACGACGCGTGTTACAATTACCTATAACATTCCTCTGTCTGAAATCGTGTACGATTTCTTTGATCAGTTGAAATCCGGTACCAAAGGATATGCATCATTTGACTACGAGCTGACAGGATACCGTCCTTCGAACCTCGTTAAGATGGAGATCCTGCTGAACGGTGAGCAGGTCGATGCGTTCTCGTTCATCGTTCACCGGGACAGAGCGTTCCACAGGGGACGGTTGATCTGCCAGAAGCTGCAAAAGCTCATCCCACGGCAAATGTTCGAGGTGCCAATCCAGGCATCCATCGGTACAAAAGTTGTTGCGCGTGAGACGGTTAAGGCGATGCGTAAGAACGTACTTGCCAAATGTTACGGCGGAGATATCTCCCGTAAGCGGAAGCTGCTTGAGAAGCAGAAAGAAGGTAAGAAGCGCATGAAGCAGGTCGGCAGCGTTGAGGTGCCGCAGGAAGCGTTCATGGCGGTTCTGAAGATCGACGAAGATTAAACGAGATTACGGAGAAAAGGGAAAGCTGCGGCATACTCAGAGATGACAAAGAGATTTTTAATAAGCAGATTTAATGAGGGAAATGTCTTTCCAGCCGCTTCTTGTCCGCCCTTTGCCTGATTAGACCAAGTGGTGGCAAAGGGCTCCCAAAGGCGGACGTGAACTCTTACAAGACATTTTCCCTCCTACCTGATCTGATTATTAAATAATAAAGACTTTGTCAGAACGCTGAAGGAAAGCCGCGAGGCTTTCCTTTTTCCGTAAGGAGAGCGGGCAAGAAGAAAGAACAATCGATATAAATGTTATCGATTTTTGAAGTAGGAAGAATAGACAGCAGTAGAAGTTACCTTAAAGCATAAGGCTTATAGGTAAGGAGGGTAACCATATGCATAACACAGCTAACATAAAGTCAGGTGAGGCCGCGAGTTCAAGAATTGCTGGAGCTGGGGCGCCTAAAGCCATTTATATACACATTCCATTCTGTACAAATAAGTGTTTCTATTGTGATTTCAATTCCTATGTCCTTAAGGATCAGCCGGTTATGGAGTATTTGAAGGCACTGGATCATGAGATGGAGCTCACCACTCAGCAAACCCCGCCAGGAGTGATTGATACTATTTTTGTTGGCGGCGGAACGCCAACGGTACTGACACCCAAAGAAATGGAGTTCTTCCTTTCATCTGTCCGCCGGCATTTTCCCAAATGGGCTGAAGACATTGAATTTACCATGGAAGCCAATCCGGGAACAACTGATTTGGAGAAGCTAGCTGTCATGAAGGATGGCGGCGTGAACCGGGTCAGCTTTGGCGTGCAGGCGTTCCAGAATGAACTCCTCGGACGCATTGGACGTATTCATAATACGGATGATGTATACCGCAGCCTGGAGAACGCTCATAAGGCAGGCATCAGCAATATGTCCATAGATCTGATGTTCGGACTGCCGAATCAGACTGTAGAAATGCTGGATCAGAGCATTACCAAGGCGCTGGCCCTTGGGCTTCCGCATTATTCGATCTACAGCCTTAAAGTTGAAGAGAACACGCTTTTCCATACGATGTATCAGAAGAATGAACTTCCTCTGCCGGATGAGGAGGATGAGCTGCAGATGTATCTGCTGCTCATGTCCCGAATGAAAGAGGCCGGTTATAAACAGTATGAGATTAGCAACTTCGCTAAACCTGGCTACGAAAGCAGACATAACATGACCTACTGGCGTAATGAGGATTATTACGGACTTGGTGCCGGAGCTCACGGGTACGTTGGAGGGCAGCGTCATATTAACATCAAAGGCGTCAATCCTTATAATGAGGCGGCTTCTACCGGACTGCCCCGCCTTGATCAATTTGAGGTTACTACAGATGAGGCAATGGAAGACTTCGTTATGGTTGGCCTGCGTGTTCTGGACGGGATCAAGAGCAGGCATTTCTTTGAACAGTTTGGGGTCTCTATCGAAGAGAAGTTTAAAGCACCCTTGGACAAAATGCTCCAGGCTGGTCTGTTAGAGCGGACAAATGAAGTTGAGGGATATAAGCTCAGCGAGAAGGGTATTCTGTTCGGGAATGAAGTTTTTGCTGAATTTATCGGTTATCTGACTGCTAATAACGAATAAGAACTTCTTCAGGATATTTCAAACTGAATTCACTGTAACCCCTGTCAGGCGTATGCATACCCTGTTTCAATATAGTTATTTTTATATTGAAACGTTATACGACTTAGTGTATATTTATTCATATTATATACAACTCAGGAGGCAGTATAATGGCTGTGGTATGCAGACAAGCGGCATTATCAGATGTTGGTCCGCTTTTTGAAATGATAGAAGAATATGCACGCCGGGGGATTATGCTGCCGCGCTCGCGCAAGGTTCTTGAACAGCAGATTAATGACTTTGTTGTTGCGGAAGTGGACGGAGTAGTGGTTGGATGCGGGTCTCTTTGCCTTCTGGGACAAGATCTGGTAGAGGTTCGCTCCCTTGGGATTTCCGAAGGTTATCAGGGAATGGGAATTGGTTCGAAGATTATCGACGAGCTGATCAAGCAGGCCAGAGAGCGGAATATTCCGAAGATTATGGCGCTGACCTATGAGGTCTCTTTCTTTAAGAAGAACGGTTTTACCGTTGTGGATAAAGAGATTTTCCCGGAGAAGGTTTGGACCGATTGCATTGTCTGTCCGAAGCAGCATGCGTGTGATGAGATTGCTGTTTTGAAGATGCTGAACTAACGTGATGCACAAATTTATAAAGTTTCACTAACTACGTAATAGACCACGAACCTTATTAGCACATTCATTTAGCTAATATGCGGGAGTGGTTTATTTTCATAATAGGGAACTCTCGTGGCTGGTGTGAAAAAAGATCTATGTTTGTTGTACTAGTTTTGAAAAAAACATTCCCTTTATTGGTACTTTTATCCTATAATTAAGTGAGGGTAAAACTATTTAGTAGACAGAATGGGGAAAAAAGATGAAGAAAGTAGTAGTGTTGGTTTTATTTTTATCATTAATATTACCTGCTACGGTGTTTGGAGCTGATCAAGGGATCAACGTCTATATTGACGGAGTAAAGCTGCAATTTACCAGCAAACCGATTCAAGAGAATGGAACTACACTCGTTCCCTTGAGAACGATTTTTGAAGGTCTGGGCGCTAATGTGAAGTGGGATGCAAAAACTCAGACGGTAAAAGCTTCAAAAAACGGTGTGAACATTGAAATCAAATTAGGGCAGAAATTCGCCCTACGTAATGGCACGAAAATCACATTAACAACAAAGCCGCGTACTATTAATGGAGTGACTTATGTTCCACTTCGTTTTATCGGTGAATCTTTCGGGAATACGATCGAGGTAAAAGGTCAAGTGATTAATATCATTTCTCCACAGCCTCCTTCTTTTGAGTATGATGGGAGTTCAAATACTACAGCCCAGCCTAGTACTAATTTTTCTGTGCAGGAGATTGGCAAGCTGTCAAATCGTGTAGTCTACATCGAAACCTATGACAGCTCCAACAAGCCGCTCGCAACGGGGAGTGGTATTGTTGTGAGCAGTGACGGCAAAATACTGACGAACTTCCACGTGATCGAGGGTGCTTCTTCAGTAAAAATAGAATTTAATGATCAACGTTCTTTCACAACCTCAACCTTGCTGGTTAAGGATGAAGATCTTGATCTGGCTCTATTAAAAATTCCTGCCACTAACTTGCAATACGTTAAAATAGGTGATTCTACTAGTCTTCAATTAGGAGAAGAAGTTGTTGCCATTGGCTCTCCTCTGGGTTACAAAAACACTTTGACAAGCGGGGTAGTTAGTCAAACTATAAGAAAAGTGGATGGTCAAAACTACATTCAAATCTCCACTCCTATTGATCATGGGAGCAGTGGAGGAGCTCTATTTAATATGAAGGGTGAGTTGGTAGGTGTGACCTCGGCGGGCGTTCAAAGTTCAGCGAATATCAACCTGGCTATTCCGTCCAGTGATGTTAAGACATTTCTTGCGAAGCCCCAAGCAGAACAGAGTTTAAGTTCCATAGTGCAATCAAAGCCTAATACAAGCATTGCTGCTGTAAATACTGAGGGTGCCAAGACTTTAGAAAAATACTTAAACGACAACTACGGCGGCCTAACTTACGACGGTCTGCATTTGGATTTTGAGTGGTTTGTAATTCCTTCGGAGGATCGAACGATGTATCTTATCGGGGGGACCATGCTGGATGGTGATCAGTGGTCGGATTGGGTTGATAAACAGGATGCTAATGAAGACGCTATGCCAACCTTTATATTATACCTATCTAATGAACTGCGTAATAATTTGAATATCTCGGATACCATGGTTTCCTTATACCTAGATGTTTATGTGACTCAATATCCAAGCAGCTTTCCAGCATCGTCTATTACTAAAGAGGGAAGTCGTTATCACCTAGTCTACAACTTTATAATTGGCTCGGTGGACTATGATTCAGGTTATTTATACTACCTTATAGATCCTGATAACAACAAGAATTATGAGAAAGTAAGAATTAAATAATTCGGCAGCAAAATACGTCACCTTTTATGTAGACCTAAAGCCGATAAAATAGTGGTGCGAAGATACCGAACTGACTTGACAATGTCCAGGTTGGTTTGGTATTTTTGTATTACCGATTAGCACTCGTTAGAAGTGAGTGCTAACGATGAAACGGTGGCTGAATGAAAGTACGATAAAGTCCGCTAGGAGGGATATCATGTTAACGGAACGGCAAAGAATGATTTTGACTGCTATTGTAGATGACTATATCCGTTCGGCTGAGCCTGTAGGCTCTCGGAGCATTTCCAAGCGTGGCGATGTCGGTTACAGTCCGGCTACAATCCGAAATGAAATGTCCGATTTAGAGGAGCTTGGGTTCCTGGAACAGCCCCACACTTCTGCGGGGCGGATACCTTCACATAAAGGCTACAGATATTACGTGGATCACCTTGTTCCACCGGAAGCTATTGCGTCTGAGGAATTAATGCAGCTTAAGACATTTTATGCTGAGAAGCTGAATGTTGTTGAGCAGGTCATTCAACATGCGGGCACGATTCTCTCACATATGACGAATTATACTTCCATCCTGCTGGGACCGGAGGTTTTTCATACTTCACTACGCCACTTTCAGCTGCTGCCACTTAATGAGGATACGGCAGTTGCAATTGTGGTGACGAATACAGGACAGGTGGAGAATAAGACGGTGTCTATTCCCGCCGGAGTATCTGTATCGGAGATGGAGAAAGTCGTTAATCTACTGAACCGCAAGCTGGCTGGGGTGCCAATTTTCAAACTGAAATCAGCACTTTACACCGAGCTCGGTCAAGAGCTGCAGCGTCATGTATCCCATTTTGAGGAGGTAATGACGGTTCTGGATCAAGCTCTTGACAGTGGTAATGAAGGCCAGCGCGTATTCCTGAGCGGGACAACAAATATGTTAACCCAGCCGGAATTCCGCGACGTGGATAAAGTGAAGAGCATCCTTGATTTGCTTGAGGAGACTCCAACTTTAATGAAAATGCTGGTTTCGGCTTCTTCAGGCTCGGGTATTCAGGTTCGTATAGGTACGGAGAATGACCATGCTGCCTTTGCCAACTGCAGCTTAATCACAGCCACTTATGCCGTCGAAGGTGAAGCGCTCGGAACTATAGGTATATTAGGCCCAACCCGTATGGAATATGCCAGAGTCATCGGCATCCTCAATATTTTGTCGAAAGATATGACGAAATTTTTGTCCAAACATTAAATTGAATGAATAACAGCAATTTTCGTATTTTAAGGAGGTGAAGACATCTTGAAGGAACAACAACCTATTCAAGAAGAACTCAACAATGAGGTAAAGGAAGATAACATGAACCCTTCTAATGATAATGTTAATGTATCCAATGACGATAATCTTGAGGCGGAAGAAGTTAACTCTACAGATGCGGGCGAGGGTGCAGCATCCGCTCAGTCTGCCGTGTCTGCTGAATTGGAACAGCTTCGCAATGAAGTGCAGGAGCATCAGCAGCGTTTCCTGCGTTCTCAAGCTGATTTCGACAACTTCCGCAGACGTACGCAGAAGGAGAAAGAGGAGCTTGGAAAGTATGCCTCAGCCAAGCTGATTACCGAGCTTTTGCCGGTAGTAGATAACCTGGATCGCGCTCTTGCAGCAGTTAAGGAGAATGCGGAAGCGGAATCGTTCTCCAAGGGAGTAGATATGATCTTCCGTCAATTGGAAGGAATCCTGTCTGCAGAAGGACTTACGCCTATGAATTCGGTAGGCCAGCCATTTAACCCGGAATACCATCAAGCGATCATGCAGGTGGAATCGGATGAATACGAAGAAGGCATCGTTGTAGAGGAAGTACAGAAAGGCTATCTGCTCAAAGATAAAGTTCTGCGCCCTGCAATGGTTAAAGTAAGCGGCTAATTACACACATAAGCAAGATGAACATTACATCCTTAAGGAGGAAATATACTAATGAGTAAAGTTATCGGTATCGACCTTGGAACAACGAACTCCTGCGTAGCAGTTATGGAAGGCGGCGAAGCCGTTGTTATCCCTAACCCGGAGGGTGCGCGCACAACTCCTTCGGTAGTAGGTTTTAAGAAAGATGGAGAGCGTGTGGTAGGTGAAACAGCCAAGCGCCAAGCTATCACTAACCCGGATCGTACGATCATCTCAATCAAGAGACATATTGGTACGAGCCACAAAGAATCGATTGATGGCAAAGATTTCACACCGCAAGAGATTTCCGCAATTATTTTGCAAAAATTGAAAGCTGATGCTGAAGCCTATCTTGGACAACCGGTAACTCAAGCGGTTATCACGGTTCCTGCATACTTTAACGATAGCCAGCGTCAAGCAACCAAAGATGCCGGTAAAATCGCAGGTCTTGAAGTTCTGCGTATTGTGAACGAGCCAACGGCAGCTGCACTTGCCTACGGTCTTGAGAAGTCCGAAGATCAGACCATCCTGGTCTATGACCTGGGCGGCGGTACATTTGACGTATCCATCCTTGAACTGGGTGACGGATTCTTCGAAGTTAAAGCGACAAGCGGGGACAACCGTCTTGGCGGTGACGACTTTGACCAAGTTATCATTGATTACCTCGTTGCTGAATTCAAGAAAGATCAAGGTATTGATCTTAGCAAGGATAAAGCGGCTGTACAACGTCTGAAAGACGCAGCTGAGAAAGCGAAGAAAGAATTGTCCGGTGTTCTTACGACAACGATCTCTTTGCCGTTCATCACTGTAGCAGACGGAGTGCCTCAGCACTTGGAAGTGAACCTGACTCGTGCGAAGTTCGAAGAACTGTCTGCTGATCTGGTAGAAAGAACACTCGGACCAACTCGCCGTGCACTTAGCGATGCAGGTATGACTCCTGCGGATATCGACAAAATCGTCCTTGTCGGCGGTTCTACTCGTATTCCTGCCGTTCAGGAAGCGATTAAGAAATTGACAGGCAAAGAACCTCATAAAGGCGTTAACCCGGATGAAGTAGTTGCTCTTGGTGCTGCTGTGCAAGCCGGCGTACTTACAGGTGACGTTAAAGACGTAGTCCTTCTCGACGTAACTCCTCTTTCCCTGGGTATCGAGACTGCAGGTGGCGTATTTACGAAAATGATCGAACGCAACACTACGATCCCTACAAGCAAATCCCAAGTGTTCTCCACTTATGCGGATAACCAGCCTAGCGTAGAGATTCACGTGCTTCAAGGTGAGCGTGAAATGGCTGCAGGCAACAAAACACTTGGACGCTTCATGCTGGGAGATATTCCTCCGGCTCCACGCGGTGTGCCTCAGATCGAGGTTACTTTCGACATCGATGCCAATGGTATCGTGAACGTATCTGCGACAGATAAAGGAACGAACAAGAGCCAGAAGATCACCATCACTTCTTCCAGCGGTCTGAGCGATGCTGAAGTTGAACAAATGATGAAGGATGCAGAACTGCACGCTGAGGAAGACAAGAAGCGTAAAGAGCTGGTTGAAGCGAAGAATGCTGGTGACCAACTTGTATATTCTGTTGACAAAACCATCAAAGACCTTGGTGAAAAAGCAGATGCTGGTGAAGTTGAGAAGGCAAATGCAGCCAAAGACGAGCTGAAAAAAGCGCTGGAAGGCGACAACCTGGATGAAATCAAAGCAGCTACCGAGAAATTGACCGAGATTGTTCAGCAGCTTTCTGTTAAACTGTATGAGCAGGCTGCACAAGCTCAGCAAGCTGAAGGCGCTGATGGTGCTTCTGCTGGCGGAGCGGCAGGTAAAGATAACATCGTTGATGCTGATTATGAAGTGGTTGACGAAGATAAGAAGAACTAATTCACCAGGGACTGGTGTTATAGCTTATTTAGGTAACAGGGAAGGTCAAAGCGCATAGGCATCCCGCGCTTTGGCTTTCCTTTTGCCTAGCTAAGTCACTTTGCAGTGCTAGCCTTTAAAGATATGGGGGGTGGAACAATTGGCAGAGAAACGCGATTACTATGAGGTCCTGGGCCTCGGTAAAAGTGCTTCTGATGAAGAGATTAAGAAGGCCTATCGAAAGCTTGCACGTCAATATCATCCTGACGTAAATAAAGCCGCGGACGCTGAATCGAAGTTCAAAGAGGTTAAGGAAGCATACGATGTCCTCAGTGATTCGCAGCAGCGGGCCCGCTATGATCAATATGGACATATGGATCCGAACCAAGGCATGGGTGGAGGATTCTCCGGTGACTTTGGCAGCGGCGGTCTAGGCGATATCTTTGATATGTTCTTTGGTGGTGGCGGGGGAAGAAGAGACCCGAACGCCCCACAGCGCGGGAATGACCTGCAGTATACGATGACGGTTGAATTTAAGGAAGCCGTATTCGGTAAAGAGTCTGACATTACGATTCCGCGTACCGAATCCTGTGATACCTGCTTCGGTTCGGGTGCCAAGCCTGGAACGAAACCGGAGACTTGTTCCGTCTGTCATGGTTCAGGACAACAGGAAGTGGTTCAGAATACGCCGTTTGGCCGTATGGTGAATCGCCGTCCGTGCAGCAATTGCGGTGGTGCAGGCAAGATTATCAAAGAGAAGTGCCCTACCTGTCATGGTAACGGCCAGGTGAAGAAACAGCGCAAGATTCATGTGCGCATTCCTGCGGGAGTCGATGATGGCGCTCAGCTGCGCATGTCTGGAGAAGGTGAAGGCGGTCTGCGCGGAGGTCCGGCTGGCGATCTCTACATCGTGATTCGCGTGAAGCCGCACGACTTCTTCGAGCGTGAAGGAGACGACATATACTGTGAAATTCCGCTTACTTTCGCTCAGGCTGCATTGGGTGATGAAATTGAAATCCCAACCCTTACGGAGAAAGTTAAGCTTAAAATCCCGGCGGGCACTCAGACGGGTACTTATTTCCGTTTAAAAGGAAAAGGAGTACCTCGGCTGCGCGGAATTGGACAGGGCGATCAGCATGTTAAGGTCGTCGTTGTTACCCCAAGCAAGCTAACCGACGATCAGAAGGATCTGCTTCGTCAATTCTCAGCACTTGAGGGCGAGCACACGCATGAGAATGAGCAATCTTTCTTTGATCGTATGAAGCGTGCCTTTCGTGGAGATTAATCCGAAGTTTTAACCCTTTGGAACGAACTTCGTAAAGTTCAGTCCATAATGAAAAAAACTGTTCTACAAGTCGCTAGACTGTAGGACAGTTTTTTATTTGGCGCCCGGATATATCAGGCATATAGAAAGCCCTCTGCCATCGGCAGGGGGCTTGTCTAATGTCTATTTAGTTCGCAATTCTCGCTGTGATTTCTTCATCCAGGTCGAGAGTAACATCTTCCCGGAACACCCTAAGTCCATATTCCGTATGTGCGTACAGCAATATGGCTTCAATAATATTGGCTTCTACGAGATACTGACTTCTGCCATTGACCCATACCTCAGCTGTGTAACCAGTATCTTCATCCCAGGCTAATTCGACCTGAACTTCGGTTGGACGAACGTCTTTGCGTTGAGCCATATGAAGACAGATAGCGTTGATGATTTCATCCATACTGAGAACCATACTTAGTATCTTCCTCCACGATGATCGTTATATTTCGGTTTCTTGAATCTTCGGAACAAGGCAATTGCAATCATTACCACTACATAAATGGCAAGCAGGTTAATCATCAAACCGAGAATGCTTCCAAAAGCACCCATATTGGAGAACATTCCGCCAAAGAGCATTCCTGCAAGGCCGCCGATCATAAGGCCCTTCATAAATCCTCCGCCGCTGAAAAATCCGCGTTTAGCTGTTTGTCCGTTAGTTGTAGTTGAAGATTTCCTAGTTGAATCATAATCATTGGATTTCTTAGGTGTGTTGGTGTAGGAACGTGTACCGGATTTAAATCCTCCACCCGAACGTTTAGCATCGACTGCATGCGGTGCGGTGAATGCAAAGAACAATGTAAACGCCATTACGACAAGCATTAACTTCTTCATCATGTGTGTCTTGAAGCCTCCTATAAAGATATATTGTTGTTTGTCTATAACATTTAATACGGAAGCGGCAGGAATCGGTTTCATTTTTATATGGCAAAATAGTTTTCCCTTAACAGATTAGATTATTTACCGAATAAAAATGCCTGATGCGCCGCATCCTAAATCTCCAAGAGCTTGTGTTGAGCACCATTGACGAGAAAGGTGGACGATACAGATGACCGAGAAAAATATCCTGGCGTACTTCAAAAGCCCTGAAGAGGCCGAAGGAGCTCAGCGTAAGCTTCAGGCCCTTCGGGTGGTAGACATGTCCATAACCCGGTTCAGCCGTTATCCTGGTGAAGGTTATGATCCTGTCAATATGTTCTCGGGGGAGTGGAGCTCCCTTGCATCCCTTACCCAGGATGCAGAGATTACGAATCATTCCGCAGGAATCCTGGCTGCAGCAGACCCTGCGGCAAGCGGAATGAGCGACGGAGGACAAGGCGGGCCAACAGGGAGAGACATTCTGCTTACGGTGGTTGTGGATGAAGGGTCTCACCATCAGGCACTGCGAATTATTGAAGAAGCAGGTGGCATGCTATAGGGGCAACCCAAATGATAAGGAGGGAATGAGATGAACAAGAGGCCTGCGTATATCAAGCGCTTTACAGGCAAGGTACCTCAGAATCTAAAAGGCAGCTATCTTGATGTAGAGTTTTCTGAAGAGCGTGCAGATCAGGAAGATTGGGAAGCCCTGCAGCGGAGTGAGCGGGCAGATGCTCGTCAGCATGGCAATCGATTGATGTAAAAAGAAGCTGATTATTCAAAACCCGTCGTATTTTATTCCGGCGGGTTTTTTTGCGGGGAATTTTGTCTCTCTTCAATTTGTATAGTACAATGAGAGTTATGCAATTAGGAAAGAGGAGGCATTTAACTCATGAATTGGAGAGAGTTAACTATACATACAACAGAAGAAGCGGTGGAGATGATTACCAATTTTATGCATGAAGCGGGTGCAGGTGGGGTATCTATCGAGGAATCCATATACAACAGCAAGCTGCAGGATCTTTCCTACGGACAGTGGTATGAGTTGGAGCCTAATGATATCCCTGAAGGGAAGGCCAGAGTGAAAGGGTATTTCCCAGAGACAAGCAGCGTAGAGGAAGTGTTAGAGGAAATTAAGCCCCGGATCGAAGAGCTGAAGGACTTTGGTATCGATGCAGGGGAGCTCAAATATGAAATCAAGGATGTTCATGAGGATGACTGGGCGAATAACTGGAAGCAGTACTTCAAGCCGCTGCGTGTATCCACGCGCCTGACAATTAAGCCAACCTGGGAGCAGTATGAACCGGAGACTCCGGAGGAGCGTATTATTGAGCTTGACCCCGGAATGGCATTCGGTACAGGAACTCACCCTACGACAGCTCTATGCCTCAGAACACTGGAAGGTGTTATCCGTGAAGGGGACGAGGTTGTGGACGTGGGGACTGGCTCAGGGATATTGGCGATTGGGGCTGTGAAGCTGGGTGCCAAGCATGTGCTGGCCATCGACCTTGATCCTGTAGCCGTCGTAAGCGCCAGAGAGAATACACTGCTTAACGGACTGAACGAGCAGATTACTGTACATGAAAGCGATCTGCTGTCTGTACTGAAGCAGGGTACAGATGGGTTGGGTATTAAGCTGCCCGTACGCGTTGTGGTGGCTAATATTTTGGCCGAGATTATTCTTTTGTTCATTGATGATGTATATCTGGCACTTGAGCCGGGCGGATATTATATTGCTTCAGGGATCTATAAGAACAAAGAGCAGCTGGTAGAAGAAGCTCTCATCAAGGCGGGCTTTGAAATAACGGAAACGGCACGTGAAGAAGATTGGGTGGCTTTCGTGGCCAGGAAGAGGTAAAGTATGGATTTTCTAAATAATATATTTGTTTTCCCTTTGGCTAAGCTGCCATTCTTTCTTATGGCATTAATTATTGCCTTTACGGTTCATGAATTTGCACATGCATACTTTGCTAATAAATTTGGTGATCCAACTGCTAAACTGCTCGGCCGGGTCACGCTTAACCCGACTGTTCATTTCGATTTTATAGGCATGCTGCTTCTGCTGCTTGCTGGCTTTGGTTGGGCAAGACCAGTGCCGGTGAACCGGGAAAACTTTAGTAATCCACGTCTTATGGGGATTATTGTGTCTGCAGCAGGACCGATAAGTAACTTGCTTCTCGGGATTCTGGGAACTTTGATTTATGCGGCCCTTCATCATTTCGGCGTGATGAATTCATTGTGGTCAGGTGATCCCAGTAAGCTGGCGGAAGCGATCTCTTCCTTTTTCTATTATTTCAATTTAATGAATTTCTTTCTGTTCTTATTCAATTTAATTCCGCTGCCTCCTTTAGATGGATATCGTATTATCGAGGATTTGGCACCACGTTCTATGCTGGGAAGACTTCAACAGTTCGAACGGTGGGCATTATTCATCTTCTTGCTCATTTTGTTCATTCCGGCGCTGAAACAGTTCACCATTACTCCGCTGTATAATGCAGCGTATTCGATGTACTTAGGACTATTTAATCTGGTCTCTGGTTAGGCTGGGAGGAAGACGCTGGAAGAGTGTTTTTCACACTGGTCAGCCTACGCCAAAAGTTGTATGATGTACATTGATGATTTTGGACAAGGAAGGTTAAGACATGCAGCGTTATTTCATTACGTCTGAACAGTTCGGAGAGACTTCAGTAACGATTACAGGCGAAGATGCCAGGCATATTGCCCGGGTAATGCGGGGGAAGCCGAAGGATAAGGTTATTGTAAGTGACGGCATCTCCAAGGAAGCCATCGTCGAGCTTCAGGCCATTGAACCGCTTGAGGTTCAGGCGGTGATTGTTGAACATCTCACGCTGTCCCAGGAGCCTTGGCTCCAGGTGACTGTGGCTCAGAGCCTGCCCAAGGGCGATAAAATGGAAATAGTTATCCAGAAATGCACCGAGATCGGTGCAGTTTCTTTTGTGCCTTTTTTGTCGGAGAGGACCATTGTTCAGTATGATGCTAAGAAGGAAGAGAAGCGGATTACCCGTTGGCGCAAGATCGCCAAGGAAGCTGCTGAGCAGGCTCATCGCAGCAAGATTCCAGAAGTAGAGCAGGCATTAACCTGGAAACAGCTGAAGGTGGAGTTCACAGCCTATGATCTCGTCTGCGTATGTTACGAGAAGGAGAACGGCAAACAACTGCGTGACGTGCTGAAGCCTTGGTCCGAACAGATGAACAGGGACCGTAAATATCGGATTATGATTGTAGTTGGACCTGAAGGTGGATTTACCGAGAAGGAAATTGAAGAGGCCGAGGCCGCAGGTGCCTTATCTGTCGGGCTAGGCAGGCGCATTCTTAGGACGGAGACGGCTGGAATGGCCGCCCTGACATGTATGCTTTATGAAACCGGAGAAATGGGGGGAGCATGACAACATGCCATCCGTAGCATTTTACACTTTGGGCTGCAAAGTGAACTTTTATGACACTGAAGCCATTTGGCAGCTGTTTAAGAATGAGGGCTATGAACAAGTCGATTTCGAACAGACAGCTGACGTATATTTGATTAACACCTGTACCGTAACCAATACAGGAGACAAGAAGAGCCGTCAAATTATCCGCCGTGCGGTCCGCCGCAATCCGGATGCCATTATTGCGGTAACGGGTTGTTATGCCCAGACTTCACCCGCTGAAATTCTGGACATTCCCGGTGTAGATCTTGTAATTGGTACGCAGGATCGGGACAAAATTATGCCCTTTATTCAGCAAATTCAAGCTGAACGCCAGCCGATTAATGCGGTTCGCAACATTATGAAGACCCGGGAATTTGAGGAGCTGGATGTGCCTGATTTTGCCGATCGCACGAGAGCTTTCCTCAAAATTCAGGAGGGCTGCAATAACTTCTGCACCTTCTGCATCATCCCTTGGTCTCGCGGGCTATCACGCAGCCGTGATCCGCAAAGTGTGATCAAGCAGGCTCATTCGCTGGTTGCTGCCGGATTCAAGGAAATTGTTCTTACCGGGATTCATACCGGGGGATATGGCGACGATTTGGAGAATTACCGCCTGTCAGATCTCCTCTGGGACCTCGACAAAGTTGAAGGACTTGAGCGCATTCGTATCAGCTCGATTGAAGCAAGCCAAATTGATGAGAAAATGCTTGACGTTCTGAAGAACTCAAGCAAGATGTCCCGGCATTTCCACATTCCGCTTCAAGCGGGAAGTGATGAAGTGCTGAAACGTATGCGCCGGAAATATACGATTGCCGAGTTCGAAGAGAAGATCCGGTTAATTCGTGACTTCATGCCGGATGTAGCCATTACGACAGATATTATCGTAGGCTTCCCTGGTGAGACGGATGAACTGTTCCAGGAAGGCTTTGAAGCGATCAAGAGAATCGGATTTTCGGAAATGCATGTCTTCCCTTATTCCAAACGTACAGGTACTCCAGCTGCGAGAATGGAAGATCAAGTGGATGAGGAGATTAAGCATGCGCGCGTTCACGATTTAATTGATATGTCTGAACAGATGCAGCTCGCTTATGCGGAGAAGTTTGTGGGTCAAGTTCTGGATGTTATACCCGAACGTGATGACAAGGGGCTGTGCGGCCCAGGCAAGTTGATGGGCTATAGTGACAACTATCTGCAAATTCTGTTCGATGGTCCTGAAGAGCTAAGAGGCGAGGTGTGCCGGGTTAAAGTAACAAAGGCCGGTGTAAATACTTGTGAGGGGCAGCTCGTTCGAGTGCTTGACTCTGCGCCTGAAGCAATTGCCTAATTCATATTCACCGGAGAATTAGAACTCATCAGTAGACCTGGGTAAACCCATATAATTAAGTGGTGGAATAACAACAAGGATTTCAACCCGCTTCGGGCTGAAATCCTTGTTGTTCAAATACATTTGTACAGCGTTACAAGAAGGAGGCCTGACAGGATGTCATTCAAAGAAATATCCGCGGGTGGGATTGTGTATCGCCATGTCCAGAATCAACTGCAAATTCAGCTGATTACTGACCGCTATGGCAAGATCTCATTTGCTAAAGGGAAGAGAGAGCCTGGTGAGACAATTGAAGAGACCGCTCTTCGAGAAATTGTAGAAGAAACGGGTGTAACCGGGCGTATTGTGCAGCCAATCGATATTATTGCATATACTTATCAGCATCCTCAGCATGGAAATGTGGACAAGGAAGTGCACTATTATCTTGTCGAGAGTGTGAGCGGTGATTTGCGGGCACAGGTGGAAGAGATTCGCGGTGTAGCTTGGTATGAGCCGAAAGAAGCCTGGGAAAAACAGCAAAAGTCTGGCTATGACAATAATGATTTTATATTGGAGAAGGGTCTTAAGCTGCTGGGCCTAGAGGTGTAATCTTGCGCTCTATGGGCGGATCGTCCTTACGATCGCTGTTGCTTCCGGATTCCTTATTATCATCACTTTTGTGATGGAATCCGGGAGCAAAGGCGAACGCTTCGCTTCTTCAGGACGATTCCGCCCCCTCCGCTGGTGTTAGAGTAAGAAACAATACGTCAATAAGACCAATCCTTTATTAAAATGAAGGAATCCAGGAACGGTTTAAGCCGCATTGCCAGCTGGAGGAAGGTCTTTGCCTGCTTTCCACACGGGCAGGTAGCAGATCGGCAGGGCAAGAACGGAACAGACAACATTAAATACAGTCTGGCTGTGGGCAATTTGGGAGGCTGGATCATTCGTTATCCATGCCGAGACAGCCTCCAGACTAGGAATCAAAGGAAGGAACAGGACGGCTCCTCCCAGATTGAGGATAATATGTGACCAGGCCACAAAGCTCCCTGAGCGGGTACCGCCAATGGAAGCGATCAGCGCGGTGACACAGGTCCCGACGTTGGAGCCAATCACCATGGCGATACCCAATTCTACAGGCAGTGCGCCTGATCCTACAAGGGTCATCGTCATCCCAATCACAGCGGCGCTGCTGTGGACCAGAGCTGTTAGAATAGCTCCTGCGGCTGCTCCCCAAAGCAGGCTGTCTGAGGCCTTTCTGATGAGCCAGTCCAGAATTCCGGCAGCTTCAAGTGCTGGACTAACCGACTGCATCCACTTGATAGCAATCAGGATTAAGCTGAAGCCTGCGGCAGCGAGAGCGCCGTATTGAACTGCTCTAAGCTTAACAGTAAAGTTTCGTCCAGATCCAAGCTTGTCCTCAATCAAGATCGAGGCTGCCCAGAGTGCGGAAGAGATGATAAGCAGCGGCATGCCGATTTGGGTGAAATTAAAGGCGATGAGTTCAGTAGTCAGACACGTGCCGATGTTCCCTCCGAGTATGATTCCAAGCGTGCGTGCATAAGTAAGGAGGCCCGCATTCACAAGTCCGATTGTCATTACTGTGACGGCCGTACTGCTCTGCAGTACGGCGGTGACCAAGGTGCTGAACACCATCCCCTTCAAGGGTGTTGTCGTGGATGCGTTCAGCAGCTTGGTCAGCAGAGGGCCTGCCCATGCCTGAAGGGCGGACTCCATAATTTTCATACCGAACATAAAGAGGGAGAGTCCGAGTGTTAGTGGAATCATAATTTCACGCAGCAGCAGGATGAATCCCTCCTTCTGTTGTTCTGAGCCTCTATTGTTAGGCTATGCGTGGAGTCATACGAGCATGACAAGCCATTCTTGGGCTATATTATATTTTAATACGAATAAATTGGAGTGATTTTTGGTGGCATCTGTAATCTTGTCGCGCAGCCGGAGAAAAAGGCTGGAACAGGGACATCCTTGGATATTTAGCAATGAAATCGAGACGATTGAGGGTGAAGCTCAGCCGGGCGAACTCGTTGAGATTCTGAATCATCAGCGCAAATATTTGGCGACGGGTTATTACAACCCTAAGTCGCAGATCAGTGTCAGAGTGGTGTCCTATCGACCGTTAGAAGAAATGGACGAGGCATTTTTTACAAGAAGATTCAAAGAGTGTCTTCAGCTGCGTGAACGCTTTGTGGAAGAGAAGGCTTACCGCCTTGTTTATGGTGAAGCAGATTTCCTGCCTGGGCTGGTTGTGGACCGCTTTGGCGATGTGCTCGTCATCCAGGTGCTAACACTTGGAATGGATCTTCGGCGGGAGCAGATTGTGAAGGCACTGGTCCAGGTTATACAGCCTATCGGAATCTATGAACGCAGCGATGTCAGCGTCCGGGAAATGGAAGGCCTGGAACAGATCAAGGAGCCACTGTACGGCACCTGCCCACGTCATGTGACGGTGATGGAGAATGGCCTGATTATTTCTGTAGATATTGAAGAGGGCCAGAAGACAGGTTATTTCTTCGATCAGCGTGAGAACCGCGCCTCCATCGAGCCGCTGATGACGGGCTGGGGAGCCCGCAGTGGAATTACTCTTCAGGAGGTTGCAGGAGATACAGATGAGACTAGATTGGTACCTTTTAACAGTAAGGGCAAAGAAGTTACATTCCCTTACTGGGATGGGGCTACAGTGCTTGAATGCTTCTCCCATACGGGAAGCTTCACCCTTCATGCCTGCAAATATGGGGCGAAGAAAGTCACCTGTCTGGATATCTCGGCCCATGCGATTGAAAGTGCCAAAGCCAATGTGGAATTGAACGGATTCGGAGAGCGGGTGGAGTTCGTCGTTGCCGATGCCTTCGATTATCTACGTGAACAGGTCAAAGGCGTAGATGAGCGTAAGGTTCGGGCCCAGGCTTCAGAGAGCAAGGCTGATACTTCCGTACCTATGACGGCCGCAGGAGGACGTACCTGGGATGTTGTCATTCTGGATCCGCCAGCTTTCGCCAAGACAAAGAGCGCGGTTAAAGGAGCTACCCGGGGATATAAGGATATTAATCTGCACGGGATGAAGCTTGTGAATGAAGGCGGTTATTTGGTAACAGCCAGCTGTTCATACCACATGCGGCCAGAGCTCTTCCTGGAGACGATTCTCGATGCGGCTGCTGATGCCGGCAAGGTACTCCGTCTGGTGGAGTGGCGGGCTGCTGGAAAGGACCACCCGCAGATTCTGGGTGTTGAGGAAGGACATTACCTGAAGTTTGCCGTCTTCGAGGTTCGAAGCAAAACGAATCTCTAATCTAGGCCACCTAAGTATTATTTCTATAAGCTACCTAAGCTAAGAAAAGCATCCAACCAAGGGTGCTTTTTTTTGTTGTTAAGGAGAACTTGAGCGATAGCTCAAGGCAAATTTTACAAACATACGTTCTCTGAATTCGCTGCTCTATGTGATATAATAGGAATCATATTTTGTCCGTGAACGAATTAACGGATAATGGGGCGGGAGGCCTGGAGAATGTCAATTCAATTTATTATTGGCCGATCGGGCAGCGGGAAGAGCAGCCTGGTGCTTGAACAAGTTCGAACAAGACTGCGCGAGGACCCTTCGGGGCCTCCGATCATCATATTAGTTCCTGAACAAGGAACATTTCAAATTGAACGGGCTCTGGTAGGGACCGAAGAGCTGAAAGGTACGATTCGTGCTCAGGTGCTCGGCTTCCGCCGACTAGCGCTTAGGGTTATGCAGGAGACTGGTGGTTCAGCTCTGATACCCATTAGTGACGAGGGGAAAAGGATGCTGCTGTACAAAATCATGCGGCGACGCAGAAGCGAGCTTAAATTATACAAGAATGCGGGCGATCAGTTGGGGCTGATTGACCGTTTGAATATTTTATATACCGAAATGAAGAAGTACATGGGGGATGCTGCAGCGCTTGAGGATTACTATTCCCAGCTGCGGGAGGATGAAGGGGAATCTCCGCTGCTTAAGGACAAGCTGCATGATCTATCACTGCTCTATAAGGAGTTTGAAGAAGAGCTCTCGCATCACTACGTCGACGCCGAGGACCATGTGACCAAGCTGGCTGAGGGAGCGGAGAAGTCTGAGTTTTTGAGAAATTGTGAAATTTGGATTGACGGCTTCTATACGTTCACACCCAAAGAATATGAAGCGATTGGACAGCTCCTGAAGAGTGCTTCCAAGGTCCGGATTTCGCTCACGCTGGACAAGCCTTATGATCACGGCACGCAGCCTCATGAACTGGATTTATTTCATCCTACAGCACTGGCTTACATGAAACTACGAGCCTTGGCCGAATCCCTATATATAGATATCGAGGATACAGTGGTGTTAGATGCTAAGCCATACCCACGGTTTGTGCAGAGTGAGACATTGGCTCACTTGGAGTCTGCTTATGAAAAGCGTATCCGTTGGAGGGGCGAGCTTCCCGCAGACTTCTATAGCAGCCTGAGCCTGCATGCTGCACCTGACCGCAGAGCGGAAGTGGAAGAGTCGGCACGTGCCATCGTGAGCCTGGTGAGGGACAAGGGGTCACGCTGGCGGGATATCGCGGTTTTTGTGAGGAATTTAAGCGATTATGAGCACATTGCAGCTTCAGTTTTTGAAGATTATGATATCCCTTACTTTCTTGATCAGAAACGTTCGGTGCTCCATCATCCGCTTGTTGAATATCTTCGCGCTTCCCTGGATGTGGTGCAAAAGTATTGGAAATATGACGATGTGTTCCGCTGCGTCAAAACGGATTTCGTTCTGCCACTAGACGGTTCAATTAATAGAAACGATATGGACACGCTCGAGAATTATGTTCTTGCAAGCGGGGTTCATGGGTCCAGATGGACGGATCAGCGGCCGTGGAAAGGGAGACCGAGTCTGTCACTCGAGACCTCTGCAGATGAGACTTCTGCCGCAAGTGGTATGGAAAGGATCGAGCTTTGCCGCCAAGCGATTGCCAGCCCTTTAGGGGCTTTCGAGAAACGGCTTAAGAAAGGGAAGACCGTACGTGAGAAATGTGAAGCTGTCTACCGGCTTCTCGAGGATATAGAAGCTCCGCAGCGGCTGGATCTGCTTGCTCATCATGCTCTGACGAAGGGACATCCGCAAGAGGCGATGGAGCATAGACAGTTGTGGGGGGCTATCTTGGATCTGCTGGACCAGATGGTTGAAATGATGGGCGAAGAGATCTTAAGCAATGAAATATTTGCGGGGATCCTGGGTACGGGTTTAGAAAGTTTGAAGCTGGCTTTAGTTCCGCCCTCTCTGGATCAGGTTCTTATCGGTTCGACCGACCGGACCCGCACCAGTCACGTGAAGCATGTATTCCTCCTGGGTGTTAACGAAGGTGTGATGCCCGCCCTCATTCAGGAAGAAGGCATTTTGACCGATCAGGAAAGAACCACATTGGCGAAGACAGGAATGCAGCTTTCACCTGGGATCACTCGTCAGCTGCTTGATGAGAGGTTTCTCATTTATCACGCGCTTTCCGCTGCAAGCTGCTCGCTCTGGGTGAGTTATCCGTCTGCTGATGAGGACGGGAAGGCGCTGCTGCCTTCCGAGGTGATTCGGCATATTTACACGATATTTCCTGCGCTGCGCGGGGAGACTCAGGGCTCATTATCCCCAGCTGAAGGAGCCATTGATATGGCGAAAGTAACACACCCTTCCCCGACACTTACCGAGCTGATCGGTCAGCTGCGCCTGTGGAAGACCGGAACGGAAATCGCTCCGGTCTGGTGGGATGTGCTGGAATGGTACCGGTCGAGACCGGAGTGGAGCGCGAAGCTGAACCAGCTGCTCGGTTCACTCGGTTATCGCAATCGAACCCATGCCCTTACTCCGGCTACAAGCCGCAAATTATACGGTAAAAGACTGCGGACCAGCGTCTCCCGGATGGAGCGGTTCGCCTCCTGTCCTTTTTCGCATTTTGCCTCACATGGATTGAAGCTTAGAGAAAGACAACTCTATCGCCTAAAAGCTCCAGATATTGGACAACTCTTCCATGCGGCTCTAAGCTCAATGGCCATCACCTTCAAAGAACAGAATCGAAGCTGGGGCAGTCTGTCAGCTGACGAATGTATCAGAGAAGCCGAAGCGGCTGTTGACAAGCTGGCTCCCAAGCTGCAGGGAGAAATTCTGTTAAGTTCGAAGCGGTACGGTTATATTTCCCGCAAACTTAAGAATATTGTAGGCCGGGCCTCTGTCATTCTGGGAGAACAGTCCCGCCGCGGAAGCTTTGAGCCGATTGGTTTGGAACTGGATTTCGGGCCTGGACGAACGCTTCCGCCGCTTACTTTTGAGCTTCCGAACGGCTGTGTCATGGAGATTGTCGGCCGAATTGACCGCGTCGATATGGCGGAAGGCGAGCAGGGGATTCTGCTGCGTGTCATTGACTATAAATCGAGCCAGACCGATCTTAAGCTTCACGAGGTGTATTACGGCCTCTCGCTCCAGATGCTTACTTATCTGGACGTTATCATCAGCTCGGCGGAAGAGTGGCTTGGAAATTCTGCTGTACCGGCCGGAGCCTTGTATTTCCATGTGCATAATCCCCTGCTTCAATCTGCTAATGGACTTGACCCACAGCAGGCAGGCGCGGAAATGCTCAAACGGTTCAAAATGAAAGGCCTTCTGATGGCTGACAAGGATATCATTTCCCACATGGATGGATTGCTGGAGAAAGGTTATTCGGATATTCTTCCTGTTGCGTTAAAAACAGACGGGACCTTCTACAGCAGCGCTTCTGTAGCCACTCCAGACCAGTGGGACACGCTGCTTCAATCGGTCAGAAATACAATCAAGGGAATCGGAACGCGGATTACCGAGGGAGACGTAGCAATTGAGCCTTACCGGATTGGACAAGAGACGGCATGCACGCACTGTTCATACAGGTCTGTGTGCCAATTTGACGAGACAATGGAAGACAATAAATACAATATGCTGATCAAACCCGGCAAAGAGCAGACCTGGGATCTGCTGGGAGAACGCAGCCGCCAAGAGGATTCTGAATGGCTGTCTTCTGGAGCAGCACGGATTAGAGAGGAGGGACTGGAATGAGCATGCCCAAACCGCCAGGAAGTAAATGGAGTGATGATCAGTGGAACGCCATTTCCCAGTCCGGAGGTAATATGCTGATTGCCGCTGCAGCGGGATCAGGCAAGACTGCAGTGCTGGTAGAGCGGATTATTCGCAAAATATCCAATGTGGAGGCGCCGCTTAGTGTGGACCGTCTCCTGGTGGCGACATTCACCAAAGCCGCAGCTTCTGAGATGCGGGAACGTATTCGCTCGGCACTTGAAGCTCTGCTAGAAGAGGACCCGTCAAATGAGCATTTAAGCCGTCAACTGGCTATGCTTGGACGTGCATCGATTACAACGCTGCACTCATTTTGTCTGGAAGTTATACAGCGGTACTACACCTTAATTCCACTTGATCCCGGCTTCAGAATTGCTTCGGAGAGCGATGTGAAGCTGCTCCGTCAGGAAGTGCTGGAGGAGCTGTTCGAAGAGAAGTATGGAACAGAAGCCGAGGGAGGAGCCTTCCTTTCTTTGGTGGATTGGTTCAGCGGAGAACGCAGTGATGATGCGATGTTCCTGCTGGTCCAGCGGTTATATGACTTCTCCCGAAGCCATTCTTGGCCGGACCACTGGCTTCGCTCTACGGCTGCGCTGTTCGAAATGGCCGATATGAATCAGATGTCTGAAAGCCCATGGGTGAAATCGATCCTTGCAGATACCGTGCTGACTTTGAACGGGGTGCGGGATTTGCTCAAGCAGGCGAAGGAGATCGCGTTATCTCCCGGCGGCCCTGCTCCTTATGCTGCTTCTCTGGATGAGGATCTCGAAGTGGTTGAGGGACTTCTTGAAGCAGCTTCTTATCAGCCATGGGAGAATTTATATCATGTGTTCCAGTATTCAGGCTTCGGTAAGCTGAAGCCCTGCAAGAAGGACCAGACGGACCCCATTCTGCAGGAGCGTGTAAAAGGCCTGCGTGAAGAGGCCAAGAAGACGATCACGGAGCTGCGCGGTCAGCTGTTCGGACGACCGGCCGAGGACTTTGTGGCTGAGCTGCACAAGGCTGCTCCACTTATGAATGAGCTGGCAGAGTTAATCATCTCATTTGCTCGAAGGTATCAGGAGGAGAAGCAGGCCAAAGGATGGCTGGACTTCTCGGACCTTGAGCATTACTGTCTGCAAATCCTGAGACACCCGGATTCAACCCCGGAGAATATTATCCCATCCGATGCCGCTCTTGAATATCAAATGCAGTACGAGGAGGTTCTGCTGGATGAATATCAGGATACGAACACGGTTCAAGAGAACATTGTACGTTTGATTTCTACAGCGACCCCCGGCAACAGGTTCATGGTCGGTGACGTGAAGCAGAGTATTTACCGCTTTAGACTGGCGGAGCCCGGATTATTCCTGGACAAATACCGAATTTACGGCCCGGATTTCTCGGGAGAGGGACTCCGAATTGATCTGGCACGCAATTTCCGGAGCCGGAGAGAGGTCGTTGGCGCGGTCAATTATTTATTCAGACAGATGATGAATGAAGGTGTGGCGGAAATAGCCTATGACACCCGTGCAGAGCTTGTCTATGGGGAGGGATTTCCGGAGGACTCCCCGGATAGCTCCGGTTATCTTCCCGAGCTGCTGCTAGTTGACCGAAGTAAGACGGACACGTCGTCAGAAGAGAGCGCAGCGGAACTGAATCCGGAAGATGAAGGAAATGCGGAAGACGCAGCCGAGCTGGAAGCGGTTAGGCTGGAAGCCCGCCTGATTGCGGCGCGCATTCATGAAATGATGGGGGAGAACGGCAAGCCGCTGTATATCTTTGACAAGACGTTACAAGATCACCGTCCCGTTCAGTACAGGGATATGGTGATCCTGTTAAGGTCAACGCTCTCCTGGGCCCCGGCCATGATTCAGGAGCTGCGGCTTGAAGGCATACCGGCTTATGGTGAACTTAGCCAAGGCTACTTTCAGGCATCCGAAGTGGAGATTATGCTGTCCCTGCTTCAGGTTATTGATAATCCCCAGCAGGATATCCCGCTGGCCTCTGTTCTTAGATCTCCGATCTACGGATTGACGGAGGAGGAACTGGCTGGAATCCGATTAGCAGCCCCAAATGGAGGCTTCTACGAGGCGGTTCAGGCGACCGCTGCGGACGAATCGTCCAGCGATGAGCTGTCCCGCAAGCTTGGCAGATTCCTTGTCCAGCTTGAAGGCTGGAGAACTGAAGCCAGACAGGGCGAGCTTGGAAAGCTGATCTGGAACATTTACAGAGAGACAGGATATCTGGACTGGGTTGGAGGTCTGCCAGGCGGAGCGCAGCGTCAGGCCAACTTAAGAGCGCTCTATGATAGAGCGCGGAATTATGAGCAGTCCACCTCTTCCCGTGGGTTGTTCCGCTTTCTACGTTTTGTCTTCAGGCTGAAAGAAAATGGCGGCGATTTCGGTGCTCCAGGTACGGGCAGCGACCAGAATGAAGGTATTCGAATCATGACGATTCATAAGAGTAAAGGACTTGAATTCCCTGTCGTGTTCGTTGCAGGTCTATCCAAGATGTTCAATAGACAGGACATGAATGCTCCTTTCCTGATGCATAAGGAGCTGGGGTTCGGTCCGAAATTCGTTGATGCGGATACACGGGTAAGTTATCCAACACTTCCTAACCTGGCCATTCGCAGACGTGCGAACATGGAACTGCTGGCTGAAGAAATGAGGGTACTCTATGTCGCTCTTACTCGTCCAAAAGATAAGCTAGTGCTGGTGTCTGCTGTTAAGGATCTGCCCAAGGCAGCAGCAGTCTGGAGTCAGGCGCTCCAGAATGGAGATGAAATGCTTCCAGACTACATGCTCGCCCGGGGCCGAAGCTATCTGGACTGGATCGGTCCTGCATTGATCCGGCACCCGGCAGCCTCTGTACTGAGAGAGCTTGCAGACGTTGGTGAAGATACGGGTGCAAGGCTCCCTGCACCATCCCTGAATTGGCGAATCGGAGTCCTCTCATCCCAAACTATGCAGAGACAAGCAGCGGCAGCGTCTGAGAAAGCGGGAGAGACTAGCGATGCAGAAGAAAGAGCAGCACTGCAGGCGCTAATATCCGGGCGTCCTGTTCTAGTCAAGAAAGAGGTTGACCCGAACCTATCCAGCGCTGTTGCTTCCAGGCTGGGTTGGTCGTATCCATTTGAAGCGGCCAGTCAGATTTCTGCCAAGACGACTGTAACCGAGATGAAGGCCTTGCTTGCAATGCAGGATGATCCTCCAGTTAATATCCTGGAAGGTCAGGCCATGCAGGAGGAGGCTAGTCAGCCAGCTGATCCGTCTACCTTCAAGCTTCATCTTCGAAGACCGAAATTCATGGAGCAGCGCAGAATGACACCAACAGAGCGGGGAACTGCTTATCATACGGTCATGCAACATGTTTCTTTTGATGCTGAGAATGCGGAACTTGCAGTTGAAGAGACGATCCGCTGGCTTATTCAGCAGCAGATTATGGCTGCCGATCAGGCGGAAGAGCTGGAGCGGGAGCGGATTATCCAATTCCTGAAGAGTCCGCTTGGACTCAGTCTACGCGAAGCGGAATGGATCAAGCGAGAGCTTGCATTCAGTTACGGAGTACCGGCTTCGGAAGCTTATCCCATGCTGACGGGAGATGGGCAGGATGTTCTTGGTAACGAAACACTCAAGCTTCAAATAGGGCAGGGACTGACTCAAGAAACCGTGCTCGTCCAAGGGATTGTCGATTGCTTGTTCTGTGTCGACGGGAAGTGGATTTTACTTGATTATAAGAGTGACCGTGTGCTGGAGCATCAGGGCGGACTTACCGCCCTTGCTGAGAAATATAGATACCAGCTGGAGCTTTATGCAAGAGCCTTAGAGGAGATTACAGGTGTTCCTATTCATGAGAAATGGTTGTATTTCTTTGATCAGGGGGAGGCCGTGAAATTATAAATACGGGCAGGAATGAATCCTTGCCGGAGAAGAGGAGGGAAGAATATGCGAATTCTGCATACTGGAGACTGGCATCTTGGAAGAACGCTTGAAGGGCGCAGCCGGCTAAGTGAGCAGGAAAAGTTCCTGGATGAGCTGGTGCAGCTTGCCAAGGATACCAAGGCCGACCTGATTATGATGGCGGGAGATGTCTATGATAGCGTCAATCCCCCAGCGGCTGCGGAAATGATGTTCTATGATGCAGCGGCGAGGTTAACCGAGGATGGCAGACAAATGGTTGCCATTGCAGGCAACCATGACCAGCCTGAGCGGGTAGCCTCCGTGACGCCGCTGGTTACCCGCAGCGGGATTACGCTGGTAGGACTTCCTTCGTCAGAGCCCATTCGGCTGAATGCAGCCCGAACTGGAGAGTCAGCAGTCATTGCAGCACTGCCTTATCCATCTGAAGCAAGACTCGGCGAGCTCCTTGCCGGTCAGGTGGATGAAGGAGAACTGAGATTGGCTTATAGTGAACGGGTTGGACATTTAATGCGCCTTCTGGGGCAATCCTTCAGCAAGAACACAGTGAATCTGGCGATGAGCCATATCTATGTCTTGGGAGGCGTGGAATGTGATTCCGAACGTCCGATTCAGATTGGCGGCGCCTATACCGTAGATCCTGCCGCACTGGATATAGGAGCCCAGTATACGGCACTAGGGCATCTCCACCGTGCCCAATCCGTTAAAGGGAACGGCTTGATCCGGTACAGCGGTTCACCGCTCGCCTACAGCTTCTCTGAAGCTGGACAAGCCAAGTCGGTGATGCTCATAGACGTTGTACCTGGGGGGACACCGGTAACTGAAGAAATCTACCTGCGGAGTGGAAGGCCGCTGGTTCGCTGGACCTGTACGGGCGGACTTGAAGAGGTTCACCGCTGGTTGGATGACGGGCGTGATGCGGATGCATTCATAGATTTGGAGATTCGCCTCACGGAGGCGATGTCACTTGGGGATATCCAGTTACTTCGTAAATCACGCGAAGGAATTATTCATATCAGACCGGTGTATCCAGGCCGGGAGATTGAACAGACGGCCGCTGGGCGCTCACAAATGCCGGTTCATGAGCTGTTCCGCAAATTCTACCAGCGCCAAAGCGGCGGAGCTGAGCCGGAGGAGGAGCTGGTGGAGCTGTTTATGCAGCTTGTTGCTGAGGATGAACACCCTGCTGGCTTGGAGGGAGACGCATCATGAAGCCAATTTCTCTTAAACTCTCAGGTCTGCAAAGCTACCGTGAGCCTCAGGAGGTAGATTTCACAAAGCTGTGCGAGACCGGGTTGTTCGGCATCTTCGGTCCTACCGGCAGCGGTAAATCCACTCTACTCGATGCCATTACACTTGCTTTATACGGCAAAGTGGAGCGCGCAGTAAATGGTACGCAGGGCATCATGAATCACTCGGAAGACAGCCTCTTTGTTGCATTTACCTTTGAGCTGATGTCTGCTGAAGGGGCGGAATGTTACCGGGTAGAGCGCAGGTTCAAGCGAACAGGGGATGTCTCCGTCAGCAATACGATTAGCCGTTTTATTCAGGTTCTGCCGGAAGGGGATCAGGTTCACGCTGACAAGCTGGCCGAGGTCACCCGCTGTGTAGAGGAGAAGATCGGACTTAAGATGGATGACTTCACCCGGGCCGTAGTGCTCCCGCAAGGGAAATTCGCGGAGTTCCTATCTCTAAAAGGCAGTGAACGCCGGCAGATGCTTCAGCGCTTGTTCCATTTGGAGAAGTACGGCGATCACCTGGGGATGAAGCTCAGCCGTAAGGTCAAAGAGACTGACAGCCGGCTTAAAGAGCTTGCTGCAGAGCAGCAGGGGCTGGGTCTGGCTTCAGAGGAAGCCCTGCAGGAAGCCGCCGGGCGCCTGAAGGCGGCTGCTGCGGAAGCGGAGCTGCGCCGGCGTGAGCTGCTGGAAGCCGAGCGCCTGTACGAGCAGCTCTCCAAGCTGCGCGAGCTTGGCGCCGAGCTGCATCAGCGCAAGCAGTCGCTCCTGCAGCTGCAGGAGCAGAGCGGCGAGATCGCGCAGCTGGAGGCGCGGCTTGCGCTAGCCGCTGCAGCCGAGCAGCTGCGTCCGGCGCTCGGCGCGTGGCATGACGCGAGGCGTCTGGCTGCGGAGCGCCAAGTGACCGCGCAGCAGGCGATGGCGGCCGCTGCCGAGGCGGAAGCTGCGGCAGCACAGGCTGCTGTAGCGGCTGAATCTGCCCGCCAAGCGCTGGTGTCTGAAGAGCCAGGTCTGCTTGTCCGGCTCGATCAGCTTGAACAGGCAAAACAGCTTCAGACTGAGCGGGATGCGGTGAAGCTGGAATCAGCTGAACTGGAATCCAGGCTCCAAGAGGCTGTCCGCTCTCTTCAAGTTCATACGGAACAGATTGCGAAGGAAGAGCAGCTTCTTGCTAAAGCGGTTCAGCGTCGTCAAGAGCTGGAGCAGCGGCTTAAGGAAGTGGAGGTCCCTGCTGTCCTAAGACGCAAAGTACAGGCGGCTGCATCGCTTAAGGAGCGGTTCACACAGCTTATGGACCGGAGAACCAAAGCAGACAACAACTCCACTGAGCTTAAGGAGCGTCTGGTTAAAGCCCGGAAAGCACTGGATGAAGCCCAGCAGCTTGAAACCGTAGAAATCGGAAATCGCCATCAGGCTGCCGTGCAGGCTGCAGGATTAATAGAGACATTTATTAGTCTGATGCAGGACAGCCAGCATATGCTTAACGGTCTGGAACAGCGGGAGAATACCCTTCGTCTCGCCGTGAAATCACAGGAATTGCATTTATGGTCTGCGCGACTTGCAGAGCAATTGATTGACGGCGAAACGTGCCCTGTCTGCGGTTCGGATCACCATCCTGCCCCGGCTGTACACATCTTGGAAGAAGCTAAACAGCTTGAAGCTGAAATGGAACAGATTGCAGCTGGTCTGCCTTCACTTCGGGACATGAAATACAGTCTCTCCAGTGGGCTTGGCACCTGCCAGGCACTAATGGAATCCCTGAGTCCAGCGGCTACATCTGCTGAGGCTGATCCTCTGCTTCAGGCTGCTGCCTCGCTGCAGGCATTGGATCCGAATTACGAGTCCGATGCATCGAAGACGTATGGCGAGTGGCAAGTAGATCTGAATAAAGCTCGGAAGGAAATGCAGACGGCTCAGGCGTTCCTTGAAGACCTTCAGCGAGAGGTGAAAAGAGTCCTTGGCAGCCACGCTGCTCTTCAACCCCGGATTGCGGGTCTAAATGCGGAGCTTAGCTCTCTTCAAAGTCAATATGACCAGTCCCTTCAGCTGCTGGATGAGTTCACGCGTGAACAGAAGGAGCTTAAAGATAGGTGGAGCAAGGAACTGCCCGAGTATTCACTGGCCGATACAGATCGGCTGGTCGGGGATATCCATGAGAAGGATGCCGTGTCTGACGATGTGAAGAAGAGACTTGAGGTCAGCGGTCCCTTTATTGAAGAGAAGACCACCCTGCTTCGCACATTGACGCAGGAAGCGTCTGAACTGGACAAGCAGCGGGTGCAGTGGCAGACCCAGCTTGCCGGCAAAAGTGACCTGTTGAAAGAGAAGGAGGAGCGCCTCCATGCTATAGTGGGGGATGAAGCGGTCGGCAAGCTGCTCCAGGATGCAGCGGACCGTCTTGATCTGCTGCGAAGAGAGGCTGCGGCCCTCCAGAAGCAGCACATGACAGCGGATCAAGCGAATCAGGAGACCGCCAAGATAGGAGCCGCCGCGCAGCAGACTTCAATCTCAGCTCTGGAGCAGGAGCAGCAGCTTCGAATCCGATTTGAGCAGCAATTGGAGCTAAGTCCTTTTGCCCGGGAGGAAGAGACTGAAGCGGCTCTGCTGGACTCTGAGACAAGAGAGAAACTGGAAGAACGGATAACCGTTCACCGCGACCTTGAGCGTGATCTCACGATTCAGACGCGCGAGCTGGAATCCAAACTAGGAGGCAGACAGCTTCAAGAGGATGAATGGGAGGATTGCAAGTCAAAACTTGCTATGAGCAAGGAAGCGGATGAGAAGGCGGTACAATCCAAAGCAAGAGCCGAGCGTGATCTTGAGGATATCGAGGTGCGTCACATCCGCTGGAAAGAGCTTGAATCCGATCGGATCAAGCTTGACCATTCTGCTAATCTGCTGAGCAAGCTGCAGTCCAGCTTAAGAGGTAATGCCTTCGTAGAATATGTGGCTGAAGAACAGCTCATGAACGTCAGCCAGGCCGCCTCACAGCGGCTAAGAGACTTGACCAAGCAGCGTTACTCTCTGGAGACGGATTCGGGAGGCGGGTTCATAATATGTGATGATGCCAATGGCGGAATCAAAAGACCGGTATCTACATTGTCCGGCGGGGAGACCTTCCTGACCTCTCTAGCCCTGGCCCTAGCCTTGTCGGCTCAGATTCAGCTTAGAGGGCAATATCCTTTACAGTTCTTCTTCCTCGATGAAGGCTTTGGTACGCTGGATCCGGAGCTGCTGGATACGGTCATCACTTCGCTGGAACAGCTTCATCATGACCACCTTGCTGTAGGCGTCATCAGCCATGTTGCTGAGCTAAGAGCGCGGCTTCCGCGTAAGCTGGTGGTTCATCCGGCAGAGAATGCGGGACAAGGTTCCCGTATTATGATAGAAAATTTGTAAGCAGCCTTATGAATGACAGGCACATGCAGCGCAGGATTGATGCCTGCGAAGCATGTGCTTCTTTTTTGGGCTGATTTTCGGTATGATAAGTGTAGTTGAGGAACTGACGGTCTCGTCCTGCTTCTAAGGCGAAATCAAGAAAAGGAGGTTACGACTACGATGGATTGTTTGTTTTGTAAAATTGCCGCAGGCCAGATCCCTTCCAACAAAGTGTATGAGGATGACCAATTTCTGGTATTTCATGATATCCAACCTGCGGCGCCTACCCATGTTCTGATCATACCGAAGAAGCATATTGCTACCATGAACGATGTGGCTGCAGAGGATCTGGCGATGATTGGTGAGATGCATAAGGTAGCTCAGAATGCAGCGAAGAAGCTGGGGATTTCGGAGAGTGGTTATCGTCTGATTAATAACTGTGGTCCAGATAGCGGACAGGCTGTTTATCACATTCATTATCATCTTCTTGGCGGGGCGAAGCTTGGGGCACTGACCGGAATTTCCGAGTCACACGCCTAATTTTGGAACATAAATTTAACTGGATATAAAAAAGAAAGTCACTCACGGTTGACACCCTATTTCCTTTTCACCTATAATGAAAGTTGATGAACCGTGTTGTGCTCTTGGACGGTCTGGTCGGAGGGAGGGAAAACTGGTGTCTGAAACTAAAGTTCGCAAAAACGAGACTATTGATGCTGCACTTCGTCGCTTCAAGCGTTCCATTGCAAAAGATGGAGTCTTGGCTGAGGTGAAGAAACGCAAGCATTATGAGAAGCCAAGCGTGAAGCGCAAGAAAAAGTCCGAGGCTGCTCGTAAGAGAAAGTTTTAGGAGGATCTGAACTACCATGAATCTTAGCGAGCGATTGAACGAAGATATGAAGCAAGCGATGAGGAGTAAGGATAAGTTCAAGCTCTCCACCATTCGAATGGTTCGTGCAACGATTAAGAATCTTGAAATAGATTTGAAAAGAACTCTGGACGACAACGAAGTGCTTGATATCCTAAGTCGTGAGATCAAACAGCGCAAAGATGCCCTCCAAGAATTTCAAAAAGCAGGCCGTGATGATCTAACTGCTCCTTTGGCAGAAGAGATCAAGATAATTGCCGAGTATCTTCCCGAGCAACTTTCTGAAGAAGAAATTAAAGTCATTGTACAGCAGACCATCCAGGAAACCGGTGCTTCTTCTAAAGCGGATATCGGGAAAGTAATGAGTGCCCTTATGCCTAAGGTCAAAGGCCTTGCTGATGGCAAACTTGTTAACCAGGCAGTTCAACAGCTATTGCAATAACAAGTACGAAACACCCTCTAGCGATAGAGGGTGTTTTTTGTTAGATGAAACGAAGTATGAAATAATTCGTAGAACATAGTTAATCGGGCTATTAATATTTACATAAGGGAGGGACACAAGTGAACCGCAAGCTGGGACTAAGCATGTATTTCATGATCACGCTGGTGATTGTACTCTTGTCAGGATTCGCTCCGGTAAGCTTGTCTAATGCTGAAGCTGCTCCTGCACCAGCTGATCTCAAGTCAGGAACGGTCTATGTTATCCCGCTGGATCAGAAGATTGAGTCGGGACTGGAGAAATTTCTTGAACGGGGATTTAGGGAAGCAAAGGACCAGGGGGCAGCCCTTATTGTCCTTGAAGTGAATACGCCGGGAGGCCGGGTAGACAATGCGGAGAATATCGGGCAAATGATCGCCGGAAGCCCGATTCCTACGGTAGCTTTTATCCAGGGAAATGCAGCTTCGGCAGGCAGTTATATAGCCCTGCACGCGGATAAGATTGCCATGAGACCGGATAGCGCGATTGGAGCCGCTGCGCTCGTTGATGCTTCAGGCCAGGCGGTGAACAGTCCCAAGGAGATTGCTTATTGGAAAAGCAAGATGAGTGCGGCCGCGGATCTTCAGCATCGCAATCCCCGAATCGCGGAGGGGATGGTCGACCCATCTATCACGGTAGAGATGCCGGAGATTAACCGAACCAAGGAGAAGGGCCAGATTATTTCATTAAGCAGCAGAGAAGCACTGAAGGTAGGTTATGCCGATACCCTTGCTGACAGCACGGAAGAAGTTATTCATTGGATGGGGTACAATGGCGAAGATACCATTCGTGTAGAGAGGACACTGGCGGAGAATGTGGCAATATTCCTCACGAACCCGATTGTGATGACGATTCTTCTATTTCTGGGGATTGCAGGAGTAGTCATCGAGCTTATTGTTCCTGGTTTTGGAGTTCCTGGAATACTTGGAATTACGGCTTTCGGGCTGTATTTCTTCGGCAATTATATTGCTGGATTCGCAGGTCTAGAGACAGGCGTATTGTTCCTAATCGGTCTGGTGTTAATGGCGCTTGAGCTGTTTGTGCCGAGCTTCGGGATTCTTGGAATACTGGGGTCGGTGTGTCTGGTAGCCGGTGTAGTCCGGGCGGCTTACGACACTCAGCATGCACTAGAGACACTTGGAATTGCTTTTGCTGCTGCGCTGGTGGTTATTATCATCGTCGTGTGGATTTTTAAAGAACGTGGGGTATGGAATCGCTTCATACTTCGTGACGAACTGACCACGGATAAGGGGTATAGCTCTGTAACGGAGCGAATAGATCTCCTTGGCCTCGAAGGAATCAGCCTTACTCCACTTCGTCCTGCCGGGACGGCTGTAATTGGATCTGAACGCATTGATGTCGTGACCGAAGGCGGATTCATTAAAGCAGACGCTTCCGTAAAAGTAATTAAGGTAGAAGGAACTAGAGTAGTGGTTGCAGAAGTCTGATACATGGGGATTATGGAATGAGCCAAGCTCATCCCTATGACTATAAATAATAGACATTAGGAGTTGATACGCTGTATGTTGGATTCTTCATTTGTTGGAATACTGCTCATTGTGGTGATCGCCATTATTGTACTGAGCGTCTTCCTGAGCTTCTTCCCAGTGATGCTGTGGATATCCGCACTTGCGTCGGGAGTCAGAATCAGTATATTAACCCTGGTTGCCATGAGGCTGCGCCGGGTTACCCCGGCTCGGATTGTCAATCCTCTCATCAAAGCACACAAAGCGGGTCTGGGTCTCTCGATTAACCAGCTCGAGAGCCATTATCTGGCCGGTGGTAATGTGGACCGGGTAGTCAACGCCTTGATTGCTGCCCAACGGGCAAATATTCCGCTGGAATTCGAGCGGGCTGCCGCAATCGATCTCGCGGGCCGTGATGTGCTTCAAGCCGTTCAGATGAGCGTTAATCCGAGAGTCATTGAGACTCCAGTAGTAGCTGCCGTTGCGAAAGACGGGATTGAGGTTAAAGTTAAAGCACGTGTTACTGTGCGTGCGAACATTGACCGGCTTGTCGGGGGTGCGGGTGAAGAGACAATTATCGCGCGTGTTGGTGAAGGTATCGTTACCACGGTAGGTTCGAGTAACTCGCATAAAGATGTACTGGAGAACCCGGATTTGATTTCCCGTACCGTTCTTAATAAAGGTCTCGACGCAGGCACTGCATTTGAGATTCTCTCAATCGATATTGCGGACGTTGATGTGGGTAAGAATATCGGTGCTTTCCTTCAGACAGAACAGGCTGAAGCAGACAAGCGGATTGCTCAGGCGAAAGCTGAGGAGCGCAGAGCTATGGCAGTAGCTCAAGAACAGGAAATGAAGGCGCGGGTTGTCGAGATGCGTGCTCGCGTAGTGGAGTCGGAATCCGAGGTTCCTCTTGCTATGGCAGAGGCTCTCCGGGGCGGTAAGATCGGCGTGCTTGATTACATGAATCTAAAGAATATTGAAGCTGATACCAACATGCGCAGTTCCATTGGCAAGCCGGATGAATCTTCTACAACCAAGGATGACGAATAGGCGGTGCTCTAAATGAATGATCTGCTGGAATGGGTGACGAGTCATCTATATCTGGTTATCGTTATCGGATTTGCGGTCTTGTCTATGCTAGGCAAGAAGGGCAAGCCAGGAGGCTCATCTAACCGGATGCCCACCTTCGGGGGAGATCCGAGCAGAGAGCTTAATCGCAAGCGGCAGTCCGATCAGACGGGTACTCACACTTCTCAGACATCTGGGCGTGCTGTGGGGCCTAACCAATCGTCAGATCAGAAGCTGGAAGAATGGGGTAGAAATATTCTGTCTCCCTCAACTGCCGAAAGCTGGTCACAACATGAAGAGAATTCTATCGGCCAAAAGTCTGTGGAGATTGAAGAGGGCCGTGAGGCAGCTGAAATTATTAGTTTGCAGCGCAAGCTCGAACGGCTTGAACGAACCAATCGTTCACTTGTCCGTGAACTGAAGCGTAAGAAGGACTTAAATCGCCAAGCTTCGAACACCTCAGCTGAAAGATCACCTTCGCTGACTTCAAGTCAGCTGGCGAATGGGGTTATCTGGGCTGAGATTCTGGGGGAGCCGCGTGCAAAGCGTCCATATAGGTATAGAAAATAAGATTTGTGGGCTGATTCCATTGGGATCAGCCCTTTTTCTTTTTATAACTAAATATCCAGATCAAGCTCTCTTCCCCTGAAAAAAGATTCCTGACTCTCATAAATCTGCATTCCCTCGCATATTTTGTACAGTATGGGAAGGAGGACTGCCGATGAGCCGTTTCACCCGCAAACTACGCAAATGGTCGGTCGATATTCTCGACCTCCCTCAGGATCTCGTATTTGACCTGCCAAGGCTCACGATGGTTGGCAACAAACAGTTATTGATTGAGAATCATCGCGGTGTCCTGCATTTCTCACCAGATCAACTGAGACTGGCACTTCCTGAAGGGTCCCTTACGGTAGCAGGAAGCCGTCTCGTAATCAAAGCGATCATGCCTGAAGAGATTCTCATTGAGGGTGATATAGCAGCAATTCAGTATCTTGGAACGGGGGAGAAACGATGAAGACACCGGGATTAACCAAATTACGCGGTTCTGTAAAGGTGACTGTTCGTGGCGGGCACATTGAAGCTTTTGTGAATGAGCTGGCCAGAGAACGGATTGAAGTCTGGAACCTCAAATCAATAGGTCCTAATCGGCTCGAGATGGAGGTTGTGATCTCCGATTATTACCGGCTTCGCCCGCTCCTCAAGAAGACAAGCTGCCGAGTGCATGTGGATCAAAGAGAGGGGCTACCCTTTTTCTGGAACCAGGTATTTAAACGCAAGTGGTTTATCGCGGGTTTTGTTCTGTTTTTCCTAATGATCTACGGATTTTCTTCGATGGTATGGGATATTGAAGTGAAGGGGAATGTTAAAATTCCAACCGAAGATATTTTGCTTGCTGCCAAGGAGGAGGGAATATACCCGTTTCAGTGGATTTCTCGGCTGCCTGAACAGGACAAGCTCTCCAAGGATTTGACAAGAAAGCTCAGTGGAACTTCCTGGGTCGGCGTTTCAAAGACAGGTACCAAGGTTACGATTGAAGTGGTGGAGGCAGCCCAGCCTAAAAATACGGAGCTGCAAAGCCCAAGAAGTCTGGTCAGCAAGACGGATGCGGTCGTTACACACATTTTTGCGGAACGTGGACAGCCAGAGGTTTCGAAGAATGATCGAGTGACAAAGGGAAGCGTTCTTATTTCAGGAATCCAGGGCGAACAAGCAGTTGTAGCAAAAGGAGATGTTCGAGGGCTGGTCTGGCATGAATATACAATAGAGGCACCGCTTGTCCGCAAGCAGAAGGTTTATACGGGCGAGAAGAAAGAGAAGGGATATCTGTATTTCGGCAGTACAGCGATTCAGATCTGGGGCTATGGTAAGGTGAGTTATGAGCAATCTCAGACCCTTACCCAGATGGATCCGTTGACCTGGAGGAATTGGAAGCTGCCTATAGGCTGGATGTCCGAGGATGTGATGGAGGTAACGGAGCTTGAGACTAAACAATCTGTGGAACAGACGGTAATCCGTGGACTTGAAAGAGCTAAGCTTGATATATTGGCGAAAAACGGCGCAGATGCTCAAATTGTACAGCAAAAAATTTTGCATGAGAAGACAGACAATGGTAAAGTTTATATGAAAGTGCTTTTTGAAGTGGAACAGAATATAGCGGAAGAACTTCCGATAGTTCACCATCAAGGAGAATGAGGCTATTTGTCAGAGCAAACCGTAAGCACCAAGATACCGCTGCAAAGTGCAGCAGAAGGGCTGTCTTTATTCGGCCCGCAGGATACGTTCCTTAAGCTGGTTGAGGAGAAGGTTGAAGTACAAGTGGTTTCGCGGGAGTCCGAGATTACGATTCGCGGAGAGAGAAGGAACGTGGATGTGGTTCAGCAGTTGTTTGAAGTCCTGCTGCAGCTCATTCGTAATGGTTACATTCTCACCGAGCGTGATGTACTGTATGCGATAGATCTTGCTCTCGATTTGCGCGCCGATCAACTGCTTGATTTATATAAAGGTGAGGTAGCGATCACTTACAGAGGCAAGCCGATCCGCGTGAAGACGATTGGGCAGAAGCATTATGTCACAACCATCAAGAAAAGAGACGTTGTCTTTGGAGTAGGTCCGGCTGGTACAGGTAAGACATATTTGGCGGTAGTTCTTGCCATCACAGCGCTGAAGGAAGGTTCAGTCAAGCGGATCGTGCTCACCAGACCTGCCGTAGAGGCTGGTGAAAGCCTGGGCTTCCTTCCCGGTGATTTGCAGGAGAAGGTAGATCCATATCTGCGCCCCTTATATGATGCACTGTACGATGTTATGGGACCTGAACAGACGGCTAAGGCGCTGGAGAGAGGGCTCATTGAGATTGCTCCGCTCGCTTACATGCGCGGCAGAACGTTGGATGACGCTTTTGTTATTCTGGATGAAGCCCAGAATACGACTCCTGAACAAATGAAAATGTTCCTTACCCGTCTCGGTTTTGGTTCTAAAATGGTAATTACGGGGGACGTTACCCAGATTGACTTGCCTAGGGGCAAGAAATCGGGATTGGTTGAAGCCAAGTCCATTCTTAAGAATATTGATGAAATTGGCTTCGTTTATTTCGATGAATCGGATGTTGTACGTCACTCCCTTGTTCAGAAAATCATTATTGCTTACGACCGGGCTGCAGAGAATCAGGAATAGCAGCAGGAGAGCAACCGTCGATCTAAAGAGAGAAATCCCACAAATAATCAGGTACTTTCAGAAGATAGAGAGGGCTGTTCTATGACCTCGAAGGAAAAGTCGAAAAGCAGTACATTTCAATCCAAAACGGCAGGATGGAAACATAGCGTACCTGTACGCTATGTTCTGTTTTTGCTGTTTGTTGTTTTATTTTATGTCAGTCTGGCTCCAAAGCTGCTGCCTGAACGCTACAATATCGTAATTGGGCAGCCAAGCGATAAAGAGATCCTGGCACCTGTCCAGATTCCCAATAACAAAGCTACGCTCAAGGCACAGGAGCAGGCAGCCGAGAAACAGAAGGATATATACAAAATCGTGCCGCTTCGTAATGAAGTGCTCGTAACCCAGCTTCTAGACCGGATTCTTCGTCTGAATCAGGATGATCAAGTCTCAAGAGAGGACAAGATCTCGATCTACCGGCAGGAGCTTCCTAGCAAGGTTCAGGAATATACGCAAAATTTTATTATGATCAATAAGCTGTCCTCCATCTATTCTGAATCTCTGCTGGAAGAGATGAAGAAACGGATCAATGAGCAGGCTTATCATATTTCTGAAGAGACATTTATCAAAATTCCGCGTCTTACGCCCGAAGACATCAGTGAGATGAAGCCAGTAGCGAAAGACATTGTAGCCCGGTTGACGGGGGATCAGGTTACCGAGGCACCTTCGGTACGCGCCAAAGTAGCGGAGCAGGTCAGCTCCAGCATGCTGAGTAAACGAATTTCCCGTGAGGTAGCTCAGGAGCTTATTCGTCTTGTAATTACACCTAATAACTTCAGGGATGATGAAGCGACCAAGGAAGCCAAAGTGCTGGCTAGAGAGAGTACCGAACCCGTGTATATCAAACAGGGCGATGTACTTGTTGCCAAAGGTGAGCGTATTACCGAGGAAATGTACAACCTGCTTGACCAGAACGGGCTTCTTAAGGATGAAGTCAATTACCGGCCTCAGCTGGGACTGCTGCTGATGTCGCTCCTCTTGGGTTTTGGACTTATTATGTACATGAGGCAATCCGAGGGGGCTGCCAGGTTTAAATATAACAATGTGCAGCTGGTTATGCTGTTGTTGATTTTTGCAATCACCATTCTGTCGATCCACGTGGTTAATATTTTGCAGAGCCCTCAGCGCCCTTACATTGGCTATTTGGCTCCGATAGCTACAGGAGCGATGTTGATTACGCTGCTGATTGATATCCCGCTGGCATATATCAGTTCCATCGTGCTTGGAATTCTGGCTAGTATCATTCTGAACAGTCATCAGGGACAGATTTTTGATTTCTATTTCGGTTTCTTTGCGGTCATTATCTCGTTCGTATCCATATTCTCGATTCACCGTGCCAGTCAGCGCTCCACAATTTTGAAAGCTGGCATTATGGTCTGCCTGTTTGGATCATTATCTGTATTTACGCTTGTTCTACTTAATGAGAACGGCTGGACCCAGTCAAACACGCTGTACGCGATTGGGTTTGCTTTTGCCGGAGGGCTCCTAACCACGATTCTGGTCATTGGTCTAATGCCGTTCTTCGAGGTTTCGTTCGGAATTCTGTCCGCTCTCAAGTTGGTGGAGCTGTCCAATCCCAATCACCCGCTCTTAAGAAAGCTGCTCACGGAGACGCCGGGAACCTATCACCATAGTGTTATGGTCGGCAATTTGTCCGAAGCGGCCGCTGAAGCCATTGGTGCGAATGGACTTCTCTGCAGGGTGGGGTCGTATTATCATGACATCGGTAAGACCAAGCGTCCAAGCTATTTCATTGAGAATCAGAACAATATGGAGAATCCGCATGATTTCATTGATCCGAAGCTGAGTAAGTCGATCATAGTAGCCCATGCGAGGGACGGGGTTGAAATGCTTAAGGAATACAAGCTTCCTAAGCCGATTCGGGATATCGCCGAGCAGCATCACGGAACTACATTCCTGCATTTCTTTTATCACAAAGCGCTCAGAATTGCTGAGGAGCAGGGGGTAGAGCCCGATTTTACGGAGACAGATTTCCGTTATCCGGGTCCGAAAGCACAGTCTAAGGAGGCCGCGGTTGTCGGGATTGCCGATAGTGTTGAGGCCGCTGTAAGATCGCTTCGCAAGCCTACGGTAGAGCAGGTCGAATCCATGATTGAGAAGATAATAAAAAGCCGTCTTGACGACCATCAGTTCAATGAATGTGATCTGACGATGCGGGAGCTAGATGTGATCGCCAAGACTTTGATGGAAACGGTTATGGGTATCTTCCATTCCCGGATCGAGTATCCAGAGGATATTAAGAAGCCAAAAGGAAATGATGAGAAGGACAAGGGGCGTGAAGCGAGTGGGTCTGAAGCTGGCTTGGAACAATGAACAGGAAGATTTTGAAATCAGTCAGGAATTGATAGAATTACTTGAAAAAGCTCTGGATATTGCAGGTGAAGCTGAAGGGATTGCTGAAGGAGAGGTTGACCTCACGTTCGTCAATAACGAAGCTATCCATGAGCTGAACAAGGAATACCGGGGGATTGACCGGCCAACGGATGTATTGTCTTTTGCCATGAATGAATCCGTGGACGAGGAGCCGGAAATTCTGTACGAGCTCGAAGAGGGTCAGAACCTGGATGATATTCCTGATGTGCTCGGAGATATTATTATTTCCGTAGAGCGGGCTAAAGAGCAAAGTGAGGAATACGGGCATTCGCTTGAGCGGGAGATCGGCTTTTTATTCGTACACGGTTTCCTGCATCTGCTGGGTTACGACCATCAGGATGAAGCCAGCGAAGCGGAAATGATGGCCAAGCAGGAAGCCGCCCTCTCACAGGTCGGCCTCGTACGCTAATGAAGCGAAGTCATACATGGAGTTCCTCATTCCGTTATGCATTTGAAGGCATAGGGTACGGGCTCAAAACACAGCGCAATTTACGCGTTCATGTCTTTTGCGCGGTGCTGGCGGCCGGTGCGGCCGCCTTTTTCCATTTCACTCCGGTCAAGTGGGCTATTCTGCTGCTTACGATCGCACTGGTTATTGCTCTGGAGCTAATCAACACCGCCATCGAGTCGGTGGTCGACCTGGCAAGCCCGGATCTCCATCCTTTGGCCAAAGCTGCCAAGGACACCGCCGCCGGCGCCGTTCTCGTCTCAGCGATCTTTGCTGTGATCATCGGCATTGTCCTGTTCTACGCCCCTGTGCTCGAGTGGGTAACTGCTAAATAACCAAAAATATAAGACGAGCTTGAAATTATAATATATGTACGGTCGTAACTACGAGGATACTTGGACTTTCGGCCGCTGTTGTCTCCAGATTTCTTGAACTATAAGCATAGCGGTTGAAATCCGGAGACAAAGCTTATGCTTCCGATGCAGCTTTCTTTCAGAAAGCTTGTAGGCGATCGCGTTCGCTCCTACAGTTCCAAGCTTCCCCTCCGTTACGCCTTTTGATATGTTGTTTTTCTAAGCATTTTAGGTAGATAACCACCAGAACGAAGATCTGTGCTCGAACAAAAGCGCATCCCGCAGGGACAGCGCCACCGCGCACGAACGGCGCACCCCCGCATGGGTTTGTGCGCCGAACAAGAGCGCATCCCGCAGGGACAGCGCCACCGCGCACGAACGGCGCACCCCCGCATGGGTTTGTGCGCCGAACAAGAGCGCAGCCCGCCGGGACAGCGCCTCCCAGCACGCACAAACACAAAAACGCTCCCGCCGGTGCACTGCAAGTAAAGCGTGTCCCGAAGGGACGACAAGCGGCTTACCGCACTTATTTCACAGGTACCGGCAGGAGCGCCGAAAGTAAAGCGGGCCCCGCAGGGGCGGCAAGCGGCTCATTGCCCCAACAGCAGCCCAGGCGCACCCAACTACCCCCATTCCGCCAAACCACAGGGTGTCCAGAGGGCAGAGCCCTTGGGGCCCTCCCTAAGCAGGGAGGGTTTGGGTGGGTATGAAACTACAAAAGGAGCACTCCAAATGAAACCTAAATTCAAATCCGGCTTCGTAGCCATCGTCGGGCGTCCCAATGTAGGCAAATCGACATTAATGAACCAAGTCATTGGGCAGAAAATTGCCATTATGTCCGACAAACCTCAGACTACCCGCAACAAAATTCATGGTGTCTATACGACTCCGGAGATGCAAATTGTATTCCTGGACACGCCAGGAATTCATAAACGCCAGTCCAAGCTGGGTGACTTCATGAATCAGACAGCTCTTAACACCCTGGGCGAGGTGGAAGCCGTGTTATTCCTTGCCGATGCCTCAGAAGGGTTCGGGGGCGGTGACCGGTTCATTATCGAGCGTCTCAAAGGGATCCGTACACCGGTCATTCTAATCCTCAATAAAATTGACAAAATAGAGCCCGAGCAGCTGCTTCCTCTAATTGAGGAATACCGGAAGCTGAATGATTTTGCGGAGATTATTCCGATCTCTGCGATGCATGGCAACAACGTCAACACTATGCTTGAGCAGATCACCAAATATTTGCCGGAAGGTCCTCAGTATTATCCTGAAGATCAGATCACGGATCACCCGGAGCAGTTCGTATGCGCGGAGCTGATTCGGGAGAAGATTCTTCTGAATACTCGTGAGGAGGTCCCGCATTCCATTGCGGTCACGATTGAGGATATGAAAGTGGAGGGAAATGGGGTAGTTCATATCTCCGCGGTAATTTTTGTTGAACGGGATTCGCAAAAAGGCATTATTATCGGCAAGCAAGGCGCCATGCTTAAGGAAGTGGGACGCTTGGCCCGTAAGGATATCGAGAATCTCCTAGGCTCAAAGATCTTCCTGGAACTATGGGTTAAAGTGAAGAAGGATTGGCGTAACCAGGACCGGGTTCTAAAGGACCTTGGATTCCACAAGAACTCTTAGGGTAATTGTATACTGGGAGTTATTGCAACACATAGATCGGATTCCACAGCACATCCTAATCTCGTAAATGCAGCGTCATTTTCGAGGAGAGGATGAGTACGTATGCGTGATTTTTCGTGGAATTATTTTTCGAACAGTGGAGATGTAGATGCTTACCTGCTTTACAAAGCGGCCACGGTTCATGCAGAACAAGAGCCGGAGGTCGTGGATGAATTGATCCTTGAAGAGGAAGCGAATTAATCGCTTGTGAACATCAGGGAGAGCTTGGGGGAGGATACATGCTATACAGGGTGGAGGGGATTGTCATCCGCAGCATGGATTACGGTGAGGGGAATAAGATTATTACGATCTGTACGGCCACTCATGGTAAGATCGGAGTGCTTGTACGGGGTGCGAAGAAATCGAAAAGCCGCCACGCTGCGCTGACTCAGCCTTTTACGAATGGGGAATATCTGTTTTTCCGCACGGGAAACGGACTGGGTACTTTAAATCAAGGTGAGATTCTGGAATCTCACCATCTTTTGCGTGAAGACCTGATCTTGGCCTCTTATGCTTCCTATGCCTGCGAACTGCTCGATCGAACACTGCAGGATGAGGAAGTAGGCGCATTCTGGTTCAACCAGCTTAAGGCTTGTCTGGAGGCTTTGACCTCGGGAAAAGATCCACAGGTTACCGTGCATTTGTTCGAAATGAAAATACTTCAGGCCGCAGGCTACGGACCTGTTCTCGATCAATGCGTATCCTGCGGAAGTGAGGACGAGCCAGCTGTGGTCAGCCCCAGACTGGGTGGTGTCCTGTGCCGAAGATGCAAGCATCATGACCCTTCGGGGATGACGGTTACACCGGGTACGCTCAAGCTGCTAAGACTTTTTGCCAAGCTGGATCTGAGACGTCTTGGAAACATTGACGTCAAAGACAGCACAAAAGCAGAGATGAAAGTGATTATGCGTGCTTTTATGGATGCCCAGCTTAGTCTTAACCTGAAAACACAGCGTTTCTTAGACCAGCTGGATAAATACGAACTCGAATAGCTGAAGCTGAGTTTGACTAACACCATGAAATCATTTATTATTGATTAGAAATTCTCTTACAGAGAACATGCGTTGAACGGGAAAGTAATGAGTTGCGGTTCTTGATTCAAGCGATTCGGGGATGGTGGAAGCCCGAAAGAACGAATTCATGAAAGGGCACCCGGGAGCATGAAACGAACGGAAAAGTGGATACAGCGAAGCACTGCGGATTAACTTGCAGTTCAGCTGGATCAAGTAGGGTGGAACCGCGGGAACAGCTCTCGTCCCTATGTCTGTACAGCAGGCGTAGGGACGGGAGCTTTTTGCTGTGCTTAGGTAGTGTCAATTCAATTCCCGCCCACTGCGTCCAATAGATACGTAAAGGAGAATGGTGTTCATGAATTTTCAGCAAATGATTCTTACACTGCAGCAGTTCTGGGCCGAACATAACTGCATTATTGTTCAGCCTTATGACACGGAGAAGGGTGCGGGTACGATGAACCCGATGACTTTCCTGCGTTCCCTTGGTCCGGAACCTTGGAAGGTAGCTTATGTGGAGCCGTCCCGCAGACCGTCAGATGGACGGTATGGGGAGAACCCGAACCGGTTGTATCAGCATCATCAGTTCCAAGTTATTATTAAGCCATCCCCGGACAATATCCAGGAAATTTATTTGGAAAGTCTGAAGGCACTGGGCGTAGACGCCCTGCAGCATGACATTAGATTCGTGGAAGATAACTGGGAGAACCCTTCTTTGGGCTGTGCGGGTCTGGGCTGGGAAGTATGGCTCGATGGTATGGAAATTACCCAGTTCACCTACTTCCAACAGGTTGGCGGAATCGAGACCAGCCCTGTGGCTGTTGAAATAACGTATGGTATGGAGCGTCTGGCTTCCTACATTCAAGAGAAAGAGAATGTATTTGATCTTGAATGGGTGGATGGAATTACCTACGGTGATGTATTCAAGCATCCGGAATATGAGCATTCCAAATACACGTTTGAGGTATCCGACACCAAGATGCTGTTCACGTTGTTCAATATGTACGAGCAGGAAGCAAATAAGGCGATGGAAGAGCATTTGGTGTTCCCGGCTTATGATTATGTACTGAAATGCTCACATACGTTCAACCTGCTGGATGCACGCGGTGCCATCAGTGTAACGGAAAGAACCGGGTATATTACGCGTGTACGTAACCTTGCCCGTCAAGTGGCTGCCACTTATATGGAGGAACGCGAGAAGCTGGGCTTCCCGCTGCTTAAGAAAGGGGGAGTAACCCGTGGCTAAAGATTTATTATTTGAGATTGGACTTGAAGAGGTTCCTGCCCGGTTCATCCGCGCGGCGATGGATCAGCTTAAAGACCGCATGGTGAAGTGGCTGGCAGACTCAGTGATTACGCATGGAGAAGTACAGGCTTTTGCAACGCCAAGACGTCTTGCTGTTATTGTTCAAGACGTGGCTGAGAAGCAGGAAGATGTTCACGAAGAAGTGAAGGGACCATCCCGCAAGATCGCCCTGGATGAGAACGGCCAGTGGAGCAAAGCAGCGCTTGGCTTCGCCCGCAGTCAAGGCGTCGATCCAGAACAGTTCACTTTCAAAGATCTGGGCGGCACTGAATATATCTATGTAAGCAAGAGCACAACGGGAATCGAGACCTCAGCTATTTTGGCGGAAGGACTTTTGGGCATACTTCATTCGATGACTTTCCCCAAAAACATGCGATGGGGCACTCATGAATTCAAATTCGTGCGTCCGATTCGCTGGCTTGTTGCTTTATTCGGTAAAGATATCATTGATATCGAAATTACAGATGTGAAATCAGGCAATGTGAGCCGGGGACATCGTTTCCTTGGAACGGACACGGTTATCTCCGAACCCTCCGCATACATCGAAGCTCTGCGTGCCCAGCATGTCATTGTCGATGTGAATGAACGGGAGCAGCTGATTTCTTCTCAAATTGAAGAGCTTGCACGGTCCAAGAGCTGGAATATTGCCGTAAAAGAAGATCTGCTTGAAGAGGTGCTGTTCCTTGTAGAAGTGCCAACCGTGCTGTTCGGAACGTTCGAGGAATCTTTCCTGAACATCCCGCAAGAAGTGCTCATTACTTCCATGCGTGAGCATCAGCGGTACTTCCCTGTACTGGATAGCCAAGGTTCATTGCTTCCTTACTTCGTAACGGTGCGCAATGGTGGTTCGGTGGCTCTTGATACGATTGCCAAAGGGAATGAGAAGGTTCTTCGTGCGCGTCTGTCTGACGCTAAGTTCTTCTATGAAGAGGATCAGAAGATGCCGATTAAGGATGCCCTTTCCAAGCTTGAGAGCATTATATTCCACGAGGAACTAGGAACCGTTGGTGATAAGGTTCGCCGTATCCGCCGGATCGCGGACAGCCTATCTGAGAAGCTGAGTCTGGAGACCAGCACCGTCGAAGAGGTTAGCCGTACGGCCGAAGTTTGCAAATTCGATCTGGTCACCCAAATGGTATATGAATTCCCTGAGCTTCAAGGTGTGATGGGAGAAGACTATGCTCGCAAAGCTGGCGAACCGGAGGCAGTGGCTAAAGGGATCTTCGAGCATTACCAGCCAAGATTTGCAGGAGATTCCGTACCAGCATCCATGGTTGGAGCGATTGTCAGTATTGCTGATAAAATGGATACGATTGCCGGCTGCTTCTCAATCGGCATCATCCCTACCGGGTCCCAGGACCCTTACGCGCTTCGCCGTCAGGCAGCGGGTATTGTGCAGATTGTTCTAGAGCACAAGCTTCCGCTGCTGCTTTCAGATATCTTTACAATTGCACTGGACGTTCATGAGGATATGGGCATTCTGAAGCGTTCAGCTCTTGAGATTCGCAAGGACCTGCTTGATTTCTTCGGACTTCGTGTCAAGAAGACCTTATCAGACAGTAGCCTGCGTTATGATGTGGTCGATGCCGTCATTGCCGCTGGTTATGACGATGTAGTGTCTGTTGTAGCACGCGGAACAGCTTTGATGGATACGGTTAATGCGGACTCCGAATTCAAGACGACGGTTGAATCCTTTAACCGTGTTAGCAATCTAGCCTCCAAAGCATCTGCCGAGAAAGTCAGATCCGATCTGCTTCAGGAAGAAGCAGAGAAGAACCTGTATTCTGCGTGGCAGAAAGTGTCAGGTGAATACCGCCAGCAGCTGTCGGCTAGTAATTCAGCTGGGGCGCTCGAACTGCTCAGCAGCTTGAAGCCGAGCATTACAGGCTTTTTCGATTCTGTAATGGTTATGGCAGAGGATGAGCGGATCCGGAACAATCGTCTTGCACTTCTTGCCGCAATCGATGAGGATTTAAAGACATTTGCCGATTTCAGCAAGCTGGTCTGGGCTTAGAACAGTTCTATTCGAGAGCAGCAGGAGATTTGCTTGAATTCGCGTATATATAAATAAGCTGAAACATCGCGTATATATAAATAAGCTGGAACTTCACGTATATAATAAATAAGCAGGAACCATATAATAAATCGGAATACACTTGACAAAGTGCGGGAGCGAGTACAATGAGAATTGTAGTAGATGGCGATTCCTGCCCTGTAAAAGATGAGATCAGCCGGACCGGCCGCAGTCTAAATGTTCCGGTTCTTATGGTCTCCTCCTACGATCACGTTCTTCGTGCCGAAGAAGGAGTCTCCGTAATCCAGGTGGACCGGAGTTCCCAGAGTGCCGATTTGTTTATCGCCAATCATATTGCTTCAGGAGATGTTGTTATCACGCAGGACTATGGTCTAGCTGCTCTAGCGCTGGCCAAGTCCTGCGCTGTGCTTTCACCCCGTGGAGAAAGCTATCACAGCGGCAATATTGACTATCTTCTAGAGCGGAGGCATTACCATGCCAAGGCAAGAAGAGGCGGTAAATATGCCAAGGGGCCCAAACCTTTTACGGATGAGGACCGGCAGGCGTTCCAACAGGAATTGACAAAAGTTTTACTTGATTTGCAGGAGAACGCTGGATTTTAGCGAATTATAATTTACGTGTTATATGGAATGTGTACATCATTCAGCCGTTCCATATAACCATTCTCTTGAGAATGAGCAATCAGGTCTTGGAGTCATAAGTTCATTCCATTTAGAAGAGACGAAGGTGGTTAAGATGAGTACCGGACGGGGGACAATTCCGGAAGAGATCATTGAATCAGTGCTTAGACAGCATGATATCGTTGATACGGTAAGCAAGCATGTTCATCTGACCAAGCAGGGGAAATATTTGAAAGGTCTTTGTCCGTTTCACTCGGAGAAGACGCCGTCCTTTACGGTAACACCAGAGCGGCAAATTTTTCACTGCTACGGCTGTGGTATGGGTGGGAATGCGATCAAGTTCAGAATGGAGATCGAGGGGTTATCTTTTCCCGAAGCGGTTAGAATTATGGCCGAGGATGCGAACATTCCGTTCAAGGATGCCGCCGGCACTGACCATACCCCGCGTAATCCAGAGTTGGATGCGCTTCTGCAAGCCCATGAATGGAGTGCCAAGCTGTATCATTTCCTTCTGAAGAATACAGAACACGGCAAACCGGCTATGGAGTATTTGAAAGCAAGAGGATTCACGGACAAGGCGATTGACCAGTTTCAAATTGGTTATGCCCCTGCACGCTGGGATACCCTGGTTCAGTTTCTGGACAAAAGATCTTTCGATCTAGGAGCGATGGAGCGAGGTGGACTGCTGGCATCAAGACAAGATGGCTCCGGATATGTAGATCGATTCAGGGATCGTATCATTTTTCCGATTCATAACCGGACTGGGAAGGTAATAGCTTTTGCGGGACGAATATTGGGTGAAGGACAACCGAAATATCTGAATTCGCCGGAGAGCAAGCTGTTTATTAAGAGCCGTACTCTTTACAATCTGCATCAGGCCAAATCATCGATTCGAAAGACCGGCCAGATTGTTCTATTTGAAGGTTACGGTGATGTGATTAGTGCGAGTGAAGCTGGGGTGCATAATGGTGTTGCCACGATGGGAACCGCACTGACGGAGAGTCATGCAGCTATACTGCGAAATCTGGCTGACGAGGTTATCGTGTGTTATGACGGGGATAACGCTGGACAAGCTGCAGCACTCAAGAGCATTCCAATACTGGAAGCCGCGGGATTTCAAGTGAAGATATCTGTTCTCAGTGAAGGGCTGGACCCGGATGAGTTCATTCAGAAGTATGGAGCCGAACGTTTCATACGGCAGATTATTGAAGGCAGCGTATCCTCAACCAAATTTAGGCTTATAAACCTCAAAAAAAACCATATAATGCTAGGAGCAGGCGAAGATGCCAAGGTACCCTTCATTAAGGAAGCCATGGAAGTCATCGCGCCTATTGAATCTCCAACGGAGAGAGAAATATATTTGAAGGAATTATCAGCCGATCTTAAGGTTTCCTTCGAGAGCTTGAAGCAGGAATGCAATCAGTTCCGTACCGATCTACAAAAAAAGCAGCAGGATGGGGATAATAACCCTAAAAGGTGGAATAATGGTAGGCATAAAAAAGGGCAGGCACAGGCGCCTGTATTGCTCCCTGCTTATCATGCCGCTGAGCGAAGGCTGCTGTCCTTTATGCTCCAGGATGAAGAGGTTGCAGCTTATGTGAACCAACATCTTGGGGACAGTTTCAATATTGAAGATTATGCAGCAGTTGCTGCTTATCTATACGCTTATTACGCACAGGGAAAAAGCCCGGATGCAAGCCGGTTTATTTCTTCCTTACATGATGACAGGCTGGAGAAAACCGTAAGCTCGATCGCGATGATGGAAACGCCGCAGGAATGGACGGTTCAGGAATTGGATGACTGTATACGCGAAATTCGCAAGTATCCAATTCGGCAGGAGATTGAACAGAAGAAAGAACAGATGATCTCTGCGGAACGTGCAGGTGACTTCATGGGTGCTGCACAAATAGCAAGTGAGATTATAGCCCTAGAGAGACAGATGAATGAGAAATAGCACGGATGTTTCTAGGGAGGAGGGAGTCGAGGAATGGCAAATGATCAGCATGCTGAACTAGAAACAGAACTTACACTCGATCAGGTGAAGGACCAGTTAATTGAGAAGGGCAAGAAGAAATCATCACTATCCTATAAGGAGATTGTTGAGAAGTTATCCCCCTTCGACCAGGATCCTGAACAAATGGATGAGTTCTTTGAACAATTAGGTGACCTCGGAATTGATGTATCCAACGAAAGTGATGAGGAACTTATTTCTCGGCCGGGTGATGATGATCGTGAGCGGGAAGACAAGGATGACTTCAACTTTGATGATGATCTATCCCTGCCTCCGGGCATCAAGATTAACGACCCGGTGCGGATGTATCTGAAGGAGATAGGACGGGTTCCTCTCTTGTCCGGTGATGATGAAATCGAGCTGGCCAAGCGGATTGAGGAAGGCGATGAGGAAGCCAAACGTCGGCTGGCTGAAGCAAATCTTCGTCTCGTCGTGAGTATAGCCAAACGTTATGTAGGACGTGGAATGCTGTTCTTGGATCTGATTCAGGAAGGGAATATGGGACTCATCAAAGCGGTGGAGAAGTTCGACTTCAAGAAGGGCTTCAAATTCAGTACGTATGCCACCTGGTGGATCCGTCAAGCGATTACACGTGCGATTGCAGACCAGGCCAGAACCATTCGGATTCCTGTCCACATGGTGGAGACGATTAACAAGCTGATTCGTGTATCTCGCCAGCTGCTGCAGGAATTAGGTCGCGAGCCTGCTCCTGAAGAGATTGCTGCAGAGATGGAACTCAGTGTGGAGAAGGTTCGTGAGATTATGAAGATTGCCCAGGAGCCTGTGTCTTTGGAGACACCTATCGGGGAAGAGGACGATTCTCACCTGGGTGACTTTATTGAAGATCAGGAAGCCCTCGCTCCAGCTGACGCGGCGGCATATGAGCTGCTTAAGGAACAGCTAGAGGATGTCCTGGATACCTTGACGGAACGGGAAGAGAATGTGCTTCGTCTTCGCTTTGGCCTAGATGATGGCCGGACCAGAACACTTGAAGAAGTGGGCAAAGTGTTTGGGGTTACAAGGGAAAGAATTCGCCAAATCGAGGCCAAGGCTCTACGGAAACTCCGTCACCCTAGCCGTAGTAAACGGCTTAAAGATTTCCTTGAATAGACACGCCACGGTACCCAAGACCTTTCTGCCTTTGCAGTAAGGTCTTTTTTTCTGAATCAGGGTCATCTATAATTATTGCAGTATCTCATTCGCTGTAGCATGTGGGGGTTAGGAACATTTGAATGCTGAAAGACGCGAAATTATATTGAAAGAGATTGATTATTGGCGCACCAATCGTCTTCTTCCTGAACAGTATTGTGACTTTCTTGAGAATCTTTACCACGAAGAAGAGATTCAAGCATCCAAGAGGACATTCTCTTTGGTTGCAATCCAGCAGGGAAGTATGCGAACATGGCTGCTAGGTTTTGGAATTATATCCTTGATTTTCTTTATCGGATTTTATTTTAGCCTTTTTCCCTGGCCATTGCAAATGGCTATCGCACTGTTGGTTACGTCCATCTGCTACACTTTTGCTGCTGTAATCAGACCGAAGAAGAAGGTGGGAGCGCTGCTTCTGGCTTCGGTTGGAAGCGTTGTTTTACTAGGCCTTGGCGGCTGGAGCTTATGGCTGCAGGACTGGCTTACCGCCGGGGGCGTCGCAAGCTTGATCGGTATATGCGGATTGATCTGGTGGCTTGCCGGTTATTTTCTGGACCTAGGAATTCTCAACTACTGCGGTTTTGTATGCTTTATCCTGCTGTATGGTGTAATGTTTGAAAGAATCCATCCTGATGCCTCGTGGCTGATGATGCAGTTATTCTGGCTTCCGCTCAGTGTAGTCATGGTGTGGCTGTGCTGGTTGGCCCATCACAGGATCAAGCGGATTGCTCCGGTATTTTTTGCGGTTGGAATTACGGTTTGGTTCATGCCTGAGGCGGACATGCTTCTAATGAGTGAGAATGTTCCGAACGGGATGGTTTTATTATGTCTGCTCAAAATTGTTGCAGCGTTTGTTATTCTATATTTCCTTAGAAAAAAATGGATTGTGTGGGTGTCTAAATGAAACTATCAGCAAGACTACAACAAATATGCGATCAGCTGACGCCGGGCTGCCGATTCGCGGATATTGGTTCAGATCACGCTTTGCTGCCTGTGGCTGCAGTTCTGAGTGGACAAGCAGCTTCCGCTGTAGCGGGAGAGGTGAATGAAGGACCTTATGAAGCTGCGAAGCGGCAGGTAGCGCAGTCGGGCCTGAACAGCAGGATTTCCGTCCGTAAAGGTAACGGACTTGAGGTGATTGATCCTGGTGAGGTTGAGGTCATTACGATAGCGGGCATGGGCGGAGCCCTTATGGTCTCCATATTGAGCCAGGGCATCTCCAAACTTAATGGAGTTAAGAGGCTTATATTGCAGCCGAATGTCGGGGAAGACCTGGTACGCCGCTGGCTGCTGGAAGAAGGCTGGTACTTGTCTGCTGAACACATTCTTGAAGAGGATGGTAAGATTTATGAGATCCTTACGGCAGACAGGCTGGAGAAGGCGGAGGCGGCAGCGCTTAACGAGGAGCTTTACCGGGAACGACTGATCCCGGGATGCAGTCAAGTACTGAACGTAGAGCGGCTGCTGTTGATGGGTCCGAGGTTAAGCGAAGCTCCTGTTCCTGTTTTTTTTGCTAAATGGGATTCGGAAATTTCAAAGCTGATGAAGGTCCGCAGTCAAATCTCCAAATCGGAACTAGAGGCTTCCCGCCTTAAGGAAGAAGAGATGAGAGTGCAGATCGAAGAGTGGAAGGAGGTTCTATCATGTATGCAAAAGGACAGACGGTCATAGGGCTGATGGAGCAGCTTGCTCCCAAGCATGTAGCCGTGCCTGATGACAAGATCGGTCTGCAGCTGGGAAGCTTGCAGAAGGAGATTAAGAACGTACTGGTGACCCTGGATGTGACGGATGCTGTCGTAGAGGAAGCAATTGCGCTCAAGGTAGATTTAATTATTGCGCATCATGCCATTATCTTCCGTCCACTTGCCCAGCTGCAGACCGATACGCCTGCCGGCCGCCTGTATGAGAAGCTGATTAAGAATGATATCGCAGTCTATATCAGCCATACGAACCTGGATGTGACCGAGGGCGGGATTAATGACTGGATGGCAGAGGCACTCGGCATTGAGGCTTCTGATTCACTGGAGAATGTGCATACGGACAAGTTATTCAAGCTGGTTGTCTTTGTTCCGAAGACTCATCATAAGCAGGTTCTGGATGCTGTTCTGAATGCTGGGGCAGGAGCAATCGGCAACTACAGCCATTGCAGCTTCAATATCGAGGGTTATGGCACCTTTATTCCGCAGGAAGGGACCAACCCTTTTATCGGTGAACAAGGCAAGATGGAGCGCGCCGAAGAGATTCGGATCGAGACCATTGTGCCAAGCAGTCTTAGAAGCAAGATTATCGCAGCCATGCTTAAGAGCCATCCGTATGAAGAGGTCGCCTATGACCTATATTCGATGGATTTGAAGGGAAGAACATTGGGGCTGGGGAGAACGGGGAAACTTCGCGAACCTGTTTTATTGAAAGATTTCGTAGACCGGGTAAAGACGGGACTGAAGGTGGATCATGTGCGCGTCGTAGGTGATTTGAACAGACCTGTCAAGAAGGCGGCCGTACTTGGCGGCTCTGGCGGACGCTATTGGAAGCAGGCACAGTTCCGCGGTGCTGATGTGCTGGTTACAGGCGATGTGGATTTCCACACCGCTCAAGACGCTCTGGCAGCCGGAATCGCGATCATTGATCCAGGTCACCATGCGGAGAAGATCATGAAGGATAAGGTGGCAGGCTGGCTGAAGGAAAAGCTAAGTGAGACCAAGTACAGCACCGAGGTCCACGCCTCCAAAGTCGATACCGAACCCTTTCAATTCATGTAAATTTATTGATGACGAATTGCCATTTTGCACTAACAGAACCTGTTATTTAGGGTTGTGCGGGTCGTGAAATGCCTGTATACTAGATCAAGTCATGGAAAGTTTGACAGACAATCGCCGGCAAGCTCGTCTTGCGGGAGGAAAGTCCGGGCTCCACAGGGCAGGATGCTGGATAACGTCCAGTCGGCGCGAGCCGAAGGATAGTGCCACAGAAATGGACCGCCGATGGCCGTTCTTCAGGGAACGGATCAGGCAAGGATGGAACCGAGGTGTAAGAGACCCCGAGGAGCGTTGGTGACTTCGTTCCTGGTAAACCCCATCTGGAGCAAGACCTAATGGGACGCAGCCTCCTTCTATGAGGGAGACAGCCTTTGCCCGAGGCGCGTCTAGGTTGGTCGCTTGAGCTGTGCAGCAATGTATGGCCTAGATAGATGATTGTCGCTTGTAGTGGGAGGGTAGTTCCCGTATGAACCACCAAAGAGCACAGAACCCGGCTTACGTCTGACTTTCCTCAACTAATAAGAAGCCCCGATCCATTAGCAGATCAAGAATGATTTGCTCGTGGATCGGGGCTTCTTTGTATTATGGTTGAAGTTTCTTGTTCTTAAGGTTATTGATCTCGTTCTGAACATGTTGAGGCCAGAGCTGAAGCGGGGACATACCGCTGCCAGCCGCCTGAAGGGCTGCCAGAACATCAATCTGGCCGAATCCATAGTATTTGTCTCGCCCAGACTCTCCAAGATCAATGACGTTCTTGCGGATAATCTCCATGACCTCCGTGTTATGCAGATCCGGATTGATGGAACGGATCAGTGCAGCCAGAGCGGAGACATGAGGACTTGCCATGGATGTGCCGGATAATGCCGCATATTGATTATGCGGATAGGTACTCGCGATACTCTCGCCTGGGGCCATAACGTCAATGTAATTCCCGTAATTGGAGAAGGAAGCTTTATTCAACTTGGAGTCGGTTGCGGATACAGAGAGAACCTCGGGATAAGCAGCGGGATACCCCGGCCGTTCGGTATTGTCATTTCCAGTCGCGGCGATAATTACGGCATCTTTATTATAGGCATACTTTATAGCTTCATGCAGGAACTGGGCATCGGCATAGTTACCGAGACTAAGATTAATGACTTTCGCTCCATGATCAGCCGCCCAGATGATGCCTTGGGCAACCGAATAAGTTGTGCCCGAACCTGAAGAATCTAGTGCTTTGACGGGCAGAACCTTATTCCCCCAAGTCATTCCGGCAATCCCCTCGTTGTTATTCACCTGCGCGGAGATGATCCCAGCCACGTGCGTCCCGTGACCGACATCATCCATCGGCTTGTTGCTTGGAGAGATAACATTGTAACCAGGGAGCAGGCGCCCCTTCAGATCCGGGTGGGAGAGATCGACTCCGGTATCCACTACGGCGACGACAACATCACTTTTACCTTTGGTCAGTTTCCATCCTCTTGTTGTTTCTATAATAGGCAGGTTCCATTGGTATTCTGAGTAAAGAAGGTCATTTGGAGCTTCCGCAGCAGTCGTATCCTCCATGGTTTGGGCCTGTGGCGTGATCTCATTTGTTAAGTATAGGTAATGCGGCTCCACGAATTTAGGATTCCACTTTGAGGTGAAATAAGCCTGCAGCTGGCTCATACTCTTTCCGCTGGCGTGAAAAATGTACGTATTGTTAATTTTCTGGTAAGGGATGATGCTGTTCAGGTCCTTGCGGATCTGCTTCAAGTCAGTTTGAGTAGGAGGTTTATGAAAGGTAACGACAACCTCATTCTCGTAATAATGGCTGGCATTTTCATTATCCTGCCCGGTTTTTACGGTCGTGTCCATGAGCGTATCCGGATGGAAGGATTCCATTTTGTATCGCCCTTCTTTAGGGTAGGGGATCAGCCTCAAATTTTTGTGCTGGTGATTCTTCACTTTGCCCAGAATATCAAGGCTGAAGAGAGCGATCACCCCATGATCCCCCTTCTTGGCTGGTTCTCCTGCTACAAAGTACTTCGGATCATCGGCAGGAAAGCCGGGTGATTCGTAGGACTGATTACGGCTAAGCGATTTTTTGGCTAACTGGATATACGATTTGGCCTGCTGATCCTCCTTGCTTCCCGGAGTGAAGGAAGGGTGCCTGAATTCCTGCTCATGCTTGCTATCAATCCAGATCAGTGACAAGAGATGCTGGTGTTCATCCTGAAGTTTGCGGATGTACGTACTGTTCACCTGCTCAGGGGAATGCTCAAGCTTCTGACTCAGCACCTTAAGGTGCTGTCTTGCATCATGGCGGACAAGCCGGTCTGTAGCGACCATATCTCTTTGAAGCAGCAGCTGCTTCAGATGCTGTTCCTGGCGGGGGCTGGCGGATTCTGAGGGTCTTGTCTCATTGTGCATGGGTGTCTTCGATGGGAACATGGATATTGCAAGGAGAGCTGCGGTACCTGTTAAGCCCGCAGCAATCCATTTACGTTTTGACATAACATAAAGCCTCCTTAAAATTCCACCAGATATCTATGTAGCTATAGCGTTAGAAATGGCACGTCTTTTTATTCCTGCCTAACTTCGCCCCTCTGGTGCAAATGATGGTAACCCAAGAATATTTAAGCGATTGGGGACAAGAAAGGATATCGTTTTAAGTTGTTTTGTGATACTATGATTTAGAACACAGTGACTATCTCTGTGTTTGGTGTACCCATTGCTCTTGCTTGACAGAACGGAAGGAGAACAGTTTTATGCCTGAAACCAATGTCCAACAATTATGCGAAACCGCCAAAGAGAAACTTAAGATTGCCATTCCTAAGCTGGAACAGTTTCTGAACGAAAATTCACTTACGCAGCTCGCTCCCGAACAAGATGAGGAATCCATTCGGTTCTCGAAAGGCTTTTTGACGGACCTGCGTCATCTTCTGGTTAATTCAGAAGTTGTGTATGAGAAATTGGGTGTTGTACTTCGCCGGGCTAACTTCGATAAAGAAGCAGCAGAGAAAGTGCTCTACAACGTATATCACGATTGCGTGAACAGTTTCTTCTATCCTAAAAATGAAAGTTACTCTGAAGATGGACGTTATGCTTACACCGGACAAGATGCAATTCGTTTCCGCAAAAAGCCAGTTCGCGCTGCACGTGACATCGTTTTGGATGTAACCAAAGTATATGAGGACCTCCGTGATGAGCTCACGTATTATGAAAGTGATTATCTGACCCAACGCCGTATGCAGAAAGCGAACGCATAAGGGACAGAATTATAAATAAGAAGTAATCCGAAGATACCTGTTAAGGTATCTTTTTTTTGCTGTGAATTGACAGCACCCCCTCTGTATAGGGGGTCAGGCCTGAGGAGAAAATGTACCTGAGGTGATAAACATGCCAAATGGCGAGAAACCCGTAGTGAAGTGCAGTGTCTCTAACTGTCATTATTGGGGTGAAAAAAACGTCTGCAAAGCTGATTTAATCATGATTGACATTGATCAGCATGCCACTGCAAGCTACCGCGAGGAGTATGCTGGGGAGACGTTTGACACAGACCATCAAGACGCAGCCCGTTCTTCCGCGTCGACCTGCTGTCATACGTTCAAGCCGAAGTCGAAATCGTCCTAAACTGACCATTCTCGGAGGTGTGCACCATGAGTGAATATCCAAAAGACGTCAAAGATGATCAGCGATCAGCCCAATTGACATCATCTACACCGACAACATCATCAACTTCATCAACCCCGTCAACGTATTCGTCGCATGACACACATTCAACGCAATCAATACCATCAACATCTTCAACGTATCCTTCGTCAGCGTCGTCAACGTCATCACCAACGTCATCACCATCGACGTCGTCAACGTCATCAACATCGTCTTCACCATCAACGTCGTCAACATCATCAACATCATCAACATCATCAACATCATCAACATCATATTCACCATCGACGTCATCAATATCATCATCACCATCAACGTCGTCTACCTCTTCAACACGGTACTCGACATCATCAACTCAGGGAACTTCCAGCCAATTCAACAATCGAGTTGATTATCCGCGCAGAACTCATCAAGAGGAATATGCATCTGAGGTGACGCCGCAAGCTGGTTATACGGGTGCACGGACTGTGCGCAGCGATGATAAAGCTCAATCATCCACTGAATCCACTTCAGGTCGTACTGCTGGATATGTAGGTGTAGCGTTGGGTATCGCATCCATGTTCATGTGGTCCATTATCCTTGGTCCAATTGCTGCTATCCTCGGGTTCTATGCATACAGCCAGGGGAAAAGAACTTCGGGTGCATGGGCAGCTGGCCTAGGCATTATTGCAACCCTGAGCTATTTCGTTCTGATTCCGTTCACACGTTAAAGAAATTTTAGAATTACTCTCAATATTTAACAGGCCCTGTCCGATATATAGGATAGGGCCTGTTTTTTTGCCCAAATACTGGTTATCCGCCTAATAGGCATGTACAATGAAAGAGAACGACTTGGAAAAAAGAGGAGCTGCAATACATGCAAATAGATCCGCGTACCGCTAAGCAGTTGATTGACCTTCAGCTCATGAGCGGAATCGATTTACAGGGTACTGCCCTTCAGAATACTTCATCTACAGGCGGAAGTGATTCCGCTTTTAATTTGGTGCTTCAGCAGCTTATGCAGTCCGATTCGACAGCGGCCTCAGAGAACGATTATTCCTCCGCTTTAAGCCTGGGACAGACCATTAACGTGAATGGCCAGCTATGGCAGCTAATGAAAGCAAATACCGAAGGAACCAATGAATCATCTAATTCAGCAGCATCTATTGATTCCGGCACTGGAGTACAGTCTACTCCTGCACTAATTCCGCATCATAGTGATAATCACAGCTCCAAGCCGACGGATTATAATGATTTAATCAGCAAGGCAAGCCGGGATTACGGGGTGCCTGAATCCCTGATTAAGGCCGTCATTGATACCGAGTCATCCTTTGATCCGAACTCCTTATCCTCTGCAGGAGCTAAGGGCTTAATGCAATTAATGGACGGCACAGCTCAAGGGCTAGGGGTCAGTAATTCCTTCGATCCCGCGCAGAATATAGATGGGGGAACCAAATATATCTCCTATCAGCTCAAACGTTATGACGGGAATATCAGCACTGCTATGGCCGCGTATAATGCCGGACCTGGCACCTTGAAGAAGCTGGGAATCTCCAACGACAAGGAACTGATGGAGAAGCTTCATTTACTTCCTGTGGAGACACAGAAATATGTAACCAAAATCGACCGGGCTCGTGCAAAGTACGAGGTGTAAGATTTAAGATATGGAGCGTTCTACTTCTGTGGAACGCTTTTTTGCTGCTTTTTTAAGCGCTGGACAGAAATCTGTTACAATGAAAAGAGGGGGGGATACCAATGATTTATTTTGACCATGCCGCAACTACCCCGCCAAGCGAAGAAGTTCTCCGCACGGTGAATGAAGTGATGACCAGACATTATGGGAACCCGTCTTCGCTTCATCGTCTTGGAGAGGACAGCGACAAACTGCTGAGAAGAGCCCGAGAAGTATGCGCGGCCTCTCTTGGCGTACAGAGCGCCGAGATTATATTCACTTCAGGGGCCACAGAGAGCAACAATCTGGCTCTCAAGGGAGCGGCGCTACAATATAGAAATAGAGGTAATCATATTATTACGACGGCAATTGAGCATCCTTCAGTATATGAATGTGCCAAGCAGCTTCAGGTCCTGGGTTTTGATGTTACTTTTCTGCCTGTAAATGGGGAGGGAAAAGTCACAGCCGAGGAAGTTATGGATGCGATCCGTCCTGAGACGATAATGGTCTCGATTATGCATGTCAACAATGAAACGGGCAGTGTTCAGCCGATTGAAGTAATAGGCTTGCAACTTATGGCAACACAGCCTAAAGTGCTTTTTCATGTCGATGGTGTACAAGGTTATGGGAAGGTGCCTATTTCTCTGAAAGAGAGTGGAATTGACCTGTACAGCTTGTCTGCCCACAAAATCAGAGGTCCCAAGGGAACAGGTCTTCTCTATGTAAAAGAAGGCGTGTCATTATTCCCGCTGCTGGCAGGTGGCGGCCAGGAGAGAGGGATGCGCTCCGGTACTGAGAATGTACCAAGCGTGGTGGGAATGGCCAAAGCGGTTCGCCTTGCAGGTGTTGGAGTACAAGCCAGAATGCTTAAGCTGAACGCGCTTCGCAAGCAGTTCATTGAAGGCTTAATCGAAATACCGGAGGTGATCCTCCATTCATCTTTAGAAGGTTCTGCCCCTCATATTATCAGCTTTTCTCTTCCTGGAATGAAGGCCGAAGCGGTGCTTCATATGCTGGAGGAGGATGGACTTATGGTCTCCACGAAGTCTGCCTGCTCCTCCAAAGCTGCCGAGCCAAGCCGTATTCTACTGGCCATGGGAGCTAGTGAAGCTGCCGCTTCAAGCGGGATTCGGGTTAGCCTGGGTGAGGAACATACAGAGCAGCATATTGAGCTTCTGCTCGCCTCGCTTAATAAAGCGGTAAGCAGGCTCCGTCATTTGAAAGGTGGACATTAATTATTCATGATGACTTATGATTTATTGCTCATGCGTTTCGGTGAAATGGCCATCAAAGGCAAGAACCGCAAGCGGTTCGAGAAAGCGGCCATGGCCCACGTACTTACGATACTTGAAGCTTTCCCCCGCGCATCGGTGCGCAAGGAATATGGGAGATTTTATATTATGCTTGGCGGAGAATCTGCTCCGGCGGTAATTAAGGAGCTGAAGAAGGTATTTGGTATCGCCTCAATCAGCCCGGTAGTTGCAGTAGCTTCGGAACTGGAAGCCATACTGCACACCGCAGCCTCTTTTATGGGCAGTCAGACACTGCCTGAAGGCACAACCTTTAAGGTAAATGCCCGAAGAGTGTGGAAGGACTTTCCTCATTCCTCTCATGAGATGAATAGGCTGGTAAGCGGCCCCTTGCTGCGGGAGCTTCCTTCGCTTAAAGTGGATGTCCATAACCCACAAATTGAGCTGAGGGTAGAAATTCGGGAGGATCAAACGTATCTCTTCAGTGAAGTTATACCAGGAGCCGGCGGGTACCCTCTTGGCACGAACGGGAAAGCCATGCTCTTGTTATCTGGAGGAATCGACAGCCCTGTAGCAGGATGGTCTGCGATGCGAAGAGGACTTGAAATTGAGTGTATTCATTTTCACAGCTATCCGTTCACAAGCAAGAAGGCGGAAGAGAAGGTTATAAGGTTGGCGCATGTCTTATCCACCTATTCAGGGGAGGTCAAGCTGCATCTGGTTCCTTTTACAGAGGTACAGACCTTGCTGACCAAGGCTAAGCAGGATAGTCTGATGATTACGTTAATGCGGCGAGCGATGCTGAAGATCGCTTCTGCACTGGCGGAGCAGAACGGCGCCCTAGCTCTGGTCACGGGCGACAGTCTAGGACAGGTGGCGAGTCAGACCTTGCCCAGCATGAACGTCATTGGACGGGCCACGGAGCTCCCTTTGCTGAGACCCTTGATCATGATGGATAAGCCCGATATTATCCAGCTGTCACAGGAGATCGGCACTTATGATTTATCCATTCTTCCTTTTGAGGACTGCTGCAGTTTGTTTGTGCCTAAGTCGCCTTCAACCAATCCGAATCTGCGGATTATACAGAAGATCGAAGCAACCTCTCCCGAGCTTACCCAGGAGATTGAAGCTGCGATTGTAGGTACAAGAACCATGGTGCTTCGACCGGGAGTGCAGCCTCCATTTAACGAGGGCGAGGAAGTAATACAGGAAGACTGGTTCTAAATGACGAAAGAGCTTCCTTTCTTACACGAAGTAAATTGAATTTCTCCAACGAGCAGCTTTCCAAACAAGAAAAGGAGCTTTCCGCAAAGGGAAGCTCCTTTTTCCTTTTTCATCGTTCAGCTGTGAATCTTAAGAGTGAGTGGCGGGGTGAGTCTTCTTTCCGCCCGAACGCTGATTCTGCTTCTTCTTAAGATGCCCAAGAAGTAGAACACCGACAACAATGATAATAATAAAGGGAATGCTCACCATAGGCTTGTCCTTAAATAGGGAAGCCAGCTTGGGCTCTGTCGTAATCATGTGGGCCGCAGTATAAGCAAGAACAGCCGCACCTACATAAGCGATCCAAGGGAACGAATTAAGTAGTTTGATGAACAGAGTACTGCCCCATACGACAATGGGTACGCTGATTAGAAGTCCGATAACGACCAGAATCATATGCTGGCCTGAAGCTCCTGCCACCGCAATCACATTATCAAGTCCCATAGCCGCATCAGCAATTACAATCGTACGGACAGCCGGCCAAAGCGAACTTTCAGCCTTGACTGAATCGTGATCCCCATCATCCGTCAGCACTTTGTACGAGATAAAGATTAGCAGGGCTCCGCCAACGGCCAGAAGCCAAGGAATATTCAGAAGCCATACCACAACGAGGGTAGCCAGTATCCGAAGCAGAACTGCCCCGCCTGTCCCGTAAAAGATTGCTTTCTTCTGTACTTTCTGCGGAAGCTTTCTTGCTGCCATACCAATAACAATGGCATTATCCCCTGCCAGAATCAGATCGATAAAAATAATGTTAATCAAAGAGACAAAAAATGCTGCACTGAACAATTCCAACTTAGGTCACTTCCTTCGGTGTTATATACGTATTTATTAACCAAAACGTTTCATTTGTCTAGTCCTACATAGAATGATTGACGAAATTAACATCGAGCTCCTAGGAAAAGCCTTAGGAATAGCTTGGCTATTCCATGCATAAATAAGTAGGGGAGGGATGTGCGTGGAACCGCTGGTGCTGCTTGGTGAAATACTTATGGTTAACCTTGTTTTAAGTGGTGATAATGCTGTTGTCATTGCACTTGCAAGCAAGAACCTGCCTCTTAAACAAAGGAAACAGGCCGTGTGGCTTGGTGCTATAGGGGCAGTATTGCTAAGAATTATTTTGACCTGGATTGCTGTCATTCTGCTTCAAATTCCCCTGATTCAAGGGATAGGCGGCATTATGCTGCTCTATATTGCATTCAAGCTGCTGCTTGAGCATGATGGTGATTCTTCCGTTAGGGGAGGGACGACGCTCTGGAAATCAATTCAGACGATCCTTGCCGCCGATTTCATTATGAGTCTTGATAATGTTCTCGCTATCGCGGCACTCGCTAACGGTGATCTGGCTATCCTCGTGATGGGAATAGCGATCAGTATCCCGATCGTCGTGTGGGGAAGCAATTTGATTGCCGATTGGCTGCATAAATATCCACTGCTGGTTTATTTGGGCGCTGGAATTCTTGCTTATACGGCTGGGAAAATGCTGCTGCATGATCCTAAAGTGGGTCCGCTGCTGGAGTCCATCATTCCGGTGATGATCAACTTCGTTCCGGTCTTCCTTGCCGGGATTGTAATAATGGTCGGTTGGTTCAAGAAATTAGGTCAGAACAAAGCTTAATATTTCAAAAATTAGAGGTCGGCATCCGCCGGCCTTTTTGCCTTATATTTGCAGAGGGAGACGAGGCAAAGAGTGGAATTTTTTGTATCATTCCATTAAACTAAGAGTAAGACCATGTCGCTTATTGCAGCGGCTTGTCTTAACAAGGAATTTTGTGGAAGGTGAGTGATGGAATGTCGGAGAACAATAAGCTGGTTACCGGGATATTTATTCTAGCAGCGGGTATTGTTATTCTTCTAGGGAAATGGGGAGTATTCAGTTTTCTTGGCTTCACGCTCTGGCCGTTAATCTTTCTTGTCCCGGGCATTCTGCTTCATCTGCTGTTCTTTGCAAGAAGAGGCTCAGCCGTTCTGCTCGTTCCAGGCGGAATACTCACTGTGTATGGGGTATTATTTTTTATTTTCAATTTTTCAGGCTCCGGCGTAATCGCTTATATATGGCCTTTGTTCATTCTAGGAATCGCGATTGGATTGCTCGAATACGACATGCTGGCTTTTCCAAGACCAGCGGGCGTATTCCTGATTGCAATTATTCTCACGGCGATCACGGCTGTGATCTATGGAATAACCCTTTTGTCCATCTCGATCATTTATTTGATTGCGCTTCTGCTCATTGCCGGCGGGGTTTGGTTAATTGCCGCGCGTGGAAGAAGTAGACGCGGATGGTGACTGAATGGAAGTTCTTGAATTATCCGCGATATAGCGTATAATATAAGGGATATGTCAAGCGTCGGCCTTAATAGATCCGGCGCTTCTTTTGTGATGATTAACTTTTTCCACAGGAGAAAGAACATTAAATAGAACCAGAAGGGATATGGAGAACAACCATGCATTCTAGAGATCAGATTCGTAATATCGCAATTATTGCCCACGTCGACCACGGCAAAACTACGCTAGTCGACAAGCTGCTTCAACAATCCGGTATTTTCCGGGAGCATGAATCCGTGCAAGAGCGCGCCATGGATTCCAACGATTTGGAGAGAGAACGTGGAATTACCATTTTGGCGAAGAATACGGCCATCACTTACAAGGATTATCTGATTAACATTGTGGATACTCCGGGTCACGCCGATTTCGGTGGTGAGGTTGAACGGATTATGAAAATGGTTGACGGCGTTCTGCTCGTCGTTGACGCTTATGAAGGCTGTATGCCACAGACCAAATTCGTATTGCGCAAAGCCCTTGAGTCAAACCTGACTCCAATCGTTGTCGTGAACAAGATTGACCGCCCAGCTGCACGTCCGGCTGAAGTTATTGATGAAGTTCTTGACTTGTTCATTGAGCTTGGAGCCAATGATGATCAGCTCGAGTTCCCTGTAGTGTACGCTTCTGCATTGAATGGTACATCAAGTTTGGATGCCGAGAAGCAGGATGATAACATGCTTGCCCTGTACGAGACTATTATTGAACACATTCCGTCACCAACCGAGAACGTTGAGCAACCTCTTCAATTCCTGGTTACTTTGATGGATTATAACGAATATCTGGGACGTATCGCGATTGGCCGTGTGAACCGCGGAATTATCCGTGCAGGTCAACAGGTAGCAGTCATGACTCGTGATGGAAGTAAGAAATCTGCTCGCATCGAGAAGCTGTTCGGTTTCCAAGGTCTGCGCCGCGTTGAGACTGAAGAAGCGGGTGCGGGTGATATTGTAGCGATTGCAGGTATCAAGGATATTAACATTGGTGAGACCATTGCAGATCCGAACAATCCGGAAGCTCTTCCCGTTCTTAAGATCGATGAGCCAACCCTGCAAATGACATTCTTGGTTAACAACAGTCCTTTTGCCGGTCGTGAAGGTAAATGGGTTACCTCCCGTAAAATTCGTGAACGTCTCATGAAGGAACTTGAGACAGACGTATCTTTGCGCGTAGATGAAACAGACAGCCCGGATGCATTTATCGTATCTGGACGTGGTGAGCTTCACCTGGGTATCCTTATCGAGAATATGCGCCGTGAAGGATATGAGCTTCAAGTATCCAAGCCGGAAGTTATCGTTAGGGAGATCGATGGTACTAAGATGGAGCCGATCGAACGCCTGATGATTGATGTGCCTGAGGAGAGCATGGGCGCAGTAATGGAGAGCCTGGGTTCACGCAAAGCCGAAATGGTCAATATGATCAATAACGGCAGCGGACAAGTCCGCCTTGAGTTCCTAATCCCGGCTCGTGGTCTGATTGGATATCGTACACATTTCCTTACGCTGACTCGCGGCTATGGAATTATGAACCATGCATTTGACAGCTATGGACCGCTTCATGGCGGCCAAGTAGGCGGTCGTCACGAAGGCGTTCTCGTATCGAGTGAGAACGGCGTATCCACACTTTACGGAATTCTGTCTATTGAGGATCGCGGTATTCTTTTCGTTGAGCCTGGTGCAGAAATTTACGAAGGTATGATCGTCGGTGAACATACACGTGATAACGATATTGTCGTTAACATCTGTAAGGAAAAAGCCGTTAACAACATTCGTTCTGCGAATAAAGAAGAGACTGTTAAGATGAAGACTCCGCGCCTCATGTCACTGGAGCAGGCTTTGGAATATCTTAATGATGATGAATATTGTGAAATCACTCCGAAATCAATCCGGATTCGTAAGAAAATCTTGAATAAGAGTGAACGTGAACGTGCGGAAAAACACCGCAAAAACGCGCAAGCAAGCTTGTAATACCCAGCCGTTTGGCTTAGTGAGGAGGGCGTTCCATGCAGGACTGGTTGTCACATCACCCGTACATTTCCTATGTGATTATCTTTGTACTGGTGGCCTATGTGTATAATAAGGTGTTCCGTGCGCAGCAGAAGCTGCCGCTCTGGAAAGAAGCTATACTGTACGTATTAATGGCGATCGGCTCATTCCTGCTGCTGATCTTTCAGATCGACAAGCTTCCGATCATCCAGTGCCTGCTGGTCGCCGTCGGCTTAATGCTTATGGTGCGGATCCGTTACTTTGTAGAAGCGCGCCAGAAGAAGAAACAGAACAAGGTCCCACCTGCTGAAAAAGCGGGAAGACTATAACTGATAGGAAAAAGGTGTAAAGATTCATGAATCCTAGAACCAGTGGTCTTCCTCCCCGAGAGGGAGGCCAAAGAAAGAAATCAGGTCGCCCTCAAGGCGGCAAGAAGAAGGTGCGTAAGGGCAGGGCTTTTCTGAAGTTCCTCCTTACGCTAATCATTCTCGCAGTGCTTATCGTTGGTGGATATTTCGGCTATTTGTACTGGAAGGTCAATCAGGTTATTGACACAACAGGCACCTCGAAGTCAGTTCCGGCTGAGAAATCGGCCAAGGTGAAACCATTATCGGTTCTGCTTATGGGAACGGATTACCGTCCGGAGACGGGAACCCATTTGACTGACGTCATGATGGTGATCGCATTTAATCCGGACACTAAGTCCGCAACGATTGTCTCTCTGCCGCGGGATACCCGTTTCAAGGCCAAAGGATATGGAACGGGGAAGATCAACTCATTCTACCCGAACATCCTGGCTGAGACGAAGGATCCGATCAAGGCTGGGGACACCATGAAGAAGCTGATGGGAGATTACTTCGATCTAGAGCTTGATTACGTAACCGTTCTTAATTTCCAGGGCTTCCGCGATGTCGTTGATGCACTTAAAGGTGTAGACGTGAACGTGGATATGAACATGTGCTACCGGGATAAGGCAGACGGTACCGATATCAATCTGAAGAAGGGTCCGGCACACTTGGATGGTAAGGATGCACTGGACTATGTACGTTACCGCAAGTCTAACTGTAAGCCAAAGACCAAGGGATCGGATGACTTCGACCGGAACCGCCGTCAGAATGAAGTACTGCATGCTCTAATTGATCAAGCCAAGTCTTTCAATGGAGTTGTGGGTGCCGCGGGTGTGATTGAAGCTGTGGGTAAGAATATGGATACTGACTTTGAGTCCGAACAGCTTAAGGATATGATTGCCACATACTGGAACATATCCAAGGAGAATGTACATTTCATGCCGGTAACAGGTGAGTGGAAGAGCCCTTATGTATACATTAATGATGATGAGCTCACCAAAGCCAAGAAGGCCCTTCAGGATGAAATGGCGGGCAAGGTTACACAGGCAGTTACCAATTGAATGCAAGTTTTGACTCGTGTTATAATATAAATAAGTATAAGTAATGAACCAAGTGAACTCCTTGGTACATTACTTAGTAGAATGATTAACCTTAGATATAAATTCTAAGTTATTCATTCAAGACCGATTCAACTGTACGGGGGGTCTGGCCGAATGGGAGAAGCTGTGTTGTTGAATCTAATCGATGAGATGACGGGTATGCAAGCTCCGTTTCAAGCTGAGCGCTATGTGCTTTGTTATGCGCAGCCGACTTCTAATACAGTATGTATGAATGAATCTAATATTAGTGCTGCAGACTTGCCAGACGGACAAGTGTGCATCCATGTAGAAAAGCCCAGTGAGAACCCTCACCGGGCTTTTTCTGTTCTTTTGGGACAATCTACCTTGAAGTAGATGGCGGTGCTTGCTGGCTCTTGTTCTGTGGATGAACAGCTTTATTATGGTTCTGTAATTTGGTTGGTTCTCCAGTGCCTTTGCTGGCCGGCCCCGGTCCGTTATTAACAGGTGGTCTTACATCCTTGGGCATTTGGGGAATAATGCGTCCAATGATATCGGAAAGTTCATTGCCGAATCCTGATAAAGGGTGCCCTTGGCGCACGCTCTGACTGATATCTGAAATTCGGTGTGATAAATCGATATCTGCGGTAACTATCGCGTTCTTCCCGTGCGGGTCCTTACGGAGTGCTTCTGCAGCAGAGTATTTAATTGTACCTACTCTGGAACGATCCAGGTTGCCATCGACGTCAAGCCCCACAACGGCGGTATCCCCAATCAGGACACAGGATGCATTTTTAACTCCTGGAACCCGCTTGGCAATGGATTCGAGGTGTGCCTGTAGAGACTGCTGACCTGTTTGGCCCTGCTGATTATTTTGAGTATGTTGGCCCTGCAGATTATTTTGGTTATACTGGCCCTGTTGGTTCTGTCCCGCCCGATTCATATGTGCTCTTCCCGTTTGATCATTGCTTAGTATGCGCGGATTACTTCCCTTTTGACTCTGAGGAGAGGGTGATGCATGTTTATTAGCTGCAGTTCCACAGCTTGATAGCAGTAATGCCGTTAATATTAGACACAGCCATGTTCGCATGAATGTTCCTTCCTTTCGGGTAATTCGGTTTGTAATGTTAGGCTACCCGGGCCGGAGAAAAATATGTATGTGAATGAAAAGGCTGCAAAGACCGCGGTGGAGGGGATAGCTATGAAGAAAATATTTGTCCTGGATACGAATGTGTTACTGCATGAACCCAATGCGATTTTTGCTTTTGAAGAACATGAGGTTGTTATTCCTGCCGTTGTGTTGGAGGAGATCGATTCCAAGAAACGTAACCCGGAAGAAATCGGAAGAAATGCCCGTGTAGTATCTCGGCTGCTTGATGGGCTTCGAGAGAAAGGACATTTGCACAACGGAATTGAACTTGACCACGGTGGAAGGCTGAAGGTTGAACTTAACCATAGAAGCTTCGTCAAGGTACAAGAAATGTTCGGCGAAGTAACGAATGACAATCGCATTTTGGCGGTAGCATTAAATTACCATTTGGAGGAACTGGAGACCGCCAGTCCGAGATCTGTTGTCCTGGTAAGTAAAGATGTGCTGGTGCGAATCAAAGCGGATGTGCTGGGGTTAACTACACAAGATTATTTATCAGACCGGACGGCAGGTCCTGGTGATCTCTATTCAGGCTATTCAAATATTAAAGTTCATCCTTCTATCATAGATGAGTTCTATACCTATCGATCCTTACAGATTAAGCCGCTGGGACTTAATTTCTCGCTGTATCCGCATGAATTTGTCATTCTCAAAGATGAAATGGGCAGCGGTAAATCGGCACTGCTTAAAGTGAATGAAGATGTAACCCGTCTTGAACCTTTGTATATGAGCAATGAACCGGTCTGGGGAATCAGTGCACGCAATGCCCAGCAGCGGATGGCCCTGGAGCTTCTGCTGAATGATGACATTCCTCTGGTGACCATCACAGGGAAAGCGGGTACCGGGAAGACACTGCTGGCATTAGCAGCAGGGCTCCTCAAGACAGAAGACGACCACAAGTACAAGAAGCTGTTAATCGCCCGTCCTGTAGTTCCTATGGGTAAGGATATCGGATACCTGCCGGGAGAGAAGGAAGAGAAGCTGCGGCCTTGGATGCAGCCGATCTATGATAACCTGGAGTATCTCTTTGATACCAAGAAGTCAGGCGATATTGATAAAATATTAATGGGTCTCGGAAGCATTCAGGTTGAGGCGCTCACCTATATACGGGGAAGATCCATTCCCGGACAATTCATCATTATTGATGAAGCCCAGAATCTATCCCGCCATGAAGTGAAGACCATTGTGTCCCGGGTGGGAGAGGGCAGTAAAATTGTCCTGATGGGTGATCCTGAACAAATTGATCATCCTTATCTGGATTCGGTCAGCAATGGACTTTCTTATTTGGTCGAACGCTTCCAGAAGGAAGGTATAAGTGGTCATATTACGCTCGAAAAGGGAGAACGTTCCAAGTTGGCACAGGTTGCTGCTGACCTGCTTTAGTTATGAAGACCGCCGCTGATTAGCTCAGCGGCGGTCTGTTTTATATATACCAGAAGAAGCGGTTTGCCAATTAATAGGGACAAAGACGCAGGGAATTTGTTACAATATTCATGAAGGTTACTATAAGGCACGAGAGGGAGTTCGGGTTGTGAAGCAGAAAAACCAATGGGTGCTTTTTGCCGTCCTGCTGTTGGCCTTGATCAGCTTGTCTCCTGGTGAAGACGCAGCAATTCCCCAGCCAGACCGGCAGACGGGGATTAGTATTACTCCTCAGCCCAAGCAAAAGACGGAGAAAGAGGTCGGTAACATCAAGGTTGCCGTATCGATGACACCCGAAGAGTTTGAATGGCTGAATCACATCAATCAATCGTTCATGGAAGAGCATCATGTACAAGTAGAGCTTGCTAATATTGCTGAGAAGGATGCCTATCATACTTTTAAGAATAGCCTAGATATGGGCGAAGCTCCTGACGTCCTACTGATGGACAATGCCTGGATCAGGGAGTTCGCTTCTTCCGGCTTCCTGCTGCCCGTAGAGGCCTACTATTCGGGCCAGGCCGGAGCCGATTCGCTGAGTAATTCAGTTAGTCAGAATACGTGGAACGGTTATGTATGGGGCGTTCCTAAGGACTATGATCCCTATGTCGTTGTCTATAACCGTGCACGGCTGCAGGACTTGGGTTACACCCAGCTTCCCCAAACCTCCGGGGAATGGTCAGGTCTGCTCGCCAGCTATAATAAGAACAATCGTATTCCCTATTTGGCTGCCCTAGACCCAAGTGATGCTTATGCAGTCATTTCATTACTGTGGAGAATGGGTGGAACACCCGGTGATGGAAAGGGGAACGGATTTACACTGACGGCAGATATGAAGGCGGCTTTTCAGCAAATTCAGGAAATGAAATCAAAGTTCTATCTAGTTAATGGAGATAGTACGGAAGAACAGCTGACCCGGAAGCGGCTGGAGCGGGGAGAAATTCTCTTTTATGTAACTAAAGCCTCGTCATTTAATGGGGAGCTCAGTCCGTCGATTGAGATGGAGAAGCCTTCATCCCAGTATGACGCACATGTACTCTGGCTTAAGGGCAGAAGCTTCTGCTTAACCGCCCAGAGCCGGAATGCGAAGACAGCGAACGCCTGGATTTCTGAGATTACTTCCTCCAAGCAGCAGGCTTCCGCTTACCGTGAGGAGGGGAAGCTTCCAACAATGAAAACCTTATACAATCAACCTGATTTGAAGGAGTTGCTGCCATGGATCTCGGCCATTCAGTCGAAAGGCCGTATCGGTTCTGCCCCTGTAGATGTCAAATTGCCGGATTACATTAACCGGCTATCTTCTAACGCTGTGGCATATCTGACCGGAACAGGCAGCCTGAAATCATTTATGGTCTCATTCGAGCATCTCGGTCAACTGGCTCGCCCTTAGAGGGCGAGCTTTAATTTTATAATGAGAAGTCCTTTTTGCAGCGTAACTTCATTGGCTTCTACTAACGGGATGATTAATTTGGGGTAGAATCCAAGGTCGAAGTCTTCCTCCAGCTCACGGCAGGTGGTATCAGGCAGCACGAGTCCATTAAATACTAGTTTGTCCACATGGAATTGAATGGAGTTCTGCGGCTCATTCTCAATTGTATAGTGCCCCTCAACCCTTAGCTGTAAGGAGTCCCGTTTCCCCTCGGCAATGATCCTGCCATCTTCGAAGGTGAAGGCGAAATTATTAAAGATTTCATTCTCGGATCTAAGGAATGCATTCAAATCTTCCTGCTTGATCGAGATCGTATAGTTCGTTCCGGAGGCGGTGATGCTGTTCCCATTGTTCTTCAGGAATTCGGGCAGATCCACCATGGCTTCCGCGAGTGCTTTGAAGTGTCGTCTAACCTCAAATAGTCCGACATTGTTCCAATAGGCATTCATCTCTTCCATAAGCGCTTTAAGTTTCTCTGCATCAGAACTTCCCTTCAGGGAGCTGTTAACACTAGCCTGCAGCTCACTTACACGCTCCCGCTGAAGCAGAAGGTTGTTCTTAAGTTCAGTGAGCTCAGCAAGCAGCTGGCTCTGCTTGTCTCTGGTATCCATAAGATTTCGATAGGCTTCCTGGTAGTCATTTAGAATATCGCGATCCCTCTCAAAAATCATATCAATGATATCGAGTACGGAAATGAAATCACTGATGCTCTCGGTAGATAGGAGCGCTCCGAGTAAGTCCTCTCTCTCACCCATATAATATGCACGAATTCGATCATCTGTCTGAGATTGGCTGGCAGAGATTTGGGCCTGCTTGGCTTCCAGCTCCCCAGAGAGCATGTCCAATTTGGACTGAGCCTGCGTTTTCAGACCTTCCGTCTTTTTGATTTCCCGGTCAATCTCGACAATAGACAGGCTTTTCTCTAGAAGCTTTCGAGTCTCTTCAGATAGAGGATCTTCTGCATAGGCACGATAGGGGAAGAGAATAATGACAGTGCAGACCATCAGCAGGCAGCAGCTTAAAAAACAACGGCGTAGCAATAAAATCCTCTCCTTAATTAACCTACATATGTAATAGCTTCGTGAAGTATATATGATTATATATTTACCCGAATCATAATAGATGTCTTTTAACGAAAAAAAAATGACCCGGCAGCTGCCGAGTCACCCTTTTGTTGGTTGGAACCATAGCCGATTAAAGCGGCAAGCCCATTTTGAATACCGTCCAGTAGCTAAAGCCGGTAAATGTGACGATCATGTATCCCCAGAAGAGCAAGATATATGTTCTTTCTGTAAATTTCAAATACCCGAAAATAACAAAAAAGGCAGTTTGCAAGAAGAACAGCAGGGCCATTTCGATCAAGTTGCCGGCATAAGCCATTAGCCCGATGGCTAGTGTGAAGAAACCAAGCACCCGGAACATGCGTGCCATGATTTATCCCCCTCTCGTATGTATGTAAGCGACCTCAATTTAATAACTACATTATACCCGGAATGTATTAGTGTGTAAACGAGAAGTATGATTAATTAAGAGTTTGTGTTATTAGGGTCATCAGGTATGACAAGCTAGATTTTTGGAAATACATTTTAGTATCAAATAGATTCTATGAACTCTACGAGAGGCATAGAAATGGATTAAGCAGCTTTTTTACCTTATTCAGGCCGCCGGGAAATCCGGTTTATGAAGACGGTTATATCAGGATGTCGTTAGGAGGGTTTGTATCGCATGACAGCAGTAAGACAGGATGCATGGAGCGCTGAAGATGACTTGATATTGGCTGAGGTCACGCTGCGCCATATTCGTGAGGGCAGCACACAGCTAACCGCGTTTGAAGAGGTTGGGGAGAAGATAGCAAGAACCCCCGCCGCCTGCGGATTTAGATGGAACAGCTGTGTCCGTAAAAAATATGAAGCCGCTATTCAGATTGCCAAGGCGCAGCGCCAAAAAAGAAATTATTTAAAGAAACAGTCACCTTTAATGGGTGGGAGCAGTATGGCATCTCTAACATCCATAGATTTGGAAGAAGGGCTGTACAAGAGTGAAGGTGTAACTGAAGAGACCCTTTCTATTGACGCGGTTATCCGCTTCTTAAGACAGTGGAAGAACACGGTTCAAGAAAGCAGCCGTCATATGAGATCTTTAGAGAAGAAGATCCGGGATAAGGAAGAGGAGAATGCAGCATTAAGAGAAGAGAATCGCAGATTGTCACTTCAAGTAAATGAAGTACAGACAGACTACCGGGTAGTCAATGATGATTATAAGGCTTTGATTCAGATTATGGACCGGGCACGCCGGCTTGCATTTCTCAATGAGGAAGATGAAGAATCGAAATCCCGGTTTAAAATGGATGCAAATGGAAATTTGGAGCGTATTGAATAGTGAATGTGCTTTTTAGAATAGAACTAATCCCCGGTCTGTGAGGTCGGGGGTTTTTTTATGGTATAAAAGAATGTAGATAAACTTGCTCAAAGTGAGGGAATAGGGATGAGAATAGAGATTGTAGGCGCAGGAGCGCTGGGTTTGATGTTCGGAGCTGCGCTGTCTGCAGCAGGGGAGGAAGTGCGTTTCTGGACTCGTACTTCCGAGCAGGCCCGGGAACTGAGCAGGAACGGAATCCGGCTCATTATGGAAGGTGGACAAGAAGAGCTCATACCAGCTGACCTTTTCGAAGTGGAAAGTGCCAGAAATATGGACAAGGCGTGCAGCTATAAGTTCAATGCAGATTGGATTCTCGTGACAACGAAGCAGCGGCATATGAATGACTGTCTACACTCGCAACTGCGGACACTCCTTGGACCTAGAACAGATATAGTATGTTTCCAGAATGGGGTGGGGCATATTGAACGGCTTGGTGAGGCGCTGGGAGGGCAAAAGGTTCTAGCAGCACTGACTACCGAGGGGGCCCGGAAAGAGGGGGATTATACCATCTACCGTGCCGGGTCAGGGCAGACAAGATTAGGTTTGACGGGGATGCATGACGGGGCAGAGCAGTTGAGGGAAAAAGCTGAAAATTTAGCCTCACGCCTGTCCGTGGCAGGATTTCCCTCCATATTGTCGAATGACATCGATAAGGAAATTTATCGCAAGCTTCTGATTAATGCAGCCATTAATCCTTTGACTGCAATATGGAGAGTCCATAATGGGGAATTGCTTGCTTCTACAGAGCGGAGAGCCTTGCTGGCTAGTCTGATTGAGGAGATTTTACAAATTTATAATCACTATGGAATTACATATGATGCTGATATCCAGGACCAAGTCACTCAGGTATGCCGCTCTACGGCGAATAACATGTCCTCCATGCTGAAGGATGTTTTGGCTGGTCAGGTCACGGAAGTGAACAGCATAAATGGCCACCTGGTGAGGATGGCTCGTGAGAAAGAAATAGAGGTACCCGCTCTGGAGATGGTCTGGCGGCTAGTTGCTTCCATGACGATCGAAGCCGAGGAGCCTATAACTTAAATTGAGCAAGTTCAAATTATGTGGAGGTGGAAGATGTGAATATACTGCTCGCTCCGTTTATCTTTTTCAGTGCTGTGCCCATTGTTCCTTTCCTGCTCGTATATATGATTCATTATATCTGGAATGGGAGAAGGGATCGGAGGAAATCCTTACTGCTGGCTGTAGATGTTACCACCGTCTTTCTTATCTTATCCGTCTCCGCCTTGTTCAAATTAATCTTTGCCTCAGGGTTCGGTTTCTATTTGATTGTGCTGCTGCTTCTGATCCTTGGAGGATTGATTGGAGGAGCCCAGAATCGGATGAAAGGGCAGGTGGATGTCAAAAGATTGGTTCGTGCGGTGTGGAGGTTAGCGTTTCTGGCAGCCGGGTTTGCCTATATTATTTTTGTAATTGTTGGTTTCTTTCCATACATATTAGGGGTGTAACAGAGACATACTTAATTTAGCATCACAACGCATAAGATGTAATTGAAAACCAATCATTACATTTCAAACAGAACTTTCATAAAAATGTGATTTCCTGCTCGGTTATTGAAAAAAACCAATAAACATAAGCATATTTCTTAGTGAATATGCTTTTTGTTTTATTTAAATCAGAGGGGAGAGGCAGGAATTCCCATTGTGATTTTTTGACCAATGGTTGTATAATCGAGTACACACATACCAACATACCAACATTGTAAGGGAGACAGCTAGATGAACAGAAAGAAATTATTGGTTCTTGTAACACTATTGCTTGCACTCAGCACCGTTCTAGCCGCCTGTGGTCAGAATAATGGTAATGCTGGTTCAACTAACCAGGGCAATGCAGGGACCCAAAGCGACAAGCTCGCAGCAGATCAAACGTTCCATATCAACCTGGCTTCCGAGCCGCCAACGTTAGATCCAGCTCAATCGCAGGATAACGTATCCAGCGCGGTGCTTAGAACATTGTTCGAAGGCTTGACGCTTAAGGATAAAGACGGCAACATCGTTCCAGGTGTGGCTGAGAAATGGGAACAAAAGGGTAAGGAATACACCTTCCACCTTCGTTCAGATGCAAAATGGAGCAATGGTGATCCTGTAACCGCAAAAGATTTCGAGTTCGCTTGGAAGCGTGTGCTTGACCCGGCAACGGTTCCAGCTCCTCCGTACGCTTACCAACTGTATTACATCAAGAATGCGCAAGCTTACAATGAGAAGAAGATCACTGACGCCAGTCAAGTTGGCGTGAAAGCGGTTGATGATAAGACACTGAAGGTAACGCTTGAGAATGAAACCCCTTATTTCCTGGGACTTACTTCATTCACAACCTACTACCCCGTGCATCAATCTGTGAAGAACAATCCAAAATGGGCTGCCGATCCAAGTACGCTGATCTCCAACGGACCCTTCAAGCTAACAACTTGGACAACTGGACAAGCTCTTGAAGTGGAGAAGAGTGACAAGTATTGGGACGCGAAGAACATTACTTTGAATAAAATCACGGCTTCAATCGTAGACCAAGCAGCTACAGAAGTGAGCAGCTATAAGAGCGGTCAGCTTGATCTTGCAGGACAGCCTATCGGCGAGATTCCTACAGATCAGATCGCTTCCCTCAAATCCGAGGTTCCGAATGAATTGACGATTAAGGGGATTGCATCCACTTACTACTACCTGTTCAATACAACAACAAAACCTTTTGATAACGTAAAAATCCGTCAAGCGTTCACTAAAGCAATCAACCGTCAAGCGCTGATTGACAACGTAACTCTGGCTAACCAGCTTCCTGCCTTCGGTCTTGTGCCTCCCGGCATCAAAGGCGTAGACAAAGCATACCGTGAAGAGAATCCGGATACCGTATATGGCAAGGAAGATGCTAATGAAGCTAAGACGCTTCTTACCGAAGGTCTGAAAGAATCTGGCCTGACCAAGCTTCCTAAGATTACTCTGATCTATAACACGAACGATAACCACAAGAAGCTGGCTTTGGCTATTGTGGATATGTGGAAACAGACCCTGGGCGCTGAAGTAACTGTTCAGAACCAGGAGTGGGGTGTGTTCCTGCAGAACCGCCGCAACCTGAACTACCAAGTAGCACGTGCCGGCTTCGGTGCGGACTATGATGATCCGATGACATTCATTGACATGTTCACTTCAACTAGTGGTAATAATGATACTGGCTTCAAGAATGCTGAATATGACAAGCTGGTTAAAGAAGCATACTCCAGCAACGATAACAAAGCACGCAATGCTGCAATGAAGAAGGCGGAAGATATTCTGATTAAAGACAACCAGGTTATCCTTCCGATCTACTACTACACGAACATTCAACTGGTTAAGCCATACGTGAAAGACGTAATTGTAGACTATGCAGGTCAGCTTGATATTACACGCGTTAAACTGATGGAACATTAATAGTAATCTTCTGTAACCGGATGATTGCTTCGGGGTGTATATGTGAGGACCGGGTTCCTCCATATATATCCCGATTTTTTGTGTAAAGGGGATTTTACCATATCTTGTTTCCTTTGGAGAAGTTATAGAGGGAATGGATAACACAGACAGATTGGGGTGAAGGCTGTATGGTTCGGTACATTACCAGTAAATTTCTATATATGTTAGTTTCTTTGCTCATTCTTATTACGGCGACCTTTTTCTTGATGAAAGCTATTCCCGGTAACCCGTTTATGTCGGAAAAGCAGGTGCCCCCGCAAATCAGGGAACGTTTGATGGAACAATACGGTCTCGATAAGCCGGTTATCGTACAGTATGGACAATATTTGAAGAATATTGCCCAAGGTGACTTCGGGATATCCATGAAGATGCAGAACAAAGAGGTAACCGGGCTGATCACGGATACGTTTGGCGCTTCCCTGAAGCTGGGGTTGGTTGCTATTGTTGTATCTCTAGTTGTAGGTGTGCTGCTAGGTCTCCTGGCTGCACTCTATCACCGGAGACTGATTGATAATGTGGCCATGGTCCTTGCTGTGCTGGGAATTGCGGTTCCAAGCTTCGTGGTGGCGTCCATGCTGCAGTTCGTTTTTGCTCAAAAGGCAGGTATCTTCAATGTTATGGGATTCAATGGACCACTTGATTATGTTCTGCCTGTGGCTGCTCTTGCAGCACAGCCGATTGCCTTCATAGCCCGGTTGACCCGTTCAAGCATGCTAGAGGTGCTTCATGCGGACTATATCAAGACAGCCAGAGCCAAAGGGCTTAACTGGATGACGATTCTGTTCAGGCACGTGGTTAGAAACGGGATTCTGCCCGTAATCACGTATCTGGGTCCGATGACAGCCAACATCATTACAGGCTCCGTCGTAATAGAACAGATCTTCGGAATTGGGGGTCTCGGGAAAGTCTTTGTCTCAAGCATTAGCAACCGTGACTATACCCTGATCATGGGCGTAACCATCTTTTATGGCGTCATTCTGATGCTTGCCCGTTTCTTGACTGATATTGCATATGTGTTCGTAGATCCACGAATTAAACTGACGAACAGAAAGGAGGGCTAACCTTGAGCGTGAAAAATGAATTGATTCCTCAGGCTTCAGCTGCCAATTTGACACCGGAAGACTTCCGGCAAATCGGAGTGGACGAGAAGCAGTCCGAAGTCATTCAGCGTGAAAGCCTCTCCGCTTGGCGTGATTCCTGGGAACGGCTGCGTTCCAACAAGCTTGCGATGGCCGGCCTGATTGTTATGGCGCTTGTGGTCATTATGGCCTTTATCGGACCGATGATTTCCAAGTTTGATTATCAGACGAATGACCTTATGAATACCAATAAGCCACCGAACTCAGTTCACTGGTTCGGCACGGATGATCTTGGCCGTGATATGTTCGTGCGTACCTGGATGGGGGCGCGGATCTCTTTGGTCGTCGGCCTTGCAGCAGCTTTAATTGACGTTATGATTGGTGTTATTTATGGCGGTATCATGGGATATTTCGGCGGTCGTGTGGATGAGATCATGAACAAATTCGCTGAAATTCTGTACTCTATTCCTTATCTGTTGGTTACGATTCTGCTGCTCGTTGTATTTGAACCGAGTCTGGGCACCATTATTCTGGCTCTGACCATTACAGGCTGGATCAATATGTCCTGGATTGTCCGCGGTGAGATTATGCAGCTCAAGAACAGAGAATATGTACTGGCCTCCCGTTCCATGGGAGCGGGCTCTGGACGGCTCTTGTTCCGTCATCTGCTTCCGAATGCGATGGGGCCGATCATCGTTACCTTAACTCTATCGGTACCCAATGCAATTTTCTCTGAAGCATTCCTGAGTTACCTGGGTCTTGGTGTACAGGAGCCCGTAGCTTCGCTCGGTTCGATGATCAGCTCCTCCCTGTCGGGCTGGATGCTGTATCCTTGGCGGATGCTGTTCCCTGCTCTATTAATCAGCTTAACTATGCTCGCATTTAACATATTTGGTGACGGTCTGCGTGACGCACTTGATCCTAAACTCAAAAAATAGGGGGTGAGACTAGTATGGAATCCATTTTAGAAGTAAAAGATCTTCACGTGTCCTTTTCTGTCCGCGGTGGTGAAGTCAAGGCTGTTCGAGGCGTGAACTTCACGGTAGGCAAAGGGGAGACCGTAGCAATTGTAGGTGAGTCAGGGAGCGGCAAGAGCGTTACCGCTCAGACCATTATGAGGCTGATTCCTTCTCCTCCGTCCAAGATTAAGCAGGGCCAGGTGATCTTTAACGGGGAGGATTTGCTTAGCAAGACGAATAAACAAATGGAAGCCATTCGCGGAAAAGATATCGGAATGATCTTTCAGGATCCGATGACTTCCCTGAATCCGACGATCAAAGTAGGTAAGCAGATTACCGAAGGGTTGATCAAGCATCAGAACTTGTCCTTCGCTGAGGCGAAGACACGTGGAGTGGAAATGCTTAAGCTGGTCGGGATCAAAAATGCCGAAGCAAGGTTCAATCAGTATCCGCACGAGTTCTCAGGAGGCATGCGCCAACGGGTTATGATCGCCATTGCTCTAGCCTGCCGCCCGTCGCTATTGATTGCGGATGAGCCTACCACGGCACTGGATGTTACCATACAGGCTCAAATCATCAACGTGATGAAGGATATGCAGGAGAGATTCGGCACTTCCATTATTATGATTACCCATGACCTTGGTGTTGTAGCCGGGATGGCAGACCGGGTTATCGTGATGTATGCTGGGGAAGTCGTTGAGACGGGAACCAGCATGGAGATTTTCAAGAATCCTCAGCATCCTTATACGCGGGGTCTGCTCCGCTCACTCCCAAGAATTGATCAGCGCAAAGATGAGCCGCTTGTCCCGATCATTGGTACACCTCCGGATTTGATCAAGCCGCCGGTTGGATGTCCTTTTGCCGCCCGCTGTGATCATGCCATGAAAGTGTGTGAGCGTATCGATCCGGATCCAACCCATTTGAGCGACACGCATATGTCACGCTGCTGGCTGCAGCATCCGATGGCACAGGAGGTGCAATCTTCATGAGTGGACCGTTAATCGAGGTAGAAGGTCTGAAGAAATATTTCAATCTTGGCAAGGGGAACGTCCTGAAGGCCGTGAACGACATCAGCTTCTCCATTAATGAAGGGGAGACGCTGGGCGTTGTTGGGGAATCGGGCTGCGGTAAGTCCACCGCAGGCCGTACAATTCTTAGATTGTACGAGCCTACGGCAGGAAGCGTCCGGTTTAACGGAACTGATATTTACAAGCTGTCCCCAGGCAAAATGAAGGCGATGCGCCGCGATATGCAGATGATCTTTCAGGATCCTTACGCTTCGCTCAATCCCCGCTTTACGGTAACGGATATCATTGGGGAAGCTCTGGATATCCATAATATGGCCGGAAGCCGGAAGGAACGCAAAAAGCGTGTTGAGGAGCTGCTGGATATGGTCGGATTGAATCCGGACCATGCGACGCGTTACCCGCACGAATTCTCGGGGGGACAGCGTCAGCGTATTGGTATTGCCCGTGCACTAGCAGTCAATCCCAAGTTCATTATTTGTGATGAACCGATTTCGGCGCTGGATGTCTCCATTCAGGCACAAGTTGTTAATCTGCTGCAGGATCTTCAGAAGAAGCTTGGACTGACGTATTTGTTCATTGCCCATGACTTATCCATGGTGAAGCATATCAGCAACCGGGTAGCTGTTATGTATTTGGGTAAAGTGGTCGAGCTTGCTGAAAGTGAAGAGCTGTATGCGAATCCGATGCACCCTTATACGAAAACGCTGCTGTCTGCCATTCCGGTACCCGATCCGGAAGTTGAAGCGAGCAAGCCGCGCATTCTGCTGAATGACACGGGCTCGGGTCCCATTCACTCAGCCAAGGACGGAGCTGCGTCCGGCGATATCTATAACTTGGACAATTCTTCTCTTGTTGAAGTGACCAAGGGACACTGGGTTGCCATACCTAATTCTTAAAAATGGACCGCCGAGGGGGTCATTCCACTGTGAGCAAGACAGTGGTATGATCATAGTCGGCGGTTTTTCTGTTTTCTTTTGACGGAGGAGCTTTAGATTGAGTACAATCAAATAAGGCTAGTTGGGCTACAGACAGGAGGATCACACCCTATGAATATCATATCTGAGCCGCTTCCATCGCAGCAGCCGCTGGCTGAAGCGTTGGTCTCGGACTATGCTGCTGTGCAGCAGTTATATACAGGTGATGCAAGACTGGATGTCAGCTGGATGAACCGGGCAGAGTGGCTGGACCGCTCGGAAGATACCCGCGTGGATCGAAAGGCGGTTGTTGAGCGGCTTCGTCGTTATAACGCTCTGCATAATGCTTCTCCAGAGGTGTCTGCTGCGCTCGATCTGCTGGAACAGCCGGATACGTATGTAGTGACGGGAGGCCAGCAATCTGGGCTATTTACAGGGCCTTCGCTTGTCATCTATAAAGCTATTACGATCATCCAGGCGGCTGCTCACGCTTCCAAGAAGCTGAACAAACCCGTGGTTCCCGTATTCTGGATCGCGGGCGAAGATCATGACTGGGAAGAAGCCAATCATGCTTATGTACTAACTCGTGAGCTTGACGTTACCCGTATCCGGCTTCATAAGAACGATGACAGGCGAACCCAGGTCGGCCAGACGGAGGTTAGTCAGGAATCGTGGAATACGGTTATCGAGAAGCTCTCAGGGGCTCTGCAGGATAGCGAGCACAAGGCCGAGCTACTTGCGGACTTGAGAGCAGACGCTGCCGCTTCCCGAACACTGACCGAGTTTTTTGCCAAGCAGCTTGGCAGGTGGTTCGGCCAGTACGGTCTCATTCTGCTGGATTCCTCGGATAACGGGCTTCGGGAGGTCGAACAGTCCGTCTTTAGACGAATTATTCTGGATAACGACCGATTGGGGCAAGCGTACCGGGAAGCCGCTGATCAGTTGGAGAGCCTTGGCTTTGAGGCCCAGGCGGAAGTGGCTCCAGATGGAGCCAACCTGTTCTACATACATGAAGGAGAACGGCTGCTTCTATTCAAGCGTGAAGGCAGATTTGAGGACCGTAAAGGTCTGATATCTTTCAGCCGGGATGAGCTGCTTGAGCAGGCTGATCTTCATCCTGAACGCTTCAGCAATAATGTGCTGACCCGCCCTCTGATGCAGGATTCACTTCTGCCTGTTCTGGGAACCGTGCTCGGGGCAGGAGAGATCGCCTATTGGGGCCTTACAGGAAGAGCCTTTACAGCTATGGGCCTCCAAATGCCAATTCTGCTGCCGAGAATGTCATTTACGATGACGGATTCAGCCGTACAGAAGTATATGACTAAATACGAACTTTCTTTTGAAGATGTCAAAGATAGAATGGCTGACAAGAGAGAAGCCTGGCTTGCGGGTCAAGTGGATATGGACGTGGATGGCCGATTCGATGAGGTCATCCAATCTTTCGAAGCCTTGTACGAACCTTTGATCGAAGAGATCGGGACAGTTAGACGCGGACTTCTGAAGTTGGGTGCTGCCAATAAGGAGAAGATCAGGGAACAGATTGAATTTTTGCGTCAGCGAACCCTGGGAGCCTTGGAGGAAGCCCATGCGGCGGCCTTGAAGCAGTGGGAGTGTATAGGGCTTACTCTGTTCCCTATGGATAAGCCGCAGGAGCGGGTTCTAAATGCATATTATTACTTGAATAAGTACGGGCAAGAGTGGGTGCATGAGCTGCTGCAAATTCCTTACGAAATTACAGGTGGACACCGAATTATAGAGCTTTAGCTCAACGAAAGAAATTAGTGGAGGTAGTGGACCAATGAGTACACAAGCTGTTCAGAATAGTATTATTACGGATCTTTCATTAGCCCCTGAAGGGCATCTGAAGATCGATTGGGTAGAAGCCCATATGCCTGTCCTTAACCGGGTGCGCAAGCAATTTGAGGTGGAACAGCCGTTCAAAGGTCTGAAGGTATCGATCTGCCTGCATCTGGAGGCGAAGACAGCGTATTTGGCCAAAGTTGTTCAGGCTGGCGGCGCGGAAGTTACCATTACGGGAAGCAATCCGCTATCTACACAGGATGATGTGTGTGCGGCCTTGGTGGAAGACGGTATTACCGTGTTCGCCAAATACAACCCCGAGCCGGAGGAGTTCAAGCAGCTGATTGTTAAAGCGCTCGAGACCAAGCCAGATCTCATTATCGATGACGGAAGTGATTTCGCATCGGTTCTACACGGAGAGCGTCCTGACCTGCTGGAGACAATCCGCGGCGGAGCAGAGGAGACCACAACAGGGATTATTCGTCTGAAGGCACTAGAGAAAGAGGGAACTCTCAAATTCCCGATGGTTGCCGTGAACGATGCTTACTGTAAATACCTGTTCGATAATCGCTATGGTACCGGCCAATCCGCTTGGGACGGCCTGATTCGTACGACCAACCTTGTCGTTGCGGGCAAGACAGTTGTCGTTGTTGGTTATGGCTGGTGCGGTAAAGGTGTCGCTATGCGGGCCAAGGGCCTTGGCGCAAAAGTAGTTGTTACCGAGGTGGATGCCATTCGTGCGGTTGAAGCCCATATGGACGGCTTCGACGTTCTGCCTATGATCGAGGCAGCTAAAGTCGGAGACTTCTTCATCACGGTCACCGGCAACAATTCGGTTATCCGCGGAGAACATTATGATGTCATCAAAGATGGGGCAATTCTGTCCAATGCAGGACATTTTGATGTGGAAGTGAACAAGCCTGAACTTGCTGAGCGTGCAGTCTCCATTCGCACCGTTCGTAAGAATATTGAAGAATACAAGTTCAAGGATGGGCGTAAGGTGTACTTGATTGCAGAAGGAAGACTGGTTAATCTTGGTGCTGCGGATGGTCATCCGGCTGAGATCATGGATACTACTTTTGCTCTGCAGGCCCTATCACTGAAATATGTAAATGATCACTATAAAGAAATCGGCAGCGCCGTAGTCAATGTTCCTTATGAGCTTGATGAACAGGTCGCCAGATATAAGCTGGACAGCCTGGGCATTCAGATTGACACCTTGAGTGAAGAGCAGAAGGCCTATCTGGACAGCTGGAAATAACAAATTAAAAGATGTGAGAACTCCCTTCCTGATTGTTCAGGAAGGGAGTTCTGCGTTTGGGACCTAAGTACCGCAATTTACCATTAAATTTTTATCCCCGCTTAGAAGGAGTTTACAATAGTGCGGAGAATAAGTATTATTTATAAGTGGTGGAAAGTGGTGCAAAGTGGGGGAAAGAGGTAAGGAGTGAGCGCATCCAATGTTTATGGGAGAATATCAGCATAGCATTGATGATAAGGGCCGAATTATCATCCCGGCTAAATTTCGCGAACTTCTGGGCACTTCTTTTGTTGTTACCCGCGGACTGGACCAATGTCTGTTCGTATATCCCCAAGATGAATGGGGTGTTATGGAGCAGAAGCTTAAAGCACTGCCACTGATGAAGTCAGATGCACGCGCTTTTACCCGCTTTTTTTTCTCCGGGGCTACTGAATGTGAATGGGACAAGCAGGGAAGGGTAAATTTACCGGCTACTCTCCGGCAGTATGCAAAGCTTGAGAAGGATTGTGTAGTGATTGGTGTATCCAATCGGGTAGAAATTTGGAGCCGCGATACGTGGGAACAGTACTTCCAGCAATCGGAGGATACGTTCAATGAAATTGCGGAGAAGCTGGTTGATTTCAATTTCGAACTATAAAGAGAACATACTATTTATATTCTAGAGTCTGGGGGGCGGCAGCTTGTTTCATCACATCACGGTACTCAAGGAAGAGGCGACAGAAGGGCTGCGCATCAAGCCGGACGGCATTTATGTGGACTGCACCTTAGGTGGCGGAGGCCATAGCTCGGTAATCTTGTCGAAGCTTGGGCCTGGCGGCAGACTGATTGCCTTTGATCAGGATGATTGGGCACACGAGAACGCCAAAGAGAAGCTATCCGATTATGGAGACCAACTTACCTTGGTGAAGAGCAATTTTCGTTATTTGGAAGAGAAACTTAAAGAGTTGGACTGGGTTCCGCAGCAAGGAGGAATCCCGCAGGTTGACGGTATTCTGTATGATCTAGGTGTATCCTCTCCTCAGTTCGATGAGGGCGAACGCGGATTTAGTTACAATGCAGATGCGCCGCTCGATATGCGGATGGACCGTTCCTCGGATCTCACTGCAAGAGAAATTATTAACGAATGGCCGGAGAAGGAAATTGCCCGTATTCTGTTTCAATATGGGGAAGAGAAATTCTCCAGGCGTATCGCCAAGGTCATTGTTGACAGCAGGCAGGAGGCGCCGGTTGAGACCACTGGCCAGCTTGTCGAACTGATTAAGATGGGAATTCCGGCTGCGGCACGCAGAACCGGAGGGCATCCCGCGAAGCGGAGTTTCCAAGCCCTGCGAATTGCCGTAAATGATGAGCTGGGTGCCTTCGAGGACGGGCTGCATCAAGCCGTTCGCTGCACGGCTGCCGGTGGCCGTATTTCGGTGATTACGTTTCACTCACTGGAAGACCGGATCTGCAAGCAAATTTTTGCCGGATATCTAGAGAAATGTACCTGTCCTACGGACTTCCCAATGTGCGTATGCGGAGGGAAGGGAACGCTCAAACTGATTAACCGGAAACCGCTGGTTCCTTCTGAAGAGGAGCTGGCTCATAATCCCCGGGCGCGCTCAGCCAAGCTGCGCGTAGCGGAGAAATTGCAATCTATAGCGGAGGATATCTGATATGGCCTACACACGGGGAAACCTGGCAGTTAAAGAGAAAACGTCCGGACGGGGACAAGCTCAAACTCAAACATTACCTAAATACAAAGAAACGACGAAGGTTGTTACAAGACGCGCACCGCTGCCAGTTAGTGAGAAGCTGCTGTATATTTTTACTGTAGTCTTCTGTGTGGCAGTGGCGAGTCTGCTGACATGGCAGAATGCCAAAGTCTATGATCTGAACTACCAGGTCCACAAAACGGATTACGAAATTTCCGAAGTCAAAAAGAAAATGTCGGCGCTGGAAGTGAAGAGACAGCAATTGGAGCAGGCGGTTCTAAGTACTGCAATGCAGATGGGATACGAGCAGCCTGGTGACAGCGAGAATGAGCCGAGCGGAAGCGCTTCTGCTGCCGGTAAGGATATATCCGGGACGAAGACTGCCCGGAATTAACCGATAAAGATGAGGTTTTGAGAGATGGACAAGAGAATAAAACTTCGGACACTACTTATAGGGGGACTCGTTACCCTCTTTTTTCTTGTAATTATAGGTAAAGTCTTCTGGCTTCAAATTGTCCAAGGTTCCTTCTGGGAGGCATACGGTAAAGACAACTATTGGTCCCGGAATCAGCCCATTCCGGCTGTGCGCGGTGAGATTACGGACCGGAACGGAGACGCTTTGGCTATTAATGCGCCAGCTTATACCGTAGCCCTTCAGCCAAAAGTGATTCTGAAATACGGGTTGGAGGACGAGGTTGCTGGTGGGCTGAGCAAGCTGCTGAACAAGCCGGAAAGTGAAATTAAGAGCCTGATTCACAGCAAGAGCAAAAAGGGAGAGACACTTGATCAGGTTGAGGTACGAAATGAAGGCTGGAAGATTGATCAGGAACTGAAGGATAAGGTTAACGCTTTTTCGGAACAGATTAAGAAGGATCACAAACCTAAGAAGCTTGCAGAGTCCGGCATCACCTTCATCGCAGATGAGAAGAGGTATTATCCCAAGTTAACCCTTGCTGCTCATATCCTGGGGTACACCAACCGGGAGGGCACAGCTATAACGGGCCTGGAGAAAAAGTATGATAATCTTCTGCACGGGGTCGACGGCTCCATTAAATATGAGAGTGACCGGAAGGGCGTCAAGCTGACAAAAGCCGAGGAAGTATACAAGGCTCCCAAAGATGGAAGTAATATCAAGCTGACGATCGACGATACAATACAGTATTATATCGAAGGTGCGATGAAAGAGGCCTTTGCCAAGCTGAAGCCGATCAGTATGACGGTTATCGCGGCTGATCCGAATACGATGGAGATTCTGGGGATGGCCAATATGCCAACTTTCGATCCGAATGAATACTGGAAGGAAGAGTACAAGAATAACTTTAGGAATCATGCGCTTGCTTCTACCTATGAGCCGGGATCGACCTTCAAGATTGTGACTTTGGCAGGTGCCGTTCAGGAGGGTTTGTTCAACCCGAACGCTACCTACATGTCAGGGCATATCAAGATTCCTGGTTACAAGACTCCTCTCTATGACGTGAAGCATGAAGGATGGGGGCCATTAACTTATCTTCAAGGGGTTAAGCATTCGAGTAACGTAGCTTTTGTTAAGCTGGGTTACGAGATGCTGGGCAAGGAGAGACTGCTGAATTACATCAAGAGCTTCGGATTTGGCCAAAAGACTGGCATTGAGCTGTCGGGCGAAGCGAAAGGGATCGTTAACCCACAGCGGGACATTGAGTATGCCACCACGACCTACGGCCACGGTATTACCGTGACCCCGATTCAGCAGGTTGCGGCAGTTGCCGCAGTGGCCAATGGAGGCAAGCTGCTTGAGCCGCATATTATCAAGGAGATTGATCCGCCAGCAGGAGCCCCGGTGATTACGCAGCCGAAAGTCGTTCGGCAGGTAATCTCTCCGGATAAAGCCAAGGAAGTGGGAAGCTACCTGGAGCAGGTTGTCTCTGACCAGAAAATCGGTACAGGGCGCCATGCGTACATTCCGGGTTACCGTGTAGCCGGGAAGACGGGTACCGCGGTTAAGCCTAAAACTAATGGTGAGGCCGGATATGACTATACGAAGCAGGTAGTTTCTTTTATCGGATATGCACCGGTTAACGACCCTAAGATCTTAGTCCTAGTAGTTATTGACGAACCCCAAGATTCAGACTTGGGAGGCGGAACGGCCGCTGCACCAGTGTTTAAGAAAATCGTTAGTCAGACTCTGGAGTATATGGGTGTGCCGAAGTCGAACGTAGCGGCTGATGAGCCAAGCGAGACGGGAACAGCTGCACCTGATCTTAAGGGAATGCAGCTTAGTAATGCCAAGAGCAGTCTGACGAAGAAGGGAATTTCCTTCGAAACTCTGGGTAAAGGCAGCAAGGTGATCAGTCAATATCCGAAGGCAGGAACGATGATGTCCTCTGCGCAGCGGGTGTTCCTCCTTACGGAAGAGAGCAAGTCGATGGAGGTTCCGAATCTAACCGGAGTATCGTTGCGGGACGCTATGGAGATTCTGACCCTTATGCAAGTATCTGTATCCGTGGATGGAGAAGGCTATGTGGTGAGCCAGAAGGTGACCAAGACAGGCGGAAAGCGAAGCGTCCTGCTTACACTTCAGCCTCCGGCAATACAGGCCAACAATACGGATAGCAATACTCGCAATCAATCGGATAAGAAGACGGAAGGAGATTGACGGATAGCTTGTTCTAACCCCTGTTTATCCTGAATATTCATGATATCAAAGCCATCATGGACAAGAGGATGAACAGGAGGGACACGTATGAAGATTTCCGGGATTACGAGAAGACGCAGGCTTTTCTCGCTTCTCTTGATACTTTGCTTGCTGTTTGGCGCATTAGTAATCAGGCTGGCTTATGTTCAGCTTAGTAAGGGTAATGAACTGTCAGCCGAAGCTGAGGAGTTATGGCGCCGCAACATTCCTTTCTCCGCCAAGCGTGGTGAAATATTAGACCGTAATGGCGTTTCTCTGGCCTATAATATTACGACGCCAACCATTATGGCGATTCCCGCTCAGATCAAGGATCCGGAGATAACTGCCCATAAGGTGGCTCCTATCCTGGGCATGAGTGAAGAAACAGTTCTTAAAGCGATCAAGACCAGACAGCTGATTGTTAAACTACGACCCGGCGGGCGCAAAATTACGATGGAGAAGGCTCAGAAAATTCGTGATTTGGGTCTGCCGGGTATTGTCATTGCCGAAGACAACAAAAGGTATTATCCTTATGAAGGACTTGCGGCTCACATTCTAGGTTTCACAGGGATTGATAACCAGGGATTGACGGGTGTGGAGAAGAAATACGATGACAAGCTGAACGGCATGAACGGAAGTATTTCTTTTCTGTCTGATGCGGGCGGGCGGATTATGCCGGGTTCCTCGGAGAAATATGTAGAGCCCAAAGATGGTCTCAATCTTGAGTTGACCATAGATAAGAACATTCAAAGCATTATGGAAAGAGAACTTGATCAGGCCATGGCGAAATTCAAAGCGAATGGGGCATGGTCGATTGCGATGAATCCCAAGAACGGTGAGATTCTGGCCATGGCCAGCCGTCCAGGTTATGAGCCTGGACAGTATCAAGAATACCCTTCACAGGTGTATAACCGTAATCTGCCGATCTGGATGACCTATGAACCAGGTTCGACATTCAAGATTATCACACTTGCCGCTGCCCTTGAGGAGAAGAAGGTAGATCTAGTCAATGATCGTTTCTTTGATCCGGGTTATGTGAAGGTTGGCGGTGCTAGACTCCGCTGCTGGAAGAAAGGCGGCCATGGCAGCCAGACTTTCTTGCAGGTGGTTGAGAACTCTTGCAACCCGGGATTCGTAGCCTTGGGCCAGCGTCTTGGCAAGGATTCATTATTTAGTTATATCCGCAACTTTGGATTCGGAAGCAAGACCGGGATTGATCTGGGCGGCGAAGAGAACGGGATCTTGTTCAAGCTGCCGCAGGTAGGTCCTGTCGAGCTTGCCACGACAGCATTTGGTCAGGGGGTGTCGGTGACCCCGATTCAGCAGGTTGCTGCGGTATCTGCAGCGATTAATGGTGGCAAGCTGTTCAAGCCTCACGTGGGCAAGTCGTGGGTGAATCCGGATACCGGACAGGTTGTGGAGAAGATAGAACCTGAATTTGTCAGACAGGTGATCTCGGAGAATACTTCCAAGCAGGTCCGCAGTGCTCTGGAAAGTGTAGTCGCCCTTGGAACAGGGCGTCCGGCTTTCATCGATGGATACCGGGTCGGGGGGAAGACAGGAACTGCGCAGAAAGTCATTAATGGACGATATTCCTCAAGTGAGCACATCGTTTCTTTTATCGGATTTGCTCCGGCAGACGATCCTCAGATTGTAGTCTATACTGCTGTTGACAATCCTCAGGGGATTCAATTCGGGGGCGTTGTAGCAGCGCCTATTGTCAAGAATATTTTGGAGGACTCTCTCCACTATATGAAGATTCCCCCGCGCAAGGATCAGCTGGCCAAGAACTATAAATTTGGCGAGCAGCCAATTGTAGAAGTGCCTGATCTGGTAGGTGCATCGGTCCAGGATTTATATGAGGACTTGAATATGAACTTCAATCTGGCCCGATCTGGCTCTGGCAGCTATGTGATCAATCAAGCTCCCAAACCTGGAGCACGGGTGGAAAGAGGGTCTACCATTCGCATATACATGGGTAATGAAGCAGAGGTAGAACATAATCATCAAGAGTAAGGCCTGAGTGGACGTTATTTTGACGATACTATGTGAATGAATTCGTGATATAGATGGAGGTATAACCATGTTTCTTAACCAGCTAGCAGCCTATCTCGCAACTTCCAGTATTCATGGAGATGGCGAAGTCGCAATAACAGGCATTCAAATCGACTCGCGTAAGGTGTCTTCAGGAGACTTGTTCATTTGCCTGCCAGGACATACCGTAGACGGACATGATTTCGCCCGTCAGGCGGCAGAGAAGGGCGCAGCCGCACTGGTAGTACAGCGCATTCTGGATGATGTACAGCTGCCACAACTGAAAGTGAAGGACTGCCGTCTGGCGATGGCGGTTCTTGGCAATGCCTTTTATAACGAGCCAAGTTCCCGTCTTCGTGTGATTGGAGTTACAGGCACGAACGGTAAGACGACAACCACTTATCTGATTGAGCAGATCCTTAAGGATCAAGGCAATATTCCAGGCTTAATAGGTACGATTCAGCGCAGATATGCAGGGCAAAGCTATCCGATGTCGGGCACGACACCTGAGTCGCTGGACCTGCAGGGTTACTTGAACGATATGGCAGAGGCGGAATGTAATTACTGTGTAATGGAAGTATCCTCCCATGCTCTTGAGCAAGGGCGTGTTAAGGGAACACAGTTCCGCACCGCCATTTTCACGAATTTAACCCAGGATCATCTGGATTACCACAAAACGATGGAGGAATACCGGGCGGCCAAAGGGCTATTCTTCTCTCGTCTGGGTAATCAATACTTTGAGGATCCACAGGAACGCAGCTATGCGGTTCTTAATGTGGACGATGAAGCGTCAGCTTATTACGCAGCACAAACTGCGGTGGAAGTCATTACATATGGTGTGGAGAATGAAGCTGATGTTCGGGCATCGGGCATATCTATTACCTCACGCGGGACGTCCTTCCATGTAGATACTTTCCGGGGGAGCACCGATATTAATCTTCGGATGGTCGGCAAATTCAATGTCTATAACGCTTTGGCTGCGATTAGTGCGGCCCTGCTGGAAGACATTTCGCTGGAGCAGATCAAAGCCAGCCTGGAGTCGCTGCAAGGCGTAGAAGGCCGTGTCGAGGCCGTGGATGAAGGACAGGAATTTGCGGTTATTGTGGATTATGCCCATACGCCCGATGGACTTGAGAATGTGCTTCGTACCGTGAAAGAATTCGCAGAAGGCCGAGTGATTTGTGTATTTGGCTGCGGTGGAGACCGGGATAAGACGAAGCGCCCGATTATGGGGCAAATTGCCGCCAAATATTCGGAGTATGTTTTTGTTACTTCGGATAATCCGAGAACTGAGAATCCGGAAGCTATACTTTCGGATATTGAAGAGGGGCTTACTGCGCACGGCGTGACACAGGATCGTTATGAGCTCGTTGTGGATCGTAAGGAAGCCATTGAAAAGGCTATTGAAATGGCAAGCTCTAAAGATGTAGTATTGATTGCGGGGAAAGGCCATGAGACCTATCAGCTTATTGGGTCCCAGGTACTTGACTTTGATGATCGTATTGTTGCTAAAGAAGCCATAAGGGGTCCTCGAAAGTGATAAAAAGAAACCTAGTTCAGATTGCAGAAATGTGTGGAGGGAAGCTTGTACATGCCGAGCATGCGGAGGTGGTCGCGGCCGGTGTAATTACAGATTCCCGCAAAATAACTCCAGGCTGTCTGTTCGTCCCGCTCGTGGGGGAACAGTTTGATGGACATTCTTTTGCTGCTGAGGCCATTGAACAAAGCGCTGCAGCTATACTTTGGCAGAAGGACCACGGCACTCCGCCGGAAGGTCCTGTAATTCTGGTTGAGGATACACTGCAAGCTCTGCAGCACCTCTCTAAAGCCTACCTTACCGAGACAAAGGCGCGTGTGATTGGAATCACGGGCAGCAACGGAAAGACAACAACCAAGGATATCGTCGCTTCTCTGCTGGCCACTACCTACAAAGTTCACAAGACGAACGGGAACTTTAACAATCATATCGGGCTGCCGCTTACCATTCTATCAATGCCCGAAGATAGTGAAATAGCGATCTTGGAAATGGGAATGAGCGCCCGTTATGAAATTGAATTTCTTTCAAAGCTTGCTGAGCCTGAGACGGCTATGATTACGAATATTGGAGAATCCCACCTGCTTCAATTGGGTTCAAGGGAAGAAATTGCCCGGGCCAAGGTGGAAATACTTGCCGGTATGAAGCCGGGCGGGCTGCTTGTCTACAATGGGGATGAGCCTCTGATTCCTATGGTGCTGCAGGAGCCGGACACCCGGAAGCCGGACAATTTGAAGCTTTCAACTTATGGAGTTAACTCCACGAATGACGATTATCCAACCGGCATGATGTTTCAAAGTGGAGGAACTGTGTTTACCTCTTATTCAGGCCATTCAGATACGGCCTACCGTATTCCTCTGCTTGGCGAGCATAATGTGATTAATGCACTTGGCGCCATCACGGTTGCGAGACATTACGGGGTGACCGAAGCGAATATCGTTGAGGGTCTTGAGCAGCTTGAGCTCACGAGCATGCGGATTGAAATGATCGAAGGGGTTAGCGGGATTGCTATCCTGAATGATGCTTATAATGCAAGCCCTACCTCTGTCAAGGCGGCAATCGGCGTGCTGGAGAAGATGAAGGGTTACCGCAGAAAGGTTGCTGTGCTTGGTGACATGCTAGAGCTGGGTGGGCTGGAGGAACGATACCATGAGGAAATCGGTCAGTTCATTACTCCAGACAAAGTTGATCTTCTCTATACTTATGGGCCTCTCGGGTCCAAGATTGCTCAGGGCGCTGCTTCCAATCTTCCCGATAAGCATATTCATGCATATACTGACAAGACTGAGCTTATTCGTGCCCTTATACAAGAATTGACCCCGAAGGATGTTGTACTTATCAAAGCTTCACGGGGAATGAAACTGGAAGAAGTGGCACAGGCCATTACAATAGATAAGCTTCAATCCTAAAAAATGATAGCGAAAGGAGGGAGATCCGTGGATTTCTCACTTGTACTTCTCACCATAGGCGTTTCCTTCATCCTCGCCGTCATTGCGGCTCCCTTATGTATACCACTTCTGCGCAGGCTCAAATTTGGACAGCAGATCAGGGGCGAGGGGCCCCAGTCCCATTTGAAAAAAGCAGGTACGCCTACCATGGGCGGCATTATTATCATGGTTGCTTTTACACTGGCCTTTATGAAATTTTCTGTGATCAATACGGACTTTTACGTCATGCTGGTAGCTACACTGGGGTTTGGTCTAGTAGGGTTTCTGGATGACTACATCAAGATCGTTTTCAAGCGTTCACTAGGGCTTACCGCCAAGCAGAAGCTGGTTGGACAGCTGGTGTTCGCGGCTATTGTATGCATTCTTCTGATTTCGAAGGGGCACAGTACGGCGATCGGAATTCCGGGAACAGATTATTCCTTTGACTGGGGCGGTATCTTTTATTATCCGTTCATTGTGATTATGATGCTGGCAACTACGAATGCGGTTAACTTTACAGATGGTCTGGATGGACTGCTATCTGGCGTCAGTGCCATAGCACTAGGAGCTTACGCGGTTGTCGCGATGCAGGCTACTTCACTTCCCGCTGCGGTGTGTGCCGGAGCTATGATTGGCGCTGTACTTGGATTCCTTGTGTTCAATGCTCATCCGGCCAGGGTGTTCATGGGGGACTCAGGATCGCTTGGTATCGGCGGAGCCATCTCGGCCATTGCCATCGTTACGAAAGCTGAATTGTTATTCCTGGTCATCGGCGGAATATTCGTTATCGAAATTTTGTCTGTAGTGCTTCAGGTCGCTTCATTCAAGACCCGGGGCAAGCGTATTTTCAAAATGAGTCCGATTCACCACCACTTTGAATTGTCTGGCTGGTCCGAGTGGCGTGTTGTTATTACATTTTGGGCGGTTGGACTTGTGCTCGCAGGTATTGGACTTTATCTCAACAAGGGGTTGTAATTGCGATGAATCATCCGGAAATGTATAAAGACCGGGAAGTTGTTGTCCTGGGTCTTGCCAAAAGTGGAGTTCAAGTAGCTAAGACCCTGCATGAAGCAGGCGCGAACGTGATTGTAAATGATAAAAAGGATAGAGAACAGTGTCCCGAGGCATCCGAACTGGAGGCTTTGGGAATTTCTGTTCTATGCGGGAGCCACCCGGAAGGACTTATCCATCCGGGTGTCTCTCTGCTGATTAAGAATCCGGGTATTCCTTACTCGGTGCCGCCTGTACAGAAAGCGATTGAACTGGGAATTGAGGTCGTGACCGAGGTGGAAGTGGCTTATCATATTTGCCAGGCGCCCATCATTGGAATTACAGGCTCCAATGGCAAGACGACGACGACTACGTGGGTAGACAAGCTGTTAGAGGCAGCGGGCATGCATCCTATTGTTGCCGGTAATATTGGTACTCCGCTCTGTGAGGCAGCAGCCGCTGCAAGTCCGAATGACTGGATGGTGGTAGAGCTTAGCAGCTTCCAACTGAAAGGAACGAAGGACTTCCGTCCCGCTGTAGGCTGCTTGCTAAATGTTGCAGAGACACATCTGGACTATCATGGAGATATGGAAGACTATGTGAACTCCAAGGCGAAGCTGTTCGCCAATCAGCTTGAGAGCGATGTTGCTGTACTTAATTTTGATGATCCGGTCTGCCGGAAGCTGGTTCCTTACGTCAAATCAAAGCTATTGCCGTTCTCGGTTACAGAGACTCTTGTAGAAGGTGTGTATCTGGATCCACCGTATGCGGCGGATGTTCAGGACCATGTATCCAGAACAGTGATCTACCGGGATACAGATGGAAAACCACATGAAATTGTGCAGGTGGACGAAATTGGTCTGCCAGGGCGTTTTAATGTAGAAAATGCACTTGCCGCTATTGCCATCTCCATTGCTGCAGGCGCTAACCTCGAGTCTCTCGCTGAACCGCTGAAGTCCTTCCGCGGAGTTGAACACCGCCTGGAGTATGTGGAAGTGAAGAACGGGGTCACCTACTATAACAATTCAAAGGCGACGAATTCCAAAGCAACGATCATGGCCCTGGGAGCATTGGATGCTCCTATTATCCTGATTGCAGGCGGACTAGATCGGGGCTCCGATTATATGGAGTTGATTCCTTCTTTCAAAGAAAAGCTCAAAGCGGTGGTTGCCCTTGGCGAAACCAGGGAGAAAATAGGCAGGGTAGCTGAACTTGCCGGATTAACCCAGATCGTGCTCGTCGATACTGAGGAGGACGCTGCCTCTGTGCTCCGCACCGCGATTCATGAAGCTGCGAGTCTTGCCGAAGCGGGGGATATTGTTCTATTATCCCCGGCATGTGCGAGCTGGGACATGTTTGCTTCCTATGAAGAGCGTGGACGCATTTTTAAAGAGGCCGTGCATAACCTTTAGTAGAGGGGTGGATAAGCCCCTACTACTATTATAGTTAGAGGTGGCTTCCGCTATGAGCAAGACGCGCCATGCGCCTGATATTTGGTTGTTAATCTGCATTCTGGCACTGCTGGCGATCGGCATGGTCATGGTATACAGTGCAGGCTCCGTACTTGCTTTTCACGATTATGGGGATTCCTTTTATTTTGTGAAAAGACAGCTGCTGTTCGCGGTCCTGGGACTGATTTCCATGTTCTTTACCATGAACCTCGATTATCGTAATTTGCGAAAATATTCGAGACCCATACTTATTGTTTGCTTTATCCTTCTAGTTATTGTACTTATTCCGGGTATTGGTGTTGTGCGCGGGGGAGCAAGAAGCTGGCTGGGGATTAGCTCGTTCGGGATTCAGCCTTCAGAATTTATGAAGCTTGGGATGATTCTGTTTCTATCCGATTGGCTTAGCCGCGAGACGATGGATATTACAAGATTTACGAAAGGCCTGCTTCCGCCGCTTGGGCTGATTGGACTTGCGTTTGGGCTTATTATGCTGCAGCCTGACCTCGGGACAGGAACCGTCATGCTGGGGGCTTCACTGCTGATTGTGTTTGCTGCAGGAGCCAGACTTAAGCATCTGTTCACGCTTGCCTTGGCAGGGGCTGCCGGGTTTGTAGGGCTGATCCTCGCTGCTCCTTATCGTCTGAAGAGAATTACAGCTTTTCTTGATCCTTGGTCGGACCCCCTCGGAGCCGGATATCAGATTATTCAGTCTTTATATGCAATCGGCCCGGGCGGACTAGCGGGGCTGGGGCTGGGTATGAGCCGTCAGAAGTATAGTTATGTACCTGAGCCGCAGACGGATTTCATATTTTCGATATTGGCTGAAGAGCTCGGATTTATCGGCGGTCTGCTCGTGCTGCTGCTCTTCATGATTCTGGTATGGAGAGGCATGAGGGTCGCGATGACGGTTCCCGATACTTTCGGAAGTCTGCTGGCCGTAGGAATTATTGGTATTGTTGCTGTTCAGGTTGTGATTAATATTGGCGTAGTTATTGGTATGATGCCGGTTACCGGCATTACGCTGCCGCTCATCAGCTACGGCGGATCTTCGCTCACCCTGATGCTGACGGCACTAGGAATTTTGCTTAACTTATCCCGACATTCGAGGTGAACATCATGCGAGTTGTATTAAGCGGAGGAGGCACAGGAGGACATATTTATCCTGCGCTCGCCGTCGCGAAGCAATGTGCTTCTGAATTTCCGGAAACGGAGTTTCTATATATAGGGGGACAGAAGGGACTGGAAAGTTCCCTGGTTCCCAAAGAAGGTATTCCTTTTGAAGCTATTAATATTACCGGATTCCGTAGAAAACTGTCACCGGAGAATATAAAGACCGTTGTTCGCTTTCTGCGGGGTGTCAGCACATCCAAGAAATTGCTTAGAAAATTCAAGCCGGATGTGGTTATTGGAACGGGGGGATATGTATGCGGTCCTGTCGTGTATGCCGCCTCCAAATTGGGAATTCCAAGCATCATTCATGAGCAGAATGCCATTCCGGGTCTCACCAATCGCTTCCTGAGCAAGTATGTAGATACGGTTGCACTGAGCTTTGAAGGCATGGAGAGCGCGTTTCCCGGTTCAAAAAACATCATTTATACCGGCAATCCAAGGGCAACTACAGTCTATGAGGCCGATAAGACAAAGGGTTACTCTGCCTTGGGGCTTATTCCAGGAACTCCAATTGTACTGGTGGTCGGCGGCAGCCGGGGAGCCAAGGCGATTAATGAGGCCATGATCGAAATGGCGCCCTTGTTGAATGAGCTTGAGCATGTTCGCTTTGTCTATGTAACTGGTGAGAGTTATTATGAGCCTACTCTTCAAGCAATCAAGGCCAAGACTGGCAATCTACCCCGTGGTCTTCAAGTGCTTCCTTATGTGCATAACATGCCTGAGGTGCTGGCTTCTACTTCGCTTATTGTTAACCGTGCGGGGGCTTCCTTCCTTGCGGAGATTACCTCGCTTGGTATCCCGTCAATTCTGATTCCTTCTCCCAATGTGACCAATAATCACCAGGAGAAGAATGCCAGAACGCTGGAGTCTGCCGGAGCAGCTGAAGTTATCCTGGAACAAGAATTAACCGGTCCGGCTTTATTCTCATCGATCAAGCAGATTATGGAGGATGTCTCCAGGCAGGTGTCTATGTCCACAGCTTCACGCCGGATGGGTAAGCCGGACTCTGCACACCTGCTGGTAGAAGAAATGCACCGGCTAACGCAGCAGCGGAGATAAAATTCCAGGCTCTGGGCGGGTGTCACACTCTATGTAGAGCTGACATAAGATACTCTATAATCGCGTGACAATCTACCCAGGTGCCGAGGTGTGATGCTCCAGAAATCTATCCGTATTAGGATTGATCAATCAATTGGCTGTGAGGGTAACGAACCAGGGAGGGAAATTAAGATGCAGCAGTGGATTTCTAAACTATCCGAGGCAGAGGTCGGCAGTATTCTGCCGAATGAGCCAATGGCCAAATATACAACATGGAAAATCGGTGGTCCCGCTGATGCGGTGATCGTGCCTGAGACGGTGCAGCAGCTTCAGCATCTTATCCGTATCCTGCATGAAGAGAAAGTTCCTTGGATGCTTGTTGGCAAAGGATCTAATATGCTCGTATCCGATCTTGGAATCCGCGGTGCGGTAATCAAGTTTGGCAAAGGGCTAGAGGGGTCAGAGTTCCGAGGGACTGAAGTGGAAGCCGATGGGGGCGCAAGCTTTGTCAGTCTGAGCATCATGGCGGGCAAGAAAGGCCTCACAGGTATGGAGTTCGCTTCAGGTATACCCGGCACGGTTGGTGGTGCGGTATATATGAATGCCGGAGCGCACGGGTCTGATGTGTCACGCATATTCAAATCCGCTGAGATTGTACTGGAGACAGGGGAATTGGTTAGCTACAACGCGGAACAGATGGAATTCGCTTATCGTCATTCGATCCTGCATGAACGCAGTGGAATTGTGGCCAAGGCGGTGTTCCAGCTTAGGGAAGGAGACCGTGCAGCGATTTCTTCCTCCATGGCAGCCTATAAGGACCGGAGAAGACAGACTCAACCGCTGCAGCAGCCGTGCGCCGGAAGCGTGTTCCGCAACCCGCCGGGAGATCACGCCGCAAGGCTGATTGAAGCAGCCGGTCTGAAAGGGTACCGGTCAGGCGGTGCCGAGGTATCCGAAATGCATGCCAATTTCATTGTTAATACCGGGCAAGCGACAGCAGAGGACGTACTCACCCTTATGCATCATATTCAAACCGTGGTTGCCTCCAAATTCGAGGTAAATTTGGTTCCGGAAGTGTTCTGCGTGGGTGAGCGGTAAACTCGGAGGTGATACATTGGACAAATTGGTGATTGAAGGCGGGAAACCCCTATCAGGAACCATTCGTATCCATGGAGCGAAAAATGCCGCATTGCCAATCCTGGCGGCAAGCCTGCTGTCCGGAGGGAAGGTTCAGCTGCGCAATGTACCGCGTTTGCTTGACATTGATGTTATGCTGCGCATTTTGAACCGCCTGGGCTGCAGTACGATTCACAGAGGGGACACCGTGGTTGTCGATTCAAGTGGGGCGGATTCTTGTCAAGTACCGGAAGATTTAATGAAGCTGATGAGGTCATCGATATTCCTTATGGGGCCTTTACTGGCCAAGTTTGGCGAGGTATGTGTATACCAACCAGGCGGATGTGCGATCGGTGAACGCAAGATTGATCTCCATCTGAATGGTCTTAAGGCGCTGGGAGCCGTCATCGAAGAGAATGACGAGCAGATTTGGTGCCGGGCCAAGAAGCTGGTTGGGGCAGATATTCATTTGGATTTTCCCAGCGTTGGGGCAACAGAGAACATTATGATGGCTGCTGTACTGGCTGAAGGTACAACAATAATTACCAATGCAGCCCGTGAGCCCGAAATTCAGGACCTTCAGAATTTCCTGAATCAAATGGGCGCGAGCATTATGGGTGCAGGTACGGACACCATTAAGATCCGTGGAGTTCAGCAGCTTTATCCATGCGAGTATGAGATTATTCCTGACCGCATAGTGGCTGGAACCGCTTTGATTGCCGCTGCGGCTACCCGAGGAACGGTAACATTAACTCATTGCAATCCGGCTCACTTAATCTCGCTGCTCCACGTGCTGAGGCGCGCTGGTGTTCAAATAGGGGCTTGCAATGATATAATCAATGTTAGTAGTCTTGGAAGACCTAAAGCGGTAGAGAGCATTGTGACCTCTCCCTATCCTGCATTTCCTACCGATCTCCAGTCACAAGTCATGGTACTGTTATCCTTGGCGGATGGCATGAGTATAATGCGGGAGACGGTGTTCGAGGGCAGATTCAAACATGTGGATGAACTTGTACGTATGGGCGCTGATATTTCGGTGAACTATACTTCTGCTTACATCCGGGGAGTTCCGAGATTATATGGGGCGACCGTGGAAGCAACCGATTTAAGGGCAGGTGCAGCACTGGTTATTGCAGGACTGTCGGCTCACGGCAAGACCGTTGTGGAGCAGGTTCATCACATTGACCGGGGATATGATCGAATAGAGAATATGTTTCAGCGGCTGGGAGCCCATATGCACAGACAGACTCCCGTGCTCAAACAGCTTGATTTTGCCTGATTAATGCCAAGGTTGTCCCCTCCATCCGGAGGGGCTATCAGGCTTTATGGAGAAGTGAACATGCCAAAAGCAAATGTACCGGTCCTTAAGAAGGACAAGCCAAAAATGAAGACAAGCCGTAAAGTTATCGCCATTTTAATCCTTCTGTTTGTTGTCCTGATGGGTGTGCTGTTCTTTCGGTCACAGATAAGCAAAATTTCAGAAATCCGTTTCACTGGAAATAAATATACTACCAATGCGGATCTTCAGAAACAGATTGGTATTGGTGTCGGAGCGCCATTTTTCGGTACGAGTGAAAATACGATACGTGAACGGCTTGCAGCCATTTCTTCGATCGAGAAGGTAACTGTAGACAAGCAGTTTCCAGGTCTTATCAGCATCCATATCAAAGAGTATCCTGCGGTCGCCTATACTCTTAACAAAGACGGAAGTCTTGAAGCCTATTTGGCCAACGGAACTGTGGTTCCTGCCAAGAATGGCGGAATTGCTGCCGGGAAGCCGCTGCTGTCGAATTGGAAGAAGAGTGATCCGAATTTGGCCAACCTCTGCAAAGTACTTGGACAAATTTCAGATAATCTGACTGCAGATATATCGGAGATTATTCCTTCACCGACCGTATCTTATCCGGATCGGATCAAGATGTACACAAGCTCGCATTTTGAGGTAATCACCGCGATTTCACTGCTGTCGGAGAAGATCGAGGATCTGAATTCGGTCATCGATACTCAGCAGCCTGGGACACTTACCATGCTCGAGGCGAATTCCTATTCATCCTTTGGGCCTGTCGAAGACAATCAGGAGCCTCAAAAAGAGACTACTAATCAGTGACGAACAATGATAAAATATAATTTATGAGCTTGTTAGCATCCTCCCTCTTTTTTCTTATAATTTTTGTGGCAGCTTCGTTTCATGATTTAGAAGCAAAACGCTGCTGGGACGCGGTTCTAAGTAAATCTTGGTAATTAAAAAATTTGTAGAAAAAAGAGGGAAAGAATAAAATACGTTGAATAAGTAGAGAGTTGTACTTAGCTCTCGTAAATAATTTTTATGATAACAGGAGGTGCCAGGGGCTTGAGCAACAATGACATCATTGTTAGTTTGGACATCGGTACATCCAAAGTTCGTGCTATTATTGGGGAAATTTCGAATGGAACCTTTAATATTATTGGGGTTGGATCTGCCGACTCGGAAGGAATCCGTAAAGGCGCAATTGTAGATATTGACCAGACTGTGCAGTCTATCAAGAGTGCGGTCGATCATGCAGAACGCATGGTGGGTATTCAAATATCGGAAGTGTATGTCGGTATTTCGGGAAATCATATCGGACTCCAATCCAGTCACGGTGTAGTGGCTGTGTCGAACGAGGACCGTGAAATAGGGGAAGAGGACATTGAGCGCGTCATGAAGGCGGCAGAAGTGATTGCACTTCCTCCTGAGCGGGAGATTATCGATGTAGTAGCCAAGCAGTATGTGGTTGACGGATTGGAAGGGATTCAAGATCCACGTGGAATGATCGGTGTAAGACTTGAAGTCGAAGCTACCATTATAACCGGTGCCAAGACGGCAATACATAATCTTCTTCGCTGCGTAGAGAAAGCAGGTCTGAAAGTCACGGATCTTGTTCTTTTGTCGCTGGGTGCGGGTCAACTGGCTTTATCCAAAGATGAGAAGACTATGGGTTCCGTGCTTGTGGATATTGGAGCCGGAGCTACAACGATCGCTGTGTTTGAGAATGGAACCATCTCTGCTACATCCACTTTACCTATTGGTGGAGAATTCATTACGAACGATATAGCTTACGGGCTTCGAACCTTAACAGATCAAGCCGAGAAAGTGAAGCTTAAATACGGTTGCGCACTTATTGAGGACGCTGCTCCTGATGTTACTTTCAAAGTAACCCGTATCGGAAGTAATGTGGATAAGGAATTTACCCAGGAGGATCTGGCAGCAATTTCAGAGCCCCGGGTACAGGAAATATTCCACCTGATCCGTCAGGAAGTGAAACGGCTCGGTTACACTGAGCTTCCCGGGGGTTATATACTAACGGGGGGAACGGTGTCCATGCCTGGGCTGCTTCAGGTGGCTCAGAACGAACTAGCCGCTTCTGTGCGAATTGCTGTACCGGACTACATTGGAGTCAGGGACCCCGGTTTCACAAGCGGAGTTGGTATCCTGTATAATGTGATTCGTAACATTCGTATCCGCAGTACTGGGAATAAGAAGACGGTCAAGAATCCAAAGTCTACTCCTGCAGCTCAGGAGACAGCTCCTAAAGCGGGAATTTGGGGTAGTATCAAGAATATCTTTAAAGAATTTATATAACTGGACCATTGATGGACGGGCCATCCACGCACAATGAGGGGGAGATGGAAGAGTATGTTGGAATTTGATTTTGAAATGGAGAGTATGGCTAAAATAAAGGTCATCGGGGTTGGCGGCGGCGGAAGCAATGCCGTGAACCGCATGATCGAGAACGGAGTGCAGGGTGTGGAGTTCATTACGGTGAACACTGACGCACAAGCACTGCATCTGGCTAAGTCCGAACATAGACTTCAGATTGGTGATAAGCTGACCCGCGGTCTTGGAGCGGGCGCTAATCCAGAAGTGGGTAAGAAAGCTGCTGAAGAATCTCGTGATCTAATTGCGAATACGCTTAAAGGCGCAGATATGGTCTTCGTTACCGCAGGTATGGGCGGAGGAACGGGTACAGGTGCTGCTCCTGTGATTGCCGAGATTGCAAGAGAATGCGGAGCATTGACTGTGGGTGTGGTAACCCGCCCGTTCACTTTTGAAGGGCGCAAGCGTTCCTCGCATGCCGAGCTTGGAATTGAAGGACTCAAAGAGAAGGTTGATACCCTGATCGTGATTCCGAATGACCGCCTGCTTGAAATGGTGGACAAGAAGACTCCGATGCTGGAAGCTTTCCGTGAAGCTGACAATGTACTTCGCCAAGCAGTTCAAGGTATTTCCGATCTGATTGCAGTGCCGGGTCTGATCAACCTTGACTTTGCTGATGTGAAGACGATCATGACCGAACGCGGTTCAGCCCTGATGGGAATTGGACTTGCAACTGGTGAGAATCGTGCGGCCGAAGCAGCACGTAAAGCTATCATGAGCCCGCTGCTTGAGACAACGATTGAAGGTGCAAGAGGCGTGATTATGAATATCACGGGCGGTTCGAACCTCTCACTTTATGAAGTCAATGAAGCTGCAGAAATTGTCATTTCAGCATCTGATCCTGAGGTAAACATGATCTTCGGTGCGATTATTGACGAAGATATGAAAGAAGAGATCAAAGTTACTGTAATTGCTACAGGTTTTGAGCATAAGCCAGCTCCTGCACAGCAACCGCTGCGCAAGCCTTCGGTAGGCACCGCGGAGCCACAGGATAATCGTACGAATAATTTGAGACCATTTGGGAATCAACCAAGCGGAGATCAACTTGATATTCCAACATTCCTGCGTAATCGCCGTAACAACGATTAGACTAGGATAGATTTCCCCCATACATGAAGCCTGTTTATCGCATTGTGCGATGAACGGGCTTTTTTGATTTTCACCCCTTTATTTCGGTTAGAAGAACCGGGCTGGGTTACCAGATAATCTCTGGAAGGTCGACAAAAAAAGTTGAACTCTGCATTCAATATTAGACAGACTTCATACTTTGATCTACTTATACTGAGAACATCGATCTGCTTTAAGAGAGTGGACAATAAGACCGAACGGGGGAAACAACATTTCACAAATGGTAATCTCTTAAGTGTGTTTTTTAGCATTTCCAGGAACGCTAGCAAATTAAAGAAGCAGCTCCCGTGGAAATAGGCAGGTGAAGCCATGGTTGTTTATATTGATCTTATTTTTCTGATGAACCTGATCATTGACGGAAGTCTCATTTGGGTGACAGCGTGGATGCGGAAGCTGAAAGTGAAGAAATGGCGTGCTGCTGCTGCAGCGGTAATTGGCGCTTTATATGTGCTTATGATGTTCCTGCCCCAGCTGTCCTTTTTGTATACGTTCCTTACAAAGTTCTTAATCTCGGTAATCATGCTTTGGGTAGCCTTTGGGTTTGGAAGTCTGCAAAACTATCTCCGCAATATGGGTGCCTTCTATATTGTCAACTTCGTGGCAGCCGGAGGGATTCTTGGCATTCATTATCTTCTGCAAAGCTCCGGAGAAGTATGGAGCGGCATTTGGTATACGACTTCAGGAGGAGCGGGCTTTGAAATCAAAATAGGGGCCTTGTTCATCCTTGTGGTCTTTGTGCTTGTTCTGCTGTGGTTCAAGTCCGTTCAATCCTCCCGGCAGAGGCAGCTTCGCTTAAATGCCTATCTAGGAGAAGTAACGGTTCGTATTGGTGAAGTGGACGTCAGCTGCACAGGACTTATTGATACAGGGAACCAGCTTACAGATCCGTTAACCAGAATGCCAGTCATGGTTATGGAAGCCTCACTCTGGGAGGACTTTCTTCCAGAGAGCTGGGCAGGCAAGATCGGCGAAGATGGAGCGGACAACCTCATTATGCAGCTAAGCGATGACAATGGCTTCCCATGGCGAGATAGGCTGCGCCTGGTTCCCTACCGGGGTATCAATAAGGGGTCGCAGTTCATGATTGCATTGAAACCGGATTGGGTAACCGTTACGGTCGTGGATAAAAGAACGACAACCAGCAGAGTGCTTGTGGGATTGGATGGAGGAGGGCTGTCATCGGAAGGAGCCTATAAGGCTATTATTCATCCGGCACTGCTGGAGGAGACGGTCGCTAGTGATAAGGCTAGTGCAGCTGCTAACGCGATATAGGAGGTTTGAGCCATGCTTGTAAAATGGAAATTGACACTTCAACTGCAGTATTATAGATTCCTATTCCTACTTGGAATGAAAAGTGAGGAGATTTATTATATTGGCGGGAGTGAGGCGCTTCCCCCACCTTTAACACGAGAAGAAGAGGAATTCCTGCTGCAGAAGCTCTCCAGCGGGGATGCAGCCATTCGGGCAATGCTAATTGAGCGCAACCTGCGTCTGGTTGTATACATTGCTCGTAAATTCGAGAATACCGGGATCAATATTGAAGATCTGGTCTCGATCGGAGCTATTGGGTTAATCAAGGCCGTCAATACTTTTGATCCGGAGAAAAAGATTAAGCTTGCCACCTACGCCTCGCGCTGTATCGAGAATGAAATTCTGATGTATTTGCGCCGGAACAGCAAGATCCGGTCCGAGGTATCTTTTGACGAGCCGCTAAATATCGATTGGGATGGAAATGAACTGCTCTTGTCCGATGTACTGGGCACCGAGAATGATACCATATACCGCAATATTGAAGAGCAGGTCGACCGTAAGCTGCTGCATAAGGCGCTGGATAAGCTGAGTGACCGGGAACGCATGATTATGGAGCTGCGCTTTGGCCTGACCGATGGGGAAGAGAAGACGCAGAAGGATGTGGCAGACCTGCTTGGGATCTCACAATCTTACATTTCCCGCCTTGAAAAAAGGATCATAAAGCGCCTTCGAAAAGAGTTCAATAAAATGGTGTAACCCAAAATAAAGGAATAAAAAGACATCCCTCGGAGATAATGAACATTAGTTTCACCGCAGATTAGGTAAGGCCGCAGGGCCTTACAGGTTCGATCTGTATCCTTGGGAGGTAAGACACGATGACACGAAACAAAGTCGAGATTTGCGGTGTAGATACTGCAAAGCTGCCTGTTCTAACGAATGCGGAAATGCGTGAACTATTCCACTCTTTACAACAAGACCACGTGCGAGCAGCAAGAGAAAAGTTAGTAAATGGGAATCTGAGACTCGTGCTCAGCGTAATCCAGCGGTTCAACAATCGGGGAGAGTATGTAGACGACTTGTTCCAGGTCGGTTGTATCGGACTAATGAAGGCTATTGATAATTTCGATTTATCGCAAAATGTAAAGTTCTCCACCTATGCGGTTCCGATGATCATTGGTGAGATTCGGCGGTATCTTAGGGATAATAATCCGATTCGGGTCTCCAGATCCCTGCGGGACATCGCCTATAAGGCGCTACAAATGCGGGACAGCCTGACGAACCGAAACTCTCGTGAACCGACTGTACTGGAAATTTCGGAGGCTCTGAATATACCTAAAGAAGACGTTGTGTTCGCACTTGATGCGATCCAGGACCCGGTATCCTTATTTGAGCCCATCTATCATGACGGCGGGGACCCCATCTATGTAATGGATCAGATCAGCGACGACAAGAACAAGGATGTATCCTGGATCGAGGAGATCGCGCTGCGCGAAGCGATGCATAAGCTTAACCGCAGAGAGAAGATGATCCTGTCCATGCGGTTTTTTGAAGGCAAGACCCAGATGGAAGTTGCGGATGAGATTGGTATCTCTCAGGCACAGGTATCCAGACTGGAGAAATCCGCTATTTTACAGATGCAAAAGCATGTGAAATCCTGACGGCCCGAAAGGGACCGTCTTTTTTTGTGCCTGATCTTATTTTTTGGATACGTGACTCATATATTTAACAGACAAGGGCGTAAGTAATCCCTGACGGTAACTGGATATATGAAGTGTACAAAGGGGGAGAGGTTGCTCGTGAAAATCTCCGATTTCCAGACAAAGGATGTAATCAACGTGGTGGACGGGAAAAGGCTTGGCCAAATTAGTGATCTGGAGCTTGATCTGCGGCAGGGACTGATTGAGGCTATCGTAGTTCCAGGCTACAGTAAATTCATGGGACTGTTCGGAGGCGGGAACGATATGGTCATTCCCTGGAGAAATATTGTAAAGATAGGTTCGGATGTAGTGCTTGTAAAGCTGGATGAGAGCCGGATCCGAACTCAGGACAATGATAATACGATATATATTGAACGTGACAGGCAAGAGGGGCGCCGGAGTATTTAAAGCTGCTGTGGCGGCCCATAAGAACAAATCTGATGGAAACAGGTTAGTAAAGTTCGGAGCATATGGTACACTGTATTCAGGAGTTATTAGGAGGATATGGGATATGGAACCGTTTGTTAGGGTAAATATAAAGGACGGAGAGCCAGAACGTCTGATCATCCGTTCCTGGGAGGATGCTTTTCCAGAGCTGAGTGTCGGTTTTACGGGCAGAGGCGGCGGAGCAGGCGCTTCTCCTTATGAAAGTCTTAATTTAGCATTGCATGTAGAAGACGATCCTGATGTTGTTGTCGAGAATAGAGCAAGGTTAGCGCAAGCTGTTGGATTCTCCTTCGACTCATGGACCTGTGGAGAACAGGTCCATGATACCCGCGTAGGTGTAGTAGGGACTGAACATCGCGGACGCGGGAGGCTGGACAGAACAAGCAGTTTTGAGGATACGGACGGATTGATCACCGATGTACAGGGTGTTCTGCTTACGTCTTTTTATGCGGATTGTGTGCCGCTGTATTTCTTTGACCCCGCACACCATGCTGTGGGCCTCGCTCATGCAGGATGGAAAGGGACCGTTCAGCAGATTGCGCTGCAAATGGTCCAGAAGATGGAGACAGAGTATGGCAGCCGCCGGGATGAACTCCGTGCAGCGATTGGTCCGTCTATAGGGAGCTGCTGTTACGAAGTAGATGACCATGTGATGTCCAAGGTAAGAGACATCGTACCTGCAGAGGCACAGCCGGAGCTGGTAGCAAAGGTAACTTCTGCGTCAGTTAATCCTGGCAAAAGCATGCTGAACTTGAAAGAACTGAATCGAATCATTATGATAAAAGCAGGAATTTTGCCGAGTCATATCGAATGTACATCTTGGTGTACTAGCTGCAATACCGATTTGTTCTTCTCCTATCGCAAGGAGAAGGGAGTAACCGGTCGAATGGCCAGCTGGATCGGCATGAAGGAGAGGTGATCCTTCACTTGAGTTTGAAGGAACGGATTGAACTGGTGAACACACGAATCAGACAAGCCTGTATACGAAGTGGTAGGCAGCCTGAAGAGATTAACATAGTAGCAGTGACGAAATACGTCTCCGCAGAGGCGACGGAGGCGGTGCTTGATCAAGGACTGACACATATCGGCGAGAATCGCCTTCAGGTAGCAGGTCCGAAATGGGAACAGCTTGGAAGCAGAGGCACATGGCATTTCATCGGGCATCTGCAGACAAACAAGGTGAAGGATGTGATCGGGAAGTTCGAGTACATCCATTCCCTGGACCGTCTATCCCTGGCTAGAGAGCTTGAGAAGAAAGCTGCGGCGGAGAACACGTTTATTAAGGCATTTGTTCAGGTTAATATATCTGGAGAGGAGACCAAACATGGCCTTGCTCCAGACGAAGTGCCGGGTTTTCTTGAAGAGATCGGGCAGCTATCTCATCTTAAAGTCATCGGGCTGATGACCATGGCCCCTTTTGAAGGTGATCCGGAAGATACCAGACCTATTTTTAGGGGCCTTAGGGAGCTTAGAGATCAGCTGAATGATAAGTCGTTAACGGACGAGCCCATGATGCATTTGTCGATGGGAATGTCGAATGATTTTGAGGTGGCGGTTGAAGAAGGGGCGACATGGCTTCGCCTCGGAACTCTATTAGTGGGGAAAGAGGAGGAGAATTAATGGGAGTCATGAATAAATTTATGAATTTCTTTGGCCTTCAGGAAGAAGAGGAAGTTGTGGAGCGAGAGAAATTCCAGGAGATGGACGAACCTGAGCTTGAAACTCCGAGCTTCGACGCACGTAGAAACCAAAGGGGAGCCAATGTGGTAAGTATTCATTCCCAGAAGAATGTGAAGCTGATCTTGAATGAGCCTCGTTCCTATGATGAAGCGCAAGAGATTGCAGATCATCTGCGTTCGCACCGCGCGGTGGTAGTCAACTTGCAGCGTGTTCGTAACGATCAGGCTCTGCGTATTATCGATTTTCTGAGTGGTACGGTATATGCTCTGAGCGGTAGTATATCCAAAATTGGCGGAAACATCTTTCTGTGCACCCCGGATACGGTTGAAATTCAGGGCTCTATTACTGAAATTCTAGCCGACGAACAAGAATATAACAGAATGAGGTGACCGGAGTTTGAGCAGCATTGAGACGATTATTTATGCTTTGTATCAAATTTATATGTATATGATTATTATCTACATTCTAATGTCATGGATACCGAATGTCAGGGAGAGCTTTATCGGTGATCTGCTAGGTAAGCTCGTAGAGCCATTTCTTGCTCCTTTCCGCCGGTTCATACCGCCGGTTATGGGTATGATTGATATTTCTCCTATCGTAGCCCTATTCGTGCTTCGGCTTGCCGTTATTGGGCTTGTAAGTGTGGTTCACTACTTGACAGGAAGCAGATAATGAAGATTGACATCTATGAACATTTCCGCCCGGAAGAACGGATGTTTGTTGACCGGGCATGGGAGTGGATTGTTGGAGCCGGCGAATATCACGAAGTGAAGCTAACCGATTTCCTTGACCCTCGTCAATGCTTTATCCTGGAGTCTCTGGCTAGAAGAAATCCTGATGTGAGCGTTAGGCAGGATGGCGGATATGAAGGAGCTGAACGGGTCCGGGCTTTGATCGCCCCAAGCTACAGGGATTTGTCCTATGAACCGATGAAGCTTAAAGTTCTCAACATCTCTTCGCTTGACCAGAAGCTGGACAACCTGGAACATGGAGACTATATGGGAGCCCTGCTGTCTTTGGGACTGAAGCGGGATAAGATTGGAGATATCCATGTTCTTGAGGATGGCTGCAATGTAATCGTAGCTGAAGAGACTGCGGACTATCTTCGTGCTAATCTGCGTCAAGTCCATAGGGTCAATGTCTATACGGAGATCAAGGAACTGAATGAACTTCGTGTAACAAGTCCTAATCTGGATTCCATGGTACTGACCGTGGCTTCCTTGAGATTAGACGGAATTGTAAGTGACGTATACCGGCTTAGCCGAAGCAAGGTCTTGATTCCCATTAAAGCCGGACGCTGCCGGATCAATTGGCGAACGGAAGAAGATCCTTCTAAGAATCTAAAAGAAGGAGATATCGTCTCTCTGCAGGGATTTGGACGGTTCAAAGTACTTGAACTGGACGGCGTGACGAAAAAAGGGAGATTCCGTGTGAAAATCGGGAAATTTGTGTAGAAGACAGCAGGAAATCTGCTTAACCTGTCGAATTGGAATACAGTGAATAGAGCGACAACCTGATCTTCTGCCTTGTTGTTCAAATTTTTAGGAGGTGCGCAGCATGCCATTAACGCCGCTGGATATACATAATAAGGAGTTCTCTAGGCGTCTTCGCGGTTACGACGAAGACGAAGTGAATGAATTTCTCGATCAGATCATTAAGGATTACGAGAGTGTCATTCGGGAGAACAAGGATCTTCAGAACCAGCTGCTGACGGTGCAGGAGAAGCTTGACCATTTTGCTACGATCGAAGAATCGCTGAGCAAGACGATCATCGTTGCCCAAGAAGCGGCTGACGAGGTTAGGAACAATGCGAAGAAGGAAGCTCAGCTTATTATAAAAGAAGCAGAGAAGAATGCGGATCGCATCATCAATGAATCCTTGAGCAAATCCCGCAAGGTTGCCCTTGAAGTTGAAGAGCTTAAGAAACAGGCATCCGTGTACCGTGCCCGCTTCCGGGTACTGGTGGAAGCTCAGCTTGAACTTTTAAGTCAAGATGGCTGGGAATCTCTTGAAGAGGATAACAAGCGCGGCGAGCGTGAAGTGCGCGAGATTTACTAGGCCTTCTCCTGGTTGACATTATGACCTAAAACAGGTATAAATAAGAACATATCATTTTAACCGCATAGCGATTTTTTGATGATGGGAACCAGTACGCTGAACCCTTGATCCCCCAGAGAGTTGGCATCCTGCTGAAAGCCGACGTTCAAGAGACAGACGGAATATCCTCCCGGAGAAGTTAAGCCTAAATTTTCAGAGATGCATTCTAAGGAGTGTGATCTGGAGACGTTAAGCTTCACCGGCTGCCGGCCGTTATATCGGCCCCATATGAAGTGTATGGGACTAAGTTGTCAATCTTTCATCTGCCTTGGCAGAAGGTAAGATTGGAACAAGGGTGGTAACGCGAGCATAAGCCTCGTCCCTTTAGGGACGGGCTTTTTTTGTTGTTTTTAGACCATGACTTTATGTTGGAGAAAGGAAGGCTGTATAGAATGCAAAAGGTGGATGTGAAAGAAAAAGCCCGTGCACGGGATAAACGGATTTTGGCCAAATGGAATAGTGAGGATACGTTCCGCAAAAGTATCGAGAATCGTGCTGGAAGACCGAACTATGTGTTCTACGAGGGACCTCCGACGGCGAATGGACGACCGCATATTGGTCATGTGCTTGGCCGTGTAATCAAGGACTTTATTGGTCGTTACCAGACCATGAATGGTTACCGCGTTGTCCGCAAAGCAGGCTGGGATACCCATGGTCTGCCGGTAGAGCTCGGTGTGGAGAAGCAGCTAGGCATTTCCGGCAAGCAGGAAATCGAGAATTACGGGGTCGAAGAATTCATTAAGAAATGTAAGGATAGTGTCTTTGAATATGAGAAGCAGTGGAGAGAGCTGACCGAAGCGATCGGCTACTGGACTGATCTTGATGATCCTTATATTACGCTTAAGAACAGCTATATTGAGAGTGTGTGGAACATTTTGTCCACCATTCACAAGAAGGGGCTTCTGTATCGTGGTCATCGCGTAAGTCCTTACTGCCCTTGCTGCCAGACTACTCTAAGTTCACATGAAGTGGCACAAGGGTATGAAGATGTGAAGGATCTGAGTGCAACAGCGAAGTTCAAACTTGCTGATAGCGAGGAATATATTCTTGCATGGACAACGACACCATGGACACTGCCAGCGAATACAGCGCTTGCCGTGAATCCGGCCATCACTTATGCGCGCGTTAAGCAGGGTGCCGAAGTATTTATCCTGGCTGAAAGTCTGGCCAAGGAGGTACTTAAGGGCGATTATGAAGTTCTGTCCACCCTTAAAGGTGCGGAACTGGTCGGCAAGAGCTATAAAGCTCCATTTGACTACATTCACCCTAAGAATGGTCTTGTGGTAGTAGGTGCTGAATTTGTTACGGACTCCAGCGGTACAGGGATCGTTCATATGGCCCCAGCTCATGGTGAGGACGACTACAGAACCTGCCGTGAGAATGATATCGAATTCATAAGTGTTGTTAACCTTCAAGGCAAATATACGGATGCGGTAACTGATTTTGCTGGACGCTTCGTGAAGGATTGTGATCTTGATATCGTCAAAACATTGTCCGAGCGCGGACTGCTGTACAGCAAAGAGAAGTATGAGCACAGCTATCCATTCTGCTGGCGCTGCAAATCACCGCTTCTATACTATGCTATGGACAGCTGGTTCATCAAAACTACAGCTGTGAAGGACCAGCTGATTGCCAACAATAATAGTGTGGACTGGTATCCAGGACACGTTCGTGAAGGGCGTTTTGGTAAGTTCCTGGAGGACTTGGTAGACTGGAATATCAGCCGGAACCGTTACTGGGGGACACCACTCAATGTATGGGTCTGCGACAAAACTGGCAAGGAGTTCGCGCCTGCAAGTATTGCTGAGCTGAGAGAGCATGCGATCGGCGAAGTGCCCGAAGATATTGAGCTTCACAAGCCTTATGTGGATGAGATTAAGCTTAAATCTCCTTTCCATGAAGAGGGTGTCATGACCCGTACTTCGGAAGTTATCGATGTATGGTTCGACAGTGGGTCTATGCCTTTTGCCCAGCAGCATTATCCATTTGAGAATGAGAAGGAATTCAATGAGCAGTATCCAGCTGATATGATCTGTGAAGGGATTGACCAGACGCGCGGCTGGTTCTATAGTCTGCTTGCCGTCTCTACTCTTTTCACAGGCAAGGCGCCTTATAAAGCTGTCATTGCAACTGGTCATATTCTTGATGAGAACGGTCAGAAAATGTCCAAATCCAAAGGAAACGTAATCGATCCTTGGGATATCATTGAAGAGTACGGCACGGATGCTTTCCGCTGGGCGCTTCTCTCTGACAGTGCTCCATGGAACAGCAAACGTTTCTCCAAAGGTATCGTAGCTGAAGCCAAATCCAAAGTTGTAGACACGCTGGTTAATACCCATGCATTTCTTACTTTGTATGCGAATATTGACGGTTACAAGCCAGAAGAGCATGCTTACCGTCCATCTGAGAGCAAGCTGGACCGCTGGGTGCTGTCCCGCCTGAACAGTCTGATTCTGACTGTGGATAAGGGCCTATCGGTGAACGACTTCCTTAATCCGGCCAAAGCGATCGAACAGTTCGTTGACGAGCTGAGTAACTGGTATATCCGCCGTTCCCGCGACCGCTTCTGGGGCAGCGGACTAAGTGAAGATAAGCTGTCTGCTTATCAGACACTTACGAGCGTTCTGATTACTCTCGCCAAGCTGACTGCGCCGTACACTCCGCTTCTGGCAGAAGATATCTACAGCAATTTAGATGGAGAGCTGGACAGTGTTCATTTTGCAGACTATCCGAAAGCAGATGAGACTCTGATCGATAAGGATCTTGAGCAGGACATGGAGACGGCCCGTCAAATTGTGGAGCTTGCCCGCAATGTTCGGAATGAGACAGGGATTAAGACCCGTCAGCCGCTATCCGAGCTGATTATCTCCATTGACCGCAGCTTTACTGTTGCAGATTATGAAGAGATCATCAAGGATGAGATTAATATCAAACGCATCGAAGTAGAACAAAGCGACAGTGGGTTTGTTGATTTCACGCTGAAGATGAACCTTAAGGTGGCTGGGAAGAAATATGGCAAAAATATCGGCTTCCTTCAGGGCTACCTGAAAGGTCTCGCAGCTGACGAAACCCGCCGGATCGTTAACAGCGGTGTGCTTCATATCACCTCCCCAGAAGGTGAGGAGCTTGAGATTACTGCAGAAGAACTGCTGGTTGAAAAGCAGGCGAAGCCTGGGTTTGCTTCAGCGTCTGGTTACGGAATTACAGTCGCGTTGAATACGGAAATCACGCCTGCCCTTGAACAAGAGGGGCTAGTTCGTGAAGTGGTTCGTGCGGTTCAGGATACACGGAAGAAGCTGGACCTGCCGATTGAGAAAAGAGTTCATCTTACGCTTGAGGTGGATGATGAGCTTAAGGCAGCAATTACGGCTTTCGATCATGTGCTTCGTGAGAATGTACTTGTCACGGACGTATCTTTTGGTGATAAGGAAGGATCCGAGAAAGTTGATCTGGGTACCAAGCAGATCAAGATTCATATTGCCGAATAATTACACAGCATGGTTCCCTAATTTAGGGCCATACTAAATAGCAAAAATAACTAACGAGCTTTAGCCAGAATTTCCTCTAGGGGAAATCTGGCGGGCTCGTTTGTATTTTGAATGAAGAAGCTTAAAGGCCACCCAGGGAAGGATGGACAGCTCAAATGATACACCGCAAGACGGCGAATTCAACTAAAGCAACTGAAGAACCCACGCTGGATGGGACGCTTGAGGAGAAGATGGGAACTGTATATAAAGTGACTCTCCATTGGTCACACGAACTTGAGAAGTCACGAATTTTGGAGTATACCCAGCTTATGGTCAGACCCTGGAAGTTGATCTGGTTGAACTTAATATTCGGAGCCTCCCGCGGAGTGGGAATTGCGATAGGCTTTACTTTTTTTGCGGCAACCATTATTTATTTCCTTCAAGTTCTAGGGGCACTCAATTTGCCGATTGTCGGGGATTACATTGCCGATATTGTCCGTATTGTTCAGCGTCAGCTGGAGCTTAATACTCGTTAGAGCCGGTGCCCAGTGAATCTTCGGATTCCAGATGTTTGGTGCTGCTCATATGCTTGCGGTACTGCCCATTCCGGTAAAAGAACACTTCGGTACCCGTGATGTCCGTGGCGACAAAGCTCTCATAGGGCTCAACGAATCCGTCTAGCTCACTGCCGGCCTCAATCTCCATATCGTTGTAATCGTCGATTTCGTTGTCTTCCGCCATAGCCGGTGAATTGGAGGTGCCATAGCTTTCGAGAATCTGCCAAGCATCCTCGCCATCGAAGCCATTCTGATCATCGTGTTCGTCCATACTGGTACGCCCGAATGGAGGATACAGGAATTCTTCTTCAATCGGACGCTTGCTGGAGACTTCTCTTTGCGGTGTGTGTTCCTTGCAGTAAGTGGTCTCAGGGATGGCGCTGAGCCGATCATAACTAATGGGCTGGCCGCAGGTGATGCACACCCCATAGCTGCCTTCCTTCATACGCTGCAAAGCATCATCAATCCGGTCCAAATGAAGCTCGTCATGCTCGGCCAAGGCTAAATCCTTGCCTCGTTCAAACATTTCAGTACCGAGGTCTGCCGGATGATTGTCATTGGTGGATAATTCACTGATATTCTCGCGCGTAGTGGCGGCCATGCCATAATGCTCATTGTAGGCCAGGCGGCCCGCAATATCCTCACGCTGTTCCTGCAGTGTTTGTTGGAGTGTGGTAAGCTGCTGTTTGCTTAGATGAGACATAAGGGAGCTCCTTTCCAAGTGTACAGATTGTAAAAGTTCTTACCTCTAGGTTGTGCAAAGGGGGTTGGTTTTAGAGGAGGTAAATACTATCGCACATGGACGTTATCTTTCCTGCTGTGCTACAATATACAAGGCTAAATTGTGGTTAATTCTGCCGGATTGCACGGTGGTTGATATCAAAAGACGAGGTGACAATTTCAGTGATCTATTACTTAATCGCATTCATTGTATTTCTGATTGACCAAGGAACCAAATATATTGTGGCTACAAAAATGCAGCTGCACGAGCAAATCCCTGTCATCGGAGATTTTTTCGGACTTTTGTCACATCGAAACACTGGAGCGGCATTCGGAATACTAGAGAACCAGCGTTGGTTCTTTATAGTCATTACAGTGATTGTAGTCTTGGCCATCGTATGGTATCTGCAAAGAATCAAGAACGGTAATAATAAGCTGCTTCCGACTGCGTTGGCGCTGGTGCTTGGCGGTGCAATTGGAAATTTCCTGGATCGTGCGTTAACCGGCGAGGTTGTGGACTTCCTGATGCTTAATTTCGGAAGCTATACGTTCCCGATTTTTAATATCGCAGATTCATGTATCGTTGTAGGTGTTGGGCTAATTGTTCTGGACTCGTTCCTGGATATGGGCAGAGAGAAGAAAAAACAGGCAGAGGCAGGGAGCGAACAGACTTCATGAATGAAACTCTTGAATGGACGGTCACAGCCGACACGGTTAAAGAGCGTATAGATAAATATGTGAAAGAATGTCTAACAGAAGATTATTCCCGCAGTCAGATCCAATTGTGGATTGAAGAGGGGCATGTCACGGTTAACGGGAACCCGGTCAAGTCGAATTACAAGCTTGCCGAAGGTGACCTGGTTAGTGTGACGATCCCGGAACCGAGTTCCGTGGAAATTGTGCCTGAGAATATTCCCCTTGATGTGTATTACGAAGATTCAGACATGATTGTAGTTAACAAGCAGAGAGGTATGGTTGTCCATCCCGCACCGGGTCATTCCTCGGGAACCTTGGTCAACGCTTTAATGTATCACTGCAAGGATCTTTCAGGCATCAATGGTGAGCTGCGACCGGGAATTGTGCACCGAATCGACAAGGATACGTCTGGTCTGCTAATGGCGGCCAAGAACGATAAGGCGCATGCTTCACTGGCGGCCCAGCTGAAGGATCATTCGGTGACACGTAAATACTACGCACTTGTGCACGGAAATGTGACCCATGATCAGGGAACAATAGATGCTCCGATCGGCCGGGATACCTATGACCGCAAAATGTTCACGGTAACCGAGAGGAACAGCAAGACGGCAGTCACTCATTTCCATGTAGCGGAGAGATTTGGGGATTACACCTTACTTGAGCTCAAGCTGGAGACCGGCCGGACCCATCAAATCCGGGTACATATGAAGTTCATTGAGCATCCGCTGGTGGGAGATCCGTTATACGGCAGAAGCAAAGGGATCAAGATGAATGGACAGGCTCTTCACGCTGCTGTACTTGGATTTATCCATCCTTCTACAGGTGAATACCTCGAGTTCTCGGCTCCGATTCCAGAGGATATGGAGGATCTCCTGATCTCACTTCGGAATCGCTAACTCATCAATAAGACATTTCTAGAAGCAGACCACTTGCACAGGTAAGAAGCAGTGTTTTGATCCAGGGTGTCTTTTTTGAATGGAGGAGACGTGAAAATGGCCTTGTTTGAGCTCCGAAAAGTTAGATATCGGGAAGTGCTTCATGTACATGAGCTTAATATTGAAGCGCACAAAGTTACCTGTATATTGGGAGAAAGCGGCAGCGGGAAGACAACTCTGCTTCAGCTATTGAATGAGATGATTACTCCTGATGATGGGACCATTCTGTATAGGGGACGGAGTATCGCCCATATGGATCCCGTCCTGCTTCGTAGAGAGTGTGTGATGGTCCCGCAAAGTCCGGTGATCTTCTCGGGATCAATCCGGGATAATCTTGGTATGGGTCTGAAGATGTCTGCGAGAGCGCCAGCGACAGACGATGAAATGCGAGAGTCACTCCGGGCTGTCTGCCTGTCTAAAGAGCTGGAGGAAGCCGCAGACCGGCTGTCCGGCGGGGAGAAGCAGCGCCTGTGTTTGGCGAGAGCTCTTCTTATGTCACCTGGGGTTCTGCTTCTGGATGAGCCGACTGCGGCATTAGATGAAGCAACCTCCTTGGAGGTATTGACTTCTATAACCGGAAGAGCTCGGGCCGAGGGAATTTCTCTCATTATTGTTACTCACTCTCGTTCAGCAGCCGATCTTATTGGAGAAAATATCATCTATGTTCATCAAGGTAAAATCGTCTCTCGGGAGGTGGTCTCATCTTGAATGGGGTTCTCCAACTGGAATGGTACAGGCTTGCTGCCGCTTATGTGTTCGTAATTATTCTTATCATCATGGTTCGTATTAAAAAGATTCCCAGGGAACGGGAAGTTCTGCTGTCTACGGTTAGAATGACCCTTCAGCTTATAATTGTAGGTTATGTTCTGCAATACCTGTTTACACAAGCGAACGCTTGGATGACCGGACTGATTGTTCTGCTGATGCTTGCCTTTGCGATCTATACATTATTCAAAAGATCCAAGCATCCACTGAACCGCCAGTTGAAGAAATTGATTGCCATTTCGATGACTTCTGGCATTTTAGCAAGCCTGCTGTTCTTCTTACTGGTTGTCATTCATAAGACCCCATGGTATGAGCCTAGTTATGTGATCCCGGTTGCGGGTATGCTGATCGGGAATTCAATGACAGGGATTGCGCTGGGCGTTAATACACTGGCTCAGGGGATGAGCTCTCGTAGAAGCTGGATAGAAGGGTCGCTCATGCTTGGAGCCGCTCCAAAAGAAGCTTGCAGAGAGATTATCAATCAGGCATTTGATGCTGCCCTGCTGCCGACGATTAACTCTATGGTAGGTATGGGAATTGTATTTCTCCCCGGGATGATGACTGGACAAATTCTTGGGGGAGCATCCCCAATTGTAGCGGTGGAGTATCAGATCGCGATTATGCTGGGCATCCTGGGTAGTGTTTCTTTATCCGTTATGGTATTTGTGCAGTTTGCTTACAAGGCTTATTTCAACGACCGTCAGCAGTTAGTTCTAGTGGAAGAGCCGCGGCAGATGGTCAAATAGTACAAACGATCTGACGGATAATCCATTGTGAAAAGGCGTCGATTCCAGCATATTAGACATTAGATTTATTTAAGGAGATGGACTGGCATGAGTATTGAACAATACCAACAAACTTATATTCAGAACAATTTTGCTGACCGCATCGGCGGCGCTAATTACGGGAAAGATACCGCAATCTATAAATTCGAGAAAATCAAACGTGCAAAAGCTGCAGCCAAGAAGGATTTCCCGGATGTTGAACTTATTGATATGGGTGTCGGAGAACCTGATGAAATGGCGGATGCAGGCATTGTGGCTAAGCTTGCTGAAGAAGCTGCCAAACCTGAGAACCGTGGCTATGCCGATAACGGAATCGTAGAATTCAAAGAGGCTGCAGCGAAGTATCTGAAAGAAGTATTCAGCGTGGAAGGGATCGATCCGGTTACGGAAATCGTTCACTCCATTGGCTCTAAGCCAGCCTTGGCTATGCTTCCTTCCTGCTTCATTAATCCTGGTGACGTTACGATCATGACTGTTCCAGGATACCCAGTTCTCGGAACGCATACGAAATATTTGGGCGGAGAAGTGTACAACGTACAGCTTACCGCAGAGAATAACTTCCTTCCTGATCTATCTTCGATTCCCGAAGAGATCTGCGCACGTGCGAAGCTTCTCTACCTGAACTACCCGAACAATCCTACGGGTGCCAGCGCTACCAAGGAATTCTTCGCCGAAGTAGTTGCTTGGGCTAAGAAGCATAACATTGTAGTTGTGCATGATGCTCCTTACGCAGCGTTAACCTATGATGGCCTCAAGCCGCTTAGCTTCTTGTCTGTTCCGGGTGCCAAGGATGTAGGGGTTGAACTTCACTCCCTGTCCAAGTCTTACAACATGACCGGATGGAGAATTGGATTCGTTGCGGGCAACCCGCTTGTAGTCAAAGCATTCAGTGATGTGAAGGACAATAATGATTCAGGTCAATTCATTGCCATTCAGAAGGCTGCGGCATATGGACTTGCTAATCCTCAAATCACCGAGAAGATTGCGGACAAATATTCCCGTCGTCATGACATGCTTGTAGAAGCACTCAATGAGCTTGGCTTCAAAGCTAAGAAACCAAAAGGTTCATTCTTCCTCTATGTGGCTGCGCCTAAAGGTGTAGTGGGGGGTCCGAGCTTTGACAGCGGTGAAGCCTTCTCGCAGTACCTGATTCGTGAGAAGCTGATCTCTACTGTGCCTTGGGATGATGCAGGTTCCTTCGTTCGTTTCTCTGTTACCTTTATCGCTAAAGGTGAAGAAGATGAGAAGCGTGTCATTTCCGAGATCAAACGTCGTCTTGGTGACGTCAAGTTTGAATTTTAATTGAATATATACTCAGAAGCTGCCTTGCGTTAAGCGGGCAGCTTTTTTTTTCTTGTAGCGATGTCGCTGTATTTGGGGAGGGATTAGCAATTAAGGATGTATATTAGCTATGGATATTTATACATTAATGTTGTATAATTATTTAAGTTAGATCATCCGCTGTTCTAATGTCTGCATTTATGCGATTCAGGAATATGACAGTAATCGACAATATCTTAGTCTGCCCGTCTTGACAGGTTCCCGGTGTTCTGTCATAATTCATGTAAATCAATAGCACCTTTAAATCAGTCCCGTGAGGCTGGCAAGGTAACGTGAATGAGGTTCATTCGGAGTGGTTCCACACCGCGCGCTGCGCAGGTGCCCATTTCGTCTAGCCTATGACAGTCATAGTCTAATCTGTGACTCGAGAACTCCTTGCCTGGAACCTGGGCAAGGAGTTTTTTTTGCAGCTCTTCACGGAACCTGATGAACTTATCATTGGGAGGCGTACACTGTGAGCATTGGAGATCAGCATGTCATTATGGACGAAACGGCAATAAGACGGGCGCTGACTAGAATTGCACATGAAATTTTAGAGAAGAACAAAGGCATTGAGGGCTGTGTCCTGGTTGGGATTCGAACCCGCGGGGTATTTCTGGCCAAGCGAATTGCCGAAAGACTTGAAGAGATTGAAGGAACCAAGGTGCCTTGGGGTGAGATCGATGTAACCTCCTACCGGGATGACCGGTCTGCTGCAAGCGCGAAAGAGCCTTTGGGTCAACCGCTTGGTGATCAGACGATCCAGGGCAAAAAAGTGATCCTTTGTGATGATGTTCTTTATACAGGCAGAACGATACGGGCGGCCATGGACGCATTGATGGATTGCGGCAGACCGGAATCGATTCAGCTGGCAGTACTGGCTGACCGGGGTCACCGGGAACTTCCTATAAGAGCTGATTATATCGGCAAGAATGTGCCCACCTCCAAGGCAGAGGAAATTGAAGTGCTCCTTCAGGAGTTTGACGGCGTGGATCAGGTGAGAATCATACAGCAGCGGGAGGGCAACAGATCATGACCATTTCAATGTCAGCAGTGAAGGAGCGAAGTCTGCTTGGTCTTAAGGAGATCAGCCGGGAAGAGATTTCTTCCATACTAGATCGAGCAGCTTATTGGGAGAGCCAGAAAGAGAAGATGAGCCCGGTTCTGAAAAATCGTTTTGTAGCAAATATGTTTTTTGAGAACAGTACGCGCACTCGTTTCTCTTTTGAAATGGCGCAGAAGCGTCTGGGTGCACAAGTTCTGAATTTCGCAGCGGCAGCCTCCAGTGTGGAGAAAGGTGAGTCCATCTATGATACGGTTCGCACCTTGGAATCCATGGGTATCGATGCCGGAGTCATTCGCCTTAAGCCAATCGGGCTGCTCGCCGAGCTGGCGGAGAAAGTATCGGTTCCCCTGGTGAATGCAGGGGATGGCAATAATGAGCATCCAACGCAGGCGCTGCTGGATCTGTATACGATGAAGCAGCAGTTCGGGGAACTGAAGGGACTTCGGGTCTCTATCATTGGAGACATCCTGCACAGCCGGGTAGCGAGATCAAATCTGTGGGCGCTTAAGAAGTTTGGGGCACACGTCAAATTCTGTGCACCGCCGAGTATGCAGGCCCCAGAACTTGCTGAACATGCACCCTATGTATCTATAGAAGAGGCCTTAAAGGCTGATGTAGTCATGATGCTTCGGGTTCAACTGGAGAGACATGCTGTGGGCGTGCTGAAGTCAGCTGAACAGTATCGTCTGCATTACGGTCTTACCGAAGAGCGGGCTGCACAACTTGAGCCAGGTGCGATCATTATGCACCCAGCCCCAGTTAATCGAAATGTAGAGATCGATGACAGCCTGGTAGAAAGCGATAAATCGCGAATTTTTACTCAAATGTCAAATGGGGTTCCAATACGAATGGCGGTTATGGAACGCGCCATGAAATTGTAACGGCGAATGCCCATTCAGGATATGATATCAGCAGGGGAATAAGGGAGCGGAGGTAATCATGAAGCTAATTATCAAAAATGCCAATATTCTTGGTGCAGAAGGCGAGCTTGAACTTAAAACGATTGTTGTTGGGGATGGAGTAATCGAAAGTATTTCCAACCCTGGCGTTAATGATGCACTTGAAGGCGCAGATACAAAGGTAATCGACGCTGGGGGAAAGCTTGTAGCTCCAGGATTTATCGATATGCACGTTCATTTGCGTGAGCCTGGCTTTGAATATAAAGAGACCATCGAGACAGGAGCGCGTTCGGCAGCAAAGGGCGGGTTCACTACGATTGCATGTATGCCGAATACACGTCCGGTCACTGACAATCCCGATACGGTGAAGCTGGTGCTGGACCGAGCTAAGGAAGCCGACCTGGTGAATGTGCTCCCGTATGCGGCAATTACCAAGAGTGAGCTGGGACGTGAGCTTACTGACTTCGTCGCTCTCAAAGAATCGGGCGCCATCGGATTTACGGATGACGGCGTAGGCGTACAAAGTGCACAAATGATGAAGGATGCCATGAAATGGGCTGCTGAACTGGGCATGCCGGTCATTGCTCACTGCGAAGATAACACGCTGGTTGAAGGTGCTCCGGTTGCAGAAGGCGAATTCGCCAAGAAGCATGGACTTAAAGGGATTCCGAACGAGTCTGAAGCAATTCATGTCGGTCGGGACATTCTGCTAGCTGAGGCTACAGGTGTTCATTACCATGTCTGCCATGTCAGCACAGAGCAGTCCATCCGGTTGATTCGCCAGGCGAAGGAGATCGGTATCAAGGTGACCTCAGAGGTATGTCCGCATCACCTGATCCTTTCAGAAGAAGATATTCCTGGGCTTGACGCGAACTGGAAAATGAACCCGCCGCTTCGTTCACGCCGCGATGTGGAGGCCTGCATTCAGGCCGTTGAGGATGGCACAATAGATATCATTGTGACTGACCACGCCCCGCATAGTGAAGAGGAGAAAGCCAAGGGCATGCAGCTTGCACCTTTTGGTATTGTGGGATTTGAAACAGCCTTCCCGCTGCTCTATACGAAATTTGTGGCCACTGGTAAATGGACGCTGGCGAAGCTAATCCAGCGGATGACCTCAGATCCGGCCCGTGTCTTCGGCCTCAAGGCTGGTAAGCTTGAACCGGGTGCGCCTGCCGATCTGACCATCGTGGATCTGGAAGCCGAGAGAGCCGTAGATCCATCGACTTTCGCGTCGAAGGGACGTAACACACCTTTCACGGATTGGAAGCTTCAGGGCTGGCCAGTTGCAACGATCGTAAGCGGCAAAGTAGTCTGGTCCGAATAGGCCAAAAGCGAATCCCGCAGGGAGAGCCGCTCCAAGCAGACCAGAGATTAAGAACACAAAAGCAACTCCCCGGGCTCTGCACAAACCAAGAGCGAATCCCGCAGGGAGAGCGCTCCAAGCAGACCAGAGCTCAAGAACACCAAAGCAACTCTCAGGGCTCTGCACAAACCAAGAGCGTGTCCCGCAGGGAGAGCGCTCCAAGCAGACCAGAGCTCAAGAACACAAAAGCAACTCTCAGGGCTCTGCACAAACCAAGAGCGTGTCCCGCAGGGACGACAAGCGGCTCTATGCAGAACAGTCCAGAGAGTAAAATATAGCAGCACTACGCACCAATGCTTTTCAGCAGCTATGGAGCACCGCAGTCAAGCGGGTCCCGAATGGGACGGCAAGCGCTCCTGGCACAAACGTAACCAAGTACAGCACAAATAAATCCTTCGCCAAACTTTCGGGTGTCCAGAGGGCAAAGCCCTTGGGGCCCTCCCTTCTAGGGAGGGTTTGGGAGGGTCAAAACTAGAGGAGATGATATCGCAATGCAGGCAAGATTATTGCTCGAAGACGGTACATTATTTACAGGTAAATCATTCGGAGCTGATGTTGAGAAGACAGGTGAGGTTGTTTTTAACACAGGAATCACGGGTTACCAGGAAGTCCTGTCTGACCCATCCTACTGTGGACAAATCGTAACCATGACCTATCCGCTAATTGGTAACTACGGGATTACCCGGGATGACTTTGAATCTGTAGCTCCATCCATTCATGGATTCGTGGTACGCCGTTACGAACCGGTACCGAGTAACTGGCGTGCGCAGAATAGCATTGGCGATCTGCTCAAGGAGTATGGGATTCCTGGGATCAGCGATATCGATACCCGTATGCTAACCCGGATCATCCGCCATCACGGAACCATGAAGGGTGTACTTACGACTACCTCCAAATCGATTGAAGAACTGCAAGAAATGATTAAGGCAACCAGCATCAATGAACTAAGAAACCAAGTGGCCCGTACGTCTACTAATCATATCTACAGCAGCCCAGGTGAGAAGGAGCGCATTGTACTCGTTGACTTCGGTGCCAAGAGCGGAATTCTCCGTGAGCTTACCAAGCGCGGTTGTGACGTTGTCGTAGTTCCTCACGATACAACGGCTGAAGAGATCCGCCAGCTGCATCCAGATGGAATTCAACTGTCCAACGGCCCTGGGGACCCTAAAGACGTTCCTTATGCTGTCAAAATGGTATCCGAGCTGCTGGGTGAATACCCGATCTTCGGCATCTGCCTGGGACACCAGCTGTTCGCACTTGCCTGCGGAGCCGATACAGAAAGCCTGAAGTTTGGTCACCGCGGCGGAAACCATCCGGTTAAAGAGCTTGAGTCCGGACGCTGCTATATTACTTCCCAGAACCATGGTTACACGGTAACGGAATCTTCAATTGCCGGTACTCCGCTTGAAGTAACACATATTAACAATAACGATAAGACCATTGAAGGTCTGAAACATACGAAATACCCTGCATTCTCCGTGCAGTACCACCCGGAGGCCGCGCCAGGACCTTATGACAACAGCTATTTGTTCGATCGCTTCCTGGAAATGATCCGTACACACAAAGAACAGAACCCAACTAAACCGCGTCAGGCGCTAATTATGGCTGCAGCGAAAGGAGCGCGTTAAGATGCCAAAGAATAACGAACTTAAGAAAATCCTGGTTATTGGTTCCGGTCCGATTGTTATCGGCCAGGCAGCCGAATTTGACTATGCGGGTACACAGGCCTGCCAAGCGCTGAAAGAGGAAGGCGTAGAGGTTATCCTGATCAACAGTAACCCGGCAACGATCATGACAGATACGAATATGGCAGATAAAGTATATATCGAGCCAATCACCCTTGATTTTGTAACGCAAATCATTCGTCAGGAACGTCCAGATGGATTGCTTCCAACACTAGGTGGGCAGACAGGTCTTAACATGGCGGTTGAGCTTGCGCGCGCTGGTGTACTTGAACGCGAAAATGTGAAGCTACTGGGTACACAGCTTACTTCCATCGAGAAAGCCGAAGACCGCGATTTGTTCCGTGAGCTTATGCGCGAGCTGGAGCAGCCAGTACCAGACAGTGACATCATTACTACCGTTGAAGAAGCTGTGAATTTTGCAAATGAGATTGGTTATCCGGTCATCGTCCGCCCTGCTTATACTCTGGGGGGAACTGGTGGCGGTATCTGTGCGAATGAGGAAGAGCTGCTTGAGACCGTAGCTGCAGGTATTCGTTACAGCCCGATCGGTCAGTGTCTGATTGAGAAAAGCATTGCAGGAATGAAAGAAGTAGAGTATGAGGTAATGCGTGATGCAAATGACAACTGTATTGTTGTCTGCAACATGGAGAACTTTGACCCGGTTGGCGTACATACTGGAGACAGTATTGTTGTGGCGCCGAGCCAAACGTTGTCTGACCGTGAATACCAAATGCTCCGCTCTGCATCCTTGAAAATTATCCGTGCACTTAACATCGAGGGTGGATGTAACGTACAGTTCGCCCTGGATCCACAGAGCTACCAATACTATGTAATCGAAGTGAATCCGCGGGTCAGCCGTTCTTCAGCCCTTGCTTCCAAAGCAACAGGTTATCCGATTGCCAAAATGGCTTCCAAGATCGCGCTGGGTTATACGCTGGATGAGATTGTTAACCCGGTAACCGGCCAGACATATGCCTGCTTCGAACCAACACTGGATTATATCGTCAGCAAAATCCCGCGTTGGCCGTTCGACAAGTTCATCAGTGCGAACCGCAAGCTTGGAACACAGATGAAAGCTACGGGTGAAGTTATGGCCATTGGCCGGACTTTTGAAGAATCCATTCATAAGGCAGTTCGTTCCCTCGAGATCGGGACACACAGACTGCTTCTGAAAGGAGCGGATCAGCTTAGTCAGGAAGAGCTCGACAGACGACTGGTTCAGCCTGATGATGAGCGCTTGTTCCTGGTTGCCGAAGCCTTCCGCCGCGGTTATGAGCTTCAGCAGATTCAAGACTTGACGAATATTGACTGGTGGTTCCTCGACAAGATCGAACGAATCGTGAATTTTGAGAAGAAAATTGCAGCAGAAGCCGAACTCACAAACGAGACGCTTTATGAAGCCAAACGTCTTGGATTCACAGACCGGGCTATTGCAGAGCTTCGGGAAGGGGCTTCACGCAGTGATTACACTACAGAGAGCAGTGTAAGAAGTCTTCGTCTAGAGCAAGGATTGCGTCCTGTATACAAAATGGTAGATACCTGTGCGGCTGAATTTGAAGCTACTACGCCGTACTACTACTCCACATATGAGACCGAGAATGAAGTTCTGCCTTCTACGAAGGAGAAAATCATCGTCCTCGGTTCCGGTCCAATTCGGATCGGCCAAGGCATCGAGTTCGACTACTCTACGGTTCATGCTGTCTGGGCGATCCAGAAGGCTGGATATGAAGCCGTAATTATCAACAACAACCCGGAGACGGTATCGACTGACTTTAACACGTCTGACCGACTTTACTTCGAGCCACTATTCTTCGAGGATGTAATGAATGTCATTGAAGAAGAGAAGCCTGTTGGCGTAATTGTTCAGTTCGGAGGCCAGACTGCGATTAACCTTGCTGCGCCTTTGCAAGCTGCTGGCGTGAACATTCTTGGCACCAGCTTGGAGAGTATCGATGAGGCGGAAGACCGTAAGCGGTTTGAGGCTCTTTTATCCAGACTTGAGATTGCACAACCTAAAGGAAGCACCGTGACTTCCGTAGAAGCAGCCGTAGGTACCGCCCAGTCCCTGGGTTATCCTGTACTGGTTCGCCCTTCCTATGTACTCGGAGGCCGCGCAATGGAAATTGTGTATTCGGATGACGAATTGCTTAGATACATGGAGCAGGCCGTACAAATCAACCCTAAGCATCCAGTACTTATTGACCGCTATATGCTGGGTAAAGAAGTTGAAGTGGACGCCATCTGTGATGGGGAAACGGTGTTGATTCCGGGAATCATGGAGCACGTTGAGCGTGCAGGGGTTCACTCCGGTGACTCGATCGCTGTGTATCCTCCTCAGTATCTGTCCGAGACGCTGAAGCAGAAGATTGTTGATGTTACTATTAAAATAGCCAAAGAGCTGAAGACCGTAGGTCTGGTCAACATCCAGTTCGTTATCTATAAAGATGAAGTGTATGTAATTGAAGTGAATCCGCGTTCTTCACGGACAGTTCCTTTCCTGAGCAAAGTAACCAACATTCCGATGGCCAATGTGGCTACACAGTGTATCCTTGGTACGAAGCTTAAAGACCTTGGCTATGTGGACGGATTATGGCCGGAGAGCGAATTTGTCTCGGTCAAAGTGCCGGTATTCTCTTTTGCCAAATTGCGCCGGGTTGAGCCTACGCTCGGTCCTGAGATGAAATCAACCGGTGAAGTTATGGGACGTGACCAGAACTATGCGAAGGCCTTGTACAAAGGACTTATTGGTGCAGGCATGAAGATTCCTGCAACGGGCTCTATGATCGCTACTGTATCGGATAAAGACAAAGAAGAAGCTATTGAACTGTTCCGCGGGTTCCATAACCTGGGATACAATATTATTGCGACTGGTGGTACGGCAGAAGCCTTGAAAGAGGCTGGAATTCACGTAACCACTGTGAACAAGCTAAGCGAAGGCACCCCGAACATTCTCGATCTGATCCGTGGAGGTAAAGCTCACTTTGTGGTTAATACGCTGACAAAAGGTAAAGAGCCTGAGCGTGACGGATTCCGAATCCGCCGCGAAGCGGTAGAGAATGGCGTGGTATGTATGACTTCACTGGATACGGTTCGCGCTTTGCTAACCATGCTTGAATCCATTAACTTCACTTCACAAGCAATGCCTTCTTTAGCTACTGTGTAAGACTTCTTATGCATCAGGAGTTGGAACTGAGTATAGGGAGGAGAATACAACCGTGATGAATAATAATATTGCCGGACGTTTGATGGTGGCCCTGGATTATCCCTCAGCAGAGGAAGCCAGGCTGCTCATCGATCGGCTTCAGGGAATTCCATGTTATATGAAAGTCGGCATGCAGCTGTTCTATACGGCTGGCCCTGATTTCGTCCGTGAACTGAAACATAAAGGGTATAGCGTATTTCTGGATTTGAAAATGCATGATATTCCTAATACGGTCAAAGGCGGCGCCAATAGTATCACCCGTCTTGGTGTGGATATGTTCAATGTTCATGCCGCAGGCGGAGTGCAGATGATGAAGGCGGCTAGAGAAGGCGTGAGAGAGGCTCTTGCACAAGATGCCTCCCTCACTTCCCCCTTAATCATTGCGGTAACCCAGCTAACAAGTACTGATAAGCAAACCTTGAACGAGGAGATTGGTATTCCGGGGACGGTAGAAGAAGCTGTGGTCCATTATGCACGCAGAACATTTGAAGCTGGTCTTGACGGAGTGGTTGCTTCTCCGCTGGAAGTGCAGGCGATCAAGGATGCATGCGGTACAAGCTTCAAGACGGTCACACCGGGAATCCGCCCGCAGGGCAGCGCTCAAGGGGATCAGTCCCGGACGCTTACTCCGGGCGAGGCCATTCGCAGAGGGACCGACTTCATCGTAGTAGGTCGTCCGATCACTGCCAATGCGGATCCTAGACGCGCAGCTGAGCAAATCATAGAGGAGATGACCTTGTAGTGCTGAATCAAAAAGAAACAGAGTCCAAGATTGCAGAAAGTTTGCTGGAGATCGGTGCGGTCGCGTTGCGTCCACATCAGCCATTTACATGGACCTCAGGTATTAAATCGCCCATCTATTGTGATAACCGGCTTACGATGTCATTTCCCGAGGTCCGTGATCTGATCGCTGAAGCATTTGCAAGCTTGATCCGTGAGCAGTACCCGGATACAGAAGTTATTGCAGGTACAGCAACAGCCGGGATTCCGCATGCAGCTTTTGTTTCACAAAAAATGGGTCTGCCTATGGCCTATATCCGTGACAAAGCTAAAGGACATGGCAAGGAGAACCAGATTGAAGGCCTGATCAAACCAGGTCAAAAGGTGATCGTTATTGAAGACCTGATCTCTACAGGAGGCAGCTCCATTAAGGCTGCGCAAGCAGTTGAGGCAGCAGGTGCTAAGCCACAAGCCGTCCTTGCCATCTTCAGTTATCAGCTGGATAAGGCAGTCAATGCCTTTAAAGATGCTGGTATTGAAATTCAATCGCTATCGAATTACTCGGCACTGATTGAGGTAGCCGTGAAGAAAGGTACGATTCAGGAGCAGGATCTGGAATTGCTCAAATCCTGGAGAGAAGATCCATCCTCATTTGGAAACTAATAGATAGATACTCGTTCACTAGAGGAAATAAAGCATTATTTGGAGGGACAGTCGGCTTAGGCCGGCTGTCTTTTTCTATTTCTGGAGTAAAAATAGTGATATTTTCTTATAAACTTATTGTAACTTTTTTACAGTATAAATCGTTTATAATTCAATAGGACTTGGAAATATTTACATACTATGATAATAGGGAGAGGCACATGTTATGTGGCGAAGGCTGCGCAAACGTCCTGAGGATGAGGGTTTGGAAGCGAGGAGCGAATCTTTATCCCCTTCCACACAAGTATCTGAATCGGAGCCAGACAATATCGAGCTGCACGATAATTTGGTAGACTCAGAGATTCAAGACTCTACTGTATCTGAGCCTTACAAGGAAGAAATTGATCAAGCAAGTAATCCAGACATTATACATAAGTCTCTGGAGCCTATTCTTGAAGTCAGGGATGTCCATCGGTCTTTTCAAGTAGGAGGACAATCTCTTCATGTACTTAAGGGGATCCATATGGAAGTACTGCCAAGGCAGCTTGTCATGCTCAAGGGAAGATCAGGGTCCGGTAAGACCACATTGCTGAACATGCTGGGTGGACTGGACCAGCCTTCAGAGGGAGAAATTCTTTTTCGCGGGCAGATGCTCCATACTCTTAGTGACAAGAGAAGGACTGCGCTTCGGCGTGATCAAATTGGGTTTATTTTTCAGGCTTACGCGCTGCTTCCGCTGCTGTCCGCTTGGGAGAATGTGGAACTCAGTCTTCGGATGGCTTCGGTTCCCCCACGAGAGTGGAAGGAGCGGGCTGCCCACTGTCTAAACTTGGTGGGACTCGGCAAACGGATGCATCACAGGCCTTTTGAGCTCTCGGGGGGAGAGCAGCAGAGGGTAGCCATTGCCAAAGCTATTGCCCACCGGCCTCATCTGCTGCTTGCGGATGAGCCTACAGCCAATTTGGATTCCCAAATGGGCGCTCAGGTTATGGCCGTATTCAGAAATATTATCGAGACGGAGAATGTGACGATTTGTATGACTACACATGATCCTACAATCTTGGAGGTAGCAGACCATGTTTACGAAATGGTGGATGGAAAATTTGTCTAGGAACAGGGGGAATTGGGGTCGAAGTCTCGGCATTGCTGCATTATGTGTGAACGTTCTTGCCTCTTCGGGCTGCGGGCTGCTGCCCAAGGAGCAGGAGGAAGAGGTATTGCCCACGATTCAGGCTCCCAAGATTTCCAAGAAACCTGAATACGAGGTTACGTCAGATACGTTTGAGACGACGGTTCAAAGCAGCGGGCAGTTTCTTAGCCAGCGGGAGGAACCGGTGTATTTTACACTTGGTGATACACTTTCGCTTCATCTCAAGGAATTGAACATCAAGCTTGGTGACAAGGTGAAGAAGGGGGCCGTTATTGCCACACTGGATACAGAAGAGCTTCAGAAAAGCGTACGGGATAAGGAGCTAGATATCCGATCGCAGGAAGTCACCATGAAAGAAGCGCTTCGAACACAGGATGAGAAAGACCCGATCGAATTCGAAACGAAGAAGCTCCAATTCGAGAAAGCCCGCCAAGAGCTGGCGGATCTCAAGGATCAGATCTCAAGAGCAGTCCTAACAGCCCCATTCTCAGGCACAGTAACCTCAGTGAATGTGGATAAGGGAGCCATGATTAAGTCCTATGATACAATTGCCGTTATTGCAGATACGTCCAATCTCGTTGTTGCCGCCAATATCCAGAAGGAAGATTTAGAGAAGCTGGTGGTAGGAATGCCAGCCAAGGTTGACATTAATAAGATTGGAGAGATCAGCGGCAAGATCAAAGTTCTACCCAGTGCAAGTGCTTTGGAGCGAGCCAGTGACAATGGAGGCAGCTCGGGCGGCAATGGGGGAGGCGGCAGCGGAGGAGCTAATGGAAATGGAGGCACTACCACACCTCCGAAGAAGCAAAGCCTTGATCAATACATGATTATTCAACTGGACAAATATCCGAAAGGAATCGAACGAGGCACCCAGCTTAGTGTTACAGTATCCACTTCCAAGAGGGAGAATGTCATTGTTATTCCGATCTCTGCCCTGCGTACAACGGGCTCCCGCAGTTATGTGCAGGTTGTAGAAGATGACGGCAGCAAGCGGGAAGTGGACGTCGAAGTGGGCGAGCAGAGATCAACAGATGTTGAGATTAAAAAAGGACTCACCGTAGGACAGAAAGTTGTGGGCCGCTAATGGGGATGCCGCTGGTTCGATTCTTATTCCGTAAAATGTGGAATACAAGGTGGCTGACCCTCAGCACACTGCTCGGACTGATCGTGGCGGTGTCATTTACGGTGAGCATTCCGATGTATTCCGATGGTGCCCTCAAACGAGTCGTTGCCCGGACGCTTCAAGAGAAGAGCACAGGTCTTCCAGCCGGATCTCTTCTCATGACTTATCAGGCTGCTGGAGGAGAAAAGACAGATCAGCCCGGCCTGCAAGCGGTGGACAAGTACATAAAACAAGACATACCAAAGGAAATTCCGTTCCCGTACAAGGCCTATGTGAATACCCGTTCTATTCGGGGCACCGAGGTATACCCGGAGGATCCCTCCAAGGTCGATGCCAGCCGAACCCGGTCGATGACATTGGCTGCAATGAGCGGTCTTAAGGATCAGACAGAGATCACTAAAGGCAGGCTGCCCGGTGATAAGCGAAGTGATGGCATTGTTGAGGTGGTCATGCTGGAGGATGGCATGTATCAGAACGATCTCCATGTAGGAGATATTCTGAATTACCCGATATACAGTGGACTGGATATAACGCTTCGTGTGCAAATTGTGGGTTCTTTCAAACCAAGTAAAGAGACCGATCCTTATTGGGTACAGGGCTTTGAAGCCATAGCCAATAACCTGTATACAAGCGAATCTGCTTTTAACGAAGGCATACTCAAGGATCAGAACGTCCCTCTAAACAACTCAAGCTGGTACTATGCTTTTGACCTTAGTGATATCAAGACCAGCCAAATAGCCGCTTTATCAAGTTCATTGGATCGACTCAATACCGAGCTGTACCAGAAGCTGAAGAATACCAAAGTTACGATATCCTTTGGGGAGCTGCTCAGCAGCTTCCGCACCCAAAGCCTGCAGCTTCAGACGATGCTGTTCACTCTAGCCGCACCGATGATCGCCATGGTCTTTTATTATATCGTGATGAACGCGCGGCAGGCGCTTGACAAGCAGCAGAGCGATATTGCTGTACTTCGCAGCCGGGGAGCATCAACCAGGCAGATCATTATGATCTACCTGATGGAGAGCGTTATACTGGGCACGATTTCGATGATTCTGGGACCGCTTCTAGGCTGGTTCATGTCGAAATCAATAGGCTCAGCGAACGGGTTCCTGGAGTTCGTTGACCGGAAGTCGATTCCCGTTGGATTAGGTACCGATGCTCTCCTGCTTGGAGCAGGGGCAGTCATATTAGCGATATTATCAACATTGATTCCGGCTATCTCTTATGCAAGGTCATCTATTGTGAATGCGAAGAGGAAGCAGGCCAGAGCAGACCGTAGTCCATTCTGGCAGCGCTGGTTCCTGGATGTTGTCCTGCTTGGTGTAGCGGGTTACGGCTACTATTTATTTAATGAACGGCAGATGCTTACTTTTACAACAGGCTTAACGACGGACCAGCTGCAAATTCAGCCTTTTCTGTTCTTCGTGCCTGCAATTGCGATCTTCGCTATAGGGCTGTTCTTCCTGAGAATATTCCCATGGCTGCTGAAATTCATCGGCTGGGCAGGAAAGCGCTGGCTGCCCGTGTCATCCTATTTGAGTCTTACCCAGCTGTCTCGTTCATCCTTATCCTATTACCCGCTAATGATCCTGCTGGTGCTCACATTAGGTCTTGGCGTATATAATGCATCCGCAGCTAGAACGATTGATCTGAATTCCACTGAACGCACACTATACAGCTACGGCACGGATGTTATTGTCGAGACGCAGTGGACAGGTACCCCTGAGATTACGCCCAATACAAGTGGGAATGGGAATTCAGGTGGAGCCCAGGGCGGCATGCAAGGAGGAGGAATTCAAGGCGGAGGTGGGGGAGCTCAGGGAGGTGGTGCAGGACCGGGTGGCCAGCAGAAAAATGCAAAGATCGTCTATTCTGAGCCACCATTTGAAGTATTCCGTACCCTGCCGGGTGTAGAGAATGCAGCCAGAGTTCTTCAGACCAAAGGAAATATCGTGGTCTCCGGGCAGTCCGCTGGGCAGGGACGGATTATGGGGATCGATAACGTTGATTTCTCCAAAGTAGCCTGGTTCCGGAATGATCTGTTCCCAGCACACCCTTTTAAATACCTGAACTTGCTTGGACAATATGAGGCAGCAGCTTTGATTCCAACGAACTTGGCAGACAAATATAAGCTGAAGCCGGGGGATACCTTCACGGTATCGATTGATGATCAGACGATTGATTTCGCTGTCTACGGAATTATCCCTTACTGGCCGAATCTGTATCCGGATCAAGCACCTTTTGTCATTGCCAATCTGGATTATATTTATGACCAGCTCCCTATGATTCCTTATGAGGTATGGCTGAAGATGAAGCCTGGGGCCAAGGTAGCACCGATCTATAACAAACTATCCGAGGAAGATATTGCGATATCGAAGATTAAAGATGTTAGAACCGAACTGGTTACCCAAAGTAAGCTGCCAACCCGAGGCGGGGTATTCGGAATCTTAAGTCTCGGTTTCCTTGTATCGGTGATTGTATCATTAATCGGATACATTCTGTTCTGGTTCTTTAATCTTTCGGGACGAGTAGTTCAATTCGGGATATTAAGGGCAATGGGGTTATCAAGAAGACAGTTAACCACTATGCTCTTGGCAGAGCAGATCTTAACAGCGGGTCTGTCCATTGTGCTCGGAATCGCAATCGGCAAGCTAGCCGGACGATTATATCTTCCTTTTCTCCAGACGGCAGACAACGTGACCTCCCAAGTTCCGCCGTTCCGGATTGTATTTGATGCCAAGGATACGCAGCAGTTGTATCTGGTCGTAGCATTTATGCTTCTTATGGGTGCAGGCTTACTGCTGTGGCAGATCCGCCGGCTGAAAGTACATCAGGCGGTAAAGCTTGGAGAGGAGAGATAAAGCGTGATTCACTGTGAAGGTTTAGTCAAAATTTTCAAGACCAAAGATATCGAGGTTGTTGCGCTGCAGGGTCTCAATTTAACGGTTGAAGACGGAGAGATGATGGCGATTATCGGAAACAGCGGCAGCGGCAAATCAACCCTTCTTAATATACTTGGAGGCCTCGATCACCCTTCTGCAGGTCAGGTTAGGGTGGGTGAATGGGATCTTCTCAAAGTTAATGATAGTGAACTGGTTCAGTACAAGAGAAGCACGGTCGGCTTCATTTGGCAGAATAATGCAAGGAATTTGCTGCCCTACTTGACGGCTCTGGAAAACGTCGAGATGCCTATGATGCTTAGCGGCAAGGTTGACCGTGCTTATGCGAAGCAGCTGCTGGAATGGGTTGGTCTGAAAGAGCGGATGCATAACAAGCTGCAGCAGTTATCCGGTGGAGAGCAGCAGCGTGTAGCCATTGCGATCGGACTGTCTAATCGTCCGAAGCTCCTTCTGGCTGATGAGCCCACCGGTTCGGTAGATACCCGCACTTCGGATCAGATTATGGAAATATTCCGCCGGATCAATCGGGAGATTGGTCTTACAATAGTCATCGTTACGCATGACCTAACGCTTGCAAGCAAAGTTGACCGGGTTGTTGCGATACGTGACGGACTTACAAGCACAGAGTTCGTTAGGAGGAACCCGGGGCTTGACATGGCTTCTGAAGATGGTGGATTTGGCAAGCAAGGCGGACTTCAGGAAGTTCATGAAGCATTCGTTGTTGTTGACAGGGTAGGTAGACTGCAAGTTCCCAAAGAATACCTGGAGGCACTTGGAATTGGGGGAAGAGCCACCATGGAATTCGATGGAGGGAAGATTGTCATTACGCCACCCAAATTAATTAAGGAGGAAGAATCTTGAGAAAACGGTTTGGTAAGACGTACAAAATTCTTGCAACAAGTCTCGCTGCCATTATGCTGACAGGGATGATCGCAGGCTGTTCGGGGGATAAGGCGAAGGAAAGCAATGAGCCCAAGGTGCTTCGTATAGGAATGCTGTATGGCGGTGGGGGGAGTGATCAATACTTCAGGCAGCAGTTTACAGATGTATATGAATACACTCATCCAAATGTCACTGTAGAAATTGTGCCTGCAATTAACAATGATCAATACCAATATAGTGATATGCAGAATTATCAGCCGCCGGATACCTTGAAGAGCTTGAAAAAGCTTATGACTGGCAGCAACCCTGTTGATGTGATTGTCTCCGATACGAACAGCTTGAAGAAATTAATTGATGAGAACTTGCTTAAGCAGCTGGACCCGATGATACAAGAAGATAAGTTTGATACTTCAGATATCGTTCCTTCTGTTATCGATGGGATTAAGCAGATGGGAAATAACAACATCTATGCCCTGGCACCAACTTTTATGCCTTCCGCTCTCTTTTATAATAAGAAGATTTTTAAGGATGCCGGTGTAGATGTGCCTAAAGACGGGATGACTTATGACGATGTGTTTAATTTGGCTAGACGTGTAGCTAAAGGTCAAGGGAAAGACCGGATCTATGGTTTTGCATTTAATCGTTATAACGGTGCTACTGCGAGTGACGATGTGTTCAAATACAGTCAACCGCTGCAATTAAGGTTCTTTGATGAAAAAGCGGAAAAAATGACGGTAAATACACCTCAGTGGGAAAAGGTCATTAGTACAATTGTACAGCTCAGAAAAGATAAGATTTTATATGAGAATGCGCAAATGAACAATCCGCAGCAAAATCAGACGTATAATCCAATTGACAATGATGTCTTTAAATCTGGCAAAACGGCAATGGTTTTAGGCGATATTGGCCTGGTTACCGAGTTGACTGGAATGAGTGAGGCTGCGAAGACGAACAAGAAGGTTAAAGCCTTTGACTGGGATGTTGTAACTATCCCTACACATCCGGAGAAGCCTGGCATTGGTGGGGACATCTACCTTGGCAATTATATGTCCATCAATGCAAGTGCGCCGAATCCGGATACGGCATGGGATTTCATTAAATTTCTGAATGGACCAGAGTGGGCCAAGATTAAAGCAAGAAGCACAAGCTATGAGATGGTATCCCGCAAATCTTTTATCAAGCCCGTGAGTGGACTTAATTATAATGTGGCTGCTTTCTATAAGCTGAAGCCCATTCCTCCTGTGAACTCAAATGACGAGAAGCTGCAAACCGAGAAGCCGGGAATCTATGGAGTTACTATGGTAGGACAAAACTTCATCCAAGAGGTCATTGACAATAAGAAGACGCCAAAAGAAGCGCTTCAGGCTTGGGAGAAGAAAGGGAATGAGATGCTTCAGGAGATCAAAAAGAATCCAAAAACACAGTTCCAGCCTGACGGAACGCCATTTATCCCACCGACCGATGGAGCCGCCACAAAAGGGTAAATGAACTGTGAACTAGCCGTCTTAAATAATCATGACTGTATTTCAGCCGTCCTTTGGAATTATCCAGAGGGCGGTTTTTTTGTACGACTATTTTTTGGTTCAATCTGGGCATAATAAAGGTAGAGCTAAGTATTGAAAAGAAAGTGAGCGAATATTTATGCGTTGGGTGTACTTTAACAAGCTGTACAGAACTAAATTTCAAGCAGGCTGCCTGGCTCGCAGGCTTGAGCATGATGGCTGGATCTATGGCCTGGATGATCTAAGTGAAATAGAAATATTCCGTTCCCGCCGGGGGAAGTACGGAGTTCGATTTATTCTTTAAGACAGCCGCTTGACTCAGGATATGTACATGAGGTATATTATTAGATGTCGCTATTTACTGACGCGGGGTGGAGCAGCCCGGTAGCTCGTCGGGCTCATAACCCGAAGGCCGCAGGTTCAAATCCTGCCCCCGCAATACTTTTATCACAAAGGTAACAAGGGCCCTTAGCTCAGTTGGTTAGAGCGGTCGGCTCATAACCGATTGGTCGGGGGTTCGAGTCCCTCAGGGCCCATAGCGTGCAGAACCCTTGCTGAGCAAGGGTTTTTTGCTGTTTAAATAACCTATTTCCATGATGAAGAGCTTGCGTGATGATTGTAGACCGATGTTGACTCTTGGAACGCAGAGATTAATTCAAGTTGAATTACCCGTATGCCCATGCAAAGGCTGAACTTGGAGCATACATTACTTTTGAATCGGGATCGAGGGGAGGGGAACAACGATGAGTGAATGTCACGTTAATCGTCCAAATCCTGTATTTACTTCGACAGGAGTGATTTTGGTTCTTTTTATTCTGCTGGTGATCATTACCCGTACTTTCATCTAATCAACTCCGGCATAGTTAAATAAGCAGGCAGAGACGGGTCCTAAGGGCTCGTCTTTGTTTAATGTGTGAAAAGGTATTGTTGTAAGAAGTTATTATTGGTATATTGGATTAGTAAAAATAACCAAATATTGAACATAATTGTTTTTTTATAAGCCTACTTAATCAAGGTTCTTTCTGCAACTTATGATGAAAAAGATTCCTAGTTACTAGTTTTGGGTAAACATATTGTACTTTTGACTCGAATTCTTCATCTAAGTTGGGGGGCCAATACGAAATGGAAGAACCTATACCTGAGATTAATGTGAAGTTCAATTGTCAGGTCTGCAATCACGATATTAATGTGCTCTTCAAAAGCCAACAAGTAGAGGCTGTTCGCTGTCCGGGATGCAGTAAGGTCTATTCTCTGCTTAAGCCTACAATAGGGGAAGAGATATTGCTGGATTGGGAGCGGGAGGCTCTATATCATAAAATAAAAGCTGAAAAGACGAAGCAGGACAACAGCAGTCTGGTAGCTCTTATGATTAAAGTGGCAGAACTCCTGACTTGGCGGGATGGAGGCAATGGCAAGCTAAAGGCAATTGAGGCTTTGCGTCAGTGGTGCATTGAGAACGAGGAGCCTGCTGTTATGGAAGAGCTTAAGATCATATATGGCCGTGGAAAAGCCAGTCGATTACCTCCAAGATAGAACTCGCCCGATCATGAATAAATCTGCCTGATTTAACCCAGACTAAACGGTGTCTTTCAAACCAAACTTAAGGGGAGTGTTAGGCATGCGTGAAGGCTTGATACCAACGGTTCTTGGAGCAGTAGTGTCAGCTACAGCCGCTTCTATGCTGGGAAGCCGTTACAAAATGGCTGCAACAGGAGTGCTAGGTTTTGGTTTGGCTCATATTGTACTTGGAACAATCGATTTGATCGAGCACCGTTAAGCGCGTTTGGAAGATGCCGGGAAGAGGATAACTCTTCCCGTTTTTGTGTTATTTGGAACATTAATTATACGCACTCAGCACCTCTTCAATATCCTGAAGCCGAATGATCAGTTGATCAACATCTAACGCCTGATGACGTTGGTAGATACGTGGGAGGTCGATCCCGATGAAATCTGCCTTACCCGGTATCAGTATGAGATCCTCCAGGAGCACCGTAATTCCGGTTACATCCCCAAATTCCTCAGGTTCGAACGACTCCCATGGCGGTGTTATCTCTAGATACATGATCGAAGACCAAATCCGTTCTTCCGGCTCTAACTTTACCAGCAGTATGGCTGGAGCATGGGCATCGATATCAAACTCTGTTAACACACCTACTCTTGCCAAAATACCTCACTCCTTGTTCAGCTGTCTCGAGAGCTGAGTTAATATTCTCTGAGTCTCATGCGACTTTGTCTGTGAGTGTGATGCTTCAATTCTATCATCATTAGGATCGGTTAATCTCGCATGCTCCTGAGCGGTGATTTGGGTAAGGATGCGGTTCTGAATTTGCAGCAATCTTGCATAAGAGAGCTTATATGGAAGCGCGAATTCTGAGGCAATCAGCTCAACAGCTTCTTTCTGTCCTTCGCCAAGAGGAAGTTCCTTAATCATATAGAAGGGAGCTGCCGCATAAGGAAGAAACCTCTCTGCCTCCATTTCTTGCTGCTGTAGGAAAAGTTCCGGCATTTGTCTCTGATTCCCTGCATGCCTTAGAACATGACACAATTCGTGAAAGAAGACCAGCCGTTTGGTGAGCGCATCCATTCGCTTGGGCAGAAAAATAACATCCGTCATATTACAGCTAAAGGGAGGGCCTTCGTATTCCACCAGATCAACCTCGAAAGCAGCAGATACTTCATCTATATTGTTCAAATCCGAAGGTCGTAGAATTCCATGCTGTAAGTACCGGGAGCTGATCCATTGTTCAAGTTCAGTTTCATAGTAAAGAGATAAGTCCATAACAAATTCCTCCAGTTAGAGAATATATGTTCGTATCATAGGCGAAAAATAATGCCCTTAAGAAAAGGGCATGTATGGTTCATGTTATCGAAGCAGTTTCTTCTTTTGTTCGCGGTAAGCCTTAAGGGCAGCTTCCATGACTTCAATCTCATCCTGGCTGTACTGATCCGGTCCGCCGTAGAAGGCAATCCCGGTCTCATCTTGCAGAGACTTAGGTTGTGAGGTCCGACCCAGCAGGTAATCTGTATCTACTTCCAGTATATCTGCGAGGGCAGCCAAGGTTTCGGAATCGACTGTGCGCTTGCCGGATTCATAATACCCGTACCCCTGCCGTGTCATTCCTAATTTATCAGCCATATCTTGATGGGTCAAGCTCTTGGAGAGCCTGAGCTTAGTTAATCGTTCCGTAAACACTTCATCACCTCGCTTACTTCTATTATACCCATTGTGAAACTAGATACGCAACAATTAGTTTCTATTTTATTATTGACAGCAACAAATTGTTGCGTATAATAAGGCACATGAGGAAACAATTTGTTGCCAAAAAAACGGAGAATGGGGATATGATAATGATGAAGAGTAGAGGGAACGCTTTGCAGTTAACTTATGAGCTGCCTGCCGTCAATAATGAAGCAACAAGAAAGAGAGTTGAAGAAGAACTGGAAACAGTTCGTATCTTTAAACGGATCGGAATCATCCGGCGTGAAGCTGCAACCACCTCCAGATATGAGCCGCGATTGCAAGGATCGACTCATGCGGTTAGTAAAACTACGGAGAACCATGCAGTATGGAATGTGGACCGGGAGCTATTGATGGAGAGAAAAGCTGTAATGATGGATAAAGCCTTGATGTGCTTAAGTGAGCTGGAAAGGGATCTCATTCGCCAACGATATTTGGACACAGATGATACGTATGACTATCTTGTATGTGGAGACCTTGGCGTTAGTGAACGTAAATACCGCAGGGTGAAGGCACAGGCTATGTACAAGCTTGCTCTAGCGCTTAAGCTTGAGGTACTTGCTTAAGATTAATAGAAGACGTGAGTTAACAACTTATATGGGGGTGTTTTCGCAGAACCAGTTGACCTAGGTCAGCTGGTTCTGCTGCTTTTTGGAGTCTGGTTAGAGTTGAAACTGTTTGGAGTAGGCTCACTTTGAGATTATCAGAGGCTGGCCGGAATGTGGCCGCTTGATGGCCGGAAGAAGGCCGTTCATTAGGCAAAACCGGTGTTATAGTTATATCATCGGGAAGTTAAGCAAAGGACACCGAAGGCGGACAAGCCCTTAATTGTAGACCGGCTCAGTAGAGACCGGTCCTTTATATTTTAGCGGAATGATCCAAGAGCTTGGCTTCCCGATTTAACGATCTGGATAAGAAAGGAGTTGAACATGAGAACAGCGATTAGGAAGCAAATTGAAAACAGCATTTCGGAGCTGGCTGGACGAATATACGACATGGATGCTGACATCTCCCTGCCTCTTCCGCTGTGTATAATCAGACAGGGTGAGGAGACGGCGGAATATCCATGGAACGGATATCGATGTTACTTCGAAGTTATCTTGTATGGGAGTGGATTTGCAAAAGTCGATCAGCTGTCTGAGCAGATTATTGAGGCGCTGCATGAGAAAGTGCTGGTATTTGATACGGGAAATTCCCTAACCTGCAGATACACCGGAAATCCGGGTGGTGACATGGTGAATGTGGGACGTACAGGTGCCAGTCGGACCTTGAGATTCGCCGCCATGAAGCAGTTAGCTTACGAGAAACCTGACCAAGAACCATTCTGGTTAGCCGGGCTTCAAGAATGGACACAAGAAACAGCAGGAGACGAATGGACTGTCTATACGGGCTGGTGGCCAACAGGGTATATTCGTCCCTGCATTTTGTGGAGATTAAGCGGCAGTGAACTGGTGATGACGAATACTTCTGTCTTGGATGTGGATAATCGATTATCAGTTCACGTCATAGGTCGTAGTCCCGAAGAAGAGCAATCTATGGTGAATACACTGATTGAAGCCATTGGCAGGCAGGTGAAACTTCCGCTGGATGCGTCACATCAGCATCATTACTTGGTGAAGGAGTGTGCGACAAATCTAGAGGCAGACCGAATTGCTTCGGGACAGATATCGGTTGTGCTAAGGATGAAGACTAGCAAGAAGGTTGAGGCAAAGCCATTGATGAACAATATCCATTATTCAGAAGAACCTAAATATTAAGGAGGCACGCTATGCTTAGAAAGTCAGGCAAAGCCCAGAAGGCAGCTGGAGATGAAGATAAAATCACAATTGAAAATCTATACACGATTAAAGAGCTGTCGGAGCAATCCGAGGCTCTTTTTCATGTCAAGCCCGAAGTTCTGGCAGGTTCTTTGTATGGCTTGGCAAGAGAACACTTATCCGTCTTGGAATCGGCCGAGTTGGTCCAACAATTTTTGAAAGCGAAGGTGAAGTGAAATGGCAGGAGGAAATTGGTCAAAATCAGAAACTCAGGTGTTACCAGGTCTATATATGAATTTTGAAGGGGCGGCTGCTTCGTCTATCCAGCCAGGGAGCCGCGGGACTGTTATTGTTCCGGTGAAGGCAAATTGGGGACCGGTTCATGAATTTGTAGAGGTCGGAAGTGAAATTGCGATACAAGAGCTGTTCACGAGTGATGTCTCAGGAGGGGCTAGTGCATTCAGTTCACTGTATCTGGCGTTATTGGGAGGTCCCAAGAGGCTTTTGGCTTACCGTTTGGCAGACAACACAGCCGCTTCTGCTGAAGTAACACTTAAAAGCGGAGCGGTCAATGTGCTCAAGCTGGTTGCAAAATACCCGGGCAGCCGCGGTAACGATTTCAAAGTTACGGTTCAGCCAAGTCTAGGAGATAGTTCGGTTCAAGAAATTAAACTATATGAGAAAACAACGCTTCTCTATACCTTCCCGGTAGAAAAAGGAATTCCTGATGCAGCCATCGATGCTATTAATCATAGTCCAGCGAACAAATGGATTACGGCTAAGAAGTTGGCCGAGACTCAGGAAAGTCTCGTCAATGTTACGAATGCTCCTTTTACCGGCGGGCTTAGCGGCATTTCAGGTATTCAGAACAGTGATTATATTGAAGTACAAAGTGCGCTTGAAACGCAAGAGTTCGATGTGCTGTCTTTGGATGGAGTGACTGACTCAGCTCTGCTCCAGAGCTTCTCGGTCTGGCTAAAGCGGATTCGCAAAGAAGGCAAGAAGGTCATTGCTGCGTTTGGTGGCTCATCTGCGGATGACAAAGGGATTGAAGCAGTGAGCAAGGCCGCTGAACGGTCTGCCATGTTCAATCATGAGGGAATTGTCAATGTGGGTACCGGTGTTAAATTAGGGGACATCGAATACAGCTCTGCCCAGACAGCTGCCTATGTGGCAGGTCTGATCGCAGGACAGAAGCTGAATGAATCTGTCACTTATGCGGCTGCACCCTTTACCGATGTGACTCGCAGATGGACCCGTTCCGAGCAGGAACAGGCAGTGAAGAACGGAGTGCTGCTGCTGATTCATGACGGTCGCCAGGTCAAGGTGCTTCGCGGAATCAACAGCCTGGTTGAGCCGGGCGCGGGTCAGAACAATGCCTGGAAAAAGATTCGCACCATCCGGGTGATGGATGCAATCAATAGCGATCTTCAGCGTTCAGCCGAGGACACCTATATCGGTAAGGTGAACAATACGGAAGAAGGACGCCTCGCATTAATCGGGGCCAGCAAAGAATATTTGCGTCAGCTCGCTTCGAGCGGAGTCATTGAGTCCACCGGGTACAATGTAGAACTCGATCCTGATTATTACGGCGGGGCCGCAGTTCACACACCTGAACCGGATCAAGTATATCTGCGCTGGAATGCCAAGCTGTCTGATGTGATGGAGCAGCTGTTTGGAACGTTTTACGTACAATAATTCATTTAAAAGGAGATGAGCATTATGTTGGATGCATCAAAGGTTATTCTCGGTACTTATGGTCAGGTCTTCATCGATGGAGTGTGGCAGACTCATATCAATAAGCTGGAGGCCAGCGTGGAAGTGGAGAAAAGGGAGCTTAATCTGTGCGGTTCGGATTGGAAAGTTCATAAGAACGGGATCAAGAAAGGTACAGGGACGATGAGTGGTTATAAGATCACTTCGGATATGATCAAACGCGGATTTACCAAATTCGAGATCCTCTCCAAGCTGGATGATCCAGAAGCTTACGGTTACGAAATGGTTAAGCTGATCCGCTGCTCGCCTGACAAAATCCAGTTAGCGAACTGGAGTGCAGGAGAAGAAGTAGCCGAGGAAACGGCGTTTACATTTGAAGGATATGAACTGGTCAATCCGATTGCGGCTAACTAAATTTAATGGAGGAATGCTTACATGAGTACAATTGAAAATCTAAGTGAAGAACAAATTCTGGACAGCCTCTTTGAGGCGGCGAACAAGCTGCCTGAAGAGGCTGTCTTTATTCAGCGGCTGGATATGAAGCTGGTGCTGCGGGGGCTGACCTCCAGCAAGGTAGATAGTATCCGCGAGCGATGCACGATTCGCAAGACCGTGAAGGGCCGGACCGAGGAGAAGGTGGACACCGAGGTGTTCAATGCGCTCCTGATTTCGGAAGCTACGGCACAGCTTGAAGTGAAGGGACTTCAGCTTAGTGGCTGGGGAGACTCGCGTATTGTCAGCAGAATGAAGCTGTCCGGAGGAGAGCAGGCGGTTAGACGCATGCTCCTTGCGGGTGAGCTTGATGCCGTAGGTGACAAAGTGCTGGAGCTTTCCGGCTTCGGTGTCGCCATTGATGACCTAAAAAACTAATACACTCCGGCGGAATGACGACGATGCTGTACCACATGTGGTCACGGCATCATCTCCGTCCCGGAGTGTTCTGGACGCTGCCGCAGGGGGAGCGCAAGCTGCTGCTTGCCTTCTCCGAGCTGGAGCTGGATATGCTGGCGGGGAATAGTTCGTAGAGAAGGAGGTGAATATTGATATGAGTGAGACATCGGATGTGAAGTTGAATGTAAACGTCGGCTTTCAAAGCCTGCTTAAGGGCAACCGGGAGCTGAAAAGCATGGATAAATATCTCGACTCTATCCAGAAGCGGGTGAAAAAGCTGGAGCGGGTGCAGCTCATGTCCCAGGTCAATATGGTTGACCGGATGACCCAGTCGGTGAAGAATCTGTCGAGGGCACTGGACCAAGTACACCTAAGGTATCTTGCTAAACCAGCCGCCTACCAGGTCAATATTAAGGAGAAGGTAGAGGTTGTTTTTGGAGATTTGGCCTCTGCACTTGGAAAATGGCTGAAGGGTATGCCGACGAGCTCCGCTGCTGCGTCTGCAACATCGAGTACTTCTGTGTACGTAACAACAGTTGGTACGGATGAATTGACGGCTTCGTTCAAGGCAGCGCTTGGCGAGATTTTTCCTGGGGGAAAGCTGGCCGTGGAGTGTAGCTGTAAGGGGAAGGAAGAGGAAGATAAAAACTGGTTTCAGACCTTGGGAGAATATGCTGGAAACTTGAATGACATTTTTGATGCAGTGAAAAACATTAGCAAGGGAGCAAAGGGCTTTGTTGGCGGGGTTAGGAAAACTAAGGATTATGTAAAGAAGAAATTTGGCAAATCTGGTAACGATGCTTCAGAAAGTTTTTCAGAAAAAAAAGGCCGGGATGTCAGCAATAAAAGTCCCCGTGAAGGCGGGAGGACCAGGCAAACCAGAACCAGCAAGCCTCCTGCTGTACCCAAGTCCCTTACAGATACTCCAGCGAACACAATCAAGGAATCCTTGGCAGGTGGCAAGTCCTCTGCATTAAATGGCATACAAGCGGGGGCCTCTATCCTGCCAAATCCAGCAGCGGTCAATATTTCCCCTGCTGCTTCAATCCCAGCAAAACCGATTGCTCCAGCACAACCTGTAGCAGTCCCCAAACCCGCTGTGACGCCTCCAGTTAATAAGGTGGCTGAAGTTGTAAAAGCAGCTTCGCCTGCCAAGGGATTTTTCGGCGGGCTCCTGGATACCGGGAAAAACCTCTTTAAAGGTGCAGTGAATATTGGTAAGAAAGCTCTCGGCCCAATCAGCACAGCCATGGATGTCATCGACATCGCCAAAGCCAAGCCTGGCGAGGAGCGTAACCGAGCGGTAGGCTCAGCCGCAGGCGGTTGGGCAGGGGCTGCAGCTGGCGGAGCGATCGGCACCATGATCCTTCCGGGCGTAGGCACCGCCATTGGGGCTGCAGCTGGTGGATTGATCGGGAGTATCGCGGGGAGTGATATCGGAAGTGCCATCGGAAACTTCTTTTGGGGGAAGAAAAAGGAGGCGCCTAAGCCAGCAGTCAAGGCTCCGCTTCCAAAGATGCCACCACCAAAGCCTCCTTCCGTTGCAGTAACAGGGTCATCACTAGCTGCCGCAGCCGCAGCGGGATCGGCTAGTGGGTCAGTGGCAGCAAAAGCGCAGTCGAAGAGCTCTGTCACGGTGGGACAAAAGAACGGCCAAATGCAAACCGTGCAGATCTCGGAGCCGCAGTTAAATGGCCTGCTGAATGAAATCAAGAACTTAAAGTTTGAGACAAATAACCAAATCAACGTCAACATGCCTGTGGGTGCTGTACAGGTACAGTCCACGAACGGGCAGATTGACTATGATGCGATAGCAGCTCAAGTTGGGCAGAGGGTGGCGGCACAGCTAAGAGGGGCCATGCAGAACAGCAAACCCAAATTTTTAGCCAATTAGAAGCAGGAGGTGAACCATGGTTTCCGGTATGGAATTTAGTCTGAGGGATGGAAATGGGGAGAATTTTGTTTTCCCCGTGAATCCTGAAGAAGTGCAGATCACGCGCGAGCGGGGATACGATACGGTATCCCTGTTGTCGCTGGGTGATTTTGATTTTCCGCAAGGGGAGAGGGTGAAGGAGATCACCTTCTCTTCTTTTTTTCCAAAAGTTTATAACGAGAGTTACTGCAACTATAAGCCCGTTCCCGACCCGCAGAAAGCAATGAACAAGCTGACGACCTTTCTGCACAGCAAGACACCGCTGCGGCTGATTATCACAGGAACACAGGTGAATACCTTGGTTATTATAGCCTCCCACAATTCGACCTTTCGGGGTGGTGAAACGGGAGATGTTTATTTTGATCTGACTATGCGGACCTGGAGAGAGTTGAAGGTTGGAAAGTTAGGTGGAGCGGTTGCGGGATCTGGAGCCAAATCCAGTCGGCCTGATCTGAAGAAATCTCCTAAGATCTATATCGTCAAGCCGGGGGATTCCCTTTCGAAAATAGCCAAGCTTCAGCTCGGCAGCAGCGCACGTTGGAAGGAGATTTATAAGCTTAACAAGCTGCTGATTGGGAATGATCCGAACAAGATCAGGGTTGGCCAGAAGCTGGTGATGCCATGACTAGCGTAGGTAGTGAGGCCAATTACAAAGTTATTTTGCAGAATAAGTATGACCTTACCCCGCTGGTGGAAAGTATTTCACTCAGGGATTCACTAGATCAGATTGCCTACCAGGCAACAATTAGTCTTATAGTCCATTCAAGCCTGCCTGCGATTGAACCGGGGCAGGATATTCGTGTTAGTGGTGTGCCCTATGGAGGTAAAGGCCTGGTGTACCTTCTTCAGCCCGGAGTGATCTGGGAGTGTGAAAGCTCGGGAAGCCCCAAGCGGCTTACGCTAACGGTATACGATAAGACGATTTATCTGGATCGTTCAGAGGATGAATACCTGTTCCCCAAAGGGCAGTCTGCCGACGAACGAATGAAGAAATATGCGCAGCACTGGAATATTCCACTGCATAAAGACATGCCGAATACGAAGACAAAGCTAGGACGTGCCATGTACCGGGCCCAGTCCATCTATTCGATGATGACCAGTGATCTTAGAGAGACGGCAAAGCTTGGGGGTGGGCTGTTCCATCCGAGAATGACGCCGAGCGGTCTTATTTTGCACAAATTAGGCAGTAACGCTGTGGTCTATAAGCTTGATTTCAATACAGAAGTGGGGCAATCCAGATCCTTGGAGGGAGCTGTGACCGAGGTGAAGGTCATCGGTTCTTCGGAAAGCGGCAGCGAGGAAGTTCCATCTAAAGTGCTGGCTAGGGTGAAAGGTCAGACTGATAAACTTGGCACGCTGCTGAAAATTGTCCAGGACGACGCTGTTAAGACGGAAGCTGCCGCCAAAATCTTGGCTAAAAGCAAGCTGGCAGGTATCCAGCATTCACTGACCGTGACTTCTCTTGATGTGAACACGATCAGGGCAGGGGACGCAGTTATGGTCAGCGGGGAGCGCCTAATTGTGACTTCTGTCAGCCGGGAACTGAAGAATGGAGGCACGATGACTCTGGAGCTTGCTGCAATGGATGATGTTAGAAGGAGGTTTTATCTTGAGTGAAGATACTTATGGAACGCTGGCCTCTCTTGTTAACACCGCTATGATATCCCATACCAAGCAGGCATTGAGCGGAGTGGGGCCGGTCTTGGCCACCCTAACACCATCAGGTCTAAAACTGGATGACTTCAAGCATGAAATTCAGGATTTTTTGGTGGCGGAGCTTCCGGGGAACTTAGTTCTTCCGGAATTCACACTTGCAGGTACTGTGGAAGGTCTGCGGGATGGAAGTGGCGGAATGGTTGGTGGAGAGGGAAGGTTTCTTTTTCACGAGGCAGAGATTGAGAAGACGTTATTGAATGTGCGACAAGGTCTCCGGCCCGGAGATCGGGTGCTTGCCCTTCGCCTAAATGGAGGCCAGGATGTAATTGTTATGTGCAAGGTGGTGAGTGGGAATGCCTAATCTATTTCCTGTAAATGCAGATTTCACAGAGTCTGAGATTATGCAGGAAGCCGAGGCAGGAACTACGACTCGGTTTGGACGGAGCTGGAAATTTGATTTCAATGCGGGAGAATTTATGATTACCCCTACAGGCAAAATCGTGCAAGCGGACGAGAAGGAAGCCTGGATTCAGTGGTGTATGAAGACGATTCTAACCGCACGATACAAGTATATAATCTACTCTCGTGACTATGGCCATGAATTGGAAGGTCTGATCGGTTCCGGCGTTCAGAGAGCTGTCTATGAGAGTGAGATTCAGAGAATGGTTCAGGAGGCTTTGCTCACGGACAGCCGTACCGAACGAGTGGATGGATTCGAATTCAATTGGCTGGGGGATAACTGCTCTTTCAGCTGCAGGGTGTCTAGTATCAGGGACGAACAAGTAACTTTACAGGGAAACGTGGTGATATGATGGGCGAATTGCCTTTATATTTGGAGGATCAGACTGAAGAAAATATTTTGCAGCGCATGCTGGCCAGAGTGCCTTCCGATATTGATATTTCGGAAGGTTCTTTCATGTGGGATGCGGCTGCTCCGGCCGCATTCATGCTGTCCGAGGCTGCATTATGGGCACAGCAGATGCTGAATCGCGGGTTCGCAGCGACCGCTTATGGCGATTATCTGGATCTTCGCTGCGCGGAGCATGGGGTAGTGAGGCGGGAAGCTGCGCCGGCTGCAGGTACGGTTATTTTTACTGGAACACCTGGAAGCTTGATTCCATCTGGAACGATAGTGGCTACACCTGCGGATGAAATATCGGGGGAGAACTCGATTGATTTTGCCACTAATAGAGATGTTGTACTGGGCGAGGATGGCCTTGGTTCAGTCCCAGTAAGGGCGGTAGTCGCAGGCAAGAACGGGAATGTACCAGGAGGAACGATTACCGTGATGACCTCGTCGGTTAGCGGGATCAGCGCTGTTACGAATGAAATCGAGACAAGAGGCGGTGCAGATATCGAATCGGATGAGTCTTTGCTTGCGCGTTTTCTCGAGAAGGTTCGCAGCCCAGGGACCAGCGGGAATAAGGCACAGTATCGCCAGTGGGCTTTTGAACAGCCGGGAGTAGGTGGGGTGCAGGTTCAGTCCCTCTGGAAAGGTCCGGGAACCGTGGGCATTTACCTGCTAGATTCAGAGAAAAGGGCAGCTGGTTCAGAGGTGGTCCAAGCCGTTCAGCATTATATTGATCCGACTCAGGATGGGCAAGGTCAAGGAGCAGCACCGGCGGGAGCCGTGGTTACTGTCATGGCTGCGGAAGAAGTGCCCCTAAATATCAGTGTCAAGCTGACGCTGGCTGGCGGTTCTATACTTGCGAATGTGAAGACGATGATTGAAAAAGGAATTCGGGATTACCTGAAGACGGTCGCCTTTACCGATCCGCTTGTCCGCTACACAAGAATTGCAGCAGTCTTGCTGGATCTCTCATCCATTATTGACTATGCAGACCTGACCATTAATGGAGTGAGTAATACCAATCTAGAGATCCCTCAGGGAAAGGTTGCGGTGCTAGGGACGGTGAATGTGGGTGAATGAGCTGGTGATGAGAAGCAGGCGGGGGGAGGAAATGCTGTCCTATTTGCCTGATTACTATGCGACCTCAAGAGTCATTAAGGCGGATATGGATGCAAAAGGGGCCGAGTTAGACTCCCTCTTCGCGGCTATGGATGAGACGCTCAATCAATTCTTCGTCAGAACCGCCACATGGGGACTGGGTAGATGGGAGTCTGAGCTCGGCATTCGGACAGAGCCGGATAAGCCTATTGATCAGCGCCGTGCGCTAGTTGAGTCAAGATTAAGAGGAGCCGGAAGTTTCACAGGTCATCTAGTGAAAAGTGTAGCCGAGTCGTATGACGGTGGGCAAGTGAACGTAACGTTCCAGCCTGCGAAGTATTCTTTTACCATCCAGTTTATAGATACGATTGGCATCCCGCCAAATCTGGACGATCTCAAGGCTGTAATCGAGGAGATCAAGCCAGCACATATGGCGGTGGAGTATGAGTTCAGTTACATGCTAATCCGCGATCTTCACGAAGTTATCAAGATTAATGAGCTGGAGAACATTCCATTATCTAAATTTGCAGGAGGTGTATTCCGTGGCTAGCAGCACACCCAATTTAAACTTATTGAAAAAGAATCCAGCAACAGACGGAAATGATACGTTCAACATCGATACGATGCTTAATCAGAACTGGGACAAGATTGATGGTGCGATTGGAAAAGTACAGACAGATCTAGGGAATATCAAAATTGACATTCCAGATGCTACCCTTACATCCAAGGGGAAGGTCCAGCTTTCCAGCTCCACAAGCGGAACTAGTGAATCATTGGCGGCTACGGAGAAGGCGGTGAAGGATGCATATGATCGGGGGAGCGCAGGGGTAATGGCAGCTGGTGCAGCCGAGACGAACGCTAAGAATTACACAGACCAAGTAAATAGATGGGGGGCTCTATAAATGCCAGATGTAAGTAAAAGATTAGGAAAAGGCATATTCGGGACTGCGAGCACTACAGTATACACAGTACCGGCTTCTACCACGACATTTCTCAAGGCACTGACTATTTGCAATAAGACGGCCACAGATGCCACAGTTACACTTTTGCTGGCAGGGACAGAGGTGATCTACCAGCATAAGATCAAGGCCAATGATACAATCACTATTCCGTTCCTGGACCAGATTCTGAATGCAGGGGAGACGATCACTGGACTGGCCGGCACAGCTTCAGCTCTTACCTACTATATTAGTGGCCGTGAGGTGAGCTAAGATGCCGATGTTAGATAGTTACGGACTGGACATAAATCGGATAGACGGGACAGGCGTGGCGCAGCCTCCTAAAATTATTGTTCCCGGAGTATCAGACCAGATAATGCCTGCGGATAATTATGATCAGATTACGGTGAAGGGTGATGCTGATCTAATAGCAGCGAATATTAAGAGTGGGGTAGATATTTTTGGGGTGTTGGGTACTTATGTAGGAACAGGAAGACAGTTTGTATCTGGAATAACTACATCCATTCAACCCGGTATATCATTTAATATGGTAGGCGGTGGCGCGCCAGTCGCATTGCCTTATGTGAGTGTAGCTGGACTTACCTTTAAACCTAAAGCGATTATGCTATTTGCATCAAACAGTACCTACATGACGGTATATCAAAGTTATTTGGGTGATTATTATATGGGGGCAGGTACTGGGTGGTGTATTGTAACTGCCGCATATAGTTCAACACAAACATCGGGTTATCTGAGTGACTTTATAGAGACTGGTAATCTATCCGTTACCGCTACGACGTTTCAACTACCTGTATGGGCAGGAAATATACAATATAATTGGATTGCTTTTGAATAAAAGGAGGAATGAAGATGAAAACATTACTTGTACATGATGCCAAAGGCTATGTGGTTTCTATGATTACCGGGGACTATCACGTACCGAGTGGGATACCTTTTCTTGAGATAGAAATCCCAGAAGCGAAAAGAATTAAGATGATCGATGGTATCGGGATAGATGTTTCATTCGATCCGCATCAAGTTATATTGGAAGACATTCCACCTAGTGAAGTAGGGGTGCTAAGAGCCTAATTGGAAACAACGCAAGAAGTTGTTGACTTCCTGTTACTCCAGAAAGGGCTGAGTAATCATGGCGTTGCATTTTAGCAATGAGTATTATGCTGAAAAATGCAATAAGCTATCATTGTGTATTGTACCCTGAATATAAAGCTGAAATTGACGTAATCCTATCTGCCGAAGGTAAGCAGAATATGACCGTAAGAAGCATTTGACAGAGACAACGCCCCAAGGCGTATTTTTATGCCCCCGATCCGGGGGCTCTTTTCTTTAAACAACCATTTTCACATAGAGAGAGGAGGCTAATTTATGACCGACGGGAAAGTAGATAAAGAGGGAGGGACTAAGGATGTAGTTATCCAAAGGCTCGAAGGGGTCGAGAAGGGGCTTGCAGCACTGTCCAATGAATTTACCCGACTAGCAGCCGAGAGCATCAGCACGACAACCAAAATCAAGCTCCTGGAAGAGAACGATCACAGGCATGATGAGAGTATCAACCAGATTAAAGAGTCCACGATAAAAATGGAAATTCAATTCAGCGCGATTATGGCCAAGTTCGATTCATTGGAAAGCAAGATATTCACCCTGCTCCAACAGGCAGGCAAAGATAGCAGCGCCGAACGCAAAATGTGGCTCGATCTACTTAAGTACGTAATTGGAATTACCGTGGGAGTAATGGTGGCAAATATGTTTCTTGGAAAGTAGGTGCAACAATGCGATATGACAGACGGAACCGGACCAATTTGGATAACTTGTCCCCAAATACCCGCATGGCAGCTTATAAATGGTACCAATTTTGCTTGGATAACAACATAGATATCCTTATTACCGAGACGATCCGGACGAAGGAGAAGCAGGCTGAATATGTAAAGAACGGATCGAGTCATACCCTGAAGAGTTGGCATTTGGTAGGCCAAGCTCTGGACTTTGTACCTGTATCTGAAGCTGGTGGTGCTGACTACAACGCCTACTACCGGGCAGACATCCAGAGGGCTGTTAGCGAAGCCAAACGACTTGGATTCAAGTGGGGAGGCGACTGGAAAGGCAGCTGGGACAAGCCGCATTTGGAGTATCCGTACAAAGGTTATGGAACCGACAAGAAGCTTGAATGCGTGCCCATAGTTAAAAATCTAAAGGGAGATGATGACGGAATGACCGCAGCAGAAATGAATGAACTTGATGAACTTAAGGACACAGTAAATGCCCAGTCCGACCGCATCACGAAGCTGGAAAAACTGCACAGCAGCGAGATACCTAAATGGGCTGAGATGGCTGTGAAATCGGCATATGAAGCCGGGTTAATTGACACACCTAAGGGCGGCAGTGAGGACTTTTATCGGGTACTAACTGTTCTATACCGCGGTGGGTTACTCAATGCAAGAGGGGAGGATAAACATTAAATGGAGAATGCAAATCTAATCGTAGTTCTGGCCTTTGCTTCGGTGTTGACCGTTTTTGTGTTGGCAGGAGTTCAGTTGATGAAGAGGACAGTTAATGTGAAAAAGAATCTGCTTCCGGTGCTTGGTCTAGGGATCGGCCTCATTGTTGGCGGGATATCGTTCCCTTTTACAGACCTTAATCTGACCCTGCGCCTATGGGCAGGAGGACTAGCTGGCCTCAGTGCAACGGGATTGTTTGAACTCGGCAAGAATCGACCAGGTAATACAAAGGATTAACCTCAGGGGCTCGTCCCTCTCATCCGCAATTAATTTCCTCCACAGGGGCGTACACCCAGCCACCCGGGCACCAGCGGGCATAAGGTAGGGTAAGTCAACTATCAAGGAGGAGTTATTTAATGATGAACAATAGTGCTTTGGGAATGTCAGAGAACCACAAAATGGGTATGGGATACGGTGCACCTATGCAAAGTCCGGCTTACACATCTCCTATGCATGGATACGACAATGAGCCTATGCACATGCACGGAGCTCCTTATCATCATTGTCCGCCCGTATATGTTCAGTCTGCGTGTCACACTCCAGCGCCTTCCCCAGGAATCTGGGCTTCCTCGGGATATATTCTTGTACTGTTCATTCTTCTGGTCATTATTACTCGCGGTTTGTGGATCTGAGACTGTTTACGAGACAGAGAACAAGCGGGCCTTCATGGCCCGCGCCTTATTTACAAGCCTGTCTTCCTGCCCTTGTCATGTAAATCCTTAACAGGTTGGGCCCGCTTCTGATGCTTCATAAGCTCACTGACGGTAACGCAGCGAAAACCGCGTTTTTGGATCTCCGGCAGAATAGTCTTTAGTGCGAGAGTGGTTTGGGAGCTGCCTTCCACATGGTCGTGCATAAGTATGATATCCCCGCTACGAAGATTGCCAAGTACCTTGTTCACAATTCGGTTGACGCCGGGCTTTGCCCAGTCTCGTGTATCCTGATGCCAAGACCAAAGAATGACTTGGTAGCCTTTATTATGGCTGGAAGTGACGATGTTTTTATTGTAAAATCCGCCTGGCGGGCGGAACAAGACGGAATGCTTCCCTGTAGCATTATATATCGACTCTTCGGCTCGCGTGACTTCTTTATCGAATAATTGTGCTGAATTTCTAGCATTGAAATACATATGAGAATAGGTGTGATTCCCGATTTCATGCCCTTTTCGATTCATCTCTTTAAGAAGATCGGGATTCTGGACAGCCCGGTTACCAATCACGAAGAAGGTGGCCTTTGCCTGATATTGCTCGAGAAGATCTAGAATGACAGGAGTCTGCTTGGGGTCTGGCCCATCGTCAAAAGTAAGAGCAACCACCTTGTCCTCGGTAGGAACCTCCCATACGATTTCGCCCCGGGGTTCATAATAATCCCGTCCCATCGGAGCTCCTTGAGCCTCCGCTAAAGTTCCCGTAACTGAGATAGCGGCAGTACTTAGGATCAGGGACAGGGCTATTGTCCGCCATTTATTCATGGTTGCCTCCTTTAATGGTTGTGCAATATTCATTTATTATGTGAGGAAAGAGGTAGTTCATACATTTCTATAAAAGCAAACCTTTACAGCTAGTTGTTGACATATTAGCAAGCAGCATGTTATGATCTATTTCGTCGCTAAATATTGTATAATGACTTATCGGCATGAAACGGCGTAATTACGCCGGGGTGGCGGAATTGGCAGACGCACAGGACTTAAAATCCTGCGGTAGGTGACTACCGTACCGGTTCGATCCCGGTCCTCGGCATTCTAATTTAAGTAACGAATTAAGATCACATGGCTCTCAAAATTTTTGAGTGCTGTGTGATCTTTTTTTTTTTGGTTATTATCCAGCATATGGACAGATTGGGAATTTTAAAATATAATCTTAAATACAACTTAGCAGGTGGGAATAATATGATATAAATCATATGACCATCATTAAGATTGAGATAGACTTTCTCAAGTACATAGTAGATCAATTTGTATACAGAAGGGTGGAAATATGAGTTTAGATTGGACGTTCATTGCTGACAGCCTTCCTTTGTACCTGGATGCCATGTGGCTGACTGTGGAATTAGCGCTTATAGCTATTATCGTATCGATGATCATCGGGTTGCTGTTCAGTCTTGTGTTGTTTTACAGGATCAAGTATCTAAGTGGTTTCATTGTGGGCTATGTTGAACTGTCTAGAAATACGCCCTTGCTCGTTCAACTGTTTTTCCTATACTACGGGCTGCCCAAAATAGGACTGCACTTGAGTGAGTTTGATTGTGCTGCTATAGGTCTGGTATTTCTGGGCGGGAGCTATATGACAGAAGCTTTCAGAAGCGGAATTGAAGCCGTAAGCAGCTCGCAGCTTGAATCGGGGTTAAGCATTGGACTTAGCAAAGTCCAGCTCGTTAGATATGTCATACTTCCTCAGGCATTTGCAATCAGCATTCCTTCGCTTGGCGCGAATGCCATCTTTTTGCTGAAAGAAACCTCCATTGTAGGCGCAATCGCTCTGATGGATCTGATGAATGTAGCCAAAGACCTGATCGGAATGAGTTATAAGACAGCGGAATCTCTGATTCTGTTGGTGCTGGCTTACTTGGTCTTGGTGCTGCCCCTGTCCCTGGTGCTAACTTGGCTCGAAAGGAGAGTTAGACATGCCGAATTCGGGGGTTGAAGTGCTGTTTGAAGGATCGAATTTTGAACGTCTGCTGGGCGGACTGCTTGTAACTATAGAAATAGCCTTTATTTCTATTATGATCGGGACGATTCTAGGTGTCGTTATGGGACTGCTCAGAACGGTTCCTACCAGATCATTACGTCTGCTTCTGAGACTGTACCTTGAGGCATTCCGGATTATTCCGATTTTGGTCTGGTTGTATGTGGTTCATTTTAGCTTCTCGCCACTGCTGCATATCGATATCAGTGGGGAGACTACGGCCATTCTGGTATTCAGTCTGTGGGGTGCCGCGGAAATTGGGGATATTGTACGGGGCGCACTCGAATCGATGCCGAAGCATCAGGCGGAATCCGGCAAAGCCCTGGGACTGAGTAAAGGCCAGCTGTACAGATATGTGTTGATACCGCAGGCTGTTCGCAGAATGCTGCCGGGGGCTATTAACCTGGCGACGCGAATGGTGAAGACAACTTCGCTAGTCGTTTTGATTGGTGTCATAGATGTAGTGAAAGTTGGACAGCAGATTATAGAGCTTGGGGTCATTAAAGCGCCGAACGCCTCATTTTGGGTCTACGGCCTAATCTTTATACTTTATTTTCTTGTATGTTACCCGTTATCGGTGTTGTCCAGGAAATATGAGCGCAGATGGCAGAGCTAACATAGGAAAGGACATGTCAAGATGAGTGAGAACACAGAAATTTTGCTGGAAGTGGAGAACTTGCAGAAATTCTTTGGAGACAGGCATGTTCTGAATGGAATAAGCCTCCAGGTGAAGCGGGGCGAGGTTACCGTAATTCTTGGACCATCGGGCTGCGGAAAAAGCACTCTACTTCGGTGCTTGAACGGTTTGGAGCCAGTTCAGGGTGGAACGATCCATTACCTGGGACAGAATTTAACCGGGGAACACGTGAATTGGCGTGAAATAAGACAGCATATCGGGATGGTATTTCAGAACTATGAGCTTTTCCCGCATATGACGGTGATCGAGAACATACTGCTAGGGCCGCTGAAGGCTCAGAAAAGAGATAGTAAGGAGGCACTCCAGCAGGCGGAGACGCTTTTGGACCGGGTGGGTCTGCTCGCCCGAAAGAATGACTATCCGCGTCAGCTATCGGGAGGACAGAAGCAGCGGATTGCAATTGTCAGAGCACTTTGCATGAATCCTGATATTATTCTGTTTGACGAAGTAACGGCTTCACTTGATCCAGAAATGGTGCGCGAGGTGCTGGATGTAATTCTTGGACTTGCGAATCAGGGGATGACGATGCTTATCGTCACGCATGAGATGGGATTTGCAAGGTCGGTGGGCGACCGGATAGTCTTTATGGATCAGGGCAAGATTTGTGAAATCGCGGATCCGGAACAATTTTTCACCGAACCAGCGACTGAGCGTGCACAGCAATTTCTAAATATATTTGAATACAACAAATTATAAGAAACGAGGGTGAGTAGGATGAAGAAACACATCAAAGCACTAACGGGGTTATTACTAGCGGGTATATTGTTATTAGGGCTGACTGCATGCGGAAATTCAGGTAACAGCGAAGGAACGACTAACGGTTCAGCGAAATTTGCTTCTATTGAACAGTTGAAGAAGAATGATAAGATTAGAATTGGCGTTTTCGCGGACAAGCCGCCGTTCGGCTATGTCGATTCTCAAGGTAAGAATCAAGGCTTCGATGTTTATATTGCCAAGAGATTCGCCAAAGACCTGCTCGGTGACGAATCCAAAGCTGAATTCGTTCTGGTTGATGCCGCGAGCCGTGTGGCCTATCTGGAATCGAATAAGGTTGATATTATTATGGCGAATTTCACAGTAACGGATGAAAGAAAGCAGAAGGTAGATTTCGCGAGTCCTTATATGAAATTATCTTTTGGTATTGTCTCGCCGGACAGTGCCCCGATTACTTCGATCGATCAGTTGAAAGCGAAAGGCCAGAAGTTAATCGTAGCCAAAGGTACAACTGCCGAGACCTATTTCACGAAGAATTATCCTGACATTGAGCTGCTCAAATTCGATCAGTATACAGAAATTTTTGCGGCGTTAAAAGATGGCAGAGGTGCTGCTATTGCTAACGATAATACGGAATTGATTGCATGGGCCAAATCCAACCCCGGCTTTACGGTCAGTATCCCGGCCTTTGGCGGTCAAGATACCATTGCCCCCGCGGTAGCCAAGGGGAATACTGAACTGCTGAACTGGATTAACAAAGAGATGGAGACTCTGGGCAAAGAAAAATTCATCCATCAAGCCTACAAAGATACCCTCAAGGATGTTTATGGGGAAGGCTACTCGGATCAACTTGTAGTTGAAGGCGGAAAGATTCAGTAAGGTTGATGAGCACAGGACTTAAAATCCTACGGTAGGTGAGAGGTTAGAACGAGGGAAGATTGTATGGTTCTCATGAAGATATGAGGGCTGTGCAATCTTTTTAATTAGAAAACCAAAACCTACTCATCGTTGTTGCTGAGTATACGCCCTGCTTGATTATATTTTTTGTGTAAAAAACAGTACTTTTTTCACGCTCTAAAGTTCACCTTCTAATGTTAATATCTACAGAAGGTTGGGAATTGATTTAATGCAATGGTTTACCAAAGATAAGCCAACAGACCACCACTGTGTAAATGCGGTGGGCAGTCTCTTAACATCAGTGGAAAGCGTTTTCAAATATTATGGAAGGAGAAAATGAATGCGGGAAAAAATCGTAATCGTTGATGATGATACTGAAACTCGCAAGTTGTTGATTCAATCTTTACTAGAATGTGGCTATGATGCTATTGGATATGCTCAATGCGGACAAGCATTAGTCAGCTTCATTCATTCTCAAGATCCTGACTTAATTATTCTTGACCTGTCTATGCCAGGAGCAGACGGCTTGAACTTATGCGCGGAACTTCGCAATTTCTGCGATAAACCAGTCCTTTGTACAAGCCAACATACTGAGGATGATCTCAGGATTGAAGCCTTGAACCGGGGAGCAGATGAGTTTATTGCCAAACCCTCCAGCTTTGAAGTATGGCTCGCCCGAATTCGAGCACACCTCCGTAGGTATAAGCGGGCCTTTCCTGTTAATCAACGACATTTGATAGTCTACCCAGGCCTGCAGATCGACCCTACTACCCACTCAGTAATAGCCTATGGCAAGGAAGTCTCTTTATCTTCTAAAGAATTTCAACTCCTCATTGTTCTGGCAAAGAACCCCAATCGCGTATTCCACATCGAAACTCTATATGATCTCATTTGGAAAGACATTAAGCACGGGGACGTACGAACCGTTATGGTTCATATTTATAATTTGCGGCAAAAAATTGAGAAAATTCCGAGTGAACCGCTATATATTCTTACTGTTAGAGGTGCCGGCTATAAATTTAATGGATCGGTTTCACTCTTGATAGAATCCATGGATGCATAATATTAACACATTGATTATCTACTAATCTATGACTTTTTTTGAAAACTTATTCCATTACTTTAACTGGATTTTAACATAAGTTGGTAAAATTAACTTTGGGTGAAAACGATTGCATACCGCGTAAATCCAATCTTTAAAGCTTATCGCTTTCTGGTCAGGATCACGTTACTCGTTTCATACCAAAGGTTAGAGGAGGAGAATTAAGTTAATGGGAAAAAGGAGTTTCAAAGTTTTACTATGTATGATGCTGCTATGCTCAACGCTATGGAGCGTTGCAGTCTTGCCGGCGGGGCAAGCAGCAGCCGCAACAGCAACCAGGGCAGCATCGCCGACAGTCACCCGGACAGTAGCGGCCACAGAGGCCCCGGCAGCATCGGTCACAGCAGCTCCAACAGCAACGTCCGCAGTGACGCAGGCAGCAGCGCCAGCAGCAACAAGCAGTGTGCCGGTTAATGGCACGATAATGCAGTTTTTTGAATGGAATACCCCGAAGGATGGTGGACATTGGAACCATCTTGCTGCTGAAGCCGCTAATCTGAGCGATGTGGGTATCACGGCGATCTGGATACCGCCTGCTTATAAGGGCCACGCGGGAATTGATGATGTCGGTTATGGCGTCTATGATTTCTATGATCTGGGTGAATTCAACCAGAAAGGAACAGTACGTACCAAATATGGTACGAAAGCTGAATTGAAGTCGGCGATCGACTCGCTTCATAACAATAATGTTCAGGTTTACGGCGATATCGTAGTCAACCATATGATGGGTGGCGATCAAAGCGAGAATATTAAAGTGACGCAAGTACAGGGCAACAACCGGAACCAGACGATTGGCGAGTTTAATACAAACGTTTACACCAAATACAATTTTGATGGCCGTAACAATGCCTATTCCTCTTTCAAATGGGATTGGACAGACTTTGACGGTTCAGATGACTACGGTAAAATTTACCGCTACCCTGGAAAGTCATGGGATTGGGAAGTTAGCACTGAGAACGGTAACTATGACTACCTGATGGGTACCGATCTTGACTATGATAATCCGGCAGTTGCAGATGAAATTAAAAAATGGGGCGTATGGTACGTTAACGAAATGGGGCTGGATGGTTACAGACTTGATGCTGTTAAACATATCAAATTTAGCTTCATGAAGGATTTCGTAGAAAATGCCCGTGCCAAAACAGGCAAGGAGCTGTTCTCTGTCGGCGAATATATCGCGGGTACAGATGAGTTGAATTCTTATTTGGGCAAAGTGAATCAAAGCATGTCCTTATTTGATTTCCCGCTCCGCAACAATTTTGCGGCAGCTTCCAGCTCCAACGGAGGCTTTAGCATGCGCAACCTGGCCAGCGGAACATTGACAGGAACCAATCCAGTTAAGTCCGTTACTTTCGTTGAGAATCATGATACGCAGCCTGACCGTTTAGCAGATGCGCATGGCGCACCGGTTCTTGATTGGTTCAAACCACTTGCTTATGCGTTCACGCTGACACGCCAGGAAGGTTATCCTTCGGTATTCTATGGTGACTATTATGGAACAAGAAGCAGCAGCACTGCTGGTCCCGGAACTGGTAAAATCCAATCTCTGAAAAGCAAACTTGATCCGCTGCTGAAAGCACGCAAGGATTATGCATACGGCAAACAAAACGACTATCTGGATAACGATGACTTGATCGGCTGGACCCGTGAAGGCTTGGCTGCCAAACCGAACTCCGGCTTGGCAACCGTGATGACAGACCGTACCGGCGGATCAAAAACGATGTATGTCGGAACAAGCCACGCCGGTGAACAATGGAAAGATATCACAGGCAACTTCTCTGATAAAGTAACTATCGGCTCCAACGGTAATGGTACGTTCAAGGTTAAAGATGGTTCTGTATCGGTATGGGTACCCGATGTGGCAACTCCAACAGATCAACCTCCTACAATACCAACAAATGTTGAAGGAACAGCAACAAGCACTACATCCGTTGCTTTGAAATGGGCAGCATCTAGTGACGATAAGGGAGTAGTCAAATACGAAATCTATCGTGACAGCGCTCTCATCGGTGAATCTACAAGCCCTGCTTACACGGATTCAACAGTTCTTGCGGGCAACTCCTACTCTTATACGATTAAAGCTATAGATACAATCGGACAGAAATCAGCATTCAGCACTGCGACTAAAGTTACCGTCGGTGACGGGGGAACGCAAGACCAGCCTCCAACTGCACCAACGAATGTAAAGGGAACAGCTGTAGGCACTACTACTGTCAACCTGACATGGAGTTCTTCTACGGATGACAAGGGTGTTGTGAAATATGAAATTTACCGTGACGGTACGCTGAAGGGGGAAACAACGGGTACGGCATATTCAGACAACACAATAGCGAATGACAAAACTTATTCCTACACAGTCAGAGCAATAGATACGATCGGGCAGAAGTCAGTATACAGTGCTCCTGCTGTAGTGAAAATCGGCAACGGTGGACAGCAGCAAGAAGCAAGCCCATTCAGTTGGGATAATGCGAACGTTTATTTTGTCATGACAGACCGTTTCAACAACGGAAATACCAGCAATGACGGCGCTTATGGCAGACCTAAGGCTGATGCCTGGGGCTCGAATGTGGGAACATTCCATGGCGGAGATATTAAAGGTTTGACCAAGAAACTGGAGGAAGGCTACTTCACAGATCTGGGTACAAATGCAATTTGGATCACAGCTCCCTGGGAACAAATGCACGGCTGGGTAGGCGGTAAAGATGGTGACTTTGCTCACTATGGCTACCATGGCTACTATGGTCTTGATTTCACTGAAATGGACAAGAGCATAGGTACGATTGATGAAATGCGCGAGTTCGTTGATCTCGCACATAGCAAGGGAATCCGCGTTGTCCTAGATGTGATTATGAACCATGTCGCTTATCCGACACTTGTGGACATGGCAGAATACGGATACGGTGATCGCGGCGGACTCGCTGGCAACTGGACTCCAGATAAAAACCAAGGCCAGAACTGGCACACGCACAACACCATTATGAACACGAATAATTCCAGTGCTTGGGCTTCCTGGTGGGGAAGTAGCTGGATTCGCGCCAACAATATTGCGGGTTACGATCAATGCGGCGGCAGTGATCAGACGCAGTGCGTAGGGTTCCTGCCTGATATCAAGACGGAGTCTACTACTCCTACCGGTCTTCCACCGATACTGAAGACGAAGTTCAACAAAGAAACAAGCGGTTACGACAACTGGATCGTTCCAGCTGCCAAGCAATACCGCCAAGACCTTAACGTCGCCCCTAAGGATTATATGATCAAATGGCTGTCTTCATGGGTCGAGGAATTCGGAGTTGATGGCTTCCGTGTTGATACTGCGAAGCACGTTCAGGCAGACAGATGGAAAGAACTCAAGACAAGCGCAAGCAGTGCGCTGGCGAAGTGGAGACAGAACAACCCTACGAAACCGGGTGCAAATTGGACAGATAACTTTTGGATGACAGGTGAAGTGTACGATAAAGGTCTCGGCAGAGACGGCACTTATTTCGATAATGGATTTGATTCCTTAATCAACTTCTCGTTCCAAAATGCAAATAAGAGCGATTTGGAAGGACTCTTCTCTCGTTATGCAAGTGAGTTTAATAACGATCTACCCAACTATAATATGCTTAGCTACATCTCGTCCCACGATAGAAATCTGTACAACCGTGCTGGCTTGATTGATGCAGGTACAGCTTTGCTGCTGCTTCCTGGCGCGGTGCAAACCTTCTATGGAGATGAGACGGCAAGACCGTTCGGACCTACCGGCTCAGACCCTGACCAAGGCGCACGCTCAGATATGAACTGGAGCGGCATTAACCAAAGTGTTCTGTCACATTGGCAGAAGCTTGGACAATTCAGAAACAATCATATTGCAGTAGGTGCAGGAACGCATAAGAAGCTTGCGGATAGCCCGTATACGTTCTCACGCATCTATGAGAAGGATGATATTCTGGATAAAGTAGTTGTGGCTACAGGAGCTTCCGGAACTGTAGATGTGAGTGTATCCGGCGTATTCCCGGATGGTACAACTGTACGCGATGCTTACACGAAGAATGAAGTAGTTGTAAGTGGAGGCAAAGCTAAATTTACCGCTGGAGCCAATGGGGTTATTCTGATTGAAAATGTTGGCGTGAACAAAAAGTTCCCGGTTCTGACTGCCTCACCAGCAGGCGGTAAATTCAAATCGGAAACGACTACTGTAACGCTTTCGATCAAAAATGCGGACAGCGGCAAGTACACGCTGGATGGCAGTGATCCGATTAACGGAACTGCATTTACTAATGGAACAACAATCACAATAGGCGCAGGCATGGCCATTAATGACACGAAGACACTGAAGATGTACGCTGTGAATGAGAATGGCGAAGGTACGGCATCGTACGATTTTACGAAGGGCGATCCTAATGCCAAGCTGGAAATTTACTTCAAGAAACCAGCCGGATGGGGAACACCTTCGATCTACTTCTACGGTACAGCGCCTAAGGACAATGACCCAACTTGGGCCACAGCACCAGCAATGACAAGCGCTGGCGGAGACTGGTATGTGTACACTTTCGACAAGGCTGAACAAGCTACAATGATCTTTAAAGACAGCACAGGCAAACAATTGCCTGCCCAGAACCAGGCTGGCTTCACAAGAACAGCAACAGGCTGGTATGACGGAAGCACATGGTCCGATACAGATCCACGTATCATAACTAAACCGACGGCTCCATCAAACCTGGCTGCATCTGCGAAGACAGACAAGACCGTAACATTGACTTGGAATGCGTCAACTGACAGCTCCGGAATTGCCGGATACGATGTATACCGCAACAATATTAAGGTTGGTTCGCCATCAGCAGTAACTTATAAGGATACAGGTTTGACTGCAGAGACAACATATACCTATAAAGTTGTTGCCAGAAGCCAATCGGGCGGAATATCCGATCCAAGTAACGAACTTAGTGTCAAGACCAATCCGCCGGAACAAGGTACGGATAACACCGTCACAGTTTACTACAAAAAAGGATACGCAACTCCATACATCCACTATCGCGCAGAAGGCGGAACATGGACAGCCGTTCCAGGCGTGAAAATGGCAGACTCTGAAGTTCCAGGATATGCTGTGTACACGATTGACCTGGGTACCTCATCGGCAACACGCGCGGAGGTAGCATTTAATAATGGCAGCGGCCAATGGGACAGCAACAATCAGAAGAACTATTTCTTCAACAAAGGCGACAATACCTATGACGCAGGTAAAGTGACTGCCGGTAAGCCGGAAGATCCAAAGCCAGGCAACAAGGTTACCGTCTACTACAAAGAGGGCTGGACGAATGTTAACATTCACTATCGCGCCGAGGGTGGCACCTGGACGTCCCTTCCTGGTGTGAAGATGGAGAATGATTCGCTGAACCCGGGCTACAAAAAAATTACTGTTGATATTGGAACCGCAAGCCGTCTGGAAGCTTGCTTCAACAACGGAAGCAATGTTTGGGACAGTAACGGTCAGAAGAACTACTTCTTCAACACGGGCGACAATATTTACATTCCTGGCATCAATAATGCTCCAGGACAAGTGAAGCTTGGGGAGAAACCGCAAGGAGTAGATACGGTTGCTCCTTCGGTTCCAGCTAATCTTGCTGGCAATCTCAGCAGTGGATCTCCTAAGACAATCACGTTGACTTGGGGTGCCTCTACTGACAATGTTGGCGTAACAGATTACCAAATTACTCGTAAGAGTGGTACAAGCACAGAGACATTTACGGTGAATGCAACAACTTTTATCGACAGTACCGTAAAGGAAGGTACGACTTACAAGTACCAAGTCCGCGCTCGGGATGCTGCAAATAATTTCTCTGCTAACAGCAATGAAGTAACTATTGAAGTACCGAGCGCGGGTGATACCATCGCACCTACGGTGCCAACAAATGTAAAGGGTACAGCAACTACAACCAGTATTGCTCTTGAGTGGACCGCGTCAACGGATAACGTTGGGGTAACGGGCTACGACATATACAGCGGCAGTGTTGTGGCTGGAAGTGTTGCAGGAACAACCACAAGCTTTAACGTTACAGGCCTGTCGCCCAATACGGATTACAGCTTTACCGTGAAGGCTCGTGATGCTGCAAATAATGTATCTGATGAAAGCGCGGTTTTCCGTGTGAAGACACTTGCTGTAGACAGCAGCAACCGGCTTGTTAACCCAAGCTTTGAAACTTATACCGGTACTAACGGTGTGGCGAACAGCTGGGCCAAATCAGCGACATCAGGTGTGACTTCTTTGTTTCAAGTGGTTGCGGCACCAGTTGCATCCGGCAGCAAAGCCCAGAAGCTGACTGGGTCCAACATGGCTAACAATAATGCGGTTATGGTGTCTCAATTGATTCCAGTTGTAGGTGGTGCTTCATACACGGCAAGCGGCCAATTTAAAGTCTACAGCTTAGCCAATGCAAAGGTTCAGCTATACATCGATTTCTACAATGCGAGCAACACTTATATCGCTTATGCGAAGGTAGACTACAGTAAAGTAACTGACAGCTTTGTCCCTCTTCAGCTCAGTGGTAAGGTGCCGGCAGCTGCTACAAGCGCGAGAGTCTATGCTATACTTCGTGGAACTGAAGCAGATGGTGCGGGAAGTTTTGTAGTAGATGACATGAAGTTCAGTTCAGGAGATCCAGGTGATACACAAGCGCCAAGCACACCTGCGAGTCTTGCTTCCACTGGCAGTACCGCTACTTCGGTAAGCCTGTCCTGGACAGCATCGACAGACAATGTTGACGTAAGCGGTTATGAGATTTATCGTAATGGAACTAAAGTGGGTACTTCAACAACTCCAAGCTTTACCGATACAGGATTAACAGAGGCGACTTCGTATAAGTACACAGTTAAAGCTTACGACGCTGCAGGCAATCTTTCGGCTGCTAGCAATGAAGTAACGGTTGGAACTTCAGGAGGAACTGATACTCAAGCACCAAGCGTTCCAGCAAGCCTTATATCAACCGGTAAGACATCCACGGCGGTAAGCCTGTCTTGGGCGGCTTCAACAGATAATGTTGCTGTGGGAGGTTACGACATCTATCGTGGTGCAGTAAAGGTAGGAACTTCAACAACAACAACTTTTAAGGATACAGGTCTGACTGCCGAAACATCGTATACCTACACTGTAAAGGCTTTCGATGCTGCAAATAACTTCTCCGCAGCAAGCGCTGAGCTTACCGTGGTGACATTGAAAGATATTGTCGTTATTCCTGGGGGGAACAAGCCCTATTCCACTAACCCTTCATTTGGTAAACGCGTGTCCACTCCAATCACAATTGATGGGACTAACAATGGTGAATGGACAGATGACATGCTGATTGCCATCGATATGGCCGGAGATGATCCGCGTTCACTTGGAAGCAACTGGTCTATGCATGAAACGCCAATGGATCTTAGCCATTTGTGGGCTGCATGGGACAACGAGTACCTGTATCTGGCTTGGCAGTATGTAGATGTTACAGACATCGTTGACCCTGCCAATGCTGGTTCTGCAGGCGGTACACCGATTCGTTCTATGGATATGCCGCAAACAATAGCTTTTGATACGATTCGTGGTGCTGGCGCAACAAATGATATGTGGAAGAAGAATGGAAATAAGCCGCTCTGGGGCGGCCTGGATCTTCCTGATTATCAATTCAACATCGCTTCGAACATGTTCCACTCCGGTTACATTTCCAGAGCCGTTAACGGTCTATTCCCGGTTGACGATGCTGGAGTGAACTATAAGACAGGCGCAGCAGCCGGCATTACCGTTAAATTTGCTAAAGGCAAAGGGTATTCGACGCTATGGGGCGTGAAAGATGCTGATGATGTTAATAATCCAAGCAAGCTTGTAAACTTCATGACACTTGGCCACGATCCAAACCGTGACACGTTCTATGAAGCAAAAATCCCGCTCAGCGCACTCGGCAATCCGGATATTGAGAATGAAGGTATCGGTGTAATGCTGCACCAAGGCGAGTTCTCGCCGATGGATACCCTTCCTAATGATCCAGCGACTTCCGATACACCTGGAGTTTCAGAATCCAACTCTCCTAAAGAGTGGAGCGACATTGATCTCTTGACTGTTCCATTCGCGCGTATCGGCAGATAATCGCGGAGGCTTAGCCATGAAAAAGCATTGTAATTCCAGCAACATGGAATTCAATGCTTTCTCTTTGTGACACAACTAATGAATGGCAATGAAATAAATTTGAAATGTGGATATCATAGAAGCGCGTTAAAGCATTGACGGGATTCATGGCGGCGGGTATGTTGTTAATGGAGCTAATGGCATGCGTTCGGATGAACTTGTAGTTGAAAGCGGGAAGATACTAAGTAATCTAACCCACAGAATGGGAACCTTATGTAGCAAGGGTTTATGCTCGAGGATGATGTATGGCTAAAGAGCACCTATCCGAAATACATAAGCTTGGCAGATAAGGCCGTCTCTGTTCCTATAGAGATGGCCTTCTATTATTTAAGAAAGTGTCGGAATTATGGATATGGGTAAGTTGCAAGTAGAGAGCAGTAAGGAGGAGACGATGATGTTTGGTAACGATTGGGATGATATTTTAAAGGAAGAGATGAGCAAGCCTTATTTCAAGGATTTGATGGGATGGCTCGATGAGGAATATAAGGAGCATACGGTGTATCCGCCAAGGGAGTTCTTATTCCAAGCCTTGAGGCTGACTCCTTATTCGGAGACAAAGGTGGTAATTCTGGGACAAGATCCGTATCATGGAGCGGGTCAAGCACACGGACTAAGCTTCTCCGTACTTCCTGGTATCAAAATTCCACCTTCTCTTAGAAATATATATAAAGAAATGGCTAGTGACCTTGGAGTCCCTGTGCCTCATATCGGAACGCTTACCCCGTGGGCTGAGCAGGGAGTGCTCTTGCTGAACAATGTACTTACTGTGCGGGAGGGTCAAGCGGGTTCACATCATGGAAGGGGCTGGGAACTGTTCACTTCAGCTATTGTTGAGGCGCTTAATAAGCGAACAGATCCGTTGGTATTCATACTTTGGGGCGCACCTGCGCAGAAGAAGGGAGCTATTGTGGATCGATCGCGGCATGAAGTTATCATGTCGGCACATCCCAGTCCACTTGCGGCAAGACGGGGTTTTTTTGGAAGCAGACCGTTCTCCAGAACCAATGAATTTCTCAAGAAACAGGGTAAGCCTGAGATAAAGTGGGAGCTGAACTAGCAGGAATTTGTCTTTGAATATGGAAATGAATTAATACCCTATAAATTTTTTCAAACAAGGCAGCTTGGCTGCCATCCTAGTCACAAAGTTACTGGAGAAGGAGAACTGGCCATGCGTTATGAGGATTGGATCGGACAGGAAGTGATCGTGTACTGTCAGGACCAGGATGACATATATACCGGGACGATAGAAGGCTGGGACAAGACCGCGAACAAGCTTCTTCTAGGTCCCCGGTCGATCGCGGTGCCGCTGGAAGATATTATTAAGATACAGCCTGGCAGCAGAGGCAAGAGATTTGCCAGAAAAGTAATGAAGACCCGGACAGAGAAGGCAGCTCCGCATTCGGTTGGGTATATCATGAAGAATCGGGTGCAATTCGACAACGCTGTCTACTTTAAGTCCCCGGTTGCCGTGTGGAAGGACAATCAGCTATTGCATTACCGGACCGCTATCCATCATCATAATGAACATGAGGTTACTCTTATTACTGGGGAGAAGTATTCCAAAGAGAAGTATATGTTTGTTGTAAGATCCATTCGAGGCTGAATGGGTCTTTTTTTGTGTAATCCCTATTGTTTTCATCGGAATAAAAGGTTATATTTATATTATGAATTAGGAAGGCGGTACATCTAATGAAAGAAATCCCTGTTTCTTATGTAAAAGCGAATCAGACGGGAATTGTTCTGTTTGTTATCCTCGCCACTGTCTTCGCTCAGCCCTATTTGCTGCTAGCTCTTTGGCTGGTACAGGCGATCGGTCTGTTGACTGGTTATAATTTATTTGTCATTCTGGCCAAGCCATTTCTTAAGGTACATCCAAACCATACCCAGGCTGCCGAATTAACACGGTTCAATAATACACTTGCTGTTATTTTTCTAACTCTATCTTTGATTGGATTTCTAATCCAGCTGCCAGGGATGGGATACATGTTCGCCTGGTTCCTGTTTGCAGCGGCTTTTGCTGCTCTATGCGGGTACTGCATAGGCTGCACGATATATTTTCAGTTCAAGCAATTCAAGGCTAGAAGACGCCGGGCATAATGATAACCATGCTAATTTAAACAGGCTGATTAAGACAGCATTGGATTGAATAACTAAGGCAAATGGAATATAATTGGAACAAATGTTCTTAAAGTAAAGGATAACATCTATGATAAGACTTCTTCCATTTATGAAACAGCGTATCTTAGGATATGCGGCCTTGATTCTCTGCTTGTCTTTGCTTGCAGGCTGCTCTTTCCCTGGAAGTACCAAGGATCCTTCTTCAAGCACTCCGATAGACGGTAAGGGCAAGCTGCGTGTGATTTTTATTGATGTAGGACAGGGGGCTTCCCAGTTAATTATTACTCCTTCGGGAAAGACCATGCTTATTGATGCCGGGAATAACGATAAGGAACAGGTTATGCTGGACACGCTGAAGAGGTATGGAATCGCAAGGCTGGATATTGTCATCGGGACACATCCCGACGCGGATCACATTGGCGGGCTGGATAAGGTGATTGACAAGCTCAGTATCGGCAGAATCTATATGCCTAAAGTAAGTTCGAATACGAAGACTTTTGAATCTGTGCTTCGTTCGATTCAGCGCAAGGGGCTGAAGGTTACTACGGCGAAGGCGGGCCTTACATTGAACCTGGACAGCAGCGTGCAGGTGAACATGATAGCACCACGATCTCATTATGAGGATACCAATAATAATAGTGCAGTAATTAAAGTGGTTTATGGCAAGCATTCTTTCCTATTAACGGGAGATGCTGAAGCGGAGAGCGAAAAAGACATGTTGGCTTCAGGTGCGAATCTGCATTCAGATGTGCTTTTGGTGGGTCACCATGGCTCCAAGTCCTCTACGAGCACAGCTTTCCTCAAGAAGGTGAGTCCGCAATATGCTGTTATCCAGTCTGGCAAAGGCAATAAGTATGGGCATCCGACGCAGACGGTACTAAAGCGTCTTCAGAAGCAGGGTGTGAAAGTATACCGGAACGATACCCAGGGAACGGTAGAATTCTTGACGGATGGGCAGCATTTTCAGATCAGAGCAGAAAGGTGAGCTGGTTATGAAAGGAATTGTCGAGGGATTTGAAGAGGGTTACTGCATTATCGAAGTAGACGGACGTTCGACGAATGTTCCTATGAGCCAGGTGGATTCCGCTGTAAAGACCTGTGATGTTGTCGATTGGGACGGCAAGAAATGGGTCGCGAACCGGAAGGAGACGGAGACTCGAATCAAAGAAATTAAGTCACTGATGAAAGATGTATGGGAAGATTAAAGGATACGGAGGATTGAATCATGTCAATACAGCGGCCATCGATAGGCGAATATTCGTCTTTTTACGAAAGCTACATTCTAGCTCTGCCTGAAGGGGACATTCTGGCTTTCCTGAATTCTCAAATCAATGAATTTAGTGAACTTCTCCAGTCCCTAACAGAAGAGAAAGCCAACTATCGCTATGCAGAGGGCAAGTGGAGTATTAAGGAAGTGTTAGGCCATATCAATGATACAGAGCGTATTATGAGCTATCGGCTGCTTCGTATTGCTAGGGGTGACAAGACACCTCTGGCTGGATTTAACGAATCCGACTATGTTGCTTACGCTGGGTCAGAGCGTCTATCAGTAAGCGACCTACTGGCAGAATTCTCCGCCATTCGCACAGCCACTTTGCTATTAGCCAAACAGCTTGACGATGAAGCATGGAAGCGCACCGGAACGGCGAACGGAGCTGAGATTACTGCTCGCGCAGTTATTTATGTCCTTGCAGGACATGCGGCGCATCATTTGAATCTTATTCGTGAACGTTATCTTCATTAACAATCTTAGTGGTAATCTGCATAATTTGAATATCAGGTAGACCGTACAGAAGCCTGCACCGATCAAGCTGGAGCTTGAAAGGATGCAGGCTTCTGTGTGTCTATACACGATTTAATGAGTATCTACAGTTAGTCTATTCCCAAGAAGCAATGGCTTCCAGATTTCCTGTTATTCCATAGGGGCCGAAGCCCACTGGGAGGATAAAGTGATCTCCTTTGCGAAGCGGGTAAACTTCGCCGCCGCTTTGGAGTTCGCCTTCACCGGCAATGATGCTGACAAGGGTGTACTTGGGACTGGCTTCGAAATCAGTTTTTCCAGTGACAGACCACTTTTGAACCGTGAAGAAATCATTGGCTACAAAGGTTGTTATTTCAGCATGATCTTTTGCCTCGGTATTGTAGGTCCCTTCTTGGTACGCTTGGGGAACTGTTGTTACCTCAATAGCTTTTTCCAAGTGAAGCTCACGGGTATTCCCTGCCGCATCTCTACGGTCGTAATCATATACACGGTAGGTGGTATCAGAGCTTTGCTGTGTCTCCAGAACAACGATGCCTTTGCCCAAGGCATGCAGTGTTCCGCTAGGCACGTAGAAGAAGTCACCGGCTTTCACCGTAACCTTGGACAGAAGCTGATCCCATTTCCCCTCATGGATCCAGCTCGCCAGCTCTTCCTTGCTCTGTGCACCATGTCCATAGATGATCTCGGCACCCGGCTCAGCATCTACAATATACCAGCACTCTGTCTTTCCGAGCTCACCATTCTCATGTTCGCCGGCATAGGTATCGTCTGGATGAACCTGTACGGACAGGTCATCTGAGGCATCAAGGATTTTGGTAAGCAGCGGAAATACTTTGGAATCTGAATGGAACAACTCCTGGTGGCCGGTCCATAAGTCTCCGAGTGCCATTCCTTGAAAGGGGCCATTCTTTACTACGCTCTGTCCGTTAGGGTGTGCCGAGATTGCCCAGCATTCCCCGGTTTCATTTGAAGGAATTTCGTAACCGAACAGGTCCTTCAGCTTGGTGCCTCCCCAGATACGCTCTTTAAATACGGGTTCTAGAAAAATTGGTTGACTCATAATAGTACAATCTCCTTTCACGTGATTGAAATGGTTTTGGATTAGTATGACATATGGACAAGTGCAGCCGCACCAATTAGTCCCGCGTCTTGCTGCAGGGCGGCAGGGACAATCGGAGTCTTACGGCCGGAAGGATTAAGGGCATACTTTCCAACGTAGTCCTGCACGGCCTCAAATAGCGGTTCGCCGACTTGAGAGACACCGCCGCCTATCACTATTTTCTCCGGATCAAGAGTATTGATCAGTGTGACACATCCTATACCAATATATCGGTAGACATTATCGATCAATTCCTTCGTTGCGGGATGACCGCTGGCCGCCAGCTCGAACGCCTCCTTCGACGTAACACTGTGTCCAAGCAGCTCGCTCGCCTGCCTTGCAATGGCGGTGCCGGAGGCTACATATTCCCAGCATCCACGCTGTCCACATACACACACACCGGCAGCAGGATCAATAACGAAGTGACCCACATCGCCCGCGTTCCCGCTTGCACCCGTAATTAGCTTGCCGTGCATATAGATCCCGGCACCAATTCCCGTGCTGATCGTGATAAATACGAAATGCTGCTCGTCTTTGGCGGCACCGAGCCACTTCTCGGCCAGCGTTGCTGCAGTTGCGTCGTTCTCCAACTTGATCGAGTAGGGAAGATGACGCTTCAATTCATGAATCAGCGGGAAATCTCGCCAGCCTGGCAGATTGGGAGGGCAGGTAATTTGCCCGTTACGTGTATCCAGAGGTCCTGGCGCCCCTATGCCGACACCATCGATATCTTGGCCCGCGATTCCGCTGTTATGGACAAGAGTCAGAACTGTCTCTGCGATCCGGTCCACCATAACATATGGGGTTACAGTTGGATCCGTGGGGATGGAGGATTTCTGAATCACATCACCATCAGCGGAGATGATGCCGATCGCTGTCTTGGTCCCCCCGATATCAATCCCGATTGCATACTTCACATTGAGTACCTCCTGATTGATATTCAACTTGACAATACTTGACTAATTTGATTAGTGTAAAGTAATATTAAAGTTAGTGTACCACATTTAAGGGGGATTGCAAGTTATGGCCCGCGTCAAAAAAGTGTCTATGCAAGATATCGCCGACAGGCTTCAAATATCAAAGAATGCCGTCTCACTCGCTTTAATGGATAAAAAGGGAGTCAGTGATGAGATGAGGGGCCGGATTATTCAGACGGCCAAAGAAATGGGATATGGTCCCTATGGGAAAAAGCAGGTGGAGCACCCGAATGTGCTCGTTGTCGTCCCTGATCGAATTACAAGTTATGACGACAACGACCATTTTCATTTTTATCACGATATGATCTGGGGGCTTGAGTCCTCCATCCGGAAGAGCGGATATAACGCTATTATTGTAAGAGTTGATCTTGGGATGGAGCAGAATTTAATTCTTCCGGGACAATTTGAAGATATCCATTATGCGGGTATCATTCTTTTCGGGATTATGGAGAAAGCCTACGCCGAAATGATCTGGAAGCTGGACACCCCGCTTGTGATGCTGGATTCCTATTATCGGGATCTGCCCTGCCCAGCAGTGACCTCGGCTAATATGGAAGGGGCTTATCAAGCAGCCGACTATTTAATAGGAAGAGGGCATAAGCAGATCGGGTTCATTGGACCCACGAATCTGACGACAAGCCACGAAGAGCGGTGGTATGGTTTCTGGCGAGCTATACAGCAGGAAGGAGTTCAGATCGAAGAGAAATGGTGTCTGACTTACTCGAGTGGTTTCGAATCTACAGGACGGGAAATATCCGAATTCCTAGGTCGTATGGACGATATGCCGACGGCCTTCTTTTGCGGGAATGACCGGATCGCCCTGCTTCTTAGCGAGGCTCTTCAGGAGCGCGGGCTGAAGGTTCCGGCGGACGTCTCCATCATGGGGTTTGACGATTTAAATATGTCAGCTGCCTCGGCTCCCCCGTTAACCACCATGCGGGTGAACAAGATCGGTATGTGCAATGCCGCGGTTGAAATGCTGATCTCACAGCAGAAATCTTCACGGGAAGCGGTACGGTGGAGTATACACCCCGAGCTAGTAGAACGAAGTTCTACCGCGGGTTTATAAGCGTATTTGACAGATCCCCTTTCCTTGTGAAAAGGGGTCTTAAGTTGCTTCTAGCAACCAGGCAGAACACTTGGGTAAAAAATATCACAAAACGTAATCTATATACTGGATTAATTTTGTGGAACGATATACAATACGGGTTGTGTCTTTGCGGATACCTATTGAAACCACGTAAAGGAAGTTGAATATGCCTGGAAAATTAAAACGCCTGCTGATCGGCAGACCTATGAAATCTACAGAGATTGAAGGCGAAAAGCTCAGCAAGCTGAAGGCCTTGGCCATCCTATCTTCAGATGCCTTATCCTCGGTCGCCTATGGTACTGAGCAAATTCTGATTGTATTGATGGCAGCTGGATTCGCAGCTCTCTGGTATTCGATCCCGATTTCTATCGCCGTGCTGGGCTTGCTTACGATCCTCATTGTATCTTACCGACAGACCATATTCGCATATCCTAGCGGCGGCGGTGCTTACATTGTAGCGAAAGACAATCTGGGATTATCTCCGAGTCTTCTGGCGGGCGGTTCTCTCCTAGTTGACTATATATTGACTGTAGCGGTAAGTGCTTCGGCAGGTACCGATGCGATTACTTCGGCTTTTCCGGTACTGCATGACCACCGGGTTCTGATCGCCGTGTTCATGATTCTAATTCTTACTATTATGAATTTGAGGGGAGTGACGGAGTCGGCCTCCATATTGGCGGTTCCGATCTACCTCTTCGTAGTGGCTATTTATGTCCTGATTATCTGTGGTGTGATCAATTATTTCACCGGCGGGGCCCATGCGGCGGCTCCTGAATTTGGCAAGACGATCTCCAATGTGAGCTTGTTCCTGTTACTCAAAGCTTTTAGCTCCGGATGTTCCGCTCTGACCGGGGTGGAGGCCATGTCCAATGCCATCCCTAACTTCCGCCAGCCATCGGATAAGAATGCAGCGGCAACGCTTATGATGATGGGTATTCTTCTTGCCGGGATGTTCATCGGGATCAGCCTGCTGGCTTATTGGTACGGCATTAAGCCTGCCGCTGAGGAGACTGTGGTCTCCCAGATTGCCGAGTCTACTTTTGGCCGAGGTACACTGTACTATATCATACAGGGTGTCACCGCGGTGATCCTGATTCTGGCGGCGAATACAGCGTATTCTGCTTTTCCGCTGCTTGCATTTATGCTGGCCAAAGATAAATTTATGCCTCATGCCTTTATGGTACGGGGAGATCGGCTCGGTTTCTCCAACGGGATTATTTTCCTAAGTATACTGTCGGCCGTACTGGTCATGGTCTTCCAAGGAAATACGGAGAACTTGATTCCTCTGTATGCGGTAGGGGTATTCATTCCATTTACTCTGTCGCAGCTGGGGATGATGATCCGCTGGATCAAGCTGAAGCCGGCAGGCTGGATGCTGAAGCTCTTCATTAATACGGTGGGCATGCTCACCACACTTTCAATTACGCTTATATTTATATTCACCAAGTTCAGTCAGATCTGGGTGATCTTCATCTTTTTGCCACTAGTTGTCTATATGTTCATGAGAATTCAGCAGCATTATTCCAATACGGCCGACCAGCTGCGGATAGATCTCTTCAATGAGAAGCCGATCGCGAAAGGGAATACAGTCATTATTCCTGTAGCAGGAGTTACCCGGGTTGTGCTGAATACCGTCAGTTATGCCAAGACACTTTCAGACAATGTGGTTGCTGTATATGTAGGGTTTGACGATGAGTCGGTCCGCAAAATTGAACAGAGGTGGAATGAGTGGAATCCCGGAGTGCGGCTGATTATTTTGAAATCCCGTTACCGGAGTATTCTTGGTCCTCTTCGTAAGTTTATTGATACCGTGGAATGGAAAAAGGCTGAAAGTGACCATATTACGATCCTTATTCCTCAGTTCATCACCAAGCATTGGTGGCAGAACCTGCTCCATAATCAGTCGAGCCTAATGATTCGAGCTTATTTGATTAATCGAAAAGATGTAGTGGTAGCCACTGTGCCTTACCACATGGATCGCTAATCTATTCTGTCTCCCTTAATATGAAGTAAGCACCCGTTACGGGTGCTTTTTTGTTATATAAAAGACAGATGATGTATAATTTCGCCTGCTTTTAATACAATTAAAACACTGTATAGTACAATGATTATGTAAGTTATCTTCATGAATGAGTTACAGGAATAGGGAGTGATTACGTAAGATGAATACCGTATGTGTATTTGCAGGTTCCAATCCAGGTGTGAAGCCTGAATACCGGGCCCAGGCAATTCAGCTGGGAAGTGCCCTCTCAGATCAGGGTATCCGTCTAGTATATGGAGGCTCCAAATTGGGACTGATGGGTGAAGTCGCGAATGAGGTGCTGCAGCGCGGCGGTCATGTCATCGGAGTTATGCCTAAAGGGTTATTTCGTGGCGAGATTGTTCACCGGGAATTGACGGAGCTGATAGAGGTTGAGAGCATGCATGAACGCAAAGCCAAAATGGGGGAAATCGCAGATGGCTTCATCGCTCTTCCTGGTGGTCTAGGTACATTTGAAGAACTATTCGAGGTATTGTGCTGGGCACAGATCGGGATTCATGCCAAACCGATTGGCCTGCTCAATATTAACGGTTATTATGACCCGCTTATCGAGCTGATTAGACATAGCGTACAGGAGGGTTTCTCTAATGAGTCACACTTGAGCCTGATTACAGTCTCAGATAATCCGGAAGATCTGCTTCATCAGATGATGCAGTATCAGCCGCGGGAGCTGGGTAACAAGTGGAGACAATTGGCAGTTGAGTAGAACCTATATCACCAACAAGCCCCGCCGAATGATCTAGCTCACCCGGCGGGGCTTGTTGTCATGGAACAACTACAGCATGAGAGTGATGACAAGCAGTTCGAAAAGAACCAGAGGCAGGATAACGTTGTTATAATAATAGAAGCTGCCTGGGGCTCCAAGGAAACGTTGATCTTCCTGGCCTGCAACACTCAGATACAAGAACCGGTCGTCAGCGCTAACTATAATTCCTTCAAAAGTTTGACCGTCAATCGTAACTACTTTCACAGGACGATTCAAATGAATGGAACAAATATGCCGAATTTGATCCTTGACACCTTTAAGGTGCTGGACCATATTCGGGTTAGCCTGGTATACCACTTGATTGTCCTGCTGTAATCCGTATGCCATTGTTAGTGACCTCCTTAAGTAGGCGTTTGTCATGGTTCAGTATATACAGCTGCCTGGGTTAAGGTTCCATTTTCCTCAAAGCAGTTCTCCTATAAGTGAGCTCCCTAACCTATCTTCATCTAGCGAATCCCTGTTTGGTGTTAAATCCCCGGTGGGTAATAGTCATTAAGTAACCGGGGAGGTATCAACCATGGCAAAGCTAATTATTGGTGTATTCCAGACAACACAGGATACGTCCATTGTTGTTGAAGAACTTAAGAAAGCGGACTTTGATGAAGATAAGGTATCTGTGTTATCGCGAAAGATCACACAAATGAATAAGATTGCCGAGAATACGGATCTTGGAGATCCTAAAGCGGGCAACGGGGGAAAAAGTGTGTTTGGGATGCTAAAAAATGTGACAGCCCAGATTGAGGAAGAGGCTGTAGAGCTTATTGCAACCGGCTCAGCAGCCAGAAAAATGGCTGGAACCAAGGTCGGGAAGGGTACGGACGACTTTATCGTTGCCCTGGTTGGCGTAGGAATTCCTCGGGAGGATGCACGGCAGTATGAGGAACACTTGCTCCAAGGACATATCCTGGTTATGGTGGAGTGCGAGCCGGAGCAGGCAGATCTTGTAGCTAATATTTTCACACAGCACCATGTGGTAGGAATTGATTAGAAATGGTAGATTTATATAAGTCTACTATTTAATATTTATAGGAGTTGTCAGATGAAACAAGTTAAGGCTTTTGTTGAAGGGGAAGAAATAATAGGATTTTACTTGCTGAAGTCTGTCGGGATCAAACAGACCAATGGTGCGGCTCCCAAAGATTATCTTGATCTGATTCTTGCCGATCCCTCAGGGGAAATTTCGGCCAAGTTCTGGGATGCTACCCACACGGACAAAGAAACTTTCTTTGCTCCCATGCTGGTGAAGGTAAAGGGATTGGTTCACAGCTACCGGGATAAGCTGCAGTTCAAGATTTCCCAGATCCGGCCTGCTTCTCCGGACGACGGTCATCATATAACCGACTACATTAGATCGGCGCCAGTTGCCCCGAATGATCTGGTGTACGCCATTACCACGGCGGCGGCGAGCATTCAGGACGAGGATCTTCGCTGGATTGTTAATGAATGCATCCAGAAGGTAGGAGATAAGCTTCATCATTACCCTGCCGCAAAGGGAATGCATCACAATTTCTATGCAGGCCTCGCCTATCACGTCGTACGTATGCTGGAGCTTGCCGAATTCATTGTCGTGCAGCGGCCTTTCCTGAATCGGGATCTGCTTATCGCAGGAATCATTCTTCATGATATTGCAAAGACCGAGGAGTTAACCGCCGAGCTTGGTATCGTCTCTGAATACAGCTTTACCGGTAAGCTGATTGGGCACATCTCGCTTGCTGTGAACTGGATTACGGAAGCTGCCCTCCGCAGAGGAATGGATCTCACTTCTGAGAAAATCGTGATGCTGCAGCACTTGATTCTATCCCATCATAACCTCGGAGAATGGGGAAGCCCGGTTCAGCCGCAGCTGCCGGAAGCGCTGGCCCTACACCTGATAGATCAGCTGGATGCCAAAATGCAGGCCGCTGAGGATGCTTTGGACACCATGGCCGATCCCGGAGGCTGGACGCCGCCTCTGCGTGCGCTTGAGAATAAGCCTCTGTACCGTCGTAAGGAGTTATAATACCATAGCAGCACGAAGAAGAGCCCTGGTTCCAGGGCTCTTCTTCGTGCTGCTATGGTCTAATTACACCAGCTGTGTGTCATCATCTGCATTGCTCTGTTGGGAGCCAGTACGAGAGTTATTGCCGGAACTCTTACCGGAATTCTTGCCCGGCTCGTCACCATCAATGTTATCCATAATAGCGCCGACCACATCCTCCAGCTTATCTGTGGAAGCCGGACGATTCGGATCCACATCAGGAACTTCTTCAAATCCAGGTTTTCTATTCTCATCAGATGTACTCATAGCCCAAGTGTCATCTCCTTTGTTCTTATCCTTTATAGAATGTCACCGAATTTCCCGGTATATGTAAGGATAACCCGTCAGGAAGTCAGTTGAATCGCAGTGCTGGAGAGCAAAGGGTGCTGCTGGGTAGGACCGGGCCGGAAGTAACAACAAAAAGTCCCCGATCTTATGTCAGGGACTTGGTACGAATTTGAGGATAAATTATGATTCTTCCGTCATTCTTTCTTCGATGCGATGTTCAATTTTCTTCAAGATCGCTATAAAATCAGCTCGCTCATCGTTACTAAGTACACCAAGCAAGTCAGCAGCATACTTGTTGCGGAAATTGATGATCTTCTCAGCCAGACATTTACCTTCTTCACTTAAAGACAGCCAGACAATTCGTCGATCGTCGAGGCTTCTAACCCGAATGACGTACCCTTCGGATTCCAGCTGATTCAACATAATAGTGGTTGCACCAGAGGACAGATTAAGCTGCCTGGATATATTCACTACCATAGACCGCTCTTCGCGGTAAATAATCATTAGCATCCGGGCTTTGGTATGGTTTAATTTATCGTCCCTCTTCTTATACTGCTGGTCGTAGAGCTTGTTTCTATATCGAAAGATCGTCTCCATGAAATGTTCCATGATTTCAACTTCAGATATCGCGTTCTCCTCAATGTCCATAGTTCTAAAATCCCCCTGTTTATCTGTCTACATTCATTACGTAACAACTTGTGTAATGTTTCAATATTTTTTGAAAATAAGGATTGTATATTCAAATATTTTATGATAAATTATCTTTATTTCCAAATTACTTTATTGTAAAGTAATTATACACAATTTCTGGAGGGAGTTCGAGAGAATTATGAAAGGTCGTCTTATTTTAACAAATATTATTGGTATCGTTGTTCTTGCGGCATTGATCATGGGTGGGGCTTATTACTACTACCAGAGTGTCACTTACATCAAAACCGAGGATGCAAGGGTGGCTGCAGACATCGTACCGGTATCTGCCCCGGCTGCGGGTGTAATCTCAGGCTGGAACCAGAAAGAGGGCGCTGTACTGAGTGAGAAGGCAACCCTCGGACAAGTTGGTAATGGAACCACTAATGTAAATGTTACCGCACCTATGGCCGGCACATTGATCAAGAACCAAGCCAAGAATGGTGAGTTGGTGCAGGCAGGAACACCGCTTGGCCAAATAGTGGATATGAAGAACCTATACGTAGTCGCTAATGTAGATGAAGACCAGATTAAGGACATTGATGTTGGCTCTAAAGTGGATGTGGTTGTAGACGGTGATCCGGGTACAACAATCCAGGGCAGCGTGGAACAAATCGGTTATGCAACCAACTCGGTGTTCTCGCTGATGCCAACCAGCAATACAAGCGGAAGCTACACTAAAGTAACTCAAAAAGTTCAAATTAAAGTGTCGATCAGTAACTATTCCAAAAATGTACTGCCTGGGATGAACGCGGAGATCGTCATTACTAAGAAATAGGGAACCATTCGCAGAGGTCATTGATCTGCAGAAAGGAGATTGACGATGAGTACCAATCAACAAATAGACAAACCAGCCGGCAGCGGATTCAGACAGCATCTCCCGCTGCTGATTGTCCTTATGGTCGGTCTGTTTCTGGCAATTCTGAACCAAACTTTGCTCAATGTGGCACTTCCACATATCACGAATGAATATGGCATTACAACGAATACAGCCCAATGGCTGCTTACAGGTTATATGCTCGTTAATGGGGTACTGATCCCGTTATCCGCCTTTCTGATTGAAAGGTTCGGTGTACGTGTGCTGTTCCTGGCCGCCATGTTCTGTTTCACCCTTGGAGCACTAATCTGTGGTGTTGCAGGGAGTTTCTCGGTACTTCTGATTGGCCGGTTAATTCAGGCAGTAGGGGGCGGGGTGCTTTCACCGCTTGTCATGAGCGTTATCCTGTTCATCTTTCCTCCGGAAATGCGCGGGAAAGGGATGGGGATCTTTGGGCTTGCGATGATGTTTGCTCCCGCCATCGGTCCTACACTATCCGGTTGGGTAGTGCAAAATTATGATTGGCACATTCTTTTCTCGGGAATGATTCCATTCGGAGTTATTGTTATCATTATTGCTTTCTTCAAGATGCGTAATATCGAGCAGCCGAAGCTGATTAAGCTTGACTATATGGGTACGTTATCCTCGCTCGCAGGTGTAGGACTGCTGCTGTATGGGCTTAGCGAAGCAGGGACCAAGGGATGGGGCGACACCGAGGTCATGGCGTGCATCATTATCGGTACAATCCTTGTGGCTTTCTTCGTGATTTGGGAAATGCGCACCCGGAACCCTCTGCTCAATATGGGTGTATTCCGTTTCGGTATTTTCTCGTTATCAAATGTTATTAACATCTTCGTTACGGCTAGTATGTACGCGGGGATGCTTCTCATTCCGATCTATCTCCAGAATCTACGCGGAATAACACCGCTTGATTCAGGGTTGCTTATGCTTCCAGGAGCGCTCGTTATGCTAATCATGTCCCCAATTTCAGGTATCCTGTTCGATAAGGTAGGCCCGCGGCCGCTGGCCATTATTGGTATGGTGATTACGACTGTAACGACGTATCAGTTAACGAAGCTGACCCTCGACACGTCTTACAGCTATATTTTGATCATCTACATGATTCGTTATTTCGGGATGTCCTTCCTGATGATGCCGATCATGACAGCAGGGATGAACCAGCTGCCAAGAGATCTGAACAAGCATGGCACGGCTATGTCTAATACGCTTCGCCAGGTGAGTGGATCTATCGGTACAAGTGTAATTACAACGATCTTCACTACTCGTACGACTTTTCATGGAGCGGCTTACGCGGACCGCATGGATACAACGAATCCAACCTTTATGCAGTCCTTCGGTGAACTCGTGAACAAGATTTCTACCGAGCTGCATATCCCACTTGCTCAGGCCAAGACTCAAGCGGTTACGATGCTTGCAGGCCATGTCAAGATGGAGGCCACCGTTCAGGGGATTAACGATGCCTTCTTCTGGGCGACTTTGATATCTGTAGCAGGACTGGTTCTCAGCTTCTTCCTCCGTGATGTAAGGAAAGATAAAGACCGCCTGGCTAAGAAGGAACATACGGAGACGTTGATGCTGCCAGCTCCGAAAGAGACTCTTGTAACGGAAAGGGGAGTATAAAAAATGAACATTTATATCGTGTATGATTCCGAGGGTGGACGTACAAAGGCACTCGCTCAGGCCATTGCGGATGGTGCAGCCCGGGTAATTGGGGCTAACGTATATTTGCGTTCCGTACAGGAAGCGGATGTCTATGCTCTAGCTGATATGGATGCTATTATTTGGGGCTCCCCGGGTCATTTCGGGACAATTAGCTCGGGACTGAAGCAGTGGATCGACAAGTTGGGGTATTTGTGGGCAGAAGGCAAGTTAATTAATAAAATTGGAGCGGTATTCTGCACCACGGCTACCGAGCATGGTGGATTGGAAGCTACGTTGCTGAACTTAATCACCCCCATGCTGCACCAGGGTATGATCATTGCGGGTCTTCCGGGTAATATTCCGGAGAATGCAACATATGGTTCATATTATGGAGTAGGCGTAGCGTGCCCTATCGACAGCACTGAAGTCATCAGTGAGCAGGGAAGACAGCTTGGGATGGCTCTCGGTGAGCGTGTAGCCGGATTGACTGCCCGTTTTGTAAAGTAATGTGAGGAGGGAAAGTCATGACAATCATCATAACCTGTGCAGTGATTGCCTTATTGATCATTGCTGTCCTGGTCTCCATTAACGTTCGAAGCGGGTCAGCCTCCAGCAGGGAGCGGGCCAAGGCTGTAAATGAAGCCGAACAGTTGGAGCAGCCCGCTGCTGCGGAGTCGGAGTTAGCTGCCGCTCAGTTCACTGAGGGAACCGCTGCTCCTATACAGGTGAACGAAGCAGGTTCGGCTGTTGAGTCAGCGGTACCAGAGGCTGAAGCGAACAGGGTACATGTGACGGAACCGCAGGCGAACCACACGGCAGATCAGGAATTCCGTGAGGCTTTAAGAAGGCTGAAGGAACAGCCAGCCCAGGCAGCTTCTCCTGTTCCTGAACATAGTAACAAGATGGCGGACGATGCCTATCGCCGAGCACTAAGGTCGTTTAAGGAACAACCGAAAGAGAAGTAAAGAAGCATACGGATACAAAGCGCAAAGGGGCTCCCTAGGGAACCCCTTTTTTAATATGAGCGGTAACAGTTAAAGGTCCTTATAAAATAGAATAATCCCACCTGACATGTTCAGTGGGATTATTCGTATGATATTTGAGCTAACTTATGTAGCATTTATGATTTAAAAGGGATAATTCTTGTGACATGTTCAATTTCCTCTAGAAGAACCCACACAGCACCCTCAACCGTTCTAATTTGTACGCCCTTAGGATTTTTGTTCCATTTCGGGATACCTGTCATCATATCTCCAGTGAACAATTTGACTACAACCTCATGCTGCAGAGTAACCGCCATTTTTAGTTGAAGAAGATCAATTTCCGCACTTGTTTTCATAATTTAGCCCCCATCTTAACATAGAATAATTGCTTATATCTATTACTTCGGACGAAGAGACTATATTACTGATAGCAAACCTAAATATGAGTCTTTAGGCTTAGTTAATCAGTAAGCAAGACCTGTTTAGATCCATTATGCTGTGATTCGAGCTTCATTTACTCCCCAGTTTATTCCATTCCTCATAAGGAGAACAACTTTGGGAGAGCTAAGCGACAATGGACCTAAATATTTATGTCTTCACTTCCATATTACCCTATTCTTGTTACTAATAAATCATATTAGATAGATTCTTATGATATGTTTAAAATATGGAATTATTTTGAATTAATCTAGGAATTAATAAATTTGATATCTTGCAAACTTAGTTACTATGGTAGAATTATCCTAATTACGTCGGAGGTGCTTAATGAAAAAAAGATTATTTTTACTAGCTACCATTGTCTCTCTATTGTTCACTTTTTCATCCGTATCCATTGCCAAGGAAAAAACGCCAAAAGATATACTTAAATCTAAGTATCCAAATGAAGTCGTAACACTCTTGAAGACAGATGACATCAACTTTGATAAGAAAAAAGAGTCCTTTTTACTTACAGAAACTGGGAACTTCTACTTAATCAATTCAAAAGGAAGTATTGTGTTAATTGATACTGGACTCAACAGCGACTATTTTGATGAACTCCAGTTAAAAATCTTTGCGGTTACAAAAAATGAGAAACATATTGCTGTAATCGGTACATACTTACCATCCAATACTCAAGCATTTGTCTATAGGCTCAAAAACGGAACACTAACCAAGGTCTTGGATGTAATGGGCGATGTAGATGTTCAAATAGACGCGAAGGGTAGGATTCATCAACTATGGAAAAATTTCAAACCAGGAGGTGGTTGGGATCTTGCTAGAGGGACGTTTAGCTGGAGTGTTAAATCTAATAAGTATATAGGTACTGGTCACTACGTACTTAAATAAATCAAACAAAGAACCCTTACGCTGTAAGGGTTCTTTAAGTATGATCTGCAGTGGGCTCGAACCACTGACCCCCACCCTGTCAAGATGGTGCTCTCCCAGCTGAGCTAGCAGATCAAAAAAATGGATTAGATAAATAAAATCATAGCAGGTTAGACAGCAATTGTCAATCCACAGGCGTATAATTTCCCATCTTCAGGGGAAGGAATAGGAATTATTATATCGCCAGGAGGTAGACAACAATGGAGAATATTCGGCATGGCTCAAGGATGGTCCTTATTACCATCGTGATGATCTGCTCACTAACATTCCTGAACGGCTGCGGCATGCAGGAGACGACAGGAATTCCAAATGACCAGCAGCTGTTTTCATTTCCGGTGCCTGAAGTGCCTGTAACCGAGGATGTCTATAATCCTTCCGTTACTGAGGATGTCTATTCACCGGGTGGGGAGCAGTTGGAGACCTGGCGGTAGATTTTTTTGTTGTTCCCTGATTTTTTGTTATAATGATGCAGCTTGAGAATTTCATACTAGAAGAGGTGACGTCTTGGCTGCCATCATTATACCGGTACATACCGAAGAGCAGTTGAATCAGGGTTTGGATATCCGGAAGGAAGTATTTGTACAGGAACAGCAGGTTCCAGTGGATCTTGAAATAGATGAGTTCGATGTCATTGGCCCCGACTCTCATCATGTTCTGATTGAGCTACATGGACGATATGCGGCCACGGGCCGAATTACTTATTACAAAGACAATGCTGCCAAAATTCAGCGGGTTGCGGTCCGTAAGGAGTTTCGATCTCATGGCATTGGACGGGTTCTGATGCTCGCCCTTGAGCAAATGGCGAGAGATCTTGGCTTTGAGAAGGCCGTTCTCGACGGCCAGTGCCAGGCTGAAGGTTTCTATACCAAGCTTGGGTACAAGGTTGTCTCAGAAGAGCCTTTTTACGATGCGGGGATTCTACACGTACGAATGGAGAAGAAATTGTAATATTCCAGAGAGCTTTGGGTAAAGCTACCTTCTACTAGGTTCAAATAACTATGGAAGGGGCTAACCACTTATGCCTGAAACAAACCGAGAAGTGTTCGTAGCCGTTCAGAAGAATGGAGATGGGGACCTGTCCGCATTTAAAACTTCGTCTGGACGTGTCCTCTCTTACGAGGAAGCGCTGAAAGAAGTACAAGCCGGTTCTATTGCTGGCGTTAACGCCTTTAAAGGCAGAGATGAGGAGACCTATCTGCGGGGCGATGCGGATGGGGATCCGACCAACAATCTGGATGCACTGCCTACATTTGAATAACACGATATGCATAACGAAGAGGCTATCCTATCCCGGATAGCCTCTTTTTAAGTTCGAAATTATGGACAATTCGCTGGCAAAGCCTTCAAATAACCGTTAACGAACGAACTTCGTACCAGGTCACAGGTCATAAATTTCATGCTGGCGGAGGAACTCCATTTCCGCTGTCTTGCCCTGGAACTGTTCCATTTCATCCCCATAGTGCATGAGACTGATTTGAGAGCGGATTGCGGGTGGCAGAGACAGAAGTTCATCGAGTGTGGTATGTACAAAGCCTTCACCGGTCAGTTGTACTTCATGATATATTCTGCGGCAGCCTCGTTCTCTTACCAACTCCTGTAACAAAGCCGGTTGGAACTTCATATCGGCACTGTAGAATATTTCACCGTTCAGGTAAAGTGAGTAACTCTTCTTACCTTCAATATGAGGAGTCTGGATAATCTCGACTTGAAGGGAATCGTCAATGCGTGTCACTTGGCCTTCCCGCAGCAGTCTGACTTCGAAAGCATCCTCCAGGCGTTCGATTCCATCCTGGCCAAGTCCTCCCTTTAGCGTATGCTCCCACAGCGGCTGAACGAGCTGCTCTGAAATGTAGAGAACAGGCCTTTGCTGATATATGTATTTCATTTGGAAGGCGAACTCCTCCAAGCCCCCAACATGATCCGCATGAATATGGGTAATCAGTACAGCATCGATATCCGCCCAAGTCTTACCAAGCTGATATAAGGAAGTAGGTGCCGTTACTCCGCAATCAATAAGCAGAGTCTGGTGTTCAGTATACAGCAGTGCGTTATTGTTGAAATATCTCTTGGCAAAGGCTCCTCCCGTGCCAAGCATTTGTATTCGAAGACCCATGAACTCACTCCTTTGTTCTTATCTCCTCCATACTTTAACATGGCTTGGCCTGCTTAGACAAAATACAGTAACGCAGCACCGCAACTAGAATGAAATTTCTAAGTATAAACTTATAACACCAGGATATAAAGGAGGGTATTAAGGATGAAGTGGAAGAGAGTAGCTGCGCTTGTCGTGGCATTTTCCCTCTTGAGTAGTTCGTTGATATATGCCGATGCGGCGGTGCAGAAGATTCGATTAATCATTAACGGTCAGGAAATAGATGATGGAGGGTATATGGCAGACGGAAGAGCCTATGTACCTGTACGTGAATTGAACGGTTTAGTTGAGTATGATGATGCGACCAAGAGAGTAACTTTTACTCAGCCTAACGTAGACCTCTTTCTCTTCAAAGGAGACACACCCTTTGGGAAGGTTAGTGTGGGTAAGCTTAAATTTAATGTTTTTTGCCAGGTAGATAGCCTCAAAGGCGATGTAAGCTCAGTTAAAGTTACTATTAAGGGACCTGATGGTTCCGAGAAATCAATTCAGTCCCAGGATCTTGGTAAAGAACAAAAGGATAATTTCTGGTTCAGGACCAATGATTATACTTATGATTTCAAGAGTGCTGGTAAATATACGATTAATTTTTATCTAAAACCTAGCAAGAGCAGGGACTATGATCTGGTTAGTGAGAAGGTCATAAATGCAATTGGCAACTAGGAATTAAGAAGCATATCCCAAATTGACCTAAATGATTGGAAATGTTACGATACGAGGGTATGCGACAGTAATTAACAAATTAACCCGAAGTGAGGTATTTCAATGAGCGATCACAAACATGAGCATGATGAGGCTTGCGGCTGCGGACACGATCACGACCATGATCATGAACACGAGGAGTTCGTGCTCACGTTGACAGACGAGAACGGCCAGGATGTGGAAATGGTTCTGGTTGAAACTTTCGATGTTAGTGAGAAGGTCTATGCTCTTCTGCTTGAACGTAACAATCCGGAAGCTGATGGCATTATTCTCCGTCTAGAAGAAGAAGACGATAAGATGGTGCTCTACAATATCGAAGATGAAGAAGAATGGCGTCTTGTTGAAGAAGCTTACAACGAAATAGTTTCTGCACAGGAAGAATCTTAAATTGTACTGTAAGCATTGAGCCCCCTAATGGGGGCTTTTTTGATTCTGGCCAGATGATTTTTTACTAATAAAATACAAAAAAAGGCCAAACTTGAAATCGTCTGGCCTGCACGTTATCCTCTTAATGTACCTAAAATATGGGATCTGCCTCAACAATAACTTTAACTTGATGGATATTGCGATCCTCAGGACCCTTAACTGGTAGTCCAACATCGACGTGTTCGACAATGTAATCAATGTTCTCCTGCGAGATCACCTCTCCTGGAAGCAGGATGGGGATACCCGGCGGGTAGACATAGATAAATTCCGCGATGATCCGCCCTGCGGATTCCTTGAAAGGAATAACTTCTGTATCCGCATAGAAGGCGTCACGCGGAATCAGGGAGAGCTGAGGGATCTCTGGTGTTTTTACAACCAGCTCATTGGCGGTGTTCACCGAGTACTCAGCAGCCAGCTTACGAAGTGCTACAAGAAGAGTATCTACGGTATCCTGCGTATCGCCAGGAGTTATGAAACACAGAATGTTGTACATATCACTAAGCTCAACTTCGATGTTGTAATGTTCCCGAAGCCAATTTTCCGTCTCGTATCCAGTAATTCCGAGGTGTCTAACATGAATCGTAATCTTGGTAGGATCATGAGCGTAGGTTGCTTCACCGCCAAGAATTTCTTTGCCGAAGCAGTAGAGTCCTTCAATCTTGTTGACTTCCGTTCTAGCGTAATCAGCCAGCTTCAGGGTCTCTTCAATCATCTGTCTGCCGTTCAGCATCATGTTCCGCCGTGCGGTGTCCAGAGACGCGAGAAGGATGTAAGAAGTCGAAGTTGTCGTCAGCATACTGATGATCGTCTGAACCCGCTGAGGATTCACATAGCCGTTCTTCACGTTCAGATTCAGAACGGAGCTCTGGGTCATGGACCCTCCCAGCTTGTGTACGCTGGTTGCAGCCATATCGGCACCGGCCGCCATGGCGGAGATGGGAAGCTCGTCATGGAAATGAATATGAACCCCATGAGCCTCATCGACCAGCACAGGCACATGGAAGCTATGGGCCAGCTCTACGATCTCCTCGAGATGTGCACTTACTCCGAAATAAGTGGGATTGATGACAAGAACGGCTTTCGCATCCGGATGACGCTTGAGGGCTCTACGGACGGAAGAGGTAGTGATGCCATGACTGATTCCCAAATTCTCGTCTAGAGCAGGGGAGACGAAGACCGGCTTCGCTCCGGCGAAAATAATCGCGGACATGATGGATTTGTGAATATTACGCGGAACAATGATCTTGTCGCCTGGGGAACAAATGGACATGATCATCGTCATAATGGCACCGCTTGTCCCTTGTACAGAGAAATAAGTATAGTCTGCGCCAAAGGCATCGGCCGCTAACTTCTGGGCTTCTTCGATAACCCCTGTAGGTTGATGAAGATCGTCGAGTGGCGCAATGTTGATAAGATCTATAGAGAACGCATTATCGCCAATAAATTCACGGAATTCAGAATCCACTCCAGCCCCTTTTTTATGACCGGGGATATGGAATTGAACGGGATTGCTAGCCGCATGTTTCTTCAGAGCCGTAAAAAGCGGCGTACGGTTATGATCCATGTTGAGCCGTCACTGCCTTTCTTGTGTAATATATAAACAAGCTTGAGTATAGCAAATAGAGACGGGAATGCAAGCTTCGATTATAGAGTGGTCGGTGTAAATTTGGATCTAAATGGGACAAAATAGATAGAGAGCGGATGTTTGGGAAGGTAGGACAAGGAGGTAAGTATGGAACTTACAAAAGCAAAAGGTGTCTCCAAAAGGCTAATTACCCCGGTTTTCATTTATTTATGGATTATCATGTTCTTGGTTGAATTTGTTAAAGGCGCCCTACTTGTTACCATTCTCCCCGTATATATGGGCGATGTACTCCATCTGACCACCTTTGCAATTGGTTTATCTATTTCTATGCAGTACATTGGGGATAACTTGTTCAGGAGCCCTTCAGGCTGGCTGATAGAACGGATTGGGTTCAGGATGACGATGGCTATTGGACTTACATTGACCTTTATTGCCGTTGGCATCATCGCCGTGACTTCAAATACGGGTCTTATAGTTCTGGCTTGTGCTCTGCTTGGGATGGGAACCGCACCGCTCTGGCCCTGTATTATGATGGGGGTATCAGCAGTGAGCGGGGAGAACAATAACTTTGCTACGGCAATGGGGATTATTCAGATGTCCAGTCTGGGCGGGGCCGGTGCCGGCCCGATTGTCATTAATTTTTTTGTGGGAGACGGCTCTTACCAGAAGGTATTCTGGATTCTGCTGGGCTGTATGGCGCTTGTACTGGCTGTATCTCTCCTGCTGCCGGGTAAGAATACAACCAAACTAGTGGATCCTCATGTGCTCCATCCTGAGGGGGAGAGCAAGCTTATGACAGGAGGAGTTAGGCAGTTGGGAGGTAATCTTCGAAGAACGATTGCCGAGATCAAGAAGAATCTCAATGTAAGCTGGATGCTGTATCCCGCTTTATTTCTTCAATCCTTTGCGATCGGGCTTCTGACGCCGGTCATAACGCTCTATGTTCGAACCGTGCTGCACTTAACCCCGGCGAGCTATAGTGCACTTATGGTGGTGGGGGGCGGGATTACGGTCATCGGTCTTATTCCGATCGGTAAGCTCGCTGACCGTCATGGTACGAAATGGTTCTTGCATATCGGGTTCCTGCTTGCCGCTGTATCGATCGCGTTGTTCGCTATTAACCGATCGATCCCCATGCTGTGGGTGCTTGTCGCCATGATTGGGATAAGCTATGCATTTATCCTGCCTACTTGGGATACCATGATCTCTCATATGCTTCCTTCCGGAGAGAAGGGGGCGATCTGGGGATTGTTCCTTACGATTCAAGGATCAGGAATGGTGTTTGGCCCCATGGTGTCGGGGAAACTATGGGATTTGTTCGGTCCCGGCTCTCCCTTTATGGCGAGTGCGATCGTTATGGGAATCATGTTCATTCTTCATCTTGCCTTGTCACGCCAGCATACGTATAGTCAGCTGGATACGAAGCAGTCCTAATCCATGCAGCATAAACAGGGGTGTCCCAGGTCCATAGACCATTTTGGGACACCCCTGTTTGTATTAGACATTATCTAGAAAGAGGCTTTATAAAGAGGAAGGAGCTTCTCGAATGTATCTTCGATCTTCGCAATGAGCTTGTCCCCATCGCGGAGAATAGGGTCGTCCTGTTCAATCCGTAGACCGCATAATATTTCGGATTTCTTGACTGAGCTCAGCTTACCCGCCATGGCTTTGAAGTCGCTGGCTGCCAGTTCCTTATGAAGCTTACCGCCCGGATCCATATGGTCCATCGACCAATAAAATTCATCCGGAACATTTTTTTTCAAGCTGGACGCGTGTTTTTCCAGATATTTGGCGAGAATGAGTTTATTGGGGCTTTCGTATATAACGGCAAAAATAATGAACAGATGGGAGGCGAACATCCCTACCTGGAAATGCGGAAGGGCTTTATAGCCGCGTTTGCTGCTTCCCCAAGCCACCCAGCTGTCATGCGGTGGATTTATGGTTCTCCGTGCATGCTTGGCTACATGCGGGAAGATTTCTTCTCCGCAAAGCGCGGATAGGTAAGGGCTAATCAGTCCGCCAAGTTCATCTAATTTTGGCCGTAGAACTTTAATTAAAGTCTCCATACGTGGTTCCAGTCCCGGAACAGTGAAGACGTCGAAATCTTGTTTGGTAAAGCCGGTAAAAGTCATGAGCAGTGCCCCCTGATTATGTATTGATTTGTGCTCACACTACAGACCAACAAATGTGCAGCAGCTTGATTATATCAAAATCCTACAAAATTTGCGTCACGACCTAAACTTTGCGGGTAAAAATAATCAAATAATCCAAGTTACCGTTACATAAGATAAAGTATAAGATAATGTAAACTGTAACCAGGACGATTGTATTTTCAAGCGTTTCATGCCCTGCAGAGTCTATGCTTTCGGAACAGTTTTGCTCAGCAAAACTTGAAGGAGGGAGTCCCATGAACAAAAGTTACGAAGTAGAATATTGCAATCTCGAATTACGATTTGAACGGGTTCATATTCAGCAGCTGATCCGGGATTTAATTCAGGATGGATACTCGCTGTATTGGAGTGAGAGTGACTCCATCTTTATTGTCTCCGTCCGAACAGGCCGTAAGCTGACCAAGCTCCGCTTCCAGAGGGTACACCAAAGCTACAAACTGGTAGGGGATTATATCATTAAGGATGCGAAGCTTGCAGAGTGGCTGGAGAAATTAATCGGCGATTTGCGGGGGCATGCGGTGGTTAAGCGCTTTAAGGATCGGCAGATTCTGATCGAGAATATCTTGTTTGGCGAAGTCATCCGCCTGGTTGAGGTATCCGGAGTGCAGCAGCGGGTTCTTTACCAGAAAGGCGTGGATCCAAGCTTTGAAAAGATGACGTATATGTATAACTCACTTTCTGCTGAGCATGAGATTGAGTGCCTTCAAGGCGAGGTAGATGCAGAGCTTGAGAGGTTATTTGAAGCACTGAAGTCCGGCGATGAGAAGGCGGCCGATACCAGTAAAGAAAAGCTGAAGAAGCTTCGCCGTAATCTGATGGAGCTTGAATGGTGATCAGCTGTGAAATAAATATGAAGTGACCGAAGCACCTCAAAACATATTGATTTGGGGTGCTTTGTGCGTATGCTGCTTTGACACGTTAAAGCACTCGGGGGTTCACTTCTTTCCTCAAAAGCATTAAAATGATATTATTGTCATAAAATATAGTCTGCAAAGGATGGAGAACCTGATGTCAAAACAACAGATAGGCGTCATCGGTCTTGCGGTGATGGGTAAGAATTTGGCACTGAATATTGAGAGCAGAGGCTTTACTGTATCTGTATTTAACCGTTCCCCTCAGAAGACACACGAGTTGCTCGAGAATGAAGCCAAAGGCAAGAATCTATTCGGCACTTTCTCGATTGAAGAATTCGTGGAATCTTTGGAAACTCCACGCAAAATTCTAATTATGGTACAAGCTGGTGCAGCTACAGATGCAACGATTGAGCAATTGGTCCCACACCTGGATCAAGGAGACATCATTATTGATGGAGGTAACGCATACTTCCCGGATACCCAGCGTCGCAGTAAAGACCTTGAAGCTAAAGGCTTCCGGTTCATCGGAACAGGGGTATCAGGCGGCGAAGAAGGCGCTCTGAACGGACCTGCGATTATGCCAGGTGGACAAGAAAGTGCTTATGAACTGGTTAAGCCGATCCTTACGGCGATTTCTGCCAAAGTTGACGGTGACCCTTGCTGTACATACATCGGACCAGACGGTGCCGGACATTATGTGAAAATGGTTCACAACGGTATCGAGTATGGTGACATGCAGCTGATTGGTGAAGCTTATCACTTGCTTAAGGATACGCTGAACCTTGATGCTAAGGAACTTCATGAAATTTTCACAGAATGGAACAAAGGTGAACTCGACAGCTATCTGATCGAGATCACAGCGGATATCTTCTCCCAGTATGATGAAGAGACCGGCAAGCCAATGGTAGACGTGATTCTTGATGCAGCTGGTCAAAAGGGTACAGGGAAATGGACAAGCCAAAGCGCCCTGGATCTTGGTGTGCCGCTGTCCATGATCACCGAATCCGTATTCTCCCGTTTCTTGTCTGCAATGAAAGAAGAGCGTGTAGCAGCAAGCAAAATCCTTAGCGGACCAGCTAAGTCCTTTGAAGGGGACAAGCAGGAATTCATCGAGAACGTACGTAAGGCATTGTTCGCAAGTAAGATTGTCTCTTACGCACAGGGCTTTGCTCAAATGCGTGCCGCTTCTGACGAATACGGCTGGGATTTGAAATATGGCAATATTGCGATGATCTTCCGCGGCGGCTGTATTATCCGTTCCCAGTTCCTGCAGAACATCAAGGATGCTTATGACCGTGATCCTGCACTGAAGAACCTGCTGCTTGATTCTTACTTTAAGCAAATTGTTGAATCTTATCAGGGTGCATGGCGCCAAGTTATCTCTACAGCAGTTGCTAACGGGGTTCCGGTACCAGGCTTCTCTTCCGCACTGTCCTATTATGACAGCTACCGGACCGAGAGACTGCCAGCGAACCTGCTTCAGGCACAGCGCGATTACTTCGGAGCTCACACCTTCAAGCGTGTGGACAAAGAAGGCGTATTCCACCATCAGTGGTTCTAATCTAACCTTAATATCTGAGGGGCACCCCGGTTTGGCTTATTGCCTGACGGGGTGTCTTTTTGCTTCATGAATAATGTGTTATGATATGACAAAGTTATTTTTTTGAGAGTATTTGGAGTAGGAAGACATAAAGTAGGTGACACGTTGAAAGGGCCGAAAGACAACATTGTTTTAATTGGAATGATGGGTACAGGTAAATCAACCGTCGGTACACTCCTGGCGGCGGAGACCGGACATGAACTCGTGGATCTGGATCTTGAGATTCAGCGCAAGGCTGGCAGTACGATCCCTGATATTTTTGCTAACAAGGGAGAAGCCTTTTTCCGGGAAATGGAGAACGCTGTCCTGCGTGAGGTTCTTCAGCGGGATCGTGTTATTGTGGCTACAGGCGGTGGATGTGTGCTGAAAGCCGAGAACTGCAAGGAAATGGCTGCAAATGGCTGGGTCGTATCTTTGAAAGCCGACGCAGAGAGCATCATCAGCCGGGTAGGTGACGACCCGAATCGGCCTTTATTAGCCGGTGGAGTACGTGAACGGGTAATGCGACTGCTGGATGAGCGCAAAGGCGCATACGATTTTGCACATTGTACAGTGGATACAACGGGCAAATCAGCAGCTGACGTGGCTTCAGAGATTTTAATGCATTACCGCGTTTAAGCTTCGTCCTGTGAATTGATGGTGAGACTTTTTATGTCAGAAGGCAGCATAAATATACAAAAGGAGAGTACATATGGATATTATTGTTAGACCCACGCCTCAGCTAAAAGGGGAAATTCAAGCACTTTCTTCAAAAAATTATACGACCCGGTATTTGCTGGTAGCTGCGCTTGCAGAAGGCACCAGTACGATTTATTACCCGGCACATAGTGAAGACAGTGATGCCATGCGGCGGTGTATCGCCGATTTGGGGGCTGTCATTGAGGAAGACGACGAGAAGATTGTGATCAAGGGCTTCGGTTCCAAGCCGAAGGATGTCAAAGAGCTTAATGTAGGCAACGCCGGAGCGGTGCTTCGTTTCCTTATGGCTGTAACTGCACTATGTCCTGATGTTACCTTCGTTAATACTTATCCGGATTCACTCGGCAAACGCCCTCATGATGACCTCATTGATTCCCTTACCCAAATGGGTGTGAATGTGGAGCATAATGAAGGACGCCTTCCAATCCGTATTCAGGGAGGATCACCTAAGGGCGGTAAGATCAAGGTATCGGGAGAGGTTAGCTCCCAATATCTCAGCGCCCTGCTCTTCCTTACCCCTTTGCTTGCGGAAGACAGTGAGATAGAAGTGCTTGGGGATTTGAAATCCAAAGTAGTTGTTGGACAGACGCTGGAAGTGTTGGAGCAGGCGGGTATCCGGATTGAAGCTTCCGAGGATTATGTTCACTTTAAAGTGCCAGGACGCCAATCCTACCAAGCTAAGACTTATCAGGTACAAGGCGATTATCCGGGATCCGCAGCCATTCTGGCAGCCGCAGCAGTGACAGAGTCTGATGTTACCGTGAAAGGTCTGGTGGAGCACAGCAAGCAGGGTGAACGGGCGGTAGTCGATGTGCTTAAGATGATGAACGTCCCTTTAACACATCAGAATGGTATTGTTCATATCCAGGGAACCGGTAAGCTGAAGGCTGTCGAATTCGACGGGGACGCGGCTACGGATGCGGTCCTGGCCATGGTCGCCGCGGCTGTATTTGCTGAAGGAACCTCAAGATTCTATAATGTGGAGAATCTTCGTTATAAAGAATGCGACCGTATTACGGATTATTTGACCGAACTGCGGAAGGCCGGGGCTCATGTCGAGGAACGACAAGCTGAAATTATTGTTCATGGTCGTCCTGAAGGCGTTGAGGGCGGTGTAGAGATTAATGCCCATTACGATCACAGGGTGATCATGGCACTCACAATTGTTGGTTTACGGTCTCAGAAGCCGGTGACCATTAAGGATGCGCATCATGTGGCCAAGTCTTATCCACAGTTCTTTGATCACATCTCTGCACTTGGTGCTTCTGTAGAATGGCTGAAGTCCTAATATTTATTTAAAAGTTTGCATATTGAGATGGGAGGGGTTTGGTATGGCATTTGAGAATCCGAGCCGTCAAGAAATAAAAGCTATTCTGGAATCGGCTGGAAATATCGCTATTGTTGGGTTGTCGGACAAAACGGACCGGACTTCCTACATGATTGCCCATGCGCTTCAGCTTAGAGGATACCGGATTATTCCTGTTAATCCCATGATAACTGAAGACATTCTGGGAGATAAGACCTATGCTAGGCTCAAGGATATCCCTGAGCCTGTGGACATCGTGAATGTATTCCGCCGGAGTGAGTACACCCCGGAAGTGGCGCAGGAAGCTGTAGCAATTGGTGCCAAAGTGTTATGGCTGCAGCTCGGGGTATTCAGTGAAGAAGCCAACCAAATTGCATCCGGGAACGGGCTTAAAGTTATTATGGACCGGTGCATTAAAGTAGAGGATGCGGTAACTTCACCTGTCCGCAGCCGATAATCTGCGGAAATATGATTTATATCTGACAGGGCACTCAGCTTGAGTGCCTTTGTTATTTGAGCTTTTTCCTTTGACAAATGTTTGGGTGGGTGTATACCATATCTATATAGAGAGAGGATATCCTATGAGAAGTAGGAATTGAAGGGGGCTCATATGATACAAGGTATCGGTGCTTCGACTGGAGTTGCCATCGGAAGAGCGTTCGTTCTGCCTTCTTGGGAATGGGACGTGCCAGATCGGAGAATGGAGAACATCGATCTCACCAAGGAATTTGATCGTTTGTATGAAGGAATCAGGACCTCCAAGAATGAGATTGAAATTATCAAGAACGAGATCAAGGAAATGGTGGGTTCAGAGGAATCGGGTATTTTTGATGCCCATATCGCCATTTTAGAAGATCCCGTCTTTATGAGTGAGATCCAGGGGATCATTGAACGACAATACAAGGCTGCCGAAGTTGCCGTAAAGGAAGCCATCGATCATTTCGTCACGATGTTTGATTTGCTGGACGATGAATATATGAAAGAGCGTGCTCTTGACATAAAAGATGTAGGCAATCGGCTTCTCAAGCACCTGCTAGGGACGCCCGACATTACCCTACCTGCGGATACACAGCCTTACATCCTTGTAGCCAAAGAGTTATCCCCCTCACAGCTTGTACACCTAAATCCCAGCAATGTGCTTGGAATGGTCACGATGCTTGGGGGAAAGACCTCCCATTCGGCAATCATGGCCAGGGCGCTTGGTATTCCTCTTGTCTCTGGCTTGGAGAATAAGTTGACTGTCCCAATTCAAACCGGGGATCTGCTGATTGTAGACGGTGATGAAGGCTGCCTGTTCCTGGATCCGGATGAAAGGCTGGTGAACAAGTACTCCCAGCTTGCAGAACGGCTCCGCAAACGCAAGGAGCAGCTGCAGCAGCTGGCTTCGGTGGCCGCGGTCACGATCGACGGTGTTCAGCTGAGATTAGCAGGCAACATCAGCTCGATCAAGGACTGTGAGATCGCGTTGAAGCATGGCGCGGAAGGAGTAGGTTTGTTCCGGACCGAATTTCTGTATATGAACCGCAGTACGTTCCCGACAGAGGATGAACAGTTTGATGTTTATCGTCAGGTTGCAGAGAAGTCAGGGAATCATGCTGTTGTGATCAGAACCCTGGACATAGGGGGAGATAAGGAGCTCGAGTATTTCTCCATCCCCGAGGAGGAGAATCCTGTGCTTGGATATCGAGGAATTCGAATTAGCCTGGATTGCCCGGAATTGTTCAAAACCCAGCTTACCGCTATTCTGAGAGCCAGTGCCTATGGCCGGATGAAAATTTTATTTCCCATGATTTCATCGGTAGAGGAAGTTATTGAAGCCAAACAGATCCTCCGGGAAGCGATGCACGAACTGGATCTCAAGGGAATCACTTATGACGCTGAGATTCCTGTGGGAATTATGATTGAAGTTCCAGCTGCTGCAGCTATTGCTGATTTGCTTGCTGAAGAAGTTGACTTCTTCAGTATCGGAACGAATGATCTGGTTCAGTATGTTCTCGCTGTGGACCGGATGAATGAGCAAATTGCAGAGATGTACCATCCCTATCACCCAGCTATTTTACGTATGCTTCGCACTACTGTCAGAGCGGCCCATGCGGCCGGGATTACGGTCAGTGTTTGCGGAGAAATGGCAGGGGATGAACGGTCCGTTCCGTTATGGCTGTACTTGGGGATTCATGATTTAAGTATGTCCCCCCAATCCTTGCTGCGGGTAAAGCATAAAATTCTCGGGAGTAAGGCGACCGAGGGAAAAGCCGTAGGGGAGCAATGCTACAAGCTTCGGACCAGTGCAGAAATTGAAGCTCTTCTGGAACAGAATTCCATGAGTGAAGTGTTGAGATCAGAAGAAGAGCAAAGGTGTCCGCTTAATTAAGTGCATCATCTGAGCATTCTACATGTTTAAATAACAAAACCGCTGCGATTAACTCGTCAGCGGTTTTGTACTCTATTTGGCTGCTGCCAGTGCATCGCAGAAAGCAGCTCCATATGGCGGAAGATCGGGAGGGCGGCGGGCGGAGATGATATGGCCATCCGTAACTACCGGTTCATCCTTCCAGATAGCTCCGGCATTCTCCATATCGTCGCGAATTCCTGGTGTTGAGGTAACTGTAACTCCATTCAGAATCTTGGCGGAAATCAGTACCCAGCCTGCATGGCAAATTTGCCCGATGGGCTTCTTGGCTTCGTTCATTTCGCGGACGAGCTGCAGCACCTTTGGATACCGGCGAAGCTTGTCCGGCGCCCAGCCGCCAGGAACTAGAATACCATCATAATTCTGGCTTTCCACCTCTTCGTAAGCAATTTCAGCTTCCGCGGGAACGCCATACTTGCCAATGTATTTTTTGCCTTTCTCGGCACCGACGAGGTGAACCTCAGCCCCTTCCTCGCGAACGCGATATACCGGGTACCAGAGTTCTAAATCCTCAAATTCTTCATCCACTAAAGCGATGACTCTTTTTCCAGTTAGTCTCATATCTAACGCCTCCAGTCGAATTTGAGCATTGACGAAATGCTTTTTCAGTTATTTAATTGTATCAAAAACCAAAACTTTTTACACATCACTTACGTTAGTTAGATTAAGGCACAAAATATTGAAACAGAATGCAGATGAGGTGATGATGTGCGCAAGTCATGTGATTGCGGACAAGCGATGAGCCTGGATTTCAGAAAAGTCATTTTTGAAGGGCGAATTGAAATTGAAAATGTACCCATATTACAATGTGAATCCTGTTCGACTTATGAAGTTCTTCCTGAAGTGAAGCCGCATGTTCTATCCCTGCTTGGGGAGTGGAAGCAGATCGAAGGAAGCCGGGTGATTCATTTCAATGAGATGAATGAGGTGGCGAATCTTCTGTACGATGCGATATATGCAGCCCCTATATCCGCTTCAATCGAACACATATTGGAACAAAAAAAAGAAGATAGAATCAATCTTCTCCTCGATATCTATGGATATGCCAAAGAACAAGAAGACAGCATGTGGATGCAAGACATCACTCAGCGGCTATCTCAACTTACACTGTTTCACACTGCTCGACAAGTTTCCAGAATAAAATGATTTTTTTCACCCCTTTTCAGCAGAATTTTCACGATTATTGGATTTTTTTCGCGTTTTTTGCTAAAATACATAGAGCAAGAGGAAACGGAAATGGAATTCAAAGCGTGTGAGAAGCTGAATATATGGTGATGGCCTTGCCCAGAATAACTGATGAAATGAGTGTTATCCTCAGGGGAAGGCCGTCCTGGCATATCTCCCATTCCAGTATTGCCTCAGTTGCTTTTTAGGAAGCATAAGTGTAGAAATCGCGTTATCGATTGCACAAAATAGCGTTTTATCGTATCATAAATTTAATTCATATTATAGAGTAACTAAAGTCAACAGCCCAAATTAACTATTTTACATTACTTTGTGAATACCGCTGCTGATTTTTAGTTCGTTCGGATACATCGACATCTACAGAATCAGAATGAAAAATTTATTGGCAATGGAGAGAAGAATGTGACGGTTACCATTTATGATGTGGCACGTGAAGCTGGCGTCTCGATGGCCACGGTGTCCCGGGTTGTTAACAACAATCCGAATGTGAAGCCTCAGACCCGGAAGAAAGTATACGAAGCGATAGAACGACTCGGATATCGTCCAAATGCTGTGGCAAGAGGCCTAGCCAGCAAGAAGACTACGACGGTTGGTGTCGTAATTCCTGATATTTCAAACTCGATATTTGCAGAAATTGCGCGGGGTATCGAAGACATAGCGAACATGTATCACTATAACATTATTTTATGTAATGCAGATAAGAAGAAAGAGAAGGAGATCCGTGTTATTAACACGCTGCTTGAGAAGCAGGTGGATGGCCTTCTGTTCATGGGCGGCACAGTGACGGAGGAACATGTACAAGCTTTCCAAACGTCCTCAGTTCCCATTGTCTTGTGTGCTACTAGCGACGAGAATGGAGTTATTCCTTCTGTAGATATTGATCACGAGGCTGCTGCCTTTGATGCCGTGAATACCTTAATCCGTCATGGGCACCGGGAAATCGCCATGATTAGTGGAACACTACAGGATCCGGCCAACGGTTATGCGAGATTCCAGGGTTACAAGAAAGCGCTTGAATCTGCAGGAATCCCATACCAGGAAGATCTTGTGAGAATAGGGAATTATCGTTACGAGTCCGGTGTAGAAGCCATGAAGTATTTCCTTGGTCTTAAGAAACGTCCAACCGCTGTATTCTCGGCTACTGATGAGATGGCGATCGGGGCAATACATAGCATTCAGGACGAAGGACTTAAAGTACCGGACGATTTCTCTGTAATCAGTGTAGACAACATTCGTATGGCATCGATGGTACGTCCTCAGCTCACCACCGTTGCTCAACCGATGTATGACCTTGGAGCCGTAGCGATGCGCTTACTGACCAAGCTTATGAAGAAAGAGAATGTGGAGAATCCCCGTGTGATTCTGCCTCACGAGACGATTTTGCGTTTATCCGTGAACCATTTAGAGGACAAGAATTAATAAAGAGATATATACAATATATGAAAAAGGTTATCGAAGAAGAAGCTCCTGTGCAGGGAGCTTCTTTTTGGGAAAGGAGCTTTATTATATGACAACATTAGGATTGCTTGGAGCTATGGATGAGGAAATAGCCCTGCTGCTTGCTGATATGGAAAGTAAGGAGACTCTTCTTCACAGTGGAATTACTTTTACTAAAGGCATTTTGTACGGGAAAGAGGTCGTTGTCTGTAAATCGGGTGTAGGTAAAGTCAATGCGGCTGTCACTACTCAAGTCCTGATTGATCGTTTTGAGGTAAGTGCGATCCTGTTCACCGGGGTAGCTGGAGCAGCGGATCCTGAGCTGAACATCGGGGACATTGTAATTTCCTCCTCCTGTCAGCAGCATGATATGGATGTCACAGCCTTAGGTTTTCCTAAAGGTGTTATCCCATTTCAAGAGGTATCAGACTTCCCGGCGGACCGCACTCTTGTAAAGCTCGCTGAAGCCGCATGCGGCAGAATATGTAAGGATCATAAGTTTATCGTGGGAAGAGTTCTCTCTGGAGATCAGTTTGTTGCCGATCACGCGGTGGTGAAATCACTGAATGATACTTTAGGCGGAGCATGCGTGGAGATGGAAGGGGCAGCCGTGGCCCAGGTGAGCCACTTAAATAACGTTCCTTATGTAGTCTTGAGGTCAATGTCCGATAAGGCGGACGGAACCGCGAACGTCAACTTTGCTGAGTTCACGGTGGAGGCGTCCCGCCGCTCTTATGAAATCTTGAGGGATATATTAGAACATTGGAATTAATTCTGAGCCGTGTAGTAATCCTTAAGGAATATCTTGAAGTGCAACCGCGAGGGTCTCGCGGTTTTTTGCTATAATCTCATCTCTTCTGGGAATGGCTTCCCAGCGGCTCAGGTTATCCAGCCACTCAGACGGAAGCGTGACGGGGGCCTGTGGCTGCCATCTTTTAATCCATTCGTCTGGAAGAGTACTCAGCGGTTGGGTCTTCAGCTTCTTTTTCAGTGGATGATCGCTCATCTCAAGCCAAAGCAGACTCCAGGCCCGCGGGACCACCTTCCAGATGTCATATCCGCCTCCACCAACGGCAACCCATTTGCCCCCACAGTAAGTATGAGCCAATTCGTGGATCAGTTCAGGCATCAGCTTATAAATATTCATGCTGCAGTGCATATGAGATAGGGGGTCCATGGCGTGCGCGTCGCACCCATGCTGACTGATAATCAGATCAGGCTTGAAATAAGCAGCAACGCGGCGGATAGACTCTGCAAAACATTCCATCCAGGAGTCATCCTCGGTATAGGGCTCGAGCGGTATGTTCACTGCATAACCATAACCCAGATGCTCCCCGCGTTCGTTCACGAACCCAGTTCCCGGAAAGAGGTATTTTCCTGTCTCGTGAATGGAATAGGTGCAGACCTCAGGGTCTGAGTAGAAGCTCCACTGCACCCCATCTCCATGGTGAACATCAGTATCGATGTATAGAATCCTGGCTTGATATTTCTCCCTAGCATAAGAGATGGCTACTGCGGCGTCATTATACACACAGAATCCGGCAGCTTTCGCTAATAGGGCGTGGTGAAGTCCACCTCCCAGATGCAGAGCATGTGTGACTGAGCCCGACATGACGGCTTCTACAGCCGTTAGGGTCCCTCCGGCTATATAGGATGAAGCTTCATGCATTCCCGCAAAGTACGGCGTATCCTCATCAAGCAGCCCGTACTGTTCAGCTCGAGACAACCATTCCGCAGCAGGGTCTTTTACACTAAGCGCCTGAACGGCCTTGATATATTCGAGACTATGTACGCGAAGAAGATCCTCTTCGTCAGCTTGTCGGGAGGAGAGCTTGGCTTCCTCGGGCAGAGCGCCTGCGAATGACAATAGGTCAATAGTGAGCTGTAGTCGAATGGGATGGAAAGGGTGGCTGTCATGGAAATGATAACTTAAATCTTTGTCATGATGGACAAACCTTGCTGTTCCAGACATGGCTGAGCAATCCCCCTATCTTCTCCAAATTAATACATGAACCGCTGTTGAAATCTGATCTGATCAAATCGTTCTTTGGATTCGAGTGGCACATTCTTGCCAATACGCACCATCAGGCAGTTAGCAGGATGAGAGCAAATCTCGGGATCGTCGGTTGCGTACCATACCATATCTACAGTCTGCATCAACCGTTCCATCATTTTGCGATAGGCCCATACATCTAGCCCGCTCGTCTTCAAATCCCAATGCCAGTAATATTCGGTCGTAAATACGATATAATTCTCCATCTGGGTATCTTCAAAAGCCGTTCGGATCATGGCGCTTCCAAGGCCGAGTGAACGGTATTCATTAGCTACTTCAATCGCACCGAGTTCTATAAGATCGGGCATCTCACCCTGAGACCAGCGTTCCATTTCGTCTGGGTAATGGAAAGTAACATATCCGACAATGAGGTCTCCCTCGCGCGCTATAATCATACGTCCTTCAGGAAGGCCAGCAATTTCAACCAAGGCAGCATGCTGCTCTTCCGGTTTGCGGAAGGCGTCGAGTTCCGGATGCATACGGAGCCGTTGGAGTATATCAGGGGATACAGGTCCTTCCACCGTAATTTCCGTTGATGGATGAGACAGGATATGGGCGTGGTACATTTTAGGATGTTCCATCGTCGCTCTCCTTTCCTCTTTCCTCTCACTTATAGCAGAAAAATGGTAAATTGAAAAGTGTAGCCGCTTTCTTTTGCCTATGATATAATACCTTTTGACATAAATTCTTCACATTTCCAAACTTTACTTCGTGCGTGTTAAAAGCCACATGAGACATTTATCGACAGCATTCGTGTAAGCGCTGTCTAAGACTGAACCTGTTTCTGTTTTCGTGAATTCCAACTTACAATTTTCCGGTTTCGAGAGAGGATTAAGGAGGATGAAAAGATGAACCAACTGCAAGGGGAAGTTATTTCAGCAGTGGCCACCTCGTCAAATTTGGGGGACTATGAAACAACGTATGAAGGCTTTAATTGGAAGGATGTCGAGAAGGAATTCTCCTGGTACGAGACCGGTAAGCTGAATCTGGCCTATGAAGCCATAGACCGTCATGTGGATGCTGGCCGGGGCGGGAGAACAGCGTTATTATACAGCGATGCGACACGGGATGAGGCATTTACTTTCGAAGAGCTTCAGCATTTATCCAACAAATTCGCTAATGTTCTTAGGGATACAGGGATTCAAAAGGGTGATCGCGTATTTGTGTTCATGCCGAGAACGCCAGAGCTTTATGTTAGTATTCTGGGCACCATCAAGGTTGGTGCCGTTGTGGGGCCTTTGTTCGAGGCATTCATGGAGACTGCCGTGAAGGATCGGCTGGAGGACAGTGGGGCGGTAGCGATCGTTACGACACCTTCCTTGCTCTCAAGAATTAAACGTAATGAACTACCAGAATTACAACATATTATCGTGGTTGGTGACGAAGTAGAACCAGGCGAAGGGATTATCGACTTCAAATCCGCCATGGCTGGAGCGTCTTCAGAAGCAGAAATTGAATGGGTTGATCGAGAAGATGGATTGATTATTCATTACACTTCAGGCTCAACAGGCAAGCCGAAGGGAGTCTACCATGTACACAATGCAATGATTCAGCATTACTATACGGGGAAGGTTGTGCTGGACCTCCAGGAAGGAGACGTCTATTGGTGTACGGCTGACCCGGGATGGGTAACTGGTACATCCTATGGTATATTCGCTCCTTGGCTGAATGGAGCCACGAATGTTATTCGCGGTGGCCGTTTCAGTCCGGCCGATTGGTATGAGACCATACAGAAGTATGGAGTCACGGTGTGGTATAGTGCGCCTACGGCCTTCCGCATGCTGATGGGGGCAGGCGAGGATGTTATTTCCAAATATAATCTGTCCAGCCTTCGACATGTGCTCTCCGTGGGAGAGCCGCTGAATCCCGAGGTCGTCCGCTGGGGACTTAAGGTGTATGGGAAGAGAATCCATGATACGTGGTGGATGACTGAAACCGGGGGACAATTGATATGCAACTATCCTTCACTTCCTATGAAGCCGGGCTCCATGGGTCGTCCACTTCCAGGTATTGAAGCGGCAATCATAGATGACATGGGTAACGTTCTTCCGCCTTACCGAATGGGAAATCTCGCGATCAAGACGCCATGGCCGTCCATGATGCGTAAGATCTGGAACAATCCCGCCAAATACGAAGAGTATTTCCGTATTCAAGGCTGGTATATTTCCGGCGATTCTGCCTATATGGATGAAGATGGTTACTTCTGGTTCCAGGGACGGATTGATGATGTTATCAATTCTTCTGGTGAACGGATCGGACCTTTCGAGGTGGAGAGCAAGCTTGTAGAGCATCCAGCAGTGGCTGAGGCGGGGGTTATCGGGAAGCCGGACCCTACGCGGGGTGAGATCATTAAGGCATTTATTTCTCTACGAGAGGGCTTTGAACCTTCAGAGGAGCTGAAAGCGGATATCTCCAAGTTTGTAAAAGTTGGCTTATCAGCCCATGCGGCACCGCGTGAAATTGAGTTCAAGGATAAATTACCGAAGACTCGTTCAGGCAAAATTATGCGCCGTGTACTTAAGGCATGGGAGCTTCAGCTGCCCGTAGGGGATTTATCTACAATTGAGGACTAATACTCCAATACTATTCTAAGGCGACTGGACTTCGGTTCGGTCGTTTTTTTGTCATAAACATGAATCGCAAAAAACAACGGAATCCGTAGCGGATTCCGTTGTTTGTATAGGTTTGAAGACTGGTCGTCCATTGGTTCTTATTTCTGAATATGAAGAGGAGAGGTTGGTGTTGATTCCCCAGCAGCATTGATGGCCGTCACCCGAATGTAGCCGTTGATAGGGGAGCCTGTATATTCATATTGGTTAGACTGAACGGTTCCGACAAGGGAGTACACCCCGCTCTCTGTATCCGCGTAATATACATTGTATCCACTCACACTCTCCGCCTTAGGATTAGCATTCCAGCTAACCTGAACACCGCCGCTGGTTGCTTTAGCGTGCATCCGCTGAGGAGCGGAAGGGGCAGAAGTGACCGTGCCGGTTCCGCCTGTAGTGCCGGACCCGCCTGAAGTGGTGGTCCCGTCCGTAGTGCTGGTCTCATCTGGAGTGCTGCTTCCGCTGTCAGCTCCTGTGTTTGAATCCGATTCTGACGGCGTTTTGCCCGGTTTCGGAAGTGGTGTTCCTGCCCCCTCCGAGGTGGCTACAGCACTAGGTGACGACTCATGCCCGCCAACATCAACTGCTGTGACGTAGTAAGAGTAGTTATGTCCCGATGATTTTCCATCAGTAAAGCTAGTGCCTGAACCGGCAAGAACAGCACTGCTGTAACGAAACGCGCTGCCATCTACAGATCTGTACAGCCTGTACCCGACAACATCCTTCTCACTGTTCTTGTTGAAAGTGATCGTGTTATGGCCGCTCCCAGCAATAGCCCTAACATTGGAGGGAGCTGCGGGAGCCTTGCCATCGTCGACTCGAGGGTCTACTTTGGTCGGAGCATCCTCGGATGCATCCTTAGGCAGATAGTAGCTGAGGTCTCTGTGACCGCCCCTCATTCTGGAGAAGGCATTCTGCAGCTCGTCAATTAATTCTTTAATTGGCTTGTCACGCCGCATAACTACTTTCTGCAGCACCATGTCCGAAGGTGTCTCGTCATGAGGGATATAATTTACACCATCGTAAGTAATATATTTGGCTCTTACCAGAACATCATCAGATTTCTTTGGCACATACTTCACATTGAAAATATCGGTGACCATCTTACCAGCCTGCTGCGTAAGAGAGGTCGGCAGCAGACCGCTGAATCCGGATACGGTCCGGGTGACAATGCCATCTGGTTTCGTGAATTTCGTTGTCTTGAATAATTCAGGCTTGCTATCGCTGACCTCATTCATGACAAGCGCCCAGATGGATTTGGCTCTGGATTTGGCTTCTTTGGTCACCAGTGTATTCTTCTGTTCCTTATATCCAACCCATACTCCAAGCGTAACATCCGGGGAGTATCCCATGAACCAGACGTCACCATAGTCCTGCGTGGTTCCTGTCTTGCCGACAACTGGAATCTCGCCGTATTTCTTGAAATCACGAGCAATGGAATGACCGGTTGAGCCCGATGCAGAGATGACTGTACGCAGCATATCCGTCATCAGGTATGCGGTCTGCTTGGAGAATGCCTGTGTAGGCTCTGCCTTATGCTGGTATACCACATTACCGGTTGAATCGGTGATCTTCTCGATCATATAGGCATCATTAAATACCCCTTGATTCGCAATGGCACCGTATGCGTTCGTCAATTCCTCAACGGTTACACCATATCTCAGACCGCCTAGAACTCCGGTTTGCGCCTGATAATCCTGTTTCTGAATTGTAGTAATGCCCAGCTTCTTGGCGAAAGCCCAAGCGTCGTTAATTCCAACGGTGTAGTTGAACAGCTTGAGCGCAGGGATATTCCTGGATTCGTTGAGAGCCGTTCTTGCAGTAACGAGCCCTTTATAACCCCCGCTTGAGTTGACTGGAATATGATAGCCTTTCTGCCCGTCGCGGAATATAACTGGAGAATCATCAATGATGGTAGCGGGTTGAACGAGACCTTTTTCCAGGGCAGGCAGGTAAGCTGCGATCGGCTTCATTGTAGAGCCGGGCTGTCTGACCATTTGGGTAGCATAGTTCATCTGCTCGGTGTAGAAGTCACGGCCTTCAATCATGCCTAGGATACCGCCTGTTCTGTGGTCGATCATCATACCGGCAACCTGCTCAAGGCCTTTTGTTTTACTATTCGGAGAGAAGTTGCTGCTGTTTTCTGACACTTTATGCATCGCACTATAAACTTTTTTATCAATAGTTGTATAGATACGGTAACCGCCAGTCAAAAGCTGCTGTCTTGCTTCCTCCAGTGTTTGGCTTGGAATCTTGTTCTTGTCCAAGGACGGATCTTTCAGTAAAGCAAGCACCTCGGCGCCTTGACGTTCGGTTTCCAGCATAAGATATGGGTATGTTGCATAGGCCTTCTCGGTCTGCGGGGCAAGAGTCTTTTTGATATCAAAGGCCATAGCCTCGTCATATTGGCTCTTGGTAATGGTCTTCTCCTCGAGCATGCGCTGCAGCACTAAATGCTGACGTTTGACAGCCCGGTTGAAGTTGGACTTATTAAATTCCCCTTTCCCATTAAAAGCAGAGTAAGAAGAGGGGAGCTGAGGTAGACCAGCCAAATAGGCGGCTTCAGCAATGTTGAGCTTCTTAAGGTCGGCGATTCCAAAGATTCCTCTCGAGGCTGCCTGGATTCCAAATACATTGTATCCATTTGACCCGTTGCCGAAAGGTACCTTGTTCAAGTAAGCGGTTAAAATTTCTTTCTTGTCTAAGAACCGCTCAAGGCGAAGCGCCAGAAGCATTTCCTTTACTTTCCGGTTGTCCGTACGATCCAGATTGAGGAACACCCGCCGGGCCAGCTGCTGGGTTAACGTGCTGCCTCCAGTCTGGCTGCTTTCCCGCAGAAGTCTTTCTTTGACTGCTCGGAGAGTTCCCTTCACGTCGACACCACTATGATGCCAGAAATTGTTATCTTCGATGGAAATCACGGCATCAATCACAATCTGGGGAATTTCCTCGAAGGTTACCGGCCGACGATCCTCTTCAGAACGAAGCTGGCCGATCGCGGTGCCGTCGCGGAAGTAAGCGAAAGCAGTAATATTATTAGTGCTTATTTTCTGTTCAATCATCGCCCCTGAACGGACAGGGTCATCTTTGACGTTGGATGAAACGAAGCCAAATAAGGCTCCTCCAACAAACAGAATCCCTGTAAAAGCAACAAAAACCAGCCACAGGAACAATTTCAGGGTCGTCCTGCCCCAATGTCTCTGACGTACGGGCTTTTGTTCTACAGGATCCTTTTCGTGCACTTCTACCATAGAGTATCCTCCTTTTAACAGCAACATTATAGCACAAATGTACCCGTTTGAATCCATTTTCGCGATCCTTGCCCTATGAATGGCTGTTCTGGAAGGGAATCTTGGGTTTGACTTCCCAAAAGTATATATGTTATAAGATATACAGTAATATACAAAAGCATATGGATAAAGGCTTAGAAAGATCTAGTAGAAGGTGGAAATCTCTCCTCAGAGAATCGGTGGATGCTGCGAACCGTGAGTGAACCTCCTTTGAATTACAATCTGGAGCCGTCCGGGGGAACACACATGCGAATGAATGTGTCAGTAGTCCGGTACCGGGTAACCGTTATAGGAATGAAGTGAAAGCCATAGTGTCTATTTTAAGTGGATACGGCTTTAATTAGGGTGGTAACGCGAGCAGCTCCTTCTCGTCCCTTTGGGATAAGAGGGGGCTTTTTTGTGTTCAGATATATCAAAGTTACAGGAGGCAGGACGTTATGAAATGGGAAGAATTATCTCTTGAGCAGCAGGCTGAGGTTGAGCGTCAGCTGCAAGTTATTTCGCGGGGCGTGGTAGAGATCGTTCCCGAGGAAGAACTGAAGAACAAGATTATGAAGTCTGTGGTTACAGGTGAGCCGTTAAAGGTCAAGTTAGGACTCGATCCTTCGGCTCCGGATCTGCACATCGGACATACTGTCGTTATGCAGAAGCTGCGTCAATTCCAGCAGCTGGGTCATCAGGTTCAGCTGATCATTGGTGACTTTACAGGCCAGATTGGTGATCCGACTGGCAAATCCGAGACAAGAAAGCAGCTGAGCGAGGAAGATGTGAAGCGCAACTCGGAAACCTACTTTAAACAGGCTTTCAAAATTTTGGATAAGGAAAAAACAAAAATCCATTTCAATTCAGAGTGGCTCGCCCCAATGACTTTTGCGGATGTGGTAAAGCTTGCTGCGAAGCTGACGGTTGCGCGTATGCTTGAACGTGATGACTTTACTAAGCGTTACCAAAGCGGGCAGCCTATCAGTGTCCACGAATTTTTCTATCCTTTGATGCAGGGAATGGACTCCGTTGCTTTGAAGTCAGATATCGAGCTTGGCGGAACAGATCAGAAGTTCAACCTGCTTATGGGACGTACGCTTCAGAAGGAGTACGGCGTAGAGCCTCAGGTGGCGATCATGACTCCGATTATTGAGGGGCTTGATGGAGTTCAGAAGATGAGTAAAAGTCTGGGGAATTACATCGGCATCGATGAACAGCCTAACGAAATTTACGGCAAGGCAATGTCCGTACCTGATGAATTGATGCTGAAATATTTCCAGCTTGTAACGGATCTTACGAATGAGGAGCTCTCCGTGCTTGAAGAAGGGATGAAGGAAGGCACGCTGCACCCACGTGATGCCAAGATGAAGCTTGCCTTTACACTCGTAAGAATGTATCACAGCCTAGAGGATGCAGAGACGGCGCAGGAGCATTTCGTAACCGTGTTCCAGCAGCGAGCGCTCCCAGACGATATTCAGACCTTTGAGATCGCAGATAGCGAGCTTTCGAATGGCAAGATTGGTTTGATCAAGCTGTTAACGCTTCTGGGCTTCGCCGTCTCTAATGGAGAGGCCAGACGCAGTATACAGCAGGGATCCGTCAAGTTCAATGAAGATAAGCTGACTGATTTCAATGCAGAGCTTGAAATTCAAGATGGTGACGTGATTCAAGTAGGGAAGCGGAAATTCGCCAAGCTTGCGAGAAAGTAGCACAGAGTAAGGAGCCGGGTCGGCTCCTTTTTTGTATGTACAAGTATAATTAGACATAAAAAAACCGGCCGAAGTCTTTGCAGACCAGGACCGGTTGGTGGTTGAATATTAACGGTTGTAGAATTCGACGATTTGTTTCTCATCGATGTCTTGGGAGAGCTCAGAACGCTCTGGAAGACGGATGTACTTACCTTCAAGGGCAGTATCGTTGAATTCAAGGTAAGCTGGAAGGTGGTTGCGGTTCTCCAAAGCTTCTTTAACGGAGGAAAGGCCGCGGCTTCTTTCGCGAAGGCTGATTACATCACCCAGGTTCACGAGGTAAGAAGCAATGTTCACTTTCTTGCCGTTAACTGTGATATGTCCGTGGGATACCAATTGACGGGCACCAGCACGGGAGTTAGCGAAACCAAGACGGTATACAAGGTTGTCCAGACGGGACTCCAGCAAGAACATGAAGTTTTCACCGGCGATACCTTGCATTTTGTGTGCTCTGGAGAAGAGAGTTTTAAACTGCTTCTCGCCCAAGCCGTACATGTGGCGAAGCTTTTGCTTTTCAAGAAGCTGCATTCCGTAGTTACTTACTTTTCTCCGTTGGTTTGCACCATGTTGACCCGGAGGGAAAGGGCGTTTCAAATCTTTGCCTGTGCCGCTCAGGGAAATGCCGAGACGACGGCTGAGTTTAAATTTAGGACCAGTGTAACGTGCCATTGTATAGTAGACTCCTTCATAAATTAAATTTTAGGTGGGGCTACACTTGCGCCGGTTTTGTTTGTCGAGCGGGGGGATAGAAGAATAATCCGCTCTACTGACCGAAAAGTTCAGCCGCTGTCCAGTCAGCAACAAAAGCCGTGAGGGTGACACAATTTTACGCCCTAAGGTAAGACTCTATCCAGTCTTCATCAACAATAAATATTATATGAAGTTAGTATATAAAGTCAAGGCGAAGTTTTTGTTTGAAAAAGATGATTTTTGTCGATAGGGCTTTTGCACCAAAAACATGGGTCAAAACCATGAATTTTAGGTGCAAAAAGCAGATGATAATAGTAGAATACAGTTATATATTTATTTTCTATTATACCCTTAGAAGAAGTTGTTGTTGAGCATATGTAAAGGTTACCATTAAGCCGACGATGTGCGGTGCAGAAGGAGCCCCCTATGGCAGAACATCCACGAGAGGACCCGGTGATTAGCAAGCTACCTTCCCCATCTTCAGAACTGTTCGTTCACTCCAATGAGATCGCCTGGCTGGAGCAGCTGGATATTACGGAACATGATTTTCCTTACTTATCTCCTCTATTGCGGTCTGTATTTAAGGATTGGATTCCTGCGGTGTCCTCGTTTCAAGGCGGCGGCCAGCTCTCATGGCTGCTTGCGGATTGGTCAGCGGAAGTCATACACAGCGAAGATGAGACTAGCCTAAGTAAGTGGAATGAAGGTATGTACCAAGCGATGCGAGCTTGTCTTGACACCGGTAAGACAACAACGATAAGTCTGTGTAAAGATGCTGTGGCAGAACACAATGTTGTCGCAGCAGCGATTCCCATTCGTACAAAAAGCAAGGCTGAAGTATTCTCGGTGATCGGGTGTATCATTGAAGGCACGTCTGAAGAGATCACATTTGCCGCACAGATTATGGGCATTGCAGAGCATCATTTTGGCGCATGCTTCTACCGCAGGTTCGAGAATACATTCTTCAAAGATTTCATCGCGATACAAGAACAGGCCAAACGAGAAACTCTGAGGAGATCCTTCCTGGTCGAAATTGTACAGAGGCTTCAGGACAAGATAGATGTCGATGCTGTGCTTAATGAAGTGCTGGACAGCATTGTCAGGGTATACCCGAATGCTCGTCTGGAAATCCTGATGTCCCAGGATCATCAGAGTTCTAATTCAAGGGTAAAGTCACTTCAGCTGCAGGGAGAGACAAGGCGGCTCTGTGTGCAGGCTTTTATGGAAGGAAGGCTGCTTCGTAACTGTTTCCAGACAGAGCATGGACAAGGGTATCTTGAAATTGCAGTTCCACTAAGCGGTAAGCAGGGAGTCTATGGGGTATTTCATTTGATCATTCCTTCTGAACAATTTGAAGAAGCGGATATCCAGTTAGTCGGAATGCTAGCTGATACTGCTGGAACCGCATTCGAGAATGCCAAATTATACGAACAGTCTAACCAGCTCATCCATGAGCTTCGGTTGATCAATGAATTGACCCAACAGTTAAGTCAGAGCCTGCAGCTGAAAGAGGTATTTAAATTTGCGAGGGAAGAGCTATTGCATATATTCGGTGCTGAATATTGCTGTATCTCCCAGCTTGATAAAGATAAAGATTTTTTTGAAATGGTATCCACAAACGTGGCTTCCCTGACTAAGGAGATCTTCCCCAGAGACTGCGGATTTTGCGGATTGGTCTATGCTACAAAAGAGCCTATTATCCTTTCGGATTATCATAACTATGGACGAGTATATTCCAAGCTGATGGAGGAGACTGGTTCGAGTTCTCTGATCGGTGTCCCATTAATGATCCGCGGGGAAGTCAGCGGTGCGATTCTTTTGACGCACACCCGCTCACATTATTTTTCCTATGAGAATTATAAGCTCCTTCAGGTGCTGGCCACACACATTGGACTGGCTATTGCGAATGCATCTCTGCATGCAGAAGTCCGGCGAATGGCTAATCGGGATATGCTGACAGGATTGTACGCCCGCCATTATTTGGACGATAAGCTGCTGGAGTTCCAACGCAGGGATACCAAGGGTTCACTGATCGTGGTAGATATTGATAAATTCAAGCAGGTTAACGATACTTACGGTCATCAGATCGGTGATCAAATTCTGAAGCAGGTCTGCAATATCATTCAATCCACAGTTCGCAAGATCGATATAAGCGCACGGTGGGGCGGGGAAGAATTGGCCGTATACTTGCCAGGTACGGAGCTGGAGGAAGGCTATCAATTGGCTGAGAGAATTCGTGAACGGGTAGCCGCTGAGACGAAACCTCGGGTTACTGTATCGTGCGGAGTATCCAACTGGAATCGTAAGGATGACAAGATTAGTGTAGAGTCGCTATTTTACCGGGCAGATATGGCACTATATCGCTCCAAGAACAATGGCCGGAACCAGACCCGCATTGGCAGGAATATTTAATAAGTCTATAGCATTTCCACAAGGACACCTACAGGGTGTTCTTTTGCATTGCTGGCATTGTCCCCTGTATAAGTTACTCTTTGTAGGAGAAATTAGGAGTAGCTTTTATTCGTTCAGGGATGAAAGGTGTGGGGAGTATGATCAAAAGAACAGTTATACGTAGAGCTTCAGTGATCATGGTTATGATGCTGCTTAGTACTTCATGTTCTGGACCGAGGTCCGCACAGGATTGGTTCGACTTGACCTGGGCAGGGTTGGCAGGAAGCGATACGCTGAGTTTCAAGGGTACAACGGTGCTGTTAAAGGCGGACCAGCTCCAGCCTGAGGGCAGCGTGGCATTCTCGGGAGAGCTTCAAAATCACCAGGTTCTAACGTTAACCGCGGATTCACCCGCCAAGACGGAGAATTCCAACTTGAAAACGGCAGAAGCTAAGTCACAGCGAAGCCTTGCCACGTTTCACCTGAAAGGCAGAAGGTGGGTTGCTCTGAGTGAGAACCAGGGAATGAGCGTATCCCAGCCGCTTACCCGGATCAATCCTCTTGCACAGCTTGAAGAGATTCATGATACCAAGTCTAAGACCATCCGACTTGAAAGTGGAGCTGCCAGAGGAACGAAGGTGCTGCGGGTTGAACTTGCACCGGAGGAAGCCAAGATGCTGCTCCGCAGACAGCTGAATGATGAGATGAACATTGTACTTAGTAACTATTCACGGGATAGCCAGCTGCTGCAATTGTCTCCCTCTGCTCGGACGGCCTTAAATCGAGAAGTCCAGAATTTGTGGAGTCAAAGAAACCGCAAAATGTCAGAAAAGCTGGACCGGGCAGAGGTGGGGACGGTGTACCATCTGACTGTAGACAAAAGAACGGGTCTGCCGATCCGTCTTACCTCCAATAATAAAATTAGCTTTCCGGGAAACTCCAACTTAAATAAGCCTGAGACACTGGTTACGGACTGCAGCTTTAAATGATGTGAATTTCCTAGGTTAAGCTGACTTCATATCACCAAAATGCTACAATAGACAAGAATCGACCATTGTTAAATTAAAGCAGCTTATGAGGAGGAACAAGAAATGCGTGATCCAAGAATTGGGCAGCTCGCCAAGAACTTAGTAGGCTACTCCGTTAACGTTCAGCCAGGCGAGAATGTGCTTATTGAAATGATAGGCACAGAACGGGACTTATTGAATGCCCTCGTTGAAGAAGTAGGCAAAAAAGGCGGGAATGCATTTGTGCAGCTAACGGATAAAACCGTTCAGCGGGCCATGCTTAAATATGGGAACAAAGAGCAGATTCAGACTTGGGCTGAAATTGATCTGAATCGGATGAAGCAGATGCAGTGCTATATCGGGATTCGGGCCGGAGAGAATGTTAATGACCTGGCCGATGTGCCAGAAGAAAAGATGAAATTATACAACTCGTTATATTCTCATCCTGTACATAGCGAACAGCGTGTTAAGCATACCAAATGGGTGGTTTTGCGGTATCCTAATGCGAGTATGGCTCAGCTTGCCAATACCAGCACTGAAGCGTTCGAGGACTTCTACTTCTCGGTATGTAATTTGGATTATGCCAAGATGGATCGTGCCCAGGACGCATTAGCGGAACTCATGAACCGCACGGATAAAGTGCGAATTGTGGCGGAAGGGACTGATCTCCATTTCTCCATCAAGGGTATTGCGGCAATTAAATGTTCCGGACAGAATAATATTCCTGATGGCGAAGTTTACACAGCGCCCGTTCGTGACTCGGTCAATGGTACAATCAGCTTTAATACAGCAAGTCTGTATAACGGGGTGACGTTCGAGAACATCAAGTTCCGTTTTGAGAATGGGAAAATTGTTGAAGCTTCGAGCAATGACACGGCCCGGATTAACGCGATTCTGGATGCGGATGAAGGCGCCCGTTATATCGGTGAATTCGCCATCGGCTTCAACCCGTATATCCTTCATCCGATGAAGGATACGCTCTTTGATGAGAAAATTGCCGGAAGCTTCCACTTTACTCCTGGGCAGGCTTATGAGGTAGCGGATAATGGGAACCGGTCTTCCATTCACTGGGATCTTGTGCAGATCCAGCGTCCGGATTATGGAGGCGGAGAAATATACTTTGATGACCAGCTGATCCGAAAGGATGGACTGTTCGTAATTCCAGAACTTACGCCTTTAAATCCGGAGAACTTGAAGTAAGGAGATTTATCCTTGATTGGTAAGCGGATTCAAGGTATCATGAACATATATTAATATAAATAGAAAACGGAGGACATTCCATGGCGAACAATAATGCAGCGGTTGTAGAAATTGCACAAACAGCAGGAAGATTTACTTCTTCAATCGTGCTTCAAGCGGAGAACAAGTATATTGATGTTAAGAGTATTCTAGGTCTGTTCACCACATTGGTTAGCTCCGAAAGCTATGAGCTTCATGTTCATGGACCGGACGCGGAAGAAGCTAAAGCTGCAGTATCCGAAGCTTTTGCGAAGCATGGTCTTAAGGTTCAAGTAGTCGAAGAATAGACTTGGAACCGCAGCACTCCTGCCTGATGGCAGGAGTGTTTTTTTGTCCACAGTATACCCCTGTCTCTTCCTGTGCGGTTATTATTTTGTGAGGTTCTTGTATTGGTGTTCATTTTCGTCTAATATTAAGTAAAGTAAGTATAATAATATGGTCAGACTGATGATTTTGTACACAGGGGGGGAGATAGCATGACTTCATCTGATTTGCAGGAACAGTTGAATTTGAAAGCGCTGAGTCTTTTGCAGGAAGACGCAGATAAAATAGAGAAGCTAATTGAAGTGCAGATGGAGAATCTGGCAACACGTTATTGCCCTCTATATGAGGAAGTGCTTGATACCCAGATGTTCGGATTCTCGAAAGAGGTTGATTTCGCCGTCCGTGCGGGACTGGTTAATTCTCTGGTGGGCAAACAAATCTTAAGCAAGCTGGAGCGCAATCTGGCCGTTCTTTATGAAGCCTTGAATACTAAAGAGTAGGCCTGTCCCAGGATAGGCATACATAGAAGCACACAAATAAAGCGTATGATCCGGTCCCAACCGGACATACGCTTTATTTGTGTGCTTTGATCTCTATACCAGATAAAAGGATACTCCGAGAATACCGTATACAGCTAGAAGTAAGAGTCCTTCATACCAGTTCGTAGATCCGTCTTGTGTAATCGATTTGGCAATAAAGACGGATACCCCAATGGCTGCAAGCTCTATGACTGTAAAGACAATATCCATAGGACGTCCAAGGATATGGCTGACGAAGATCAGAACGGGCGCTACGAAGAGAGCGATTTGCAAGCTGCTGCCGATGGCAATCTCAACTGAAGCCCCAATCTTGTTCTTCATCGCCAGCATAATGGCTGCACTGTGTTCAGCTGCGTTACCGACGATAGCGACAACAAAGGCGCCGACGAAGATTTCACTCAGCCCAAATTTCTCAGTAAACGTATCCAAAGTATGTACCAGCCACTCACTGACAAAAGCCACCATGACCGTAGCGACAATCAGGTATACAATGGATCTGCCTTTAGACCACATCGGTGCGTGCTCATGGGGAAGCTGTTCCTCACTGTCTTCCGTTACATCGGCCAGATAGTCTTTATGTGTAATCATGGAGAACACAAGCCACAAGAGGTAAGCTACAATCAGAATCCCAGCTACGACAAGGCTGACCACATTCTTGTCTTCACTTTGTAACGCATGAGTATTCAGGAAAATAGCCGGTACGAATAAAGCGATAATTCCGAGAATCATCAAGGAACCGTTAAGCCCGGCAAGGGAGACATTGAAGTTCTGAATCTTGTATTTAAGCCCCCCGGCAAAAAGGCTAAGTCCAAGCACAAGCAGCAGGTTCCCGATAATAGAGCCTGTGATACTGGCTTTCACGATCTCAAATTGTCCGTTGCTGACCAGGAGAATCCCGATAATCAGCTCGGCCGCATTCCCGAAGGTCGCATTCAGAAATCCTCCAAGACGCTGTCCCGCATAGTGGGAGACACTTTCTGTGGCCTTTCCAAGAAATCCGGCAACAAAGATCACCGCGATGGCGGAAATCACAAATTGCAGGGTAGGGTTCCAGTCGGCATAATGACCGATGGCGCTAAGCAGGAAAGTAAGGATAAGCAAGCTTGGAAACCAATACTTTTTCAAAAAAGACACCTCGACTTTAAGTTATTTGCTTATAAGAGTACAAAATCAATATAACCATTATTGTACCCAATATAAACGAGAAATGTATGGTGCTGCGCAGGAGTTCAATCCGTATTATAAACGGAAGATGGAAGATTGGTCCATAGTTGCATTCAAACCCGGCACCTATTACAATTAGAAATAATTAGATTTTTGGAGGAGGAATGACCATGACCGAGCAGTTGCAGCTTGAATTAGGGACCATTCGAATCTCGGATGATGTAGTGTCTAAAATTGCGGGCATGGCCGCATTGGAAACTCCAGGCATCGCTGCCATGAGCGGTGGACTTTCTGAAGGCTGGGGGAAACGACTTAGCGGAAAGAACGTACAGAAGGGCGTCACCGTTGAGGTAGGCCAACTGGAAGCCGCTATTGACCTGCGGATCATCGTTCTATATGAGACCCCGATTCACGAGGTGTGCCGCATGCTTCAGCAGAATGTCCGTGTTGCGGTAGAGAGCTTGACTGGCCTGCATGTTGTTGAAGTTAACATCAAGGTCGAGGGTGTAGCCTTCAAAGATGATGAGATGTAGGCTGCCATACGTCCTGCAGACTTAAGTTACATAAATAGTTATCACGAACCAAAAAGACTGGCCCAAGCAGGAATCTGCTTTGGGTCAGTCTTTTTGATTATCGGCTAAAGCTTCTTCTGGCAGGTCTTTCGGATACGGCCTGTTTGACTACGACGGATTTGGTGCGCTCTTGACTGACCGGCAGATTGGATTGTCTGGAAATACTCAGTACAATACCCATGCTTGCCATCATCACCATTAAGGAAGAACCGCCATAGCTGATAAACGGAAGAGTGACCCCCGTAATCGGTATCGTATTGGTTACCCCACCTATATTGATGAAGGCCTGAATCGCAATGAGTCCCATAATACCCACGCCAACCAAGGTACCGAAAGTATCCGGACACCTAACAGAGACAAGAATCCCTCGCCATATGAAATAAATATAGAACAATAAAAATAGCAGGGTTCCAATGAATCCGAATTCTTCGCCGATGACCGAGAAAATAAAGTCATTATAAGGATTCGGGAGGTAGTGAAGCTTCTGGATACTTTGACCAAATCCGGTCCCAGTAGCCCCACCATGCCCGATGGCAATCAAGGATTGGACGAGGTTATAGCTTACCCCTTGAGGATCCTCCAAGGGATCCAGGTAGGCTTGAATACGGCCTGCCTTATAATCCTTTGGATTATCATGATCACTGATCTTGTCGAACAAATACTGGGCGCCAAGCACAATGCTTGCCCCGAGCACAAGTAGCCCCAGGGAGCCAAGGATATGCTTCAAATTGGCGCCACCAGCAAATACGACAAGTCCTGCTGTAGCGACGAGAATAACGCAGGAGCCGAAATCTGGCTGAAGCATGATAAGACCGGCTACGAAACCAACGATCAGCATCACGGGAATATAACCGGTGCGCAGATCGCGGAACCGCTCTCCTTTTTTGGAGATGAGGGCTGCCAAATAGAGAATGATGGTGATCTTGGCAAGCTCGGAAGGCTGAACGCCAAAAGAACCGAAACCGAACCAGCTTCTAGCACCGTTAACATTTTGTCCTATATAAGGGACTAGTAATAGCATAATTAAGGTAACTATGAACACAGGCACAAACAGTTTCTTATATTTTGCATAAGGTATGTTCATAGTAACAAACATGCTCAGCAGTCCCAGTGCACCGAATATCATTTGTTTCTTGGTGAAGTACATCGCGTCAAAATTAAACTTAGAATTGACTATGGTAATGCTGGAGCTGGAGCTGAATACCATGACTAGACCGAATCCCACCATAAGCAGGGTAAGAATAAGTAATTGAAAGTCAGGAGTCCCTTTTCTGGTCTGGGTGGTTTTGTTATCATTCATAGCCCAGGCCTCAAGCCTCGAGCAGTTTCTTGAGTTCGTTCAGCTTCTGATTCGCTTGGCTCAGAACTTGAGACGGAATTGGAGATTCATATTCGAGCCCATGGGGGAAGGTCGCACGTCCCATGTATACGGCTTCAATAGCGAGGACGGTATCGGGACGCTCGAGCTTGCCTTCAAGGGCGCGAGTATTGATACGTAGGAAGTATTCGCTATTGTTGTCTTCTATTTTATAATCATATGTAGCGCGGTAATATTCCCATTGCCACCGTACGAAGCCTACTTTCTCGGCGGATTCATCCAAATAAGCGAGATCGCTTTTAATACCATCCAAACCAGTGTTTTCAAAAATCATTGGGTCATTGTCCTCCCTTAACATACTGTATATTCATTCATGATAGTATGTTTCCGGGAGTTGTGCAAGCACTCTCAAGGCCTTACGCAAAAGACTTTTCGGCAGATGAATAGTGTGTGTTACAATGATTGCAGCAGGTTTATGACACGTGAAAGTGTGAACAAAGAGAAGGATGTGGCTGGGGTGAAAGATTTAGAGCTGGTAAGGTCCTTATTTCCGGAAATGGTGAAGAGAAGGCGTCACCTGCACAGGAATCCGGAAGTTTCCTATAAAGAAGAGAAGACGTCGGCCTATGTCGCAAGTATTTTGACGGGGCTTGGTATTGAAGTAAGAACGGGTGTTGGCGGGTACGGGATAGTCGCTGTAATTAAGGGGAAGCTTCCCGGCAAAACGGTAGCACTGCGAGCAGATATGGATGCTCTGCCCATCCAAGATGAGAAGGTATGCGATTATGCGTCTGAGATACCGGGTGTCATGCATGCCTGCGGTCACGATGGCCATACCTCCGCGCTCCTGGCGGTTGCAGAGTATTTCGCAAGGCGGCTGGACACGCTTCAGGGAGAGATCCGATTGATCTTTCAACCGGCAGAAGAAGTATGTCCGGGTGGAGCAGTCGCGATGATTCAAGATGGAGCTATTGATGGAGCGGATGTGATATACGGTGTTCATTTATGGACCCCGATTCCTGTAGGCACTGCTGCCAGTGCCCCAGGACCGCTAATGGCTTCAACGGATGAGTTCTTTGTGGATATGAAAGGACAAGGCGGGCATGGAGGCATGCCGCACGCAGCCGTTGACAGTGTAGTGGCAGGGGCCGCTCTCGTCATGCAGCTTCAGACGATTGTCAGCCGGTCTGTAGATCCCTTGGACCCTGCAGTCGTGACCATCGGTTCTATCCAGGGAGGAACCGTGCAGAATGTTATTGCAGAACACTGTGTTCTGTCGGGCACTGTCAGGTGCTTTAAGGAAGAGACCAGACATCTCATTCGCAGAAGAATTGAGGAGATGGCAGAAGGGACAGCCAAGGCATACGGGACAGAGGCGATTATCGATTATGTCATGGGATATCCCCCGCTCGTGAATCATGAGGCGGAGGTGAACCGCTTTTTCCGCGAGGCAGGGAATGCCTTCGGACTTCGGGCAGAAGTCTCTCCGAAGATTATGCCTGCTGAAGATTTTGCCTATTATGTACAGCAAATCCCGGGCTGTTTTGTGCTAGTAGGGGCGGGAAATCCGGCCAAAGGGGCTTCGTACCCGCACCATCATCCCAAGTTCGATCTGGATGAAGAGTCCATGCTGTACGCAGCTGGACTGTTGATTACCCTCGCTGAGTCTTACTTGGGTGAGACCTGACGAATAATTACTGGCGATTTCTGGATAACCTAATAGATGAAGCAGGAAGCTCGCATAAGCTGCGGGCTTTTTTTGTCTGCAATAAGATAAAGAGTCCGTGACACGGAAGAAAGGAAGTATGTATGGACGGAACAGGTGCATGCTTGGTTCAGCGGGATTTCACGGTTCTTCTTGAGAAGGAACACCCTGGCTTTGAAGCAGCAAGACGAGAGCTCTCCAGGTTCGCGGAGCTGGTGAAGAGCCCGGCTTCTTTTCATACCTACCGCCTTACTCCTCTATCTATGTGGAACGCTGCGGCCCAAGGACTAGAGGCTGCTGAAATATTGGAACGAATCCGGGATATGTCCAGGTTGGAGGTTCCAGGACAAGTATTAAAGGAGATAACGCTCTGGTTGTCACGCTATGGGAGATTAAGGCTGCGTAAGTCAATGGAACAACCGGGCGAGCTCGTTCTGGAAAGTACAGCCCCGGAATTCCTGGATGAAATCATGAATCTTGAATCCGTACAGAAATGGGAGCTTAAGAGGGTGACGGAGACCATGCTGACGATTCCGGTTAGGAATCGGGGGGTTCTCAAACAGGACTTGACCCGGCTTGGTTATCCGGTACAGGACGAAGTTGGCTACCACAGCGGCCAAGCCTTGTCTTTCAAGCTGCGAGATCAGATTGCAGCCGGGATTCCATTCTCCCTACGGCCCTATCAATGCGAAAGTGTGAGTGCTTTCATAGGAAGCAGCAACGGAACTGAGGGGGGAAGCGGAGTTCTGGTCCTCCCTTGCGGGGCCGGGAAGACAGTTATCGGACTTGCTGCCATGGACAAGCTTCAGCGTGAGACCCTGATTCTAACTTCAAATGTAACTTCGGTCAGGCAGTGGATTCAGGAGCTTAGGAACAAATCAACGCTTAGTGATCTGGAGATTGGAGAGTATTCGGGAGATCGAAAAGAAGTTCGACCCGTGACGGTCTCCACTTACCAGATATTGACCCACCGGAGTAAGAAGGAGGATGGCTTCAAGCATATGAAGCTGTTCAATGAGCGGGATTGGGGGCTGATCATTTACGACGAGGTTCATCTGCTGCCCGCCCCTGTCTTTCGAGTTACTGCTGAAATTCAGGCTACACGCCGACTTGGACTAACGGCGACACTCGTCCGGGAAGATGGATGTGAGAAGGATGTATTCTCGCTCATTGGTCCGAAACTCTACGAGATGCCGTGGAGAGATCTGGAACAGGAAGGCTGGATAGCTCAGGTGAAATGCTGTGAAATTCGTGTACCCATGAGCGAACCCCTTCGAACGAAGTATTCGTTAGCCGAAGGAAGACAGAAGTTCAGAATAGCTGCCGAAAATTCCGGAAAGCTGAAGGTAGTTAAGGAGCTGCTTGAAATTCATGCAGGCAGACAAGTACTGATTATAGGTCAATATCTGGGCCAGCTTAAGCATCTATCCGAGCAACTTCAGGCTCCTTTAATCACTGGAAGTATGCCCCAGCAGAAGCGGATTGAATTGTTCCGTGCCTTCCGCAGCGGCAGTCTTTCCCTATTGATCGTATCCAAGGTGGCCAATTTTGCGGTCGATCTTCCAGATGCTTCAGTAGGAATAGAGGTGTCGGGGAGCTTTGGCTCCAGACAGGAGGAAGCCCAGCGCCTGGGAAGGCTCCTTCGGCCTAAGTCCGGGGACAATCGGGCATACTTCTATACCTTGGTCACAGACGGAACCAGAGAACAGGACTTCGCCCTTCGCAGACAGCTGTTTCTAATTGAGCAGGGCTACGAATATTCGGTACAACTCACCAAAGATGATGATGACGGGGAGAAGGAGGCAGCGCAGTGATAATGCAATCAGGCACATTCAAATGGGCTGAGGAGCTTGGAGCTTCTGAATTGGGAATGCGGACCCTTGGGCTAATTGTTCAGAGCTACGCCGGGCAACCCTTCAAGCTGGAACAGATAGAGAAGCTTGCAAGAGATGGAATCAGCGGTGCCGAGCTGCGAATAGGGGTGCTCTCTCTGGTTAAGTCAGGGATTCTGTGTGCAGTGAAGAAGACCTGGGGAGAACGCTTGTATTTCATTACTGCCCCCTTGTTCCCAAGGCTCCAGGCGTGCATTCTGGGTCCTGTATATCCGCATGAGGAGGCTGTGAATCGGGTATCCTTGGAGCGTGAGGGCAGGCCCGGAATAGAGATGGATTTGTTTCGGGTATTGGTATGGATTGGACAAAATGGCCTGCTGATCACTGCCAAAGGCACGATTCATCAGAAGACGATAAGCAGACTTGGCGGATTGATTCAGCTTGCAGCGGATGACCTCAAACATATCCCGCTTCATTATCCCCATAAAGAAGTCTATCCGGCCAATACAGCCGTTGTGCTGGATCTGTTATTGGCCCTAGGTTTGATAGAAAGGAGGGGCAGCTGGACAGTGAATGAACCCGCTGTGGCTGAATGGCTCAGGCTGCCCTCAGATGTTATGCGTCTTGCTGTGTATAAGCAGCTTCTGACCCGGTATATTCCTGCTGACCCGAGTCTACAGCATTATGCCTATGCTATTAGTACGGAACATATTCAGGAGGGAACTTGGTACCTCCTTGAGGATATTATCTGCTGGATGAAGGGGTATCATATGCTCACAGGACCTTTGGCAGAGGGGCAGACCACCTTCATGCTGGGATGGCTGGAAATGCTATGCGGCCTGGGATTTGTAGATTTAGGACTTGGGGAGAAAGGACAAGCCGCATTTCGCTGGAGGGGAAAGCCAAAGCTCGAGGGACAGATAACCACAGCCGGGAAAGCTGATCGAAATTTCGAGCAACCCTTGGCTCCTGTTGAAAGAAAGTTTTACGTTCAGCCGGACTTTGAAATACTTGTGCCATCGGGTGTTTCTTATTTGCTAAGATGGGAGCTGGAATTATTCGCACAAGGCCTGACCTATGATGCAATGTCCGTATATAAAATAAGCCGCGAATCCACTGCCCATGCCCTTAAACACAGACGCACCCCGGCAGATGCTGCGGCATTTCTCGAGCAGGGGTCAGCTTCGGGAATCCCGGCTAATCTTCGCAGTGCACTGGAACAGTGGGGGAGGGAGCTTGGCCGGACATCCATTGAGGAGCGCGTACTTCTTCGATGTTCAGATGAAGAGGCCGCTGAAAGGATTAATAGATATGACGGGGGGCAATCCAAGCTTGAGCGAATCGGGCCTCTTGATTTCATTGTGCATGAGCAGGATCTGAAGGAAATGTATAAGGTATTGAATCACCTGGATTTGACTCCCCGGAAGACGGTTCATTCGGAATCTGCCATCATCTATCCAAGGTTCGACCCAGCCCTGCAAGCTGCCGGTGATTTATCTGTCGAGGAAGCGGTTGAGATCAATCCTGGCCATCCGGGTCCTAGAGAACCACAAGGATGGATATTCAGCGGTACAGCTATACATATCTATGAGCGGGATGAAGAGCCTTTGAGTTTAGCCGATCTATTCCCGGGCTCGGAGGAAATTCCGCAGGCCTGGTGCAAAGAATTGAGAAGCTATCATGCCTCAACGGCAAAGGCTTTAATTCAGCAGGCTTTGGCGTGGCGCACCAAGATAAGACTGGGGATAAGAGGTAAGGTCACCGAAGGTCTCCCTATAAGACTTCTGAATGGGAACCCGTGGAAGGTTCAGGTGCTGATGCTGCCATCCCTCCAATCTCAGGATCTTTCACACTCGGACTGGGACACCCTGCAGCTTCTTTTGCCCGAAGATCCTTATTTTAAAGGATAAGTCTTCTTATCGCATAGGGTTTATGTTATGATTATCCTGTCTATCTCCGGATAGAACATTCTAAGAATTGGGATGAATTTCATGAGCGTATCAGAGAAGAAGACGGTCGATATGGCCGAGATGCTTACTTACGCCTATGAATTAGGCGATATGATCAATAGCTCTGCCTGTGTAGCTGAATACCTTCATTGGAAGCAGCAGGTGGAGAAAGATACAGAAGTACAGCTTATGGTTAAGAAGCTGGAGTCAAAGAAAGAATTGTTTGAAGAGACCCAGCGCTTTGGGCATTTCCACCCAAACTATCATGAGGCAATGGGACAGGTTGCTGAAGTGGAGCGGGAGCTCGAACAGATTGAAGCCGTAAGCAGGTTCAAGCAAGCTGAGAAGGAACTTGATGAGCTCCTTCATCAGATGTCCGAGACCCTTGCTTATGCGGTGTCTGACAGTATCAAAGTGCCAAGTAACGATCCGAACCCCAAAGGCGGGGGATGCGGCAGCGGCGGTAAATGCAGCTGCGGATAATTGGCTGAAATTTTTGCGGAAGAAAGCGGGGCAGGAGGCGCCATGTTTCAGGAGCGTACAGGCTATATTATATGGGTCAGCGATATGAAGGCGGCAAGGAACCTGGATAAATACGGAAGCGTGCATTATTTGTCGAAGCGTATGCACTATGTAGTGATGTATGTGAATGCAGAGCGGGCTGAGGATATTATGAAGAATGTCCGCAAGCTGTCTTATGTTCGCAAGATTGAACGATCTTACCGCAATGAAATCAAGACCGAATACACCAAGGATGTACCAGACAAAACGCAATATTACGGCCTGTAAGCATCCAGGCTTACAGTTTGCTTAGCATATGCAGAGAGTGTGTCTTATGACATGCTCTCTGCATTTTTTGTTACTAAGGATTCAAACGAAAAGATGAAAAAATTGTTTTTTGACTTCAAATTGTCGAAAATGCTATATTTTGTCTAACATGTCTGCCACGAAGATGAAGAACTTCATGATTATAACGCCATCCCCTCATCTATTCACATATATTGCTTTGAAATCTAGAAATGCCACTCAGCCGCTAACGAACTTCTTCCCCTATGAAAAAATGAAAAATAGGAATAAACTCTGTTGAATTTCATAGAATTGTAAAAAAAGGAAACATGGGAACTAAATTATCCGTAAATAAAGAAAGCGGTTCATCTAGCTCGCTTATTTCGATATAAAAGGTTGTAACTTGTGATTTAATAGGTTTTCATGTAATATGATGGGTAAATATACTTAGATACAAAGACCTATTTAGGGTAGGGGGTGTAGTAGTGAAAGATAAGATCATGGAGAGATGGAACACATACGAGGCCTTTTTCGTTCAGTTGGGAGACAAGAAGGTGGCCGATGTCATTATTACCAACCACGCTAATATCAGATATAACGACCGCATCGTCAAGAATCAGACTTCATCTGACTCAATTGCAGCATGGATATGGGAGTGTCTAAAGCAAAACCGGATGGTCCCTTACTACCGGAAGGAAGAGGATGTATATTTAATTGATGATGATATTGTAGTCGTCGCAGAATTTACTGAGCTGCCTGGTGAAGTGGATCTGGCTGGCAATCCGCTACATAAAATGATCGTCGTTACCTTCCTGGGTAAGATGTCAGAAACCATTGAGCTTCGTGATCTGAAATCCTATTATTCCTGGCTGCGCCATTCCCGTCGTATGACCTTAATGAAGAACAGCCGCAAGCGCAAATAGCTGCAGGCCTGATATATTGAAGAGACATAAGACACAAGGGGTGAGATACCTGGGTGTCTTTTTTTGTGATCTTTGGCATGCTATTGTAGATAGACGAAGAAAGGACGGGGACCGAATGGCACTTAACTATCATCAGCTTCACATATTTTACACAGTAGCGGAAAAAGGGAGCTTCTCCGCTGCAGCTCAGGCTCTGCATATGACGCAGCCTGCCGTAACGATGCAGATCCAGTCCCTTGAGGATTATTTTGGAACCAAGCTGTTGGTACGCTCTACAAAACGAATAGAGCTATCAGAAGCAGGTAGAGCTCTTATGCCTTATGCGGAACGTGGAATCGATCTTATGCGGGAGACAGAAAGTGCAATGGCCCGCTTCACTCATATGTTGGAAGGCCGGCTGCAGCTTGGAGCCAGTCTGACGATAGGGGAATATGTACTTCCCCGTCTCCTGGGCCCGTTCGGACAGCAGTATCCTCATATCAATATTGTGCTCAAAGTGATGAATACAGCGGAGATTCTCGAGCAGATTCTGCATCACCAGCTTAGCTTTGGACTTGTAGAAGCAGCTGTACAGCACCCGGATATGGTCATGGAACCTGTCATGCAGGATGAACTCAAACTGATTGTACCGGCTGAACATCCGTTAACCCAGCAGGGTGAGGTTTATCTTCGGGAAGTGCTGGATTATCCATTCGTGCTGCGTGAGAAAGGTTCTGGAACCCGGCAGGTCATGGAAGAGGAATTGACCCGTCTGCAAGTGGACCTAGACCTAGTAAAGACCGTTATGGATCTTGGTAGTACAGGGGCGGTGAAGTCGGCTGTAGAAGCGGGGTTTGGAATTACCATGCTGTCACCTTCATCAGTTAAGCACGAGGTGGCCCTGGGTCTCCTGAAGGTGATCGATATCAAGGATGCTGCATTTAGACGTAATTTTTATTCCATTCATCTGAAATCTACTTTATTACCTATTTCGGCAGTCACTTTTCTTGATTTCTTGCGGGCACAGAAGCTGCCGCTTTGAAGCAAATTTGGTAGGAGGAGACGAGTCATATGAGCAGTATACAACAGGACGGGCGATACGATCTGCACACACATACCCAGGCCTCCGACGGCATGAACGCACCTGCTGAGAATGTTCGCCTGGCGAAGCAGAAAGGTTTGGCAGGGCTTGCGATCACCGATCACGATACGTTATCCGGTATTGAAGAAGCCATGGGGGCCGGTAAAGAGATTGGAGTGAATGTGATTCCTGGGGTAGAGATTAGCACCCGGGCATCCGGCAAGGATATTCATGTTCTGGGATACTTCCTTCGGTATGAAGACGAGACACTTCGTTCGCGGCTGGAGCAACTCCGAACAGTACGCGAGACGCGGAACGAACGGATTCTTGAGAAGCTGAATACACTGGGTATTTCGATAACAATGGATGAAGTGATCTCTGGACTCGGCAGGGAGCTGGGTCCTGATGATAGTGTCGGCAGACCTCACATAGCGGATGTTCTGGTTCGCAAGGGAGTTGTGGCTGATCTTCGTGAAGCCTTCGACAAGTATTTGGCAGAAGGTGCTGCTGCTTATGTATCACTCCCTAGAGTGGGTCCTGTGGAAGCCATCGCCTGGATCAAGGAAGCAGGCGGCGCCTCTGTTATAGCTCATCCGGGGCTGTATGGAGATGATGACCTTGTCCGGCAAATTATAGAAGAAGGTCAGCCAGCTGGAATTGAGGTTTATCATTCCGATCATGGACCCGAGGAAGAGGAGCGTTATCGGGGTATGGCCTTGGAATACGATCTGGTCATGACGGGAGGCTCCGATTATCACGGTGTCCGCCGTGGACAAGTATTCCATGGGGATCTGGGCAGCCGTACGGTAGAGGCTGACGTGCTTGAACAGCTGCGGAGCAGAACCGGCCTGTAATAGGCCGCTGCCGAGCAGATTTACTTAATCAAAAAAAGTTATCCGGCTCATCTGTTAAAGCGCCGGATACCTTTTTTAATTGAGTAAGCTAACCATTCTGATTGAACCTCATACTATCCGTTCTTCACCGCACTCTTCAGACTTTTCACAAGTCCTTCGTCAGGTGTGATGAACAGGGTCTTCTGATGATCGTAAATAACGAATCCCGGCTTGGCGCCGCTTGGCTTGCGGACATGCCGGATCAAAGTGCAGTCAACCGGTACGCTGCTGGACTCTTTGGCCTGGCTGAAATAGGCAGCAAGCTGAGCCGCCTCCTCCAGGGTGGACTCTCCAAAGGAAGCACTGCGGATAACTACGTGAGAACCCGGGATATCCTTGGTATGGAGCCAGGTATCACTGGCTTTCGCCAGCTTGTTGGTCACATACTCATTCTGCAAGTTGTTCTTGCCCACATAGATTTCAATTCCTTCCGAAGAAGTATACACATGAAGTGTAGGGCGATCGTTCTTTTTCTTCTTCCGGTTCTTCTTGCTGCGGTCCCGCAAGTACCCCTGCTGAATCAATTCGTCCCTAATCTCATCAATATCGCTTAAGGATGCGAACGCAAGCTGTTGAAGCAACCCTTCTACGTAAGCAATTTCCTCATGGGTGATGCGCAGCTGCTCATCAATGACGGCCAGGCTGTTCTTGAATTTGTTGTATTTCTTGAAATAGCGCTGGGCATTCTCAGATGGAGTTAACAGCGGATCTAGCTGGATGCGTTCCATGGCCTGATTTTCATCGTAATAATTCACCAGCTCGATTTCCTTGTCACCTTTCTTAATCAGGTGAAGGGAGGGGAGCAGAAGCTCGCCCCAGATGCGGAACCGCTCGGCATCTTTGGCTTCGTCCAGATCTTCGTCCAGCTTGCCCAGTTTCTTGATGTTCTTGGTTCTCTCATTCTGAAGGAAGCGGATTAAATCACTGACCTTCTGTTTAACTGTATCGCGTTCCGCCTTGTCCCCGTAGTAGTCCTCAAGGCAGGTGCTGATGGAGGTGTAATGCTTGGTATCTCCTTGGATCAGCGTAAGTGGAATAGCGGAGAAGATGCTTTTTCCTTTGGCGTTAACGCCTGTAACAGGTTCGTAACGATGTTCGCGGACCCGCGTCATCAGGCTGTCAAAAGTCTCCCAAAGTGCATCGATCTTGGCGGAGAGATCACCAGAGTTATGATCAAGCCCCGCACGGTAATGAATCTCCTGGGCTATCAGAGGACTAAGCCCGCTAAAGGTATTCACGATCCAGCTTGGAACCTGATCTAAGGCAAGGTCCGCAGAAGCTGCATGGTACGCCGCTACAAAGGCTTCTTTATCCACAGTTAATGGATTCAGTTTGTGCTGCTGCGGAGGTTCTGTATAGCTGAAGCCGGGCATAACGACCCGGTAGCTGCTGATCGAGGGAGTAACATGGTGAATCCCGTCCAGCTGGGTCCCGGTTGCCGGATCCACAATAATAATATTGCTGTGGCGCCCCATGAGCTCAATAATGATTCGTTTGCTCGAGACGTCCCCGAGTTCATCGCGCTGACGCACATCGATCTGAATCGTACGCTCCAATCCGCTTTGGGTAATGGATTCAATTACACTGCCTTCGCAATGCTTACGAAGCAGCATACAGAACATGGGTGCTTCCTGCGGATTGAGGAAGGTCTGATCCGTGAAGTGAACACGCGGATAAGTCGGATTCGCCGAAAGAATCAGGCGCCGGTTCTCTCCCTGAGCTCTAAGATTAAAAATAATGTCGTTAGGTGAAGGCTGGTGTATTTTATTAATTCTTCCGCCAACGCAGAGCTGCAGCTCATGCACAATTGCGCGGGTTACAATTCCATCAAGTGCCATATTCGCAGATTCTCCTGTCTATCTTTACGTCTTCCTTTACTATGATGCCATAGTTGGGGCAAAAACTTAAGGCCTTCCGGGTGATAATTTAGGACTTGTCTGAATACATTTACCCTAGTACAGGGTGGAAAAGCTCTCACACTGCCAAAAATGCGGGAAATACGGGAGGGAATTGCGAGCATGGAACAAAAAAACTGGCACCAGTGGAGTGCCGATGAGCTCTTGGAACGGTTCGCTGTGGAGCCGAATCAGGGCCTTACTGCTGAAGAGGCGCAGCGGCGGCGCGAACAGAGCGGCTCGAATGAGCTGTCTGAAGCCAAGCGCATCTCGCCGCTGATCCTGTTTCTGAACCAGTTTAAAGATTTTATGATGCTGGTCCTGATGGGGGCGACGCTGGTATCGGGCCTACTCGGTGAATATTTGGATGCCGTCACAATTGTGGCAATCATCGTACTCAATGGGGTTCTCGGCTTCATTCAGGAATTTCGGGCAGAAAGATCGCTGCGTGCTCTGAAACAGCTGTCTGCTCCTCATGCTAGAGTAAAGCGCGATGGTGCCGTAGAAGACATCCCTGCTAGGGACCTAGTGCCCGGTGACATCGTGCTGCTGGAGAGTGGTGACCGGATTCCTGCGGATCTGCGCTGGCTCAAAGTGAACAGCTGTGATGTGGAAGAGTCCGCGCTTACCGGGGAATCCCACCCTTCTGGCAAAATAACCTCTGTCATTCCATCTGCTGAGGTGCCACTCGGGGATCAGAAGAATCTGGGATTCATGGGAACCATGGTTACCCGCGGATCAGGTATGGGAGTTGTGATCCGTACCGGCATGGATACGGAGATGGGGAAAATCGCAGATTTGATCCAAAGCACAGAGGCTCAGGAAACCCCGCTGCAGCGGCGTCTGGAGCAGCTAGGCAAAATATTGATTATTCTCTCTCTCGGCTTAACGATTCTCGTAGTGCTTGCAGGTATTCTTCATGGACAGCCTGCCGGCAGCATGTTCTTCGCGGGTGTGAGTCTGGCGGTAGCGGCTATCCCGGAAGGACTACCCGCAATTGTCACCATTGCCCTTGCACTAGGTGTGCAGCGCATGATCAAACGCAAGGCTATCGTACGCAAGCTGCCGTCGGTCGAGACACTGGGTTGTGCCTCAGTGATCTGTTCGGATAAGACGGGAACCTTAACCCAGAACAAAATGACCGTGAAGCAGGTCTGGCTGGAAGGACGCTCTTACGAAGTTACCGGGGATGGCTATGAACCAGCAGGCTATGTACTGTATCAGGGCAAGCCTGCGGATTTCAAGAAGGAGCCTTCTTTACGAAGACTGCTTCAAATCAGCTCTTTATGTAATAATGCCGAGATCTATGAAACAGGTTCCGAGGAACAGCGCGGCAAAAAGAAAGGGAAGGACGATTCCGGCCCGCAGTGGCAGTTAAAAGGGGATCCTACAGAAGGGGCGCTGCTTACCCTGGCTTCCAAGGCTGGCTTCTCTCCGCAGTCCTTAAGCGGAATGTACAGCCGGGAACATGAATTTCCTTTTGACTCTGACCGAAAACGGATGTCTGTGATTGTGAGCCATCAGGGGGGCAGGCTTTCCTACGTCAAGGGAGCGCCTGACATGCTGCTGGACCGCTGCTCTTATATTTTGTGGGAGGGGAATGTAGTTCCGCTTACCGGAACTCTTCGGCAAAAAGTGGCCGCTGCGAACGAAAACATGGCCCGCTCCGCGCTTCGCGTGCTCGGTCTGGCCTACAGAGACCTCAGACCTCATGACAATACTTCCTCTGTTGACCAGGTTGAATCCCAGCTGATCTTTGTTGGGTTGACCGGTATGATCGATCCACCGCGCAAGGAGGTGCGCGAAGCCATCTCTGTCTGCCGCAGAGCGGGCATCAAGACTGTAATGATTACCGGTGACCATGGGCTGACAGCTGAGGCGATCGCTAACGAGCTGGGGATCTTGGTGCGCGGAGGCCTCTCGCTGACTGGACAGCAGCTTGCAGCTATGAGCGATGAGCAGTTGGATAAGCAGGTAGATAACGTCTACGTATATTCCCGAGTCTCGCCAGAGCATAAGCTGCGGATTGTGAAATCTCTGCAGCGTAAAGGCCACGTGGTGGCGATGACCGGAGATGGGGTCAACGACGCTCCGGCAATCAAGGCGGCAGATATCGGAATTGCCATGGGAATTACGGGGACGGACGTGTCCAAGGAAGCGTCCTCCCTGATTCTAAATGACGACAATTTCTCAACGATTGTGGCGGCCATTGAAGAAGGGCGGAATATTTACGAGAATATTCGGAAGTTCATCCGCTATTTGCTCGCTTCGAATGTCGGTGAGATCCTGACGATGTTCTTCGCGATGCTGGCTGGTCTGCCGCTGCCGCTGCTGCCGATTCAGATTCTTTGGGTGAATCTGGTGACTGACGGCCTGCCGGCGATGGCCCTCGGCGTTGACCAGCCTGAGAAGGACCTGATGGAGCATAAGCCGAGAGGGGCGAATGAGAACATATTTGCCCGCAGACTGGGCTGGAAGATTATCAGCCGCGGAATCCTGATCGGGTTATGTACGCTTGGCGCTTTCTGGGTGACTCTTCAGGTAGCACCTGACAGTCCGGAGCAGTTAATGCTCGCCCAGTCTGTGGCCTTTGCAACCCTGGTTCTGGCTCAGCTTATCCATGTTTTTGACTGCCGGAGCTCCCGGTCGATCTTCCACCGGAACCTTTTCCAGAACAAATATCTGGTGCTTGCTGTCCTGTCCTCGCTGCTTCTCATGCTGGCGGTCTTCTATATCGAACCGCTTCAGCCGATCTTCAAGACGGTTGCACTTGGACCGCGCGAGTGGGCCATCGCCTTTGTAGCTGGAGGGATTCCAACGTTCCTGATGGGAGCCGGCAGTGTGCTGTCAACCAAGAAACCGCGCAAATCCGGGCCGCAACGCGCTCTGCCGGTGAATAGTACAAATATTCGGGCATAAAATGAATAGCTTTTCCTCTCTCGAAAATATAGACTTATTACATAAGAGAGATAAAGAGAGGGATAGCTATGGAATTTACAAAAATGCATGGACTCGGCAATGACTTTCTGGTCTTCCATGGACACCAGGCTTTGCCGGATAATGTGAGTGACCTCGCAGTGAAATGGTGCGACCGCTTCTTCGGCGTAGGTGGGGATGGGCTGGTATTCATTCTGCCATCCGAGAAAGCGGACTTCCGGATGCGGATTATTAACTCCGACGGCTCTGAAGCCGAGCAGTGCGGGAACGCCATTCGCTGTGTGGCCAAATATGTGTATGATCATAAATTAACGGATAAAGAGAGTATTACGATTGAGACGCTGGGAGCTGGCGTGCAGCCGGTTAGTCTGAAGGTCGAGAATGGTGTGGTTCAGACCGTTAGGGTGGACATGGGCGAGCCGATTCTGGACGGTCTTGCAGTTCCAACCACGCTTGAAGGCAATCCGGTACTGGACCGTCCGATCGAAGCGGATGGACGTGAATTCAATTTCACAGCCGTTTCTATGGGTAACCCTCACTGTGTCATTTATGTTGAAGATGCCCCTAATTTCGATCTGGGGACCTGGGGGCCGAAGCTGGAAGTTCATCCGTATTTCCCCCGGAAAATTAATGTGGAGTTCGCTACAGTTACTTCCCGTGATCGTGTCGAGATGCGGGTGTGGGAACGAGGTGCCGGCCCGACGCTGGCCTGTGGTACAGGTGCTTGTGCAACTCTGGTATCCTCTGTGCTGAATGGGCTGACCGATCGGGCGGCGTGGATCGGTCTCAAAGGTGGAGATCTCTATATTGAGTGGAATGAGGAAGACAACCATGTCTATATGACCGGGCCTGCGGCTGCGGTCTACCAGGGAACTATAGAAGCCTAAGGCTCACTGAGTGCTTAGGGTTCAATAAGGCAGCCTTTCTCTTAGAGAGGCTGCCTTTATTTGTATTCCGGACTTACGGTGGGTTAACCTTATCATCCTGCCTGATTTATGTTACATTATAGTGAATATTAAGAGGAACGTGTTCCGCAATAGGTTGGAGGATGCTTAAATGAAACCGGAATTGGAGTTACGGGCAAGGCTTAGTAGAGAAGTTCTGATCGGTGACGGGGCAATGGGAACTTATTTGTATCAGCTGGGATTTCCAGTGGGGATCTCTTTTGAAGAGCTGAATTTGATCCGCCCTGAGGTAATCGGGGATATTCATAGACAATACTCGGATGCAGGAGCACAAGTGCTCGAGACGAACACTTTCTCAGCCAATTACTATAAACTATCTAAATTCGGGCTTGAGAGTAAGGTAGAGGAAATTAACCGTGCTGCCGTTCGTATTGCACGTCAGGCGGCCGGCGAGAACAAATATGTAATCGGAACGGTAGGCTCGATCCGTGGCGGCAAACGTATAAATGTATCTAATAAAGAGCTAAGACGTTACTATGAACAGCAAATATCGGCTCTCCTTGAGGAACAGGTAGATGGAATACTTCTAGAGACGTTCTTTGATTTGGATGAAATGCGGATCGCACAAGATATTGTCCGGAAGAGCAGTGACACCCCTGTGATCTGCCAATTTGCAGTGGATGATATCGGGAGAACGACGGATGGCTATTCTATTATAGATGCCTTCTCCATTCTACGCCAAGAAGGAGCCGATGTTCTCGGCTTCAACTGTCACTCGGGTCCTAAAGGGATCATGGGTGTAATGAGCAGGTTGAACGGACCTCTTGATCTTCCTTTATCCGTCTATCCGAATGCGGGTCTTGCTGATTACGTGGACGGTGAATATATTTACGGGGCAACTCCCGAATACTTCGGACAGAGCGCCATTTCCTTCGCGGATCTTGGAGCGCGTCTGATTGGGGGATGCTGCGGGACAACCCCGGATCATATTGCTGCAGTGGCAGCAGCTTTGAAGAATTATACACCGGTATCTTTACCTGAGACATCGCTGCTCTCCCATGAATCAGTGCCAGTGATTGTGGCTGAACATGCTGCCGAAGAACGCGAAGTGCCGGGCGGACGGCCTGAAGGACCCTCCATCGTAGATCTTGTCAAGGAACGTCATACCATTATTGTAGAGCTTGATCCACCACGTGATCTGGATATTACCAAGTTCATGGAAGGAGCGTCTGCTCTGAAAGAGGTGGGAGTTGATGCCCTTACACTGGCGGACAATTCACTGGCGGTTACACGTATGAGTAATATGGCTTTGGGTCACCTGGTTCTTACCGAAACAGGTCTGCGTCCACTGATTCATATTGCCTGCCGGGATCGTAATCTAATTGGGACGCAGTCCCACTTAATGGGATTTGATGCGCTGGGGATCGACCACGTGCTTGCGGTCACCGGAGATCCTGCTAGATTTGGCGATTTGCCTGGGGCAAGCTCTGTGTATGACATGACTTCCTTCGAGATTATTAGGATGATCAAACAGCTCAATGATGGTATTGCCTTCTCGGGTAAGCCGCTTAAGCAAAAAGCAAACTTTGTTGTAGGGGCAGCATTTAATCCTAACGTGAAGCATCTGGATAAGGCGGTTCAGCGCCTGGAGAAGAAGATTGCTTCCGGAGCCGACTATATTATGACCCAGCCCGTATATGATGTGAAGTTGATTGCTTCTATTAAAGAAGCAACCGCACATTTGGATGTTCCGATCTTCCTCGGAATTATGCCGCTGGCCAGTGGGAAGAATGCAGAATACCTGCATAATGAAGTGCCGGGAATTCAGCTGTCCGACTCTGTGCGCAGCCGCATGGAAGGACTCCAGGGTGAAGAAGGTCGGCGGGTTGGCGTTGAGATCGCCAAGGAACTGCTCGATGCAGCCATGGACCACTTTAATGGAATTTATTTAATGACCCCTTTCATGTTTTATGAGATGACAGCGACCTTGACAAAATACGTAAAAGAGAAGTCGAAAGAGCGCGGGGCCCACTTGTTTCACTCATAATTATCAATTACAATAGTGTAACGGATGTGATGCCGATGTCATTCAGTATGACCGGATTCGGTCAGTCCGCCCAGCATTTTGGCGGCTATGTGATACAATTTGAAATTAAATCAGTCAATCATCGTTATTCCGAGATTGTGCTCCGCATGCCTCGGGAATGGACTTGCTATGAGGATGAATTGAAACGTATTGTACAGCGTCATATCAAGCGGGGACGGATTGATGTCTATATCAATAAGGAGAAGGAAGATGAGTCTTCCAGACCCTTTGTAGTGAACACTTCCGCAGCTAAAGCTTATCTGGATGCAGCCCGTCAGCTTGGAGAGCAGCTTGGCGTTGACAGTTCCCTAACTGCTCATCAGCTTCTGACCATGCCAGATGTGCTTGTTAGTGAAGATGCTCTGCCAGCGAGCCTTCATCCAGACGAAGACTGGGAGAAGGTTCTCAAGACCGGTCTGGAGCAGGCCTTATCAGGGCTGATCAAGATGCGGGAGAAGGAAGGCCTCCACCTGACGAAGGATTTGGAGGATCGCCTGTCCAAGCTGGAGGAGTTCCATGCCGAGCTTACTCAGCTTGCGCCAACGGTGGTAGGAGATTACCGTAACCGGTTAAAGCAGAGGGTCTCCGAACTTCTTGACGGAACCATGGATGAACAGCGTTTCAGCATGGAAGTGGCGATTTTTGCAGATCGGTCCAATGTTGATGAAGAGCTGACCCGATTGGGCAGTCATTTTGAACAGTGCAGAGAGCTGCTTCATACCCGTGAACCAATTGGACGGAAACTGGATTTTCTCATTCAGGAAATGAACCGGGAAGTAAATACGATTGGGTCCAAGGCCAATCATTTGGCTCTAGTGAACCGTGTTGTCGAAATGAAAGCGGAGCTGGAGAAAATTCGCGAACAAGCGGCGAATATGGAATGACGAAGATTCATTTCGACCTAAATGAGTCAAGTAAATAGGGGGATTAACCTGAAGATGGCGATTAAACTCATTAATATCGGTTTTGGGAATATCGTATCAGCTAATCGGATTATTTCTATTGTTAGTCCGGAATCTGCACCGATCAAGCGGATTATTCAAGAAGCAAGAGATCGGCATATGCTGATCGACGCTACCTACGGACGCCGGACGCGTGCAGTCATTATTACTGACAGTGATCACGTTATCCTGTCGGCTGTTCAGCCGGAGACGGTTGCGCACCGTCTGTCCACGAAAGATGATGACAACGACGAATGATATGGAGAGAACAATGTCAAAAGGGTTACTAATTGTATTGTCCGGCCCATCTGGTGTCGGTAAAGGAACAGTATGCAGCGCACTCCGCAAGCGGGTACCGGAACTTGTATATTCCGTATCCGCAACTACGCGTCAACCGAGGATCGGTGAAGAGCACGGAGTGAATTATTTTTTCAAAAGCCGGGAGCAGTTCCTGAGTATGATCGAGAACGATCAGCTGCTGGAGCATGCCCAATATGTCGATAACTTCTACGGCACTCCGCGTGACTTTGTGGAAGAGACCATCAACAGCGGCAAGGATATTATTCTTGAAATCGAAGTTCAGGGTGCACTTAAAGTGAAAGAGAAATTCCCGGACGGTGTATTTGTATTCCTGCTCCCCCCTTCTCTTGAAGAGCTGAAGGATCGGATTCAGGGACGCGGTACGGAGAATCAGGCGACCATTGACCACCGGATGTCTGTTGCTCTGGACGAAATCAATCTGCTTGAGTATTATGATTACGCAGTGGTTAATGATCAGATTGATCTGGCATGCAAGAGAATAGAATCTATTATTATCGCCGAACATTGTAAAGTGAGAAAGTAAGACCAATAGACCGGGCGTATATACATAACCAGCCCGAAAGAAGAGGTGTCCCGTAATGTTATATCCATCGATTGATAAAATGCTGGAGAAAGTAGACAGCAAATATTCGTTAGTAGTCGCAGCTTCACGTAGAGCAAGACAACTCAGAGAGGGAGAAGGAACCGATCTCAAACAGGCCAAATCTCACAAGCAAGTTGGTGTTGCGCTGGAAGAAATCTATGGTGACTACGTTCGCATCAAGCGGGACGGTCAGAACCTGGCGGAATTGGATAAACTAGACAAATAATGACTGGCCTTCGGGCCGCTTCCAACAACCGCAAGGTTGTTATTTTTTTCTATATGTAAGGAGAGCGAGGGATTAGGATGTTAACCGGCAAGAAGATTCTGCTTGGCGTAAGCGGGGGAATAGCCGCCTTCAAAGCGGCTTCGCTATGCAGCAAGCTGGTGCAGAGCGGTGCGGAAGTGAAAGTGATCATGACCGAATCGGCTACAAAATTCATCACGGAGCTTACCCTGCAGGCCTTGTCGCGCGGGCCAGTCTACACGGATACTTTTGATGAGAAGGATCCTGCCGTTATCTCGCATATCGATCTTGCTGACTGGGCTGATCTGGTGCTGGTGGCTCCGGCTACGGCCAATATTATCGCCAAAATGTCAGTGGGTATCGCGGATGATATGCTGTCCACCACGCTGCTGGCTACAGAGGCACCGATTATGCTCGCTCCGGCCATGAATGTTCATATGTATCAGCATCCTACCGTGGTCCGTAATTTAGCGGACCTTGCTGCCCGTGGCGTGATGATGGCTGAACCGGGCGAAGGCCTGCTGGCCTGCGGCTACGTGGGCAAAGGGCGGATGGAGGAACCGGAAAGTCTGGTTCGGATTGTAGAGGCTTTTTTTGATAGACAGATGAGATTGTCTTCCAAGCCTTTGAAAGGCCGTAGGGTGATCGTTACGGCTGGGGCCACGGTAGAGCGCATTGATCCGGTTCGATATATTACAAATGATTCCTCTGGCAAAATGGGCTTCGCTATCGCTGCTGCGGCACGTGACCTGGGAGCAGATGTTCATTTGATTATGGGCAGCACTCAAGCGTCCCCGCCGCAAGGGATTCCCCATACTCGTGTGGAGTCAGCTCAAGACATGTATGATGCCCTTCAGGAAGTGTGGGAGACGGCAGACATCGTCGTGAAAGCTGCTGCAGTGGCTGATTATCGGCCTAAAGAGCAGTTTGACCGCAAGATCAAGAAAAGTGGGGACCAAATGTCGCTGGAGCTCGTGAAGACCGTAGATATTCTGGAAAGCCTTGGACGGATGAAGACGACTCAGTTCCTGATTGGGTTTGCGGCGGAGACGAATGATTTGGATAAGTACGCCATGGATAAGCTGAGACGCAAAAATTGTGATCTGCTAGTTGCTAATGATGTGACTCAAGAAGGAGCCGGTTTTGGAACAGATACGAATGTAGTTAGTATATTTGACAGCAGCGGGCTAGTAGAAGCACTACCGCTAATGTCTAAAGAAATGGCGGCGCTGCGTATCATGGAGCTGGCTGCGGAACGGCTAGCCGGAGCGTTAGATTAATGTATACCATTGCCAAGGTTATCGTAGATGTTCCGAGCAGGGAGACAGACCGGCCTTTTGATTATTTGATACCTGAAAGCATGCGTGACTGGATTGAGGTAGGGAGCCGGGTTGCTGTTCCTTTTGGACGGCGAACTGTGCAGGGGTTCGTGATCTCTCTGGAACACGAGTCAAGCCTGGACAGGTCCAGAATGAAAAAGATCCAGGAGCTGCTTGATCACCTTCCGCCGCTTCCGCCGGATCTTGTAGAGCTTGCGGAGTGGATGAGCCGGGAATATGCGTGCAGCACCATTTCTTCTCTTCAGGCGATGATTCCTTCGGCCCTCAAAGGGAAGGCTGAGCGCTACATCAGCTACGCTGAGCCGGATGAACGTCCAGAGGGGGAGTCGGAGGGTTCAGTTGAGGACGGAACGGGGACGGAAGGCCTTTTCTCATTGTCGCTGCTGCAGCCTGCTGAAGAATCTGAAATTATTGAATACGTTAAGGCCGCAGGGCCAGTAACCTTCACTCATCTGGATGCAAGATATCCCGGCCGCGGGGCGATGATTAAAGGATTGATGAAGCGCGGCGTGCTCACCGAGAGCCAGGCGATCAAGGATAAGCTCCGAATCAAAACGGTAAAAACCGTTTCTGCAGCGGTAGCTGGTGAAGAAGCAGAGGAAGCACTAGCTTCTTTCACCGCACAGGCTCGCAGGCAGCGAGAAGTGCTTGCTTTCCTGCTTGAGGTACAGATTCCGATCGGGATGCAGGAGCTTCTGACAACCCTCGGCGTTACGGCGGGGACGGTGAAGAAGCTGGCGGAGAAAGGCTTCGCCGTGATCGAGGATGTTGAAGTGTTCCGTGATCCCTATAAGGATCGCCGCTTCAAGCCTACGGCTCCGCTGACGTTAACACCAGAGCAGCAGGTAGCTTTTGACCATATAGCGGGGCGGCTGGACAGTCATGAGCACGGTGTATTCCTCCTGCATGGCGTGACAGGCAGCGGTAAGACCGAGGTGTATCTGCAGGCGATTCAGCGATGTATTTCCGAGGGCCGGCAGGCGATTGTTCTTGTACCTGAAATCTCCCTTACTCCGCAGATGGTCGAGCGGTTCAAAGGGAGATTTGGTGACAAGGTAGCTGTGCTGCACAGCCGCTTGTCCGGCGGAGAACGTTATGATGAATGGCGCAAAATCCGTGAAGGTAAAGTGGAGGTTGCAGTTGGTGCCCGTTCTGCTGTGTTTGCGCCTTTTCCCAATTTAGGTCTTATTGTTATGGATGAGGAGCATGAAACTTCTTATAAGCAGGAGGAGACGCCGAAGTATCATGCTCGGAATGTGTCTGTCAGACGGGCTGCACAGCATGATGCTGTTGTGATCCTGGGTTCTGCAACTCCTTCACTTGAAAGCTATCATGCGGCAAGGTCGCAGGCTAGCGATGATTTTGCTCCAGTTCTGCTTGAAATGAAGATGAGGCCAGCAGGAAGCGAATTGCCTGTGGTTAGGATTGTAGATATGCGTGAGGAACTGAAGGATGGGAACCGGTCCATGTTCAGCCGTGATCTGCATCAGGGTATTGTGGCAAGGATGGAACGCGGGGAACAGACCGTATTGTTCCTGAACCGGCGGGGCTTCTCTACCTTTGTGATGTGCCGGACCTGTGGTTATGTCGCAGGTTGTCCCGAATGTGATATCTCCCTTACTTACCATCAGAAATCTAATAACCTGCGCTGTCATTATTGCGGCTATTCCGAGCCCGCCCCTTCCGTATGTCCGGAGTGCGGCAGTGAGCATATCCGTTATTTCGGAACCGGTACGCAGCGGGTTGAGGGTGAGCTTGCGAAGCTTTTCCCCGGAATCCGGGTGATTCGGATGGACGTCGATACGACGGTAGAGAAGGGGTCGCATGAGAAATTGCTGAATGCTTTTCGGGAGAAAAAAGCGGATGTCCTGTTGGGTACCCAGATGGTTGCCAAAGGGCTTGATTTTCCTGACGTCACCCTGGTTGGGGTGATCGCTGCGGATAGCTCACTGAACTTTCCGGATTTCAGGGCGGCGGAGAAAACATTCCAGCTGCTGACTCAGGTGGCGGGACGTGCAGGCAGGCACCACCTTCCAGGAGAGGTGTTCGTCCAGTCCTATACCCCCGATCATTATTCCATTATCCATGCCAGCCGGCATGATTATTTATCTTTTGTACGGGATGAGCTGAAGCACCGTAGGACTCTGGGATATCCGCCTTACTGCAGGCTTATTCTGGTTACCATGACCCATGAGAATCTGCAGATTCTTGTGCGGATGGCTGAAAACTTTGTTAGTGATCTTAGAGGGAAGGCCCAGCAAAAGGGCTGGTTTGGCGGACTTGACCGCTTCACCTCAGATGCCTTTGATATTCTAGGGCCGATCGCTTCGCCTATTCCGAGAATCAAGAACCGCTACCGGTTCCAGTGTATGGTGAAGTACCGGGGAGCGATGGATGCGGTTCAGCTGGTGCGGGATGTCAGCAACTTGACGCTGGAGCACTTGAAGGATGCTTCACTGCAAATTAGTATTGATGTGGATCCACAGATGCTAATGTAAGGCTTTCGAACCCACCCAAACCCTCCCTTCCAAGGGAGGGCCCCAAGGGCTTTGCCCTCTGGACACCCTGCGGAGGAACGTAGGGGGTGGCAGAGACGGCGCTTTGTGACTTTGGCGGTTGGATCGCTTGCCATCCCTGCGGGACCCGCTGTCTGCTAGGCGGGACTTTGTTACCTGGGAAAGTCGCTATGGAGCGGCTGTGGGAGTTGGGGAGTTAATTGGGTGCGGGGTGTCGCTTGTCGCCACTTTGGGGCACGCTTTACTGTTGCGAACCCACCCAAACCCTCCCTTCCAAGGGAGGGCCCCAAGGGCTCTGCCCTCTGGACACCCTGGCGGACTAACGTTGGAGTGGAAGAGACGGCGTTTTGTGACTTTGGCGGTTGGATCGCTTGCCGTCCCTGNACCCTGCGGAGGAACGTAGGGGGTGGCAGAGACGGCGCTTTGTGACTTTGGCGGTTGGATCGCTTGCCATCCCTGCGGGACCCGCTGTCTGCTAGGCGGGACTTTGTTACCTGGGAAAGTCGCTATGGAGCGGCTGTGGGAGTTGGGGAGTTAATTGGGTGCGGGGTGTCGCTTGTCGCCACTTTGGGGCACGCTTTACTGTTGCGAACCCACCCAAACCCTCCCTTCCAAGGGAGGGCCCCAAGGGCTCTGCCCTCTGGACACCCTGGCGGACTAACGTTGGAGTGGAAGAGACGGCGTTTTGTGACTTTGGCGGTTGGATCGCTTGCCGTCCCTGCGGGACCCGCTGTCTGCTAGGCGAGATTTTGTTACCTGGAAAGGTCGCTATGGAGCGGCTGTGGGAGATGGGGAGTTGGTGAGTGCTAGGAGTCGCTTTTCGCCCCCCTTGGGGCACGCTCCCTGCTTGCGAATACTACCATTTAGTGGAGTGTCGCTGCGGGAGGCTTTCCCTAGAGGGGCGCATGATGCATAGTAGGGAAGAGATGTTGAGGTTAGAGATCCAGAGAGAAGTTAAGCCGTTGAAGTGGCTTATCTCAATGAAATGCGTTCAGTGCAGAGCAGGGATTATAGTGCTCCTGAGCTCCATTGCTCCGCCGTTAAGATTTAATGGTGTCCAGACGGACCCAGCGGAGAGGACGGAATCGTTCTGTAGAAGCGTTAGCGTTCGCCTTTGTCTCTAAATTTCTACCATAGAATACTAGGATAAAGGAAATTTAGAGACAACAGCGATCGGAAGAATGATCCGTCCTCGTAGCGAGCTTCACGACAGAAGATTGATCCGTCCTCGTAGCGGGCTTCACGACAGAAGAATGATCCGTCCTCGTAGCGGGCTTCACGACAGAAGAATGATCCGTCCTCGTAGCGCTCAACGACAGAAGAGTAATCCGTGCTCGGAGCGTGCTCCACGACAAAAGAATGTTCCGTCTTCGAAGCACCCTACAGTGTGCCGCGATCAAGCTTGAGCTATTTTATATAGGAATGATATTAAAGGATGGTGCGTTATGGCGATTAGAGAGATTGTACTTGAACCGAATGAGGTGCTGCATCAGGTAGCAGAAGAAGTGAAGCAGATTACACCGGCTATCCGCAAGCTGCTGACTGATATGGCCGATACGATGTACGAAGCGGAGGGAGTGGGCCTTGCTGCTCCGCAGGTAGGTGTGCTGAAGCGGATTATTGTTATTGATGTTGGCGATGACAACGGGCTGATCGAGATGATTAACCCAGTGATCGTGGCCTCAGAAGGAGAACAATTTGGTCCGGAAGGCTGCCTGAGTATTCCAGGTTACCGCGGGGATGTGCGCCGTGCGAACCAAGTGACAGTCACAGGGTTTGACCGTAAAGGTAAAGAGATTACGATTACTGGAACCGAGCTGCTAGCCCGCGCTTTTCAACATGAAATTGATCATCTGAATGGTATTTTATATACAGAGCTGGCTGAGAATTATTATGAGATTCCTCCTGAGGAAGAAGAGGGATTCGAACAAGAACAAGCACATGAACAAGCACAAGCACAGGAGCATGTACAGAAAACAGAGGCACAGAAACCTAACCAAGAGAAGGAGTGAACAAGACCGATGAATATCGTTTTTATGGGAACTCCTGATTTTGCTGTACCTTCGTTGGAGACACTATTAACCGAAGGGTACAACGTTGTGGCGATAGTCACACAGCCGGATCGTCCTCAGGGCCGGAAAAAGGTCCTCACACCCACGCCCGTCAAGGAAGCCGCACTACGTCACGGACTGCCGGTGCTCCAGCCGCAGCGGATGCGGAGTCCGGAAGCTGTAGAAGCGCTTGCCGCCTATAAGCCGGATGTAATCGTAACGGCAGCTTATGGACAGATTCTGCCAAAGGCCGTGCTTGATCTACCGCAGTATGGCTGTTTGAATGTACATGGCTCATTGCTGCCAAAGTATCGCGGCGGAGCGCCGATTCAGCGGTCCATCATCAATGGGGAGAAGGAGACGGGGATCACCCTGATGTATATGGCCGAAGGCCTGGATACGGGAGATATGATCGCGAAGTCGGTTGTACCGATCCAAGACGAGGATACTTCGGGTACATTATTCCAGAAGTTGAGTCTGGCGGGTGCAGCTCTTCTTAAGGAACAGCTTCCGCTGGTTATTGATGGCCGGGCTGAACGGATTCCGCAAAATGAGGATGAGTCCACCTACGCCAGAAATCTGACCCGCGAGGACGAGCGAATCCCGTGGTCGGATTCCTCACGAGCGATTTATAATCGCGTGAGGGGATTGGTTCCTTTTGCAGGCGGCTTTACGCTTTGGAACGACGAGGTATTTAAGGTCTGGGAAGTTGCGAAGCCTACGGATGGAGCTTCAACAGGCGGCAATCAGACTCCCGGGACGGTGCTGGGCTTTACCGCTCAAGGCATCGAAGTCAAGACGGGAGATGGGGCGGTTATTCTAACTAAAGTACAGCCTGCAGGCAAAAAGGCGATGGACGCGGCCGAATTTTTGCGCGGCGGGGTTCTGAAGAAAGGCGAGGTTTTCTCTTGAGCAGTTCTAATGGAAACGGCAGAAAAGAAGGTTCGTCACAGCCAGTTCGCAGTGGAGGTCCTAAATCTAAAGGCCATGTGAATAAAAGCTCGGCCAAACCCGCATCCGCTCGGGAAGTGGCCCTCCAGGTGCTGACCCAGGTAGAAGAGGAGGGCGCATACAGCAATCTCCAGCTGAACGGCGCACTGCAGAGAAGCGGCCTATCCGGGCCGGATGCCGGTCTCGCTACTGAGCTCGTATACGGTACGATTTCTCGTTTGTCGACGATTGATTATTTTCTGGAACCCTTTGTAGCCAAAGGGCTTAAGAAGCTTCAGCCTTGGGTACGCAATTTGCTCCGGCTTAGCTTCTACCAATTGCACTATTTAGACCGGATTCCATCCCACGCGGCCGTTAACGAAGCAGTGAATATTGCCAAGAAGAAGGGCCATCAGGGCATATCGGGAATGGTCAATGGCGTTCTGCGTAATGTGCTGCGCCGTAAGGAGGAATTGAGGCTGCCCGAAGGACTTCCCCCGCTAAAAAGAATCTCTCTTGAGCATGCCCATCCGGAGTGGATGGTTGGCCGGTGGATCAAGCAGTATGGGGAACAGGAAGCTGAGGCAATCTGCCGTGCGAACAATGAACCGCCTTCGGTCAGTGTCCGGGTGAACCGGGCGAAGATCAGCAGAGCTGCACTTATAAAAGAAATGCAGGATCAGAGTCTTGATGCTGAGGAGTCTGCTTTATCGGAGGATGGCATTATTGTGCGCAGCGGCGGCAATATGGCGCTCACGGACTGGTACCGAGAAGGGTATCTGTCCATTCAAGATGAAAGCTCCATGTTGGTCGCTGCGGCTGTTGACCCAGCGCCGGGAATGAGAATCCTGGACTGCTGCGCTGCTCCAGGGGGCAAGTCCTGTCATATCGCAGAGAAGCTGGATGGAGCAGGAGAGATTATCGCCAACGATGTCCATCCCCACAAGGCGAAGCTGATTGCGGATCAAGCGGCGAGACTTGAGCTGAACACCGTTCGCACTACAACCGGGGATGCGCTGGAACTGGCGAGCAAGTACCCGCCTGGATCTTTTGACCGGATCCTTCTCGATGCTCCATGTTCGGGGCTAGGCGTCATCCGCCGAAAGCCGGATTTGAAGTGGGCCAAGCAGCCTGAGGATATCGACGAGATCTCGCAGCTTCAGCTGAAGCTTCTGGATGAGGTGGCAGGTCTGTTGAAACCAGGAGGAATCCTAGTCTACAGCACCTGTACGGTTGAAAAGAGAGAGAATGAACGTGTTGTCCAAGCTTTTCTGGGCAGCCATTCCGAGTTTGCAGAAGCGCCGGATCTTCCGGACAGCTTGAAGCAGCTTGAAGCCTTGAAGCATAGAGAAGGCCCAGGGATGCAAATCCTTCCTCAGGATTATCATTCTGACGGATTTTATATTGCCCGCCTCCTCAAACTAGGTTAGTATGTCAGAAGGCATCTCCCCGCTGGAACTTTCCAGCGGGTTTTGCGCTTTAGTCTGAACTGTGTTTATGATAAAATGGGAAGAATGAATATCAATTAGAGTCTAACTTAAATAGAACAGGTGTGTGATCATGAAGCCTTTTATATATGATTTTACTTTAGAAGAACTGCAGGAATGGGCTGTATCCCAAGGTGAGCCCGCTTTTCGCGGAGGGCAAATTTTTGATTGGATTTATGTAAAGCGGGTTAATTCTTTTGACGAGATGACGAACTTGTCCAAGAGCCTGCGCGAGAAGTTGAAGGAAAGTTTTCAGTTCATTACCCTCAATGAAATAACCAAGTTCGAATCCAAGGATGGAACGGTGAAGTTTCTGTTCGGTCTGCATGATGACCACGCTATTGAGACGGTAATTATGAAGCATAACTACGGTAACAGTATCTGTGTAACTACACAGGTCGGCTGCCGTGTAGGCTGTACCTTCTGTGCCTCAACGCTTGGGGGACTGAAGCGAGACTTGACGGCGGGTGAGATTGTGGCGCAAGTTGTACGGGCCCAGCAGATTTTGGATGAACGCGGTGAACGTGTAAGCAGTATCGTAATCATGGGAACAGGCGAGCCGTTCGAGAATTATGAAGCGACCATGAAATTTTTGCGCCTCATGATTCATGAGAAGGGCTTGAATATCGGTCAACGGCATATTACTGTATCAACCAGCGGTATTGTGCCTAATATATATAAATTTGCTGATGAAGATACTCAGATCAACCTGGCTATCTCCATACACGCTCCGAATGATGCGCTTCGGTCGAAGCTCATGCCGGTTAACCGCCGCTTTCCATTTGATGATGTGATGGAGTCGTTAAGATATTACCAAGCCAAGACGGGGCGCAGAATTACTTTTGAATATGCGCTAATTGGCGGCGTGAACGATAGACCTGAGCATGCGGAAGAGCTTGCCAGTGTCCTCAAGAGCATGCTCTGCCACGTTAATCTGATCCCGGTTAACTATGTACCGGAGCGCAAGTACACTCGAACTTCCAGAAATGACATATTTCAATTCCAACGCATATTGGCGGACAAGGGAATCAATGTTACGATCCGCCGGGAACAAGGTCATGATATCGCAGCTGCCTGCGGTCAATTGCGGGCGAAGCATATGGAGTCTGGTGCGAGGTGAGAAGATTTGATAAAAACGGTGTATGTCAGTGATGTGGGACATGTTCGTTCTGTAAACGAAGACTCATCATGGGTAGCTAATTTGGAGCAGGGATTCACTTTGGGTATAGTAGCGGATGGAATGGGAGGTCACCAGGCCGGTGACACAGCCAGCAGACTAGCTGTTGAGACGATTGTGTCCGATCTTAAGACGATCTCCCGAGCAACTTCTATAGAGCTTCGAAGAGAAGCTCTCAGGAGGGCCATCCTGCATGCCAATGAAGTGGTATTCCGGACAGCTTCAGAAAGTGTAGAATATCACAATATGGGTACGACCGTTGTGGCCATACTTATGGATCGCCGTGAAGGTATTATCGGACATATTGGAGACAGCCGCGCTTATCTATTCCGGCAGGGGAATATCACACAGCTTACAGAAGATCACACCTTAGTCAACGAGCTGGTAAAAAGCCGTCAGATCAGCGAGGAAGAAGCGTACAACCATCCCCGTAGAAATGTGATTACCCGGGCTCTCGGGACTGATGCACAAGTGGATGTAGATCTTATTCATGTTGTCCTTAGGGAAGGCGATATTCTCCTTCTTTGCAGTGACGGCCTTAGCAGCTATGTATCCAGACAACAAATGGCCCAGACTATAGGACTGTCTAATATATCACTTAAGGACCGGGCTGATCACCTTCTCCAGCTTGCTTTGGATGCAGGCGGGGAAGATAATATTACTGTAGCTTTATTTGAAATACCGGGTACGGCTGGGTCAAGTGTAAAGGAGTGGACAACATGATCGGACACGAATTGGGCGGTCGATATCAAATCATTGAACGAATTGGCGGGGGCGGAATGGCGCTCGTGTACAAGGCACAGGATATTCTCCTTGGACGCAATGTAGCCATTAAAGTTCTGCGCCAACAATTTGTGCACGATGAGGAATTCATCCGCCGCTTCCGGCGGGAGGCGCAGTCCGCTGCATCCCTGTCTCATCCCAACGTTGTTAGTATTTATGATGTAGGACAGGAAGATGATATTCATTATATTGTTATGGAGTATATTGAAGGCCAGAATTTGAACGAGATTATAAAAGAACGTGCCCCGCTCCAAGTGGATGAGGCCGTTCGGATTGCATCACAAATTTGTGATGCCCTTGATCATGCCCATCATAACCAAATTATTCATCGGGATATTAAGCCTCATAATATATTAATTGGCCGTAATGGGCGGGTAAAGGTTACGGACTTCGGAATTGCCCGTGCCGCGTCTTCGGCGACAATTACCCAGACAGGCTCGGTGGTAGGCTCCGTGCATTATTTCTCTCCTGAGCATGCTAAGGGCGTTGTAACCGGAGAGAAATCGGACTTATACTCACTCGGCATTGTGCTGTACGAGATGCTGACATCGAAGCTTCCATTTCTGGGTGAAAGTCCGATTAGTGTAGCTTTGAAGCATCTGCAGGAGAATTTTGAAGAACCTCGGCTTGTTAATCCGCTTATTCCACAAAGTGTGGAGAACGTCATTCTGAAGTCAATGCGCAAGAATCCGAACGAACGGTATCAGTCGGCCAGGGAGATGCTTCGGGATCTGGAGACGTGTCTTCTTCCTGAGAGGCGGACGGAGTCTAAGATCGTATTTGATGATTTGGATGATGCGGACAAGACACGGGTCATCCCGGCTATTAAGCCTCCGGTCCAGAGGCCTGCAGCTGGAAGAACATCACGAGTAGAAGAAGACAATGCTTCCTCCAAGCCCCCGGCTGCGAAGAAGAAGGGTTGGGTCAAACCTACCTTATGGATCGGGATCACCCTGCTGGTTATCTTATTCATGCTTGGAGTTGCCTGGTATGTCAATGCGAGTCTTAATAAGCCTGACGTAAAGGTTCCTCAGTTAATTAATCTTCAAGAGGATGTGGCCAGGGCGGAACTTGCCAATGTCGGTCTTACGGTTCAGGAGCCGATTACAAGGAAATACCGGGAAGGCTTTGCGGCGGGTGTCGTCTATGAGCAGGGCAAGCCGGAAGGTACAGAAGTCAAACAAGGTTCAGCCATTTCCTTGACGGTAAGCGTGGATAAGCCGCTCAAGAAGGTTCCGGATCTCAGCGGCCTGTCCTACGAGGATGCAAGCAAGAAACTGATGGATGAATTCCAGATGAAGGCAGATCAGATTACCCGTAAGGACGATTATAGTGAAGCTGATCCTGGAAAAGTTACAGGCCAGAGCCTGGCCGCAGGTTCAGACTTCGATCCTGCTATCGCTGCGATTGAACTCACAGTAAGCAAGGGACAAGAAAAGGTTAGTATGCCTGATTTGACGGGACTTACTCAGCAGCAGGCAGAAGCAAAGCTCAAAGAATATGGACTGAAGCTGGCAAAAGACGGGGTTGTTCAGGAATCCAGCTACAAGGTGGAGCAGGGTCTCGTATTTAATCAGCATCCATATGCCCCGAAGGAGCAGGTATCTCCTGGTGAAGAGATTACGATATTCGTAAGCTCCGGCTACCCGCCTGAAGCGATCAAGTATACCTATAATGTGCCGGTTGCACCGAAGACAGAGGGCAAAAACAGCAAAATCCGCCTTGTGTATACGGATGCCCGTGGTGAGAACAGGGAAGCTGGTGTAAAAACCATCAAAACGGCTCAGACTATCCCAGTTGAACTCGTACTTGCACCTACCAAAGATGGGGCCATTCTAGTCTATCAGGATGGTAAATATCTCGATACGCTTCCGGTATCTTATATTGATGCTAAGCAGGGAACCGTGCCAGTGCCTAGTACGCCAATAGGACAGCCTGCGGATACTGTACCGCCAGATCAACAGCAAGATCCTAATAATACTGGAGATAATACCTCTGGAGATTCGGCTTCAATTAACGGTGAATACAGCGGTGTGACAGAGCGTTTTGCTTCGGGCTCTGATAAGCAGGCTAAAGAAGCTCAAAAGGATGCAAAGAAAGCCGAGAAAGAGAAGAAAAAAGATCAGGAAAAAGGCAGATAACATGGAAGTGAGGCTGCATACATGCCTGAGGGCTTAATTGTTAAGGCTTTAAGCGGATATTATTATGTGAAAGAGACAGGCGGTGGACCGGGTGAACCGGTTCAGTGCCGTGGTCGGGGAGTGTTCAAGAAGAGAGGAATTACTCCGCTTGTAGGCGACAGGGTAATTTTTGAGCCTACGGAGAATGGAGAAGGGACAGTTACGGAGATTTTGCCACGTGTGTCGGAACTGATTCGTCCGCCCGTTGCGAATGCCCGTCTGGCTGTCCTGCTGTTCTCTCTTCGCGAACCCGACATGAATCTTCAACTGCTGGACAAGTTCCTGGTCCACATTGAGAATGAGGGTCTTGAGACGCTGATTTGTCTAACCAAGCGTGATCTATTGGATGATTCGAATACAGCTGATGAATTGACCAAGCAGGTTAGTGAGTTATACAGATCTATCGGATATGAAGTCATTGTCACCAGTTCACATACGGGTACAGGAACGGAAGAGGTCCTTAAGCGGCTTGCCGGAGAGATTAGTGTCTTCTCCGGACAATCCGGTGTAGGCAAGTCTTCGCTCCTGAATGCGATGCTGCCTGGTCTAGGCCTAGAGACAAGCGCAATCAGCCTGCGTCTTGGAAGAGGTAAGCATACGACGCGTCACGTCGAGCTTATCGAACTTGAGAACGGAGGTTATGTCGCGGATACTCCGGGATTCAGCCAGCTGGATTTTCTAGAATTAGGCGTTGAGCAGCTATCTGAGTGTTTCCGTGAATTCGCGTCCTATGCCTCGGAATGCAAATTCCGTGGATGCAGTCACCTTCATGAACCTGGCTGCCAGGTTAGGGCTGCATTGGACGAGGGCAAGATTGCTGCCAGCCGATATGAGCACTATGTGCAGTTTTATGAGGAAATGAAAGATAAGAAACGGAGGTACTAATCAAGTGATCTATATTGCACCGTCTATTTTATCTGCGGATTTCGCTAAATTGGGCCAAGAAATTGCTGAAGTGGAACAAGCGGGAGCCGAGTGGCTCCATGTGGATGTCATGGATGGACATTTTGTCCCTAATATCACCTTGGGTCCGCTGGTTGTGGAGGCCATCAAGCCCCATACCAATTTGTTTATGGATGTTCACCTCATGATTGAGAATCCGGATGCTTACATACCTGCATTTGCAAAAGCTGGGGCTGACCTGATTACTGTACACGCTGAAGCTTGTGTTCATCTGCACCGGGTGATCCATCTGATTAAAGAGCAGGGAGTTAAGGCAGGCGTAGCGATTAACCCAGGAACACCGGTATCTGTCTTGTCAGAAGTGATTGAAGATCTTGATCTGGTACTCGTTATGACCGTAAATCCTGGCTTTGGCGGGCAGTCCTTCATTTCAGGTACGGTTCGCAAAATCCGCGAGCTGAACGAAATTAAGCAGCAGCAGGGGCTGAAAGACCTGCTTATCGAGGTAGATGGCGGAATTACTGCCCAGACTGCGCCGCTCGTCGTAGAGGCTGGTGCTGAGGTTCTGGTCGCTGGAAGTGCGGTGTTCGGCCGTCCTGACCGTGCCGGAGCCATTGCCGAAATCCGTAACAGTGTACGTGTGTAAGTGAAAATAGGGACGACCTCCAGCCTGGTTTGAAGGAATAGGGCAGGCGTAAGGCGCATAAAATTGTGTTACATGAGCTAAGGTTCTCATGTAACCTTTTTTTTTGTGAACGGAGCACACATGATGTGGGTTCGAGTCATAGAATAAAGTAAGCATGGGAAGTATGGGGAGGGTGAATAATGAAGTTTTACACATTTAAGTTGCCTAAATTTTTGGGAGGTTTTGTGAAGGCCGTTCTGAATACATTTCATAAGAACTAAAAAAGACATTAAAAAAGCACCTCTTATGAAAAAGGTGCTTTTTGTCTATATGCCTGGTTGAAGATTACACGCGGGTAACTTTACCGGATTTCAAAGCGCGAGTGCTGACATAAACGCGTTTTGGTTTACCGTTTACCAGAATGCGGACCTTTTGGACGTTAACGCCCCAAGTACGGCGGTTACGGTTGTTAGCGTGAGATACATGGTTACCTGTGCTAGGCTTTTTGCCTGTTACATAACATTTACGTGACACGAAATTACACCTCCTTGTTCCAATACACCTGCATAAAACAATACTCGAATATCATATCACAGCAAAAAAAGCTTCGTCAACCGATTAGCTAACTTTATTTGAAGGACCCAGGTCTTCTTTTATTTATTTCTCCTTCTTCTTATAGTACAATGTTGAATAGTCCATAATATTTTTAAGGGAGGAGTGAAGGAAAGTGGCTATTGAACTGAATACCGAATATGGACAAATTGATATCTCGGATGAAGCGGTAGCGGTAATTGCCGGATCAGCCGCCATGGAATGTTATGGACTCGTGGGGATGGCAAGCCGAAAGCAATTTAAAGACGGTATTGCAGAACTGCTTGGACGGGAGAATCTTACCCGCGGAGTAGAAGTGAAACCTGATAACAATAGAATCGTAATCAATCTATATATTATAGTCATTTATGGGATCAAGATATCCGAGGTGGCCCATAACATCCAACAAAGAGTCAAATACGTATTGAACGATATAGTTGGACTTCAAGTCGATGAAGTGAATATTGTAGTCCAGGGCGTACGTGTATCAAGCTAGGAAGGGGATTTCTCATTGAGTAAGCGTTCTCTAAATGGAACAGATTTTTCAGCAATGGTATTGGCCGGTGCTGCTCAACTTCAGCAGCATGCGGAACACGTGAATTCCCTTAATGTGTTCCCGGTTCCGGATGGGGATACCGGTACAAATATGAATCTGACAATGACTGCAGGCGTGGCGGAGTTAACCCGCAGCGGCGGCAGTGGGGGTGTCGGAAGCAGGGCAGCCGTGTTGTCCAAGGGATTACTGATGGGAGCACGCGGAAATTCCGGCGTTATTCTGTCCCAGTTATTCCGGGGCTTCAGCCGTTATTCGGCATCTTATGAAGAATTGAATACGATTCAATTCGCCTCGGCTCTGCAAAGCGGCGTAGACACGGCGTATAAGGCGGTCGTTAAGCCGGTGGAAGGGACCATTCTTACTGTGGCCAAGGAAGCTGCTAAACATGCCGTTCATTATGCCCGCCGCACGACGGATATCGTGGAGCTAATGACAGAAGTTCTAGCTAAGGCGAAAGAAGCTCTTGCCCATACACCTGAGCAGCTGCCTGTACTGAAACAAGTTGGCGTCGTGGATTCCGGTGGACAGGGTCTGGTATACATTTACCAAGGTTTCTTTGATTATCTCTCTAATAATATCCATGCTGCAGCGCCTTTCACGGAAGCCCGCGGACAAGCATTCGGCTCTGAGGCTCGTACAGAAAGCCATCCGGTCTTCAAGACTGTCCCCGAAGCGCCTGGATCTGCACAGTCCAGATTGGAGACGGAGGATATCGAGTTCCTGTATGACATGGAATTCTTCATAAATCGCCAATTGGGCGATGCGAAAGGGACTAGGTTTGATGAGAATCAGTTCCGGCAAGCTCTGGCTGTTAACGGAGATTCCATCATCGTGATTGCGGACGATGAAGTCATTAAGGTGCACGTTCACTCCAAAGCGCCTGGGGAAGTTCTGAATTTGGCCCTGCGTTATGGCGAGATCACGCAAATTCATATTCTGAATATGAGAGAGCAGCATCGTGATTTGTTATCGGCAGGTATGGATATCGCTCCAGCTCCGGAAGTCTTCGCCGAGATTCCGGCTGAGAAGGCTTGGGTGGCTGAACCCGCTGTACAACCGGCTGACGAAATGGCTCCGTACGGATTTATCGCGGTGGCCTCGGGCCAGGGAATCGCTGATATTTTCACAAGTCTTGGGGTAGATGCTGTGCTGTCCGGAGGACAGACGATGAATCCAAGCACCGAGGATTTCGTCAATGCGATTAATTCGATCTCTGCCCAGCACGTATTTGTGCTCCCTAATAACTCTAATATCGTTTTGGCCGCGCAGCAGGCACGTGATCTGCTTGAAGGGGAACGTAGTGTCACAGTTATTCCAAGCAAGAGTATTCCTCAGGGGATTGCAGCAGCATTCGCATTCCAGGAAGAAGAGAGTGTCCAGATTAACACGGACAGCATGCTTGCCGCAGTGGGCCATGTGAAGACCGGTCAGGTTACTTATGCGGTGCGCGATACTCATTTTGATGATTTGGAGATTAAAGCAGGTCATTATATAGGTATTGAAGATTCCAAGATTGTGTCTACGGAAGAGGGTCTTCTTCAGACATGTGAGTCACTGCTCCAAAAGATGCTCGTAAGCGGTGATGAAATTCTGACCATCCTGACTGGTGAAGAGGCAAGTAAGGATGATACCCTGCTGCTGTCGAACTGGCTGAAGGAGAATTATCCTGATGCTGAGGTAGAAGTTCACGAGGGCGGTCAGCCGATCTATTACTATTTATTCTCTGTTGAATCCTGATTGGTTTGTTGGGAGAACGTTCAGAGGACGGGACGGAGGGTATTTCTGAAATGAATCATATTATTATTGTTACCGACAGTACGGCGGATATTCCGCAAAAGACGGTTTCAGAGTACGGCATCCATGTCATCCCGATGACGGTGAACTTTAAAGAACAATCCTTTGTAGAAGGGGTTGACATTACGCCGGCCGAATTCTATGACAGGTTAACAAAGTCACCCGAGCTCCCTACAACTTCCCAGACGTCTCCTGCCCAGTACGTAAATGTCTATCAAGATCTGCTGGATCAGCACCCGGGTGCATCTATTATTTCTATTCATATTTCTTCGGGGATGAGCGGCACATATCAATCCGCACTTTTGGCTAAATCCATGATGGAAGAAGAGGGCATGACAGCGGATATTACGATCATTGATTCTCGCTGCGCCTCTTATGGATTTGGACTTCAGGTGGTTGCGGCTGCAAGGCTTGCGGCTAATGGAGCTTCAGTTCAAGATATTATAGATGAGGTGGAACGGCTTCGTCAGGTCCGCCGGTTGTATTTCCTAGTGGATACACTGGAATATTTACAAAAAGGCGGACGTATTCGCAAGGGTGCGGCTATCATAGGTACAGTCCTAAATGTGAAGCCGATTCTCTCCGTGGATGAGGAAGGCGTAATTTATCCGGTAGATAAGGCTCGGGGACGCAAGAAGGCAGTATTACGTATCGTCGAGCTGTTCCGAAAGGATTTTGGCGAGCATAAGGATCTGAATATTGCAGTCTGTGACGGGGTTAATCCGGAGACTGCCGAAGATATCGTGCACGAAATGTCACAGCATTTCACGCTGCATGAAGTGGTGCGGACGGATATTGGCGCAGTGGTAGGAACCCATGTGGGTCCGGGTATTGTGGCGGTATTCGTCTGGCCGGCATAAAGTGAGGGATTAAATATGGATATCAGTACGATATCCGTGAAGCAGGTCAGCGGCGTGAGTGCTCTCAAAGAGGGGGAGCTTCACGCCTTTGGCGTCTTTACGGTACAAGATTTACTTGAATATTATCCGTTTCGTTATGAGGATTACCGGCTTCGTTCGTTAAGTGAAGTGAAGGACGGGGAGAAGGTAACGGTACAAGCCAAGATTATGGGACTTCCGGTACTTCAGCGGTATGGCAAAAAATCCAGATTGACCTGTAAAGTGATGGCTGATGAGTGGATGTTCACGGCAACTTGGTTCAATCGGCATTTCCTGAAGGATCAGCTAACTCCCGGTCGGGAAATTACACTTACAGGCAAATGGGACCAACGCCGTGCGCAAATGACCGTCTCGGATTCGGAATTTCCGGATAAGGGAGTAATCCGCAGCGGAAGCTTACAGCCTGTCTATTCCGTGGGAGGCAATATCACCCAAGCCTGGATGCGTAAGACGGTAGGACAAGCTCTGGTCCAGTTCGGAGAGATGATCCCGGAGATTCTGCCGGAAGACCTTGTCCGTAAGTATGAGCTAATGCCACGAAAGCATGCGATTCTACGCATTCATCAGCCGCAGGACAGTGAAGAAGGACAGGAGGCGCGCAAGCGCATGGTGTATGAAGAGTTGTTCCTCTTCCAGCTGAAGCTTCAGGCATACCGGGCCATGAATCATGAACGGATGGATGGCGTTCAGCACACGGCAGATAATGCCACGGTCAGGGAGTTCGTCCGGAGTCTTCCGTTTGAACTGACGGATGCTCAGAAGAAGGTGGAGCTGGAGATTCTGAAGGATATGCGCTCCCCTTTCTGTATGAATCGTCTGCTGCAGGGGGATGTTGGCTCCGGGAAGACGGTCATCGCGGCTGTTGCGCTATATGCTGCCGTCAAGTCAGGCCACCAGGGGGCCTTCATGGTACCGACTGAAATTCTGGCAGAGCAGCATGTGAGGTCGCTCACGAAGCTGTTCGAGCCGTACGGGATTACCGTAGGCCTGCTTACGGGAAGTGTAACGGGAAGGCGGCGCAAGGACCTGCTTGGTGCTCTGCAAATGGGTCTGGTTGATGTGGTGGTGGGCACCCATGCCCTGATACAGGAGGAAGTGTACTTCCGCAGCTTAAGTCTTGTCGTCACAGATGAACAGCACCGATTCGGCGTGAATCAGCGCAGCATTCTGCGGCGAAAAGGGTTCAACCCGGATGTCCTCACGATGACGGCTACGCCGATTCCCCGGACGCTGGCCATCACGGCTTTTGGCGATATGGATGTGTCGACACTGTCCGAGCGTCCCAAAGGAAGAAAGCCTATTTCTTCCTACTGGGTCAAACATGACAAGATGGATCGGGTGCTTGGATTCATCTCGCGCGAGATCGAGCAGGGGCGTCAGGCTTACCTGATCTGCCCGCTGATTGAGGAGTCCGAGAAGCTGGATGTGCAGAATGCCATCGACCTCTATGTGTCGATGTCGCAGGCCTTCCCGGACTTCAAGGTAGGTCTGCTGCACGGCCGGATGACGGCGGCCGAGAAGGAAGAAGTAATGCGCGAGTTCTATGCGAACGAGGTGCAGCTCCTCGTCTCGACGACCGTGGTCGAGGTCGGCGTAGACGTTCCCAATGCGACGCTGATGATTATTATGGACGCCGACCGGTTCGGCTTGTCCCAGCTTCACCAGCTTCGCGGCCGGGTTGGCCGGGGGGAGCACGCCTCCTACTGCGTGCTCATCGCAGATCCGAAGTCGGAGGTAGGTCAGGAGCGGATGAAGGTCATGACCGACACGGACGACGGCTTCGAAGTGGCCCGGCGGGACCTTGCGCTTCGCGGTCCCGGCGATTTCTTCGGCACGAAGCAGAGCGGCGTGCCGGAGTTCCGAATCGCGGACATGGTCAGCGATTTCGCAGTGCTTGAGGAGGCGAGGGAGGATGCCGCCTCGCTGGTGGGCGAAGAAGCGTTCTGGACTTCGCCCGTGTACAGCCCGCTGCGGCATTATTTGCAGCGGGAGCAGGTTTTGCAAGGTGAGCTGATCGATTAGTGACTATGTGAGCCTGAACTTGAGAATTATTCATTGGCTGTGAGTGCGAAATGGTTCTCGAGAAAAGGCATTTTGGTGCACTATATGCTCTCCTGCCGTCATATATTAGAACAGTGACGGACGGGAGGTGAGAAGCCGCTTTGAATTATCAGCAGTTTGGAATCAGTCCGCAGCTTGTTGATCGGGTTAAGCTCAAGATGAAGAACAAGGCCGTCAAGGATCGAGTGAAGCAGCTAACGGAGAACCTTACCAAGGGAGATTTGCAGGATCCGGCCAAAGTACACAGGCTGGTGAGATCTGCTGCGGTGATCCTGAATGAGAGATTGTCCTCGGTTCAGGAGCAGCAAATGGTTCAGTTCGTCATCACTCAGAAAATTGACCCGAAAAATACATTTCACCTGATTAAGCTGTGGGGAATGTTCAGGTAAATTTGCAGGTGCTTTAACACTTCAAGCTGATACCCGGTTCTGCCGGGGTCGGCTTGTTTTGTTATGAAATAAAGGAATGACGGCTTAAAATAATGGACTGATGGAGCTTTCATTAAACAACGAATACTCTGATCTGTGATCTGGGACAATAACACATGAACTACGTTCACTAATCGCAGTAAAGAGAGGAGACTTCAGTATGAGCTCAAGTTCTATTCATCCTGATAAAAACCTGATCAACACGGTAAAGGAGCTGGAAACCACGCCGGTAACGAGTCAGCAGGCCCAGCAATTCCAGCAGCAGAAGAATGACAGACGGAAAGAAATGCTCAGAACAGACAATGAAAAGTTTCATAAAACGGAGCAAAATAATTATAAGTAATTCTCCCCGGCCCGGTGCATTAATGACCGGGCTTACTTGGTTCTATATAAGGATTAAGCGGGCTCGTGGGATATGGCTGATTGCTATTTTGTCCAATTGGGTGTAATTTTATATTGACATGTAAGTAGGTCAAAAAAGAAAGGGGGATGACTGCTTGACTCCTCGCACCAAAGAGCAAAATGAAGCTATCCGTACCCGCCGCATTGGACAGATTTTGAGGGCAGCTGCCGAGACGTATGTGCTTAAAGGGATAAATATGGAAATGCGTGATATAGCTGCGGCTGCGGATCTCGGTTATGGCACGGTATATCACTATTATAAGAATAAGTATGATTTATTATCTGATCTTCTTAACATGGCCTTGGATGAGGCTGAGAAAATGGGGCTGAATTATCTAAGTCAGGGCAGTTCTGTCAAAGCTTATGGTATAGCTCTGCTGGGAAGGTGGAGGAAGGATCCTTCCCTTTTTGTTCTTTATAAGCTCGCTTGCGAGCATTTTCGTGAACTCCCTGAGCCGGAAGCGGCGGTATTTAGGGAAAGGTTCAGACAGGGTGTGATTACTCCTTTGGCCGAGGCGCTCGGAACTATAACCAAGGATCCGCGTTCAGATGAATCGGCCTTTCTAATTATTGCCGGTTTGGTGGGCTGTGCAGGTCTATCGGTGTACCGCCGCTCTGCTGATATGAATGAACAAGAAATTGCAATACTGCTGCTTGGCAGCTTTTAGAGATGAGAGGAGCCGTATAACTGTGATTATTCTGAAATCAAAACAAGACATCGAGGCTATGAGAAGGGCCAGTGAAATTGTGGCCGACTGCCACCGTGAAATCGCAAAGCTGATCGCACCTGGGGTTACTACCTTGGAAATCAATGACTTTGTGGCTAAACATATTATTAAGCTGGGTGGGAAGCAGTTCACCAAAGGATATAATGGGTTCCCTGCGGAGACTTGCGCTTCGGTTAATGATGTGGTCGCTCATGGCTTCCCGGGCATAACGCCGCTGAAGGAAGGGGATATCGCCAAGATTGATATCGTGGTGGAGTGTGACGGCTGGTTCGGTGATTCGGCTTGGTGTTATGAAGTGGGTCAGGTTAGCGAACCTGCCCAGAAGCTGATGCGGGTCACACGGGAATGTCTGTATCTGGGTATCGAGCAGGCTGTTCCGGGTAACCGGCTTGGGGATGTGGTGTCCGCTATTCAGAAGCATGCGGAGAATAACGGTTTCTCGGTTGTGCGAGATTTACTAGGCCATGGTATTGGTCGCTCCCTGCATGAAGAGCCTAACTACGAGCATGTGGGTGCAGCCGGGAAGGGAATCCGCTTGAAAGAAGGGATGGTATTTACAATTGAGCCGATGATTAATGAAGGTACGCACCGCATCAGCATCGATCAGGATGGCTGGACAGCCCGCACCGCAGACGGGAAGCTGTCCGCCCAGTATGAACATACGGTTGCGATTACCGCAGACGGCCCGATTATTTTGACAGAACAATAAGTCTCATCCATTAAAACCTATTCAAGGTCGATCCCCCAGGAATAACCTGTTGTCAAAGCGAATATTTGTTCGTATTATGAATATAATAAGAACAAACGTTCTGATGGTGGGTGAGTAGGATGAGGGTATTCTGGTTCAGGAATGTAATTATCCTTAACAAGGTTAAACAGGCACATGGGAAGCCAGCCTCAGTGCGAAGAAGGAATATTTCATGAAGCAGGTGCCTTACCGGACTGAGGAGGAGGCGGGCTGGGTGAAGGAATTTCTTTTACTGCCGCTGATGCTCGATTTAATGGAGAGGGATTTGAGACTGGTCTCATCAGGTTCGAGCCCCTTTAAGCTGCCGGAGCTTTATGGGGCTGTGCTTCGTGGATTGCAGTCCCGGATTACCCGGGAGCTGAGTCAGATCCGGCAGAAAATGCGTCAGCATGGAATCAAGGTATATGAGCAGCATCGTACCGAAGCCGGGCTCGAAGCCCGTTATTTGTGCCGGGGCTACCAATATGAATTCTCTATGCTGTGGAGCTTCGCCCGGGCGGAGATCAATAGACGCGTAACCTTTTATCTGGAAGAGGTGGTGTTCAAGTGAAAGCAGCCGAACGGGTTATTATGCTGGGAGACTGTCAATCCTTTTACGCCAGTGTGGAGAAAGCCGATCATCCTGCTTACAAGGATCGTCCTCTTGTTGTTGCAGGAGATCCTGCCCGGAGATCAGGAATCATTTTGGCTGCCTGCCCTATTGCCAAGACTTATGGAATAACTACAGCGGAGCGGCTGGGTGAGGCGCTGAGTAAATGTCCCGAAGTAGTTGTGGTTAAGCCCCGGATGCAGATGTATATCGACATTTCCCTTAAGATTACAAAAATTTATGAGCAGTATACCGACCTGGTTGAGATCTTCTCGATTGATGAGCAGTTCTTGGATGTGACGGGAAGTCTGAAGATTTTTGGCGATCCGCACACGATTGCGCGAACGATCCAGCAGAAGGTGCTTGACGAAACCGGTGTCAAGGTACGCTTTGGGATCAGCTCCAATAAGATGCTGGCCAAAGCAGCAACGGATATTTGGGCGAAGAAGAATGCCGAAGGCATCTATATTCTGAACAAGTCCGAGTTAGCCGAAACCCTCTGGGAGAAGCCGGTGGACAAAATGTTCGGGGTGGGATCCCGCATGCGGAACCATTTTTTAAGCTTAGGGATGTATACGATTGGTGATGTCGCCAGAACGCCGCTGCCTCGGCTCAAGGAGAAGTTCCGGGCCCGGTTCGGCAAGCAAAGCGATATCCAGGCTGAGGTAATGTGGAGGACAGCTAACGGCATGGACGATTCTCCTGTGACGCCGGCTACATTCAACACACCGCCCAAGTCTGTCGGTCATATGATGACCCTCCCCCAGGATTACACGGATGAAGAGCAGATTAATACGGTACTCTTGGAAATTACCGAGGAGGTCTGCCGAGACTGCCGCCGCAAGGGATATATGGGCCAGGTTGTATCCGTAGGCTGTATGTGTAGCCCTTACGAGGCCCCGTCCGGTTTTTCACGCCAGATGAAAATCCCGGATCCAACGAATGATACGAACACCGTATTTCGTGTAGCCAAAACCTTGTTCTACCGGCATTGGGATCGTATGCCCGTGCGTCAAATCGGAGTAACTCTCAGCCAGCTGGCTACGGATGAAGAATATCAGCTGACGCTGTTCGATGATCTGGCCAAATCCCAGGCTCTGAACAAGGCGACCGATTCTATCAAAGACAGGTATGGCAGCGCTGCTATTGTAAGGGCTGCATCTCTGACTTCTTCAGGGCAGGCGCTTGAAAGATCACGAAAAATTGGAGGCCATTACAAGTAACGGCTCTCTTTGATACAGGGGTATCTTTACGGTCATCCGTAGGGATACCCCTGTCTTACATCAGAATTGTGTAACATATAGGTTTGATAATATTAGTAATGATTTCGGGACCTTCGTATAATGCAAATAATATACAAAAAGGAGGAGAACGATGTCAGGACTGAATCAGCGGCAAGAAGAACTTTGGAATAAGGACTATGTATCCGTTACAGCACTATCGAGCGCAGCCAACTTTATTATGAATGAGCCTATGGGCTTCACGCATACTTATCGAACTTATCTGCGTCCAAGGGAGACGGGACGGCTGCAAATTCGGATATGGCACAGCAACTCGGTGGACTCCACTTGGGACATGGGGCAGGATGCGGCTGGAAGTGAAGCCGGTGGATCGTGGAGAATTGAGTCCGCATTTCTGGGAGACGGAGGGCGGGAGAGAGACGGCAGTGTTGTAGCCGGGTCACTTGTCCCGCTGACGTTCGGGGGCAGCCACTCCAGAGAGGTAGAACCAGGCGAACGCTTTTACAGTGATGAAGTCACCGTGGATATTGCCGAGGGCCATGATCTGGTATTCAGCTGGACTCTTTCCGCACCAGGCCCGGGCAAGTCGATTCCATATAATGTGGAGGGAATGCTGGCTTCGGCCTACGATGCCGAGGGGCATTTAGCAGATCAGGTCTCATTCCCGCCTGAACGAGTATCCGAGCAGCTTCTGGTCATGCCCTCCTTTATTGGATACAAGAGAGAAAATGCAAGGAAGATTGTCATACTTGGCGACTCTATAACCCAAGGAGTCCGGACGGAGAAAGACGCCTATGCGTATTGGGCAGCAAGGATTGCCGATAGTCTGGGTCCAGAGTATGGGGTTTGGAATCTCGGCTCCGGCTGGGGGCGGGCATACGATGCGGCTTCAGACGGACCGTGGCTGCATAAGGCCAAGCAGGGGGATGAAGTGCTCATTGTGCTTGGAGTTAACGATATAGATGTTGGTAAGAGGTCGGCTGAAGAGCTATTACATGATCTTGGCACCATTGTTGCTGCCCTTAGGGAGAACAGACCCGGAGTGACTATTCTATTAAGCACGGTTCCGCCTTTTAACTTTATGGAGGAGCGTGAGCAGATCTGGCGTACTGCAAATAAAGAAATTCTGAATCATCCACCCGCAGGTGTGGACTATATATATGATATAGCTCGTGTGCTGTCGCAGCCCGAACCACAGGAACATCGGATTAAACCCGAGTATATGAGCAGTCCAGACGATCCTCATCCCAATGGGCCCGCTGGAGAAGCCGTCGCAAAAGATTTTCTGAATTGGTATGCTGCAGTGGGTGGGTATAAGGCAGTTAAAGAGTAGATTTGGCCAAAAAAGAAATCTAAACATGATTGAAGAGGTTATCCCGGGGCGGATAACCTCTATTTCTTATTTATTGAGCAGCTTAGGGAACTTGTGGAATCCACAAAGAAAATTCGAAAATTATCGATTTTGTCACAAAAAACAAGAAATAAAGGGTTCAAAAACTAGTCGTAAAGACATTCTTGACCCACTATTTAGGGTTAAATGAGAAATTTCACCGACTCCAGAGGCAGGACCGGTAATGTCGAATGAGGAAGCATCGTATCGAATGAGGTAGAAATGCTGAAAGCGGCCTAGAGGTGAGCTCAGCGGGCTTGTTGACTTTTTTTACAGAAATAAGGAAAAGAGGGAACCTGATCCTAGGAAAAAAGGAGGTCGAAACAGGACTATTTCCCGGGGTAAGTTGAAAACGGAAGTTAGCAAATTACCAAAAGACCCGGTATAGGTCTTCATAACCCTTTTTCGAAAATGGAAATAAATGAAAAACGTTGATATAGAGCGTTTTGTCAGCGATTCACGATAAGACTTTGGTATCAAATTTGTTACCACTTTGGAAAAGAGTGGGATCTTAACCACAACTTCGATATATCGTTAGTGTTTGATAATACATATAATGATCCTGAGACTATGGGTTGAACAGGAGAAATCCGAGTAAAGAAGGGCTCTCGCCAGCAATGATAAGGAAACTCAAGGGATGTCGCAACAGGAAAAATCATAGTATTTTGGGAGTTTTTGTGTTTGGCCTGCTTGCTGGTCTTTTGTAAGAAATGTTTTGTAATGTCGTGCAACTTTCATGAAAGTCCCGAAAAAAAATGCTCCCATCCGCCTAGTTACATTAGGAGTTCACTTGGTTAATCATTAAGGAGTGACATAGGAAGTGGAGGTGTGAAGTGCCCATACTATGATAATCGCCTGCATACAAAAAAATAGCGAGGTGAAGGGATTTTATATCGATGTCAAAATTAGCGCGCAAACGAATAATTTTATGGATTACGATTGGAATCATTTTAATTGGAGGGGTAACCTCCCTGGTATTCTTGTATCTTCCTCCGTCCCACACAAGTTACGCTACCTCGGACGGAACGGAAATGAAGTTCCAGACCTCGGGAGACAAGTTCCTGAGATACGACGGGAAAGGGAACTGGAAAGAAATCTTTGTTAAAGGTGTCAATCTAGGAGCAACAGTACCGGGTCATTTTCCGGGCGAGTTCCCGGCAACAGAAGAGGACTATCTAAGATGGTTCCAGCAAATCCATGATATGGGTGCAAATGTAATTCGGGTCTATACGATCCATAATCCCGTCTTTTATACGTCATTAGTGAAATTTAATCGCGATAAGGGAGAGAATCCTCTGTATTTCATCCAGGGAGTCTACTCACAGGAAGAGCAGCTAATTGAATCCAAGGATGCTTACGGCGGAGGAATCCCCAAAGCTTTCGAGCAGGATATCGACAAGGTAGTTAGTGCCGTATACGGGGATTTGGACATACCTGTTAATCCTGGCTTTGCTGGAGGCAAGTATACAACCAACGCAGGCGCTTACTTGATGGCGTGGCATATCGGAACTGAGTGGGATCCGGAAATGGTGGAGAATACGAACAAGGTTCATGCTGGACAAGCTCCTTATCAGGGCAAATACTTCAGCGCGACGGATAAAGCTAGTCCGTTTGAAAGCTTCTTGGCCAGTATGCTGGATCGTGCAGCAGCCAAAGAGCAAACCTACGGCTGGGAGCATCCGGTAACCTTCACCAACTGGGTAACAACGGATGTACTTAAGCATCCTGGTGAACCTCTATTCCAAGAGGATCTCGTTAGTGTAGATGCGACTCACGTCAAGCCAGTGAATTGGAAAGCTGGTTATTTTGCGGCATACCATGTGTATCCTTATTATCCTGATCTGTTCCATTTGGATAAGACACTGCAGACCATCCCTGATGGGAAGGGTGGATTCAATACTTACAAAGCTTACTTACGGAAGCTTAAAGCATATTACAAGGATATTCCGATCATGGTTACTGAATACGGTGTACCTTCATCTGTGGGTGTATCGCACATAGGTCCGGGAGGACGCAATCAAGGGGGCCACAATGAGAAGGAACAGGGCGAGATTAACGCCTCACTAACTCAGGATATTTATGATGAAGGATATTCAGGAGCGATCCTGTTCATGTGGCAGGATGAGTGGTTCAAGAAAACATGGAATACCATGCGTTTTGAAATCCCCGCTGACCGTCGTTCCTACTGGCTTAATGTTCTGACGAATGAGAAGCAGTTCGGCGTCGTTGCTATGGGCTCTGGCAAATCAGACAAGCTCATCATTGACGGCAAGCTGGATGACTGGAACTCACTTCCGAAGGACCAGGTCACAGAGTGGGACAAGACCACGCCAGGTATTAGCAAAATGAAAGTCACTCATGATGAAGCCTACGTATATATCGGGCTTGAGCTTGAGAACAATTTCGATCCTGAGAAGTCACTAATGTATCTGGGCACAGATACACAGCCAGGTGGCGATCAGCCGAAGAATGAGCTGCCGAACAAGACGCTAAGCGACGGACTTGAGAATCTGATTGTCATTGGTAAAGATAAGGAGACTCAGGTGAAGGTTGCTCCGTCTTATGACTTCCACCAGCGACTGTACGGAAAGTATGGGTACTGGATGCTTCCAGAGCAGAAAGCTGCGGATAAAATAGCATTCCAGCCTTGGAAGCTGGCGGTCAGCTTGACCATGACTCCGCCGGATACCCGTACGGCCCATCCATTCCAGGATGAGACAGTAGGTACCTTGAAGCGGGGCACTTCCGACCGGAAGAGTGCACAGTTTGACTCCCTGACTTCATGGCAGTACAGCGGTAAGCAGGTAGAGCTTCGTATTCCTTGGATGCTTCTTGGATTTGCGGATCCAAGCTCTCAGCAGGTCATTGACTATTCTCCACTTAAGACGGGACGCACGTTCTCGACCTTGAAGACAGCAGGAATTACGTTTGTACCGTGGATTGTAGACCGCGCAACCAAACAGATCTCCTGGCCGGGTGGTAATGAGAGCAAGCTGGATCTTAAAAATCAGCCAATTTATAAGTGGAATCCGTGGGAAACTGTAGAGTATACAGAACACCTTAAATCAGGTTACAACGACCTGAAGGACGTCTACTCAAAAATGAATAAGTAGTACAGTAAATACGAACTCACAGAGGAGGTCTCATTGCATTATGTTTCAACATGTCACCGTGGCTATCTATTTCGTCTATGCGTGCCTCGGATTGATCGGACTGGGAATTGCAATCCTATTCTATATGAAGCTCAAATATCTGGCGACGCTTAAGAAAACGGAACAGTACCGGCTTAAGCATCAAGATTATTTCAGGTTTATCCAATCCCATTTGCATGAAGACAGCGATCTTCCAGTACCCCCGGGTAAATTGACGGCTCTGGAAAGACGAGTGATTCAAGACAAGTTTGCAGAATGGATCGAACAATTCAAAGGCGAGATTCGTAACAGAGTCGTTGAATTGTGCGACAAGGCGGGCTTTGTAAAAGATGAGCTTGAGCAGCTGGATAGCCTGTTCTTCGGGCGCCGGGTAGAAGCAGCTTACCGACTAGGTAATATGAGGGCCGCAGAAGCGGTTCCTCGCCTGCTTCAAATGCTGAGAAAGCAAAGCTACAGTCCGCTTACCATCATTCTGGGACGGGCGATTGCCAAGAGTGCCAAGCAGGAGGAACAGCTAAAGGAAATGCTCGAACTCATGCTGAGACATGGCAAGCCTATCCATAATCTAGTGGCCGATGTGCTGCTGGAGACCGATCTTGATTCCAGTAAGCTGCTTCTAAAGCTGCTTGAGGACGGAAATACGGATTTTGTGAAAGTTGCCTTGGTTGCCATGTGGGGACAGGCAGTACCGGAAGTCATTCCGGCTCTCGACCGTCTGGTTGGAGCGGAAGAAAAGGATGTCCGGGCCGAAGCCGTCAAGCTGTACCTCAGCTCAAATCCGGTTCTCAAGGATGAGACCATCAAGCAGCTCATGTCGGATAACAACTGGGAAATCCGCGCAGCTATCGCCAAATCACTTGGCTCGCTTCATGCAGCAGGAAGCATTCCTCTTCTCAGAAATGCGATGAGAGATGAGAACTGGTGGGTGCGGAATAACAGTGCCGAAAGCCTGGCTAAGCTGGGTGAGACCGGATTTGAAATTTTGTGTGAAACCGCACTTCGCGGTTCAGGTGTAGAGCGAGAGACAGCTCTATATCACATTGAGAAGGTAATGAATGAAGGTACAGATCATGATGCGGTTGATCAAATGGTATCCTTCAATAAAAAACGTCTGCTCTACGACCGGTATTTCGGGGTTGCCGAAAGGAAGCCGGTACGTCAAGTAGCAGCAGTTGGGGGGGATTACTCTGCTTAGGGATATACTTCTCATCTATGGTTTGTTTGCAATTTATTACGTAATGACGGTTAACGTGTTGTACTTCTCAGTACTGGCTTTCTCGTTCCGGAACATTATGACGGTATTCCGCAGATCGGCGTATTCGAAATTTAATACGCTCTCCGGATCGGAACTGGTGCCGGCCGTATCCTTGTTGGTACCGGCGTACAATGAAGAAGTTACCGTAATCGAGAATGTAAAATGTCTTTTGACATTGAACTATCCGAACTACGAGGTAATCGTCATCAACGACGGTTCCAAAGATGATACACTGGGGGTCCTGGTGAAGGAATTTGGTCTTGAGAAAATTCCGAATCCGGAGATGAGAAACGCCATTGACTGTCAGGCGATTACAGGCGTTTACCACAATCCTCAGTATCCGCATCTGTATGTAATAGATAAACCGAACGGGGGTAAGGCGGATTCACTCAATGCCGGTATTAATCTGTCGCATTATCCGCTTATCTCTTCCATTGATGCCGATTCCCTTCTGGAGAAAGATGCTCTTATCCGGATGGCACGGCAGTATATGGAGAATCCCGAAGAGACGGTTGCTATCGGGGGAGACGTTCGTATTGCAAATGGCTGCTTGATTGAGAACGGTCAGGTTAAGGACTTCTCCCTGCCGAACAAAATGTGGCCGATGTTCCAAGCGATTGAATATTTGAAGGCCTTCCTTGGGGGCCGGATCGGTTGGAGCTCAATTAATGGACTTATTATCGTATCAGGCGCCTTCGGCTTATTCCGCAAAGATTACGTAATCGCCGTAGGGGGTTACCGCGGTGGTTATCCAGGTGAAGATATGAACATTATTATTAAGCTTCACCGCTACATGCTGGAGAACAAGCTGAAATACCGGATTGCCTTCTGTCCGGAAGCCGTCTGCTGGACACAAGCACCGGATACCTACCATATTCTCTCTAACCAGCGTAAGCGCTGGGGACGTGGTAATTTGAAGAACATGATCGAGAACTATGACATGGCCTTCAATCCGAGATATAAGGTTATGGGACTTTTGACCATGCCTTACAACATTATTTTTGAAGCCTTGAACCCTTATTTCAAACTTACAGGTTTAGTGGCTCTAGCCGGTTATGTTGCTCTGGATATGACACAGTGGAAAATTCTGCTCGTGTTCGGTCTGATCAACTTCCTGAGCGGATATTTGTTCAGTATCGGTGCACTGCTGCTGGAAGAACTTGCGTTCAAGCGCTTTACTAAAATATCCGACTTGCTCAAGATGCTGTTCTACGGCGCATTTAAATTCTTTGGTTATTCCCAACTGGGTACGCTCTGGCGTATTCAGGGACATATACAGTATCTGCAGAACAACAATTCATGGGGAGCTATGACAAGGCAGAGCTGGAAAGAAGAAAAAAGTGAAGCCCCAAGCAGTGCAGCTTAAATAATTTTGATGCTTCCCACCCGGGAAGGAAGTGATGCTTACAGACGATCAACTAAAATTCAAACTAAATGAAAGGTGGGAATTGAAATGCCCAATTCGGCCACGCTCCAAAGGGGTATTCAAGAGAACTTATACCAGCACATCGAGGAATGGGTGAAAGGAACCAAACACGACGTATGCGGAGTGATCTTCCTATACACCGAGAATGGTCCTGCAAATTTAGATGCCCAAGTCCGTGGGATTCTGGAAGCTCAACCTGATCTTTCCTTTGAGGTTTGGACTGATGACGAGAACAACACCTTGGCAGTGATTCTGCCGGGACGAACTCTTGATGCAGTGCATTTTGAAGGTCTGCTGCTCAAGCAGCGCCTTCAGGATATCAAAGCGGATCTGGATCCACGGATTACGCTGGCCAGCTTCCCAGAACAAGGAGAAGCGACTGAAGCTGTCATGAAGCAAATGGCTGAGTCTGCAAGACGCAGTCTGTCGGGAGATATTCATATTTTCACAAGAGAAGAAGCAAAGACTGCCCGCAGCAGCATCCTCATTGTTGACAACGACCCGACGATTCGTGAATTTCTGCAAATTCGCTTTAAAATGCAAGGCTATGAAACTTATGAGGCCAACGATGGACTCACGGCTCTTAATCTGATTGAGAAAATGAAGCCGGATCTTGTACTTACAGAACTGAATCTGTATGGAATTGACGGACTGCCGTACATCCATCATATTCAAAAGCTGAATGTGAACAAGTCGCCGAAAATTGTAGTTCTGACTGAACAAAAAGTAGAGCAGACGATTAGTCAATGCTTCCAAAGCGGAGTTGAAGACTATATTACGAAGCCTTTCTCCCCGGTAGAACTTGATGCAAGAATTCGCCGCTGCTTCAATTAAGTGTTCTTCTAAACTTATGATCCTATTAAAAAAACAAATAGATAAATTGGAGGCTGAGAGATTGTGAATAAAGAATACCATGACTTATTGGGTGCTATTGAATCGAAGAATGCCGTACTTGGTGTGGTGGGTCTTGGTTATGTAGGTCTGCCACTCGCCGTAGAGATGGTTAAGCAGGGATTCCATGTCATCGGTATTGATCTGGATATCTCCAAGATTGATAAATTATATCGTGGAGAATCTTATATTCACGACATTTCCAATGAGACGCTGGCAGAAGCGATTGCTTCCGGACGATTCAAGCCGACTGCAGATTACAGCACTATTCGCCAGATCGACGCGATCAGCATTTGCGTGCCGACGCCGCTCAGTGAGAATCAGGATCCAGATACCTCCTATATTGTGACTGTAGTGGATGAAATCAAGAAGTATATGAAAAAAGGCATCATGATCACTCTAGAAAGTACTACTTATCCGGGAACTACGGAAGAGCTCATTCAACATGAGCTGGAAGCTCTGGGTTATACAGCTGGAGTGGATTTCTTCCTGTGCTTCTCTCCGGAACGTGTGGATCCATCGAATACACGCTTTAATACATTCAATACGCCGAAAGTTATTGGCGGAACTACAGAAGCCTGCCTTAAACTTGGTGAGGCGCTTTACAGCAAATACGTCCAGACCGTAGTCCCTGTTTCTTCTCCAAAAGTAGCTGAAATGTCCAAGCTGCTCGAGAACACATTCCGCAGCGTTAATATCGCCTTCATTAACGAAATGGCAATGATGTGTGACCGTATGGGTATCGACATTTGGGAAGTTATTGATGCGGCAAAAACAAAACCATTCGGCTTCATGCCGTTCTATCCGGGCCCTGGCATCGGCGGTCACTGCATTCCGCTTGACCCGATGTACCTTTCATGGAAAGCCAAAGGCTTCCGTTTCTACAGTCAGTTCATTGAGCTTGCTCAATCTACGAATGACAACATGCCTTACTATGTTGTGAACAAAACTTCGAAGATTCTGAACGAATACGCCAAATCGGTTAAGAAATCGAACATTCTTATCCTGGGTATGGCCTACAAGCCGGACATTGCCGATCTTCGTGAGTCCCCAGGACTTGAAGTATACGAACTGTTTAAAGACAGCGGCGCTTATGTGAGCTATTACGATCCGCATGCTACAACTTTCCGTGACAAGACCGGAAACACAGTTAGCAGCATTGCGTATGACGTGGAACAGCTCAAGAAATACGACTGCATCGTACTTATCACGAATCATAGTGATCTGAATTATAATGAAATTGCAAACTTGGGTGTACCGATTCTGGATACAAGAAATGCATTCAAGGATTTCCCTCACGAGAATGTATACAAGATTGGTCATTCTGTACAGCAGGTTGTTGAGCAGGAAGAACCAGCTCTAATTGTCTAAACAACGTTATATTGCTCAAGTAACAGGAGGGGGGATCAGACGATCAAGTTATTTATGATGAAGAAAAAGGGTTATATCTTCGCTCTCTTGGTCATCATCATGGGTTTGGTCGTGCTTATTCCTTATCTTAACAGGCAGCCATCGGCAGCAGAGACCAAATCCACTTGGCTTTGGAATACGGATTTGATCATCAATCAAGCTGATGATATTGTGAAATTCTCCAAGGAACAAGGCGTTAAGATCATATTTCTGCAAGTGGGAGAGAAGATAGCTGCGGATCAATACCGCAGCTTCATCTCCAAAGCCAAGAAGGAAGATATTGAGGTGCATGCCTTAAATGGCAGACCCGGCTGGGCTCTCCATGATCACAAAGGGGAAGCGGATGAATTCCTGAACTGGGTGAAGGACTACAACGCAAGCTCCAAACCGGAGGAGCAGTTTGCGGGCGTCCAATTCGATGTGGAACCTTATTTGTTAAAACAATGGAAATCCAGTCAGAAGGTTGTGCTTCAGGAGTGGATGGGCAATATGAGGTCGTGGAGTCAGAGCGGTAAGGAGGCCGGACTTGCAGTTGGGGCAGCTGTTCCCTTCTGGCTGAACGGGGTGAATAACCCTAACGGAGGCGGCAAACAGCCCATGAGTGAATGGATGATCAGCAAGCTTGATTATTTAGCCATCATGGCTTACCGGGATAAAGCGGACCAAATCTATGATATTTCTGAACATATGCTTTCTGAAGCCGACGCACAGGGCAAAAAAGTATGGGTTGGTGTCGAGGTTGCACAAAGCCAAGAGGGTGAAGGAGTATCCTTCTATGCCCAGTCTGATACGAAGCTTGATGAGGAACTGAGCAAGCTGGTCAACTTGGGAGACAAGCATGACTCTTTCGCGGGTGTAGCTGTTCACAGCTATGAAGCCTGGCGTACCCGGTTTGATGGGCCAAAGACAGCACTCAGGAATGACTAACAAAGAAGGCAGCCTTAAGGGCTGCCTCTTTTTTGGGTATTAAGAAGCCAGGGAGAGCTACAGGAAAGGATTCTTAGCTTCCGGATACATCATTTGGTAAAATATATTTAAGTTAATAAGAGAAGGGGTATACGTAATGAGCGGATTGTTGCGTGGGGAAGTGGCAAGAATGGCCCAGCTGAATATGGAGACAATTAGGTATTACGAGAATTATGGCCTCATTGACACGCCATCTAGGAGTGATTCCGGCTATCGCATATATTCGGAAGAGGTTCTCGCCCGCCTGACTTTTATCAAGCAAGCCAAGGAATGCGGCTTCACGCTTAAAGAAATCAGGAAAGCGCTTAAAGCCGGGAAAGACAGCATTCGTATTGAGGATTTCCTAGCTTTGATAGACAGGAAAATGAGCAGCATAGAGAAAGAAATAGAAAAGCAAATGAACACCATGAATATGTTAGGCAATTTGAGGAGCAATTTGCAATCCGTACATAAACATCCGGAGATTCAGCAGGTCCTTCAGACCTTGGGGATTCAGGAAGGAATTCAGGCTTGACCTTGTACTTGACTACAGGTTTTAGATTAAGAATATCAAACCTGTAGGAGGAATAGATCCATGGAACAAACAAATCCACAGCAGCTTGCTGGTATTAGAGCATATTTAAAACAATTGAGCGATCCGCAGCGCCCCTTGGAACAGATACGCCGGGAAATGTCTGAGGCTCCAAGTGAGCAACCAACTATAGTGGGACTAATAACAAAGCCTGTGAACGTGAATGGACTTTATGGGGAATGGGTAAGTACGGCCGAAATCGAAATTAGTGGGGATGGAAGCAAGCCGGTAGTGCTTTATTTTCACGGAGGCGGATTTGTCGCCGGAACATGCCGCTTTTACCGGGATATGGCTGCAAGAATTTCGCATTTCAGCGGGGTCCAAGTACTAACCTTTGAGTATCGCCTAGCCCCTGAGCATCCTTACCCGGCTGCGAATGAAGATGCCTTAACGGCCTACTACTGGCTTATTGAACAAGGTTATTCAGCCAGTCAAATTATGTTTGGCGGCGATTCTGTAGGGGCAACCCTGGCTCTTATGACTTTAATTACCCTGCGGGATCGGAGAGAAGCCCTTCCTGTAGGGGCCTTCATGATATCTCCTCATGCAGATCTTGTTCATTTGGACGGAGACTCCTATGTGACTAACAAAGAGCTGGATCCTACTGGCAGTCTAGAAGGGAATGAGCGAATTCTTGCTGCCTACCTCAGCAGCTGGCAGAGTGTGCCTCCTGAAATTTTGTCGCCCCTTAGAATGAATCTTACGGGACTCCCCCCTCTCTTCATACAAGTTGGTAGTATGGAAGTGCTGCTGAGTGATGCGGTAAGGCTGCGCGAGCAGGCTGAGCAAGCTGGTGTGGACGTAACGCTTGAAATCTGGGACAATATGTGGAGTGTGTTTCATTTTCTGGCCTATATGCTGCCGGAAGCAGAGCAGGCGATCCGAAATATTGGTATGTTTAATAGACAGAAGTTATTAGAATGTAATCGATAAGGGGAGATATGCATGATTTTGCACAAAGGCGAGATATTGTTTCATCAGGGGGACGATGGAGCTTACTTGTACAAAATCAAGAGCGGCCTTTTCAAAGTAACCAGACTTCACGAGAATGGGAACATGGTGCTGTTCAACATTTTATATCCTGGAGAGACGGTTCCGCATCATTCTTTAATATCACCTAAGGAGACCCACGGGACTGCAATTGCCTTGATACGAAGTGAAGTTGAAGCTATACCGGCTGACGATTGGTACCGCGAGCTCGAAGAAGATCCCAAGAAGCCGCTTGAGGTTGCCAGTCTGCTTCAGGAGAAGGTCAGATTCATGCAGCAGCGGCTGGATCATCTGACTGTAGGAACACCGGCTGAACGATTAGAGCTGCTAACACAGTGGATGCACAGCTATTCTCATGGGGTGCCATTAACCGATTTCTTGACACAGGAGGAGATTGGCCAGCTGATTGGGGTGCGACGGGAGACGGTTAATCGACTTTTGAGAGGTCACTGACAAATACGAGCATGGTACAGAAAGAAGCTGATTTTACCTGCAGAAGGATAAGATCAGCTTCTTTTTTGGTGGCTAGAGGATGAATCCAATCAACGAAAGCCTTACTTCCGCTAGATTATAAATTATCTGCCGGACCAAAGAACTCAAAATGCGTCCGCTCAGCAGGGATTCCCCAAGATTTTAAAGCCTCATTGACAGCCCGCATAAAAGGAACAGGGCCGCAGAAATAGAAATCCGAATTCGGATCTGTTACCTGCTGAAGCCAAGCTAGATCAAGATAACCTGTCTTGTCGCAAACTTCATCCTGTTCGGGTGATTCATAGACTAGGTAAGATTTAAGATTGGCATGCTGCCTGGTTAATTCAGCTACATGATCTCTCATCGCATGATAGACTCCACTGCGTGCAGCATGTATATATACAACCTCGCGTTCCGGACTGTTTTTGAGAAGCGTCTCCAGCATACTTACCATAGGCGTGAGGCCGACCCCGCCGCTTAGAAGAACAACCGGGGTGTCTTTGGTCTGGTCTAGGACGAATACACCGGCAGGTGCACTGATATCAAGAACACTGCCTTCCGCTACCGATTCGTGTAAGTAAGTGGATACAGCACCTGCAGGTTTGTCAGCGGCAGCGTCCTCCCGCTTCACGGTTATTCGGTAATAATCTGGATTAGGGGCTGCCGACAGGCTGTAGTGGCGCAGGTGGGTGAACTCCTGACCTTCCGGCTTAACCCGAACAGTAATGTACTGTCCTGGCTCGAAGGAAGCGATGGCTTTGCTGTCTGCCGGTTTCAGGTAAAAGGAAGTAATCAGTTCGCTTTCGCGTACCTTGCGTTCGACCACAAATGGACGGAAGCCCTCCCAGCCGCCTGGCTGATGCTCGGCTTCTTCGTACATCTTTTGCTCGACCCCGATAAAGGCATCCGCAATGACTCCGTAGGCACGGCCCCACGCATCAATAATCTCATCTGTAGCTGCATCTCCAAGGACAGTCTTGATTGCTGCAAGTAGGTTCTGGCCGACAATGGGGTAATGCTCAGGCAGAATGCCAAGTGCCCGGTGTTTGTGTGCAATCTGAACTACAACGGGAAGAATCTCTTCCAGTCGGTCAATGTGTGCTGCTGCTGCATACACAGCGTTTGCTAATGCGGCAGATTGTTTGCCTTGACGTTGATTGGCATGATTGAAGATATTAAGTAGTTCAGGGTGATTTCTGAACATCGTTTGGTAAAAGGTCTTAGTAATGTCTTGTCCGTGTACCTCGAGAACAGGAACGGTAGACTTGATGATATCGATGGTTTGTTGATCTAACATTGGACTGTTTCTTCCTTCCCGTAATTGGACTTGAATTCTTAGCTAAGTATAGAAACTAAGCAAGAAGCGCAATGTGATTCTCGTCACACGGAAAGTTGATACTTTGTGAAAAAAAATAAAAAGCAATGAAATTTATCACAATTGTTTTCAGAAATAATATTGATTTTACATACAAGCTGTTTAGACATGATTATTGCTGTGGTATAATAAGATTAGTAAGCAGAAACGACAGGTCTGTAAATTCGGAGCACAAGAATCGTTTTTGCAAAATGAAAAAGAAAGGATCAGGATACCATGTGTCCCCGAAGGACAATTCCCCAAAGGACGATTTGGAAACGTTGTGATCTCTCTTATACTTAGCTTCTTTCGTGGAACGTCGGTGTACGGCTAATATCCCACGAAAGAAGAGTGTGACAATGCGAAGGACAATGTCCTCACTGACCTTCTTCGTAGGGAGTTGCCGTAAGGTTAACCAAACTACGATAAGAGGGATTCGGTATGAGGAAAAAGAAGAGAAGTCTAGTTGATTCGGAACAGTTGTTCATGATGCTGATCGGTACTTTTTTACTGGCGTTTACGTATTATCATATTAATTTTCAGAACCATCTGTCAGAAGGCGGTTTTGTCGGTCTGTCCCTGCTTGGGAAGTATTTGTTCGATTTCCCGCCGGCTATGACCGCATTAATACTGGATATCCCGGTATTTATCTTGGCTTTATTCCTGAAAGGACGCAAATTCCTGCTGAATACCTTGATTGCATCTATTGCATTCTCTGGATTCTATGAGCTGTGTGATCGGTTCTCACCGTTTACCTTGGATCTGCACAACAATTTGATGGTGGCTGCTGTCTTTTCTGGGGTATTTACCGGAATCGGTGCAGGGGTCGTTCTTCGTGCAGGCGGAGCGACAGGCGGGGATGATATTCTATCTCTGGTCCTGAGTCAATTAACAGGGATTAAGATCGGTACCGTGTTTATCGTGCTGGATGCTATAGTGCTATTAATTTCTCTGGTATATATGCCAGTACTTGAGACCATGTATACCGTTGTTGCCGTATTGATTGCAGGCAAAGTGATTACTTGGACCGTGAATTACGGGAAGACCGCAGAGCCTAAGCTGCGTGTTCCTTACACAGTGAAAGAGAAAACCGTTCGTGTATAAGCGTGGAGCATTTATCGGCAGTTAAGCTGATAGATGCTCTTTTATTTTCTGAAGCAAGGTTCTAGTTACCAATCATATGGATTGTAAAAAGCAAAGAGGACACCTGTTAGATCAAGGGTCCTCTTTCTATTAACTTTTATGTGTAGGGTGATTTTTGTCCCATTCTTCGGCTTTGGAGGTTCCGATGGCAATGGCCCGGCCTTCATCATAGCCTTCTTCCAGCAGGGCATTAGCGATCTCCACAGCTTTATTTCTGATTCTAGTGTCCAGATTCTTCATAGAGGGTGGATACTCATTTTTGCTCCAAGGCATATGAATCACTCCTTAGTTCAGTATAGTATACTAATTACCCTGATGAAGAATCTTTAAACCGGAAGCATCGACTATTAGAAGTTGAACAAGTGGCGATACTCGCCATATCCCTGTTCCTCCAGCTCTTCCTTCGGAACAAACCGCAGGGCCGCGGAATTGATGCAGTAGCGAAGACCATTCTCTCCCGGACCGTCATTAAATACATGGCCAAGATGAGAATCCGCTTCTGCACTTCTTACCTCAGTCCGTACCATGAAGTGGCTGAGGTCAGTCTTCTCTTTCACATTGTAATCGCGCAGAGGGCGAGTGAAGCTGGGCCAGCCGCAGCCCGAATCGTATTTATCCTTTGAACTGAACAGGGGCTCTCCGGATACGATATCCACGTAGATTCCTTCTCCGTGATAATTCCAGAATTCATTGGCAAAGGCTGGCTCCGTCCCGTTCTGACGGGTGACTTTGTACTGAATAGGAGTTAGACGCTGTCTGAGCTCATCCTCATCAACTTGGCCGGACCAATGCATCTCGATGAAATCCTGACGACCGGAGCCTTTCCGGTAGCGCTTGTAGTGAGCTGGGTTCTTCTTATGGTAACCTTGGTGATACTCTTCAGCCGCATAGAAAGGGGCTGCGGGTAGAATTGGAGTCACGATAGGCTTGTCAAAACGCCCGCTTTCAGCAAGCTTCTGCTTGGAGGCTTCAGCCAGTTCACGCTGCTCTTCATTGTGGTAGAAAATAGCTGTCCGGTAAGAATCGCCCCGGTCATGGAATTGACCACCCGCATCGGTTGGATCAATCTGCTGCCAGAACAAGTCCAGCAATTTTTGATAGGGGAAAATCTCGGGGTTGTATGTGATCTGAACGGCTTCATAATGACCCGTGGTATCGGAGCAGACCTGCTCATAAGTCGGATTCTCCACATGCCCCCCGGTATAACCGGAGACCACGTTCAGTATTCCTGGCAGCTCCTCGAACGGTGACACCATGCACCAGAAGCAGCCCCCGGCGAAAGTAGCTAGTTGTTTAACCTCGGATGGATTACTCATATTACGATTCACTCCTTTTATATTGTCATGATGATTAATATCATCGCTTATTTCGCTCTTGTCATTCTTTTATATCCCCATAGAACAGCGCCGGTAAACAGCAGGTAGACGATCATAATTTGAAGCGAGAGCAGAGGGTTACTGGTTAATGTTCCCCCGAGAAAAGAGTATACGAAAATTCCAGGAAGCTTGCCGATCAAGGAACCAAGAACAAACACGCGAAGTGTAATTGTGGATACTCCCGCATACACGTTAACTGCCATCTGCGGAAGCAGGGGGATCACCCTCCATAGAACAACGGATTCAAAAGGATGCTTCTCCACAAACCGTGTATAGCGGTCAAGTGTTTTGAATTTGGACAACCAAGTTCTGGCTTGCTCCCGAAAAGCATAATTCACAGCAGCGTACACGAGAACTCCGGCGGCCGTAGAGCCAATGAGGCAAATAAGACCTCCCATCCATGCTCCGTACATGTAACCGGCCGCACCAACGACCAGCTTGTAAGGAACAACGGGGAACAAGGCCAGCAAGGTTGTCATTCCAAGCATGGCGGGTATGGGTGGACGATGGTTGAACCAAGCGGCCAGTTCTTTCTGATACAAAAGTGCGGCAAGGAATAGCGAGACATACACCGCAGCAGCCAGCCATCTACGCATAGCGGCTCCTTTCTGGGGAAAGAATAACAAACAGATACAAATATCATACCAAAGTGTGACCGGGTAATCGACCTCCTACCAGAAATCAATTGGATTTGGCACTGGCGTCCCATAGAATACCTATGCTATAATTCTCTTAAGAAATATGCATGGTTCCCAAAGGGGAGTAGCTACTTACAATAAAGTCGTCATTACGGGATGAAATCCCCGGCTTTATTGACAACGAATTCGTTGTTAGCGAGACCTTTGCCCGGTGCTTGAACTTGGGTAAAGGTCTCTTTTGATGCGTAAAGCGTCGCGGCCCAAGTAAAGCCGTGACGCTTTTTTTGCGTGGACCGGCCATTATAACAAGGGTAAAGGGGAGAAGAGTATGGATTTTATGAGCTTGGATTTCTGGTCAATTTTGTTATCGATTATCTTAATCGATCTGGTTCTGGCCGGGGATAATGCGATCGTCATTGGACTCGCCGCACGAAATGTACCCAAGAAGGATCAGCGGAAAGTCATTCTATGGGGAACGGTGGGTGCGATTCTTGTACGCGTAATTATGACCGTACTGGTTGTGCAGCTTCTCGCGATTCCGGGACTTCGGCTTGCAGGGGGGCTTGCGCTGCTCTGGATTGCGTACAAGCTGATAGTGGATGACAAAGGGCACGATATCAAGGCAGGCAACAAAGTCTGGGCAGCTATTCGAACGATTATTATCGCCGATACCATGATGGGGCTTGATAACGTGCTTGCTGTAGCAGGAGCGGCTCACGGGGATAATCTGATGGTCATTATAGGCTTGGCTATTTCGGTACCTATTATGGTCTGGGGAAGTACCGTGATTCTGAAGCTGACGGAAAGATTCCCGATTGTTATTACCCTGGGGGCTGCCGTACTTGCATGGACAGCGGCCAAGATGCTGGTGGACGAGCCGCTGATCTCGGCCTGGTTCATCAATGGGGCTGTCAAATATGGCTTTGAACTTATCATGATTGCGATCGTTGTGGGATTAGGAACATGGGTTAAAAGAAGACAAGAAAGACAACGGGCGATCCGCAACGTGGTTAGTAATTAACTCATCGCATAAATAAGACAACACCGCCATTTGATGGCGGTGTTGTTTGTTGTTTGTGATCGGATCAACTCAGCTGTTGATATTCTCCCGGTTGGCCAAGCGGAACTGTTTCGGGGACATGCCGAACCTCGATCGAAAAACTTTATGAAAGTAGTTATAGCTTGGAAAACCGGAGCTTTCTGCAATATGTTCAAGGGATAATGGACTGAAGATTACCCGCTCACGGGCCATATTGAGCCTGACTTCAAGAGTGTGCTGCATGATACTTGTGCCAAAGGCGGCTTTGAACAAATGCACGGCCCTGGACACGCTGATTCCTACATGGGCGGCCACATCTTCCAGCTTGAAAGCGGCGGATGCATTCTCTTCAATATACTGCTTGATCTGATAGGCCAGATAAGTTCGCGGTGTAGGAACAGGGAGCTCCTGCAGTTGTCTGTCAATATCCAAACACAGAATGCGAAGATAATACTCGGCAATTTCAGGTGATGGATTAGAGATTCTTTGCTGTTCCAGTGTAATTTGACGGAATATCCCGACGAAGCCCTCTGATAATGGCACACGGATCTTATTAGGACGTTTTCGCTGCTTCCACCATTCGTCCATCCATTTACCGCGCAGAAGGATGTAGTAGTCTCCGCTAAATAGCGTATGGTCCCCCTGTTTATTCTCGAAAGCTTCAATCCGCAGTTCGTAGGGCTCCCCAGGGGGGAAGATCAATAGATCCCCTGCCTCGACATTCACGAGCCTTCCATCACAGCGCGCTCGGCTGCGCCCTTCCGTCTGAATGCGGATTAGGTAATGCTCCAATCCTCCTACATCACTTGAAAAGTAAGGCTTGCGGTGCTGGGCATAACCGGCTGCCAATATATGCAAGTTATCGCTAACGTTCATCGCACGTCTCCCTAACACTTTACAAAATAATGACCAGATTGTTCAGGTTTCAATCATATTATTCATTTTACTGCAGCTGATTTAGGAATACCATATTACTTGTTAAATAGTTTGGTTCAAAGTGAGGAATGCTCTTGTAAAGATTGTCCTTTTCGTATAACAACAGCACTTAAAGGGGATGAGACCATGATCAAACTAAAAGCTGGAATTATAGGCTGTGGGAATATAAGTCCGGCTTATCTCACCTATTTGAGCCGGAGTCCATTTGTCCAGGTCACGGCATGTGCAGATATGGTCCAGGAGAAAGCGAAGGAAAGGGCTCAGCAGTTTGGAATTGAAAACGTATACACCGTAGAGGAAATGTTGAACGCACCCGAAATTGATCTGATTATCAATCTGACAATTCCCGCATCCCATGGATCGGTGAATCTCCTGGCGCTTCAGCATGGAAAACATGTCTATGTTGAGAAGCCCCTGTGCCTTTCATTGGACGAGGCTAAAGATATTCTTGCACTTGCAGCGGAGAAGGGGCTTAGGGTCGGCAGTGCTCCAGACACCTTTCTGGGAGCAGGAATTGAAACAGCACGTGATGCGATAGCCCGTGGATTCATTGGCCGTCCCGTTGCGGCTTCAGCCTTCATGATGGGCTCAGGTCCGGAATCATGGCATCCGAACCCGGATTTCTTTTATGCGGCCGGAGGCGGACCGATGTTTGATATGGGGCCTTATTACTTAACAGCACTGATAAATCTGCTTGGACCGATCCGAAGAATAAGCGGCTCAGCAGGTATCCAGGTAGCGCAGCGGACAGTACATACCGGAGAGAATGCGGGCAAGTCCATTTCTGTCCAGACCCCAACCCACTACAGCGGAACACTTGAGTTCGCAGAGGGAGCAATTGGGACGATGATCACGAGCTTTGATATTACAGGAGGAAGCATGCTTCCGTGGATTGAGATTTATGGAACCGAAGGTTCACTTCATCTGCCGGACCCGAACTATTTTAACGGCGAGGTGAAGCTTAGAAGATCGGGTAATGATCCATGGGAGATCGTCCCTGCGTTATTTGAATCTGGTGAGAATGAGAGAGGCCGCGGCGTTGAAGATATGGCGAAAGCCATCCATGAAGGAGTAACACATCGAGCTAATGGTCATCAAGCCTATCATGTTTTGGAAGCCATGCATGCTTTTGAACGTTCGTCGCGTGAAGGCAAACACATCATGCTGGAAAGTACCGCCGATTTAGCCGCTTATTATATGCAGGCTGCCCAAGGGATCCAGTGACTGTGAAGTAATATTTCTAAATTAATATGAAGGAGGATTTATTGTGACTAAAATGTTGAAAGTAGCAGTAATCGGCTGTGGAGGCATAGCCAAAGGGAAGCATCTACCAAGCTTGTCTAAACAGAAAGAGGTAGAATTAGTTGCCTTCTGCGATATTGAGGAAATTCGCGCTGTAGAAGCCAAGGAGAAGTACGGAAATGAGAACAGTAAGGTCTATACAGATTATAAGAAATTGCTTGAAGAGAGTGGAGCCGAGGTCGTTCATGTATGTACCCCGAATGATTCTCATGCTGAAATAACTATCGCAGCACTGGAATCTGGCAGACACGTGATGTGTGAGAAGCCAATGGCTAAGACTTCTGAGCAGGCAAGAGCTATGCTGGAAGCTGCCAAGCGTACCGGTAAGAAGCTGTCAATTGCTTACCAGAACCGCTTCCGCAGCGATAGTCAGTACCTCAAGAAGCTTTGTGAAGATGGTGAGCTTGGAGATATCTATCTGGGTAAAGCGCTTGCCATCCGCCGCCGGGCTGTACCAACCTGGGGAGTATTTCTGGATGAAGAGAAGCAGGGCGGAGGACCGCTTATTGATATTGGAACCCATGCGCTGGATTTAACCCTCTGGCTGATGAACAACTATGAACCCAAAAGCGTAACGGGCTCGGTGTTCCATAAGCTTGGCAGCCGTGAGAATGCAGCCAATGCTTTCGGTTCATGGGATCCCGAGCAATTTAAAGTGGAGGATTCAGCATTCGGATTCATCACTATGAAGAATGGTGCGACTATTATCCTCGAATCCAGCTGGGCTCTAAATGTACTGGAGATTGGTGAGGCACAGACCATCCTCAGCGGTACAGAAGGCGGAGCAGACATGAAGAATGGCCTTCGTCTGAACGGAGAGAAGAACAGCCGTCTTTGGGAGACCAAGGTGGATCTAAGTTCGGGCGGTGTAGCCTTCTACGAAGGTGAAGAAGAGACGGACGCATATCTGGAAGCTAAATCCTGGGTGAAAGCTGTTCTGGAAGATGGCGAACCACTTGTAAAGCCTGAACAAGCTCTAGTGGTCACAGAAATATTGGAAGCTATTTATGAGTCTGCAAAAACAGGAAAAACCGTATATTTTGATTAAATATCAGGAGGGTGACAAGTTATGAAATTAGGCGTATTTCTAGTTCTGTTTGGAGACCGTTCTTTTGAAGAGGCTTTGGATTTTGCTGCATCCCAAGGAGTAAAGGCAGTTGAGATTGGAACAGGCGGGAATCCGGGGAACAAGCACTGCAACCCAGATGAACTGCTAGAGAACAAAACCGCAAGAGAACAATTCAAGAAAGCTTTGGATTCTAGAGGAATTACCATCAGCGCTTTAAGCTGTCACGGGAACCCGCTTCATCCCCAGAAAGCACTTGCCAAGGCAGATCACGAAGACTTTCTGAAGACCGTTCAGCTTGCCGAGCTGCTTGAGGTTCCAGTGGTGAACACTTTCTCCGGATGCCCAGGGGATCATGAAGACGCGAAGTATCCGAACTGGCCGGTTGCCCCTTGGCCGAACGACTATCAGGAAATTCTGAAATGGCAGTGGGAGAATAAGGTTATTCCTTACTGGAGTGAGATGGGTAAATATGCGGCAGACCATAAGGTGAAAGTCGGACTTGAGCTGCACGGGGGCTTCTCTGTGCATACTCCTGCTACGCTGCTTCGCCTTCGTGAAGCTGCCGGGGAGGCGATCGGTGCGAACCTGGATCCAAGCCATATGTGGTGGCAGGGAATTGATCCGGTTCAAGCTATTCACATTCTTGGCCGCGAAGGAGCCATTCATCACTTCCATGCCAAGGACACCGTAATTGATCCTATTAATGTGAATAAATATGGCATTACAGATATGCAGTCCTATAGCAACATGCTTGATCGAGCTTGGCAGTTCCGTACAGTGGGCTATGGTCATGATATCAAGACATGGGCGGATATTATAAGTGCGCTGCGCCTGGTAGGATATGATTATGTAGTCAGCATTGAGCATGAAGACGGCTTGATGTCGATTGAGGAAGGATTCACCAAGGCCGTACGTAATCTGCAATCAATCATCATCGAAGATTCAAGTGCGGACATGTGGTGGGTGTAATAGAAGTGTATCGTGAATTTCTATAGTACTAACCATAAGATTAAATAAGTTTTAAACAAATAAGCCAGACTAAATTTCGGAAGGTGCCGGAAAAAGTCTTGGCTTATTTGTTGTTAAACGTTCATTTTGTATACCCTTTCACGTATATATTGTATAATCAGGTATTATCCTGGTTTTCTTTATAAGCAAAATGTTGTAAAATATATATACTAACTAAACGTAAGTTTTTCGGTTATACCCTGACCGAAAGACGAAGAGGTGATTGATATGGAAGGTCAAGGGAATTTGTGTCCGCGATTTGAATCTGCCTTCTCTTTCTTGGGGAAGAGATGGAACGGTCTGATCATTCAAACCTTGATGAGCGGTCCTAAACGGTTCAAGGACATTTCTGGGCTTATCCCGTCTATGAGTGACAAAATGTTGTCTGAACGTATGAAGGATCTGGAGTGTGAAGGGATCCTGGTCCGACATGTGTATCCGGAAACTCCCGTTCGGATTGAGTACGAATTAACAGACAAAGGAAGAGCACTTCAGCCGGTTATGGAGCAGATTCAATCCTGGGCAGAAGCCTGGGTAGAATAAATAGCCAGTATTTAATATGCTGGCTTGATTACAATAGAAAGTAGGTGCTTTAGTGGCAGAGATCATCATTATTGGAGCCGGACCAGCTGGAGCCAGTGCAGCCTTGTTCCTGGCCAAAGCAGGCAAAGAGACCTTGGTAATTGACAGTAACACCAGTATGACCAAGCGGGCCTGGATTGAGAACCACTACGGCGTCAAAGACATCTCAGGTCCTGATCTTCTTAAGATTGGCCGTGAGCAGGCCGCTAAATTTGGAGCTAAATTTATTGAGGAGAAAGTTTCAGCTTTGGATACCAATGGCGGTAAATCGGTTACGATCAAGACAGAATCAGGAAGAAGTTATGAAGCGGCACACGTAGTTTTTGCTACGGGAGCGCTTACAGATCTCGCTAAGCATATTGGACTTGACCTTAAGGATGGTACAGAGCCTAGAATCAAGACCGTTATTGCAACCGATGGAGCAGGCCGTACAAGTAAGCCAAGAATATGGGCTGCCGGAACAGCGGCAGGGGTAAGTGTTCATACTATTATTACGGCTGGTGACGGGGCTAAAGTTGCTGTTGAAATCTTAAGCGAATTGAATGGCGAGCGTTATGTGGACCATGATGTTTTGAAATGATTATATAACTTAGATTTCCAAGGCTTTTTGCAGTCTTTTCTGCAGAAAGCCTTTTTTATGTTTAAGGTATAAAGGAAACATGACTTTTTTTACAAATTCTATGTTACTCAAATCACACATGCACTCCTAAGAATTACGGTACGATGGATTTACATATTCAAGTAAATACAAATAGGAGTGGATGGAGATGGGTGTGGCTAATCTTACTTTTAAAGAACAAGACATGGTTAGAGACATTGTGGTACGTTTTCCTAAATCAAGTGATTATTTCCGTAGCCATCGTATTGACTTCTGCTGCGGAGGGAATCGTCCGTTAAGTCAAGCTTTAGCGGAGAAAGGCTTGAGCACGGATGAGGTGTTGAAGGATCTTCATAAGCTGCTTAGCGAGCATCCGGTTACAGGAGAAGATAGTAATCATGCGGCATGGAGTTCTAGCGACTTGATCGCTTATATTGTCAATAAGCATCATGCCTACTTACGTGAGGAGCTCCCGCTTATTGAGCAGAACGTGAAGAAAGTGTACCGCGTTCATGGACAAGAAGGGGATCATTTGGCTGAAATTAACCGGTTGTTTGGAATTTTAAAGACAGATCTTCTTGAGCATACAGAGAAGGAAGAAGCGAATGTCTTTCCGAAAATGATCAACTGGGAGTCGGAACAAGAACCAGAGACGCTGACCAAGCTTCGCGCCTCTATTACCGAACTTGAGGCTGAACACGATACGGCAGGAGATATTTTGAAAGAGATTCGAGAGCTAACACAGGACTTTACACCTCCGGCTCACGCATGTACGACTTACAGAATGACTTATTCCAGACTCGAAGAATTGGAAGCCATGACCTTCCAGCATGTCCATGTGGAGAATAATATTTTGTTTCCCCGATATTGAGTAAAGAAAATCAAACTTTAGACTACAGTAGAATGTGAAATTTATCACTATTGGTGTGAGGTTTATCACACCTTTAGTATTCGGTTGTAGATATACTTGATTTATCAAAGGGCGATATCAAAATTAATCATGCCTGAAAAGCTTGAGGAGGCATTTAAATATGAATACGAATAAGAAAAAACTTGTTGTTATAGGTAACGGGATGGCTGGCATCAGTACAGTAGAGCAAATTCTGAAGTTAACCACAAATTTTGAAATTACGGTGTTTGGCAGTGAGCCGCACCCTAACTACAACCGGATTATGCTCTCTTATGTACTGGAAGGCAGCAAGACGATCGATGATATTATTCTTAACGATTTGAACTGGTATGCTGATCATGGGATTACCCTTCATACCGGAACAACAGTTACACAAATTAATGAAGCCACAAGAGAAGTTGTTGCTGAGAATGGTCTTCGGGTTCCTTATGATTACGTTATTATAGCGACTGGCTCCAAGCCATTCATTCTGCCAATTCCAGGCAGTGATAAGGAAGGCGTCATCGGTTTCCGTGATATCGAGGATTGCAATCAGATGTTGGAAGCCGCTAAGAACTACAAGAAGGCAGCCGTTATCGGGGGAGGCCTGCTGGGACTTGAAGCTGCCAAAGGGCTTGTCCATCTTGGAATGGATGTGACAGTTGTTCATCTGATGGATGATCTGATGGAGCGTCAACTGGATAGTACTGCTTCTGCAATGCTTAAAGCAGAACTTGAACGTCAAGGGATTAAATTCGCAATGGGAGTACAAACCACGGAACTGCTTGGCGAAGAGCGAGTGCAGGGATTGAAATTCAAGGACGGATCGGTACTTGAGGCTGATTTTGTAGTCATGGCAGTCGGAATCAAGCCCAACATTACCGTTGCAGCTGCTAGCGGAATTGATACGAACCGCGGGATTGTTGTCAATGATTACATGCAGACTTCGATGGCAAATGTATATTCAGTTGGGGAATGTAATGAACATAGAGGCGTATGCTACGGCCTTGTAGCTCCGCTGTTTGAACAAGGCATGATCCTTGCGAAGCATATTTGTAATGTGCATACAGTAGGATACGAAGGATCTGTCGTATCGACAAAGCTGAAGATTTCAGGCGTGGATGTATTCTCAACAGGAGAATTCATTGATGGACCAGAGCATGTTGTCATTGCTCAGAAGGATGAATGGAAGCGGACCTATAAGAAAATTTTGCTTAAAGATAATGTCATGGTTGGAGCCGTACTGTTCGGAGATATCACTGAATCCGCGAATTTGCAGAAACTGATCAAGCAAAGAACAGAAATGACAGATGAACTGTATGCTCAGCTGATGGGGACTGGCTGCTGCGGCGGTGGAGCTGCGAAGAAATCTTCGTCTGTAGATACTATGGCGGATGACGAAATCGTATGCGGATGTAACGGGGTAACGAAGAAGGCGATTGTAGATGTTATTACAGAACAGGGTCTAACTACTGTGGATGAGATCAAAGCTTGTACTGGAGCCACTCGTTCATGCGGCGGTTGTAAGCCTGTTGTTGAGCAGATTCTGCAGTATGTGCTTGGAGATGGATTCAAGGAAACAGCCAAGCAGGGTATATGTGCTTGCACAACTTTAAGCCGTGATGAAATTGTAGCCGAGATCAAGACCAAAGGTCTGTCGACGACGAAGGAAATTATGCACGTGCTCGACTGGAGCCAGCCAGAAGGCTGCTCGAAGTGCCGTCCAGCTCTGAATTATTATCTAGGCATGATCTATCCAGATACTCATGTGGATGAGAAGGAATCACGTTTTGTGAACGAACGGATGAATGCGAACATCCAGAAGGATGGCACCTATACCGTAGTGCCTAGAATGTACGGTGGGGTTACTACCCCAGAAGACCTTAAGAAAATTGCTGACGTTTCGCTTAAATATGATGTTAAAGCCGTTAAAGTCACTGGCGGTCAGCGTCTAGACCTTATTGGAGTGAAGAAAGAAGATCTTCCAAAGGTATGGGAAGAACTGGATATGCCTTCAGGCTATGCTTATGCCAAATCGCTTCGTACTGTGAAGACCTGTGTCGGTTCGCAGTTCTGCCGCTTTGGCACGCAGGATTCGATGGGAATGGGAGCCCTCCTTGAACGCAAGTTCGAGAGATTGGATTTCCCGGCTAAGTTCAAGATGGCGGTCAACGGCTGCCCTAGAAACTGTGCCGAATCTTGCACGAAGGATATTGGTATTGTTGGTAACGACGGAGGCTGGGAAATATTTATAGGTGGTAACGGTGGTATTAAGGCGCGTCTTGCAGATTCGCTGTGCAAAGTGAAGACAGATCAGGAGTTAATTGAGATCTGTGGAGCGGTTATGCAGTATTACCGGGAGACAGGCAAATACCTGGAGAGAACATCGGAGTGGGTTGAACGGGTAGGACTTGAACCGATCCGGGCCGCAATCGTAGAAGATGAAGCCAATCGCAAGGCTCTAATGGAACGCATTGAATTTGCGCTTGAGCAGGTAGAGGACCCTTGGAAGAAAGTATTAAATGATGAGAGAACACAAACTGCTTTATATAATGAGCTGGACCCAGCTTTATTACAAAAATAAGCCTTTTATAAGGAAAGGAGAGAATAGATATGGAAGAAAGACTTGCTTATTATCCTGTGGGAACCGTGAATGATTTTCCCGCTCAAATTGGCCGGGTTGCACACGTAGGCGAACTGGAAGTGGCGATATTTCTGAGTTCAACCGGAGAGATCTATGCGGTAGAGAACAAGAACCCTCATCCCAAGGGAGGGCCGCTGGCTGAAGGCATTATCTCTGGAGCATATCTCTATGATCCGCTGTATGACTGGAAGATTGACCTTAGAACTGGGCTCGTACAGGCCCCCGATGAGGGTAAGGTAAGAACCTTTCCTGTAATTGTCAAGGCGGGTATTGTCTTTGTAGGTGCTGTTGCACTCGAGCCAGCAGCCATATAAATAAATAAAGGATCCTTTCTTTTAGAAAGGATCCTTTATTTGTGTGAATTAGCTGCGCTTAAGCTTTAATAAGCAAGTCAGCTTTGTGTTTAAACAGTTTGATCTGAAAAGAGGTTCTGCCGGCGGTATTCAGCAGACTCAGTTCCCCACCATGCATTTCTACTGCTTTCTTAGCAATGGACAGCCCAAGTCCTGTCCCTCCATCACTTGTTCTTGCAGCGTTACCCCGGACAAAAGGATCAAAGAGGGTATCTCGAATAGATTCGGGAATACCAATACCATTGTCACTAATTGTGAGAACAATATCATTCTGAATCTGGAAAAGCTCAATATCTACCGAGGTTCCTTCCGGATTATACTTCAGAGCATTCGTAAGCAGATTGGATATCGCTCTGCTCATCATAGTAGGGTGGAGACGGACCATAACCTCATCAGGAGGGATGGATAGTGTCAGGTTAAAATGCTTTTGCTCAAAAAGATCGTAGTTCTCCGCGGCAATCTCACGCACCAGTTCGCCTAGATCGGTCTCTAAGAATTCCCCTGCGAGTGGATAGTCAGCGGTATCCAGTTTGGATAATTCGAATAAATCCTCGATTAGTGCTGTCATTAAATTAGCCTTTGTATAGATTAGGTTCAAATACTTAAATCTTTTCTCCTCGTTATCAGCTAGGCCGAGCAGCAGCGCGCTGGCGTATCCTTGTATCGTTGTAATGGGCGTTTTTAAGTCATGGGAGATATCGAGAAGCATTCGCTGTTTACTCTCTTTTAATAATTCATTTGCCTGTTCCGTTTCTTGCAGATGCTCTGCCATATCATTAAAGCACTCCTGGATGGTGGTTAGCTCCTCATTGGATCTAAATGCGAGGCGCTGATCGTAATTACCTTCTCGCATATGCTTGATAGCTGCTGTGATCTGTTCCAGGGGGACGGTAAGGCGTTTGGCAGTCCACCTGCTATAAAAATATACGCTTAATACCGACAGGAGAAGAATACCGTAAAATCCGCTTGTCAAAGTTATGTTAATACTCGTGGGAGACTCAAGGAGCTTAAGCTCTGATTGACCTTGTTCCTTTGGAATAGCTACAAGACATAACAGTCTTATTCCTTGTTTGGACTCGAAAGGAGCGATGGAGTACAGATAGGCCCCTTTCTGACCGGAATAAAGCATGGATAACAGTTCTTCAGAAGAATACTGGGTTCTTCGGTCCTGTTTGTGTCCTTTTACATAGATGACTTTTCGCTGGTTATCGAGTATTTCAACATATCCCCCAGATTCTTCAATCCGCTTGGTATTAATGGAGGTATAGTCAGATTTGGCAATCCGCGAGGCGTCTACAGGATCGTCCGAATACCCGCCGGAGAACCCTCCGGAGAATAAATGAACCAACAAATAAATAAACCCCAGCGTCAGAGCAAAGAACAAGTATGACTTGATAAGCGAGTGAAATAAGCGGCCCTTGGTTTTCAAATGAAATCTTCCTTCTTGGCAAATTTATAACCAAGCCCTCGTATGGTCTTGATATAGACGGGCTGCCTGGGATCGGATTCAATTTTGTCCCTAAGCCTTGAAATGTGAACCATCACCGTGTTGTCATCCTTCCAATAAGGGTCGCTCCAGACCTTCTCGAAGAGCTGCTTCTTCGTAAATACTCTCCCGGGTGATTCCATAAAGGTCCTAAGAAGCTTGTACTCCGTCGAGGTTAGCTCTACTTCATTGCCTTCCAGCTTCAACACACAAGACTCTAGATGCAGATTTAGAGAGCCAATAGCAATATCAGCAGATGAAGCCGAAGAGACAGGCAGTGCTTCATTGAAGGCATACGCTCTTCGAACCTGGGCCTGAATACGAGCTACAACTTCCAGGGGATTAAAAGGCTTTACTATGAAATCATCTGCTCCAAGACCAAGCCCTAGAATTTTATCATTATCCTGGTTCTTGGCAGAGAGAAAAATAATCGGCATCTTATATACTGAACGAATCTGCTTCACAAGCTGATAACCATCTTGGCCAGGCATCATGATATCAATTACAGCCAGGTCGATTTGTTCGGATTGTATAATTTCCCAAGCCTGTAGCCCATCATAGGCTTCTATAACAAGGTAATTATCCCTTTCAAGAAAGAGCTTAAGCAGCTCTACTATATCAGGTTGATCATCAACAATTAGTATGGTGGGATTCAAGATATGACCTCCAGTGGGGGGATGCTAAAATCTGACTTCTGTTCTTAAGTCAATAATTCTATTCATGGCGGCTAAATCCTGTCCCATTGAAGGTAATGTAAGTTTAATTTAAGAATTAAACTGGTTTGTAACACAAAAAAAGCAGGCAGGGCCGGATTCAGGCTCTGTCTGCTCACCAAGTAACATATTCAAATACGGCAAATTTGATGTGGACACAACTCGCAGTGGCAAATATCCTGCAGCATGACCAGATCCTTTATAATGATCAATCCGTTCTCATATTCAATAGCATCCTTTCTGCGCAGATCACTGAGCATTCGGTTGACGCTTTCTCTAGTAGCCCCAATCATATTGGATAGATCGGTATGGGTAATCTTTTTGTTGATACGAATGGCAGTGCCCTGCTTCTCACCATAAGAGTTGCTGAGACGGATCAACGTAGAACAGAGGGCACCAGGTTTGCCGTACATCATCAGATCACGGAACTTGGTCTGTGTAAGACGATGGTGAATTCCCATCCATTTCATGAAGTCAATGGCAAAATCAGCATGCTGACAAATGATAATCTCAAGATCACGCTGTTCAATGATTCCAATTTCGCTGTCTTCAATAACTTCAGCTGTAAAGCTGTATTTGGAACCAAAGAAGGGATCGGCTTGACCAACCAGGTCGCCGCTTTGATACATATATAGAATCAGTTCTTTGCCTTCATCTGTAGACTTTGTTAATTTGATGCGTCCCCTCTTAATAAAGAACAGCTTATCGGCCACATCTCCCTCCCAGAACAAATGAGATCCGGATGGATATAATTTGTCCTTCATCATTACTAGAAGACGGTTGAAATTCTGCTCGGTGAAGCTGCCGGTATTTCCTCGGGTCAACGTTGTAGTCATATACTCATTCATCATCGTCACTCCTTAGTCGTCCAATTTATTCATATTCTATATGGAGGGGACTAAAGGTCCGATCCATTTCTATGCCTCAATTATATAGCTAAATGATGCGGTTGAGGGGCATGAACAAGGCTTAAAAGTGGCGAATAAACGAACATTGTGATTTATTTCACTTTGGTTAATTTTAGTGACAAATATCACAGTATGCGATTTCTCACCATGCTAAGATGAATGCGTAGAGAGAAGGAAGTCAAGCGTAAGGCTTTTGAGATTAACGCACTTGTGAAAATATTCACGATTGTTTATTTCTTAAACCTCGCTTACCTAAATAATAGGAGGATGAGAGTAATGGCTGTTAAAACCGAAGTAAATGAACCCGTAAAGCCAACCGCTGAAGAACACATCCAGACACTAATCAACAAAGCAAAGAAAGCAACAGATGCATTCATGAAGATGGATCAGGAACAAATCGATAAGATTGTTCAAGCAATGGCTCTAGCGGGTATGGATAAGCACATGTACCTTGCTAAGCTGGCCATCGAAGAAACAGGACGCGGAGTATACGAAGACAAGATTATTAAGAATATGTTCGCAACTGAATATATCTACCATAGTATCAAGAATAACAAAACTGTAGGTGTTATTGAAGACAATCCATTTGACAACTTCCAGAAGATTGCAGAACCAGTTGGTATCATCATGGGGATTACACCTGTAACGAACCCAACTTCAACAACGATCTTCAAAGCTTTGATCGCTATCAAGACTCGTAACCCTATCATCTTCGGGTTCCACCCTTCAGCACAAGGCTGCTGTACAGAAACAGCTCAGATCCTGCTCAAGGCAGCAGTAGAGAACGGTGCTCCTGCAGACTGCATTCAGTGGATTGAAGCACCTTCCATGGATAAGACCAACGCACTGATGAATCACCCTGATGTTGCATTGATTCTGGCTACTGGTGGTTCTGCAATGGTTCGCGCAGCATACAGCTGTGGTAAGCCGGCACTTGGTGTAGGTCCTGGTAACGTACCTTGCTTCATTGAGAAGAGTGCAGATATTGACCAAGCCGTGAACGATCTGATCTTGTCCAAGACATTTGACAACGGTATGATCTGTGCTTCTGAGCAAGCTGTAATTATTGAAGAACCAATCTTCGATCAAGTTAAGAAAAAAATGATTGCTAATGGATGCTACTTCGTGAACAAAGAAGAAGCCGCCAAATTGACAGCTGGTGCCATTATCGCTGACAAGTGTGCGGTAAATCCAACAATCGTAGGTCAACCTGCAGTGAAGATCGCTGAAATGTGCGGCATTCAAGTTCCAGAAGGCACCAAAATTCTGGTTGCTGAAATTGAAGGGGTAGGCACCAAATTCCCACTTTCCGCTGAGAAGCTTAGCCCGGTACTCGCTTGTTACAAAGTAAATAGTGCACAGCAAGGTATCGATCGTGCAGCAGAAGTTGTTGCATTTGGCGGTATGGGTCACTCTTCGGTAATTCACTCGAACAATGAAGAAGTTATTCAGAAGTTCTCTGATCGTATGCCAACCTGCCGGATTTTGGTGAATCAACCATCTTCGCAAGGTGGTATCGGGGATATCTACAATACCAACCTTCCATCGCTTACACTTGGCTGCGGTTCGTATGGACGGAATTCAACTTCTTCGAACGTAACAGCAGTGAACCTAATTAACGTGAAAAGGGTGAATCGTCGTACCGTGAATATGCAATGGTTCAAAGTACCTTCCAAAGTCTATTTTGAAAAAGGGGCTACTCAGTACCTCGCCAAAATGCCGGATATTACACGTGTATTGATTGTTACAGACCCAATGATGGTGAAGCTTGGCTATGTTGATAGAGTAGAACATTACCTGCGTCAGCGCGAAACCCCTGTAGCTATTGAAGTATTCTCACAAGTTGAGCCAGATCCATCGACTACTACTGTACAACGTGGTACTGAACTGATGAATCAATTCCAACCAGACTGCATCATCGCACTGGGTGGTGGATCACCAATGGATGCTGCTAAAGGAATGTGGTTGTTCTACGAATATCCAGACACAGACTTTAACAACCTGAAACAAAAATTCATGGATATCCGTAAACGGATCTACAAATATCCGCGTCTTGGCCAAAAAGCTCAGTTCGTAGCGATTCCAACAACTTCGGGTACAGGATCTGAAGTAACTTCGTTCGCTGTTATTACAGATAAAGAGAACGGTAATACGAAGTATCCGTTGGCTGACTACGAGTTGACACCAGATGTTGCGATTATTGATCCAGAATTCGTATACAGTCTGCCTAAAGTAGCAGTAGCCGATACAGGTATGGACGTACTTACCCACGCGATTGAAGCTTATGTATCTGTTATGGCTAGTGACTATACAGATGGTCTTGCCATCAAAGCTATCCAGCTCGTATTCGAATGGCTTGAGAAATCGGCTCTGACTGGAGATAAATTGGCTCGTGAGAAAATGCATAACGCATCGACTCTTGCCGGTATGGCGTTCGCCAATGCCTTCTTGGGAATTAACCACAGCTTGGCACACAAATGGGGAGGTCAATACCACACTGCGCATGGTCGTACCAATGCAATCTTGATGCCGCACGTTATTCGCTATAACGCGAAGAAACCAACGAAGTTCGCCGCTTTCCCTAAATATACGAACTTTGTTGCTGACCAACGTTATGCAGAAATCGCCCGCATTCTAGGACTGCCAGCTCGTACAACTGAGGAAGGCGTGAAGAGCCTTATCAACGCAATCCGCGACATGAATAAGAAGTTGGGAATTCCAGAATCGTTCCAAGAGCTTGGCTTTGATCCAAAAGACTTCGAGAGCAGAGTAGACTACCTGGCGGATCGCGCATTCGAAGACCAATGTACAACTGCTAACCCTAAACTGCCGCTCGTGAAAGAACTCGCAGAAGTATATAGAGACGCGTTCTATGGTAGATTTGAGTAAGATAAGACTAGCTGAATAGCAAGCTAAAAACAACGTGACAAATATCACCGAAAGAGTGATATTTGTCACATCCTTTTTACGGGAAAACCTCTATGATAAAAGTATAAAGAGTCCCAAAGATACAGAGTATGGGACATAGATGATGTCACGAGTAGCACCTGGTTGTATACGTTGTGAAAACAATCACAAATGGCTAAGATGTATTAACTAAGTGATCTCACATGTTCCTGCTTGCATCAAAATTTATGTGATGGAGGGAAATATCATGTCGGTTATCGAGAGAGAAGTACAAACCGTACAATCCGGATGGAGAAGCTTCAAGAAAGGGAAATGGCAAAAAGAAGTCAATGTGCGTAATTTCATTGATGATAACATAAATCCATATCTCGGCCGTGAAGATTTCTTGCAGGGTGCCACACAGAACACCAAGGAACTGTGGGACATTGTCTCCGAATTGACTAAGAAAGAACGGGATAATGGCGGCGTACTTGATGTTGACGTTAACACCCCATCAACCATTGTTTCCCATAAACCAGGTTATCTGGATAAAGAGAAAGAACAAATCGTCGGTGTACAGACGGATGCTCCGTTCAAACGTTCTATTCAGCCTTTCGGCGGGATTAGAATGATGATTGATGCTTGTGAGGCTTACGGCTTCAAAATGCCTGAAGAAGTAATCAATATTTTTAATGGCATTCGCAAAACACATAACCAGGGTGTATTTGATGCCTATACTTCTGAAATGAGAGCAGCTCGTAAAGCGGGCATCATTACCGGTCTTCCTGATGCTTATGGCCGCGGCCGTATTATCGGCGACTACCGCAGAGTTGCACTGTACGGCGTAGACTTCTTGGTTAATCAGAAGAAGCAAGAACTCAAACAGCTTGAGCTTGATGTGATCGATGAGGATGTTATTCGTCTTCGCGAAGAACTGTCTGAACAAATTCGTGCCCTTGGTGAACTCAAAGTGTTGGCTGAAATGCACGGATTTGACATCTCCAAGCCAGCTAACAATGCAAAAGAAGCGTTCCAATGGGTCTACTTCGGTTACCTGGCAGCAATTAAGGAACAAAATGGTGCTGCAATGTCACTCGGCCGTGTATCCTCTTTCCTTGATATCTACATTGAACGGGATCTGGCTGAAGGTTCATTAACTGAAGAGCAAGCCCAAGAATTGGTTGACCATTTCGTCATGAAGCTTCGTATCGTGAAATTCCTGCGTACACCTGACTATAATGATCTGTTCAGTGGTGACCCTACTTGGGTAACTGAATCTATCGGCGGTATGGCCGTTAATGGACAGACTAGAGTAACCAAGAACAGCTTCCGCTTCCTTCATACACTCTATAATCTTGGAGCAGCTCCAGAACCTAACCTGACTGTGCTGTGGTCTGAGAAGCTGCCTGAAGGATTCAAGAAATATTGTGCTAAAGTATCCATCGAAACCAGCTCCATTCAATATGAGAATGACGACTTGATGCGTCCGATTTATGGTGACGATTATGGAATTGCCTGCTGCGTGTCCGCAATGGAGATCGGTAAGCAAATGCAATTCTTCGGTGCCCGTGCGAATCTGGCCAAAGCGTTGCTGTATGCAATTAACGGCGGTAAGGATGAAAAGTCCGGAGCACAAGTTGGACCAGAGTATCCTGCCATTAGCGGAGAAGTACTGGATTATGCAGAAGTTATGAAACGCTTCAAACCGATGATGGAATGGTTGGCTAAGCTTTATATGAATACGCTGAACGTTATTCACTATATGCATGATAAATATAGTTATGAACGGATTGAAATGGCGCTTCATGACCGTGATATCCTTCGTACTATGGCTTGCGGTATCGCAGGACTTTCCGTTGCGGCTGACTCTCTGAGTGCTATCAAATATGCTAAAGTTAAACCTATTCGCAACGAGAATGGAATTGCTGTTGATTTTGAGATTGAAGGCGAGTTCCCTTGCTACGGTAACAATGACGATCGCGTTGACCAAATTGCCGTTGAACTGGTTGAACAGTTCATGAGCATGATCCGCAAACACAAAGCTTATCGTAATGCAATGCCAACACAATCTGTTCTTACTATCACATCAAATGTTGTGTATGGTAAGAAGACAGGTACAACGCCAGATGGACGTAAAGCCGGTGAGCCGTTTGCTCCAGGGGCTAACCCAATGCACGGACGTGACAAGAAAGGGGCTCTTGCTTCTCTTAGTTCCGTAGCCAAGCTGCCATATGAACACAGCCTGGACGGTATCTCAAATACCTTCTCCATTGTGCCTAAAGCACTGGGCAAGGAACCAGAGATCCGCAAATCCAATCTCGTATCCATGATGGATGGCTATTTCGGCAGCAATGCACATCACTTGAATGTCAACGTATTTGACCGTGAACAGCTCATAGATGCTATGGACCACCCAGAGAACTACCCACAATTGACGATTCGGGTATCAGGATATGCAGTTAACTTCATTAAGCTGACTCGTGAACAACAGCTCGATGTCATTAACCGTACTTTCCACGGATCAATGTAAGAAAGTTAGTCACGTAATCTGATACAAATTGTAAGACCATAATCAGCTGCAGCTCCTGCAGAAAGGGATGAGACAAACATGCTCACAGGTCATATTCACTCACTAGAAACTTTCGGAACCGTTGATGGCCCGGGAATACGGTTCGTCCTCTTTATGCAGGGCTGCCTGCTGAAATGCAAATACTGCCATAACCCGGATACTTGGAATCTGACGGGCGGCAAGGATATGCATATGGAAGAGGTACTTGCCGAGATTGAGCCTTACATTAACTACTATCGTTCTTCCGGCGGCGGATTAACCGTGTCTGGAGGAGAGGCAACGCTGCAGGCTCATTTTGTTGCAGAGCTGTTCCGCGAGGTCAAGCAGCGCTGGGAGCTTCATACTACTTTAGATACCAACGGTTATAATGAAGGCGACAAAATTAAAGATTTACTCGATGTAACGGATCTTGTCCTTCTCGATCTGAAACATATTGACAACGAGAAGCATATTGAACTTACAGGTAAGCCTAACGAGCGGATGCTTCATATGGCAGAATGGTTGTCAGAGCATAACAAGTCAATGTGGATCAGACACGTACTTGTTCCAGGCATCAACGATGATGAGGAAGACTTGCTGCGTCTGGGGCAATTTATCGGGAAGTTAAAGGGTGTCGAGAAATTTGAAATCCTACCCTATCACCAAATGGGTATCTACAAATGGGAAGCGTTAAACTGGAAGTATCCTCTCGAGAATGTACCTTCTCCTACGGATGAAGAGGTTCAACGAGCCTATCAGTTAGTAGAGGATGGACGTAGTCAAAGTGCCCTGCAGGTATAGAGTTCACCGCATCATAAATAGCGTGAGAATCAGTATCCTCGGATACTGAGCCTCACGTTTTTTGTTATGATTCAGTCCTTCGTACATGGCAATTAGAAGATTTTATCCCTCTATAAGAAATATGTCCTCCTTACCAATTCTGAAAGCGTTTCCTATAATGAAAAGTGTAAGGCAAACCATTCTACGGGAGGGTCAATATATATGAAAAAAAGTCTGGTATTGTTGCTGTCACTTCTCCTGGTGACAACCACTATGCTTTCGGCTTGTAGTGGCGGTTCTAATACTGAGAAACCTGCTAAAACCGGTGAGCCAGCCAAGCAAGAAGAGAAGGCAGATAATTCACCCTTTGAGGTGACATTACGTCACACCCAGGTCGGAGCCGACAAGAAGAATCGTCTGGCCATTCTACAGGATGTGGTGAAGAAAGTTCAGGATGAGACTCCAGGCCTCACCATCAAGCTGGACGCTGTTGATTCCGAAGTTAACCGGAAAGAGAAGCTGCGCGGGGAGATGGCGGCAGGGAACCCGCCAGATATCTTCGACGTATTCGGAAGTCCGGATGCTCAATTGTATGCAAAGGAAGGCAGAATGCTGGATTTGACCCCAATTCTTGCAGAGCTTGGCCTCAGTGATAAATTTCCTAATGTGCTTGATCCTTATACTTATGAAGGTAAAGTGTATGGTCTGCCTATTGGGGCTTCCGCTGAAGGCTTCTTCTATAACAAAGATTACTTTGCTCAAAAGGGTCTGAAAGTGCCAAACACCTTCCCCGAGCTTGAAGAACTCCTAGTCAAAATCAAAGCCGATGGCAAAACACCTATTGCCGCAGCATCTAAGGAGGGTTGGGTTCCTCTAATGTTAACCAACCAATTATGGGCTCGTTACGCAGGGCCGGATATTGTCAAAAGAATCGCTGCTGGTGAAGCCAAATGGACTGATCCTAATATGGTGAAGGCATTTGCGAAGCATGTGGAGTGGGAGAAAAAAGGTTATTTCAAAAAAGGTGAGCTCGGGTTCGCGTATGGAGACATCACGGGCCAATTCACTTCCGGCGAAGCCCCGCTCTGGTTTGATGGCACATGGAAATCTTCGGTATTCAAAAAAGGACAATCAGGCGAAGCCATGATTGGTAAAGTAGGGTTCTTCAACATGCCTCCTGTAGACGGCGGCACCGGAGAGCAAACAGCTCTTATGCGTGACTCCAATAACGGTTATGGATTCTCGGCAGCCGTAGCGGATGACCCACGTAAATTGGACGCGGTTAAGAAGTTCATCAAGGAGTTATTCAACGAAGATATGCAGCTGCGGGGACTCACTGAAGATGGCGTGCTGCCTTCGATGACCATTCCTGAAGACAAACTTAATTCTACCGTCAATGATGAGTTGATGAAGGACATCATTAAAGTACTAAACAGCACGCAGGGTTCTTTCCCGGCTTGGGATTCCCAAGTGGATCCGGATATCAATACAGAGTTCAGTGCTGTACAAATTCAAAAGCTGATTGGGGGCCAAACCACACCTGAGAAAATGGCTGGGGATCTTCAAAAAGTAACTGATGAGGTCCTGGCTAACAAAGAATAGCCTTATGGACATACTTAAGGAATGTATCCTTACTACGAAGTAAGGATGCATTTCTTTCTACACTCGAGATGGGCAATGGATGAAGGAAGACCTGTTGTCTAACAAACCGGAGGTTTGGTATGAACAAAGCAATGAAGAATCCTACTGTATTCATATTGTTCGTATTGCCCGCAGTCATGCTGTTCCTAATGTTTTTCATTTATCCGATTTTCTCCTCTCTCTATTTCAGCTTCACCAGTTGGAATGGTGTTGCGAAACTGGACAAAATCAAGTATATCGGTATCGATAACTTTACCAAAGCACTGGGTCAAGATCGCTTCTGGGTGGCCGTGAAAAATAATGCTTATTTCATTTTGTTCTCTGTGTTCCTTCAAGTCCCTGTTATTGTAATCTTCTCCCTCCTCATAGCACATGTTAAGAAGCTGAAGGGTCTGTACAAGACAGCGATATTCCTCCCCTCCATTATGTCTACGGCAGTTATTGGTATTCTGTGGGGATTCATCTATGAACCCGACATCGGCCTCCTTAACAAAATATTGAGTTTCTTTGGAATAGGCAAGATTTATTGGCTGTCTGATAATACCTATGCGATGCTGTCTATCCTTATCACGAACGCCTGGCAGTGGACTGGATACTACATTATTATGGTGCTGGCTGCGATCCTTTCGATCCCGAAGGAACTCGAAGAAGCTGCTGCGATTGATGGGGCTACAGCGTATCAGCGTGCAACCCGTATCGTTCTGCCGCTTATCACACCGATCATCTCCGTGGTGGTTATGCTCTCCATTGCAGGTGCAATGAAAGCAGCGGATATCGTTATTGTCATGACGAATGGCGGCCCAGCGGGCTCCACCGAAGTTATGGCTACGTATATGATCAGATACGCGATTACGAGCTTCAAATACGGTTATGGTAACTCAATTGCCGTGTTGATCTTTATCTTTACGCTTATTGTTACCTTAATCTATCAACTGCTGGTTGCACGGCGTAATGAAAGGATTGAGTATTGATGGTACGTAACCTGAAGAGGGGAATTCCTCATTTATTTTTGTTAGGCTACCTGCTGGTTATTCTGTTCCCGTTCTTGTTCGTCCTATTCTCCTCAGTTAAGAAAGATAATAATGCGATAGCGCTTCATCCTTTTGGTCTGCCCAAAGAGTTTGTCTTCAATAACTACTATGAGGCATGGGTAAATGCAAAAATCAGCACCTACTTCATTAACAGCTTGTATATCTCGCTGATTTCAGCATTGTTAACGATATTACTGGCATCTATGTTCTCCTTCGCCGTGACTCGAATGCGGTTCGGAAGAATAGCGTCCGTCTTGTTTGGCGCGGTCCTAATTGGAATGTTAATCCCGAATAATGCTATGATGCTCCCGATTTATACTCTGGTGAACAAGCTTGGAATTCTGAATACGCATTTAGCACTGATCATTCCATATATCGGAAATGCCATTCCATTTACCGTGATCATACTGGCTGAATTTATGCGTTCTCTCCCTGGTGAAATTGAAGAGGCAGCCGTGATGGATGGATTGAGCGCATCAGGTATCTTTGCTAAGATAGTGCTACCTTTAACTGTTCCCGCGATAGTTACAGTCTTCATCGTGAATTTCCTTAGCAACTGGAATGAATTCCTGCTTGCTAACTATTTCCTTTCCAAAGATACTCTTCGCACCCTGCCCGTTGGTATGGTCCAGTTCCGTAACCAGTATCAAATGAATTATGCGCAAATGTCTGCCGGTATTGTATACAGCGTTGTTCCAGTAATTGTTATTTATGCATTCCTGCAGGAGAAGATTATCGAAGGAGTAACTGCGGGTGGCGTTAAGGGATAAAAGCTAGATGAGTGAGGAGTTATCCCTATGAATTTGCGTATCAAACTTCTTACCGCATTTATTCTTCTTATAATAATCCCTATTTTTGTGCTCGGGTTCATCGCATTTCTGGTTACTTTTCGGTCAATAGAGAGTAAATATAGTGAGCAGGCTGAGTATGCCTTAAAGTCTATTGGGTTTAGCATCAATAGTGTGTTTAAGGAAATTGACAATGTAACCCGCAGCGGAAGTGACCGGGAATTATTCCAGAATGCCCTTTCTTCCAGTGATCCCAAAACTCAGAACCTCACGAACGAAGGACAGATTGAACTGAATGCCAACCAGACGAGCTTTCGAACGCTGCTGTATAATCATCCGGCCATCGATTATGCCTTTCTCTACAATTTAAATACGCTCAACAACTTGTATAGTTATAAGAATTATGAATCCATCAAGCCTTTTCCCGTCTTTGACAAGGAAGGCTTCACACCCCTAACCTATCTGCAATTAAAGAACCATCCGGTATACAAAGAAGTGATGAAGTTAAACGGGCGTGCGCTATGGATTGCGCCTCACGAATATCCTGAATTAACAGGCTCAGAGCCGGGTTTTACGCAAATAAGGGTGATTAAGAAGCTGAGCAACCTTCAAAAAATGGGCATACTTGCGGTTCAAATCAAGAACTGGGAGATCGATGATATTTTTAAAAACCTGCAAGTTGGCGGTAATCAGCGAGACACTCGTTTTTTTCTGGTTAACAATAAGGGTCTGGTTCTGTATGACAATAAAGATGCTTTTGACGGAACCTCGATCAATAAATATGTCAATGAGACTCTTTCCTATGGGGGTAAATATCAGAGTTTCAAAGGTAAGTTTGGTGGTCAGGAAAGCGTAATATCGATATATCATCTGAAAGAGCATCCATGGAGCATTGTGTCTGTAACCTCATGGAGCTATCTGTCGAGTGAAGTGATGACCTTTGCGAAGTGGTTCGTCGGGATATTGGCAATCTTTGTGGTTACGGCTGTGATGTTCAACGTCTTCTTCATGAATCGTATTACAGGCACAATTGGGGTCATTGTAAGGTTCATGCGTAAAGCGGAAGCCGGTGATCTAGGTGCAAGGGTGGATGAGAAGGGGGACGATGAGCTTCTACTGCTCCAGAAGGGCTTTAACAACCAAATGGATAAAATCTCCCAGCTGTTCGACCAGGTCAGGAACGAGCAGGAGAAGAAGACCAACGCGGAGCTTAGAGTGCTTCAAGCGCAGATCAAACCTCACTTCCTGTTCAATACTCTGGAGTCCATCAACGCTCTAGCAATTCAGAATCAAGGTAAGAAAGTGAGTGGAATGGTGCTCAGACTGGCCAGTATACTTAGGATCAGCTTCCAAGGTAAGGAAGAAATCCCGCTTAGACAAGAACTGGAACATGTCATTAATTATTTGGAAATTCAGAAATTCCGCTTTGAAGAAGTGTTCGACTACAGTCTGGAGATACCGGAAGAGTTGATGAATTGTCTTGTTCTTAAGCTTACGATCCAGCCTCTGGTGGAGAACTGTATTCAGCATGGTTTTGAAGGGATTGAATATAAAGGTCATCTGAAGATTACCGGTTGGACCCACGAGAATCGAATTCTGCTTCGCATAGAAGATAATGGAATAGGGATGAGTTCACGGCAACTATCCAATCTTAAATATTTTAGTGAAAGTGAAAACGATCATGAAATTAAAGCCGAACCTGAGGGCGATCTGGTAATGAATCAAGAGAGAAGAGGTCTGGGCTTACGCAGTGTGATGGACCGGATTAGGTTCCAGTATGGGACTCGTTATGGCTTGTTTATATGCTCTGCACCGGGGCATGGCACCATCATTCAGTGTGTGATTCCTAAAAATGAATGGGGTGATAAATTTTGAACTTTAAAGTCTTGCTGGTCGATGATGAAACTCCTATCTTGAATAATCTAACTAAAGTTATTCCTTGGGCGGAAATGGACTTTGAAATTGTTGGCTTGGCCAAAAATGGATTAGAAGCTCTTCGAATGGTGAATGAACAACACCCTGATTTGATTTTGAGTGATATCCGAATGCCGGTTATGGATGGGATCAGCTTGATCAAAGAGCTGCGCAGCCAGGATCACAAATGTGAGGTCCTTCTGCTTACCGGGTATCAGGAATTTGAATATGCGCGTGCAGCCATCCAGTATCATGTAAGGGATTACATTTGCAAGCCTATTGACTATGCCGAATTAGAAAATACTGTACGGACTATCAGCGATGACATTCGAGCTAAGCGAAAGAAGCTGCTCAAAGAACAGCAGATGAATGAAGTGATCCACTGGGCAACTGAGAACTATCTGCTTCATACTCTGCTTGGGCAGGAAGCGGATAAGACCAAGATGATTCTGGATGAAGAGAATTTGGTTGAACGCAAGGATTTTGCAGTCTTGTTAGTTGACCTGTATGATTATGCTTATAAGTCGATGACCTGGACGATTCATGAACGGAAGGCCTGGAACCTTCATATCAAAGAGAAGCTCAAGGAAATGTTAGGGAATCTCTTAAAGGAGCAGACCGTAATTCAGGTTCGTGAGGGTGAGTGGTGTGTTATCTTCTCAGCTACAGCGGGCGGAGAGCCTATTACAAGGGAGCACTTATACTCAAGATTTCTGTCCCTTCAAGCCCTAATTGATCAGAAGGATTCCATGTTTCTACGGTTGTGCACCTATCAAGAGCCAGTAGCTCTAAATGAACTGTCTGCAGTGTATAAAAGGATGCAGCAGGCGTTAATCTTGAATTCTTCTCAAGATTGGTTCGTGAGTGCTGTGAGTTCCTTTGATCTAGAAGAAGCACCTCGTTCTAGGGATCATTCCTCCCAGTGGGAGTGGATTGAGCAGATGGGAACAGGACTAAGAAATGGGGATGGCAAGGCACTGCAGCAGGTGATACTGGAACTCAAAAATTATGTGGGCCACCTGAAGGAAACTTCGATAAGCAGAGCCGAGAAGCTGCTCCATTATCTTCTTATTCATTTGGTTCGTGAGATGAGGGAGCTGCATATGCTGCCAAGTGATGAAGAGGAGCTCGTCTGGCAGCAGATGCAGCTGGCTCTGAGTCTTAAGGAACTGTTGTCCCTGCTGGTCTCTCTGATTGAACGTTCGTTAGATTCTGTTTCCTCCAAGAAGACTTCTGAGCAGCTCATGCTGTCAGCGCAGGACTATATTCAGCACAAGCTTGATCAAGACTTCGGAATTGAGGAGATCGCAGAATACCTTGGCATCAGCTGTAGTTATTTCTGTCTCTTATTTAAAAATCATTTTGGGGAGACTTTTGTAGAATATTTGACGAAACAGCGGATGGAAATGGCGAAATGCCTCTTGCGCAGCAGCGACAAGAGCATCGCCCAGATCGGCATGGGTGTTGGGTACCAAGAAAGGCGTTATTTCACGAAAGTATTCCAGAAATATATCGGGATGACTCCATCGGAATATCGCTTGCAGGAATCACCCGCATCCTAATAAGTGAAGAAGATGATCATCTAAGACGTTACTCAAGCAATAAGCTGCGTCAGGTTCCAGATAATTATTGAGATGGTATATTAATTTCATTTTCAATTTCATATTCGTCAGTTCATTCCTAAGCTCTGACTTCAGCTATTAATGTTGAAGAAAGGGCTTTTCGCATGCAAGTGGGTCCAGATTGACTCAAGTATCTTTTTGCGGCATTATGAGAGGTAGACAGATTTGTCAGGGCAGGAGGAGAATGTATGCTGTCGACAGACCAGATTATTGGAGTTATGTCGAGCCAAGGGCTTCGGATCACGGATCAGAGGAAGACTCTGGCCAAGTTATTTGCCGAAACTGAAGGATATCTGACACCCAAGGATGTCTATGACTATATGTGCAAGAAATACAGCGGGCTAAGTTTTGACACGGTATACCGCAATTTGCGTGTTATGGAAGAGTTAGGCGTGATCGAACAAATCGTCTTTGAAGACGGGCTTAAATTTAGGGGTGGCTGCAGTGAGGCTCAGCACCATCATCATATGATATGCCTGCAGTGTGAGAAGACCTATCCAATCCATTTCTGTCCGATGTCTCTCGCAGATACACCGGAACAATTCCAGGTCGTAAAGCATAAATTTGAAGTGTTCGGTTATTGTAAAGACTGCCAGGCATCCAAGCAGGAATCTACTGATGCCCAGCAGCACGGATAATCTGAATGGCCATCATGCGTAAAGTTGTTCAGGGACCGATCCATGTCTACCGGAAGTTTATTTCCCCGCTTAAGCCGCCGACCTGCCGCTTCTATCCTAGCTGTTCGGCTTATGCGCTTGAAGCGATAGAGGTTCACGGTGCCTTGAAAGGTTCTTGGCTTGCCGCAAGGCGGATTGCCAAATGCCATCCGTTTCATCCCGGGGGACTTGACCCCGTTCCTCCTCGCTACGAAGATACTCATCCAGGGTAAGACCTGACTTGACATCACTTACTACATTTCATATATTTTTAATATATCAATTTCCTGAGAATGGATAAGTACGAAGCAGCCAGCCAGTACAGAGAGCCGGATGAAGCTGGGAACCGGTCTGGAGGGACTTTGGAAGATGGTCCGGGAGGAACTTTTTTCGAGCTAGCGGGTTGCCTGCAGTGAGGGAGAAGCGCTGATCCAGCGTTAACGGAGCGTCTATATAGACGGTTAATGAGCCCGGGGGTAAGGTTTGATCCGGGGAAATTGGGTGGTAACACGTGAGATCTCTCTCGTCCCATTAGGGGACGGGAGTTTTTTGTTTTTTTTTGGCTAAGATTTTTTAAATTCCAGGAGGAGGTTCACTGATGTCTGACAAGAAAACTTTTTACCTGACTACCCCGATCTATTATCCAAGCGACAAGCTGCATATTGGCCATGCCTACACTACGGTGGCTGGGGATGCTATGTCCCGTTATAAGCGGCTGCGTGGATATGATGTGCGCTTCCTTACAGGTACGGATGAGCACGGTCAGAAGATCGAACAGAAAGCACAAGAGAAAGGGATGACTCCCCAGCAATTTGTTGATGGGATTGTTGCAGGAATTAAGGAGCTGTGGAAGAAGCTCGATATCTCCAACGATGATTTCATTCGTACTACAGACGAGAAGCATAAGCAGATCGTTCAGGATATTTTTGACCGCCTGCTTCAGAAGGGGGATATCTACAAAGGAGAGTACGAAGGCTGGTACAGTATTCCGGATGAGACATACTACACCGAAACCCAGCTGGTCGATGTGGTTCGTGATGAGAAAGGGAACATTCAAGGCGCCAAAAGCCCGGATAGCGGACACCCGGTAGAGCTGGTTAAGGAAGAGTGTTACTTCTTCAGAATGAGCAGCTATGCGGACCGGTTGCTTCAATACTACGAGGAGAACCCTGAGTTCATTCAGCCGGAGTCCCGCAAAAATGAGATGATTAACAACTTCATCAAGCCGGGTCTTGAGGACCTGGCTGTATCCCGCACAACCTTTGAATGGGGAGTTAAAGTCAAGGGTGATCCCAAGCACGTCGTCTACGTGTGGATCGATGCGCTTTCTAACTATATTACTGCTCTGGGCTACGGCACCGACAATCCCGAACTCTATAATCGCTACTGGCCCGCAGATGTGCATCTGGTAGGCAAAGAGATTGTCCGGTTCCATTCCATCTACTGGCCAATTATGCTTATGGCTCTCGATATTCCACTGCCAAAGAAAGTGTTCGGTCACGGATGGCTGCTGATGAAAGATGGCAAGATGTCCAAGTCGAAGGGGAACGTAGTAGACCCCAATACTCTGATTGACCGCTATGGTCTAGACGCAACGAGATATTACCTGCTACGTGAGGTGCCTTTCGGTTCAGACGGTCAGTTCACGCCGGAAAGCTTTGTTGAGCGGATCAACTCAGATCTCGCTAACGATCTGGGTAATCTGCTGAATCGTACTGTAGCGATGGTGAACAAATATTTCGATGGCGTGCTGCCAGCCTATGTTCCGAATGTGACAGCTTTTGATCAGGAATTGACTGACGCTGCAAAGGCTGCGGTAGAGAAGGTAGAAGAAGTTATGGAGAAGCTCGAGTTCTCCATCGCCCTTACCGCGATTGGTCAGTTCGTCAGCCGGACGAACAAATATATTGATGAGACTCAGCCATGGACTTTGGCAAAAGATGAATCGAAGCGCGGCGAGCTGGCTTCGGTTATGGTGCATCTGGTCGAATCTTTGCGCATTGCCTCGATTCTGCTGCAGCCATTCTTGACCCAGGCACCTGCGAAGATCTGGGCCCAGCTTGGAATTGCCCAAGGCGAGCTTACCGCCTGGGATAGTGCTAAATCCTACGGATTAATTCCTGCTGGTACAAAGCTAGGTCAAGGAGAACCGATCTTCCCACGTCTGGACAGTGCGGAGGAAGTAGCTTATATCGTTCAAGCCATGGCCGGAAGCACAGCGGCCTTTGCGGCAGCGGAACAAGCGCAAGCCCCAGCAAGTGGTGCTGCGGACGCTCTGGAAGCAGCCCCTGCACCAGAACTCAAGGAAGAGATCAGCATTGATGAGTTCGCTAAGGTAGAGCTTCGTGTTGGTCAGGTAATCTCAGCGGAAGCTATTGCCAAGGCCGACAAGCTGCTTAAACTTAAGCTTGATCTTGGTTTTGAACAAAGACAGGTCGTGTCCGGTATCGCCAAATTCTATAAACCTGAGGATTTGGTTGGACGTAAGGTAATTGTGGTGACTAACCTGAAGCCGGTGAAGCTGCGCGGTGAGCTGTCACAGGGAATGATATTGGCTGCATCGCAGGGTGATCAGCTAACGCTTGCTACAGTTCCGGATAACATGCCTAATGGCGCTGTTGTGAAATAAAAGCTGGTGGAAGTAGGACCTTCTTCAATTTTGAAGAAGGTCTTTTTTTGATTTAGCTGGGCACAATGGAAATCGGGGTTGACATTCATTTTAGAGTGACTCTATAATCTAGTTAGTAATTATTACGAATAGGGAAGGCGAACCGAATGAAATTTAATATGGGGCGGGCCTTAATTGGGCTATTATTTATTATTGTTTTGGCTGGATGCGGCCGTGGGGGAACGAATCAGCTTGTAGAGGGTAAAGTGAACGTAGTTACAAGCTTTTATCCGATTTATGAATTTGCTTCTGCTATTGGCGGAGAGGACGCTAACGTGATTAATCTATTGCCTACTGGGGTGGAGCCGCATGAATGGACTCCGCGAAGCAATGATATTATTACAGCTTCCAAAGCTCAGCTGTTCTTCTACAATGGAGCAGGGCTGGAAGGCTGGGTACCCAGCTTCCTGAAAGGGCTCAGTCAAGACTCTAAGGTTAAGACCGTTGAAGTGAGCAAAGGCATCCCACTGATTGAAGCAGGGGAAGGCGCGGATGGTCATGATCACAGTGCAGGTGCTTCAAATGCCAATGAACCGGAAGCACATGAGATGGATCCCCATACCTGGGTCAGTCCCAAATCAGCGATGCAGATTGCGAAGAATATCAAGGACAGCTACGTGCTGGTTGACCCGGCTCACAAAGCCGGTTATAAATCGCGCTATGATAAGCTTGCGGAACAGCTGAATAAGCTGGATGCGAAGTTTACAAGTGTGCTAGCCAAGACGAACAAGAAAGAAATTGTCGTTTCTCACCAGGCGTTTGGCTATCTGTGCCGGGACTATGGATTAACCCAGCATGCTATTATGGGGCTGTCACCGGATGCTGAACCTAGGGCTCAGGATATTATTGAACTGTCCAAAGTGGTGAAACAGGACAATATCAAATATATATTCTTTGAAGAACTCGTATCCGATAAGCTGGCTCGCACCCTGGCAGGGGAGACAGGAGTTCAGACTTTGGTGCTTAACCCGGTTGAAGGGCTCACCAAGCAGGAAGAACAGAATAAGGATAATTATTTTACTTTAATGGAGAAAAATTTGCAAAATTTGATTCTAGCTTTACAATAAAGAAAGATATTATACGGAAACGGAAGGCGGCCGGTTATGACTTCAGACAGCAGCACACCCGCACCTTATTGTCATCAGAATATCATTGAAATTGACCAGGTATCATTCTCTTACCGGGATCAGAAGGTCATTACAGACCTAAGCTTTACGGCCAAGGAAAGGGACTTTGTTGGCGTGCTGGGGTCTAACGGTACGGGGAAGACGACGCTGCTCAAAATGATTGTCGGACTCCTGAATCCTTCACAAGGCAGCATTAAGCTCTTTGGCGAACCCATTCAGAAATTCAAGGACTGGGAAAGAATTGGGTATGTTCCACAGAAAAATGCATTTAATCCGCTGTTTCCCGCCACTGTGCGGGAAGTTGTGCTTTCTGGCTTATACAGCAACCGGAAGATCTTCCGCCGAATGGGACGAGCGGATCATCAGAAATGTGCGGATGCCATGGAAGTCATGCGAATAACGGATATTGCGAATAAAAGAATTGGACAGCTCTCAGGCGGGCAGCAGCAGCGTGTATTCCTGGCCAGAGCCTTAATTAATCATCCGGATCTCCTGATCCTTGATGAACCCACGGTAGGGATTGATGTACAGACCCAAGCTGATTTCTTCGAACTCATCTTTCATATGCATGCGCATCATCATATGACCTTCTTGATGGTATCCCATGATATCGAGATGATCGAAGGATATCTTGGGAAGGAACCGCGTGACCGAAGCGGCGGGATCAAGTTCCATGTTAGACATTCTCATGATACGGACTGTGAGATACCGGATTTGCAGCATTCGCTTAACTAGCTTTTGAAGGAGATATGAACATTGGAAATTTTAACGGTAGATTTTTTCCAGAGAGCGCTCGCGGGAGGACTGCTCATCGGGATTACGGCGCCGCTTATTGGGATATTCCTCGTACTGCGTCGTCTGTCGATGATTGGAGATACTCTCGCACACGTTACTATTGCGGGTGTGGCACTCGGTTTTCTCATTAATGTGTACCCTATTGCCGTTGGACTTGTCTTCGCCATCGTGGCTTCATTTGCCATCGAGAAGCTGCGTAAGGCCTATCGCGGATATGCGGAGCTGTCCATTGCCATCATTATGTCTGGCGGGGTGGCATTGGCTTCGCTGTTCTTCACCCTGGGAATGGGATATAATACCGATGTTGTGAGTTATTTATTCGGCAGTATTTATACACTGGATACAACGGATCTGTATGTAGTAGGAGCTGTTACAGTCATTGTCGTGATCGGAATCTCGGTGTTCTTCAAGGAATTCTTCCTTCTTACCTTTGAAGAAGATGCAGCTGCGGTCAGCGGCCTGCCTGTAAAATGGCTTAATCTGCTGATTACTGTGATGACAGCACTCGTAATCAGTACGGCAATCAAAATTGTTGGAGCTTTGCTGGTATCAGCACTGATCACCATACCGGCTGCGTGCAGCCTGTTTATTGCCAGAAGCTTCAAGAGTTCGGTAATCTTCTCGGTCGTCATTGCTGAAATTGCTGTGGTTGTTGGGCTAATGGTCGCGGGAATCTGGAATTTGGCTCCTGGTGCTACGATCGTGCTGCTCCTTATAGCCATGCTAATTCTGACTCTGCTTGCCAAAAGAGGGTTTACTGCTTAATTGGACTTGATAGGAGGAACTGATGACGGATCTCAATATTTGGGTGGCCTTTGCGGCCGGGATAGCCTCATTCATTTCGCCCTGCTGCCTGCCTCTATATCCTTCATATTTATCCTATATCACCGGGATGTCCGTGCAGACCCTGCGTAATGAGCAGGACAGGCCAAACGTCCGGTTCAGGACGATGACCCATACGCTCGCTTTTATTTTGGGGTTCTCTGCGGTATTCTACACACTTGGATTTGGGGCAGGAATGTTCGGGCAGATCTTTAATGAATACAGAGACTTGATTCGGCAGCTATCTGCTATCTTGATTATTATTATGGGTTTATTCTTATTAGGGCTATTCCAGCCGCAATTCTTGATGAAAGAACGCAAGCTGGATTTCAAATGGAAGCCTGCCGGATACATAGGGTCCTTCATTCTGGGTATTGGCTTCTCAGCCGGATGGTCCCCATGTGTTGGGCCGATTCTTATGTCAATTATTGCCTTGTCAGCAAGCGCTCCCGGCACATGGCTGGGTCTTATTACAGCATACTCGATAGGTTTTGCATTACCCTTCTTCGTACTGGCGTTCTTCATCGGCTCAACGAAGTGGATACTAAGGTACTCCAGTCTAATGATGAAGATTGGTGGCGGCTTGATGGTGCTTATGGGGCTTCTGCTCTTCACCAACCGGATGACCTACATCACCATTTGGCTGCAGAGCATCACCCCGGAATGGTTGAAATTCTAGGTGAAGTAATCAATCTTGGCATAAGGAAAATGCTCAAAAATTCGCTCTGTGATGAATTCGCGCAGGGCGTTTTGCTGTTCATCAGGGTATACATATTTATATTGCCCGTAGCGGCCCCATTTTTTCTTGCGCTTCTCCATATCCATTTCGAGCTTTGTTTTTGGATATCTTTTCTCAATTGTAGCTTTTGCCGTCTTGGTGAAACGATGCTGGATCATCTCGAAAGTCAAATCTTTTACTGGTTCGTCCGGCATGGCCTGTGCCAGCCGCTGAAGCAGGTCGGCGTAACCCTGTTCCCATCCGTCATACCAAATGATCGGTGCAATGATGAAGCCTAGCGGGTAGCCGGCCTTGGCTATTTTGCCTGCCGCTTCGATGCGTTCTTCAAAGCTGGACGTGGCTGGCTCGAATTGACGAATCACGTAATCGGAATTGATACTGAACCTTATGCGGGTATGACCGCCATGCTTGAGGTCCAGGAGTGGATCAACATGGTGAAACTTCGTTACAAACCTCAGACGGCCGTACTCTTCTCCAGCCATGAAGTTGATGAGTTCCGTTAAAGAGCCGGTGATATGCTCTAGGCCTACAGGATCGGAGGTGCATGCTGCTTCAAATCGTGTAATTTCTGGAATGCGTTCGTCGATGTATTTCTTGGCGGCGGATATGATGTCCCCGGTGTTCACATAGACCCTGATATATGGCTTAGCCCCCAAGGTGGTCTGCAGATAGCAGTAGTGGCAGTGGCCCATGCAGCCAGTCGAGATCGGGATGGCATATTCAGCGGACGGCTTGGATTGATCGAATGTTAATGTCTTGCGCACGCCTACAACCAAGGTACGCTTGGCGTTCTTGTACTGCTGCAGTTCCGTATCTCCGGGCAGTCCGGTTATGCGGTTATGCGAAGTCGTCATTTTGAAAGGGATATTCTGGGATTTGACCCAATCCATAATCTGAATGCCTTTGGGATATTCCAGGGCTCCTGGTTCAAAATAAACAAAGTCAGGGACAAAAGGTTTGGTATGAGTTCTGGGCTTTGCAGGGGGTTCAGCAGTTGTTAGGGTAGCCATCGTATTAACCTCCAGACCAGTTATGATATTTACTATTGTGTGTGGAACGCTCTTTGAAGAATCATGGCAATAATAAGTACATGAGTGCAGTACACATGCCTACGCCGCCAGGACTTGCCAAGTCCTCTCTGGAACATGTATCATTACAAGAGCAGGTTTCTCGGCACACAGGCCATTGTTGATAAATAGAAAAGAGGGAATGACATGCCAACGCCCAGCATGGAGGATTATTTGGAGCGCATTTACAAGCTTATTGACGAGAAAGGATATGCGCGCGTCTCGGATATAGCCGAAGGCTTGGAGGTTCACCCTTCATCCGTAACGAAGATGATCCAGAAGTTGGATAAGGACGATTATTTGATCTATGAGAAGTACAGAGGACTTGTCCTTACAAGCAAAGGCAAGAAAGTGGGCAAGCGTCTGGTCGACCGGCATGAACTGCTGGAGGAATTTCTCGAAATGATCGGAGTACAGCAGGAGAACATTTACAGAGATGTTGAGGGAATTGAACATCATTTAAGCTGGGATTCTATTACCCGGATTGAAACATTAGTCGAATTTTTACGTCAAGATAAACAAAGAATACAGCAGCTTCACGCTTTGCATGGTGAAGTGATTAGCGATTCGTGAATGAGGCATCTGTCCTTATAGACAGGTGCCTATTCTTTTTCAGGGGGGGATCGCTCAAGCTTTACTCTTGCATTGGCGTTATTTCGCCTGCAAATTTATGATTTTGGGAGGAATAATAGTATATGAAGTTTCGAAGTTTGTTGATGCTGTTGCTCATGTTGGTGCTGAGTCTGTCGTCCTTGTCTCCGTCTGCCCAGGCCAAAGCTACGCAGATCACCATGCTGCTGGATGGACAACCTCTTCATAGCGACGTGCCCCCATATTTGAAATCCAATTTCACTATGGTCCCTCTTCGGGTAATTAGCGAGGGGTTTGGTGCGAGTGTCAATTGGGACAAGGGGACCAGCACGGCAACCATTTCCCAAGGATCGGAAATCTTGGTGCTACAAGCAGGCAGGAAAACAGCGAAAGTGAACGGCACAGCGGTATCTCTAGACGCCTCTGTGCAGGTCGTAAGCGGCCGCACCATGGTTCCGCTGCGGTTTGTTGGTGAGCATTTAGGTCTGCTGGTGAATTGGAATCAGGCGAAGCAGCAGGTCGTCCTTGTTACCAAGAACGCAGGAGGCACTCCGACTGTCCCAGGGACAACCCCGGGAACAACTCCTGGAAGTAGTAACTCGGTCCAGGTTCGCGGAGCATGGATCTCCACGGTATATAACCTGGATTGGCCAAGCTCGAAATCTTACGGCAATGTAGATCAGCAGAAAGCTGAGTATAGCTCGCTATTAGATAAGCTGCAGGATACAGGGATCAACGCTGTATTCGTACAGGTGCGTCCTGCTGCGGATGCGATCTACCCTTCAAAGTTTGTGCCTTGGTCTCAATATTTAACCGGGACTCCAGGCAAGGACCCTGGTTATGATCCATTGGCTTATCTGGTAGAAGAGACGCACAAGCGGGGGATGCAGTTCCACGCCTGGTTTAACCCTTTCCGGGCCAGCATTCTGACTGATGTCAGTAAGCTGCCTGCCGGCAGCACGGCGGTGCAGCATCCAGACTGGATTGTGAAGCAGGGCGGGAAGCTGTATATTAATCCCGGTATTCCGGAAGCCCGCCAGCAGATTATCGATTCCGTAATGGAAGTTGTACAGAATTATAATGTTGACGGCGTTCATATGGATGACTACTTCTATCCATCAGGAGAAAGTATCAGCGACAAATTCAATGATGATAGTACCTATGTAACTTATAATCCGGATCAGATCAAGAATAAAGGGGATTGGCGGCGCAGCAATATCAATACCTTTGTAAGAGATCTGGGCCAGAGCATCCATAGAGTCAAACCGGGCGTGAGCTTTGGAATAAGCCCGTTTGGCGTGTGGCGTAACAAGGCAACTGACATCACAGGCTCAGATACCAAGGCGGGAATAACCGCTTATGACAGCATGTATGCCGATGTTCGGACCTGGATTCAGAATGGGTGTATCGATTATGTGGCTCCCCAAATCTATTGGAGTATGTCGTTCACAAATGCCCGTTATGACAAATTGGTGGATTGGTGGTCTCAGGAGGTTCGTGGAACAGGCGTCAAATTGTATATTGGCCATGCTCCATATAAGCTCGGAAGTCCAGAAGTAGGCTGGCAGACTGCCCAGGAGATCATTAACCAACTGAATTACAACAAGCAGTCGAGTGAAGTACAGGGAAGTATCTTTTATAGTGCCAAAGATTTGATCAAGAATCCGCTAGGCTTGCTGCCATTATTGAAATCTTATTTTCTTGCTAATTAACGGAAATTGATCTGAGCTGATGTCATAAAAGCAGCCCCCATCCACATACATAAGCAGTAGACCGCCCCTTTACTTTGGGGTGTGGCCACTCTTGTGCAGGATGGGGGCTGTTTGGCTGTATGCGGATAAATGGTGTATTCCAAGGCGGAGGGGTCAGAGGCATTTCTCTGGTAGGCGCGGTACGTGCGGCTGAAATGCACGATTTCAAATTTGTAAGATTGGCTGGAACCTCTTCCGGGTCTATTGTTGCGGCACTAATGGCAGCCGGTTACAATGCGGAAGAGATGAGGGAGCTTATTCTTGCGACGAACTTTGCCAAGTTCCTAAAGAGATCAGCCATATTCAATACTCCGCTTATCGGTCCGGCAGCGCGCATTATGTTGAAGAAAGGGTTGTATGCGGGAGAAGCTCTGGAGGACTGGCTCAGAAAGGCGCTTCTCGTCAAGAAGGTCAGAACATTTAAAGATCTGGAGAAAGGCAAGCTGACGATCATAGCCTCCGATATCACAAGCGGTAAAATTCTGATTCTTCCTGATGATTTGCAAAAGCTGGGGATCGACGCGAACCAATTTGACGTCGCCCATGCCGTAAGAATGAGCTGCAGTATTCCCTATTTCTTCGATCCTGTTCTGCTTCGGCTGCCGCCCAAGCTGTCCCGGGGAAAGGCGTTTAAGGATCAATTCATTCATATCGTGGATGGGGGTCTCCTCAGCAATCTGCCGCTTTGGCTGTTCGATCAGGATGGGGTTAAGGCGGATGGAGAAATTATTCCAACGGTAGGCTTTCAAATGGTAGGGAAGAACTCGAACCAGCCGCACCGGATCGGAGGGCCTTTCAGCATGCTTCAGGCGTTATTCGATACCATGTTGTCGGCTCATGATGAGCGGTATATTGAACAGGAGAATCGGTATCGGACGGTCAAGGTACCTATTCTTGGCATAGGGGTAACCCAGTTTCATATTACACATGAAGAAAGCCTGCTGCTTCATGAATCCGGCTTCCGGGCGGGAAGCAAGTTCTTCGGTGACTGGAGTACCCAGTATTACGAAGAGGAATTCATCAAGTATTTTCAGCAGGCTTTCTAATCTAAGAGTTTATGTTCAACTTAATTGATTGTTAGTGATATTTAGGCTGCTGCCCATCCTCATTTTTGCCTTTATTACCTTCGATAACTTGAAAAGGATAATGCTTGCGTTTGGGAGCGGCATCAGAACGGCGCTGGGGCGTCGTTTTTGCTATTTTTGCCATAGTTTTGGCTGATGGCTTCACTTTCGGTGACTTCGAACGGTACTTGGCCGGCGGGAATTTATAGAGAAGAAACACGGCGGCAACCAGAACGACGGGGATCAGCCAATTCAGAATTCCGCCAGTAAGCATGCTGTTGGCAATTCCGATTGCTGCAAGTCCGATAAGGACCCAAAATATGACAGCCTGTTTTCTCATCGATTAATCATCCTTTCACGGGGTCCAGATGGGTACCGAGCGTTGAAAGCTCAGCCGAAGCATTCCGTTCCAGTTCAGCATCAAGCTCGCGCATCCGGTTAAAGGAGGCGATAGATACTTCAACCTGATCATCATTAGGTTCTTTGGTAGTGAGCAGCTGCAGCCACAGTCCAGGATAGCCAAGATAGCGGAGTACAGGAATGTCGCGCATGGAATTCGTAATACGCAGCAGTTCGAATGATACTCCAATGACAAGAGGAAGCAGCAGCAGGCGAATATATACACGTTCCCATAAGTTATCCCAATGAAAGAAAGAATAAATGACAACACCTACGATTACAGTCAGCACCATGAAGCTGCTACCACAGCGGTAATGGAGTCTGCTGTATTTCTGTACATTCTTGACCGTCAGTTCTTCACCGGCCTCATAAGCACTGATTACTTTATGCTCGGCGCCATGATATTGGAACAACCGCTTAATCATTGGCGTTAAGGAAATTCCCCATAAATAAGCGAGTAGAAAAACAATCTTGATTACGCCTTCGAGCAGCGAATGTACAAACGTACTGCTGAAAACATGCTGGAACAGGAACTGCTCGATAACTGCCGGCACCACAGTAAGCACAACTTTACCGAATACAAAAGAAATGATACCCATAATCGCAACGCCAAGGATCATGGTTAGTGAGAAGCCGGATTCCTGCTTCGCCTTCTGCTGGGCTCGTTCCTCCGGACTTAGCTCATCATCAGCCAAAGCCTCAGCGGAATAATTCAGATGCTTCGATCCTTTGGCACTGGCATCAACAATACTCACAATGCCTCGTAAAAGTGGAACTTTACGAAGCTGAGTTACCCATTTCTTGTCTCTCTTGGGGACTTCGAGGAAAGTGATCTCTTGATTCTTCCGGCGGACAGCTGTGACATTCACGTGCTTACCACCGAACATAACGCCCTCGATAACGGCTTGGCCGCCATAGATGGCCGGACTTGATTGTTCAGGCAACAAATTCACCTTCCTAAGCTTAGTATTAGATTTGTCCAAAGGTCACAAATCTGTATGTCATTGTTAAGTCTATTGTATCTAACTTCAGAACTAAATTCTAGTTATTCGAACTGATTAGCCTTTGTCTAATTGCGCATACTACATGGAATGAAAGCGAATATCAGGCATATTACAGGAAGGAATGACGCAGGTATGGCGCAGCAGCAAAGAAGAAGTGAGAATACTGGTAATCCTACAAATCCTTGGCGGTTTGCTCTAGAGCTTGGTTTTTTTGCAGGATTAATATGGGGAGGCGTTCATGGGGTATTCTATTTTTTCAGATTCACCTCGATTATTCCTGGTTTCCTTGCGGAGCCTTTCTTCAAGACTTCATTCCTTAAGACACAACCCGGATATTATGTGGGTTGGTTGTTCTTTATATTTTTCTCCATCATTGCGGCTTTCCTGTATACCTTTATCTTAAGAAAGGTACGGGGGCCCTGGCTTGGGATGATCTATGGAGTGATTTGGTGGGCTGTGATTTACTTTGCTGTCGGACCCATGCTGCATATGGTAAAGCCCTTCAGACAACTTCATTTCACAACCCATATCAGCGAGTTCTGCCTGTTCCTTCTATGGGGGTTATTTATCGGATATACAGCTGCATTTGAGTACACGGATGAACGGGACAGGGAGCCTAAGAAGCTGATGAGACAGCTCAAAAGTGCTTCTCAAGAATAACCATCCTATGGTAAAATAAGCTTTGGTTATTTTACGAGGAGAGGGTGGGGGACGATGATCCGCATTCTGGTTATTAACGGCCCGAATTTGAATTTGCTCGGGGTTCGTGAACCTGGAATATACGGCTCCTTAAGCTTGGCTTCCATTGAGGAGAATTTAAGGAAGCAGGCTGAGGATATGGGTATTCAAATTTCGTTCTTCCAATCTAATCACGAAGGGCATATTATTGACCGCATTCAGGCGGCAATGGGCGAGGTGGACGGGATTGTAATCAACCCGGGTGCACTGACCCATTATAGCTATGCGATTCGGGATGCCTTAACTACAGTGAAAATTCCGGTGGTAGAAGTACATATGTCGAACATCCATGCTCGTGAGGAGTTTAGACACAAATCTGTAGTTGCCCCAGTAGCCGTTGGACAGATCGCCGGTTTTGGCGATGCAAGCTACTATTTGGGACTAACTGCCATGTATCGATACCTTGAGGGCAGGAATTAAGGAGACAAATAATATGGCTAACAAACGGGTAATGAAACTCAGGGAATCGCTGCGTCAGAGAAATTTGGAGGCGGTATTTATAACCAGTGCCGTTAACCGCCGTTATTTGTCTGGCTTTACGGGTTCCTCAGGATATGTGCTGATCACACATCAGAAGGCATACCTGATTACAGACTTTCGTTATATGACTCAAGCTCCACAGCAGGCTGCGGGCTTTGAGGTAGTTGAGCACGGAGTATCTGTACCCGAGACCCTTAAAGAACTCCTTGCGGCTGAACGAATTAGCGAGGTGGGCTTTGAGCAGGACGATGTGGTGTATTCTGCTTATCGCAAATACGAGCAGGAATTAGCTCCCGTTCAGCTTGTGCCAGTAACAGGTATCGTTGAATTATTAAGGGTCTACAAGGATGTAGAAGAGCTTGCGATCATGAAGCAGGCCGCTGATCTGGCGGATCGTACATTCCATTACATGCTGGAGATTCTTAAGCCAGGTGTGACCGAGCTTGAGATGGCTCTCGAAATGGAGTTCTTTATGCGTAAGAATGGAGCGACCTCATCTTCTTTTGACACTATTATTGCATCGGGAGAGCGGTCAGCGCTGCCTCATGGCGTAGCAAGTGATCGTGTAATTGGGAACAACGAGTTCGTCAAGATGGATTTCGGCGCACTGCTTGACGGGTACTGTTCCGATATTACGCGCACCGTAGTGATGGGCACGCCTACTGCAAGACATCGCGAGATCTATGATATTGTGCTGGAAGCTCAGCTTCATACGCTCGAGCATTTGCGTCCAGGTATGACGGGAGCAGCTGCTGATGCCCTTGCGCGGGATGTCATTACCAAGTATGGGTATGGAGAACAGTTTGGACATAGTACGGGTCATGGTCTTGGTATGGAGGTTCATGAGTCGCCTCGCCTGTCCAAGCTTAGCGATACGATTCTTCAGCCTGGTATGGTCGTAACGGTTGAACCGGGGATTTATCTGCCTGGATTCGGCGGCGTGAGAATTGAAGACGATGTGGTGATTACGGAGAACGGAATTCGGCGTTTGACGGAATCGACGAAAGACTTTATTGTTATTTAGAATGGCATCAAGCATAATTATTGGAGTACTTGTATAACTTGAGGAGGATTTTCTGTGATTTCAGTCAACGATTTTAAAACAGGCCTTACTGTAGAAGTAGATGGCGATATCTTTACCGTATTGGAGTTCCAACACGTTAAGCCGGGTAAAGGTGCAGCGTTCGTACGCTCCAAGCTGAAGAACCTTCGTAACGGGAACACCGTTGAGAAGACTTTCCGTGCTGGTGAGACGATTGGACGAGCTATGATCGAGAACCGTGAAGTTCAGTATCTGTATGCAAGCGGTCAAGAGCATACATTTATGGATAACGAGACTTACGATCAATTCGCTTTGGATGCGGACCAGCTGGAATGGGAGCTTAACTTCCTCAAAGAGAACATGAACGTGAAGATCGTGAGCTACCAGGGTGAGATCCTGGGAATTAACCTGCCGACAAGCGTTGAGCTCAAAGTGGTTGAAACAGAGCCAGGCGTTAAAGGCAACACGGCACAAGGCGCTACGAAGAGCGCTAAAGTTGAAACAGGGCTTAGTGTTCAGGTTCCTCTTTTCATTAACGAAGGCGATGTACTGCTTATCGATACTCGTGAAGGTAAATACATTTCCCGCGCATAGTCTTCTATGTGGCTGACATGATTCCTCCATCCTTCGGATGGGGGAATTTTTGTGCAGGTGCGCAAAAAGATTGACTTCCTAACTGACTTTCGTATTATACTGGTTTAAAGCGTTACTGGATATGGATTGATTATGCCAAACGCCATACTTGGAGTATTTTGATCAATGAGGAGTGAACCAACTTGGCTTTATACGTAATGAAATTCGGAGGGAGCTCTGTAGGCGATACAGAGCGAATGAAACGCGTAGCAAAGCGTATCGCTGAGAAACAAGACGAAGGACATCAGTGCGTTGTCGTCGTTTCGGCTATGGGAGATACTACGGATGACCTGATTGACCAGGCCAAGCTACTGAATGCAGAGCCGCCGGCTAGAGAAATGGATATGCTGATGACCAATGGTGAACAAATATCGATTGCCATGCTGTCCATCGCGCTTCATGCCATTGGACGAAAGGCTGTTTCCTATACAGGTTGGCAGGCGGGCTTCCGGACTGAACCGGTATTCGGAAAAGCACGCATTACGGACATTCGTCCGGAGAAAGTGAAGCAATCGCTTGAAGATGGAGCAATCGTGGTCGTAGCCGGCTTCCAGGGAATGACGGAAGATGGCGAGATTACGACGTTTGGCCGTGGAGGTTCGGATACCACAGCGGTTGCGCTCGCTGCGGCGATCAATGCCGATGTATGTGAGATCTATACCGACGTTGATGGAATCTATTCTACAGATCCGCGGATCGTGAAATGTGCGCGCAAGCTGAGTGAGATTTCTTATGACGAGATGCTGGAGCTCGCCAATCTGGGAGCAGCCGTGCTGCATCCCCGCGCGGTAGAGTACGCGAAGCATCACAAAGTTCGTCTTGTTGTACGTTCAAGCTTTACCCATAATGAAGGCACAGTAGTGAAGGAGGAAGTCAGCATGGAGCAAGGTGTTGTAGTCAGTGGCATTGCTTATGATAAAAATGTGGCGCGTATCAGTATTCTAGGTGTATCTCACGTACCAGGGGTGCTGGCCAAAGTATTTGGTTCACTTGCAGAAGCTAAAATTGACGTTGATATTATTGTACAGAGCGGTGTGCTGGACGGCAAAGCCGATTTCTCATTTACGGTGGCCCTTTCAGACCGGGAAAAGGCGCTGAACGTAATTGAAGGCCTGCGCAGTGATCTTCCTTTCAGCGAAGTGAACTCTGAAGATAACCTGGTGAAGATTTCAATCGTCGGCGCTGGTATGGTTAGTCATCCAGGTGTAGCGGCTCAGATGTTCGATGTCATCTCCAAAGAAGGAGTTAACATCAAGATGGTAAGCACATCCGAGATCAAAGTCTCCTGTGTTATTGATGGAGATAAGCTAGGAGAGGTTATTAAGGCGCTTCATACCGCTTACCAGCTGGATACCGAAGAGCAGGTATTTGTCGGTGGACCGAAAGATCGCAGATAATCACTTGCTTATTAAAGATATAAATTTAATATCCATTTCAGTATAGTTACCTCCAAGAAGATTCACTGTCCAACAGTGAATCTTCTTTTTTTTTCTAAAAAAACAATGAAGCGCATAAAGATAGATAGAGGACAAGAGCAAGGAGGGAACTATGCTTGATAAATTCGTAGCCAGTATGGCGACACTGCGGATCATTTCTGGAACTCTGGAGATTATCGCAGCTATTCTGATGATTAAATTAGGGCGTATCGACAAAGCGCTCGCGGTGAACACGGCCTTGGCTTTTGTAGGGCCGACGGTACTTATCGTGACCACTTCACTTGGACTGATGGGTATGGCTGACAAGCTTTCCTGGGGGAAAATCGGCTGGGTGGCCTGCGGAGTAGTTTGTCTCTTAATTGGTATTTTGAAAAAATGATAGATTTCCCGGCATACCTGGAAAAGTACAGGCATACACTTGTCTTAAGTAAAGTTACTAAAAGTTCTGAATCATTGAACGTATGGGGGTAGGCATGAACCCAACTTGGTTATCTGTATTACCGGAACACATCTCAGGCATGCTTCGCAGGCTCCCTTCTGACCTTCTGTATCAACTGGAAGAAATTCGGATCAGAGAGGGCCGAGCGCTTGAAGTAAACGCAGGTGGGCGGCATTATTTCGTGACCGTGGAGGGAGACCTGAGCCGAGATCCGGAAAAGGCCTTTAAGCCGGGGCGAGAAGATACCCATCGATTGCTTGATCAGATTACGAATCACTCTCTGTATACGATGGAGGAAGAGCTCCGAAGGGGGTTCATCACGATCCCGGGCGGGCACAGGATTGGGCTAGCAGGCAGAACGGTTCTGAGTGGAGGGAAAGTTGAGCATATTCGCGACATCAGCGGGTTCAATATGCGAATCGCCCGAGAAGTAAAGGGAATCGCAGACGCTGTACTGCCACGGCTGCTGGATTTCAGCCACCGTAGTGTGAAGCATACATTAATCCTGTCACCTCCCCAACATGGTAAGACAACCTTGCTTCGCGATTTGGCCAGACAGATCAGTAAGGGAAGCTGGGGACATCCCGAAGCCAAATGGCCAGGGATGAAAGTAGGGATTATCGACGAGCGATCAGAGATCGCAGGAAGCCAGCGAGGAGTACCCAGCTTTGATGTAGGGCCTCGTACCGACATTATGGATGCCTGTCCCAAAGCAGAGGGGATCATGATGATGATCAGGTCCATGTCACCTGAAGTGATCATCGTGGATGAAGTAGGCCGCGAGGAAGATGGGGAAGCACTGGCCGAAGCCCTTCATGCAGGGGTAAGAGTCATCGCCACCGCGCATGGAACCGATGCAGGTGAACTGCTTCACCGACCTGCTTTTGCAAAGCTGGCCAACCCTCCATTTTTCCAGATGTATGTAATTCTATCCAGAACGGACAAGGGTCTCTCATTCAAGCTCCTGGACAGTAAGATGAGATCCATGCAGGTAGAGGAACTACGCCGGAGAGGTAGTGACCATCATGATTAAAATGCTTGGGGCCGTGCTTGTCATTGCTGCAGGCACCATGGCGGGATGGCTGAAAGCCAGGCAATTTGCCAATCGTCCAGACCAAATTCGACGGCTAATCCAGGCTCTAAAAAGGCTCGAGACGGAGATCACCTATGGATTCACCCCTTTACCAGAGGCGCTTAGGCGGATCGGCAAGCAGAATCATGCTCCCATTCGTTCGATTCTGATGAAAGCGGCTGAAGGGATGGATGGACAGGCAGGGATGACCGCGCAGGAAAGTCTGCACAAAGCCATCCATGAGGAATGGGGACATACAGCGATGAAACCTGCTGAGCGGGATGTGCTGTACCAACTAGCTTTTTCGCTCGGGACAAGCGATCGGAGAGATCAGCTGAAGCATATCGAAACTGCGGTCCGCCAACTGGAAGCTGAAGAATCGGCCGCTAGAGAGGACCAGGCGAAGTACGAGAAAATGTTCAGAAGCCTGGGGCTGTTGACAGCGGCTCTGATCGTCATCCTGATCTACTAGAATCCTCCAGGGCATTGCTCCATCCGCTCTAAATAGATAGCGAGGTGCCTTCTCATGAATTTAGAAGTTAATGCCATTTTCCAGATCGCGGGCATCGGTATTATTATTGCGATGATTCACACGGTGCTGAAGCAAATGGGCAAAGAGGACATGGCGCATTGGGTGACCTTGATTGGATTTGTAGTCGTTCTGTTTATGGTCATTCGGATGCTGGACAGCCTATTCCAAGAAATTAAAACGATTTTCCTTTTCCAGTAGGAGGCCCGGCATGGAGATTATCCAGATCGTCGGACTCGGGCTGCTTGCAGCGGTACTGATCCTGGTCATTAAAGAACAGAAGCCGATCTTTGCTTTTCTGATTGCCGCTTTTACCGGGATTACTATTTTTCTACTTCTAATTAGCAAAATCAGTTCCATTATTGATGTGCTTGAAGAACTGGCCAAAGCCTCTGGCGTCCAGATGATCTATCTTAAGACTATCCTGAAAATTATCGGGATTGCTTATATCGCTGAATTCGGTGCCCAAATTGTACGTGATGCAGGGCAAGAAAGTATCGCCTCAAAAATTGAACTCGCCGGCAAAGTGCTAATTATGGTGCTCGCGATTCCGATCATCGGCATCATTATCGAGACTATTATGAAGCTGCTGCCGGTATAGCAGAAATGGGGACAAGGTGCAATGAAGCTCTACGACCTGAATTGGCAAAAGAGAACGCTGATCCTCTTCATACTCGGCTTTATGATCTTCTGGCCGGCGAAGCTGTTCGCACAGTCACAGGACGAAGGCTGGATGAAGCAGCAGGCGTCTGATCTGCCAACGGATCAGGTCGAGACTTATTGGAAGCATCTGATGAAGGACTACGGGGGTTTTTTTCCGGACGATAAGGTTCCTTCCTTCATGGATATGCTGCTGCCTGGAGGGCAAGAGTTCAACTTAAAGGCCGGAATGTCCGCTCTGCTTAAATACATGTGGCATGAGGTGCTGTACAACGGTCATATCTTGGTCACGATTGTAATTCTAACCGTATTCAGCTTGATCCTTGAAACGCTGCAGACCGCATTTGAACGGGGAAATGTCAGCAAAGTAGCCTACTCGATCTGTTATATGGTCATTCTAATCTTGGCGATTAACAGTTTTAACGTGGCCATTGGCTACGCTTCGGATGCCATCAAAGACATGATCGATTTCATGATGGCCATGGTCCCTCTGCTATTCACCATGCTGGCTTCGATGGGGAACATCGTAACCGTAACGGTTACACACCCGCTTGTTGTATTCATGGTGCATACAGTTGGAACACTCGTACGTACAGTGGTGTTTCCGCTGCTGTTCTTCTCGGCAGTGCTGCACATTGTCAGCTCTTTGTCGGACAAGTACAAGCTGACACAGCTGGCGAATCTGCTGCGGACCATCAGCATGAGCTTGCTCGGCGTTCTACTTACGGTCTTTCTCGGAGTCATCTCGGTAAAAGGAATCACAGGTTCTGTTGCCGACGGGGTTACTCTCAGGGCTGCCAAGTACGTAACAGGAAACTTCGTCCCAGTGGTCGGTAAAGTATTTGCAGATGCGACGGATACCGTCATCTCGGCCTCTCTGCTGGTGAAGAATGCGGTCGGCCTCGTAGGTGTCATTATAATCCTCTTCCTATGTGCTTTTCCTGCGATCAAAATCCTTACCCTTGCGCTGATCTATAACTTATCTGCCGCAGTTATGCAGCCGCTTGGGGATACACCTGTCGTAACCTGTCTGGAGACGATAGGCAAGAGCATGATCTATGTATTTGCGGCCATGGCCGCCGTTGGCTTGATGTTCTTTCTGGCCATTACCATCATGCTCACAGCCGGCAATATCACGGTGATGATGCGATGACAATGGACTAGGAAAGGAGAGATTCCATGACCTGGATTGGCAGTTGGCTGAAGGAAATTATATTCGTTGTTCTATTGGCAGGTTTTATTGACCTGCTTCTGCCGAACCGCTCGTTCGAGCGATATGTCAGGCTTGTTGTCAGTCTGCTCATTCTGCTAACGCTTATGTCTCCAGTGGTCAAGCTGATCGGCGGTGACCCGGCGCAGAAGCTGCAGACGGCTCTGAATCAAGCTGCCAAAGAGCTTGATCCTGAGGTGGATGGCAGCAGTACTCATCAGATTGTTCAGCAAGGGTTGGCACTCCGCAAGAAACAAGAAGCGCAGTCCCTCAAATGGGCGGGACAGGAGGTGGCAAAGGAGATGGAGCAGCAGATTGAGAGCCAGACGGAAATCCAGGTCGATCGGGTGGAAGTCACACTTGCCGTAAATAGACAAGCAAGCCAACAGGAAGATGAGCAGCAGCAATCTGCCGAGAAGCCAGTAATTAATCAGGTTGAGGTGTTTCTTGCAGAGAATCAGCAGCCTGAATCCGAAGCATCCCGCCCTAATGAAGAGAAGCCAAAATCAGCAATTTCGGTTCCAGTGATCAAACAGATTGAGAAAGTGAACGTTAGCGTTAAAGAAAATGCCACTCAGGAAGCGAAGTCTGGAACAGAGGGACCCACAGGAACCGAGGGACAGGGGCTTGTTGGTAAGCCATCATCAAGAAACCAGGAAATTGTTAATCAACTGACAAAGAATTGGGGGATTTCCAGAACCGTGGTCAAGATTCATGAGCCTGGGGAACAAGCCGAGAACTAAGGAGGTGGAGAGGTTGGCAAAATGGTGGAAGAAGCTTGAACAATGGCTTGGAGCAGGGCCGGAGGGCGGCAAAAAGATAAATGCTTTAAGGCTGCTGATCATATTGGGACTCATTGGTGTTGCCTTTATGCTGTTCAGTTCTTTCGTAAATGTGAAGAAGATTGATACCGGGGGAGCAGGACGAGAACCACCAGCTCAGAATCAGACTCAGACCACTTCCGCAGCCTCCCCGCAGGAAGATGGGGAGAGTGCTTTTGACAATATAGAGGGCAACCTGGAGAACAGAACCAAAGAAATACTGGAGAAAATCGTTGGCGTTGGTACGGTGGATGTCATGGTTACGATCGATTCAACAGAAGAGGTTGTGGTTCAGCGGAATATGAAGGATTCCCAGGAACAGACCGATGAGACTGACGCCGGAGGCGGGAAGAGACATGTAACCCAGTATACCCGGGATGGACAGATTGTGACCTATGAGGTATCGGGCGATTCTAAGCCGCTGATTACGAAGAAGATCAAGCCAAAGATCCGGGGGGTCCTTGTTGTAGCGCGAGGGGCCGAGAACAAAGTGGTCAAGCAGCTGATTGTTGACGCTGTTGAGAAAGGTCTGAATGTTGCGTCGTACCAAATTTCTGTAGTTCCAAGGAAGGGCACTCAGTAAGGAATTTGAATTCATATTAGGAGGTATTTCTAATGAAAACGAACAGACAAACAATTTGGCTTGTGTCCATGCTCAGCTTAATGGTCATCCTCTCTGCCTATTATCTTTTTACAGAAGACTCCGCGGTAAAAGCTCCAAAAGTAGCCGAGGGTCAGCAGGTATCTGTTCAGGATAAGACGGATGCCAAAGACACAGCTCTGACTCAGGCAAAAGATGATGTCATTGTGGCGGATGTGACAGACAGCAGTGACAAAACACCTGCTGCAGATCCAAGTGCGTCGGATAATACCAAGAAGGATACTGCCAAGAAAGACAGCGCGGCTGGGGATGATAAAAGCGCAGCAGACAAGACAACGAAGGATAATAAATCAGCAGTCACCACGGATGATCAGCAGAAGGATGCCGAAGTGCTGAAGAAGATTGAGGCACAGGGTACAGCGGGTAATGATGCAATTACCAATTATCAGTACCAAAGAGAAGTAGAGAATAATAAGCTTTATGACAAGCTCACACAGACAATCGCGGACCAAACGAAATCAGCAGAAGAAAGTGCAAAGGCTCAAAAGGAATTGACAGCCTTGGAGGATAAAGAATCCAAAATTTCAGATATTGAAGGGAAGCTGCAGCAGCAGTATGCGAATGCGGTCGTGACAGAGAAAGACGATCAATACACTGTAGTTGTGCTAAGTGACAAGCTCGAAGCGAAGCAAGCGGTGAATATCGTAGATTTGATGATCAAAGAGCTTGGTGTAACCCAGGATAAAGTTAAAGTGCAATACGTAACTCAGTAATTTGGAGTGAATAGGGTTGAAATAACGCGAACTATAGGCAAATATGAAGCACTTAGTAAGGAAATCGGCCCAAGAATCTTGGGCTCTTTCTATTTCTTGGACTTGTGATATAATACATAATGCTATGTTCTAAGAAGGCCCAGGCTTGTGCGTTACAAAGCTGAAGGAGTGAAATTGACAATGTTCAAATTAAACGAAATCAAAGAGCTTATTAAATTGGTGGATCAGACTTCGATTCACGAACTTGAAATTGAAAATGAGGGAACTAGACTTGCGATTCGCAAGCCGGGCAAGACTGAAGTTGTACAAGTACAATCTGCAGCAGCTCCCGTTCATGTAACAGCGGCGCCGGCAGCAGTTCAGATTCAGCCGCCAGCAGAGCAAGCCACGGCTGCAGTGTCCGGTGGATCTGCCCAGCAATTGCAGGAGGCCAAAGCGAATTTACATACGATCGTCTCCCCTATGGTAGGTACATTCTATCGTTCCTCTTCGCCAGATAAGGCTCCTTATGTCAATCTCGGCGACAAGGTCAGCGACAAGACCACGGTCTGCATTATCGAAGCGATGAAGCTGATGAATGAGCTTGAGGCTGAAGTTAAAGGGGATATTGTTGAAATCTTGGCCGAGAATGGCCAGCTTGTGGAATATGGACAGCCCCTCTTTCTGGTGAAGCCGGAGTAATGAACGTAAGAAGGCGGTTTTATCACGCTATCTTTAGGGTGCCAAGGAGGATGCAGACTTGAAATTTCATAAAATACTAATTGCCAACCGCGGTGAAATCGCGGTTCGTATTATTCGGGCTTGCCGGGAACTGGGTATTCAGTCCGTAGCCGTATATTCAGAAGCGGACAAGGATTCCCTCCATGTCCGATTGGCGGATGAAGCCTATTGTATCGGCCCAACCCTGTCCAAAGACAGTTATTTGAATTTTACGAATCTGATGAGTGTTGCTACACTCACTGAGTGTGATGCGATCCACCCGGGATATGGATTTCTGGCCGAGAATGCGGATTTCGCAGAGATTTGTGGATCTTGCAATATTACATTTATAGGCCCATCTCCGGATGCGATCACCCGAATGGGGGATAAGGCTGTCGCCAAGCAGACGATGATCGAGGCGAATGTACCGGTTATTCCAGGTTCGGACGGATTGATCGAGGATATGGATCAGGCTGTTATGGTGGCACGTGATATCGGCTACCCTGTTATTATCAAGGCAACAGCCGGCGGCGGCGGTAAAGGAATCCGGATTGCTGAAGATGAGGATTCTCTGATCCAGCAGATTACTACTGCTCAGCAGGAAGCCCAGAAGGCTTTTGGTAATGCAGGAGTATACCTGGAGAAATACCTTACAGGCATGAAGCACGTAGAGATTCAGATCATTGCCGATAAACATGGAAATGTAGCCTATTTGGGAGAACGGGATTGTTCCGTTCAGCGCCGCAGACAGAAGCTGGTGGAAGAAGCCCCATGTCCTATACTAAGTCCTGAGAAGCGCAAGGAGATGGGAGAGGCAGCAGTAAGGGCTGCACAAGCCGTTGACTATTCAGGTGCCGGAACGCTTGAATTTCTGCTGAGTCCTGATGGACAATTCTACTTTATGGAGATGAACACCCGAATTCAGGTTGAGCATCCCGTGACCGAGATGGTTACAGGAATAGACCTGATCAAGGAAATGATCTCTGTTGCTGAAGGGAATCCTTTATCCTTCTCTCAGGAAGATGTAGTTATTAACGGATGGTCTATTGAATGCCGTATTAATGCCGAGGATCCAGCGCGTAATTTCATGCCTGCTGCAGGCAAGATTGGTTTCTATCTGGCTCCGGGAGGACCAGGTGTACGCGTAGACAGCGGTGCATATCCTGGGTATGTGATAACGCCATTCTATGATTCCATGATCGCCAAATTAATTGTATGGGCTCCTACTCGTGAGGAAGCTATTGCCAAAATGAAGCGGGCGTTGTCCGAGTTTGCTGTAGAAGGAATCCATACGACGATTCCATTCCATCAGAAGCTGCTGGAGCATCCAACCTTCGTACGTGGGGATTTTGATATTAAATTTCTGGAAGAAAATGAGATTTAATAACTTGGACTCGGTTTGTCATAATGAACCCAAAATGATATAGTATTTATAATAAGTGCGCTTGCCTACTAGTGAGACATCCGCAAACTTATTGAGAGGTGGATGAGGACGACGATGAGTACATTTCCTACTGAATATGAGAAAACCGAAATTGGTGAAATCCAGATTGCACCTGAAGTCATTGAAGTAATAGCTGGCCTTGCTGCCGTTGAAGTTAAAGGTGTTGCAGGCATGAGCGGCGGCTTTGCCGGAGGCATCGCAGAGCTCCTGGGACGCAAGAATTTGTCCAAGGGAGTAAAGGTCGAAGTCGGTCAACTTGAAGCCGCAGTCGACGTTTCTGTGATCGTGGAATACGGGAACCGTCTTCCAGAAGTGGCAACCGAAATTCAGCGTAACGTCAAACGCTCTATTGAGACCATGACTGGGCTAACCGTTGTCGAGGTCAACGTACATATTCATGACGTTATCTTCAAGACGGCTGAGAAGATCGAGGAGTCGGAACTGAGCCACAGGGTGAAATAATGAATGCAGCGACTAACCCCTGACGATCAGCGTCAGGGGTTTACTATAATCTTAAGGTGGGTGCAGTTTCAGTGGCAAAAATCTTGGACAGACTTCTGCTGTTTATCTATAGTTTCAGCATTGGTATTCTATCCGTTATTGCGATTCTTCTCTTTACAGAAGCAGTTCCCTTCAGTATTGACAGCAGTCAGGAGAAGACTCTGCTGAATGTATCAATTGCAGTAGCAGCTGTATTGTTCCTGCTCAGCATCCGATTCTTCTATATTTCAATCCGGCGGGATAGAGCTTCATTGCCTTCTATTGACCAGCGGACGGAATTCGGGGATATCCAAATCTCAGTAGAGACGATTGAGAATCTGTCCCTCAAAGCTGCATCGCGGGTTAGAGGCATCAAGGATGTGAAGACTAGAATCAAGATTACCGAGTCGGGACTAAGCATTATCATTCGCGCGCTCGTGGACGGGGAGAGTTCCATTCCTACGCTGACCGAAGAAGTGCAGAGGCAGGTCCATGATCACGTTGAGGAGATTACGGGTATCCCGGTATCTTACGTCTCCGTGTATATTGCTAATCTTGTTCAGTCTCCTACGATCAAAAGCCGGGTTGAATAGGGGTGGATTTCAGGGTGCTCTGGAAACAAATATGGGAGAGTCACGGAGGACGCTTGCTCGGTCTAGCGACCGCCCTGTTACTATGTCCAATCTATCTGTTTTTCGGGTTTTGGAACATGCTTTTCTGCGCGCTGCTCTTGTATGTCGGTTATACAATCGGTAAGTATAAAGATCTTGGCCAAGGTTCGTTCATCCCATGGGCGGAGATACGTGATTGGCTTGGTGCGCGCTGGCGTCCTTTTAAATGATTCCTGTGATATGCTTTCTCCGAAAAAAACTGCTGCTATACGGAGTGCCAAGATTATTTCCGTATAATTCTGCTCATTTTTTTGTTGCGGAGAGCATTTCACGGGTTTTTTTCTGTCAATAGTCATGCAAACTAGATCAAGAACTAATAATAATCACATCCAAGAATTTAAGCAGGATGTCCAGAGGTGAACCTCGAGGAGGAAATTAATGAAAAGACGATTAGCTAGAGAAATTGCGGTACAAAGCTTGTACCAAATGGAAATGAATGAAGTAGAAGCAACTGAGGCCGTAACGATGCTTTTGTCTGAAGCTGGTGGAGAGAATGAAAGTGAAGTCGAACTAAGCGACATGGGGACACCTGAGTTCGTTCTTGAACTTGTCAATGGCGTATGGGAGAAGAAAAGCGAAATTGATGTACTTCTCGGAGATTATCTGAAAGGTTGGCAGATCAGCCGGTTATCCAGGGTGGACCGTCAAGTTCTGCGTCTTGCGGCTTATGAGATGATCTACCGTGACGACGCGCCTGCCAAAGTTGTTGTGAATGAAGCTATTGAACTGGCTAAACATTTCGGAACAATCGAATCCGGCAAGTTCGTGAATGGGGTACTGGGGAAAATGATCCAGGATATTGCCGAGCTGAAGAGTAAGCAGTAGAACTGAATTATCTAAGGAGAGGGAGAGAGAATATGACGGCAGCAATAATTAGCGGTAAACAGGTAGCTGAGGAGATTCGTCAAGGACTTCGTGAGGAGATGGAGAGACTGGCAGATAAGGGATTTAAGCCAGGTCTTGCGGTAGTGATCGTTGGGGAAGACCCTGCATCTCAAGTCTATGTACGCAATAAAGACAAGGCATGTCATGACCTTGGTTACTATTCTGAGGTTCACAAATTGGAAGAGTCAACAAGTCAGGAAGAGCTATTGGCTCTGGTAGATAAGCTGAATCAACAGGACAATATCCATGGTATTCTCGTGCAGCTTCCACTGCCTAAGCATATTGACGAGAAGTCTGTTATCAACGCCATTGCCGTGGAAAAAGATGTGGATGGGTTCCATCCGGTCAATGTGGGTAATTTGGTTATTGGGGATGACAGTCTGCTTCCTTGCACACCTGCAGGTGTAATTGAACTCATTAAACGCACAGGTCTTGAAATCGCCGGCAAGCATGCTGTAGTCGTCGGACGCAGTAACATTGTAGGCAAACCTGTGTCCCTTCTGCTGCAGCGTGAGAATGCTACCGTGACGATGTGTCATTCCCGGACAGCCAACATGAAGGAGCTTACACTTCAGGCGGATATTCTGGTTGTTGCCGTCGGTAAAGCGAATTTTATTGATGCTTCCTATGTAAAACCGGGTGCGGTAGTCATCGACGTAGGTGTGAACCGACTGGAGAACGGCAAGCTTGCCGGTGACGTGGATTTCGAAAGTGTAAAAGAAGTATCCGGTCCGATTACACCTGTACCAGGCGGAGTAGGCCCTATGACTATTACGATGCTGATGAATAATACGATGATTGCAGCCAAGCGCCTTAGCGGTCTGGAATAATCCATCTTTTCTAACTTAAAGGGGGTATCCCCGTGAACCAAAGAATCTTCTCAGTTAAGGAATTGAATCGATATATCCGAATGAAGCTGGAGTCGGATACCCTGCTGTCCGAAGTATGGATCCGGGGAGAGATCTCCAACTTCACGCATCATTCGAGCGGACATATGTACTTTACCTTAAAGGATGCGGACAGCCGGATTAAGAGCATTATGTTCGCTTCCCATAACCAGCGGCTGCCCTTTATTCCGAAAGAGGGCTCAAGAGTAATTGCTAGAGGGAATGTCTCCGTCTACGAGAGAGACGGGCAGTATCAATTCTATGCGACCCATATGCAGCCCGACGGCATCGGGAGTCTGTACCTGGCTTACGAGCAGCTGAAGAAGAAGCTGGAAGACGAAGGGCTGTTCGAGCAGTCCCGCAAAAGAGCACTACCCCGCTATCCGAAGACAATTGGTGTAATTACGTCCCCTACGGGCGCGGCAGTGCGTGATATTATCATCACCCTGCAGCGGCGTTATCCACAGGTGCCGATTATTCTGCATCCGGTACTTGTGCAGGGCAAGCAGGCAGCGCCATCGATTGTGAAGGCGCTTCGGACGCTGAACAGGATGGGGGAGGCCGACGTGATTATTGTCGGCCGGGGCGGGGGCTCACTCGAGGAGCTCTGGGCTTTCAACGAGGAGAGTGTCGCCCGCGCTATTTACGAATCGGCGATTCCCGTCATCTCGGCCGTAGGCCATGAGACTGACTTTACGATAGCCGATTTCGTGGCAGATCTGCGCGCAGCCACGCCTACGGCAGCGGCCGAGCTGGCTGTGCCGCATGCCGCCGAGCTGCGGGCGCTGCTCGGCCAGCGCGAGCGGGAGCTTCAGCAGGGGCTGAAGCACCGACTGGCTCGCGCCCGCGAGCGGCTCGCGCGCCTGCAGCGCTCGCCGGTGCTGGTGCATCCGCGGCGCAGCCTGCTCCAGCACGCCGAGCGGCTCGACATGCTGAAGCATCGTCTCGCTACCCGCATGCATTCGCGCGCGCTCTTAACGAGCGAGCGGCGCGGCCGACTGCATGCGAGGCTCCTGCGGTTCCATCCGCAGGAGCAGCTGCAGTACGCGAAGCGGCGTCAAGCGGACGCCGCAAGGCAGCTCCGCCAGGGAATGCTGGCGGTGCTTAAAGACAGGTCTGCCCAGCTGACAGCCGGGGTACGCCAGCTTGATGCGCTGAGCCCCCTTAAGGTGATGGGCAGGGGTTATAGCTTGGTCTATGATGAACAAGGTTCACGATTAATTAAATCGCTGGATGAGGTCCAACCTGGAGATATGCTGAAGATCAAAGTCACCGATGGTGAACTGGACTGTCAGGTATGGGGGATGCAGCGGGAAGGAGACGGGCATGGAACAGGAGAAGGACATTAATTTTGAAGAAGCCATGAGTCAATTGGATGAGATTGTCTCCCAGCTTGAGCATGGTGATGTACCGCTAGAGACGGCAATCGATCTGTTTCAGCGAGGTATGCTGCTTTCCCAGCTCTGCGGTCAGAAGCTGGCAGAGGTGGAGCGGAAGATTGAGATGATTGTTGAATCAGATGGGGAGATTACGAAGAAGCCTTTTGCAGCTCCAGTGGAAAGCGGTGAATCCGGTGAGTAATCTGCCATCTTTTGAATCCTATATGGAAGAGATCAATAAGCTGGTCACAGATGGACTTCAGGAGTTTATTCCGGGGGAGTGGGCCGTCCCCTCCTCTCTTCTTGAGGCCATGCGGTATTCTCTTATGGCAGGAGGCAAACGTATTCGTCCACTGCTCGTCATTGCTGCGGCGGAGTCGCTGGGTGGAAGCCGTGAAGCGGCACTGCCCGTCGCCTGCGCCGTAGAAATGGTACATACGTATTCGTTGATCCACGACGATCTTCCGGCTATGGACAACGATGATTTCCGTAGGGGAAAGCCTACGAATCATAAGGTGTTCGGTGAGGCTTCGGCGATCCTTGCGGGCGATGGACTTCTGACTCATGCCTTCTACAGCATTGCCCAGGCAAGCCGGAGATATCATGTTCCTGCAGAGAACACACTAGCCATCGTGGAAGAAATGTCTGTGTTCGCCGGGCCTAAAGGAATGGTTGGCGGACAGGCTGCGGATATGGAAGGTGAGCAGGGAATAACAAGTCTTGATCAGCTGAAATATATCCATACCCATAAGACAGGTGATCTTATCGTCTTCTCCTTGAAGGCAGGAGGCCGAGTAGCCTCCGCTTCTTTGGAGCAGCTTAGAGCACTTGAGACTTTCGGGCGTAGCATTGGCCTTGCCTTCCAAATCCAGGATGATATTCTGGATCTGATTGGAAATGAGGAAAAGTTGGGTAAGAAGACACAAAGCGATGTAGCGATGAACAAAGTGACGTACCCTTACTTTATTGGGCTCGAGGAGTCGAGGGCTGAAGTTGATCGGCTTACCAAGCTTGCCAAGGAAGCCATTGGGGGCGGAACGATTCCAAACCCGGATCGACTGCTCCAGATTGCCGATTTTCTGCTCAATCGCGATCATTAAAGATCAGATATGGGACATAAGGAGTAGGCTAGCATGCGAGAATTATTGCAGCGCTTACTTTTGTGGTATAATGATCACGATTAGCAGAGGGAAATCTGCACTACACCACGACAAATCCAAATTAAGAAAGCGGGGAAATCATGTGCTGCTTTCACAAATTCATGAACCCAATGATTTGAAAAAATATTCTGTAGATGAGCTGGACAGCATTGCCATGGAAATACGCCAGTTCTTGATCCAGAAGCTGTCTGCAACGGGCGGACATCTTGCTCCTAACTTGGGCGTCGTGGAGCTTACGCTTGCACTCCACTACTGTTACAACAGTCCTGACGACAAATTTATTTTTGACGTCGGTCATCAGGCTTATGTCCACAAAATTTTGACAGGTCGGATGGATCAATTCGATACGCTCCGCAAGTACAAAGGTTTAAGCGGTTTTGTGAAGCGTAACGAGAGTGAGCATGACGTCTGGGAAGCGGGTCACAGCAGTACCTCTCTATCGGCCGCAATGGGAATGGCGCTTGCGCGAGACCTAAAGGGCGGGACGAACAAGGTTGTTGCAATTATCGGCGATGGGGCCCTCACAGGCGGCATGGCATTTGAAGCTATGAACCATATTGGCCATGAGAAGAAGAATCTTATGGTTGTTCTGAACGACAACGAAATGTCGATTGCTCCGAATGTTGGCGCCATGCATAATTATTTGAGTAAAATCCGCTCGGATCGCACCTATCTGCGTGCTAAAGACGAAGTGGAGCTTCTGCTTAAGAAGATTCCGGCCATTGGTGACAAGCTTGCCAAGACAGCAGCTAACCTAAAGGATAGCCTCAAGTACATGATTATGAATGGTGTGCTGTTTGAAGAGCTTGGTTTTACCTACCTGGGTCCTGTAGATGGACATGATCTGCCTAAGTTGATCGAAGCTTTTAAACAAGCAGATAACGTTACGGGCCCTGTACTTGTTCATGTACTTACTACGAAAGGCAAGGGGTATTCACCGGCCGAAGCGGATTCACACAAATGGCATGGCATCTCACCATACAAGATTGAGTCCGGTCAAGTGCTGAAGGCCGTGGGAAATCCGATGTACACGGAAGTGTTCGGTCAGACTTTGATTGAGCTTGCCGAGCAGGATCCACGTATTGTTGCGGTTACTCCTGCTATGCCGGGTGGATCAGGTCTTCTGAAGTTCGCAGACAAGTTCCCTGGACGGATGATTGATGTGGGTATCGCCGAGCAGCATGCAGCAACTATGTGTGCAGCTCTGGCTATGGAAGGGATGAAGCCCGTATATGCGGTATATTCCACTTTCATGCAGAGAGCTTATGACCAAATCGTGCATGATATTTGCAGACATAATGCTAACGTCATGTTTGCCATTGATCGAGCAGGATTCGTAGGTGCAGACGGGGAAACGCATCAAGGTGTGTATGATATTTCCTTTATGCGCCATATTCCGAATATCGTCATGATGATGCCTAAGGATGAGAATGAGCTTCGGCACATGATGAAGACGGCTCTTGAATATAATGATGGACCTATCGCCTATCGTTATCCCAGAACCAATGTGCTCGGAGTCCCTATGGATGCGGAGTTGGTTCCTATCCCAATTGGAACTTGGGAGAAAGTGCGGGAAGGGGATGGCGTTGCCATTCTTGCGGTCGGGACGATGGTCCAGGTAGCGGAGGAAGCGGCGGATCAGCTGAAACGTGAAGGGATTCAAGCAGCAGTTATTAATGCAAGATTTATTAAGCCGCTGGACGAAAGTATGCTGCTGGAGCTTGCAAAGACTCATGGTAAAATGATTGTCATTGAAGAATCGTCGATTGCGGGTGGACTAGGAAGTGCGATCCTGGAATTCTATGCCCAGCAGGGTATTTCTGGCCTGGACATCCGGTTGATGGGCGTTCCGGACAAGTTCATTGAGCACGGAAGCATCAAGGAGCAATGTCAAGAGGTTGGTCTTACAGTCGAAGCCTTGACCCAGCAAGTTCAGAAGCTGCGGAATGATCATCATTTCGCTTTTGGTAAAAAGACGCTGCCTTCCTAGGCAGCTTCTTTGATTAAGTCAAGAATACAGGAGATGAACATGGCGGGTTCTAAAGAACGGATTGATGTCCTGCTTGTGGAGCAAGGTTTTTTTGAAAGCAGAGAGAAGGCAAAGGCGGCCATAATGGCCGGTCTGGTATATGGGGATACGGAACGGATTGAGAAGGCCGGAACCAAGATCCCACGTGAGACCCAGCTTACTGTGAAGGGGGCCATTCACCCCTATGTTAGCCGTGGAGGACTGAAGCTGGCTAAGGCAATAGATAAATTCGGACTGGATATGAATGAACGAGTTATGCTTGATATCGGCGCATCTACGGGTGGATTTACCGACTGCGCACTTCAGAACGGGGCAGCCTATGTCTACGCAATTGATGTAGGCTATAACCAACTGGATTGGTCGCTTCGTAATGATGAACGCGTCAATGTCAAGGAACGGATGAATTTCAGATATATGACACCTGAAGATCTGGATGGTCCAGCTCCAGATTTTGCAAGCATCGATGTATCCTTTATTTCCCTCAAATTAATACTGCCTCCTCTTAAGGCACTTCTTAAGCGGCCAGCAGATATTGCTGCTCTGATTAAGCCTCAGTTCGAGGCTGGAAGAGACAAGGTGCCCAAAACCGGAGTGGTTCGGGATGCCAAGGTGCATCGGGAAGTGCTCGAGCAGGTGCTCACTTTTGCGGCTGAGGAGGGCTTTCTGATTAGAGGCCTTACGTTCTCCCCCATTACTGGCGGGGAGGGAAATATAGAGTTCTTGGTTCATCTTCGCCTTGAGCCCGAGGGAGAACCGGTAGAGGGAGACCTTAAAGTAAATATATTGGAACTCGCACACAAAGTAGTTGAAGAAGCCTCCAGTACATTTACCACCCAGAAACAATAAAGCCGCTGCTAACAGCGGCTTTTTATTTGGGATTGAAACTTTTTTAAGAAATCTTGTATAATGAGAACAAATGTTTCTTATTTAGCGATATACCGTATATTTATGTAACAGATAAAGGAGCAAATCCTGATCTCGTCGAATTACCTTTTGAGGTGATGGAATGAGTATGCAAGCAGATGGATTTTTAATGGTTATTATCGCAGCCTTTCTGTTGTTCCTGATCTATAGGAGTGTGCAGTCTTGGCTGCGCAAGCCGGCAGTATTAAGACGAGGGCTTCAATTTGAGCTAAATGAAGATATTGCTGATCATCCTGAAGTGGATTTGTTAAGGGAGCATGGCTACGAGGTGATCAGCGGCAAGCTGCGAGTTCCCCTTACTTTCATGGTCAATCATACGAAGCTGAACAGCCGGCTATTTATTGATTATGTGGCCACTCGGGATGACGAACTTTACCTTGTACGAACCGCTCGTGCAAGACAGCCTATTGAATGGACTGGCAGCGGCATTCGCAAAGAGCTTTTACCTTTTCTCTTGTTATATCCAGATTGTTCAGGTTTATTATATATCGATGCCGAGCATAGTGAAATTAAAGTCATCTTACTGGATTCTGATGATGAATAAGCCGACTTAGGCATTTACGGAGGAATTTATGAAGGGTCAAAGACATATCAAAATTCGTGAAATTATTACCGGTCAGGAAATTGAAACCCAGGATGAGCTGGTAGAAGCCCTGCGCAAAGCCGGTTATCAAGTGACCCAAGCTACAGTATCCCGGGATATCAAGGAACTTCTGCTCATTAAAGTTCCCATGGATGATGGAAGGTACAAATATTCCTTGCCCATCGACCAAAGGGCTAATCCGATACAAAAGCTGAAGCGTTATCTAGTCGACAGTTTTGTTCACATTGACTATACGGGGAACCTGGTTGTTATGAAGTGTCTGCCAGGGACGGCTAATTCCGTAGCGGTACTTATAGATAATATGGAGTGGCCGGAGATACTTGGGACGATTTGCGGAGATGATACCATACTGATTATTTGCCGCACGGAAGAATATAGCAAGTCCATTATTAATCAAATTATGAGTTTTATTCCGTAAAAGGCGGACGGAGGTGCGCTCGTGTTAGTTCACTTGTCAATAAGAAATCTGGCCGTAGTTGAATCCGTTGATGTTACCTTTCATCAAGGCTTTCATGTTCTTACCGGGGAGACCGGTGCAGGCAAATCCATAATTATTGATGCTCTTGGCTTTATTGCGGGCGGGCGAGGATCCGCTGATCTGATTCGGTATGGATGCGACAAGGCAGAGATTGAAGCTTCCTTTGATCTTCAGTCCGCCCATCCGGTATGGAAGAGCCTTGAAGGCCTGGGTATTCACGCAGATTCGTCCGAAGAACTGATTATTCGCAGGGAGATCAGTGCTGCAGGAAAGAGTATCTCCAGAATTAATGGCCAAATGGTAAATTTGAGCATGCTTAGGGAAATTGGAGATCAACTAATCAACATTCACGGACAGCATGAACACCAGACGCTGCTCCGTCCGGAGCGTCATCTTCATTTGCTGGATGCATTCGGATCGGACACTCTTGCTCCGCTCAAAGCAAGTTATCAGGCAACCTATTCCTCTTTTGTGAAAGTGGAGAAAGAATGGAACGAGCTACAGAAATCCAGCCAGCAGACGTTCCAGATGCTGGATATGTATCGTTACCAGATTGATGAAATTGCAGCAGCCAAACTAAAAATTGGCGAAGATGAATTACTTGGGGAAGAAAAGGTCAAGCTATCCCATAGTGAGAAAATGATGGATTCCATTTCTGATGCATATGAGCTTCTATACGGCTCACAAGGACTTGAGGCTGTAGCGAAAGCAATTTCCCGATTTGAAGATATTGCAGGGTATGACACGAAAGGAATTGCGCCGATTCTGGAACAGCTGCAGTCTGCTTATTATCAGCTGGAGGATGCCTCGTTCGCTCTTCGTAGTTATCGAGATGCAATTGAAGTTAATCCGGGAAGATTAGATGAGGTACAGGAGCGGCTGGACTTCATTTCGACCTTGAAGCGCAAATATGGCGACAGTATTGATCGTATTCTTGCTTATTATGATCAGATCAAGCAGGAGACCGACTTGCTCGAGAATAAGGATGAAATTATCGAAAAGTTGAGGGATACACGGGAGCAGCTTTTGACGAAGCTGCTTGAAGAAGGCGAAGCTTTGAGCCAAGCGCGCCGGCGGTGTGCCGACGATCTGGCTGTTCAGATTGAGGCAGAACTTAAGGATCTTCAAATGGGCCGAACCTCACTCAAAGTCAAATTTGGCCGACTTGAGGATCCTTCCGGAGTGGAGTGGAAAGGTCAGCGCATTCGCTTAAGCCGGCAGGGGCTTGATACAGCGGAGTTCCTGATTTCACCGAATCCGGGTGAGCCCCTCAGACCCCTCGGTAAAATTGCTTCAGGCGGAGAGCTGTCACGTATGATGCTTGCGCTGAAGAGCATCTTTGCAAGGCATGATGAAGTGCCTGTGCTTATTTTTGACGAGGTCGACACTGGAGTCAGCGGCCGGGCTGCTCAGTCCATTGCAGAGAAGCTGTACAAGCTTTCGGCGACGTGCCAGGTATTCTCCATCACCCATCTTCCGCAGGTGGCTTGTATGGCCGATAATCAATATCTTATTGAGAAGACGGTTCAAGATGGGCGCACTATGACCCAAGTCGAGGAATTAACGGAGGAAGGTCGTGTGAAAGAGCTTGCCCGTATGCTCGGCGGAGTTGAGATTACGGAGAAGACTCTTCACCACGCGCAGGAAATGCTCGGAATGGCCAGTGACCAGAAGGCTTAGGTTACTTGCCGGAGTAATGATTGACAGTAATAAATGGCCTGCTCGGGGGTATCTTATAGGTACGCAATTGGCGACCACCTTTTCGTCAAGCGATAGAAGCTAAGGGAGCGTGACAGCCATTGAACCCGAACCTCAGGAAGAGACTGCTCGACCTTTTATTTGCCTTTTTCTTTTGTTTCTTAGGTACGGCAGCAGCAGGAGAGGTCAGCAATCCCCTCATGCCGAACGAACTTAGATTATTTGAGGGCGAGCTTGCCCGCATTGAATCAGCCCTTCCGGTTCTGGCACAGGTAAGTGTAGATCGACCGGATGTTGTACAGCTTGGTGGAAGTGCGCAGTCATCTAAAGCAAATGTTCCTTTCGGTAAAGGCAAGCCTTTGCTGCTTAGCTCACAATCCGCAGGAGAAGCACACCTACGCATGAAATTATTCGGTCAAATTCCTCTACGTACGGTAAAAGTGAATGTCATCCCCGATCTCAAGGTTATCCCGGGCGGACAGACCATTGGCGTGAAACTGAAATCATCAGGAATACTGGTTGTTGGGCATCATTTGGTAAGCACGTCCGGTAACTCAAAACAATCTCCAGGAGAAAAAGCTGGGCTTCAGCTCGGGGACCGAATTACCCATATGAATGGGATCGAATTGAAGGACGTTAAGGATGTTGCTTCAATTGTTGAACAGGCAGGCAAGCAGAACAAACCGCTCGAAGTAACTTACAAACGCGGTGATCGTGTTAACAGAACTACGTTGTCACCTGTTTTTGATGAGCAAGATAAGACTTGGCGTCTTGGACTCTATATTCGTGATTCGGCTGCAGGCGTGGGAACACTCACTTTTTATGCCCCCGAACAGGGTGTCTATGGAGCTTTAGGTCATGTTATTACGGACATGAATACACAGACCCCGATAGTTGTGGGCAGCGGTCAAATTGTTGAATCCAGTGTAACTTCCATTTCCAAGAGTGAGAACGGCGAACCTGGGGAGAAAAGAGCACATTTCATCAAAGAAGGCCGTGTGCTTGGAAATATTGAGCAGAACACCGATTTTGGGATATTTGGCAAAATGTCGATGAATCCCGAGCACAGTCTCTATGGTGAACCTATTCCTGTCGGTTTTGCGGAGAATATCAAAGAAGGTCCTGCTGAAATTCTGACTGTGGTAAGCGGCCAGAAAGTGGAAAGATACAGCATTGAAATTGTGCATGTCTCTGCTCAAAATGCACCACAGACCAAGGGAATGGTCATACGGATTACAGATCCGAGATTGGTCAATAAAACTGGGGGGATTGTACAGGGAATGAGTGGCAGTCCGATTATTCAGAACGGCAAGTTGATAGGTGCTGTTACTCATGTCTTCGTGAATGATCCCAAATCCGGTTATGGTTGCTTTATCGAATGGATGCTGCAGGATGCAGGTGTGATGATCAAGTCAGGGCAAGCGAGAAATCTTAAGGCGAGTTAGATGCCTTAAGATTTTTTTTGTCGAAAAATAAATTAATACGTCATGTATTGTAATAAATAAATTATTATAATATAGGGATTAAAAAAAATAAAGAAAAATAATTTTCGACGAAGGGATTCAGATCTTTGTGTCGAATCCATATATTAGGACATAAAAAGATAAGCGACACAAATACAGAATATTTTAAGGAGGACATGGAAATTGCAAAACATTGAGGTATTGTTGGCTGACGATAATCGGGAATTTACGAATTTACTAGCTGAGTATATTTCTGGACAGGATGATATGACCGTTTCAGGAATCGCTTACAACGGAGAAGAAGCACTTCAGATGATCGAGAACGGTTCTAAGATTCCGGATGTTCTGATTCTTGACATTATTATGCCTCACCTTGACGGTCTTGGCGTCCTTGAGCGCCTTCGTGATATGAACCTGTCTCCACAGCCTAAAGTGATTATGCTTACAGCTTTTGGTCAAGAGAACATTACCCAAAGAGCGGTTCAGCTTGGCGCTTCTTACTACATTCTTAAGCCTTTCGATATGGAAGTTCTTGCTCAGCGGATCCGCCAATTAGTCGGGGTTCCATCCCAAAGTCTAGCTGGCCAGATCTCATCTTCATCGTCCTCCTTGTTCAAATCCAACGTGGTCCCTATGGCCAAAGGTAAGAATCTCGATGCGAATATTACATCGATCATACATGAAATCGGCGTACCTGCGCATATTAAAGGATATCAATATTTGCGCGAAGCCATTACCATGGTGTACAACAACATTGAAATTCTGGGCGCCATTACGAAGACGCTCTATCCAGCTATTGCTGAGAAGTTCAAGACAACTCCGTCCCGGGTGGAAAGAGCCATTCGCCATGCCATTGAGGTAGCGTGGACCCGTGGGAACATCGACAGCATCAGTCACCTGTTCGGCTATACGATCAACATCAGCAAATCAAAGCCAACGAACTCGGAATTTATCGCCATGGTAGCCGACAAGCTTCGGATTGAGCATAAGGTGAGTTGAAAGGGTTAGGATCCTTGAGCAAAGAAATACGCGGATGCTTATAGCGTCTGTCCATTTTAAAAATCATTTCCGGAGACAGCAGCACCATGACTGTCACCGGGAGTGATTTTTTTTATAGAAAGTTCCTATAATGATTTCATAAAAGTTTATAACCTGTTCAAGGTAAATCATGTTAAAGTTAGGATATGACTATTCCATCTATATCAGTAGGTATAGTTGGTTAACAACGATATCGGTATCTTTAAGCTGGCTAATGGAGGAGAAAAATATGAGTAACAAACAGGATAAGTTAGTTATCCGAGATGCTGAGGTGGAGGATCGGGTATCGATCGAGAAACTTATGGTAGAAGCCTACGGTCAGTACGAGCATAGTATGCCCGAAGAGCGCTGGAGACCGTATATCCAGTCGATTCGTGAATCTGTATATAAAGAAGGACCAGCCGCGCGTATTGTAGCCGAGCTAAATGGAGAAATTGTAGGAAGTCTGCTTGTATTCTTATCCTCAGAAGAAGCTTACGGCCGCGCTGATCTGCAAATTGAATCCCCCATTATTCGCCTGCTTGCAACTTCCCCCAAAGCAAGAGGGAAAGGGATAGCAACTCAATTGATTAGCGAAACCGTTCGGAGAGCCAAGCTGTGGGGGGCAGACACCATTCATCTTCATACGTCTGATTTGATGGCATCAGCCATAAGATTATATGAGCATCTTGGCTTTGAACGTGCAAGAGATAAGGAAATGCAAAATGGAGACATTCTGGTGAAGTGCTACCGGCTTCAGCTCCAGCCGATTGAGGCTTAGTCAAGGACTTAATGGGTTGGACTCAGTCGATGAGAACCCCATGAAGAGAAAGGTTAATTGAACATGCAAAAAAGGAGCCTCTGATGACAGAAGCTCTTTTTTCGTACTTTTCATTAAGTATTATCAGGCTTAGACCTCGAAACCGTGTGAAGCGATCACTTGTTGATACCAATAATAGCTGTCTTTTGGCGTCCGTTTGTAGGTCTCGAAATTTACGTGTACGATACCAAATGGTTTGCTGTAACCGAAAGCCCATTCGAAGTTATCCATAAGCGACCACAGCATATATCCCTTGACATTAATTCCTGATTCAATGGCTCTTGAGAGCTGGAAGAGATGCTTTTGCAAATAGGCGATGCGCTTCGGATCGTGCTGTTTGCCGTCTTCACTGGCTTCTGACTCGTAATAGGCCCCATTCTCTGTAATATAAATGGGGATGGAACCATACTCTTGGTTCACCCACTCCAGTACACTCAGGAAGCCTTGAGGATATATGTTCCAATCAAAATCCGTTGTGTCAAAGCCGCCGGCTACCGGCTCGAATTCCAGCATTCCCGCGTCTGGATTATTCTTTCCAACCCCACCTGTGTAGTAATTAATTCCAAGGAAGTCAATTGGTTGGTGAATAGTGTCCATATCCCCAGGCTGAACTGGAGGCTCGAAGCCTTTGGATTTGTACCAGCTCAGAACCCTTTCAGGGTAGATCCCTTTGAATACCGGATCGAAGAACCAGTTATTGAAGTACTCAAGTCGGCGCTGTGCGGCCTCAACATCCTGCTCCTGCTGACTAAAAGGCTCAAACCATTCGGTATTAGGAGCAAAGCCGATTTCTCCCTGGATTCCTAAATGTCTGAACGCTTTAACTGTCTTGCCGTGTGCAACCAGAATATGATGGGCAACATTCAGGGCAAGCTGGAAGTCCTTGTTGCCTGGAGCATGATCGCCAAGCTCGTTGGACAGGAAGGATACGCACCAAGGCTCATTAAATGTAATCCATTTGTTAATTTTGCCGTCAAATGACTTGAACATGGTCTCAGCATAGCGAACGAATGCATCTATCGTATCACGGGAATCCCATCCTCCGCGTTCCTGAAGAGCCTGGGGAAGATCCCAGTGGTACAAAGTACACATGGGCTCAATTCCATTAGCGAGCAATTCATCCACCAAACGGTGATAATAGTCCAGTCCTGCTTGGTTAACTTCACCATCTCCCTGAGGGAAAATACGAGGCCAAGCCACAGAGAAACGATAAGCTTTGGCTCCCAGTTCTTTAAGCAGGGCGACATCTTCCTGGTAGCGGTGATAACTGTCGCAAGCCCCTTCACCTGTGTCTCCGTTAAGCACTTTGCCAGGTGTTCGTGAGAAGACATCCCAGATGGATTCTCCACGTCCATCCACTTGGGTAGCCCCCTCAATTTGATAGGATGAGGTTGCAGATCCCCAGATGAAGTCCTGAGGAAAAGGTATTTTTGCCATACAAAGCTCTCCCTTCCACTTACCATATAAATTAGCAATATCCTTATAAACAAGCAATCGAAACCGATTTCGTTAATGCTTGTAAAACATATTATAATATATGACTGAGCAAATTCATACCGAATTATCTGCGAATTATGGCAGCTTGATTTCAAAAAGGTCTGCAGCCTTTTACCAGGAATAGGTTACAGACAGTAACTTTTCGGCTTGAAAAGCGTCAATATTGAAGTGGTTTAACCTAACGACATCTGATAATATAGATCAGTATTATTCATCACATCCAAGAGATCACATAGAAAGTTCATGTTAGCTGAAAGTAAGAAGGGAGTATTACAATGGCTTACCAGATTACGTATAAGGACAAAGACGATAACACGGATCAAATGAGAACGCATGCCACCTTCGCTGCGGCAGAGCAGGAGGCTAAGCAGCTTGAGGCCGACGGACATATGAATGTGGTTCTGGAATCGCCCCGTCGAAGGTCGGGACTGCCTAACTTAGTAGGTATTCTACTAAAAGTCATCGGAGTATTATTTTTGGCAGGAGGAATTCTGATCGGTGTGGTTACAGGCCGGGATAATTCTGCGGATGGCTTTGATCTCACGATCGCCATGGAATGGTGGGTACTCGCTGTGATGACGGCTGCTTTTTTCTATGGAATGGGTGAAATTGTAAATCTTCTTGACAGACTAGTAAAGAAATCTAATACTTAATATAGTGTGAAATCTTCTGAATCAGGAGGGCAAATATATGGAGAACGCCGACCTTTATCTGTCGGAGCTTGATAGAAGAGTTAGCGATGAAATAGCTGAGCTCCAAGCTCAGATTGATCAATTGAAAGCCGAGAATGCCCGGCTGCGCACAGCATTACTCAAAGCTTCAACTAGTCCATCCAAAATGTCGAGCAAGCTAAGGGATGCACTGTATGAATAAATCTTTTTTATGAGGTGAGCTGAGATGAGTAGAGATGAGATGAGCAGAGACAGCAAAAAGATGAATTTAGACTTGGACCGTATCGTGTTTATAGGACGAACGTATTCAGAGTACTTGAACATGTTTGATCTTCAGGAATCGGAGCTCGAGGGACGCGTAATTCTCGACTGCCCTGCAGGAGCGTGTTCATTTACTGCTGAAGGCAGCACACGTGGATATGATATTATGGCTGCGGATATTGCCTATCAATTTGGGCCTGATGAACTCGAATTAAAGGGAATTCAGGATCTTCAACATGCGAAGGCGCGTCTGGAAGAGGCACGAGAAGAGTACATTTGGGATTATTATGGGACCGTAGAGGGCCATCAGAAGTATAGAGAAGAAGCTTTGGCACACAGCTCCAATCACAGAAGGCAGTTCCCGGAGAAGTATAGTTATGTTGAATTTCCGAAGCTTCCTTTTGGGGATCAATCGGTTGACCTAACCTTGTCGGCACATTTTCTGTTTATGTATGCGGATCGCCTTAGCGAGCAATTTCATAAGGAATCTCTGCTTGAATTGATGAGAATCACCCGGGAGGAGATCCGAATATTCCCCTTGGTTGATCTTAGCAGCAGAAGGTATGAAGCTCTGAATAAATTGATCGAGTTGGCTGAGTCCAAGGGCTGGGCGGCTGAAGAAAGGAAGACAGATTACTGTTTTCAAAAAGGTGCTGACCATTATCTCAAACTGACCAATCAGGCATAAGACAAATATGAAAAAAGCCTCCGGAGTTCAATAACCGGGGGCTTTTGCTGTATGATCAGTTAATTTTGAAGACTCTAGACGATATGCTCGGTAGACTGGTTCTTGTTCTTTGTCTCCTGGAAGCGAGGACCGATATAACCTCGTTTGCGGTCACGGAAGAAGATCCAGCCCCCCAGGAAGGAGATCCCGGCCAGGAACATGACAAGTCCTTCTGTAAAGCTCAGCCAGTCAAAAGAAATATGTGTTAGCGAATCATCACCATGCATGTATAAATATTTGAATAAGGCGTCTTTCATAAATAGAAAACCGATCATGGCTATGATCCCTGGAATAACTAGAATCAGGACCGCGATGAACCGGGCGGTAAGTGTTCTCATACTCATGTCTTGGTTACCTTCCTGTACATTCAGATTAGATGAAATAGCGAATTGAACAGCGAACTTCAATTACTTTTATCATACCGTGTTCATCCTGTCCTGTCTATTTGAAAGCTCTTCAATTGTAGGTTTCATTCCATATCCGGCCAAAACGAGGTACAATATTAACCGAAGAACTGAAGAACCAAAGATTATGTTAGTGGAGGTCTCATATGACGATTACGTGCGATGTAGCTATACTGGGAGGCGGAACCGGTGGATATGTAGCGGCGATCCGGGCGGCTCAGCTTGGCAAGGAAGTTGTAATTATTGAACAGGACAAGCTGGGAGGAACCTGTCTTCACCGTGGATGCATTCCAAGCAAAAGCCTGCTGCGCAGTGCGGAACTGTATGCACAGATGAAGGACAGTGAAAGCTATGGGATCGAGACCAGCGGGGTTACGCTTGTATTTCCCAAAGTTCAGCAGCGCAAACAGGCGATTGTAGATCAGCTGCACGGCGGAGTTAAATATTTAATGCGCAAGAATAATATAAAAGTGATTGAAGGAACTGGCCGGGTCATCGGACCTTCGATCTTCTCTCCCAAGAGCGGGGCGGTTGCTGTTGAGCTTGCGGATGGGGAGATGGAGACGATTGTTCCCAGCCATCTGATCATAGCAACGGGCTCAAGACCACGCATGCTGCCAGGCCTAGAACCGGACGACCGCTATATTCTCAGCAGTGATGAGGCACTTACTTTAGAGGAACTTCCTGGCTCCATGATAATTGTTGGGGGCGGAGTTATCGGGGTGGAATGGGCTTCGCTGCTTAACGATTTCGGAGTGAAGGTTACCGTTATTGAAGCAGCAGATCAGCTGCTCCCTTCTGAGGATGCGGATATTGCCAAAGAACTGCAGAAGCTTCTGGTAAAGCGGGGCGTTAACGTTATAACGGGAACCAAGATCATCCCTGAGTCTGTACAAAAAGGGAATGGAGTTACGATCTCTGCCCAGCAAGGAGAGCAGACCATAGAGCTTCACGCAGATCAGCTGCTTCTCTCGATAGGACGGCAGGCCAATGTGGAGAATATCGGTCTTGAGAATACGGATGTTGGCCTTAAGAATGGGTTCATTCGTGTGAATGAACATATGCAGACCACGGAGCCCCATATTTATGCGATCGGTGACTGTATTGGAGGATTACAACTGGCACATGCGGCGAGCCATGAAGGCATCGCAGCTGCCCACCATTTAGCCGGTGAACCTACGCATGGGTATAACACGCTGCATATCCCGAGATGTGTATACACACGTCCTGAGGTTGCTTCTGTTGGACTTACGGAAAAAGAAGCCGTCTCGAAAGGATATACGATTAAGACGGGTAAATTTCCTTTCCAGGCTATTGGTAAAGCCCTCGTCTATGGGGACAAGGACGGATTCGTTAAGATTATTGCCGATGCTGCGACAAATGATATTCTCGGAGTACATATGATTGGTGCGCATGTTACGGACTTGATCGGGGAGGCAGCACTTGCACAGGTGCTTGATGCCACGCCTTGGGAGATTGGTCAAGTGGTTCACGCCCATCCAACGTTAGCTGAGATATTGGGCGAAGCCGCGCTGGCTGTGGACGGACGAGCTATTGGTATCTAGTCTTAAGTGAAATGTTTTCTTTTTGCAAGAAAACAGCTTATAATAGAGTTATTCCTAGTCTTAGTACCAGGTTATAAGATGAGACTGCTACCCTCGTCTCAATATGAAGGAGGTAACTCCCTGTGAATGCTAAATCTCATGTAAAGACAGAAACAAGACACGAGCAGCTCGGCCTATCTAATGCCGAAGTGATCGATATGTACAGATATATGCTGCTTGCGCGTAAATACGATGAACGCAGCTTGCTGCTTCAGCGGGCAGGCAAAATCAATTTCCACGTATCCGGAATCGGACAGGAGGCTGCGCAAGTGGGTGCTGCTTTTGCCCTTGACCGGGAACGTGATTATTTCCTTCCGTATTACCGTGATTATGGCTTTGTGCTCGCCGCTGGGATGAGTCTCAGAGAGCTTATGCTCTCTGTATTCGCCAAAGCCGAGGATCCTAACAGCGGAGGCCGCCAAATGCCGGGACACTTCGGCAGCAAGCGTCTTCGTATCGTGACCGGATCAAGTCCTGTGACCACTCAGGTGCCTCACGCAGTAGGGATTGCCCTGGCAGCCAAAATGCAAAAGAAAGATATCGTTTCTTTTGTCACATTTGGGGAAGGATCCAGCAACCAGGGAGACTTCCATGAGGGCTGTAACTTTGCTGGCGTTCAGAAGCTGCCTGTCATTATTATGTGTGAGAACAATCAATATGCGATTTCGGTTCCGATTCAGAAGCAGCTGGCGGGTAAAGTCAGTGACCGGGCGCTGGGGTACGGTTTTCCCGGTGTACGGGTCGATGGAAACGATGCGCTTGAGGTATATCGCGTCGTGAAGGAAGCACGCGAACGTGCCGTGCGCGGAGAAGGGCCGACTCTGATTGAAGCTATGATGTACCGTCTCTCTCCGCACTCTACTTCAGATAACGATCTTGCCTATCGTACGAAAGAAGAAGTCGATGAGAATTGGAAGAAGGACGGACTTCCGAAGATGAAGCAATATCTGATCGATTGCGGGATTTGGAGTGAGGAGCAGGATGCTGCTCTATCCACAGAAATTGCCCAGCAGCTCAAAGAAGCTATCGATTCGGCTGACAAGGCTCCGTTCCCACTACCGGAGGATACGCTGCTTCACGTGTATGCCGATAATGAAGGAGATGTTCGCTAATGCCGGTTATGGAATATATCGATGCCATTCGCCTCGCCATGAAAGAGGAGATGGAACTGGATGAGAATGTGTTTGTGTTAGGTGAGGACGTTGGGCTGAAGGGCGGGGTATTTACTACGACCAAAGGGCTTCAGGAGCAATTTGGTGAACAGCGTGTGCTCGATACTCCGCTTGCGGAATCTGCTATTGCAGGTGTAGCAATTGGTGCAGCGATGTACGGCATGAAGCCCATTGCGGAAATGCAATATTCCGACTTCATGCTTCCTGCCACGAATCAGATCATTAGTGAAGCTGCCAAAATTCGGTATCGCTCCAATAATGACTGGAGCTGCCCTTTGGTTGTTCGCGCTCCGATCGGCGGGGGAATCTTTGGGGGGCTGTACCATTCCCAGTGCCCCGAATCGATCTTTTTTGGTACGCCGGGGATTAAGATTATTGCCCCTTACTCGGCCTACGATGCGAAGGGACTACTCAAAGCTGCAGTTAGAGACCCAGATCCTGTTCTCTTCTTCGAGAACAAGAAATGTTATAAGCTGATCAAGGAAGATGTACCGCTGGACGATTATATTGTGCCTATCGGGAAAGCGAATGTCATTCGTGAAGGCTCGGATATAACAGTGATTGGCTACAGCCTTCCTCTGCATTTTGCGATGCAGGCTGCTGAGGAGCTCGCTACAGAGCAGGGAATTAGTGCCCACATTCTGGATCTGCGCACCTTGCAGCCGCTTGATAGGGAAGCTATTATCGACGCTGCCCGCAAGACGGGTAAAGTGTTGATTATTCATGAAGATAACAAGACAGGCGGCGTAGGCGCAGAAGTATCGGCGATCATCTCCGAAGAGTGTCTGTTCGAGCTTGATGCCCCGATCAAGCGCTTGTGCGGTCCGGATGTGCCTGCGATGCCGATCAGCCCTCCGATGGAGAAATTCTTCATGCTGAGCAAGGATAAAGTCAAAGAGGCAATGCTGGAGCTGGCCTTATATTAAGAGACTGACTGCAGAGCTTAGGTTACCTTAAGCTCTCTAATCATAGGAGTGAGAATATGTCATCGAACAAAACGTGGACGAATGTCGTTATGCCACAGCTGGCAGAATCACTGGTGTCAGCAACCATTGGCAAATGGTTGAAGAAGCCGGGGGACCCGGTTGAGCAGTACGAACCGATCTGTGAAGTAATTACAGATAAGGTCAACGCTGAGCTTCCATCTACCCTTGACGGAGTTATGGGTGAGATTCTGGCCCAGGAAGGTGAGACAATCGAGGTAGGCGCTGTAATCTGCCGGATCGGAGTTGAAGGGGCGGAGCAGGCCCATGCTGAACCAGCAGCTCAGCCTGAAGCTTCAGGCAGCTCAGCTTCGGGCGCTGCTACGGCCGATGTCTCCCAGCGAAGCCGCTATTCACCTGCGGTGCAGACTCTGGCGGCTGAGCATGGCTTGAACCTTAGCTCCATCCAAGGAACTGGGATGGGCGGAAGGATTACTCGCAAAGATGTGCTCGCCTATATCGAAAGCGGCGTGGCGGGTTCACAGCCTGCTGCTTCGGCGCAGCAAGTCTCGTCTTCACAGCGGCAGGTACAGACTGAGCCGGTGGTACATACGCAGTCGCAAACCCAGGCTGCGCCAAGCCATGTGGCAGCTATTCCGGTAGTTCAGCAGCCTCAGGTGAATGAGCCTGTACGTCATTCGGGCATCCATCTAAGCGATACACCTAAGCTTCCTACGATTGAAGTGGAAGGCGGACAAGCGGAGCACTACATCGACATCACTCCGATTCGCAATACGATCGCTACGAAGATGCGTCAAAGCGTGTCGGAAATTCCGCATGGCTGGATGATGATCGAGGTGGACGTGACGAATCTGGTGCAGCTGCGCAACAAGCTTAAGAATGATTTCAAGACCAAGGAAGGCGTTAATCTGACTTACCTGGCTTTTATGATCAAAGCCGTTGTAAATGCAATTAAAGATTATCCGATAATGAACTCGGTCTGGGCTGTTGATAAAATCATCGTGAAGCGTGATATTAACATTTCTCTTGCTGTAGGGACAGATGACTCTGTGCTGACTCCGGTTATTAAGAAAGCGGATCAGAAGAATATTGCCGGACTTGCGCGGGAGGTTGAAGAGTTAGCTCGCAAGACACGTGAAGGCAAGCTTAAGCTCGACGATATGCAGGGAGGAACATTTACCGTTAATAATACTGGTTCATTTGGTTCCATCCTGTCCCAGCCTATTATCAACTACCCGCAAGCCGCAATTCTTACCTTTGAATCCATTGTGAAGAGACCCGTGGTCATTAATGATATGATCGGAGTTCGCTCCATGGCTAACTTCTGTCTATCACTGGACCACCGTATATTGGATGGGGTCATCTGCGGGCGCTTCATGCAGCGTGTGAAGGATAACATTGAGGCTTATTCACTGGATACTCAGGTCTATTAATCAGCGAAGCTGGTACAATGAATAGAAAAGAGGCGACTCATCATGAACAGAACGCTGGAAGTGCGCTATATCCCGTTTATTGATTACGGAGAGGCGTGGGAACTCCAGAAACAAATCGTGAAGCGTGTCGACCGTGAGGAGCAGCAGGAGACCCTGCTGCTTCTCCAGCATCCGCCGACCTATACGATTGGTTCCCAGCGTCATCCTGAACATTTGCTGCTTAGTCCGGAACAGTTGAAGGAAAAGGGAATTTCCATTTTCGAGATCGACCGGGGCGGAGATATTACATACCATGGTCCCGGACAGCTGGTGGGTTATCCGCTTCTTATCCTGGACGGATCAAAGGGCCTTGATCTGCACGATTATTTACGCAAGTTGGAGCAGGTTATTATCAATTATCTTGCAAGCTTCGGGATTGAAGGCAGCCGGAAACCGGAATACACCGGGGTATGGGTAGGAAATGTGAAAATCTGTGCCATCGGGGTCAAGTTCAATAAATGCAGGGGCAAAAGAGGCTTTGTGACGAGTCATGGTTTTGCGTTCAATATCAAATCCGGTATTCAGAATGACGGCTTTCAGGGGATTGTTCCCTGCGGGATTCAAGAATACGGAGTGACCTCACTTGAGGATATTACAGGTAAGGAATTTACAGTTGAACAGACCGCCAAAGACATCGTTCCTTATTTCACAGAGATTTTTGGATACGATGCCATGTGGTCAGAATAGGTTAATTATTAAAAAAAGGTTCGAACACCATGAGTAAGGTGGATCCAATCATGGCAAAAAGCATGAGGTATATGAAGATTTTCATCCATTTTTTTGGCATATCCAAGACTCCTTTAAAGTAGATGTAATGGCTGGTCCATACCTCATCATTTTAGCGTAAATCGGAAGGAGAAGAAAGTCGATGGTCAAGAAAGACCGGGTGATTAACCTGTTTCTTGAGTTAGTGCAGATTGATAGCGAGACCATGCAGGAGAGAAGGATCGCAGATGTGCTGACGAAGAAGTTCAAGGAACTCGGACTCGAGGTTCTCGAGGATGATTCTGCAGCTGTTACGGGGCACGGTGCCGGGAACCTGATCGCTACCCTAAAAGGAAATGGTAAGGTGAATGCCGAGCCGATTCTATTCACCTGTCATATGGACACGGTTAAGCCAGGTATTGGTATAAAGCCGAGAATTGATGAGGATGGTTGGATTCGCAGTGATGGGACCACCATTCTCGGTTCTGATGATAAGGCAGGGGTTGCGGCCTTGTTAGAATTGATCCAGGTGCTTCAGGAGAATCAGATTCCATACGGAGATATTCAGTTTGTCATCACAGCAGGAGAGGAATCTGGGTTAAGGGGCGCTCGTGCACTGGATGCCAAGCATTTGAATGCCACCTACGGTTTTGCCCTGGATTCTAACGGCGAAGTTGGCTCCATATGTGTTGCAGCTCCAACACAGGCCAGAATCGAGATGGAAATCTTCGGGAAATCCGCACATGCCGGTGTCAATCCGGAAGATGGCATCAGTGCGATCCAGGTGGCTGGAAAGGCCATTGCCCGAATGAAGCTGGGCAGAATTGATCACGAGACTACGGCAAATATCGGTAAATTCGAAGGCGGCGGGGCAACTAACGTAGTAACGGATTACGTGAAGCTGTACGCGGAAGCTCGCAGTATTGTCCACGAGAAAGTAGAGAAGCAAATCGCGGAGATGAAGCAAGCTCTGGATTCGGCTTGCCACGATTATGGAGCAAGAGGGGAAATGAACAGTAATATCATTTACCCTGCATTTAATCATACGGAAGAAGCGGCTGTGGTACAGCTAGCCAAGCAAGCAGCAGGTCAAATAGGCCTTTCTGGACGCACCTTTCATTCCGGTGGTGGAAGTGATGCGAATATTTTTAACGGCCTCGGTATTCCAACCGTGAATCTCGCTGTGGGTTACGAGAACATTCATACGACTTCTGAACGAATCAAGGCAGATGATATCGTTAAGGCGGCTGAGCTGGTGCTTGAAATTGTTAAAGCGGCCCCTACCCAGGCTTCTTCCTGAAACCGAAATAAAAGAGACAAGTCATGTTCAATCTAGAACTAGGCTTGTCTCTTATTGTATGTACCCTTCTGCAGTATGAGATCAAGACAGTCTGACCGAGGGGGGAAGGCATTTGTTACGAAGCTGGGCGGGTGTCCAGACGGTATGCCAGCGAGAGCGTTCAACAATATACAAGGACTGGATAATCGTCTCCATATAATGTTGTGCCTTTTGGATGCCAAGGAGGTCGCGCGAGTTCAGGCTAAGGCGTTCCTCCATTTCCTGATACGATTTCTTAAGATAGCACGAGGCTGCAGCAAACCGGTAGGTGGCGGTAAGAGGGTCCTTGTCGATCAAAGACTCAAATATCTGTGCAGCAGTATCGTAGGCCCCCTCATCGTATTCAATCTCAGCTTGAATGTACGCAAGGTCCTTGTGAAGGGGCTCACTGTAATTCAGCGAGATGACCGGTGAGTGTCTGCGTAATCTTGCTTTGGCCAATTCCGTGTAACCCTCATAGTACAGACGAAGAGTAAGTTCATTCTGAAGATAGATATCCTCGCCGGCTATGTTGTTGGCCAGCTCGTGCAAGCCAAGATTAACTGCACGCTTGAGTGACTCGGACAAGAGCTGTCTGTTCTGAGCAGCAGAATAATCTTCTTCACCCAGAATCCAGCGGCACAGAAGAGTATCCATCGCCAGCGGATCGGTAAAGGCAGGTCTGAGCTGACCCGCATCAATTGCATTTGAAGCATAGTTAATGGCTTGGTCTAAAAGGCCTGATCGAATCAAGCATTCGGTATGAAGCTGCAGCATTCGTTCATTGTTGAGTGTTGGATCAGCCTTCAGGTATGTAAATGCGGTTTGAAAAGCTCCTAACCGGCACAGGATTTCAACCAGAATTTCGCTGCGGTTCTGGGAATGCTCCAGTTTTCGATTCATTCTTTCGGCAATGATCTCATCACTGTATCCCTGTTCATGAAGGAGGTCACCCCATTCTGTCAAGGCATCCAGTTCATGTCCTGCAAAAGCTATAGCCTGCTCAAAAGCATAAATAGCTTTCGCATGCTGATTGTTCTGGCGAAGCAGCTTTCCATATTCAATCCAGGATTCTGCCAGGATTCCCCGTTCGGAAGCTTTGCTGTAGTCTCGACCAAAGGCAGTTAACAGTCCTTCTTCCAGGCATGACAATGCTTGGGATATGTCCCCCCGGTCTCTGTGTTTTAAGCTCTGCTGATAAAGAAGGGATAACGATTTGGATTCGGATCTATCCGATTCGAATTGACGTTTTTTTTCCACTGGGCAACCCTCCTTTCTTCTTAATAACACAAATAGGTATTAAATGTATTCGGATTTTGTCAAATTCGTAAAATAATTTACTTTTTTCGTACATTTATAGCGATAAGGTCCTTCACTGGGGTGCCGGGGCCGATATTCTTCTTCCACATCGACAAAAGTACCCGTACCTGCCATGCTTTACCTGAAATATGAAAGCTTGTATCCGCAAAGTAGCTTTTCATGGACCCATGCTCCTTTTCGCAAACGATTTGGTATAATAACACCATATGTTCACAAGGGACAAGTTATGTTCTTTAAAATCAAAAGGAGGCAAATTTCATGAATAAATCCCCGAATTCTGCATTGAACGAGAAGATCATCTCTACTAAACCCATCTTCTCAGGCAAAATTATCTCACTTCAAATTGACACCGTTGAGCTGCCAGACGGAAGCAAGGGCGAGCGGGAAGTGATCAAGCATCCTGGCGCGATTGCTGTACTTGCAGTCCGGGATGGGCGTCTACTGCTGGTGGATCAGTTCCGCACACCGCTGGGCCGGTGCGAACTAGAGATTCCAGCCGGCAAGCTGGAGAAGGGCGAAGACCCGCTGGAGGCCGCAAAGCGTGAGCTGCAGGAAGAGACTGGTTACTCAGCAGGCAAGATCTCGCTCTTGCACTCCTTCTATACCTCGCCAGGTTTTGCAGATGAGATTATTCATTTGTATCTGGCAGAGGACCTGAAGCAGGGCGAATCGGCACCGGACGAGGACGAATTTCTGGAGGTGCACGAGGCCACGCTCCAGGAAGTGAAGCGGTATATAGCCGAGGGATGGATATCAGATGCCAAGACCATGCTGGCCGTGTACATCTGGGAGCTGGCAAGTCATACGGGAAAATACGGTCATGAGTGAGACATCTCTTCAGCGATATTACGCGGATCTGCATATCCATATCGGAAGAACGGAGAGAGGGGAGCCGGTAAAGATCAGCGGAAGCCGAAATCTGACTTTTGCTCAAATCGCCAGTGAAGCCAGTGATCGCAAGGGGATTGATCTCATAGGAATTATTGATTGTCATTCACCTGGAGTTCAGACGGATATCAAGACTAGTCTGGATAAAGGGGATATGAAGGAGCTTGAAGAGGGAGGGATTTCTTACGGCAGAACGACGATCCTGCTGGGTAGCGAGATTGAAATCCGTGAGCCTGGGATGGGTCCGGCCCATCTGCTAGTGTTCTTCCCCCATTTATATATGATGGAGGAGTTCACGGGCTGGATGTCCAAGAGAATGAAGAATGTCAGCCTCAGCTCGCAGAGACTCCATGCTCCGGCGCTTACACTTCAGGATGAAGTTACAGCCCGAGGGGGAATCCTAATTCCTGCCCATATCTTCACTCCGCATAAAAGTATTTATGGCAGTGCTGCCCCTCGGATGTCAGATGTTCTTGATCTGTCTGGAGTCAGCGCTGTCGAGCTGGGTCTAAGTGCAGATTCAGAGATGGCAGGATATCTTAGCGAGCTTGATGATTTCACCATACTGACCAATTCCGATGCCCATTCGCTCGGTAAGATAGGTCGTGAATATAATGAAATGGCACTTGAGAAGCCGAACTATCGCGAGTTCGAGAAAGCACTTGCCAGAGCGGATGGACGAAGAGTGACCGCCAACTATGGACTTAATCCAAGGCTAGGCAAATATCACCGGTCCTACTGCCGCGGATGTCAGAGTATCATCGATGAACAGGATATTACCGTACAGCGGTGTTCTTACTGCGGAAGCACCAAGCTGACCCGTGGCGTCCTGGATCGGATCCATTCGATCGCTGATCGGGAAGCGCCATATGTGCCTGCCCACAGGCCGCCTTATCATTACCAGGTACCTCTGGAATTCATTCCCGGTCTAGGGAAGGCCAAGCTTGCCCACCTCCTTGAAGCATTTGGAACGGAAATGAATATTCTCCACCGGGTACCCATTGAAGAATTGGCCAAGGTGGCAGGAACGGAGCTATCCACTGCCATTGGTGAAGCGCGCAGCGGGACCTTGCAGCTCATTGCTGGAGGGGGCGGCACTTACGGAAAGGTTTACAAAGGATAAGTATCCCGCATAGGTTCAAATCCTTGCTCATAGAATGAGAGAGAACTTCTATGGACAAGGAGGGAGATCGTCCACATGTTAAGAACCTTCAGACACACACTCAAAGATCAGACACCGCTCTATGTTTTTGTAACCGTTCTGTTTCTGATGGGGGTAGTTTTCGGTGCGCTTATGGTTAACGCCCTTACGCTGGAGCAGCAGCAGGATTTATCCCGGTATTTGGGTGATTTCTTCACGACTTTTAATCAGGACAGCTCCGGTAGTTCAGGACTTTCCTCATTCTGGAGCATTGCGATACTTAATCTGAAATGGCTTGGCTTAATCTGGATACTTGGCTTGTCCGTAATCGGGCTGCCTGGAATATTGATTCTAGACTTCCTGAAGGGTGTGTTGATTGGGTTCTCCGTAGGATGCCTGGTCGGGCAATTCACCTGGAAAGGGATGCTGTTCGCTCTCGTATCGGTCGCACCACATAACCTGGTTCTAATCCCGGTGCTGCTGGTATGCAGTGTGGCAGCTGTAACCTTTTCACTTAACATAATTCGAAGCCGTGTTCTTCTAAAAGGTCACAGTTCCCTTTCAAAGCCGTTTCTGAATTATACGGGGCTGGTCCTTGGGCTTTCCCTGTTAATTATTGGGATATCTTCCTTCGAAACCTGGGTTACTCCGGTATTGATGGGATGGGTCGCACCCGTGCTTGAACAGGCTTCAGCCGCCGCGTCGCTCTAGTAAAATGTTTGACTTTGTTGATCTTGAACCCCTATAATGAAAGAAGTGATTTATTCCAGAAGTGGTTCGGCTTTTTTCCAAGGGGGAGGTTAACATGGAAGAACGGATCGATAAAATTAAGCAGCAGCTGCAATCCCATGGTTATAAGCTAACGCCCCAACGGGAAGCCACGGTAAGGGTTTTGCTTGAGAATGAAGACGATCATTTGAGCGCGGAAGATGTGTTCATGCTCGTTAAAGATAAAGCTCCGGAGATAGGTCTTGCGACAGTATATCGGACACTTGAACTGCTGAGTGAACTTCATGTTGTGGAGAAGATTAACTTCGGTGATGGTGTTGCACGTTATGACCTTCGTACGGATACGACCAAGCATCATCATCATCATTTGATCTGTGTTCAGTGCGGTGCAATGGATGAGATCAGAGAAGATTGGCTCGGCCCTTTGGAGGAGCGATTAGAGAAGGAATTCAACTTTACAGTTCTTGATCATCGGCTTGATTTTCAGGGGATTTGTTACCGCTGCAAGGACAAAGACAAAGATAAGAACGGGGACGCCGATCATAAGATTTGATTACAATCTTGGTGTTACCTAAGCTCTCTTCGGCCGCATCGGCCGCCGGGGGCTTTTTTTTGGCTTATATCAATAGTACACAGTCAGGAGAGTTAGCTTAGGGACAATCATAATGATCACGATATGTCTGTATACATATTCTATACCATCTTTTATGTGAAGATGAAATCGGGTATAGAAAGAGGGAGAGGCATGGTCATTTCGCTCCGCAAATGGATGATGTTCATTAAGCTTGCCATTGTATTCCTGGCTTTATCACTGTTCTTCTACAAAATGATAGGTTGGTTCGATACATGGATATTTCCTGCTGATAAATATGGAACACCTCAGGGTGCAGCCGTGAAGGCTTTTCATCACGGAGACGGAAGCGCCACAGAGGGCGGGTCCCTTCTTGAGAGATTAAAGACCTTTTATTGGTATGGGGAGTAGGAGTTAGGAGGAAGAAGGGTGAAGCCGCATATTGCTTCTTTCATTGAATATTTACGGGATCATAAGGGCCTGAAGTCTGCAACATTGTCCTCCTATCAGAAGGATCTGGAGCAATTCACGGAAGCGATGCTGGAGCGTGGAATTGAAGAGGCCGGCCAGGTGTCCAAGGTGCATATATCGCTCTACTTCTCAGGCTTGAAGGAAGCGGGAAGGGCGGCAGCCTCGATAACAAGGGCATCTGTTTCGATCAGGTCTTTCTTTCGTTACTTGACCCGTGAACGTATTCTGGCCCATGATCCATTTCTTCAGATCGAAATGCCGAGACATGAGAAGAAGGCACCACATATTCTGACTGAGGCCGAAGTAGGCCGGCTGCTGGACATGCCAGATACGGCAACACCTGTGGGCCTCAGGGATAAGGCTATGCTGGAGCTCCTGTATGGGACGGGGATACGAGTAAGTGAGCTGATTCTTCTAAATGTACAAGATATAGATACTTCGCTCCGATTCGTCCGCTGCGGGGGAGATACGGGCAAGGAGAGAATTATTCCCTTTGGCGAATTGACCGCTTCCTGGATAACGAAGTATCTGGCTGAAGCTAGGCCGATCCTGATCGAGAAGGAAGAGGAAGCGCTGTTCCCGAATCGGCTGGGTGGACGATTCTCCAGGCAGGGATTCTGGAAGACGATCAAGAAGTATGGGAATGAGGCTGGGATCGAGGCAGATATTACTCCCCATACGATTAGACATTCGTTTGCTGCACATCTGCTGGATCATGGTGCTGACCTTAGATCGGTCCAGGAAATGCTTGGACATGCAGATATGTCCTCGACGCAAGTATATATCCGCAAGTCTAAGGATAACCTGAAGTCTGTCTATCAAAGCTATCATCCCAGGGCCAGAATTCAGCAGAATGATCCACAGGAATAAGAACGATAATACGATTTGTGAAATGGAGAGATAGACTTATGACTACGTTGAACCAGGGAATTATTCAAGAAGCTGCAAGTTATATATTGGAGAAAGCAGGGAGTAAGCCTGAGGTGGGGCTTATCCTGGGATCGGGTTTAGGGATTCTTGCTGACCATATTGAGAATGCGGTCGTACTGGATTACGCCGACATCCCTCATTTCCCTAAATCTACGGTTGAAGGACATGCCGGGGAGCTCGTTCTGGGTACGGTCGGCGGACGACAAGTCGTGCTGATGAAGGGCCGTTTCCATATGTATGAAGGCTACGGACCTGAGGTAACCGCATTCCCGGTACGAGTTATGAAAGCACTTGGAGCAGGTAAGCTGTTGGTTACCAATGCCGCCGGCGGGGTGAATACGTCGTTCCATCCCGGCGATTTGATGCTGATCTCGGATCATCTTAATATGACTGGGCAAAGTCCACTAACTGGACCTAATGATAATGAGTTGGGACCCCGATTCCCGGACATGTCAGAGGCTTACAGCCGACGTCTGCGCACACTAGCCAAGGAGATTGCCAAAGAGCATGATATTCCGCTTCAAGAGGGTGTATATGCGGGACTGATCGGTCCTGCCTACGAGACACCGGCCGAAATCCGGATGCTGCGTACGCTTGGAGCAGATGCTGTCGGCATGTCAACGGTCTCTGAGGTGATTGTGGCACGTCATGCCGGGCTTGAGGTTCTGGGCATTTCCTGCATTAGCAATATGGCATCAGGAATTCTGGATCAGCCCCTCTCTCACGATGAGGTGATGGAGACCACGGAACGCGTGAAGGAGAAATTCCTTGGCCTCGTAACCTCAATTATTCCTAAGCTATAAAGCAGCTATCCATATAATCAAGTTGATCAAAAAGAACACAGACCCAACCGGCGTTCCGGACATGAGTCTGTGTTTTTTTGTGGTGATCAGGAATATTCTGGACACTTTCAGACGATACTAGACTATCAGTTAAAGTTCTGAGAGGGGATATTCTTATGAAAAAATGGCTCTTGACCTGCACAGCAGCGCTGATGCTGGCTACTACGGCCTTGCCAACCTTTGGACTCGCGAAGGAGACTAGTATTGCAAATGACGTATCCGATCTCGCACCGAGTGCTGGCTCTGCCATATTAATTGATGCAGACACAGGAACCGTCCTTTTTGAGAAGAAAAGTCACGAAAAATTACCTCCTGCCAGCATCACCAAAATTATGACTATGCTTCTTACCATGGAAGCCATCAGTAAGGGTACGTTAAAGCTTACAGACAAAGTACCAACAAGTGAATATGCAGCGTCAATGGGTGGGTCCCAGATTTTCCTGGAGCCTGGTGAACAGATGACGGTGGATGACATGCTCAAAGGGATTGCGATGGCTTCAGGCAATGACGCTTCGGTGGCTATGGCCGAGAAGCTCGCGGGTACTGAGGTTGAATTCGTCAAGCTGATGAATAAGCGTGCCAAAGAGCTGGGACTTACCGATACCCATTTCATGAACTGCAACGGTCTGCCTACTGACAACCACTACTCATCCGCTCACGATATCGCGATCATGAGCAAAGAGCTGCTCAAGTATGAACAGATCACCAAGTATACCGGAGCTTACCAGGATTACTTGAGGAAAGACTCTGCGAAGCCATTCTGGCTCGTAAATACGAATAAGCTGGTTCGCTTCTACAGCGGAGCAGACGGCTTGAAGACAGGCTACACTTCCGAAGCCAAATTCTGTCTCTCCGCAACCGCGCGCCGGGATGGACTGAGACTTATTGCTGTGGTTCTGGGAGAACCGAATACGAAGACACGCAATAGTGAAGTGGGCAGTATGTTCGACTATGCCTTCTCTCAGTATACGGTTAAGCCTTTATTCAAGAAGGGCGATATCATGGGCACTGTTAAGATTCAGAAGGGTGATACCAAGGAGCTGCAGCTGGCCGCATCCCAGCCTTACCGAGTTCTTGTGAGGAAGAGCGAAGCAGGAGAGAAGATTACCCATAAATTGCAGATTCCAGCTCAGATCTCGGCTCCTATAGCTAAAGATCAGGTCCTTGGCAAGCTGGTCATCTATCAAGGGGACAAGGTTCTGAAAGAGTTCGAGCTTAAAGCCTCGGCTGATATCAAGAAGGCTGGCTGGTGGACGCTCTTCAAGCGGACAACTTCCAAACTGTTTTTTGTAGATTGATAGGAGTTTTCTTCTAGTTTTGTCGGGGTGCAGGAATCGTTCTCCGAATTGTAGAAATGAGTGTTCATTGTCAGAGAGGAGAGTGAACAGACGTGAATCTTCAAATGGAAATGGAAAAGCACCGCGAGACCCTTATCGTCAGACTCAGCGGGGAACTGGATCACCATACGGCTGATTCTGTAAGAATGCAGCTTGATGAGGAGATTGCTCGCGGACGCTGCAGAGATCTGGTGTTCAGCTTAAAGGGGCTGCAGTTCATGGACAGTTCAGGCCTCGGGGTCATCCTGGGAAGGTATAAGCTGATCAAGCAAAAGGGTGGAAGAATGGTGATCTGCGACGTAACGCCTTCTGTGTTCCGATTGTTTGAGATGTCAGGCTTGTTCAAAATTATGCCTGTTGTTGATAATGAGGGCGCCGCTCTCTCTGAACTGGAGGTAGCCCTATGAGCGAGAACTTTATGAGTCTGCAATTCGCGGCCAAGTCGGAGAATGAATCCTTTGCCCGTGTAACTGTGGCTGCCTTCGTCTCACAGTTGGATCCAACCATGGATGAGATCACAGACCTGAAGACGGTTGTGTCCGAAGCCGTAACGAACTGTATTATTCACGGCTATGACAGTGATCCGAACGGAATTGTCTATATCCGAGTGGAACTGGAAGGGGATGTTGTCTCATTGGTCATTGAGGATAAAGGCCGCGGAATTGAAGATATGGAATTAGCCAAACAGCCTTTATATACCTCTAAGCCTGAGCTAGAACGTTCCGGTATGGGATTCACGATCATGGAGAATTTCATGGATGAATTCGAACTTGTCAGTGAAGTCGGCGGAGGAACCTCCATACGCATGAAGAAGAGGATTGAATCTAAGAAAGCTTTATACAATTAGGGGTTGGGTATATGAATGCCGATGCGAAGCAAACCTCACAGACCTACTTAGATGACGCGGAAGTGAAACGTTTGATCGCCCTGAGCCAAACGGGCGATTCAGTTGCCAGAGACACATTAGTGAATTGTAATATTCGTCTTGTCTGGTCCGTCGTACAGCGGTTTATGAATCGGGGGTATGAACCCGAAGATTTGTTTCAAATTGGCTGTATCGGCCTGTTGAAGTCAGTCGATAAATTTGATCTGAGTTATGACGTCAAATTCTCCACTTATGCCGTTCCGATGATTATCGGTGAAATTCAGCGTTTCCTGCGTGATGACGGGACCCTCAAAGTCAGCCGGTCACTGAAAGAAATGGCAAATAAAGTTCGTAAGAAGAAGGACGAGCTAGCCAAGGTCTTAAACCGTCTTCCCACCATTAAGGAGGTGGCTGAAGCCTTGGAGGTTACGCCCGAGGAAGTAGTATTCGCCCAGGAAGCGAACAAGCCTCCAACCTCCATTCACGAGACGGTATTTGAGAATGATGGAGACCCTATCACGCTCATGGACCAAATTGCGGATGAGTCCCAGGACAGGTGGTTCGATAAGCTGGCCCTTCACGAAGCTATTGACGGATTAAGTGAAAGGGAAAGGCTTATTGTCTATTTGAGATATTACCGGGATCAGACTCAATCTGAGGTTGCGAGCAGGCTGGGAATTTCCCAGGTGCAAGTCTCCAGGCTGGAGAAGAAGATTCTGCAGAATATCCGGGATCAAATCGCCCAATAATAAGAGCTGCCTTGAACGCCCGTCGGCGTTTGGGGCGGCTTTTTTGTATGCCAGCAATGATTATTCAGTTGTATCCACTCACTTCATTCAGATTAAAAAGTCCTTGTTCTAGGCATACTATGCGCAATTCGGCAGTTAAGGGGTGAACTGGATGAGCAAGGATCCCGCTCCCACCATCTATCTGAGACTTCGCAAAAATGTCAGACTCCATGAAGGCAGCGTGATTCGTCTGGGCGATATCGCACAGATTTTGGCTCCCGGTACTTCTGAAGAAGTATTGAAGAAGATGGTCTTGGAAAGACCAGAGAGGCAGGATGGAAACCGTATTGTCATTGATATGCTGAAAATAATCGGTAAAATTCAGACCGTCATGCCCGGTTGCATCATAGAACACGTTGGTGAACCGCATACGCTTGTTGAAATTGTTGGCCAAGAGAAGAAGCCTTCAATCGTGCTATTTATTTTGGTATGGCTGCTTCTCTTCTTTGGTTCAGCATTAACCATCATGAACTTCCATGCAGATGTCAGTATGCAGGAAGTACAGGTACGAATAGTGGAAATGGTGACGGGTACACGGGACGAGCATCCCTACGTTTTTCAGGCGGCTTACTCCTTGGGAATAGGTTTGGGGATGATCATTTTCTTCAACCATATTTTTAAAAAGAAATGGAACGAGGAACCTACTCCTCTCGAAGTTGAAATGTTCCTTTACCAGGAGAACCTTAATCACTATGTCATAACGGAAGAATATAAGAAAATACATCAGGATGCCGGGAGGAAAAAGGGATGACGCCAGCGCTGTCCTTAGTTCTCTCCATATTTCTGGGCTTGGCTGGAGGAATCGCAGTCGGCGGCGGAGTCATTGCCCTGTTCGTAGTTCTCGATATCATTCCGCGTCTGGCTCAGCTAAGCCGCTCGTATGATAAAGTCCACTGGTATGAAGGGGCTATGGTAAGTGGATCGGTAGTTGGAACGGTGGCCGACTTTTGGAATTTCAAGCTTTATCTGCACTCGGAAATTATTAATGGTTGGATCGGTCTTCTAAACGGAATCTTCATCGGGATGCTGGCAGCAGCATTGACAGAGGTGCTGAATGTTCTGCCGATTCTAGCGAAAAGACTACATATGCGACGGTATCTATTCGGTCTGCTGTTGGCCATGGTATTTGGGAAGGTGGCAGGCTCGTTGTTCGAATGGTTTATCTATAATCGATAGAACGGCAGGAAGGATGGAATAAGCGATGACAGAACAAGAGATGGACCATCAGCAAGAGGAAATACAGGATCCTCCTCCGGAATTTGATCCGGGAGAGGAGACGGGGAAAGGAGAATCGGAAGCGAAGGATGCCAAAGGTCCGAATAAAGTTGAAGCTGAGCAGTCCCGGAATGTGGAGGAGTCTGTCGTCTATTGGCAAAAGTCGGATCGGATCAGCAAAGATCTAACTACCACACGAAAAACACTGGTTAAAGTGATTGGGTTGGATGAAAGCTTTGATGTGAATTTTCGCGAGATGACCTATGGGGGTCGGAAGACAGGATTGTTCTTTATTACGGGATTTGCCAAAGACAATATTATGCAGGAAATTATCAAACGATTGACCTATCTGACTCCTGAATCCTTGTCAAGCGATGCCCTGGAAGATTTCTTCGAATTCTATATCCCTCATATTCAAGTCACCAAGGCGAAGAAAATGAGTGAGGTTATTAATAAAGTCATGACGGGGATGAGCGCGCTCTTCATTGATGGGGAAGAAGCCGCGATTGTCATGGATACAAGGTCTTATCCGGCGCGGAATCCGGAAGAACCTTCACTAGAACGCGTGGTTCGCGGAGCGCGGGATGGATTCACAGAGACATTGCTCACCAATGTAGCGCTGGTAAGACGAAGACTCAGGGATCCAGGATTGAAATTTGAATATATTCAGGTAGGTAGGAGAACAAGGACCGATATCAGCATAGCTTATATTGATGATATCGTCGATAAAGCTCAGGTTGATGCCATCCGTGAGAAGATTAAAGCGGTGGATATTGATGGTCTGCCGTTGGCTGATAAGCAGCTGGAGGAGGCTGCGGTGAATAGTGGTTGGAATCCATATCCGTTAGTTCGATATTCCGAGCGTCCCGATGTGGTGGCCGCGCACATTATGGAAGGCCGGGTTGTCGTGATTGTAGATACTTCTCCGAGCGCGATTATCCTTCCGACCACGTTCTTTGATCTATGTCAGCATGCTGAGGAGAACCGTCAGACGGCAACAATGGGAACCTACTTGAGATGGGTACGCTTTGCGGGGATCTTCGCGTCTTTGTTCCTGCTCCCTCTATGGCTGCTTGTGGTGGTTCATCCGGAAATTAAACCCGCCGCACTCTCTTTCATCGGTCCTCAGACGAATGCAAAGCTGCCGTTGATCGTGCAGTTCCTGCTGGTTGAGTTTGGCGTGGACTTGATGAGGATGGCCGCTGTGCATACCCCGACCCCGCTGGCCTCTGCGATGGGCTTGATTGCTGCGATACTTATCGGTGATATTGCCGTGAAGACTGGACTGTTTGTAAATGAAGTAGTTCTGTACATGGCTGTTGCCGCCATCGGGATGTTCGCTACCCCGAGCTATGAGCTTGGTCTTGCGAACAGACTGGTACGGTTGATCCTGCTGATTGCAGTTGCTTTGTTTGGCATTCCAGGATTTGTTGGCGGAGTGACCTTATTCATTGTTCTGCTAACTATACGCCGCTCCTACAACTCGTCTTATCTGTGGCCGTTTATACCTTTTAATGCAAAAGCAATGTTTGCCTTTTTGTTCCGCGTACCTGTAAGTTATTCCAAGAAACGTCCTTCTTTCAACAAAACGAGGGACAATACAAGAGTGCCTGACAAAGGCTGAGTGCAAGCCGGATAGATAAAAAACACAAATCAAATACGCAAAAATCCATTATTCGGTTTCTACTTGTTTGTTATACTGAGAAAAATCAAATTAATCGGAGGATTGCGGAATGTTTCTACACGGTACAAGCACAATTAATACGAAAGGTCACCTCGAAATTGGTGGCTGTGATACAGTTGAACTCAAAGAAAAATATGGCACACCCCTATACATTGTTGACGAGGCTCTCGTTCGTCAGCGCAGCCGCGAATATGTGGAAGCCTTTAAGCAATCCGGACTTTCGTTCCAGGTAGCTTATGCCAGCAAAGCGTTCTGCACTTTGGCTATGTGCCGCCTGGCGGAAGAGGAAGGCCTATCACTGGACGTTGTGTCTGAAGGAGAACTCTATACAGCACTTCAGGCTGGATTCCCGGTTGGACGAATTCACTTCCATGGCAATAACAAGACACCTGACGAGATCCAAATGGCGATTACTGCCGGGATTGGCTGTTTCGTTGTAGATAACTTCACGGAGATCCATCTGCTTAACGCAATCGCTAAGGAGAACGGAGCTAAGGTGAATGTACTGCTTCGTGTTACTCCAGGCGTGGAAGCTCATACACATGAATATATCTCCACGGGTCAGACAGATTCCAAATTTGGATTCGACATCGGGAACGGTTCGGCATTTGAAGCCGTGAAGCTGTCCAGTGAACAGTCTAACCTCAATCTGTTGGGTGTTCATTCTCACATCGGCTCCCAGATTTTTGAAGTGGAAGGCTTCCAGATGGCGGTTGAGCGTGTTGCTGCATTTGCCAAATCCGTGAAAGAGCAGCTGAATGTGATCTTCCAGGTTGTTAACCTGGGCGGCGGCTTCGGTATCCGTTATATGGAAGGCGACACACCGCTTAAGATTTCTGAGTATGTTAAAGCCATTACTGATGGCGTCAAGCAGCATTTTGCAGGGACTTATGACAAGCTTCCTGAGATCTGGGTTGAACCAGGTCGCAGTATTGTTGGGGATGCAGGAACAACTCTGTACACGGTTGGAACGAGCAAGGATATTCCCGGCGTACGCAAATATGTGGCTGTGGATGGGGGCATGACCGATAATCCCCGCCCAGCGCTGTACGAATCGAAATATGAAGCTATGCTTGCGAATCGCGGCAAAGATCAAGTGGAAGAGACCGTATCCGTTGCTGGTAAATGCTGCGAGAGCGGGGATATGCTGATCTGGGACTTGGATCTTCCTAAAGTGAACAGCGGCGATCTTCTGGCTGTCTCCTGCACGGGTGCTTATAACTACGCCATGGCAAGTAATTATAACCGGATTCGCAGACCAGCTGTTGTCTTCGTCAAAGACGGATCCAGTGACCTCGTGGTGAAGCGTGAATCGCTTAATGATATCGTTGCGAACGATGTTATTCCTGAGCGTATTCAGAAGCAGCCCTCATTTAATTAAGCCAAATAGGCGGGAGCTTAGCGCTTCCGCCTTTAACTTTGCACTGGGACAGGTTTCATAGTACACTAGTGTACGTTGAGTTGTACCCCATTCTGAAAGGAGATGTTTTACATATGGCAAAACAAGCAAAAATCAAAATGGAAAATGGCGGAGAGATTTTGATCGATCTGTTCGAGAATGACGCTCCAAACACCGTGGCTAACTTTGAGAAGCTGGCTAACTCCGGGTTCTATAACGGACTTACGTTCCACCGTGTCATCCCTGGTTTTGTAGCTCAAGGTGGCTGCCCTAACGGAAATGGTACAGGCGGTCCTGGCTATACCATCGACTGTGAGATCAACCCGAACAAGCACGAGCGTGGTGTACTTGCTATGGCTCATGCCGGTAAGAATACAGGCGGAAGCCAGTTCTACATCACTTATGCACCACAGCCTCACTTGGATGGCGTGCATACTGTATTTGGTAAAGTTGTTCAAGGTCTTGAGCTGGTAGATGAGTTCAAAGGCCGCGACAAAATGGAAAAAGTAGAAGTGTACGAAGCTTAAATCAAGCTTCTGATACACGCAGAACAGGAGTCCGAATGGACTCCTGTTTGTTGTGCTGTCAGGGACAGAGATCAGCGTCCAGAGTGTTTAGCTTCGTCTTTAACTTCCCGTCTGAAGCCTGCGATGCTCTCTAGGCGTCTGTGATTCTTGGCCTCAATATCGCTCTTCTCTTCCGCAGTAATTTCATCGGCATGCTCACTCAAATAATCCTGAGCTTCACGGAAGTTCTCAATCGAGTTCTGAATATGCTGCTGCAGATTCTCCACATTGTCTGAACGGTCATCGGGTTTGGGTCTTGTCATGAATAAAGCCTCCTTATAGTGAACTTGGTAAAGTTGGTTCAAGTGAACGCTTATAGACTTCCCCGTTTAGACGGGCGGTACCCTTAAGGGGTTCCAAGCATCTGAAGGCAGGAGATGAAAATGTTGCTTTTTTGGCTGAGCTTATGTTAACATGACAATCAAGTTTAATAGTGTTAATCCTTCGGGGCAGGGTGAAATTCCCTACCGGCGGTGATGGTGCACTCTTGTACCTCAGTCCGTGACCCGGCGCAGCATAGAATTGCTTCGCTGGCTGACCTGGTGTGATTCCGGGACCGACAGTATAGTCTGGATGGGAGAAGGAAGACGCGAACAGCATGACCAGGCTTCTCCGTGTTATGCTGATTAAAGAGTATACGTTTATTTGAGCATCCTATTTATCGATGGTGGTTCGCTTTCTTGCGATCAGCTTCCGACATGAATAGTTTTTTTTGGACAGCTTGAATGAATGGGTATGACTTTATTTTCGCTACATAAATCTCTCGTAACCCCATCGGAGTTTATCCGTATGGGGTTTTTTATACTTTTTGGCTGGTGATTAGACACTCGGATCCCCTTATGTATGTAAGAATGGAGTTGATGTCTCAGGTGGAATTCGTGAATGATGAGTATTACATGTCCATGGCGCTGGATATGGCTGAAAAGGCGCTTGGTCAGACGGGAACAAATCCGGTTGTAGGTGCTGTTGTTGTGAAGAATGGAGCCATCGTGGGAATCGGCATACATCTTAAGCAGGGAACCCCTCATGCTGAAGTTCATGCCTTAAATATGGCGGGTGAACTTGCCGAAGGGAGTACCGTGTATGTGACCTTGGAGCCATGCAGTCATTATGGCCTTACTCCTCCTTGCAGTGAACGGCTGATTACTGAGAAGGTAGCCCGGGTTGTCGTGGCATGCGAAGATCCCAATCCCAAGGTAGCCGGGCGGGGAATTGCCATGCTTAAGGATCAGGGCATCGACGTTCAGGTAGGTGTGCTAAGAGACAGGGCGATTAATTTGAATAAGAAATTCATCAAATTTATTACGACTGGGATGCCTTATATTACGATCAAGAGTGCCAGTACACTAGATGGCAAAATTGCTTCCAGGGCGGGTGACAGCAAGTGGATTAGCAATGAGCAGTCACGGGCCATGGTCCATGTCATGCGACATCAACATCAAGGAATTCTGGTTGGAATCGGGACTGTGCTCTCCGATGATCCGGAACTAACTACCCGGCTCCCTGTTCCAGGCTTGTCACCCGTTCGGATCATTGTTGATTCATCTCTGAGAATACCCGATCATTCCAAAGTCATTAGGGATAACCAGGCGAAGACCATCATTCTTACGACAGCCGGATCGGATAGGGGCAGGGTCAAGGAACTGGAGGCTAAGGGAATTCAGGTCCTTTCCTGTGGTGAAGGTCCCAAAGTGGATCTAAGCCTGGCTTTAAGCCTCCTTGGCAAAGAGGGCATTTCTTCTATTCTGGTTGAAGGAGGAGGGAGAATTAACGGCAGCTTCATTCAGCAGCAGCTGGTGGATGAAGTGGCCTTGTTCTTCGCTCCCAAATTGATCGGCGGACTGGAATCAACCGGGAATTTCGTCTTTGAGGGATATGATGAAATGAAAGATGCGGTCACCCTTGAGAATATGTCTGTAGAAGTTATCGACGACAACGTACTGATTAAGGGTACACCTGTATGGAAAGAGTAAAATAGGCTAAATCAGTTGATCTTATGAAATCGAAGTAGGCAAAGTGTGAAATGACTGTGCAGAACATTTCATACGGGTGTCTTAGGAGGTGCAGACATGTTCACAGGACTTGTTGAGGAAGTCGGAACTCTTAAGTCGGTTCAGCGTAAGGGCGAAGCGATGGTGCTGGATATCCAGGCTTCAGTCATTATGGAGGATCTCAAGCTTGGCGACAGCATTGCGGTCAATGGCGTGTGTCTTACAGCTGTATCTAACCAAGGGAATTCTTTTGCAGTTGACGTGATGCCCGAGACCTATCGGCATACGAATCTGAATGATTTGAAGGTTGGCGCCAAAGTGAATCTGGAGCGGGCCATGGCAGCTGGCGGTAGATTCGGCGGACATATCGTCCAGGGGCATGTTGACGGAACAGGGACAATAACCGGAGTGACAAGAGATCAAAATGCGGTGGTGTATGATATCACGCCATCCCATCGCTCTTTATTCAAATACATCATTCCCCAAGGTTCCATTACGGTGGATGGAATCAGTTTAACGGTGGTTAGATCTTCGGGTGAGAAGTTCAGTATCTCCATTATCCCCCACACCTTGGCGGAGACAGCTCTTTCTCATAAGAGAACAGGGGATACGGTTAATCTGGAATGTGATGTACTTGGCAAATACGTAGAGCATCTGCTGAATTTTGGAGGTAGAGCGGAGGGGGCTGAGTCTAACTCACCAAAGCAGGCTATCGGGATGGAGTTTCTCGTTGAGAACGGCTTTGCCTGACAAACGACGTTCTATATGAGACGCAGTTAAAAATATGACATGTAGGAAAGGCGTAACGGAGGGGAAGCTTGGAACTGTAGGAGCGAAAGCGATCGCCTTTGTCTCCGGATTTCATCCGAACTAACTGTATTATTCAAGAAATCTGGAGACAATAGCGGCCGAAAGTCCAAGCATTCCCCGTAGTTACGCCTTTACCCACAAATTTGAACAATTTAGCTGTGACTTTATATACACAAAGGAGTGAATAACTATGAGTGATATCCAGCTGGATTTGGTTGAAGAAGCCATTCAAGATCTGAAGGATGGGAAGGTCATTATTGTCGTAGACGATGAAGACCGGGAGAACGAAGGGGACTTTATTGCGCTGGCTGAGAAGGCGACGCCGGAAGTGATTAATTTCATGATCACCCAAGGCAGAGGTCTGGTATGTGTACCGATTACCCAGGAACGGGCGGATGAGCTGGATTTAAAGCCGATGGTCGCGCAAAATACGGATTTTCACGGTACAGCTTTCACAGTATCGGTGGACCATAAATATACGACAACAGGGATCTCTGCAAAAGAACGCTCGGTCACCATACAGGGGCTGATGGACCCGGATGCCAAGTCGTCTGACTTCCGCCGTCCGGGCCATATGTTCCCGCTGATCGCCAAGAAAGGCGGAGTACTCCGCCGGGCAGGTCACACGGAAGCCGCAGTCGATCTGGCTGTGCTGTCGGGCGCTTATCCGGCTGGAGTGATCTGCGAGGTCATCAAGGAAGATGGAACGATGGCCAGATTGCCCGATCTGATGCAGATCGCTAAGACTCATGGCCTGAAGCTTATCAGCATTAAAGATCTAATTCACTATCGTAATGAGAAGGAAAGACTGGTTAACCGGGAAGTCGAAGTGCGGATGCCGACTGACTATGGTGTGTTCCGCGCGGTTGCCTATTCCAATGAAGTTGACCAGAAAGAACATGTAGCCTTGGTCAAAGGCACAATTGACAGCAGTAAGCCGGTATTGATAAGAGTCCACTCCGAGTGCTTGACCGGGGATGTATTCCATTCGCATCGCTGTGACTGTGGTCCGCAATTTGAGGCCGCGCTTCGGCAGATTGAAGAGGCAGGCAACGGAGTTCTGCTCTACATGCGTCAAGAAGGGCGAGGCATTGGACTGATCAACAAGCTGAAAGCCTATAAGCTTCAGGAGGAAGGACTCGACACGGTCGATGCCAATATCAAGCTTGGATTTGCTGCTGATTTGCGGGATTACGGAATTGGAGCTCAAATCCTCAAGGACCTAGGGGTGCGCCAGATCAAGCTGATGACCAACAATCCCCGCAAAATCAAAGGGCTTGAGGGGTATGGTCTGCAGGTTGTGGAACGTGTGCCTATCCAAATGAAAGAGAATGAAGATAATACCAATTATCTTCATACCAAGCAGGCCAAGCTGGGTCATCTTCTGAAATTCGATGATCTGGAACAGAATGAATCCGCAGAGAACTAAACTAAAAACTAAAACCACAAACTAAAACCAGAAGGGTTGATTAACCATGGGGAACATTTTTGAAGGAAATTTGGTATCGGAAGGTCTTAAATATGCGATTGTTGTAGGAAGATTCAACGAGTTTATCACAAGCAAGCTTCTTGGAGGAGCACAGGACGCGCTTAAGCGTCACGGAGTTAAGGATGAGGAAGTGGATGTAGCATGGGTGCCAGGCGCTTTCGAAATTCCATTTGCAGCCCAGAAGCTGGCAGAAAGCGGCAAGTATGACGCTGTGATCACACTGGGTACGGTCATCAGAGGGTCAACCTCCCATTATGACTATGTATGTAATGAGGTAGCCAAGGGCGTTGCTGCCATCAGCTTGAAGACCGGTGTACCTACTATCTTCGGTGTACTTACCACAGAGAGCATTGAGCAGGCGATTGAACGGGCAGGTACCAAGGCTGGGAACAAAGGCTGGGATGCGGCGACCGCAGCAATTGAAATGGCAAACTTGACGAAACAATTAAAATAGTGCTTATTTAGTGTAGTACCATTATAATGGTACTACATTTTTATTTTTATCGGGCGGAGGAGCAATACGTGACGGTACTATACAAGCTGGAGACTTTTGAAGGACCGCTTGATCTGCTGCTGCATCTGATTGATAAAGCGGAGATCGACATCCATCAAATATCCATAAGTGAGATTACAGACCAATATTTAGCCTATTTGAACAGCATGCAGGAACTGGAGCTTGAAATCACAAGCGAATTCCTTGTCATGGCAGCCACGTTGTTATCTATCAAGAGCAAGCAGCTGCTTCCCAAACCGCCCGTAATCGAGATAGAAGAGGATTATAATTATTATGAGGAAGAAGAAGATCCGCGTGACGAGCTGATTCGCAAGCTGATTGAATACCGGAAGTATAAAGGGATCGCCGAGCATCTGCACGATAAGGAGTGGGAGAGAAGCCTTATTTTCTCCAAGGAACCTGAGGATTTGTCGCCCTTTATGCCAGAGATCATTGAGAACCCGGTAAAAGGCCTGCATGCGGCTGATCTCATCGCCGTCTTCCAAAAAGCTATTCGCAAGGCGGTTAAGCGGAGTACAGTGGCACGTATTCAGAGAGATGAGATCTCCGTTAAAGATCGACTCAGAGAAGTGGTGTCAGTGCTGGAGCTTCAAGGTAAAGGCGGGCGGATCCTGTTCTCGAAGCTGCTGCACGAGGAGATGCATAGGCACGAGATCGTCGTCACTTTCCTGGCTGTCCTTGAATTAATGAAAATGAAACAGATTGTCTGTTATCAGAACAAGCTGTTCGATGATATTGTGATGGAGTGGAAAGGGGAAGGAAGCAAGAATGGATTTTCAGAAGATGAAATCGATTATTGAAGGCCTGCTGTTTCTGGCTGGTGATGAAGGACTCACGGTAAAACAGCTGGCAGAGGTACTGGATCAGCGCAGTGAGGTGATAGTTGATGCGCTTAAAGATATGAAGAAGTCATTCAAGAAAGCAGGGCGCGGACTTCAGATTATATCGATAGCAGGCGGGTATCAGCTGGCAACACTGCCTGAGCATGCCCCTTACTTCGAGAAGCTGGCTTACTCGCCTTCTCGTTCATCGTTATCCCAGGCGGCCCTCGAGACCTTATCCATTATTGCTTACCGGCAGCCTATTACCCGAATTGAGATTGAGGAAATTCGCGGGGTTAAGTCGGAAAGGGCTATTCATACTTTGGTGAACAAGGATTTAATTGAGGAGGTCGGCAGAGCCGAGGCGATTGGACGCCCAATCCTCTACGGCACAACTAAGGCATTTCTTGATTATTTCGGGCTGGGAAGTCTTGTCGACCTGCCGGAAATGGATCAATTCGAGAATACGGAGAATCTCGAAGAAGAAACTCAGCTTCTCTTCCAGAAGCTTGAGGAGCAACAGCAGCTTACATTTGAAGATGTGGACAAATAAAATTGAGTATATGAGACGCAGTTAAAATTGCAGCCGCTCCTTATGGAGTGGCTCTTTTTTTCCTCATTAAGCGAATATTTCCTAATCTTGGTGCCATACTATACGAAGTTTCTATTTCAGTCATCAGTATGGAGGGTTGCACGTGTGGATTTGGCTCGGAGGATTGCTGCTCCTGCTGCTGATCTTGATCTTCGCGGCTTTAATCTCCAGAATCAAGCTGACCCTTAATGTGAATAAGCTCGGTAAGGACGATACCATATTAATTGAGGTCTCAGCTCTTTTTGGGTTATTTAGATACCACTATGAGATTCCTATGCTCAAATTCAAGGATTTCAAGCAAGGCCTGCAGGTGAAGGAGAAAAAGGAAGGCCATGTCATGAAGGATCTTCACCAAGAGCAACAAACGAATATCGACAAGGATAAGGTGGACTCCTGGGTTGATAATTGGAAGAGGATGCTTGACGCAACACATGACTTGAAGCTGTGGTTAAGCCGGACGCTGAGACAGGTTAGGGTAAGGCACCTGGACTGGACCACTGAGTTGGGCCTCAGGGATGCAGTTCATACGGCTCAGTTAACCGGAGCCTTATATGGGGTGAAATACAGCATCCTTGGCTGGTTGTCCTACCAGCTGAAGCTGATGGTTCCTCCACAGTTATTTGTAATCCCAATATATGGCAGTCAGGCTCATATTTCCACCAAAATGACCTGTATAGCAGAAATTCGCTGTGGATATGCTATGTATGCTGGACTGGTGCTAATGGTTCGAGTGTTAAAAGTGAAAGGAGGAGCAAAGAAATGGCAGAACATCCTATTCAAGGGCTGATGCAAACCGCTCTTGAGAACATTAAGGAAATGGTTGATGTAAACACGATAGTAGGTGAGCCGGTAGAGACTCCCGATGGAAGTGTGATTTTACCAATCAGCCGCGTTGGCTTTGGATTTGCAGCCGGAGGTAGTGATTTCAATATCGAAGATGGGCACGAGAAAGCCGGAGCTGCTGTCGATGGCAAGGTTAAGCCGTTCGGGGGCGGAAGCGGCGGCGGCGTATCCATTAACCCGATTGCGTTCCTGGTCGTTGGCAAGCAGGGTGTCAACGTTGTGCCTCTCGATAATCAGACTCATGTCGTTGAGAAGTTAATCGACGCTGTTCCTAATGTCATTGATAAGATTCAATCCTTGTTCCCTAACTCGAGTTCAAGCCAGAATCAACGAACAAGCGGCACCCATGCGGGCGGCGGCATGGTGAATCCGGCCAATGCGTATCCTACCGGGCAAATGAATATAAGTGCAAATGATATTCCGAATACGCAGCACGGGCAATCACTGCTCTAAGCCGTTAAATGAAATTGCCATGAATCCCTTCCTGCAGAAAGCGGAAGGGATTTTCATGTCCTGGAAAAGGGACATACTGTCTGGTCTTTTTGCATACTATGGTATAAGTATTTGGGCTTATCCCACTCGGAGGAATACAACATGTATACACCCAAGTCCCTATTCATGATTACAATTTCCATGCTCCTTTTTCTGGTCCCGATGTTCCCATCGCAAGCGGGAGCTCAAAACCTTAGCATTTCCACTGGGCCGAAGACGAATGCCAGGGCAGCGGCTTTGATTGATGTGACTTCAGGAAGGATGCTCTACAGTGCCAGGGGAGAAGAGATTCTGCCTATCGCGAGTCTTACCAAGATCATGACTGCAATCGTAGCGATCGAGCATGGCCGACTGGAAGATAAGGTGAAGGTCGGAAAGAATGCTTTTGCCAAGGAAGGTTCATCTCTGTACTTAAGGCTTGGTGAACAAATGACGTTAAGCAATCTGCTTTATGGTCTTATGCTTCGTTCTGGTAATGACGCAGCCTCGGCCATTGCTGAGCATGTTGGCGGCTCAGAAGAAGGTTTTGTGTATCTCATGAACGAGAAGGCGCGGCAGCTTGGGCTGACACACTCTCACTTTGCCAATCCGCACGGACTTGATGCAAAGGCTCACTATTCGTCCGCGGGTGATCTGGCCAAGCTGACAGCCTACGCTCTGCACAATCCCGTGTTCAGGGAAATTGTCCGTACGAAGGTCAAGACAGCCCCGAATCCCAATGATCCATGGGAGTATAAATGGGCAAATAAAAACAAGATGCTGCGGCTCTATGACGGCGCTGACGGCGTCAAAACAGGGTACACCAAGATCGCCCGCCGGTGTCTTGTTAGTTCAGCAACACGTAACGGTCAGCAGCTTGCTGTGGTCACGCTTAACGATGGGGATGACTGGAATGATCATGCCAAGCTTCTTGATTACGGATTCAGTACCTATCCGCTGAAGCGAATTGTGGAGAAGGGAGAGCCTGCCGTGCAGAATGCTGACTGGGTTACAGGTGCAAGCTTTAGCTATCCACTGCGAACCGGGGAAGAGCAGAGGATTGTCAAAAAACTCAAACTGATCACACCGAAGCCGGCAGATTTCAAGCTGCGTGCACGGATGGAGATCCTGCTGGAGGATAAGCTTATCGGTTCCCTGCCTATCTATACCACTGCTGCACAAGAGAACCATCCTACTGCAGCGAGTCATAGGTAGAACAGATCAGGCTATGTAACATGGGGGAGGAGTTCAAATGGTTAACAAAATATGGCTGGCTTTTATTTTGATTGGCTTTGCTTTTGCCGCAGCTAAGGGGAATATCAGCGCTGTGACCGAAGCGGCTTTTGATGGAGCTACGACTGGAGTAACGGTATGCTTCGGACTGATTAGCATCATGGTATTCTGGTTAGGAATGATGAGGCTTGCCGAAGATTCAGGGCTGGTTAAAGGCATATCCAGACTGCTCGGACCGGTGGTCTCCTTCTTGTTCCCAGATGTTCCGAAGAATCACCCAGCAATGGGCTTCATTCTGTCGAACATGAGCGCTAACCTGCTTGGACTCGGTAACGCCGCAACTCCAATGGGGATCCGGGCCATGCAAGAGCTGCAAACGTTGAATCCAGACAAGGACAAAGCAACTCCAGCCATGTGCACGCTGCTCGCGCTAAATACAGCAAGTATTACGCTAATTCCCACAACCTTGATTGCGATCCGGATTAGCTTCGGTTCAGCGAACCCCGCAGAAATTGTAGGGACGACCCTCATGGCCACATTTGTCGCTACTTTAGCGGCCATAATGGCAGACCGTTGGTATCGCAGAAGGTATGTGAAAAGCCATCGTCCGCCAGTAAATCCGCCTGCAAATCCGGCCGCGGCCACATTGACCGTGGAGAGGTGAGGAGCCTTGCAAACCTTGATCCATGTATTCTCCAATTGGGCCGTACCGGTCATGATTGCCTTCATTCCTCTGTTTGCGTTCATCCGCAAAGTCCCTGTCTATGAATCATTTGTAGACGGAGCGAAGAGCGGTTTCAATACGGCGATTGAGATTATTCCGCATCTTGTCGGTATGATGGTAGCGATCAGCGTGTTCAGGGCTTCTGGCGCCATGGATTTCTTCACAGGTTGGATCGCTCCTCTGATGACCAAGCTGGGGGCACCGCCCGAGGTTCTTCCGCTTGGATTTCTGCGGCCGTTAACAGGAACAGGCTCGCTAGCTTTTACAACGGATCTGATCAAGACTTATGGCGCCGATTCCATGATTGGACGCATTGCTTCAACAATACAAGGCAGTACAGATACCACATTCTATGTGCTGACGGTTTATTTTGGCGCAGTCGGCGTCAAGAATGGGATGTACGCTCTAAAGGTAGGCTTGTTCTCCGATGTGATCGGATTTGTAGCCGCAATTGCCATATGTTTGATTGTATTTGGGTAGTTATTGCGGTATGCAAATAAGTACAAAGCAAAAGTGTTAATGGAGATTCTACCTTAGAAATTTAATTTAACGTTGTTTAAAAATTGATATTCAGCTTTCACAGCCGCAGCCCTCTCTCGGAGGGCTATTGTGATTTTATACCTTAGTGGGTATCATTAGGATGAGGTGACTTATAAGACATGGAAAGATTACAGAAGATATTAGCCCAAGCGGGTGTAGCTTCACGCAGGAAATGCGAGGAAATGATCCTTGCAGGAAAAGTACAGCTAAATGGAGAGACGGTAACGGAGCTCGGTACAAAAGCCGACCCCGCGGTCGACGAGATTACTGTAAATGGCAAGAGAATAGGAATTGAGAAGAAACTTTATATTGTGTTCAACAAACCGAAAGGTGTTATTACAAGCGCATCCGACCCTAAGGGCCGCAAGATCGTAACCGACTATTTAAAAGGCGTGAATGAACGCGTATTTCCGGTTGGACGCCTTGATTATGATACAGAAGGATTATTATTGTTGACCAATGACGGGGATTTTGCCTACCTGCTTACCCATCCGAAGCATCACGTGCCTAAGACCTACTTGGCTACCGTAAAAGGAGTTCCCCATGGTACGGACCTGGACAAGCTGAAGCAGGGTGTCATGCTTGAAGACGGAATGACGGCTCCCGCCGAAGTGGATTACTATGACATTGCTGCGGATGAGAAGGAATCTACCATTCGGATTACCATTCATGAGGGTAGAAATCGCCAGGTAAGACGGATGTTCGAGGCGATTAATCACCCGGTTCAGCGGCTTAAGAGAATCTCATTCGGTGAGCTGCACCTCGGCAACATGAAGCGGGGGCTTTACCGTCATCTAACGCCTGCTGAGATTGAAGATCTCAAGAAGAGCGCCAAGAAAGCGGACAAGCAGGGAAAACGTCAGTAGACACATAATCTTCAAATAACGAAGCTGAAAATGTGGCGATATTCGTTATAATATTCATAGGATATTCACTGAATGTCCATAAATACAGAATGGACTATGATTAATCTCACATCTTTATCGGGTGCGATGAGGTAGTTCAGTCTGTATTTATCATATTGCCATAGAAGGGAAGCTGCTTCGGTATGAAGAAATACAGGCGGCCGGTGCAAATCGTCATTCTCCTCCTCGTCGTGATATTGGGCGGCTATGCGATCGGCTCTGCTGTGCTTGGCTCTCACGACAGATTGCAGGTCGGCGATAAGGCGCCTTCTTTCTCACTGCTCGGAATTGATGGCCGTGTTCATCATTTGAAGGAATATGAAGGCAAGGCCATGGTAATTAATTTCTGGGGCTCCTGGTGTAAGCCATGCGTTAAGGAAATGCCAGCTCTTCAGCAGCAGGCGGAGAAGTGGAAGGATAAAGGGGTCGTAGTGCTCGGGATTAATGCCGGAGAAGATGAGATGACCGTGCAGAATTTTGCGGAAGACCGCGGGGTGACGTTCCCGATTTTACTTGATCCAAATAGTGATGCTGTACGAGATTATAATATCTCGCCTCTTCCTACGACTTTTTTTGTAAGCGCTAAAGGTAATATCACCTCCATTCATCAAGGTGAGCTTGATCTGAATACACTGGACAGCCAGATCGGGCAGTTAGTCGCGCCATGATTAGACAGGAGGGACATCTAATTGATAAGCAACACGAAATGTGAGTGTGGACACCAGAATCGCGTAGGTACCGTACTGTGCGAGGCGTGCGGTAAGCCGCTGATTGAGCTTGGCGAGGCTGGCGAAGTTCTTGAAATGCGTTATGATGGGGCGGCCCGCCGATCCCAGCGCGCCAATCCGAATTTTATCGATCAGATCTGGAACTTTTTCTCTTCTGTCAAAGTTGCCATCTATCTGATTATTCTTACTCTACTCGGAGCCATGCTTGGAACCGTATTTCCGCAGGTCAGCACTTTTATTAATCTGCAAAATCCCGAAGAGTACTATAAGAAGACTTACGGTACACTTGGGGGAATCTATTATAGTCTGGGACTCGCAGATACGTATAATTCATGGTGGTTCATTCTGCTGCTTGTAATGATCGGTTCGTCGCTTGTGATATGCAGCCTGGACCGCGTTCTACCGCTGTACAAAGCTCTTTCCAAACAGAAGATTAAGAAGCATATGGAATTTCTAACTCGCCAGCGGGTGGTCTACCAAGGTCCTATTCTGGAAAGAGCTGAAGAGTGGATTCGGCGGGCAACCCCGGTACTGAAGAAGAAAGGCTACCGGGTACATAGTGAAGGTGCAGCTCTTCTTGCGGAGAAGCAGCGATTCAGCCGCTGGGGCCCCTATGTCATTCATATCGGACTGATCATATTCCTGTTGGCTGTTCTATTTCGAGGATTACCAGGGCTTCATATGGACGAATATGTCAGCTTCCCTGAGGGCGAAGCCAAACGGATTCCGGGAACAACCTTTTATCTGAAGAACGAGCAATTTACCGTCAATTATTATAGTGAGAAAGAACTACCTAAAGAGTTCCAGAACACCGGTAAGATGCTGCCGAAGTTATTTCAGACCAAGGCCGTGTTATATGAATGTACCTCGAGCTGTGAGGACCCTTCCAAAACTCCGGTGCTGAAGGAAGTCGCTCGTCATGATATTGAAGTGAACAAGCCGCTGGATTACAAAGGCCTTGTTGCCTATCAGTACGACTTTGATCTAACACCTAAGCTTCGCTCCGTTCAGCCTGTGCTGGTCAATAAAGTGACCGGAGAAGAATATGGGAAGTTCAAGCTCGATATGATGAATCCGAAGCGGAGCTATACACTTGGGCCTTATACCCTTGAGCTAAAAAACAAGTATATGGACTTTATGCTGAATGATGATGGGGAGCCGACATCCAAGTCTCCTAATCCGAATGCACCAGCTTTTCTGTTCCTGGTTAAGGGTCCGGATCTTCCCAAGGAAGGCGCCCAGTTCATTTACTTTCCGAAACAAATCGACAAAGCGCGCTTCCAGCAGGATTTGATTAATGAGAAGCTTGGCGGGATTGAGAAGAAGCTGGATCTGGATGTTAAGGCAATGAGCGACGTAGACTTCGCTAAATCTACAAGCTTCCTCAACATTCGCATGGATCGAGCCATGCCGTTCGTCTGGACTGGACTTGCGATTGTCATGCTCGGGCTTGTGCTCGGGTTCTACTGGACACACCGCCGGATATGGCTGCGAATCGATGACGGACAGCTTACTTTAGGCGGACATACCACGAAGAATTTCTTCGGCCTTCGCCGGGAAGTGGTGTCGATCCTGAAGCCGCTGGGTGTGGAAGTGGATGAGAAGTCTCTGGATAACGGGAGGAACCAAGAATGAGTACGCAGGATTTATTAGAAATAAGCAAGCAGGCCTTTATGTATTCCTTCTTTCTGTACTGCATAGCCTTTATTGCCTTTGCGGTAGCTGTAATCGGGAAAAGCTGGAGAAATCGGGATCCCGTGAGACATGAGCGCAAATGGGGAAGAATTTCGTTCTTCATTTCCTCTGTAGGTTTGCTGGGGCATCTATTATACTTTGGAACCCGCTGGGCTGGAGCCGGTCGGATTCCGGTCAGCAACATGTACGAATTTATGTCATTTTTATCCATGATGATCATGGTTGCTTTTACGATCGTCTTTCTGATTTACCGCAAAACACTGCTCGGCTTGTTCGCTTTGCCGATTGCAGTTATCGTTATGGCATATGCAGCCGTATTTCCTGCTGAAGTTCAGCCGCTGATACCTTCATTGAAGTCGATTTGGCTGTATATCCACGTTACGCTGGCTGCCACGGGCGAATCATTCTTTGCTGTCGGCTTTGCGGCAGCGTTCATGTATTTGCTGCGCACAGTTAATTTCGATGGCAAAGATAAGGTGGACCGCCGGCAAAAGTGGTGGGTGGAGTTCACCATGTTCTCCATCATCATGGTTATCGGCTTCATCGTCGCTGTCTTTGCTTTCCGGGCATCGGGTTATCAAGCTGTATTCACCAGTCAACAGATCACCACGGATACGGCAGGTCAGACTACGACGAAGGAAGACAAAGTCGAGTATAATCTTCCTCCTATCGTGGCTCCTTATAACAGTAAGGTTGAGAGTATGCAGAGCTTTGCCGGGCTGGATCAGCCGCTGCTTCATGCTCCTTCCTGGGTTGAAGGGGCAACCGCTGGTCGCAAGCTGAATACGATAGTATGGTCCATAGTTGGCGGCGCAATTATATATCTTCTGTTAAGACTGTTGGTCCGCCGTCCACTAGGGAAGCTTGTCTCCCCGCTTCTAAAAGGACTTGACCCGGACGATCTAGATGAAATCAGTTATCGTGCGATTGCGATCGGCTTCCCGATCTTCACCCTGGGCGCACTGGTCTTTGCAATGATATGGGCGCAGCAGGCCTGGGGCCGATTCTGGGGATGGGATCCCAAGGAGGTCTGGGCACTTATAAGCTGGCTGTACTATAGTGCTTATCTGCACTTGCGTCTATCCAGAGGGTTCCAGGGTCGAAAGGCCTCCTGGATTGCCGTGCTGGGCTTCCTGGTCATTATGTTCACACTCGTTGGGGTGAACCTGGTTATTGCCGGTCTGCACTCCTATGCCGGTACAAATTAAGATTTTCTTCTAAAATGAACTAAAGATATTATATACTCATTCTTGAGTGCTTCTTTCCGGAGCCTCACTTGAGGTATACTGTCTTTAGTTCATTCCATATTTTACACACCGAATTATGTATTTGCTCTTGGAGAGAATAGGTAAGAAGATAAAGGGGTTGTTGTCGATGTCAGATCAATTAAATCGCATTCTGGTAGTGGATGATGAGGAACGCATTCGCCGTCTGCTCAAAATGTACCTTGAGAAAGAAGGCTACGAGATCGATGAGGCGGAAGACGGAGAGACGGCGCTGCGCAAGGCAAGCACGGGCGATTATGGTCTGATTCTGCTTGACGTGATGCTTCCAGGCATTGATGGCGTAGAAGTCTGCAATAGGCTCAGACAGGTCAAATCTACACCGGTATTAATGCTGACTGCAAAAGGTGAAGAAATTAATCGAGTGCAGGGCTTTGAGGTAGGGGCCGACGATTATGTTGTGAAGCCCTTCAGCCCGCGTGAGGTTATTTATAGAGTAAAGGCCATTCTGCGCAGATCGTCGGCTACGGCGTATTTGTCCAAGGAGAGTGGGACAAGCAATAATATTGTATTTCCTAACCTGATTATTGAACATGACGCGCACAGGGTTACGGCTAGTGGGCATGAAGTCAGTCTAACGCCAAAAGAATATGAACTGCTGCACTATCTGGCTGTGTCACCGGACAAGGTATTCTCGCGTGAAGAGCTTCTTAAGGACGTGTGGAATTATGAATTCTTCGGTGATCTTCGTACGGTGGATACCCATGTGAAGAGGCTGCGAGAGAAGCTGAACAAAGTATCTCCAGAGTCGGCAGGGATGATTACTACAGTATGGGGTGTCGGTTATAAGCTAGAGGTGGCGAAATAAGTGAAAAGATTCTGGAGGACGCTCGTAGGTAAGCTGTGGATTACGATCATTTGTCTAGTCGGTAGTGTCCTTATGATTCTGGGCCTATTCCTGCTTCCTTACATTGATACCAACTTTACAAATTCCGGTGCCATTAAGAAGCTGTTCACGCTGGTATCAGTGATTGGGTTCTCAATGACTACGTTCTTTGCGCTGATTCTATTTAACAAAATTACACTTCCCATGCAGCAGCTAATTCGGGCTGCCGATTCTGTTCGTAAGGGGAAGTATGATACCCGGCTCTCGCTTCGTACTAGTGATGAGATTGGTGAGCTTGCCAATTCCTTCAACCATATGGCTGAAGAACTAGAGAATACGATTAGAAGTTTGAATCACGAGAAAGAACATCTGTCCAGTGTCCTTCGCAGTATGAACGATGCGGTCATTACCATGGATATCGAAGGATCTGTTATCCTCACCAACCCACCAGGTGATGAGATTATGCAGTCTTGGAGAAGCTTAACAGAAGACGAGGACAGCCTGCCTCACTCCGCTTCCCTACATCCAGGTCAATCCCATGTACCGAAGCCGCTGCTCCCGATGTTCACAAGAGTGCTGAGTGATGGGGGGGACCAAAGCGCCAATGTACACGTCAAGCAGAGTGTCTGGTCTGTCCATATGGCTCCTCTGGCCTCGGATGGGGATATAAGGGGGGCGGTTGCGGTGTTGCGCAATGTGACCGAAGAGGTACGGCTTGAGAAAATGCGTCGTGACTTTGTTGCTAATGTCTCTCATGAGATACGGACACCGCTCTCCATGATGCAGGGCTATAGTGAGGCTCTGCTGGATGGGATGGCGGCATCTCCGGAGGAAAGTGAAGAGCTTGTACAGGTGATTCATGATGAGTCCCTTCGTATGGGGAGGCTGGTCAAGGACCTGCTCGATCTGGCTCGCATGGAGGCTGGCCACACGGATATGGTGATGCGTCCGCTTGATGTAAGAGAACTGCTTGAACGGGTGTACCGCAAATTCAGTGTACGTGCGAAAGACCGTGAGATTGAGCTGATTCTGCATGACCTTCAGGACAACCTGATCTTAGAGGAAGCGAATGAGGATCGTCTGGAGCAGGTGCTGACCAATCTCCTGGATAATGCCTTCAGGCATACACCGAGTGGTAAGAGAATCGAAATAAAGGCGGAGCAGGTAATTCATCGCGGTAAGAGGGAACTTCGACTGGAGATTAAGGATGAGGGTGGAGGCATTCCGCCAGATGATCTGCCTTATATTTTTGAGCGGTTCTACAAAGCAGATAAAGCTAGAGTTCGTGAGGAGTCCGGCGGGACAGGGCTTGGTCTTGCGATTGTCAAAAATATCGTCGAAGCTCATCGTGGAACGATTACAGCCATCAGCGAAGTGGGGCAGGGTACCACCTTTAAGCTTCTTCTTCCTGTCGAAACACTGCTGTCTGAATGACACCCGCTGAGATATAAAATTGATTTTTGTTGAATACGCAAGATTAATCTTGTTCATCGTGGAACAATGCGTGATTAATCGGACATAATAAAGAGCTGCCCTTCTGAGAAGGACAGCTCTTTTGCTAATCATATTTACCGGCTATTAAGAAAGAACAATTTCCTGAGCTGCGTTAACTTCCGGAAGCTTGGTCAACTCTTCAAGTACTTCCTTCGAGACGGCCTTATCGACAGTCAGAACCATGATTGCTTCACCGCCAACAATTTTACGTCCAACCTGCATGGCAGCGATGTTCACGTCGTTGTTGCCAAGGAGAGTACCTACTTTACCGATAATGCCTGGTTTGTCATTATGGGAAATGTAGATCAGATTGCCTTTTGGCTCAATATCGACTGGGAACTTGTTGATTTGTACAACACGGTCTCCGTATCCGGATAGAAGAGTACCCGCAACGCGCTGCTCTTCACCACTTTGCAGCTTGAGAGTAACACTAATCAGGTTGGTGAAGTCTTGTGCTGCAGTTGATTTGGATACGACCACATTGATATCCCGAGCTTTTGCCAAATGCATGGAATTTACGATGTTCACGTCATTTCCGAAATGACGGGATAGAAGTCCTTTAACAATGTAGCGGGTCAATGGCTGAGTATCCACTTCGGACAAGTCACCCGCATAGTTAACCACAATTTCTTTAACAGCTTCATTGTTAATTTGAGCTGCGATCGTACCCAGCTTCTCACCCAGTCCGAAGTATGGCTGAAGCTTGTTCATTACGCTTGGCGCTACAGGAGGCATGTTCACGGCGTTCTTGAAAGGTTCATCTCTCAGGATGTGCAGAACCTGTTCAGATACATCAATAGCTACATTCTCTTGAGCTTCAATGGTTGAAGCACCCAAGTGAGGGGTAACGATGATTTTTGGATTGTTCAGGAACGGGTGATCAGCTTGTGGCGGCTCATGCTCGAATACGTCGAACGCGGCTCCAGCCACGATGCCTTGATTAATAGCTTCCACAAGAGCATTCTCATCAATAACGCCGCCGCGGGCACAGTTGATGATACGCATGCCTTTTTTCATTACTGCAAATTGTGCAGTGGAGATAATACCGCGTGTTTCCGGAGTAAGCGGAGTATGCACAGTAATAAAGTCTGCATTCCGAACGATATCGTCAACACTTGCAAGTTTAACGCCCAATTTCTCGGCACGTTCTTCAGTAAGGAATGGGTCAAAGCCCAGAATGTCCATACCAAAAGCTTTGGCGCGCTTGGCAACTTCACTACCGATACGTCCCATACCTAGAACTCCCAGGGTTTTGTTGCGGAGCTCGACGCCGAGGAAGGATTTGCGATCCCATGTTCCGCTGATAGTTTTGGCATAGGCTTGAGGAATGTGTCTTGCAAGGGCCATCATCATCGCAAAAGCGTGCTCACAAGTCGTGATTGTGTTGCCGTCTGGAGCATTAATGACAATAATTCCGCGCTGGGTAGCTGCTTCTAGATTAATGTTGTCTACACCAACTCCGGCACGGCCAACTACTTTAAGACGCTCGCCAGCGGCCATAATTTTCTCTGTTACTGTAGTTTGGCTGCGAACAAGAAGCGCGTCGTATTCGGGAATAATGCGGATTAACTCTTCCTCACTAAGCCCTGTCTTTTTCTCTACTACGACATCTTCTGCATCAACGAGCTGTTGGATTCCCAGATCACTGATCGGATCCGATACTAACACCTTATACATGTTTGATTTCCTCCTCCAAGAAATTAAATGCGTAATATAGATTGAACTATATCCGACTTTATTAATTAAAAGGCCCGCCAATATGACGAAATCCTTAAAATACGCTCTTTACTCCATTATAGCAGCAACGCACCAAAGGGAAAATATAAATAAAAAACCCTCGACCCGCATACTACTACCGTAGTAAGGGACGAGAGTTGATCGTGGTACCACCCTAATTCACTGCGCCTTTACAGGAACAGCCTCAGTTGTCTGGACAGACAAAATGATAACGGAGTTAATCCGATTACACCTACTTAAGTTTCAGCGTAATAACTCAGGAGTGCTAAAGTACGCATCTCAGCTGCCGGTTTCCAGCAACCACCGGCTCTCTGTAAGCATCAAAGCGACTTCTTTCCTTCAACGTGTTTGGCGAACTAATTTTTTCATAATGTATCACAGCCTCAGGAAGGGTGTCAATAGTCGAAATGCCATCTCCATACACTCTCCTTGAATCTGCGGCCGAATTTAGTTATGATTTTTATATTATACTTAAAAGGACAGACACCTTAATGAAAAAATTTAAGATTGGCAAAGTCAAGATTGAGCCTATCGAGCCGGGGCAGCTTAATGAACGGCTTCTATTAATTAATTTGTATATTACCCAGGGTCTGGCCTTAATTATGGGTCTCATTATTTTATTCTTCCAGAAACAAAGCCTCGTGAATTTGCTGACCTTCCCGAATGGTCCCGGGTTTATTTATTGGGGGGCAGGGCTAGCAGGGGTCATGTTCGTTATTGATCTTGTTCTATCGAAGGTTATACCAGAGGACAGCATGGATGATGGGGGCATCAATGAGATGCTCTTTCGTACGAGGCCTGTGTGGCACATTATCGTTATCGCTGGTTTTGTTGCCATATGCGAAGAACTTCTTTTTCGCGGAGCTATTCAGCATGCCTTTGGCCCCTACTGGACAAGCATTATATTTGCTATTATTCATATCAGGTATTTGAAACACTGGATTCCGACGGGCTGGGTGTTCTTGAGCAGCTACGGACTGGGTTACATTTACATTCATTCAGGAACGTTGTGGGCACCTATTTTGTGTCATTTCATCATTGACCTGGTGTCCGGTTTGATCATTCGATTTCGGAGGGAAAGATGAACGAGCGCTTGAGCAGAATGGAGCGGTACAGCCGTAAGCAGCATGATAGGGAAGCGGTTCGGGAAGATGAGATACAGTTAGGAAGAAGTGAAGCTCAGATCAGGCTGAGAAGAAGTGAAGTGCACCGGCAGCAGACGGGTAGAGAAAGAGTGGCTGCCTCGGCAGAGACAGGATCTGGCCCGGAGATAACCTCGGCCGAGATGGTAGCTCAGGAGGAAATATCAGCTTTAGATATGCCTTCCCGAAGAGAAGTGTATCCGTCTCACAGGATTAAATGGACCAAATGGTTCTACAATTCTCTGCTATTTATATTTATTGCACTTATGGTTTTATTATTCTTTTGGGGCATGCAGCAATCCACCTGGGGGAAGCAGCATTAGATAGAGCAGCAACCACATATATTTTGCGCAAAAAAAGGGTATCCCATCGGCCAACAGCTCGGCTTAGAGGGATGCCCTTTTTAATAACAAATTTACTTGTTTGAATCAGTCACAGGCTCTGTGGAGATGCTTGCCGGATCGACAAAACTGTAGCCCTTGTCCTCCAGCTTGGTTAATAACGTGTCCAAAGCTTCAACCGTCCAGGGAAGCTCGTGCATAAGAATGTTCGCACCGGGATGAAGCTGCTCGAGCACATTTTTAACTACCTTATCTGGATTGCTGCTCTTATCTTTGGTCTTTAGTGTCCAGTCAAGTGAACCGTTGGACCACGTCATATAGAGAAGTTTGTTGTCCTTGGCAACTTTGCGCCCAACATCGCCCCCTTCACCAAATGGAGGACGGAAGAATACGGGAGTTTCACCGGTTAGCTCTTTGACGATCTTTTGAACATCCTCAATTTGCTGTTTCACCTTGGGAAGGGGCTGCGATTTCAGAGAAATATGATCCCAGCTATGGTTGCCAATCGGCTGTCCCCGGTCGTGAATTAGCTTAAGCAGTTCGGGATTTTCTTTAATTCGATATCCATTGACGAAGAAGATGGCCTTGGCTTTATGCTTGTCTAGCACATCAATAATTCCATTAATCCATTCTTTGTTCTTAGGTCCGTCGTCAAAGGTCAGAAGAACGACTTTCTTCTCGGTACCTTCTTCATTTGGGACAATGTTATAGACTTTGTTCATATGATATTTGATTTCTGGAACAGCCTTTGTCTGTTCTTTCGATTCCGCTGATGGTTCATTAGTCCCTTTGGTGCTGACTGACTTGTTATCTGTCTGTGGTTCTGTGGCAGAGGGGGCTTCCGTTGCTTGTTGGGACTTTGATTGGGCAGGACTGCTGGCTTTTGTATTCGAATCAGTTGGAAGCTGATCCGCTTTTTGACTGCATGCGCTTAAAATCATGCACGTAGCCGCAATGACTAGAAGTTTTTTGTTCAACAAAGATATCATCTCGCTTTCTGCATTACACCCGCATGAGTTGACGACAAATGGCTAACACTACATACGATTCTAACATACAAGGAGGTGTTTAACGTGAATTCTTCCTCATTTATAGGAGGTCTAATTCTTGGAGCGGCAGGAGCTGTCTGGCTTTCAAAAAGAAAAACTCACTTGTTAAGCTCATCTGGATCGCCATTCTTGGCTGGGCTCACAAATCAAAAAAATGAAGGTTCCTCCACAGGAATTACACCTTCATCTTATGGCTCTCATTTGGGCCAGGTGTCTCCCAGTTCTGCGTCGACCAGCTCGAATCATTCGAAGGAATCCAACTTGAATACAATCAAGAGTATCATCAAAGGAAATCCCGGTCTTCACCGTGAAGTGGAGCAAATCTTGAAAGAAACAAACACAGTTATACCTGGTTTGTAAACGGCTTTAACAAAAAAGAATCATTTCCGCTGCCTTCTGGGCTTGTAGGAACTGATTCTTTTTTGTCTGTATATCTGGAATGAATCAGGGTGTGTAATCCAAATTCTAACAATTCATGAATTTAACCAAAATTTAAGGCTCAATTTCTTATGTTCAATGCTTATATTTGCGTGCATTTGAAGAAAATAAATGATAACATACTTACATAGAACCATTTCCAGCACAATATAAAACAGGTTTCATAATCTGTTGATAACACGGCTTGGAGAGGAGGATCCTGTATGAAGATAGAAAGACTGGGCCAGGATAAGATACGGATTTTCCTCACTTTTGACGATCTTAGCGAGAGAGGCATTCAAAAAGAGGACATGTGGCAGGAAATTCCTAAAGTCCATGACCTGTTCACAGAGATGATGGATCAAGCTTACAGTGAAGTAGGCTTTGACGCCTCAGGACCTCTTGCCGTTGAAGTGTTCGCTCTTCCCGCTCAGGGAATGGTCGTCATTGTGACACGGGGGAAATATGAGAATCATCAATTTGGTTCATTGCATGAAGATGAAATGCCGGAAGAAATTTACGAAATGGAAGTCACGCTCGAACTTAGCGATGCCATTGTATATGCATTTAGTGATTTTGAAGCATTGATCGAAGCCGCTCATGTTTTGCAGCCAACGATAACCGATGCCGGCAGATTATTTAACTATAAAGGGAAATGGATTCTACATTTAGAGCCGGAAGACTTGGACGAAGGTAAACATCCTGCACTCATTGCAGTTCTAGCCGAGTATGGGGAAGCTACATCAGTAACTCCTGCGGTACTAGAAGAATACGGTAAGCTTGTGATGGCAGAGAATGCTGTCCGGGTGATCTGTGAACATTTCAAGCGTCAATCTTAAGATTAACTAAGGATTGCAGATATACACCTTAAGCGGCGGTTACATTGGAACCGCCGCTTACATTAGGTAGGGCGGCGATCAGCAAAAGGAGGAGAAGCCGTTGCTTTGGTTTGCTATAGGAACTGCAGCGGTGGCTCCAGGGGTCGCGCTGCTTACCTATTTTTATTTGAAGGATAGATATGATGCCGAGCCCCTTCATATGGTGATCAAGATATTCCTGCTTGGATTCCTGATCGTTCTGCCGATCATGATTCTGCAGCGGGGTATGACTCATTGGCTTGGTGATAATTCGTTCGTTGAATCTTTCCTTGTATCTGCTGGGATTGAAGAACTGATTAAATGGTTCGTACTGTATCATATGATCTATAATCATATGGAGTTCGATGAACCCTATGACGGAATTGTATACGCTACGGCGGTATCTCTGGGATTTGCGACGGTTGAGAATGTGATCTTTGCTCTTGCACATCAGGCATCCGTAGGTACGCTTCTAGTACGGGCTCTTCTTCCTGTATCAGGACATGCCATGTTTGGGGTTATTATGGGTTACTACCTGGGCAGAGCTAAGTTCTCAGAAGGGCGCAGAAGTCACAAGTTCTTAATTTTCTCCTTACTGCTCCCCGTATTCTGGCATGGGGTCTATGACTGGATTCTTAATTACACTACGCAATATTGGATCTGGTACATCATCCCATTGATGGCTTTTCTCTGGTTTGGTGGGATTGGCAAGATGTATCGGGCTAATGACCGATCTCCTTTCCGGCTTACAGAAGCCGGTGGCAGCGATTAACACAGGTAAATGTTGGGCACCCTAATCTTAAAAGGCGATGTATTCATCCCATTAAGAAAGGGTGCTTTTTCGTTATGCGCGTTAAAGTGAAAATTATATGTAAAAATTGCGGGGAACGGTTCGTTTTAAGGGGCAAAAAGGAAAGTGGACGCATTGAAACAGGATTCAAAATGTGTGTTTGTGATAACAAGGAACTCTTCGAAATTCAGGAAGAAACGCTCTGAAATCCAAGTCTTCCGAAATCATGCATAAAGCTTCTTTCTTCTTGTCAAACTAATGGCAGTTAATTGAAGAAAGGAGCTCGTGAATTTGTATGTACAAGAGACTAAGTGCTGTTCTGTTCCCCATAAGTGCAATCTTGCTAATCGGGGCTCTCATCTGGGGCTATCAAGAGAACCAGGAGAAAAACTCAATCCTGATCAAGGCAGAGAATCAATATCAGCGGGCCTTTCATGATTTGTCCTATCATGTAGATCGTCTGCATGGAGAGATTGGTAATACGTTGGCCGTTCACTCCGCATCTACACCCATGCATCGCAAAGGGCTTATGAATTTATGGCGGATCACCAGTGAAGCGCAGAACGAGATCAACCAGCTCCCGCTCACCCTTTTGCACTTTAATAAGACTGAAGAGTTCCTGTCCAAAATATCCAAGTTCTCTTACCAGACCGCCAACAGGGATCTCACAAAGCAGCCTCTGACGGACAAGGAGCTTAAGAATCTTAAGGAGCTCTACAAAAACTCAAATGAGATTTCATCAGAAATCCAGAAGGTTCAAGGGAAGGTCATCAATAACCATTTGCGCTGGATGGATGTGGAGACCGCTCTAGCCAGCGAACATAGGTCACAGGATAATACCATTATTGACGGTTTCAAAACAGTTGACAAAAAGGTTAGTGAGTACCCCGAGCTGGACTGGGGTCCTTCCGTACTGAGCATTTACAACAAGCGTTCAGTTAAGAAGCTGAGCGGGGCTCCGACTACAGTTGAGCAAATAAAAAAGAAAGCAGCTGACTTTGCTGGCCACACCGATCCAACTAAAGTTCAGGTTAGCGAGAACGGAAAAGGGACAGAATGGTCTTCCTTTACGGCTACCGTACCAGGGAAAGTAAAGGGTGACCGATTGTCGATCGATTTTACCAAGAACGGTGGACAAGTGATCGCTTATAACTACACCCGCCAAGTGGGAGCCCGCTCGATTTCGGATGAAGAAGCTCACCGCAGTGCAGCTCATTTCCTGGAGAGTAAAGGTTATAAGAACATGCAGGCTATTGTCTACGATCCTTCGGATAACATAGCTAACCTGACCTATGTAACCAAGCATGATGATATATTGATATATCCGGAGAAATTGTCCGTGCGCGTTGCGCTGGATAACGGCCAGGTCATTGGTCTCCAATCCAGTGATTATGTATACGAGCATGAGAATACGCCAAAAGTCTCACAGCCTAAGTTAACTTTAGCTAAAGCGCGTGAGTATTTGAATTCGGATCTCAAAGAGACGTATCACCGCAAGGCTCTTATCGAGAATGAACAGTCCGAACGTGTGGTAACGTATGAGTTTGGCGGCCGGATCAATGGTTCACAGTATAGAATTTTCATCAATGGAAATACAGGCGCTGAAGAAGCTGTAGAGGAAATTCGATCTGGACGTAAAGGTGCTTCGCTCAAATAAAGTATGAAAAGGCATTCTTCCTTGTTGGGTAGGATGCTTTTTTTTGTGAAGTTATCCTTCACGCTCCCGGTCACCATGCTATAATGTCAAATAGACAAAAATTCAGGTGGGCGGGTGAAGAGGTTGCTTCCGAAAATCAATGATCTTGTATATATCCAGGTTGCCTCAGAAATAGAAAAGGAAGAGAAAATTGAGTACAAGTCACGCATCTCCGAAATGGAGGAGGATTCCTTCCTAATAGAGGTGCCGATTCCTGTTGATGGTGGCGGGATGAAGAAGCTTTATATGGGGGATGAACTATCGGTATATTTTCTGACTGATGAAGGTGTCAAAAATTATTTCAACACTTATGTGCTTGGATTTGTCAGTGACAATATCAAGCTGGTTCGGATTCGCAAGCCTGATCCGGAATCGATTACAAGAATTCAGCGCCGTAATTTCCTCCGGGTGACTGCCGATCTTGAGGTAGCTGTTAAGACTCCGAATAACATTCGTTTTGTAGCTCGGACTGAAGATATAGGTGGGGGAGGCTTCTCATTCTACTGCGAACCCCAATACAGCCTACTTGAGGGTGATATCCTGCACTGCTGGGTCCTTCTTCCTTATAAGAATGGGTCAATTGAACATGTGCCTATTGAAGCTGAGATTGTCCGCACTAAGAAACTTGAGACAGGCAGAAGTCTAGTTATGATGAAGTTTGAAAGCATTTCCGATATGGAGCGCCAGAAGCTGATTAGATACTGCTTTGAACGCCAATTTGATTTTCGCAATCGGTGATTATGTATAGTGGATCAAATTTCTTATTTCCGGGAACGGTAAGCATAAATCCCTAGGAGATGAGCGTGCTTATGGAACAAGAAGACATTAAGGAATTGTTGCCCGTACATAGATATGAAGGGTTATTTCTGAATTTTAGCAATAAGGTTCATAAGGTATTCATTAAGCTGCTGATCGCTCTGCTGATTGGCCTTTTTCTATTTCAGACTTTGCTAAAGGTACCTACAATCAGGTTGTTCCTATCGTCTGCCGAACACTTTGAAGGCAAGCCACTGCCGCCCTTGCAAGTGCTGCTTGAAAAATTTACCGATAAGTGAACGCTTTTGCATCACCCTATGTTGTGTGGTATAATTTTCACGTCGCAGGCAATGCCTGCTTTTTTATTGAGGCCATTGTTTGAGGAGGAATACCCCGTTGGCAAGTCATAAGTCATACGAGAGCGGGAATATCAACATCGCAATAGACGGACCTGCTGGGGCCGGCAAAAGCACAATCGCCCGAAGGGTGGCAGAAGCTCTTGCTTATGTCTATGTAGACACAGGGGCAATGTACAGGGCAGTTACCTGGTACATGCTTCTCAAAGGAATTGAACCGGAAGAAGATCAAAAGGTGCTTCAAACGGCTCAAAACATGGTTATTGAATTAAAACCGGGAGTAGATGGCCAGAAAGTGCTGGTTAATGGTGAGGACGTTAGCGACCAAATCCGTTCACTCGCGGTGAATGCCAAGGTGTCCCGATATGCGCAAATCGAGGGGCTGCGCAACCTGCTGGTTACATTGCAGCGGCAAATGGCTTTGCGCAAAGGCGTCGTCATGGACGGTCGCGATATCGGCACTACAGTACTCCCTGATGCGGAAGTTAAGGTTTTTATGACCGCAAGTGTGCAGGAACGGGCACGGCGCCGTTATAATGAAATTAAGGATACGGCTGCCATCACCTTGGAACAGCTTGAGCATGATATTGCCGAGCGGGATCGCCTTGATGAACAGCGTGAGATATCACCGCTTCGTCAAGCGGAAGATGCCGAATTTCTGGATACAACGAACATGAGCCTGTCTGAAGTTACGGATGCGATCATTTCGATGTGCAGAACGTATGGGAAGGAACGAGGACGGATATGATTTATTACTTAGTTCGCGGGGCGCTTAGGATTATTTACAAGTTTCTGTTCAGATTGAAAGCAATAGGACTTGAAAATATTCCAAAGGAAGGCGGCGTGCTGCTTTGTTCCAATCATATCAGTAACTTTGATCCGCCTACGGTCGGTATTCTGTTAGACCGCAAAGTTCATTTCATGGCAAAGGCAGAGCTTTTCGAGGTTCCCGTACTCGGATGGCTCATCAAACAGCTCGGCGCTTTTCCCGTCAAACGTGGAGGCGTGAGCAAAGAATCAATTAAAACTTCTTTGACGCTGCTGCGAAGCGGCAAAGTTATGGGCATTTTCCCTGAGGGAAGACGTTCGAGTTCAGGGGAGAGCGGAGTGGCTATGAAAGGCGCAGCAAGTTTTGCGCTTCGCAGTGATGCGGCTGTCATTCCGGCTGCCATTATTGGGAATTATAAATTATTTCGCAGAACCAAAGTAATTTATGGTGCACCAGTGGATCTATCCGAATTTCGTGAGACACCGTCTCCTGATTCGCTCGAACTGGCCACTGAGAAGATTATGCATCACATTGCGGAGCTTAAAGCCCGCGGATAAAAGACCCGTATTTACGGGCCAAATCATGCATGAACAATTGGAAGTTTGGAAAGCTACTATATAATGCATGTTTTGAACCACGCTAGCCGCGGGTTTAAATAAATGGGGTTTTGAATCGAGGAGGGTATTGAGATGTCGGAAGAAATCAAAGACCAGCAAGACAATACTGAAGTGACAAATCAAGATGAGTTGGAGCAAATCGTGTCCTTGAAAAAAGGTGACACCGTCAAAGGATCTATCGTTAAAGTTGAGGATAACCAGGCTTACGTAAGCATTGGATATAAATATGACGGCGTCATTCCTATTCGTGAATTATCTTCTATTCATCTGGATAATGCTTCGGATGCAGTTGAAGTAGGACAAGAAGTAGAAGCCAAAGTCGTAAGCATCGATGATGAGAAAGAAAGACTGGTTCTTTCCAAACGTGCGATCGACAGCGAGAACGCTTGGGAAGTCCTGACCCAGCGCTTTGAGAACAAAGAAACATTTGAAGTCACTGTTGCTGATGTAGTTAAAGGCGGCATTGTTGCAGATGTTGGTGTTCGCGGATTCATTCCTGCTTCTATGGTAGAGCGTCATTTCGTTGAAGATTTCAGTGACTATAAAGGTCGCACTCTTCGCGTAAAAGTGAAAGAAATTGACCGCGAGAACAACAAAGTCATTCTTTCCGCTAAGGATGTTCTTGATGAAGAATTCGAGCAAAACAAACAACAAGTAATGGGCAACCTAAAAGAAGGACAATTGATCGACGGTAAAGTACAACGTCTGACTCAATTCGGCGCTTTTGTTGATGTAGGCGGCGTGGATGGACTTGTTCACGTGTCCGAAATCGCATGGAATCATGTTGACAAGCCTGCTGATGTTCTTTCCGAAGGCGATGAAGTGAAAGTCAAAGTTCTGAAGGTTGATCCGGAGAAAGGCAAAATCAGCTTGAGTATTAAAGCTGCTGCACCTGGACCTTGGGAGACAGCTGCAGAACTCTTCAAGACTGGCGACATCGTTAGCGGTGAAGTGAAACGTCTGGTTACTTTCGGTGCTTTCGTTGAAATTGCACCTGGAGTAGAAGGTTTGGTTCATATTTCCCAAATCTCTCACAAACATATCGGTACACCTCAAGAAGTACTTAAAGAAGGCGAAACTGTCCAAGTCAAAATCCTTGACGTGAACCCTTCCGAGAAACGGGTTAGCCTGAGCATCAAAGAAACTGAAGAAGCTCCTGCTCAAGAAGCTAAGCCGGAAAGAACGGAAAGAAGAGGTGGCGGTGGTGCTGATCGTGTGAACCGTGAGGATATCAACAACAATCCTAACGTTTCTCTTAGCAACCAAGGTCTTAGCATTACACTTGGAGAGCGCTTTGGCGATAAGCTGAGCAAACTCAAATAATATATTCTCACCATGAAGAGGAATCGGCGAACTCGTGACGGGTTCGCCGATTTTTTTGTAGCTTAAGCTTAAGTTATCCATGGATTGGTTAGCCAAGCAAGTTATTTTTTGCTATGATGAGTTACGAGTCACAAAGACAAGTTTACGATATCGTTATATATGGCAAAACTTCATGTAGTTGAGAGACATCACTTTCAGCTCTTGTTATAAAGTTAAGCAGGCCTACGTAAACATTTAGGAGGAGTTCATATGGCAAGACCCGTTGTGGCTATAGTAGGACGTCCAAATGTGGGAAAATCTACGATTTTCAACCGCATTATAGGCGAACGATTGGCCATTGTGGAAGATAAACCGGGAATTACCCGTGACCGAATTTACGGAATTGGGGAATGGAACGGTAAATCGTTCAGTATTATCGATACCGGAGGTATTGAGCTGGACGGGGAAGACATGATTCTCAAATCGATTCGGATGCAGGCTGAACTTGCCATCGAAGAGGCAGACGTCATTATATTTATGTGTGACGCCAAATCAGGCTTGACCCAGTCGGATGAAGAAGTGGCTGCTCTTTTGTATCGTTCGGGTAAGCCCATCATTCTTGCTGTAAATAAAGTGGATAACTTAAGCCGCGCGGATCATATTTATGAGTTCTATAATTTAGGCTTTGGCGATCCAATTGGAGTATCAGGCAGCCATGGTACTGGCGTGGGTGATTTGCTTGATGCGATTGTGGAGAATCTGCCTGAGCTTGAAGATGAGGAATACGATGAAGATGTGATCCGGGTTGCCCTGATCGGACGACCGAATGTAGGTAAATCCTCGCTTGTAAATGCCATTCTGGGAGAAGAACGTGTCATTGTCAGTGATGTAGCAGGCACAACGCGTGATGCGATTGATACTCCTTTTGAGAAGGATGGCCAGCGCTACGTCTTAATTGATACCGCGGGTATGAGAAAAAGAGGCAAGGTGTACGAGACAACTGAGAAATACAGTGTCATGCGTGCAATGAAGGCAATTGAACGTGCCGATGTGGTGCTTGTTGTCATTAATGGTGAAGAAGGCATTATTGAACAGGATAAGCACATCGCCGGTTATGCTTATGAAGCGGGCAGAGCCTCAGTCTTCGTTGTTAACAAATGGGATGCTGTAGAGAAGGACGACAAGACCATGCATAATTTTGAGAAGAATATTCGTGATCACTTCTTGTTCATGACTTATGCTCCTGTTGTCTTCCTATCTGCGCTCACTAAACAGCGCCTTCAAAAGCTGCTCCCTGTAGTTCAGCATGTCGCAGAGCAGCATGCCAGACGCGTTCAGACTCATCTGCTGAACGATGTTGTCTCTGATGCGGTTGCCATTAATCCTCCTCCTACGGATAAAGGACGCAGGATGAGAATTAATTATGTCACTCAAGTGACGGTTAAGCCACCGACCATTGTGGTCTTCGTCAATGATCCGGAGCTCATGCATTTCTCGTATGAGCGTTATTTAGAGAACAAAATCCGGGCAGCATTTGACTTTGAAGGCACACCGATCCGGTTGTTTACCCGCCGTAAATCGGATGAAGGTTAGGAGAGAGAAGTGTGAGCTTAACATCTGTTATAGCAGTAATTATTAGCTACTTGTTAGGTTCAGTCAGCTTCAGCGTGGTGCTGGCCAGAACCTTGAAAGGCATTGATATACGGCAGCATGGCAGCGGAAATGCCGGGGCAACCAACACCCTTCGTGTGCTTGGTAAAGGCCCGGCAATCCTGGTGCTGGTCCTGGATGTACTCAAGGGAATCGCTGCAATCTGGCTTGGACGCTGGATCGGTGATGATTCTGACTGGGTACCTGCCATCTGCGGAATTGCCGCCATTATCGGCCACAATTGGCCGATTTACTTCAGATTCCGCGGAGGAAAAGGGATTGCTACGACCATTGGTGTCATGGCGTCCCTAGCTTTCCTTCCTTCTCTAATTGCCGGTTTGATTGCCATAGTTTCTATTGTTATTACGCGCTATGTTTCACTTGGTTCTTTGCTGTTTGTCGGTCTGACTCCCATTCTCTTGCTGATCATGGGAGCACATGGACCTTATTTCTGGACCAGCCTAATTATTTGTGTCTTTGCTTTCTGGAGACACCGCACGAACATTGTGAAAATTGCGCAGGGTAAGGAGAACAAACTCGGATCCAAAGGGGGAAGCAGGGTTGTTTAGTAAAGCTGCTGTACTAGTTGCGGGAAGCTGGGGGACGGCCTTAGCGAGTGTTCTTGCGGATAAAGGGATACAAGTATCTCTTTGGACGCGGAATGAGAAGCAAATGGATGAAATTAACCGGGAACATAAGAACGAGCGTTTTTTGCCGGGGATCTCTCTTTCGGCCAATATACAGGCGACAACAGATATGAAAGAAGCAGTGAGTGGAGCGCAGGCTGTCATTATGGTAGCTCCGTCTTCTGCCGTTCGTGAGGTATCTCGCCAGTTAAAGCAGTATTGGACCAAGGATATGCTGGTTGTTCATGCTACTAAAGGGTTCGAGACAGAGTCGCTGAAGCGTATCTCTACTGTAATTTCCGAGGAACTTGGATGTCAGGAAGGACATATTGTTGTTCTATCCGGTCCAAGTCATGCCGAGGAAGTCGTCAAACGCTGTCCAACTACCGTAGTAGTCGCTTCTTTGGAAGAGGAGCAGGCGAAGCGTGCCCAGGATTTGTTCATGAATAACTTTTTCCGGGTATATACCAATCGGGATTTGGTTGGAGTAGAGCTTGCCGGAGCATTGAAGAACATTATTGCTCTGGGAGCGGGAATGTCGGACGGACTTGGATTTGGAGATAATGCAAAAGCGGCACTTCTTACTCGGGGGCTGGCGGAAATTACTCGAATCGGTGTAGAGATGGGCGCTAATCCGCTCACGTTCTCTGGACTTGCTGGTATTGGTGATTTGGTTGTTACTGCAACAAGTCAGCACAGCCGTAATTGGCGTGCCGGATCACTTCTGGGTCAGGGCAAGCCGCTTCCAGAAGTGTTGGAGTCCATGGGAATGGTTGTAGAAGGTATACGGACTACGAAAGCTGCACATACGATGTCAGAGAAATATGGCGTGCAGATGCCGATTGCAACTCAGCTCTATCATGTTCTGTTTGAAGATATGCCCGCCAAGACGGCGGTCGAAGCTCTGATGGGCCGGGATCGCAAGACGGAAATGGAAGTCATGTCCCAGGAAACCTGGGAACAGTGGCATACTTAGTTGATGCCCACACCTTTTCTGTGCATTAGTCATACATTAAGTGTAACGACTGCCAGAGGAGGGGAGAACTTGAACAAGAACATTTCTAAAGAAGCTCTGAATGCGATTAATAAGAAGACGGGCAAGCCGATTACGGAGAATGCTGTGAAGAAACTGGCGAGCACCGTTAAGCCTTCTACACTTCAGAGTGAGACGCAGCTGCGGCAACTGATTAAGCAGGTATCTGCTATGGCAAATGTACCCGTATCTGAGGCGACAATTAATGAAATTGTTGGAGCTGTGAAAAAGAGTGGGATGAACCCTAGCAATATGGAAGCCCTTATGAAGTTAATGCTCAAAAAATAATACAGCTGCACTCCTTTATAGGTTTGAGAGAAGACCCATGCCCTGTACAACAGCCGGCAGGGTCTTTTTAGTACGCCGTAGCCCTTTTTTGGGGACAATGCTATAATGTTGTTCATAATAATGACACTGGGGGAACTCACACGCATGGATGCAATGACCAAAATGTGGCTCTCGATTGCGGCCATTCTTGTTATGGGATTGTCCGTATTTCTGATTACGTTTGCAAGGGCAAAGACTAGAGGCCTGGTTAGAGGCTTGCTTTCTTTGATTGCTTTTATTATTATGCTTGCTGGTTTTCTGGTAGGCGTTGTGTCCATCACTTAGAGGGCAAGCAGGAAGTTCACTAGAAAGAGGTAGAGTGATGGAGGGATTAAGAAATACCCACAACCCGGAGTTATTGGATGCTCTTCGTCATTTAGCACGCGAATGGGGAAACAGCCGGCAGAGGTGGCTTGTTGGAGGGAGTTGTGGACTTTGGCTCCAGAGCATTGCACTGGAACAAGCTCCTCGGGACATTGATGTGTACACGGACCTTACAGGCGCACGAGATCTTCATGAAATCCTGGGGATTCGATCCATAGATGAGCAGGTCTTTGATGAAAGTGGTATTTATGTCTCTCTCTTAAGCCATTATCAAATGGGTCAGTATGTGCTTGAATTGGTTGGTGGATTTGAGATTAAGACCGAGGGAAGCCATTATAAGGTTGAAATAGAGGAACTGCTGTCTGGACAAGCCCCTATAGTCCAGCTGGAGACCGAGCAGCTTAGATTGATGCCGTTAAGCCACGAATTTTTGTTCAATGTGCTGCGTGACAGGCCAGATCGTTACGTACCTATTGCCAGGGCGATCTGCCTTCATACGGAGGATCACCTTCCCCTGCTTCGGGATCTGATTACGCGGAATAAATGGTCTCAGAAGCATCTAGACATCATCGCCAGTCAGCTGAGTGGAGGGGGCATACTTGATGGATTGTGAGATAAAGTTTGAACCCACTGGTAAGATCGTTAAGGTACGCCGGGGAACATCAGTGCTTTCTGCTGCTCGTCAGGGCCGGATTCACATTGCAACTCGGTGCGGAGGGAACGCAGGATGCCTTATGTGTAAGGTCAACGTGCCGGATCAGCAGGGCCAAAGTGGACTTTCGACTCCAACTGATGCCGAGCGTCGTAAGCTTGGTTCTATGATGGATCAGGGAACAAGGCTGGCCTGTCAGGCTAAAGTTACAGGTCCGGCAGTAGTTGTACTGCCAGAGGATCCGCTTAAAGCGGCCATTCGCAGGCAGTTGGAGAAGCAGCAGGCAGAGGACGATTTATGGTAAGATGGCAACATTTATATTAGCAGATAAGGATGGGTAGGCTTGAACAATAAATTTGTACGGTTGATTTCCCGCTTTGGTGCTGTGATGTTTATTAGCACTTTTCTTCTCGGCGTATTGGGAGGATGTATGTATCCTAGAGAGAGCCGCCCGGGTAATCAGGTGTCTTACCGTGAGAGTGTGAATCGTCTGCAGCTCGCTGTCGATCAATTTCAGAAGGATCAGGGCATCCTTCCTATTCTGAATGCGGATGAATCGACTCCGCGGTTCGAGAAGTTCAGAATTGACTTGGATAAGCTGAATAAGACGGGATATATTGATGAGATTCCTGCAACGGCGTTTGAACAAGGAGGCTCGGCTTATTTCTTGATTCTCGATGAGGAGACAAAGCCTGTAGTGAAGGTCATGGAACTGACCACGGTACAGAAGGTCAATGATATTCAGCGCGCGGTTGATAAGTACAAGAGCAGTCATCAAGGCAAACTCCCGGTTGGGCAGGAGCTGTATCCTGGTATTTACTCCATTGATCTTATGGCGATCAACAGTGAGTCACTCGCCTGGACAAGCTTTTATTCCGGGCAAACTTCTGATTATCTTCTTGACCCAAGAGGACAGGTATATGTAGATTACGCGCTTGATATTATGCAGGCCGTAGAGAAGTCGGGGGTTACACCGAAGGCAGATACCGATCTTAGAAGCCTGCTTCTCGAGCATTCTTACTTTGTACCTGTCAAGTCTCTGCCCTATCACTGGCAGAACAAGCAGCCTGTTGCTGTAAGCCAATAAAGGACCCGTATAGGGTCTTTTTTTATTTAAACTCTCCTATTCTGATGACATAAAAATTATAGATTCACATACATATACAATATGGCGGATTTTCCGGTGATCGTGGTCTAACCCTTTGTCCCGGAACATAAATAATTCTCAGGTATCTATATATCTGTCATATTTCCGTATCTGGTACATATGATGGTACTAGTCCTAAAGCATGTACGAGTTCACGCCGCTTCGTTCCTATATCTCCAAACAGGCTTCTGGCGGCGGACACAGGTAGGGGCAACAACAGTGCTCTGCCGTTGCAATTATGAATGACTCAGTGAATAACGAAGCGGATGCTCTCAAAAGCATTTTTCCTTCGGCGAAATTTGAGGAGGGGATTTCATTGGCACTGGAAAAAGTAGATATTTTCAAGGACATAGCCGAACGTACCGGAGGTGACATTTACCTGGGTGTCGTTGGAGCTGTTCGTACAGGTAAATCAACCTTTATTAAGAGGTTTGTAGAAACGGTAGTCCTGCCTAACATTACGAACGAAGCAGACCGCGTGCGTGCAATCGATGAGCTTCCGCAAAGCGCAGCGGGAAAGACCATTATGACAACAGAACCCAAATTCGTCCCGAATAATGCCGTTCAAATTAAGGTGGACGAAGGCCTTGAAGTGAACGTGCGGCTGGTCGATTGCGTTGGATATGCAGTAGAAGGGGCAAAAGGATATGAGGATGAAAATGGCCCCCGGATGATCTCAACGCCATGGTTCGAAGAACCGATTCCTTTCCAGGAGGCAGCTGAGATCGGCACCCGCAAGGTGATTCAGGAACACTCCACCCTGGGTGTGGTAGTTACGACGGACGGAACGATTGCGGATATCCCGCGTTATTCCTATGTGGAATCCGAGGAGCGGGTCATTGCTGAACTCAAAGAAGTCGGCAAGCCTTTTGTCCTTATTATTAATTCAACTCGGCCCCGCAGTGAAGAAGCTCTTCAGCTTCGGAGCGAGCTTGCTGCGAAGTATGATATTCCTGTTCTCACGCTCAGCGCAGCAACCATGACAGAAGAGGATGTCACCGGCGTTCTTCGTGAAGTGCTGTATGAATTCCCAGTACATGAAGTGAATGTGAACCTTCCTAGCTGGGTTATGGTCCTGAATGAGAATCACTGGCTGCGCAGCAATTATGAGAATTCAGTTCGCGATACGGTCAAGGATATTCGTCGTCTCCGGGATGTGGATCGGGTCGTTGCTAATTTTCTTGAATATGACTTCATTGAGCGTGCCGGCCTCAGCGGCTTGAATATGGGTCAAGGGGTTGCAGAGATTGACCTGTTCGCCCCGGATGAGCTGTACGATCAAATCCTGACAGACGTTGTGGGTGTGGAGATCCGCGGTAAAGATCATTTGCTGCAGCTTATGCAGGAATTCACCCATGCCAAAAAGGAATATGACCGCTTCGCAGAAGCGCTGGAAATGGTCAAGACAACGGGTTACGGAATTGCCGCTCCATCGCTGGCTGAGATGGCCTTGGATGAACCAGAATTAATCCGTCAAGGATCCAGATTTGGAGTAAGGCTCAAAGCAACCGCTCCATCCATTCATATGATTCGTGTGGATGTAGAATCTGAGTTCTCGCCGATTATCGGTACCGAGAAGCAGAGCGAGGAACTTGTACGCTATTTGGTACAAGATTTCGAGAGCGATCCAATCAAAATTTGGGAATCCGATATCTTCGGAAGATCCTTGCATTCCATTGTGCGCGAAGGAATTCAGGGCAAAATTGCCTTGATGCCGGATAATGCACGTTACAAATTACAGGAAACGCTGGGACGAATCATTAACGAAGGCTCCGGCGGATTAATTGCCATTATTTTGTAAGCATGAGAATTATGACCGGCCAAGGTTCATCTTGGTCGGTTTTTTTCTATGAAAAGAGACTTGAATCCAGCGAAAACCCTGAAATACCTTGAAATTCTGCTTTAGGTGTATTACTATAAGTTTGTTCTTCCGAAGATTAACGTATATTTTCGGTCAAAACGGAAACAAAGTATAGCAGAGCAGCAGTTATTCCTTTTCGGGGAGGTGAAACAGGATGAATAAATCTGACTTGATCGCACAGGTGTCTGAAGCTACGGAACTGTCCAAAAAGGATGTTACTAAAGCCGTTGACGCGGTATTTGAAGCGATTTCAGAAGCACTTCAAAATGGAGACAAGGTGCAACTGGTAGGCTTCGGTAACTTTGAAGTTCGTGAACGTTCCGCACGTAAAGGACGCAATCCACAAACCGGAGAGGAAATCGAAATCCCTGCGAGCAAAATCCCAGCGTTTAAACCGGGTAAAGCGCTCAAAGACGGAATCAAATAAGATTTCTACATATTTCTTCCGTTACAAAGACCGTGAGCATTTGTTCACGGCCTTTTCTTTTGAATAGGGCAAGGCAATTCGAAGTGGGAGGTTTAATATAGTGGATGAACAGAACGTGAACAATGGGGACTACTTTGTAGTTAAAGCTAAAGAGCAGGGGGTTCAAGTAATTGGACTTACCCGGGGAAGAGATACCCGGTTCCATCATACGGAGAAGCTGGACAAGGGCGAGGTTCTGATTGCCCAATTCACGGATCATACCTCCGCAGTTAAAGTTCGCGGCAAAGCGATCGTCATGACCAAGCACGGTGTAATCGATACGGAAGAATAACCGCAGGCGCAGCCTGCTTTTTTTCATACACAAGATTAAGCTCGGGTAGAATTAATAAAGGCGTTCTTCCTGACGTCCAGACTGTATAAAATGAGGTATGGACCCTGAATGTATCTGCCACCAAGCAGGACATGAACTGTAGAGGGGGAGGATACCATGAAAAGATGGACGACAATCTTAACAGCATTCATACTGACACTGACCACTGCGCTTGCGGTGGCTGCATTTACAGCACACGGGGATACATGGAGGAGTATAGCAGCCTATAACGCTTTTGCCGATGGCAAAGTGATTGATCTGACGGAGAATAATTTGGTAGATGAACTTTCACAGCTTCCTCTATCGGTACGATTGTCAAAGGTTAACCTCAATCAATCGATCCTTTCGGTAGATTTAAAGATTGGTGAAGAGAGCTACCAGCCCTCCGTTCTGTACCTGAACATGGCCGAGCTGATTCGGTTTTCTTTTGAGCGGACGAGTAATGTGTCTCAACTGTTAATCCGGCTGGTTGCCGAAGACAAGTGGGTTGGTACCAAGCATTTGCTTCTGGCCTCGGATGTGCGCCGCGGAGAGTGGCCGCCTTCGGCGCTGGATGACTTGGAGAATTTAGGCGATCATCCTCTATCTGATGAACTGAGGCAGTATTTCCGTTTGACGGTTACAAGCTTGTGGAAGAACCGGTTTGAGTAAAGGTGCTGGTAAATCCTTTCGATTCAGCTTAACTCCGTGCGTGCCGAAACAACATATGCTATACTATATTGGATTGTGACATGTAAATAGACATCGTCAGTATGAGCGGCCCGGAGGAAGAGGATGAGAACTTATCGCATACCTGAATTAGCAAAAAAATACGTCGATTACGACATGATAACGACTCACACGGAGCTGCCGCCTTTTGCGAATGCCCGTGTTCGTTTGCTTTACACCTTTTTAAATTATCAAGAAAGCTTTAACGAAGTTGATGCCGAGAACATAGCGTTGGCCGTATATCTTGTTCAGCTAGGTATGGATACCCATGACCTAATCGATGCCGAACCGGTTCGCAAGGTGGAGAGCCGAATGCGCTCTCGCCAGTTAAATGTGCTTGCCGGGGATTACTTTAGCAGCCTGTTCTATGAACTGCTTGCCAGTGCGGGCAGGACGGAACTGATATCTGAGCTTAGTGCGGCTGTATGTGAAGTGAACCGTAAGAAAGTGAATTTGTATACAAAGGTGCTTCAATCAAATTTGTCTTCAGAGGATCTCTTCCAAAGTCAGGTTGAACTTAACATGGAGCTTTATCTGCCCTTAAGTTCACTGCTTGATCAGTCGTATCAGCATGCCTGGTTGAAGCTGCTTGATGAAGTCAGCCGCTGCGAGACAGCGATGATACAGTTGAATAATGTGCTAGCGGTAACTTCCGGGGCAGCTACGAACATTTCGGCAGCCCATGACTTGGTTACAGCCCAGTTGCAGCCATCTCTGGATCGAATCCAGCAGTTCATATTGGATTTGCAGGATGAAAGCCTTCGTAAAGAGCTGTACGAGCTGATTGAGCCTTTTGTCTCCATCCTAAGATTATCAAAGCCTGCTTTATAAGGAAGGGAAAGTGAAAGAATTCAATGGAATCACAATCTCCTAATCAAAAGGAACAATTTGTGCACTCCGTGTTCGAGAGCATTGCTCCAAAATACGATCTAATGAATGACATTTTAAGCTTCCGCAGACACAAGGCCTGGCGCAAATTTACTATGAAAAAAATGGCCATGTCGGCAGGAGATACAGCCGTTGATCTCTGCTGCGGAACATGTGACTGGACGATAAGCATGGCTGAAGAGAGCGGGGGACAGATCAAGGGTCTGGACTTCAGCGAGAATATGCTGCAGGTCGGACGGGGCAAGATTCATGCCCGCGGACTTGACGGAAAGGTTCAGCTATACCAGGGCAATGCGATGGATCTTCCTTTCGAGACCGGTCAATTTGATTATGCGACCATCGGTTTCGGTCTAAGGAATGTTCCTGATCTGCACCAGGTGCTCCGTGAAATGAAGCGAGTGGTTAAGCCCGGTGGCATGGTTGTCTGTCTCGAGTTGTCCAAGCCTACTTGGCAGCCTTTCAAAGGTATTTATTATTTCTACTTCAACAGAGTTCTACCGCTTCTAGGTAAAATGTTCGCTAAACGTTACGAGCAGTATAAATGGCTTCCGGACTCGCTTGTGCAATTTCCCGGCCGACATGAACTGGCTCAAATTTTCCGTGACATCGGACTGACTCAGGTGGAAGCTTATCCTCTGACAGGTGGAATTGCTGCTTTACATATCGGAATCAAGGAGACGCCAGATGTTTAAGAAAACTGTAATCTTTCTACAAATGATCAAATTTGAACATACCGTATTTGCCCTTCCATTTGCGTTTATGGGAGCTCTTCTGGGCTCCGTTGCGGTAAATGGTCACCTGCCCAGCTGGTCACAGATTGGCTGGGTACTGCTTGCCATGTTCGGAGCAAGAAGCGCCGCCATGGGGCTTAACCGTCTGATCGACAGGGTAAGTGATAAGAAGAATCCGCGCACCGCAGGCCGCGCCATTCCTGCTGGACTGCTGAGAATCAGCGAAGTCGTTGTTTTTATCGTAGTATCATTTATCTTACTATTCTGGGCTGCTTCACAGCTTAATCCGCTTTCAGTTAAACTTCTTCCCATTGCTGTATTTATGCTGGTGCTATATTCCTATACCAAACGCTTCACATGGCTTTGTCATGTGGTGCTGGGCATGACGATAGCCTTAGCGCCGCTCGGGGGCTGGGTAGCTGTGAACGGAACTGTAAATGGACCGGCATTGATTTTCTTTGCGACTATTACTTTCTGGGTGGCGGGTTTTGATATTATTTATGCTTGTCAAGATATCGAGTTCGATCGAAAAGAAGGGCTTTTCTCGATTCCAGCACGCTTCGGTGTTGCTAAGTCGCTTAAAATAGCCAGAGTTTTTCATATTATAACCGCGCTCGGATTCGTTGCACTTTTTCTTATGACACATTTGGGCTGGTGGTACATTACCGGAATGGTTATTGCTTATTTAATTCTTTTCTATGAGCATACCATCGTCTCCCCGAAAGACTTAAGTCGCCTTCAGACTGCATTCTTCCTGATGAACGGGGTTCTGAGCATTGTTGTATTTTCTTTCACGCTAATTGATCTGCTGGTGAATCAATGATGGACGTTCATATCGATTCTAAAGCGGTGGAGCTTTACTCATCCAGAGCGTATGTCGTAGGGATCACTGGAGCTAGCGGGTCGGTGTATGGAGTAAGACTGATCGAGGTGCTTCTTAAGTTTGGAATAACTGTCCATATCGTCATCTCTAATGCGGGCTGGCGGGTAATTAAAGAGGAACTCGGTTGGAACACGACTAACCGGGAGGCACTGCTTGCTGAGAAGTTTGGCTCCTACGCAGGAACTTATCGTTACCATCCTGTGGCAGATATCGGCGCATCCATAGCAAGCGGATCCTTTCGTGTTGATGGCATGATTATTATGCCATGCTCCATGGGCACGCTGTCATCGATTGCTCACGGCTCGTCTGAGAACCTGATGACCCGGGCCGCGGACGTAATGATGAAGGAATCCCGCACACTTGTGCTTGTGCCCAGAGAGACACCTCTGCACGCCATTCATTTGGAGAATATGCTTACTTTAGCAAGGCTCGGAGTACGGATGATTCCGGCGATGCCGGCCTTTTATTTCGGCCCGAAGCGCATGGATGATTTGATTAACTTCCTCGTGGGTAAAGTACTAGACAGTCTTAATATAGATCATCGCTTGTTTACGAGATGGGGGGATACAGGTGGACAACAGGGAGAACAGAATCCTCATCGGACAAATTGATTACACGAATGTGTGGCCGATATTTCATCATTTTCACCCGGAGACCTTATCGCGACGAGTGAGTATGGTAACGGAGGTACCCGCTATTCTTAACCGGCGGATGCTGGAAGGATCTCTGGATTTGTCACCGATTTCTTCGTTTGCTTATGGACTCGGTCACGAGCAATTTGTACTGCTGCCTGATTTATCGGTCAGTGCCAGAAATGCGGTCAATTCTATTTTACTCTTCTCCAGGGAACCCCTGGAACGAGTAATCAACGGCAAAATTGCTCTAACGAATACGTCTGCCACCTCTATAAATCTGCTTAAGATTATTGTGGAGAAAGCATATGGAGGCAGGCCTACATATTGGAATAGCGAACCCGAACTTACATCCATGATGCAGGAAAGTGATGCAGCCCTGCTTATTGGAGATCATGCGATACGGGCTTCATGGGAAGATCATGGTTATATTGTTACAGATTTAGGGGAAGTCTGGAAAAGATGGACGGGTTACGGAATGACTTTTGCAGTGTGGACGGTTCAACGGACTTTTGCAGAGCAAAATTCAGAGCTGCTGAGCGAGATAGTTGATGCTTTTGCTACGAGCAAGCAGCGGAGTCTAAGCGATTTGAAGCCTTTGATTAATCGGTCAGTTGAACACATCGGAGGCACATCGGACTACTGGCGACATTATTTCAGTAATCTATGTTATGATTTCAAGGACGAGCAGCAAGCCGGACTTGCGTTGTATTTTAAATACGCCTACGAAATGGGTCTACTAAAGACCGAAGTGCCTTTAAATATATGGAGTGACAATAAGCTGACACGGGTGAAAGAATGAAACTATTGGATATTTTCGGGACACTAAAGAAAGATATGGATGCTGTGGAGCAGCAGCTGTACCGGAGCATTGACGTGGATCAGGAGCTTCTTAAAGAAACCTCTCTTCACCTGCTTCAGGCGGGGGGGAAAAGACTGCGCCCTGTGTTCGTGCTGCTGGGTGGCAAATTTGGCAACTACAATCTGGATCGCCTTCAGCATATTGCAGTTCCTCTGGAATTAATTCATTCGGCATCCCTGGTGCACGATGACGTCATTGATGATGCCCACACCCGCCGCGGCAAGCCTACCGTTAAATCAAAATGGGATAACAAGATCGCCATGTACACCGGCGATTATATTTATGCCAAAGCGCTCTCACTCGTAACCAAGCTGGGTAACCCGGAGATACACCGGATTTTATCTAAAGCGTTGGTCCAAATGTCCATCGGCGAGATGGAACAAATTCGGGATTTCTTCAATACGAGTCAATCCGTCCGGAACTATCTGCTTCGGATCCGCCGGAAGACGGCTCTCTTAATCGCGGTGAGCTGTCAGCTCGGAGCGATAGCTGCTGATGCACCGGTTGAAGTGAGCAGAATGTTGTACCGTTACGGCTATAATGTAGGTATGGCTTTTCAGATCCGGGACGATCTGCTGGATTTAAAAGGCACCGAGAAGCAGCTGGGCAAGCCGCCAGGCAGTGACATGAGACAGGGAAATATCACACTTCCCGTGCTATTTGCCCTTCAGGAAGAGAGACTGCGAGAACCGCTTCTACGTGAGATTGCCGATATTCATGCCGGGGATGGTTCTGCGGATACTTCCCGGGCCATTCAGATGATCCTTGGCAGCCAAGGAATTTCACGTGCTGAATTACTTGCCGACAGATATATTGAGAAGGCGCTGTCCTCACTCCAGCGTCTCAAAGACAACAAAGCGAAGAAGCATTTGCAGGACATTGCTTATTTTGTCAACAGAAGAGCCTATTAAGCACTTATCACCCTTGCATTATTCTGCTAATATATGGAGTGAGTCCGCTAGATTCGCCTGGATACGAGAGAAAGCGGCGACACAACGGGAGGGTTACCTATTCTATGGAACGTACTTTTTTGATGGTTAAACCGGATGGCGTACAGCGCGGCTTGATCGGCCGGATTATTAGCCGTTTGGAAGACAAAGGGTTTAAGCTGGTGGCTGCCAAGCCTGTCCAAATTACACAGGAGCAAGCCAAGAGACATTATGCTGAACACGAAGGTAAGCCTTTTTTTGACAACCTGGTGAGCTTTATTACTTCGGCGCCTGTGTTCGCGATGGTCTGGGAAGGCGATGAAATTGTAACATTGTCACGTATCGTCATTGGCAAAACAAATGTTACAGAAGCACAACCGGGAACAATTCGTGGGGATTATGCCGCCCATACTCCGTCAAATCTTATTCATGGTTCCGATTCGGTGGAGAGTGCTGAACGTGAAATCGCTAACTTCTTCGAACCGCATGAAATACTTAACTATAAGAAGAGTACGGACACGTGGATCTAAGTCGCACCCCTGCTCAAGTTGACAAGACGGAACAAGAGGGAACTTCACCAGATCCCGATTATGTAGGTTTTATTCAAAGTGTTAAGCAGCATACCGGCATTGACCTGGCGCAGTATAAGGAAGCTCAAATGAAACGGCGATTGACCACCTTAAGAACCAAGAATGGTCATTCTACTTTCAGTTCTTTCTTTAGTGCCATGATGGCGGATAAGAAGCTCTTCTATGAATTTCTTGATAAGATGACGATTAATGTCTCTGAATTTTGGCGTAATCCGAACCGATGGGAAGTTCTCAGGGACAAAATCATTCCTGAACTGGTTGCCAGTAGATCGCGTCTTAAGGTATGGAGCGCGGCGTGTTCCACCGGGGAGGAACCCTATACCATTTCCATGATACTCTCCGATCTGGGCTTGCTCCAAAGCAGCTATTTACTAGCCTCTGACATCGATGAAGGTGCCCTGGCGAAAGCTAACGAGGGGCTATATCTGGAAAGATCCTTGAAGGATGTACCAGAGGAAGTGAGCCGGCGCTACTTTAAGCCTGAAGGCAGTGCGATGTATCGGATCGATGACAAGCTGAAGAAGGCGGTAACGTTCAAGAAGCAGAATCTGCTGCTGGATCGTTTTGAAGAAGATTTTGATCTTATCGTATGCCGCAATGTAATGATTTACTTTACTGAAGAAGCGAAGAGCGCTCTTTATACAAAGTTTGCGAATGCTCTGCGCCCTGGCGGGATTCTATTTGTGGGAAGTACTGAACAGATTTTCTCCCCGGGCAGATATGGACTGGAAGCCGCAGATACATTCTTTTATCGGAAAATGTAAAAAATCACTAGTATATTCATGTCCAGAATCTCCGATACTGGTTATATGTAAATCCATATCGGAGGCAAGGTCATGGACAAAAGAAAAGTGATTCACGCCTACCAGCGCGGATTCCTGACACTTCAGGAGTGTGCGCAGATTCTTGGCGTGGAGAGAAGACAGGTAGAAAGTCTACTCGGCAGTAAGAATGAAGAAGATAGCAGTGAAGCAGAAGCTGAGCTTCTTGGTAGGGAAACGGTCGGCTAGTAAATGACATATCAATAATGTTGACGCACTAACTCCTGCTTCAGGAGATGGTGCGTTTTTTCGTTTTGGGAATCCTCTCATTGGCTTTCCTTGTCAAAAGCGCAGAACCTATACTATAATGAGCAAAGAATTCTCGGATTTTAGCCAATTACAGTTTAACAGTTTAAAGGGGGAACGCATCATGAGTTTACGTTATTTAACGGCAGGGGAGACACACGGTCCCCAGCTCACTGCGATTATAGAGGGATTACCGAGCAATTTGGAAATTGACTTCGAGGCACTTAATTTCCAACTTTTACGTCGCCAGAAGGGTTACGGCCGCGGCCGCCGTATGCAGATCGAGAAAGATACAGCCAAGATTGCCGGCGGAGTTAGACACGGGTACACCACAGGTGCTCCGGTAGCCCTCATTGTAGAGAACAATGACTGGAAGCATTGGCAGAATATTATGAATATTGAGCCCATTGAAGGATCGGATGAAGAGAAGCGCCGCGTACACCGCCCAAGACCGGGACATGCTGATTTGAACGGCGGATTGAAATATAATTTGAAAGACCTAAGAAATGTGCTAGAGCGCTCCAGCGCGCGGGAGACAGCGATTCGGGTGGCTTGTGGTGCAGTAGCCCGTCAATTACTGGAACATTTCGGCATTAAGATTGCCGGTCAGGTGATTCGAATTGGTGAGATTGAAGCGCCGCCTCATAACTTGTCGCTAGATGAACTGCGTGAAGCAACAGAACAATCCTCGGTACGTGTTGTAGATGCTGATACAGAGAAGAAGATGGAAGCCTACATCGATCAGATCAAGCAGGATGGAGATTCCATCGGCGGAATCGTGGAATGTATTGTCGAAGGCGTACCAGTCGGGCTCGGAAGCCATGTTCAGTACGACCGCAAGCTGGATGGACGGATTGCCCAAGCTGTAATGTCAATCAATGCTTTTAAGGGTGTTGAAATCGGTATCGGATTTGAAGCGGGTACGATTCCTGGCTCTAAAGTGCATGATGAAATTCTGTACAGCGAAGAACGTGGGTACTACCGGGCAAGCAATCGTCTGGGCGGATTTGAAGGCGGCATGACGAACGGGATGCCGATTGTGGTTCGCGGCGTAATGAAGCCGATTCCTACGCTTTATAAACCACTGCAAAGTGTGGATATTGATACAAAAGAACCTTTCACGGCTCAAGTAGAACGATCGGACGCCTGTGCTGTACCGGCCGCAAGCGTGGTACTGGAGAGCGTTGTTGCCTGGGAAGTGGCTAAAGCTTTCTTGGAGAAATTCGGTGGCGACTCTATCGAAGAAATTGAGAGAAACGTACAAAGCTACAAAGAGCAATTGGAGAATTACTAATGAGAACGCTAATGGTGGAACTGGGTGAGCGTTCCTACCCCATTTACATTGGAAGCGGTCTTCTAAATGATTTGGGGAGCTATCTTCAAAAGCATGGTATAACGACCAAAAACTCACTGCTGCTTGTTACTGACGATAATATCGCACCTCTCTATCTCGAGAAGACGTTACATACACTTCAGCAAAGCGGATACCGTGTCGTGACCTCTATTGTTAATGCTGGTGAGAAAGCCAAATCATTATCCGTGTTTGAAAATGTGATGACCGCAGCTATCGAAGGCGGGCTTGACCGGAACTCTGCCGTGCTTGCTCTCGGCGGAGGCGTGGTAGGCGACCTGGCAGGATTCGTAGCTGCCAGCTATATGCGGGGAATCCGCTTCGTGCAGATTCCTACGACCATTCTAGCCCATGACAGCAGTGTCGGCGGCAAGGTTGCGGTAAATCATCCGCTAGCCAAGAATATGATCGGTGCTTTCCATCAGCCTGTTATGGTCCTCTATGATGTGGATACACTGCAGACACTTCCAATGCGCGAAGTGAAGGCAGGATATTCCGAAATGATCAAGCATGGACTGATCTGGGATGAGGCATTTGCAGAATGGTGCCTTAATCAGGCAGAGAGCCTCTTGGCTCTGAATCGTGAGGATTTGGCTTATGGACTGGAACGAGGCTGTGCGATCAAGGCGGCTGTAGTCTCAGAGGACGAACGCGAGAATGGATTGCGAGCGATCCTTAACCTCGGACATACCATTGGACATGCGATTGAAGCGGTTGGAGGTTACGGTGAATTTCTGCATGGGGAAGCGATCTCCATCGGCATGATGGGTTCAGCTCTTCTGGCTGTGAAGCGGGGAAGAGATCAGTCGATCTATACGAGAACAAAGCAGTTGTTTGGCAGGTTCGGACTGCCCACCTCGCTGCCAAAGCACTTGGATACAGAAGCTCTGATCCATGCTCTTCTCCATGATAAGAAGTTTAAGGATAACAAGATTGTCTTTGTGCTTCCGGTTGCCATAGGCAAGGTGGATATTGTTACAGATATCACGCTGGATGAGGTTCGAGAGGTTATAGAGCAGTTGAAAGAGGAGGCATAGCGGATGTATAACCGTGGTATACGGGGAGCTACAACAGTCACCCAAAATGATGAGAATGAGATTCTACGCGAGACCGTCGTGCTGTTAAAAGAAATTGTGGCCCGCAATGAAATCGTGCCTGAAGATATTTGCAGTGTCTGGATTACAATGACCCAGGATCTTGACGCGACTTTCCCGGCTCGTGCCATTCGGCAGATGAATGGCTGGGACCTGGTTCCACTTATGTGTTCAATTGAAATTCCGGTTAAAGGAAGCCTGCCGCTCTGTATTCGACTGATGATTCAGATAAATACGAATAAGAGCCAACGCGAAATTAAGCATGTATATCTGAATGAAGCCAAAGCACTTCGTCCAGATCTTTCTGCCACAGGCAATTAACAGGATCTGACTTTTAAAGTATTGCCAACCCGAAGGTGTCTGGTGTATAGTGATTGTAGTGTAATTAGTGCTATTAGAGCTGAGTAGAGTTAAGTTTGAGATGAGCAGAGTTGAGCTGAGCGAAGTCCTTCGGTAGTTGAATCGGTCGTAAGCCTGGTAATGGAAGAGGTTTAGACTTGTGATTCATGATTTGTCCGGGTGTATTTTCATATATACCAGGTCAATACCTGTCATTTGGACGACGATAGGTTATTTCACTGTACATTCAATCTAGCCTCTACTTCGGTAGAGGCTTTTTAATTTATCTACCCACACATTTGATCTATTCAAGATAAAGGAGTGAAGGACTATGACAACCCCGCGTATTGAAGAAGTAATCCAAATGGCCAGACAATATAACCTGATTCCAGTCGTTCGGACGCTAATGGCGGATATGGAGACTCCAATCCGATTGTTCCAGCGGTTCGCGCAGCGTGATCGGGCGTTCCTACTTGAAAGTGTAGAGGGCGGGGTGCAATGGGCGCGGTACTCTTTTATCGGAACAGATCCTTTCCTGATGATATCCGCCAAGAAGGGCGGTGTGGTTGTAGAACAGGGCGGAGAGCAGAGATCTCTTTCGGGAAAGCCGATTGAAGAACTAAAAGCAATCCTTCGCAGCTATCGCAGCCCTGAGCTGCCAGATATGCCGCCATTCACCGGCGGAGCCATCGGATTCTTCGGATATGACTTGCTTCAATATTATGAGAAGCTTCCTGCACATGCGGTTGATGATCTGCAGATGAAGGATATCCAGTTCATGTTCTGCGATCAAGTCATTGTCTTCGACCATGTGAAGCAGCGGATTCTGCTCGTAGCGAACCTTCATGTGGCTGATGGAGCCACAGATTCGGACATCAAGGACGCTTATGAGACAGTCCTTACCAAGCTGGATGAAATGGCCGAGGTGCTTCAGCAGGAGGGACCCAGCGAGAGCTTCAACCGTCGTCCTTTCCCTGAGGATGTAGAGCTCGGAGAAATTGCCTCCAACATGACGAAAGAGAAGTATATCGATAATGTTAAACAGGCACAGGAATACATCCGTGCCGGTGATATTTTTCAAGTCGTACTTTCGCAAAGATTCCATATTGAGACAGAAGTGTCTCCGCTCCATGTATATCGTGTCCTGCGTACATTGAACCCATCTCCATACATGTATTATCTCAAAATGGATGATGAAATCATTGTTGGGACTTCTCCGGAGGCTTTGGTAAAGGTGGAGAATGGCCGGGTAGCGACCAGACCCATCGCAGGAACCCGGCCGCGTGGAGCTAATGAGAGTGAAGACCGAGAACTTGCTGAGGAGCTTTTACAGGATGAGAAGGAGCGTGCCGAGCATTTAATGCTGGTGGATCTTGGTCGAAATGATATTGGCCGTGTATCAGAATTTGGAACTGTGAAATGTGATTCGTTCATGGAAATCGAGAAGTACTCCCATGTCATGCACATCGTCTCCAACGTATCCGGAGAGCTTCGTAAAGACAAAGACTTCTTCGATGCTTTCTTATCCTGTCTGCCTGCGGGTACTGTCTCTGGGGCTCCCAAACTTAGAGCGATGGAGATTATAGCTGAATTTGAGCGGGAAGCTCGTGGAACCTACGCCGGGGCGATCGGCTATCTTGGTTTCTCAGGCAATATGGATTCCTGCATTACCATACGAACGATCGTCTTCAAGAAGGGGAAAGCATATGTTCAGGCAGGGGCAGGGATTGTATGGGATTCTGTTCCCGAGAAGGAATATGAAGAGACGGTAAATAAAGCCAAGGCACTTCTTAAGGCAATCCGGACAGCGGAGCATTTGTTCCCGGTTACCCCAGGCAGTGACGGAGTCATTAATCAGGATTATCTTTATGAATACACGCCTTAAGGATCCGAAGGAGGAGATAAAGATGAGTGGATATGAAACACTGCAGACGGGGATTTCGCGTGTGATTTCAGGACAGAACTTGGGCCGGGATGAAGCACGGAGTATAATGGAAGTGATAATGGCAGGCACAGCTACGCCTTCACAGATCGGCGGACTTCTAACGGCCCTCCGAATGAAGGGTGAAACTGTTGAAGAAATCACCGGTTTTGCCGAGGCTATGCGCGGTTACGGCAACCGTCTGCATACGGAATCAAGACAGCTTCTGGATACTTGCGGAACCGGCGGCTCCGGAATTCATAAGTTTAACATATCCACAACTGCGGCCATTGTCGCAGCTTCTGTGTCAGTCCGGGTTGCCAAACATGGCAACCGTTCGGCATCAGGTCGTGCCGGAAGTGCAGATGTGCTCGAGGCATTAGGCGTGAATATACACTTAACGGCAGATCAGGCTGAGAAGTGCCTGGACGATATCGGAATTTGTTTCCTGTTCGCCCAGATCTATCATCCTTCTATGAAGCATGCAAGTGCCACTCGTAAAGAACTGGGTTTCAGAACGGTATTCAACATGCTGGGTCCCTTGACCAATCCGGCCTCGGCTGATCGTCAGGTACTGGGCATCTACGATGGAAGCAAGACTGAGGTTATTGCTGAAGTCCTGAAAGAACTTGGATCCAAGCGTGCGCTTGTAGTGACAAGCCATGAAGGTTTGGACGAGATTAGTATATCGGCACCTACCCGGGTATCCGAACTGAAAAATGGTGTAATTAACACCTATGAACTACATCCGAATGATCTCGGACTTTCCATGTATCCGCTTGGCGATGTCATAGGTGGAGATCCTCAGGTTAACGCGGATATTATCCGGCGTGTGCTCCAAGGTGAGAAAGGTCCTTATCGGGATGTTGTTCTTGCTAACGCGGGTGCCTGCATCTATGTATCCGGTCTTACGGATACCATTCAGGATGGGGTACTTATGGCATCAGAAGCCATCGATTCGGGGAAGGCACAAAGCAAACTTGAGCAGCTTATTCAAACGACAGGAGAAATCAGCTATGTATCTTGATCGCATTGTAGCAACCAAACATAAAGAAGTGGCCGAGCTAGCCACGAGTTTCTCGCTTTCCTCCGCGGAGCGAGCCATTGCGGATCTGCCGGCTACACTCGGATTTTATCGGGCGCTATCCGAAGGCCGCAAGCGTTCTATGGGACTGATCGCTGAGGTTAAGAAGGCCTCACCATCCAAGGGTCTCATCCGCCCTGACTTTAATCCGGTCGAGATAGCGAAGAACTATGCGGACGCCGGGACGGACTGTATTTCAGTGCTTACAGATAAAGAGTATTTCCAAGGTAGCGGCGAGTATTTGAAAGCGATACGTCAAGCGGTACAGGTTCCACTGCTGCGCAAGGATTTCATTATTGATGAGCGTCAAATCTATGAAGCCCGGCTGCTGGGTGCAGACGCTGTTCTTCTGATTGCTGCGATTCTGACGGATCAGCAATTGAAGCAGTTCGAAGCAGCGGCCAACTCATTGGGTCTAGATGCGCTGGTGGAAGTCCATGACAGAGAAGAGCTGGAGCGAGTGCTGAGCCTTGGTTCCTCCAAGCTGATTGGAATTAACAACCGCAATCTAAGAACATTTGAAGTTAGTCTGCGGACTACGGAAGAGCTGGTTGATCTGGTTCCCGCGGGAATAACTCTGATAAGTGAGAGTGGAATATCAACTCCAGAAGATATTAATTACCTTTCATCGTGCGGGGCTCATGGGGTTCTGGTCGGTGAGACTTTCATGCGCAAGCCGCTGGTGAACGAGGCTGTCCATGAACTAATGGGCCCTGTTATCAATGAAGGCGGGGCTGTTCATGGCTGAAACGTCGGTAAAAATATGTGGACTTCAGGACGTTGAAGTGCTAAAATCTATGATAAACTTGCCTGTTGATTATATTGGATTTGTGTTTGCTAAGAGCAAGCGGCAGATCTCCGCCGATCAGGCTGCGGGGTTGATTCCCATCCTTAAGCAGTGGGATAGACCCTTGAAGCCGGAAAGCGTGGGAGTATTCGTTAATCCTACGATTGAAGAGTTGTCTGATATTTTGCAGAAAGCGAGTCTCGATATCATTCAGCTTCATGGACAGGAATCACCTGAATTTTGCCGAGAGGTGAAGAGACGTTTCGGCGTGAAAGTATTTAAAGTGCTGTCCGTCAAGCAGGACGGCCTGATAGAGGGCTTTGGACTTCATGAATACCAAGGTACTCTGGATGGTATGCTTCTGGATACTTATGATCCGATTTATGGTGGGGGATCCGGTCAAACTTTCGATTGGAAGCAAATCGAACCCTATCGGGAATGGCCGAAGCAAGAGGGGATTCCTCTTATTATAGCGGGTGGGCTGCACCCGGATAATGTTGGTGATCTGCTGGAGAATTTCCAGCCGGACGGTGTAGATGTGTCCAGCGGGGTAGAGACCGAAGGACTTAAAGATATCGCAAAAATACGAGCTTTTGTCGAGAGGGTGAAGCGCTAGATGACACAGGTACCAGACGAGAATGGACGATTCGGTGACTTCGGAGGCCGCTATGTCCCCGAGACGCTAATGAATGCCTTGATTGAATTGGAAGAGGCTTACCGCAAGTATTCGCAGGAGCCAGCTTTTCAGGAGGAAATTGATTACTTATTGAAACAATATTCCGGCCGGGAAACTCCTTTGTTCTACGCAGAGCGTTTAACAAAGCATCTGGGCGGAGCCAAGATTTATCTCAAACGTGAAGATCTTAACCATACAGGGGCTCATAAGATTAATAATGCAATAGGTCAGGGCATTCTGGCCAAACGGATGGGTAAGGGGAAAGTTATCGCTGAGACTGGAGCCGGACAGCATGGAGTTGCTACAGCAACGGTAGCTGCACTGCTTGGACTTGAGTGTAAAGTATTCATGGGTGAAGAGGATATGAAGCGTCAGCAGCTTAATGTGTTTCGGATGAAGCTGCTTGGTGCCGAAGTCGTTCCTGTGGTATCCGGTACCCGGACGCTTAAGGATGCTTGTAATGAAGCACTCCGGTATTGGGTCAGCCACGTACAGGACACTTTTTATATTTTAGGATCCGCTACAGGTCCTCATCCATATCCGATGATGGTTCGTAACTTTCAGCGGATTATCGGGGATGAGACTCGGCGTCAGATTCTCGAATCGGAAGGAAGACTTCCGGATCTTATTGTTGCCGCTGTAGGCGGGGGAAGTAATGCGATTGGGATGTTTTATCCTTTTGTAGAAGATACATCCGTGAAGCTGCTTGGAGTAGAAGCAGCAGGACGCGGTGTAGAAACTGAATACCATGCAGCGACAATGACCAAGGGGACCAAAGGGGTCTTTCAGGGTTCGCTGAGCTATCTGCTTCAAGATGCTTTCGGTCAAGTTCTGCCTGCACACTCGATTTCAGCGGGGCTTGATTATCCGGGTATCGGTCCGGAGCACTCCTACCTCAAAGATATCGAGCGGGCGCGGTATGCACCGATTACTGACCAGGAAGCTCTGGATGCGCTTCAGCTTCTGAGCCAGACTGAAGGGATTATTCCTGCGTTGGAGTCAGCTCATGCGGTAGCCCAGGTAATCAAGGAATCCCCGAAGCTAGCTTCTGATCAGATTATCGTAATCTGCTTGTCAGGCAGAGGCGATAAAGATGTTGAGTCTATTATGGGTTACTTGGGAGGTGATCCATCATGAACTTAATGGATCAGAAATTTGCCGAACTCAAAGCAGCGGGGCGAACAGCTCTTATTCCATTTCTAACTGTTGGGGATCCTGATCTGGATACGACAGTGGAATTAATTATTCAGATGGAGGCGGCGGGCGCGGATGTATTGGAGCTTGGTGTACCTTATTCGGACCCGCTTGCGGATGGGCCAGTGATCCAGCGCGCTTCCGAGCGTGCTCTTACCAGCTCGGTTACGATTGGCACATGTATCGATATTGCCCAGAAGGCTAGACAGCGCGGGGTGAAAATTCCGTTTGTATTGTTTACTTACTTTAATCCTGTACTGCAGATCGGGCTGGAAGATTTCTTCCAGCAGCTCGCAGCACACGATATCAGCGGATTGATCATTCCGGATCTACCAATTGAGGAATCAGCACAAGTGCTTGAACTAGCTGATACCGCTGGGATTAGCTTGGTGCCGCTTGTGGCACCCACCTCTAATGAGCGGATTTCCCGCATATTAACCAATGCACGCGGATTTATTTATTGTGTCTCGTCTCTGGGAGTTACGGGTGAACGCAGTTCCTTCCATGAGGGCGTAGAGCAGTTCATTAACGATGTTAAGTCGCGCACAGATCTTCCGGTTGCTGTAGGGTTTGGGATATCCAACCGCGAGCAGGTGGAGCGATTCTCCTCCATTTGTGACGGTGTAGTGGTAGGAAGCGCCATCGTCCGCAAGATCGAGGACACGATTCCACTTCTTACGGATTCCGAGCGCCGAGAAGAAGGCCTGTTGCAAATTCGTGAATTTGTGGCACAATTGAAAGTCTAATTTTTTAGTCAATCAAGAAAGGAAGGGATTCGTGTGCAGCCAAAACCACAGATTGTGAATCTGCCGGTATACCAACAGGGCAAACCGGTTGAAGAAGTGAAGAGGGAACTCGGACTTGATGAAGTTATTAAGCTGGCCTCCAATGAGAACCCCTACGGGGCATCACCTAAAGCAAAAGCAGCTATTGAGCAGGAATTAAGTCAAATTAGTATGTATCCGGATGGAAATGCTGTTGAACTTACTGAAGTCCTTGCAGGCCACCTTGGCGTGAACCGGGATCAGTTTGTATTCGGCTGCGGTTCCGATGAGGTTATTGCTCTAATAACCCGGGCATTCCTTTTACCTGGAGAAGAGAATATTATGGCGGATCAGACCTTCTCAGTGTATAAGAGCAATGCGGATATCGAGGGTGCCGTAAGTATTGAAGTGCCTCTTGTTGAGGGCACACATGATTTGGATGGTATGCTGAAGGCTGTAAATGAGCGTACGAAGATTATCTGGATTTGCAATCCTAACAATCCAACCGGAACCATCGTCGCCCATACGGATATTGTTAATTTTCTAGATAAAGTGCCTGAGCATGTGCTTGTAGTGCTGGATGAAGCCTATGCGGAATTTGTAACAGATCCTTCTTATCCGGATAGCCTAAGCCTGCTCAGCAAATATCCGAATCTGATGATTCTGCGGACATTCTCAAAGATCTATGGACTTGCTTCACTAAGAATCGGTTATGGAGTGGGACAACCAAGTGTTGTAAGGCTGATTAATCAGGTTCGTGAACCTTTTAATACATCGAGATTGGCACAGGCTGCAGCTAAAGCGGCTCTAACTGATCATGAATTTATTGATGCCTGCCGCACCAAGAACCGGAGCGGAGTTGAATACTTAACTGCTGAATTTGACCGACTTGGCCTTAAGTACTTTCCGGCACATGGTAACTTTATATTGGTCAATGTGAAGAAATCCGGCCGTGAGGTATTCCAATCCCTCTTAAAGCTGGGAATTATCATTCGTGCCGGTTTCGACAAATATCCGGAATATATCCGTGTGAGTGTCGGTACTCCGGATGAGAATACTAAATTTATTGCTGCTCTGGAGAAGGTGCTTACCGTCCAGGAACAGCCGGTTACTGCGGAATAATCTCCGCAGTATCTTTTTGTTTTATTGAACCTTGGGGATGTACTTGAAGACAAAATTAGAGCAAATTGAGTGGGGAACAAATGACTATAAAAATTGCAATCTTTGGGGTAGGGCTGATTGGAGGCTCTCTCGCGCTTAGCTTCAAAGGAAAACCGGGAATTACGGTTGTTGGGCACAGCCACTCTGCTGAAGCCCTACAGCAGGTTAAGGATCGTGGTGTCGTAGATATTGCAACGCTGTCTTTTGAAGAAGCGGCAGCAGACGCCGATTTTATCTTCCTATGTGTACCGGTAAGTCAGCTGGAGCCTTATTTACATAGATTAAGCAGCTTGAAGCTGAAGCCGGGTTGTATTATTACCGATGTGGGCAGTACAAAGGCTACGGTAGCAGCATGCGGTGAAGCGATAACACTACCGGAAGTGTACTTTATCGGGGGACATCCGATGGCTGGATCAGAGAGATCGGGTGTAGCTGCAGCTTCAACTTTCTTATTCGAGAATGCCTATTATGTACTTACTCCATCGTCGAAAGTGCCGAAGGAAGTCTACAAGCGGCTGGAGGACCTCCTGGTGTATACCAAGGCACACATCGTTCGTGTTGAACCCGAGCTCCATGATGAGATTGTGGGAGCCATCAGTCACCTTCCTCATATCATTGCCGTGGCGCTTGTGAACCAGGTCTGCGATTACAATGACAAGAATTCGTTATATCGGCAGCTAGCTGCAGGAGGATTTCGGGATATAACAAGAATAGCCTCCAGTGATCCAGTGATCTGGAGGGATATTCTGCTCAGCAACAGAGAAGTGCTGCTGGAGCTGCTTAAGGACTGGAAGAATCATATGGATGAATTCCTAGAAATGCTTATGAATGATGACGGCACAGGAATTGTAGAAGCCTTTGATAAAGCCAACCGTTTTCGCAGTGAACTACCAGAGCGCCGTAAAGGGGCTATAAGCTCCTTGTATGATCTATATCTTGATGTTCCTGACACACCAGGAGTCATTGGTCATATAGCCACAGAGCTTGGGATTCGCCAGATTAATCTTAGCAATATGCAGATCATCGAGAGTCGTGAAGATGTACCTGGAGTTATGCGCCTGTCTTTCAGACAGGAAGGGGAGATGGAGCGTGCGAAAGAGCATCTGCTGACCTTGGGGTATACCGTGTACTTGTAATAGAAATATCGCTGAGTGTTTTCTTAACTGAAAAGCTCAGCGTTTTTTTGTGTTTATCAGGTTAGAACTGATAGTCAGAAAAAAGAAATGTAAGCGTTTATAAAAATGTGTTGACAGAATGTAAACGTATACAATATAATAAAAGTACAGTATGGTTTCTCTCCACTCCTATCCAATATAATTTGCTCAGGTTCGAGCAAGACCACTTTCGTAGAAAGTGGTCTTTTTTTTTGCTTGCTTCCTGATTCGGAAATATAGAGTTGCTTATAATGGCCTGAACACAACAACTTTAATTGCGATAGAATCCGCTGCCTTATATAATTAGGAAGAAACTAACAGTTTAACGAATGCTCAAACAATTACATACTTGATCGATCCATACGGAGGAATCGGAAAGCAATAGTTACCGTTACTAGTTACCTAATTCAAATGAGGTGAAGATGATGAACAAAGCCAATATAGTTTCGATTAATGTAGGAACACCGCAGATGATGCAGTATAACAGTAAAGAAGTTATAAGCGGGATATTTAAGAATGGGGTGGACGGACCTCTTTTCTTATCCTATCTAAATCTTGAAGGAGACGGTCAAGCGGATCTTAAGCATCACGGGGGAAGGGACAAGGCCATATGTGTATACGCCTATGAACATTATCCTTACTGGGAGAGCCAACTGGAACGGCCTCTTGGCCTTGGTGCATTTGGCGAGAATCTAACTATACAAGGTTGGATTGAACAGGATGTGTGTATCGGTGATGTATTTAAGTTTGGTGAGGCGACGGTACAAATTAGCCAGCCCCGGCAACCATGCTATAAGCTGTCAGCAAGATATGGTGAACCACATATTCCGGTCAAAATGCAGGATTCAGGTTATACCGGATTCTATTTCCGAGTGCTTCAAGAGGGGTATGTAAGCCGCGAAGATGGATTAACCCGGCTTACTTCACATCCTAAAGCGATTACCGTAGACTTCGCTAATCATATTATGCATCATGACAAAGAGAATACCGAAGCCATTATGCGCATCCTTGAAGTGGAAGCATTATCTTCCAGCTGGCGGTTAACTTTTGAGAAACGGCTGAAGGGGCTGGGGAATGATACAACCGAACGATTAACAGGACAAAGTTAGATTGTTCAATCCAAATTATATAATTGAAAGGCCATTATAAATTAATGGTCTTTTTATTTTTATAAGAAGTAAATGCTGAGGAGCTTGGCAAATTTTTTTAATCCCTAGTTGTATGGTATAATATTGCAGTGTTGGTCCAGGAAGCAAACAAAGTCATAATGATCAATCTGAATTTTTTGGATGACCGAAACTTTTTATATCCTGTTCGGTAATAATAAGCAGAGTCGAACGGGGAAGATGCACATGGATGGGCGAGGAGGATCGCATTCTAATGACGGATTCCCAGATGATTCGAGATATCAAAGAAGGTAATACAGAGCTTTATTCAGAATTGATGCGAAGGTACCAACGAAAGATTCTGATATTTATTTATCACATGCTGAAGAGCGCTCAATTGGAGCTTATGGCGGAAGACTTGTGCTCGGAAACCTTTTATAAAGCATTTCGGAGTTTACACTCTTTCCGGGAAGTAGATGCCTCATTCTCCACATGGCTGTATACCATTGCCCGTAATACAGTACTTAGCGAACTTCGCAAGCAGAAGACGGGGCATGTCTCGCTTGATGAGACGGGTTATACTCCTGTAGCTCCTTCAGATATTGTTCCTGAGCAGGCTATATTACGAAACGAACGGGTAGGCATGGTCAGGGAAGCAATTAACAATCTTCCGGAGAAGCAGCGTTCCGCACTTATTCTTAGAGAATATGATCAACTAGACTATCAGGAGATCTCGACGATACTCGGACAAAGTGTCAGCGCAATTAAGTCTTTGTTATTTCGTGCCCGAAGCAGTGTCAAGAGTCAGCTTGAGCCCTACTTCTATGAACCGATCTATGAGCAATTTGAAGGGATGAACAGCAGATGAATTGTTCTGAAGCCCAAGAATACTTTGGCTTGATATGGGACTTGTCTGAAGACGACCCCCGGCGCAAAAATCTGGAGTGGCATATACTTGGCTGTGAGAGCTGTGCAGCAGAGTATGAAATATGGAAAGAGACCCAGGGCATCATACATAATTTGCAAATGGATATACAGCCCGATCAGGCGGAAAGAATGAACCGTGCGGTGATGGACCGTATTTATGCGGAGTCTCCATGGCTTGCACCTGCAGAGCCTGAAGCCAGAAAGACATCGTATATTTTGAAGCGGCGTTTGGCCTTCTGGATCGCAGGCTTTCTGGCGATTTTTATGTGCAGTCTTCTCTATTTCATGCTTCCGGGTTCGACTGAAGTGAGTACCCCTGATGTGAACAATTCAGGTCTGCTTCCTATTGCCATTGCTGGCTCTGATTCTGTTATTAACGCGGATCATGTCTATGACATGCCGGATGTATCCCGCGGGATTATAGACCCCTTAATTGTTAAAATGAGTCCGGTTTATCCCGAGTACTGGATGCTGCTCTCCATGCTGGCACTAGGACTTGCCCTCTTCTCATGGAGAGGACTTAGACGTATACGAAGGTAGTATTAAGGCTTGCGGCAAATGCCGCTTCTGCTTATACATCTGGCAGGGGTGGCGTTTGCCAATTTTATTAGCAGTATTCATACATAGCGCGACGACATAGGAGGTTATTTCATGCTGGTTGGATTAATTCGACATGGCTTAACGGATTGGAACGCACTGGGGAAGATACAAGGTCAGAGTGACATTCCGCTGAACGAAGAAGGAAGAAGGCAGGCCAAGCTGCTTGCCGCAAGACTTAAAGATGAGCCTTACAAGTGGGATTTTGTGATTACAAGCGGTCTTTCCAGAGCCCAAGAGAGCGGAGAGATCATTGCTGGGGAGCTTGGTATTCCAGTGTATGATCCCGATTCACGTCTAATGGAACGGGCATTTGGACAAGTGGAAGGAATGACCACAGAAGAGAGAGAGACCTTATGGGGCATGGACTGGAGGCTCCAGGATCTTGGCCAGGAGAAGGACCATGAAGTCCAGGAGAGAGCGCTTGCCTTTCTGAAGGAGCTAGGCGAAAGCTATGCCGACAAGAATGTGCTGGTAATTTCTCATGGCGGTCTGCTAGCCCAGCTCTTTACTGCGTTATTTCAAGATAAATTCACGGAGAGAATCGGGAATCTCTCATTAACCATATTGGAGAAAAATGAACAATCCTGGGAGCCCCAACTATATAACTGTCTGAAGCATCTTCAGGAGACCGAACAATAATCCGCAGCAGCGGGTTATTTTTTTTGTTTTGAGCCGAATAAAAGTCTGAAACCTTCCCATAATGGTAGTAAAACGGTGAGGCGATGAAACTATGAATCTGGCGGAAATGCTTACATTTGCAGATATTGGTCAACTTAGCAAAATAGCGAATCACTATCAGTGCAGCTGTAATGAGAATTCCAAGAACGAGCTGATTCAGTCCATACTGCATCAAGTAGGCAGGAAGGAGTTTATTGAAGAACATGTGAGTAAGCTGAGTGATGAGGATTACCGTTTCCTGAATACACTGCTCTTTGATCATCGTCAGCGTTATAGCCTGGAAGAGTTGATGGCCTCAGCGCAGCACACCCGGTTCACGGAGGATGCTAAGGAGAAGGAGAATCCCAGGGATATCATTTCAAGATTCAGACAGAGAGGCTGGTTATTTAACGGATCTTCGCAAAATACGAAATTCTTGTTCGAGGTTCCCGAGGATCTAAAGTTAAGGTTCCGGGAAGTGCTGGGCCAACGTCTCAAGGCGGAGGTTAGCATTGGCGATGAACCAGAGGCCATTCGCGAAGAGCACACCCTAGCCTCGGAAGACTTATATCTCATCTTGTATTATATCTCCAAGAATGAAATTCCCTTGAATCAGGATGGGATTATGTACCGAAGAAATCAAGTGCAGTTGATGGAAACCCTTCATGTCAATGAGCCGTTGGTTGGCAAGGGTGGCTGGAGATTCGGTTATGGACGCTCCTTTAAATTCTATCCGGATCGTCTGTCGCTTCTGTATGATTACGCATACTCCCAAAGGCTGATTGAGGAAAGAGATTTTCAGCTTAGACTTACTTCGCTCGGTGAACTGTTTGTTTTGGAGGAAAAACGTGAATCGATGATACATTTGATTCGCTTTTGGTTAAAAACTTACAAAGCAGCAATTCCAAACCTGCTCTCCCTAATGTACTGGATTTACCAGTGCACACAGGAGTGGGTAACTGTAACCTCTCTTAGCCAAAGTATGGACAGGTTGATTAAGCCCTACTATTACGATACTTCGGCATCCATTTTCGAGGAGCGTACCTTGAAAATGATGCTGCACCTTGGCTTAATCAGAATAGGTGAGGATATGGAGAGGGAGCGCTATGTACAGATTACTGCTTTTGGCAGGACGGCGGTTCCTATGCTTCAACACGGGACTGAAGGGCTGGTTTGACAAGAAAGTAAAGGCTTGCTAAGATCACTCCAATTCCAGAATTAATCAGATGGGGTGTGAGTGGATCGATGTACATTTTTTATATGGGGAAAACCCCTTTTGTGGATCCTTCTGTTTATGTAGCTGAAGGTGCGAAGCTGGCCGGAGATGTCCGGATCGGCAAGGATTCTAGTATATGGTTCAACGCAGTTCTCAGAGGGGACCTGGCTCCAATTATAATTGGAGAGCGTTGCAATTTGCAGGATGGTGTAATTGCCCACGTGAATACGGGACAGCCCCTGATTGTTGCCGATGACGTTTCGGTCGGACATGCTGCAATTATACACGGCTGTACGATAGGCAAAGGCACTTTAATTGGGATGGGGGCTATTTGTTTAAACGGTGCCGAGATCGGCGAATATGCTTTAATAGGAGCTGGCTCGCTCATCACGGAGAACTGTAAAATTCCACCCTATACTCTTTCCCTAGGTTCACCGGCTAAAGTAGTTCGCGAGCTTACGGAAGAGGATTTGCGCAGAATGGCGCTGACTACAGACAGCTATGTGGTGAAAGGGAGAGAATATAGGAGCTCTTAACATTGGCTGGAGGTGCATCCTATGGATCAAATGAAGGTTACTTATGAAGTTATGCTGGGTCTGGCAGCTGAGATGGTGTGGGACGAAGCGTTAAAGAAATATCGGGCAGAGAAACTTCACTGTGAAATTGATTCTGCTTTGGCAAAAGGCGATGAGGAAGCATTCCGCCTCCTTACAGAAGAATTAAGAACTTTGGAAAAATAGAAGAAATGCCTTGTGCATTTCTTCTATTTTTTCATGTGGCCCATTTGTTCTCAGTTGTCTCTTTCCATGTATAATAGGAATAGAGAGAGGAGAGTCAGAATGAAATTTAGTGAGATTAATCCTGCCGAGTGGGAGGAGCTGAAGCCTTATCTGGATACCTGTCTTATCCCGGTTACCGGACTCAGCGGGACTGAACAGCCTCATGAAGTCGTATATTCACTGGAACGGCTGAGAGATGTGATGGATTGGATAGAGATTCCCTTCAAAGGGAGAGTGGTAACCTACCCTGCCTTTCAATATGGAAAGGAAGACATCAGGGACCAGATAAATGCTGTGTGTGCCAATGTCAAGTCGGCTGGCTTTAAGTACGTAATTGTGGTATCAGCTGATGTAGAGCTCGATCCTGGCATAATTTATGAAAGCGATTTAGTCGTTACTCCAGGCCGATTTGAGGCTTCTGAGGAGCAGTCACCAGCCGCGGCTGTCATGCAGGAAATACAGCGTTTGTGGTTTAGCGACCGAGAGGTCTAAATGTGACGAAAAATCGACATTTTTAAGAAAATGTGACCATAGTGTTAACGAACATGCACTGTAAATTCTTGACGCTCTAGAAAGCCTAATATATTATAATAATGTCCTAGTAATTCGTGTGATTTTTATCATTGTAATGGAGAGAATTGGTTCGGAAAAGGGGGTTGAAGACAGTATGAGCAATCAGCACGACCAGCATGAATCATCGCACAGACCACCCAATCGGAGAAAAGAAATGTCTCGCAGACAATTTCTAACTTATACGCTGGGAGGAGCTACCGCCTACATGGCAGGTGGAGTAGTACTGCCGATGCTTCGCTTCGCTGTGGATCCTGTTCTACACAAGAAAACCGAAGGTAACTTTGTAAAGGTTGTAGAAGTAAGCAAGATCACAGATGAACCGCAGGAGTTCTCATTCGAACTGCACCAGCAGGATGGATGGTATGCAAGCACGGCATCACTGACAGCTTGGATTCGTAAAGATGAAAGCGGAAAAATTTATGCGCTTTCACCAATCTGTAAGCATCTGGGTTGTACAGTTGGCTGGAATAACGACAAAGGCTTCCCTAATGAGTACCATTGTCCTTGTCATGGCGCACAGTACACCAAGGATGGCAAGAACCTTGCCGTCGCACCAAAACCGCTGGATGAGTACAAAGTTAAGATTGATAAAGATTGGGTTTACTTAGGCGATATCGTTCCCAATACTCGAGCTAAATAAGGAGGCGTAGAGTCACATGTTGAAGAGTGTCTACAACTGGGTTGACGAACGTCTTGATATCACGCCGATTTGGAGAGATGTGGCTGACCACGAAGTACCTGAACACGTGAACCCGGCGCACCATTTTTCCGCTTTTGTATACTGTTTCGGCGGCTTGACGTTTTTTATAACGGTCATCCAGATTTTGTCGGGAATGTTCCTGACTATGTATTATGTACCTGATATTATTAACGCGTATGCCAGTGTCGAATTCCTCCAGACCAAGGTGGCATTTGGACAGATTGTCCGCGGGATGCACCACTGGGGAGCGAGTCTGGTTATTGTAATGATGTTCTTACATACCTTGCGGGTATTCTTTACAGGCTCTTACAAGGCGCCTCGTGAGATGAACTGGGTTGTGGGAATGCTGATCTTCTTCGTAATGATCGGTCTAGGCCTTACAGGTTACCTGCTTCCATGGGATAACAAGTCTTACTTTGCAACCAAAGTTACACTGGAAATTGCGAACTCGGTTCCTGTTCTTGGACCGATTATCAAGGAACTTTTGCAGGGCGGTACAATTGTAGGTGCACAGACGCTGACGCGATTCTTCGCCATTCACGTGTTCTTCCTTCCGGCCGTGTTGCTTATCCTTCTGGTAGGACATTTCATTATGATCCGCAGACAGGGAATTTCCGGACCGCTATAAGATATTCTTAAGAGAAGGGAGGCAATTATATGGGTCACGGTGGCAAATCGAACGAAAAAGTCGTGTTTGTCGGCGATTCAAGGGTACGTAAAGGGAATGGATTTATAACTCCTCCCGACTATACGTCTTACCCGGGGAAGTCCGAAGCATTTATACCTAACTTCCTTTTGAAAGAGTGGATGGTCGGCGTAGTGGTCCTTGTAGGCTTCCTGGTACTCACCATTTCAGAGCCTGCACCACTTGGTTTCCCGGCTAATCCTACCGCATCTGTTATTCCGATGCCGGACTGGTATTTCTTATTCTTGTATCAATATTTGAAGTATCCTTATGCTTCAGGAGATTTTATCGTCCTGGGAACACTCGGTGTACCAGGAGTTGCCTTCGGTGGATTGCTGCTTGCACCTTTCCTGGACCGCGGGAAAGAGCGCCGTTTCTACCGCAGACCGATTGCTTCAGCAATCATGCTATTGTCCTTGGTTTCCATCGTCTATCTGACGAACTTTGCCTGGACGCATTATAAGCATGAATTGGCTAAGACAGGAATCAAGCCTGAGGAAGAGCGCAGGATTGAGAAAGCCCGTGAAGCGCGGGAGAAGGGGCTTCCAGCTCCTTCAAATGCGGTTCAGACCAAAGAAGTTGCGATAGTTGACAAGGATGATGCCGGTATGGAGTCATTCAAGAAAGCAACCTGTATCTCTTGCCACGCAGCCGATCTAAAGGGAGCTAGTGGTCCTTCGCTACGAGGCGTTGGGGATAAGCATGACAAGGCGGCCATTTTGACCATCATTAAAGAGGGTAAAAAGGGACCTGACGGCAACATGCCTCCAATGTATGATACAGCCAAGGGCGCTGGGCTCAGTGACCAGGATATCGACCATCTGGCCGAATGGCTCTCTAAACAGAAAGCCGAAGCTAAATAATTATACATTGAAGAGAACCTGACCGTGAAAGCGGTCAGGTTTTTTTGCTGGTATTGAATCGTTATATCGAGGATTAATTACGGTTTTCATAAGAAAAGAGAGAAGGAGTCTTGTATTCTGTCCTTCACATCCGTTATTCTCTGATTAGATAAAGGAGGATTGTAAGTGAATATATCATATTGGTGGAGCCGGGAATTCCTGACTAGCCGCGGATTTCTTTGGCTTCTTTTTATTTTTAACCTGCTGGGTACGATTTACGGCTATTACTGGTATGGGCACCAAATCGACTATACCGTGGCCCATAACCCCCTTTGGCAGGTCATCTTCGTTCCGGACAGCCCTACGGCAAGTCTGTTCTTCACCCTGTCTCTCTGCTTCCTGCTATGGTCGGAAGCGCTTAAGAAATTGGGTGCGATCCGTGTACTCATAGAGTCCCTTGCCGTAGTCACAAGTGTGAAATATGGGGTGTGGGCTGTGAGTATCATTTTTGCGGGAGCGTACCAGGGCAACATGATTGGATGGCAGGAATGGATGCTGGTGGCATCACATACTGCGATGGCTGTAGAGGCACTGCTCTATGTTCGTTTCTACAAATTTGGAGCCGGAATACTTCTAGGTGCCGGTTTGTGGACCCTGCTGAACGACATGGTAGATTATACATATGGTGTATTTCCCTGGCTGCCCGTTCAGCTGATGGACGATTTGACCAGCGTACGCAACTTCACGGTGGCCCTGACACTGCTGAGTGTGCTGGCCGGCTGGCTTGCACTTCGTCAAAGGGACCGCTCTATGCTTCCTTAAGACCCGGGTTCTAGGCAGGGACAGACTGTCATAGACATGGGGTATAGGAGGGGATGTCCGTGGAAAGAAAAGGGTGGGGATGTCTATCTATATGGTTAGGGCTGATCATTGTGGCTATGTTTGTAATGCTGCCGGTAGACAAGGCTGCTGCTCATCATGATGCCGCGCATACGGCTAAGATGAAGGAGCTTGATAGTGCTTCCGAGGCATTGTACCGATACATGCAGGATGGTGACGGTGCCAAGGCGCAGCTTGAAATGGATAGAATCGTCCAGATCGTACAGACACTCTCATTCCAAGGACTGACTTCCGTAGAAGGGATTCACGCACTGTCTGAGACGATTATAGATACGCGTGAAGCCTTAGCTCGCAGCCAGTCACAGCCTGAAGAGTGGAGAGCCAGCTCCTCTCAGCTTAGATTGGCGGTAGACAGCCTTCTGCACAAAGAACAGCCGCTGTGGATTCAGTATTATAAGCTGTTCACGGATGATCTCAGCCAGCTGTCCAAGGCTAGGACAGAATCGGATGCCGCAGGCATTAAGCAAGCTTATCATCAGCTTCAAGAGCATTATGAGACCATTCGGCCAGCTGCCGTCATTCAGCTGGATCCTTCCCTGGTATCCCGGGCGGACTCCTGGATGTCTTACATGGAGAGCTTGTGTGAGGAGAAGGCAGCTGAGCCTGATACACTCAAAGGGGCCATCAGCAGTGGAACGGATTTAATCCATGATCTATTCGGCAAAAAGCGGTCTGAACCCACGCTGCTTCCGCTTACAGGAACAACAACTCCTTGGCAATGGAGCCTGCTCATTGGCGGATGGATTATAGTAGCTTTAACTTACACTGGAATCCGCAATTATAATGCATACCAGGAAGTTAGACCCGCAGCAGGAAGCAAGGGAAGGCACACCTGGAGGCTCTAACCGGAAATGAACAAAAGGGGTAAGGTTCGCCATGCGGAACCTTACCCCTTTTAATGTGAAATTAGTCTTCTCTGAAGCCCTCACCATGAACATCGTGAACATCATTAATAATAATAAAGGCTCTTGGATCTACGGATTTGGCAATCAGGGTTAATCTGCGAATCTCCTGCCGGGCGACTACACAGTAGGCCATGTGCTTTGCCTGTTTGGAATAAGCTCCAACGGCGGGAATCAGCGTAACACCCCGGTCCATATCCTTCGTAATCAAGTCGGCGATTTCCGGTGCATGATCACTAATAATGGTGAAAGCTTTGGCTGAGTATGCCCCTTCTTGAATGAAATCAATGACCTTGGAAGCTATGAAGACGGCTACCAAAGTATACAGGATCTGTTCCTTCTTGATATAGAGAAGGGAAATACCAATGATGAGCACGTCCAGGGCCAGTATGACCTGCCCCATGCTCCAACCGTACTTCCGGTTACAGATACGCGCAATAATATCTGATCCTCCTGTGGTGCCGCCGAAGCGAAAGACGAGACCCAGCCCGGCACCCAAGGTTACCCCGGCATATAATGACGCAAGTATGTAATCATGTTCTGTAGCAAAAGGGACGATCCAGCCCTTCTTAATCATTTGCTCGAACAGCCATAGAAAGAAGGTTAGAGACCCTATGCCGATGCCGGTAAATACAATTTGCCGACTCCCCAATACCTTCCAGCCTAGCAGGAAGAGCGGGATGTTCAAGATCAAGGTGGAAAGTGAAGGGGAAATGGAGAACGCATATTTAAGGAGGATGGTAATCCCGGTTACTCCGCCTTCCATAAGCTTGTTGGGAATAATGAAGTAGAGCAGACCAAATGCATAGATGGCTGTGCCGAGCAGTATTGGCAGAATGGTTTTAGATACCTGGGCTAGTCGTGTGGTAAGCATGCAATCCCTCGCTTGTTGAAAGATGGGGGAGCCTTAGCGCCCCAACCCTTAGTATACCTTTTTAGGCGGCGTTTAAAAAAGGATTTGTTTTCAAAACTTCTTTACGATAACATAGGGGTAAAACCTTCGGGTACCCTAGGGGGGAATATAGATGGAGGAAAAGTCACTCGCAGAGCTTCAGCGCGAGGTAGATCGGTACATATCCCAGTTTAAAGAAGGTTATTTCAGTCCTCTCGCCATGCTTGCGAGAATGAGTGAAGAGGTTGGCGAACTGGCCAGAGAAGTGAATCATACGTATGGAGAGAAGCCGAAGAAAACAACGGAAGACGACAACTCCATTGAGTATGAGCTCGGTGATATTTTGTTCATCACCATTTGTTTTGCGAATTCACTCGGGATTAACCTGACAGAAGCGCACAACAAGGTCATGCATAAGTTCTCCACCAGGGATGCAGACCGATGGACCCGGATAGACACCTAATAGCCATTTTCGTCATATGCTGTAGGAACAGCAGTCGATAGGAGAAGAGGCTGGATTGCGGGTCTTCCAATTAGGAAATTAATTTATGGGAATAACGAGTTGCAACATATATCGATCAATCATCATCCTAGTGGACAGTGAGGAGCATGAATATGACTACGAAGATCAGAGTTGCTGTAGCAGGAGCTGCAGGCCGTATGGGGAAAGAAGTCGTTAAAATGGTACTGGAGGATGCCGAGCTGGAGCTCGCGGCAGCCATCAACCGATCCGGGGAAGGTACGGATGCAGGGACATTGGTAGGCCTGCCCGCCTGCGGAATTAAGGTCCAGTCTGATCTCGAGCTGGCCCTCGTCGAAAGTAAAGCCCAGGTGCTGGTGGATTTCACTACTCCCCAATTCGCTTATAAGAATACAGAGCTCGCGATTCGCCTTGGTGTGGCCCCTGTGGTCGGTACTACAGGCTTTACCCCGGAACAAATTGAGGATCTGGACAAGCAGTGTAAAAGCAAAGGGATCGGAGGACTCATCGCCCCGAATTTCTCAATTGGTGCCATTCTTATGATGAAGTTCGCCGCACAAGCTGCCAAGCACTTTCCGAATCTGGAGATTATCGAGTATCACGGGGACCAGAAGCTGGATGCCCCATCCGGTACAGCGGTGAAGACGGCAGAATTGATCGCCCAGAACCGCGAGGAGCTTCGCCAAGGTAATCCGAACGAAGAAGAGACCATTGATGGTGCGCGGGGTGGCTACTATAACGGGTTCCGTATTCACAGTGTTCGGCTTCCCGGTGTCTTTGCCCAGCAGGAGGTCATTTTTGGCGGATTTGGGCAGACCCTGAAGATTCGTCATGATTCCTATGAACGTGCGGGTTATATGCCTGGTGTGGCTCTGGCTGTAAAGAAAGTAATGGAGTATCAAGGTATGGTTTATGGTTTTGAACATTTTATAGACTAAAAAAGGGGTATTACGAAATGTTGAATATTGCGTTTATCGCCCATGACCGGAAGAAAGAGGAGATTGTCAACTTCGCAATAGCTTATGAGCATGTGTTCGAGGGTAACAATCTATACTCAACCGGTACCACGGGACAACGAATTATGGATAATACCAAACTGAATATACACCGGTTCCTGTCTGGACCACTCGGCGGTGACCAACAGATCGGAGCACTCATCGCTCAAAATCAAATGGATCTGGTCATCTTCCTGCGCGATCCTCTGATGGCTCAGCCGCATGAGCCTGATATTACAGCACTGCTTCGCTTATGTGATGTGCATGGTATTCCGGTAGCTACCAACGTAGCATCGGCCGAAATCATGGCAAGAGCTCTGGATCGTGGAGATTTAAGCTGGCGGGAGCTTGTTGAACTTCATCGTCCAAGGTTAGATAAATGAGTGAGAAGCTGGATATCTTGATCTTCGGCGCTCATGCTGATGATGCAGAAATCGGGATGGCAGGAACGATTGCGAAGCATGTGGAAGCTGGATTAAAGGTTGGGATCTGTGACCTTACCCAGGCTGAAATGTCCTCCAACGGCACAGTTGAACTTCGCAAGCAGGAAGCAGAACACGCTTCCACTATACTAGGTCTTACTCTTCGTACCAATTTGGGACTGCCCGATCGCGGGCTGTATATCACCCCTGATCACGTAGCTGCGGTAACTTCGGTCATTCGCGACTATGCACCCCGGGTTGTTTTTGCGCCTTACTGGGACGATCGTCATCCGGATCATGTGCAGTGCAGTAAGCTTGTGGAAGAGGCGGTATTTAACGCCAAGCTGCGCAGAATGATGCCGGACAAGCCTCCTGTTCTGGTGGACGAGCTGTATTTCTATTTCATAAATGACTGGAGAACTCCTGATCTAATCGTGGATGTTACCGATTATTATGAGACCAAAGAAAAGTCCCTGCTCTGCTACGAATCCCAGTTCACGCCCGGGAAGGATGGAGTTGCTACTCCGCTTACCCAGGGGTATGTGGAACGTGTAAAAGCAAGGGATGCTCTGCTTGGCCAGCGCAAGCTTATTCCTTATGCTGAAGGCTTTGCGGTCAAGACGCCTTATAAAGTTCATCTATTTTAAACAAATTAAGCATAAACTCTCTAGTGTGAATTTAATGATTAACAAGAAAGAGGTGCCCCTGATATGAGCCAAACATTAAAAATCGGCATCACCTGTTATCCGACTCTTGGTGGATCAGGGGTTGTAGCGACAGAGCTCGGTAAGCTGCTTGCCGAGAAGGGACATGAAGTGCACTTTATATCACATAGTGTCCCATTCCGGTTAGGGGCTTTCCAGAAAAATATATATTATCATGAAGTCGAAGTGAACGATTATTATGTATTTCGTTATCCTCCCTATGATTTGTCCCTGGCTACGAAGATGGCTCATGTTGCGAAGCGGGAGAAGCTTGACATCCTACATGTACATTATGCCGTACCTCATGCGGTGTGCGCCTTTCTGGCCAAGCAGATGGTGGGGGATGATCTTAAGGTGGTCACAACATTACACGGAACTGATATCACAGTTCTCGCTCAAGATGAGTCACTGAAAGATTTGATCCGTCTTGCGATCAATGAAAGTGATGCCGTAACTTCCGTCTCCGAGGATTTAATGAGAGAAACCCGGGAAGTGCTGGAAATTTCGCGAGATATTGATTTGACCTATAACTTTGTAGATAAACGGATATATTATCCGCGTGAAATAGATTCTTTGAGAAGTGATTTTGCAGAACCCAATGAGAAAATCCTCATGCATATCTCTAACTTCAGACCTGTAAAGAGGGTGGCTGATGTGGTTGAGATCTTCTCCATGGTCAGCAAGGAGGTCCCAGCACGTCTGCTGTTTGTTGGGGAAGGACCGGAACTGCCAAAGATTCAATGCAAGATTAAGCAGCTTGGGCTGGAGGACCGTGTCCATTTTCTAGGGAAACAGGACCAGATCGCTCAAGTCATCTCCATGGCCGATGTGCTCCTGCTTCCATCTGAGAAAGAAAGCTTTGGTCTCGTTGCACTTGAAGCTATGGCCTGCGGCGTGCCTACGATCGGATCAGAAGCAGGAGGCATTCCTGAACTGGTATCCCACGGTAAAACAGGTTTTCTGGCTCCAATTGGGGATACCAGAGCCATGGCCGATTATGCGATTAAGCTGCTAAAAGACGCCAAGCTCGCTGAGCAATTATCTGAAGCCTGCTTAGTGCGGGCAAGGACTGAATTCAGCAGCGACCGGATAACGGAAGAATATGAACAAATCTATTACCGGGTACTTGGACGCCAAGTTCCAAAGCTCAAACCGGTATGCAGTTAACTACTCCGGGTGAGAAGGGGGCAACTCCTTTTCCCCGGAGTCTTGTTTGCGAGGAGAGGATTACCTTGGTGAAAAAGTGGAATCAGGTTGACTCGCTGATGGTGTCTGCGGGCGAAGAGGTGCTCCGTCGTATCGGAGAGGCCGGATATGTGGCCTATTGGGTTGGCGGGTGTGTGAGGGATGAAGTCATGGGAAGACCTGTTCACGATATGGATATCGCAACCTCAGCACGGCCCGAGAGGGTTACCCAGCTGTTCGAACGGTGTATCCCTACAGGACTTCAGCATGGTACGGTCACCGTGCTGATCCAGAAGCAGGCGTTCGAGGTCACGACCTTCCGTAAAGAAACTGAATATGAAGATCATAGGCGTCCTGCTTCGGTTGAATTTGTGGATGCGGTTCTGGAAGATTTGAAGCGACGGGATTTCACAATGAACGCCATGGCTATGGATTTGGAAGGCAAACTGATTGATCCTTTCCATGGGAGAGAGGATATTAAAGCCGGAGTGATTCGGTGCGTAGGCAAGGCGGACGAAAGGTTTGAGGAAGACGCCCTTCGGATGCTGAGAGCCATTCGTTTTGCCTCGGTATTTGGCTTCACTCCCATTCTGAGCACCTGGCGGGCAATTATCCGCAACAGGGACAAAATGAGGTATATCGCTCTTGAACGAATTCGTGCAGAATTTGAGAAAATCCTGTACGGACCTGATCCGCAGCGCGGATTGGAGCTGCTCCGCCGCAGCCGGCTGCTTGAATATTCCAAGCTGCCGATCAAGGCTGCTCAGGTCCATTCTGAATTGCTGGAATGCCTTCACCTGCTTCCGGCCGAACCCGTAGAACTTCGGTTATCTCTGCTGGTTCAGGGACTTGGGATCGAGTCCCAATCTATTCTCGGCCTACTGAAGCAGTGGACCTTCTCCAATCGGGATTCGGAGCAGGCTGCAGCTATAGCCCGATTTGATCAGGAATTGATGGAGCACTTACATACCTTATCTAGTGTGCCCGACGAGGAACGAGAGAACTTAATACGTCCCTACTGGATTTCATTACAGCTAGCCTTTGGGAAGTATACGGCAGGTCTTTGGATCTCAAGGATGAGGATATTGATTAAGTCCTCCAAGACAGTTAACGGCGCATCTCTGCTCAGCGCGGAGCTGCTTGACCTCCTGGAGGTTTGGTACGCCAGCATACCAGTCCATCAGGTTCGCGAGCTTGTGGTTAAGGGCAATGAAGTCCTTGAGAAGGCTGGCAGACCAGGGGGGCCCTGGCTTGGAGTCTTGATGAAGCAGTTGTTGTACGCTGTGGCATCGGGGGCTATACCGAATAACAAAGAAGCTCTCCTTAATGAAGTGAAACGGATGGTGAAATCAATTGAATCCTAATACAGTTCTGGATATGCTGCTGCAGCATCCAGGCGAATATATCTCTGGCGAAGAAATAAGCAAACGATTGTCGATTAGTCGTACAGCTGTGTGGAAGCAGATTAACAAGCTTCGCGATGCGGGGTATGAATTCGAAGCGGTATCCCGCAAAGGGTACAGGTTGGTTCAAAAGCCTGCTAGGCTGGATCCGATTACCTTAATGAGCACGATGAAATCAAATATTTTTGGCCGGCATCTTAAGATATTGGAGGTCACTACGTCAACCCAGGAAGAAGTAAGAAAGCTGGCTGAGGAAGGTGCGCCGGAAGGTACCTTGGTTATTGCTGAGGAACAGACCGGAGGGCGCGGCCGATTGGGACGCAAGTTCTTCTCTCCTCGCGGTAAAGGAATCTGGATGAGTCTGCTGCTTAGACCTGATCAGCCCTTGTCCTGTGCCCCCCAGCTGACCCTGCTAGCCGCAGTAGCGGTATGCAGAGCCATCAAAACAGCCACCGGTGTAGAGAGCGGGATCAAATGGCCGAACGATCTGCTTATTGGGGGCCGCAAAATCTGCGGAATTCTCCTGGAGTCGGTGGCTGAGGATGAACGGCTCCGGTACTGTATTGCCGGAATCGGAATCAATGCGAATATGACGGAAGAGGATTATCCGGAGGAACTACGCAGCATAGTAACCTCACTTCAGATGGAAAGCGGGCAAGCTGTTGACCGGTCAGTTCTTATCGGATCGGTCATGTCAGAGCTCGAGCAGCTGTACCGGCTGTATCAGGAGGAAGGTTTTTCACCGATTGCTCATTTATGGGAGGCTCTTTCTGTAACGATTAACCGGGAAGTAACCCTGCACACGTCAAGAGGCATGGTGACCGGTTATGCAACCGGTATTGACGAGAACGGAGGACTGATCCTGGAGAATGGTGGAGAAAAGTTCACGATTTTCTCAGGAGATGTGCAACTTGGCGGTTGAAAAGTTGATCCGATCTGATATACTGACCGTACGAGGTGGTATTGGCTGGACCAAACTGCACTCCGTAATTAATTGGTTATACTAAGTAAGATTGATCATGAATCTGGTTGCGTTGGATTCTGCTCTGAGCCGAAGGGACCGAGACAGAAGGGACGAACGATGTTACTCTTCTATGAATCTATGGACTTTTCGGACTTTTTGGTGCACAGCTGAAAGGTTCTTTTTGCTGTGTACGCATGCTTCTAATTTTGGGACACCCAAAGGAGATGAAAGTCCGTGTTAAACATTGTGAAGATGAAAAAAATGAAACAGGACGGCGAGAAGTTGACCATGATTACCGCTTACGACTATCCGTCCGCGAGACTTGCAGAAGAAGCCGGCGTAGATATGCTGCTTGTAGGTGACTCGCTCGGGAATGTCGTACTTGGATATGATTCAACGGTTCCTGTAACTATAGATGATATGGTGTATCACTCCCGTGCGGTTAAGCGGGGAGCTGAGCATACCTTCATCGTAACGGATATGCCCTTCATGACTTATCATGGCGGTATTGACGAGACGCTTAAGAATGTCAGAAGAATTATGCAGGAAGGGCATGCCCATGCGGTAAAAATGGAAGGCGGAATGGAAATCTGCCTGGCAGTCGAGAGTATTGTCAAATCGGGCGTGCCCGTTCTTGGACATATTGGACTCACTCCGCAATCGGTGAACCAGATTGGGGGATACCGGATTCAAGGTAAGGACGAACAGGACGCTCGTCGTCTGATTGAAGATGCGAAGGCGCTGGAAAGAGCAGGCGCATTCGGAGTTGTTCTTGAGCTTGTGACCGAGGAGGTTGCTGCTGAAATCTCCAGGCAGCTGTCCATCCCAACGATCGGCATCGGGGCAGGAAGAGGTTGCGACGGTCAGGTGCTCGTCTATCATGATGTGCTCAAATACGATTCAGATTACCGGGAGAAACGGTTCGTGAAGACCTTTGCTGACATCGGAAATGAAATTCGCCGCGGAATTCGTGAATATGTTCAAGAAGTGAAATCAGGTCAATTCCCGGGGAAAGAGCATGTGTTCCATGCTGATGACAGTGTGGTTGATTCTTTGTACGGCAGAGGAAAGGTGGACGCCCGGTCATGATGGTAATAGATAAAGTTACGGATCTGAAGAAATATGTAAAGCAGGAGCGGTTTAGCGCCGCCAAGGCTGGACGAGAGTTGTCTGTGGGCTTTGTTCCCACGATGGGCTTCCTTCATGAAGGCCATGCCAGCCTGCTGAAGCAGGCCAGGGAACATAACGATCTTGTCGTTCTAAGCATCTTTGTTAACCCGATTCAGTTTGGGCCGAACGAGGACCTTGACCGTTATCCACGGGATGAGAAGAGAGACTTGGCTTTGGCGGAGCGGGAAGGTGTGGATGTTGTCTTTTTGCCGAGCGTGCAAGAGATGTATCCTCAGCCCACTAAGACGAAGATTGCGGTATCTGAACTTACTGACGAACTGTGCGGAGCTTCGCGTCCTGGCCACTTTGACGGGGTGACCACGGTGGTGGGTAAGCTGCTTCATATGGTCTCCCCGGACAAAGCTTATTTTGGGCTCAAAGATGCTCAGCAGGTTGCAGTTATCCGGCAAATGGTGGATGATTTGAATTTTGACGTGGAGATTGTGCCATGTCCCATTGTACGGGAGTCTGACGGGCTGGCCTTGAGCTCCAGGAACGTCTATCTGAAGGAAGAAGAGCGGAAGCAAGCTCTTATTCTGTCCACGTCTTTGCGTGAAGCAGGGGACAGGATTAAGCAAAGTGACAGCGTTACGCTTGCGGAAATTCGTGAAAGTTTGACCCGGAATATTAAGTCTCAGCCTTTGGCTGTTATCGATTATGTGGATATTTTGTCCTTTCCTTCGCTTACCCAAGTTCATGAAGATGCCCAAATGCGTGATCTGGATGGAGAGATCCTGATTGCGCTGGCGGTTAAATTTGGCACGACTCGTCTGATTGATAATATTCTTCTTAATCCCAAAGGAGTTGTAACTCATGTATAGAACCATGATGAAATCCAAAATTCACCGTGCAACCGTAACCGAGGCAAATTTAAATTATGTGGGCAGCATTACCATAGATGAGAACCTGATGGAGCGCGCCGATCTGCTTGAGAATGAGAAAGTGCAGATTGTAAATAATAATAACGGGGCTCGTCTGGAGACTTATGTCATTCCTGGACCCCGCGGGAGCGGTGTTATCTGTCTTAACGGGGCGGCAGCGAGATTGGTTCAACCGGGGGATACGGTAATTATCATTTCCTATGCTCAGATGTCTCAGGAGGAAGTTCAGCGTCATAAACCCACAGTGCTGTTTGTTGATGAGAATAACCGACCAGCTGAAACTGCAAGCTATGAGGTACATGCGACCGTTCGTTAAGCAAGAATCCATTATTTAAGGGGTTCCCTCCAGAATGAAATCATCCGTCTAAACAAAAAATGAACATAGGGCCGCTGCTTGATTTCATTTTCGTTTAGGGTGGGATGCAGATGATGTTTCAGCATGTATTTGCGGAAATGAATCATATGTTGGAGGAAATAGCTGAGATGTACCCCATCGCGAAAGGCAGCCAGAAGCAGGAGCTGGGCAAGAAGTGGCAGATGCTTAAAGCTATGAGCGATGGCATTATTGAAGAATGGCTTTCTTTTGAGGAGAGAATGAGTGATGTACGCAAAAGCTGGGGGTTAACGGATTCCGTTCAGCAAGTCGAGCTGCCTGAGATGAAGTCGGGTACCTTCATAAAAGGACAGGGCTATTACAAGCTGAAGATGTACTCCCATGCGGCCGAACAGTTCAAGCGTACCACCGAGGAGTTTCAAGACAGTCTGCTGGCCCGGATCTATTTGGCCATGTCCTATCTGAATATGAATGATACCCGGGAGGCGGGACGTCATTTTCAGTGGGTACTGCCACTAACGGACAATAAGCGGCTCAGATCCATCATTTATAATGCTCTCGGCTGTATTGAAGCCACGCACGACCATATGGACAAGGCACAGGAATATTTTACATTGGCCCATCATATTGATCCTACTTTCATCGAGCCCTTGAATAATTTGGATGTGTGTCAACAAAAACGGGGATCTCTGCAGTTCGGATCCCAGTTGGCTTCATTAATGTAAAGCAGCTCAATTTAATGAACGATGCGACCATTCAAATGGAATATTTTCGCATCGTTTTTTTTGTTTATACAGCTTGATTAAGGGGTGCGAATATTTGTTTGCATGTCTTAATTTCCAAACCGTGTTTTTTTTGTTATGCTGTTAGAGAGACTGGAATGAAAGGTAATGAGTATATAATGAAATATGCCGTTCTCGATTTTGAAACGACAGGTAACCAGTCCTCTGATGAAATTATTCAAGTTGGGCTTGCTATTATAGATCACGATCGCACGATTAGTCAGGTATATTCCTCTTATGTGAAGCCTAGTGTGCCGATTCCGCCTTTTATTACTGGGTTAACGGGGATTACCGAGGAGGATGTGCTGAACGCCCCCTTGCTGGATGAGGTCATGATGGAAATGGTGCCTCTTCTGGATGATGTGGTCCTTGTTGGACATAATGTAGCTTTTGACTTTAATTTCTTACAGAGTGCTTTGGATCGAACCGGATATTTGCCGTTTACAGGCAGAATTCTCGATACCATGGATTTTCTTAAAATCATGTTTCCTTCACTTACTTCCTATCAGCTTGGCTTTGTGTCAGGTGAATTTGAGGTCGCTCACGACCGGCCGCATCAGGCAGATTCTGATGCTTTGGCAACCGCACTTATTTTTATTAAATCGCTTGAGGAAATTGACGACCTTCCCCTGCTCGCTTTACAGCGGCTGTCTGATCTGTTCTCGGGAGAGGACAGTGACTTGGGATGGTTCTTTGATGCTGCTCTTCAGGATAGGGAGAAGGAAACAGACCCCTCTACGGATGGCTACACTTATTATCGCCAGTTCGCACTTCGCACAGAAGATTGGATTGATATCAAGCCGCCTCGAAGCGAGGAAATGGATAATCCCTTGGAGGGTAAGACATTCGAGCAGTTCATGGATGAAGTTCGTACCAATTTGAAGAATAAGCTTCCAATGTACGAAGAGCGGGAAGCCCAGAACATGATGCTTGGAGATGTCATGAAGGCCTTTGATGAGGATAAGCATTTGCTTATTGAAGCAGGTACAGGCACAGGTAAATCACTCGGGTACCTTCTCCCGGCGATTTATCACAGCGTTAAGTCTGAGGAGAAGGTTATGGTAAGTACGCATACCATTAACCTGCAAGAGCAGCTTCGGGAGAGAGATATTCCTCTGCTTACCGAGGTAGTTCCTTTTTCATTTCGGGCAGCAATCTTCAAAGGACGGGGGCATTATTTGTGTCTGCGCAAATTTGAACATAAAATAAACAAGAGAGATTTTGTGACACCCAAGGAAGAAGTTATGACCGCTGCGCAGATGATCGTGTGGTTAACCCAGACTGAGACCGGGGATGATGAAGAGCTGAACCAGGGCAACCGGGGAGCAGACTTCTGGGAGACGGTTGCCAGTGAATCGGATTCCTGTCTTGGACGCTCTTGTCCATGGTTCCGAAAGTGCTTTTACCACAAGGCCAAGCACGAAGCAGGAGTTGCTGATGTGGTGATCACGAACCACTCGAAGCTGTTCACGGATGTGAAGGCGGGGCATCAGCTGCTTCCAAGCTATGAACGTCTTGTTATTGATGAAGCCCATCATCTTGAAGATGTAGCCGGCAAGCATTTGGGTATGAATATGAAATATTTCACAGTTATTCATACTTTGACACGCCTCTTCAAGGACAGCAGGACCGGTCAGCTTCCGAATCTGCGGGCGCAGCTTCAGACCAGTGGATCGGAGAAAGCCAGCGAGTGGATGAGTGTTATTGATAATCTGTACCCGGAGATTCTTGAGATCAAAGAGAACTGGGATCGTCTCAGTGATCAATTGTTCGGACTGATGCCTGAGCGCAGTGATGCCGCTCCAGGTGATCCCGGACAGTTCGTCCTTCGTCTGCTGCCGCACAAGAAGCCTAAGAATTGGGATGACCTTAGTGAAATCGAGAATCAGATTTATATGACCATGGGAACGGTAATTCGCAAAGGCGAACGTATGATGAATGAGCTGAAGGATGATGACGACAATTACAGCTCGGAGAGCCTGGTTACGGATATCAGTGGTTTGTTTAAGGATTTAGGAGCCGAGCGGGACAGTATTCGTTCTTTTATGAAGCTGGACAATGAGGAGACGGTCTATTGGCTTGAAGGCAACGGTCATTACCGCAGCCGTTCATTGCAAATTTATGCCGTACCTGTTGAAGTAAGTGAACAGCTCAAAGCCCTTTTCTTTGATAAGAAAAAGAGTGTCATCATGACCTCCGCTACCTTATCTGTTGATAAGTCGTTCCAGTATATGATCGAGCAGCTGGGACTTACGGAAGCTTCCGAGCAGAATCAACTGTTGACTTCGCTGCTCCCTTCACCGTTCAAGTACAGGGAACAGGCTCTGCTGGTCATTCCACGGGATTTCCCGAGTGTGAAGGGCAGTGTGGGGGATGATCATTTCGTGAATACACTCGTCCAATCCCTGGCGGACTCGGCAGTTGCTACACAGGGACGGATGCTGGTATTGTTCACCTCTTACCGGATGCTGAGACAAGTGTATGACCCGCTGAAAGAGGTTCTATCTGCTCAGGGAATTACGGTCATTGGACAAGGGGTAGACAGCGGGAACCGCACCAAACTTACCCGAAGATTTCAGGGCCAGCAGGCCTCTGTATTGCTCGGTACGAGCAGCTTCTGGGAAGGTGTTGATATCCCTGGTGAGGCACTGACTAGTCTGGCAATTGTTCGCCTCCCATTCCAACCTCCGAACCATCCGCTGGTTGAGGCCAAGAGTGAGCGGCTGCAGCAGCAGAAGAAGAATCCTTTTATGAAGCTGTCCGTCCCGCAAGCGGTGATCCGCTTCAAGCAGGGGTTCGGGCGGCTGGTGCGATCCTCACAGGACCGCGGTATCGTAATCGTATATGATACACGAATTTTGGAGTCCTATTACGGGAAGTATTTCCTGTATTCATTGCCAGGCCCAAAGATGGAGCATATGCCAACCAATCAGATGGTGCCCCGGATTTCGGAATGGCTCAACCACCGGTAACTGACCGGACTCAATAGCACTAGGGGGAAATAGAAATGAAGTCGGAGAAAATCTCAGATGCGGTGGTACGCAGATTGCCCGTATATCTGCGCTTTCTGAATGAACTAAGTTTTCGGGAGGTCTCAACCGTCTCATCGCAGGAACTCGGACAAAAGCTGGATCTGAACCCGGCTCAAATTCGCAAGGATCTTGCATATTTCGGTGATTTCGGTCGCAAAGGCATTGGATATGATGTCGCTTATCTGATTGAGAAGATTCGTCAAATTCTCAATCTGGATCAGCAGATTAACGTGGCTCTTGTCGGAGCTGGTAACCTGGGCCAGGCTCTATCCAATTACAACACTTATTTGAAGGACAATATGAAAATTGTGGCGGTGTTTGATGCCTCGGAGAAGAAGGTCGGCCAAAAGATTAATTCATTGACCGTACAGCCAATTGAGGATCTTGGGGCCACGGTGAAGAGATTCAATATACGGATTGGGATCATTACCGTTCCTGATTTTGAAGCGCAGCGTGTAGCAGATCAGCTGATCGACGCTGGAATCGAAGCGATCCTTAACTTTGCGCCTACAATTCTGAAGGTGCCAGCCGAGGTGCGTCTGCATGCAGCAGATTTTACAACGGATCTGCTTAGTCTGGCCTATTATTTGGGAGATGGAAAGGAAGCACTAACAAATGAGTCGTAAATGGTTAATCGAGAACGGAACTTTTGCTGTACTGGAACCGGGTCGCTCTGTAGTCAAAGGGTACATGTTAATTGAGAATGATCTGATTAAATATGTCGGAGAGTCTCGCCCCGAGATCGAAGAGGGGACAGATACTTTTGATGGAAGAGGGTTGTTGTTTGCTCCTGGTCTAATTAATACTCATGGCCACGCCGCGATGTCACTGCTGCGGGGTTACGGAGACGACATGCTGCTTCAGAACTGGCTGCAGGAGAAGATGTGGCCAATGGAAGCAAAGTTTACCTCACGGGATGTCTACTGGGGGACTGCACTGTCCGTTGTGGAGATGCTTAAGGGAGGTACGACTACCTTTCTGGATATGTATGACCATATGGATCAAGTGGCTAAAGTAGCGGACGAATCGGGAATTCGCGCCGTACTGATGCGTGGAGCTATTGGTCTTTGCCCTGAAGATGTACAGCAGCAGAAGCTTGAGGAGGCGATCCGGTTCGCCCAAGACTGGCATGGCAAGGCGGATGGCCGGATTACGACCATGATGTCTCCGCATTCGCCATACACTTGTCCTCCTGCATTTATTGAGAAATTCGTTCAAGCGGCACATGATCTGGATCTTCCGCTGCATACTCACATGTCTGAGACGACTGCTGAGGTTCAGCAGAATATCGAAGAATATGGGCTCCGGCCAACCATGCATTTGGAGAAGCTGGGTTTCTTCTCACGTCCTTCGATCATTGCCCATGGTGTTCATTTGAACGACGAGGAGATTGAGATCTTGGCTAGAAATAACGTTGCGGTCTCACATAATCCGGGGAGCAACTTGAAACTCGCGAGCGGAGTGGCGCGTGTGGTTGATCTGCAAAAAGCTGGGGTAGTTGTATCGCTCGGCACGGATGGAGCGGCAAGCAACAATAATTTAGACATGTTCGAGGAGATTAGGTTGGCTGCCTTGATACATAAAGGGGTATCGGGTGATCCGACCGCTGTACCGGCAGAGGAAGCGCTTAAGATGGGTACCATTTATGGTGCAAAGTCCGTATATCTTCCGAATACCGGAAAGCTTGCTGAAGGTATGAAAGCGGACTTTATTGCTATGAATACGGATCAAGCCCACTTTATCCCACATACAGATTTTATTTCGCATATGGTCTATTCAGCCGGACCTAAAGACGTCGAACATGTGTGGGTGAACGGCAACCAGGTTGTGAAGCATGGCAGCTGTCTGACCATTGATGAAGAGCGGGTACGCCGGGAAGCTCAAGCTTGCTTTGAAGGATTGCTCTCCCGCTAAGCGGAGCACTTCTGAGGGAAAGGAAGTGAACGCATGAAGAAAAAAACGAAACGCATACTCATATCCATACTGCTGGCCCTGCTGATCTTGATTGGTATTCAGCAATACTACGTGTATACGATGAAGGATTACTGGAACGAGAAGGATGCAGCGGTGATTGTGGCCAAGCAGCAGGCTAATCTCGCTTCGTTAACGCATGCCAGTAAATCCGTATGGGACACGGTATGTTGGGTAGTTGAAGGTAAGAACACAGCTGGAGAAGATGTTGTGGTATGGGTAGTTGATGGAAAAGTGGACCATCAGGAGCTGGCTAAGAATGGAGTCAGTCTTGATCAGATCAAGAACAGCATCAAATCACAAATGCCGGATATCTCCATTGTTCGCCTTGTTCCTGGAATCTTTGATCAGGGAGCAGGGAAGCAATACGTATATCAATTGTTCTATAAAGATGCAGATCATTATAATTATAGATTCTATAGGTTCTCCGATGGTCAGGCTCTGCCTGAAACCTATACTTTGCCTAATAGATAGGCGTTTTGCCTACTTCACCTTATCAAAAAAGACCTTCCATATCACAGGGAGGTCTTTTTGAATTGCGTACAATTTTTTAACATTAGAAAAATATATCAAATATTTCAATAATTTTTTAATATAAGCTTAGAAAAAAGTATATATTCTATGATATACTATTGCATGTACATTTCAGTATAGAATGATACGCAAATAAACGGAGAAATCCGTTAATTTTTTTTAGAGTATCCATTTTGTATGTATGAGATTGAAATTATTAAGGGGGATATGAATTGAAATTACGTCTTGTTCCATTGACTACTAGCGTTGTTATCTCCGCAGCAGTTCTTTTTGGTGGGTGGTTCGCTTATAGTCAGTTGGCTGTTGAGGCCCCGCTTAAGAAATTAGTCACCCAATATGAAGGTGTCAACAACGTTCAATTTGATATTAACCAGAAACAGGTGGACTTGAAACTCGATTTGGATCCAAAAACAGATTTAAGAGGATTGGTAGAACATTTGACAGTGGATGGCAAGTCATTGTTAGGCAGCCGCAAGCTCAAGCTTACCGTGGTTGACCATTCCAACAAGACACTTGATCAGTGGTGGTCCAAAGCGCTCTTTCCGGTAGCGGAAGCCATGGATAATAAGAAGTATACCGAGATTCCAGCTACACTAGAGAAGCTCAAAGAAGGAACACCTGGGCTTACAGTCAACACGGTTATGGATACTCAGAATATATATGTCTCTCTCTCAGACGGAAAAGCCAGCAAGTTCATTATACTTCCGCGTGTGCCGGGTGAATTGGGGGTATGGAGTAATGTCTAAATTTATTAAGGAAATCGTTGTAGGAGTAGTACTTGTCCTTCTCGTGTTCTTGGCCTACATCGGAGTTAATATTATTCCTATTATTATAGGACTGGCCATGATAGGTTCATTGTTCGCTGTGGTTCAAATGAAAGGCGGGATCACCGTTGGTGCTTCCCAGGAACGCAAGCGGAAGAAAGCAGGCCCGGCCAAGCTTACCTTTGAGGAAATTGGTGGGCAAGACAACGCGAAGCAGGAGCTTCGTGAGGCTCTTGATTTCATGGTCCGACATGAAGAAATTCAGAAATTCGGGATTCGCCCGCTTAAAGGAATTCTGCTTACAGGCCCTCCGGGAACAGGTAAAACCTTGATGGCTAAAGCCGCAGCACATTATACCAAGTCCGTTTTTGTAGCGGCATCCGGCTCTGAATTTGTGGAAATGTATGTCGGTGTCGGCGCAGGACGCATCCGTGAATTGTTCAAGGAAGCCCGGACACGTGCCGCACAGGAGAAGAAAGAGAATGCCATTATTTTCATAGACGAGATCGATGTTATAGGTGGAAAAAGAGAAGGCGGCCAGCAGCGTGAGTACGATCAGACTTTGAATCAGCTGCTGACGGAAATGGACGGTATCTATAACTCGGATGCCCCTCGTATCCTGGTCATCGCGGCGACGAACCGCAAAGAGATGCTGGACAGTGCGCTTCTGCGCCCAGGACGCTTCGACCGTCACATTCAAGTTGAGCTGCCTGACAAGAAAGGCCGCAAGCATATCCTTGAGCTTCATGCCAAGAATAAGCCGCTAAATGCGGATGTCAGCCTGGAGAGACTTGCTGAAGAGACGTATGGCTTCTCTGGAGCCCAGCTGGAGAGCGTAATGAATGAAGGTGCCATCTATGCCATGAGAGAGAACCTTCAGATTATCGACCAACGTCACTTGTCTATGGGCGTGGATAAGGTCATGCTTGGAGAGAAGACGGACCGGGAATCAACCGAAGAAGAGAAGCGCAGAGTGGCTGTACATGAACTTGGACATGCCGTGCTAGCTGAGATCGTTTCCCCTGGCAGTGTGAATCAAGTAGCCCTTAGCCCCCGTGGCCAAGCGCTGGGATATGTTCGCCATAACCCGCAGCAAGAACAGTACTTATATACTAAATCATACCTTGAAGGACAAATTATGGTGGCACTTGCAGGAGCGGCGGCAGAAGAGATCTATTATGGGGGCAGAAGTACAGGTTCCCGTAATGACTTTGAACAAGCCTTGAAGCTCGTTCACACCATGATGACCTCAGGCCTTACCCGGCTCGGTATTGTCAACATGGATATGGTGACCAAGGAAGTTCTTATGAACGAGAACAGTCGTATTCTGGATGACCTTGCTGCCCGCACCAAATCAGCTCTGATTGAGCATGCGGCGGTATTCGACAAATCACTTGAAATACTAATTCATGAAGAACGACTCTCCGGAGAACAATTTCGTTGTCAATTTCGTGACAGCATCCTGTTACCAGCCTGATTTTTTCAGGTTGGTAATTTTTTTTTACTTTTTATTCGTGCTAAGATATTATTATATGTTGGGTATAAAAAGATGTATTATTCGACATCGAGGGTATAATAGATGTATGGAGATTAATACAAAGGATGGAGAGAGACACCATGTATTTTAAAAAAATAGGCGTTATCGGTGGCGGTACGATGGGCCAAGGCATTTGTGAAATGCTCGCAGCCAAGGGACTTGAAGTTCTGCTCGTTGAGGAAACACCGGACAAATTGAACCATGCTTACAGCATGATAGAGACAAGCCTGGATAAGCAGCTTGAGAAATGGGCAATCACCCAGGCGGAGAAGAAATTGATTCTTTCCCGTATTCAAAAAGTAACCCATTTTGCCGAACTTGGATCCTGCGATATGGTGATCGAGACGATTTCGGAGGATTTGGATGCGAAGAAAGAAGTCTTCACCCAGCTTGACCAAGTATGCCCGAGCAATATTATTCTAGCTAGCAATACTTCAACACTCAGCCTGACCGAAATTGCCGGAGGTACCATGTATCCGGAACGTGTCATCGGCATGCACTTTATTTATCCAGTATCCCGTATTGACCTGGTTGAAATCATTCGCGGGTTGAAGACTTCTGATAGTACATTTGATAACACCAAACGTTTTGTTGAGGAAGTTGTTGAGAAGCGCGGTATTATGGTCTACGAATCTCCAGGGTTTGTGACTTCACGTATTATCTGCATTCTTATTAACGAAGCGCTGCACGTCCTGGGTGAAGGCGTAGCAACGGCAGAAGACATCGATGACTCCATGCGGATCGGGTATCAGTTCAATTATGGACCGCTTGAAATGGCTGACCGTTTCGGACTGGATTCCGTACTTGCCGCACTGGAGCGTATGTTCCGTGAATTCGGTGAACTCAAATATCGCCCTTCCTTTGTACTTAAGAAAATGGTCCGTGCCGGGAACCTGGGCGTTAAGACTGGCGAAGGCTTTTTCAAATACGACAAGGATGGTGACCGGATATGAAAGTTCTCGTAATCAATGCGGGAAGTTCTTCTTTGAAATATCAGCTGTATAATATGGAGGATGAGTCAGTCCTTGCCAAGGGTCTTGTGGAGCGGATCGGTATGGATTCTTCTATTCTGACGCACAAACCTACGAACAAAGAAGAAGTTACTGAGGTAAGTGAAATTCTTGAACATACAACTGCAATTCGTAAAGTGCTTGATAAGCTGACAGACAAAGAGCACGGGGTGCTGAATTCAGTCGACGAGATTCAAGCAATCGGACACCGTGTCGTACACGGCGGGGAGACATTCAAAGGATCTGCCCTGGTTACGGGAGAAGTTAAGGCTGAGATCCGCAGACTCTTTGATCTGGCTCCCTTACATAATCCTCCGGCTATTATGGGGATTAACGCTGCCGAGAAGAACATGCCAGGCGTACCGCAAGTTGTTGCATTTGATACCGCCTTCCATCAGACGATGGAAGAGAAAGTATTCTTGTATCCTATTCCAAGAGTACTGTACAAGAAGCATCATGTTCGCCGGTACGGAGCGCATGGTACATCCCACCAATATGTAAGTAAAGCAGCTGCTGCGTATCTCGAGCGGCCTATTGAAGACCTTAAGATCATCACCTGCCATATCGGTAATGGTGCCAGCCTGACAGCAGTCGAGGGTGGTGTCTCTGTAGATACTTCAATGGGTCTAACCCCTCTAGAGGGTCTAATGATGGGTACACGAAGCGGGGATCTGGATCCTGCGGTAGTTACTTTTGTCATGAATAAAGAGGAGCTTTCGATTAGTGAAGTGAATTCCATGCTGAACAAACACAGCGGATTGCTCGCGATCTCCGGTGTCAGCAGTGATATGCGTGATATTACCGATGGCATGGAGGCTGGTGAGGCAAATTCTACGCTTGCATTCGAGATGTACGAGTATCGTCTGCGCAAATACATCGGTGCCTATGCAGCAGCTATGAACGGGGTAGATGTAATTGTGTTCACGGCTGGTGTAGGAGAGAACTCTGTAGTTGTCCGCGAGAAGGTCTGCCAGAACCTGTCTTATCTGGGCGTAGAGATTGATCCTGAGCTGAACAAGATCCGTTCGGGTGAGCCTCGCCGGATTTCATCTGCTAACTCCAAAGTTGAGGTACTTGTTGTGCCAACGAATGAAGAACTTGTTATTGCCCGGGATACGAACCGAATTGTACAGGAAGCCAAGCAGGCTCAATAATATAGCAGTACTTAGAGGAGAGAGATAACATGGCGGTCAAATCAGTGATTCGTCAAGTAGGTAATCACGTCGGGGAGACAGTAACCATCGGTGCTTGGGTGAACAACAAGCGTTCGAGCGGGAAGATTCAATTTCTACAGCTTCGCGATGGTACAGGGTACATTCAAGGCGTGGTTGTAAAGAGTGAAGTCTCTGAAGAGATTTGGGACAAAGCCAAGAGCCTGACTCAGGAAAGCTCGCTGTATGTTGAAGGCATTATCCGCGAGGAACCGCGTAGCGCTTCTGGTTATGAACTGACTGTAACGAATATCGAGATCATCCATATTACCGAGAACTATCCGATTACTCCAAAGGAGCACGGGGTTGATTTCTTGATGGATCACCGGCACTTATGGCTTCGTTCGTCGAAGCAGCGTGCCATCATGGTTATTCGGGCGGAAATTATCCGCGCGGTTCAGCAGTTCTTTGATGACAACGGGTTCACCCTGGTGGATCCGCCGATTTTGACGCCGACCTCAGCCGAAGGAACAACCAACTTGTTCCACACCAAATATTTTGATGAAGATGCTTATCTGACTCAAAGTGGTCAGCTCTATATGGAAGCCGCGGCTATGGCGCTGGGTAAAGTCTACTCATTCGGACCTACTTTCCGCGCGGAGAAGTCTAAGACCCGCCGGCATCTGATCGAGTTCTGGATGATCGAACCGGAAATGGCTTTCACAGATCATGAGGAAAGTCTCAAGGTACAGGAGAATTTCATTTCTTATGTGGTCCAGTCTGTTCTCAAGAACTGCAAGGCAGAGCTTGAAGCTGTTGGACGCGATGTCTCCAAGCTGGAGAGAATCCAAGCACCATTCCCTCGTATAACTTACGATGAAGCCATTGAATTCCTGCACACTCAGGATTTTGATATTCCATGGGGTGAAGATTTTGGTGCTCCACACGAGACAGCGATTGCTGAACGTTATGAGAAACCGGTCTTTATTACTCATTATCCAAAGGATATCAAGGCATTCTATATGAAGCCGGATCCGAATCGTCCAGATGTGGTACTCTGTGCCGATATGATTGCTCCAGAAGGATATGGGGAGATTATTGGAGGTTCTCAGCGGATCGATGACCCTGAGCTTATGGAAGAGCGCTTTAAGGAGCATAACTTGTCCACAGAGACTTATCAGTGGTACTTGGATCTGCGCAAATATGGATCGGTTCCTCACTCTGGGTTTGGTCTAGGACTTGAACGGACTGTAGCCTGGATATGCGGACTTGACCACGTACGTGAGACGATTCCGTTCCCGCGTACTCTGTACCGGCTGTACCCGTAATAAGTAATACAACCTTGCGTTGTTCCTGAATTAAAGAGGTGAATGTTGGATGGGAATGGGCGAAGGTTGGAAGGTATGGGCGAATGGCATAGCATATGGGCTGGAAAAGGGTTCAGCCAGTATACCCTATGCCTTGCTGGCCCATTACCGTAAGCTCAAACTTAGTGACACAGAAGTCATGTTGTTAATTCAACTGCTGGCTTTCAAGCAGCTTGAACAAATCGATTTCCCTTCCATGGAGGACATTGAGCGAAGAATGGGAGCTGCTCCTTCTGTGGTGGCCAGCGGAATTCGCAAGCTTATGAAAGACGGTTGGCTTGCCATTGATGAGGTTACCGACCATTCCGGACTGCGATCTGAACGATATAATCTGACGGGAATGTATCACAAGTTAAGTGTATGTCTTGCTGAAGATGCGGCGGCCGAGCGCCAGAAGGAACGTTTTTCCAAGGCGGAGGAGCCCGCTTCTTCAGAGGATCAGCAGCGTAATCTTTTCGTGGTATTCGAAAAGGAATTTGCCCGGCCTTTATCCCCAATGGAATGTGAGACAATTTCCGGCTGGTTGGATCAAGACGGTTATCCTGATGAACTGATCCGGCTTGCATTGAAGGAAGCCGTGTTTGCAGGTAAAGTGCATTTCCGGTATATTGACCGTATTCTCCTAGAGTGGAGCCGCAATCGGGTCAAGACAGCCCAAGACGCCAAAGCATATACCCAACGATTCCGTGGAAACAGCAAATAAGATGATATACTAGAGAGGTTGTTCGTTCAGCTGAGAGGCTGTTTGAACAGCCTCTTTTTAATGTGAACATCGTTGTAAATGTTACTTTAAGAACCAGCAGGTTACCTGTGGATACGTCTGGTGACTACGAAAAGTATTCAGATATGCCGGCCTTAAGGAATCAAATTTCCTAATGACCTGCTATAGTTCTGTCCGCAAGAGATCAGGAATGTAGGTGATCTCTCTCGTTAGTTATCAGTTTTTTATAAAAAATTATAAATTTATGCAGGGGTTCATGGAGACAGTGACGTCTATTTAGTTGGAAGGAGGGGAGAGCAATAGAAGAAGAGCTTCGGATCAGCCAGATCCTGCAGGGGAACCAAGACGCATTCAGAGAGCTGGTGAGCGACTACGGTCCGTACCTTTACCGGATGGCATATTCGGTTCTGCATGATCAGAAAGAAGCAGAGGACACCACTCAGGAGACGTTCATCCAAGTCTATAAGTCTCTCCCCGAGTATCGTTCTCAAGGGTTTAAGACGTGGATCACAAGGATTTGTATTAACAAAGCCATTGACTGCAAACGAAGGCGTGTTAGGCGCAGGGAAGAAGAATGGGAGAGTGAAGAGGTACTTAAGCATATTCCATCTTCCGATGAGGGGACGCTGGATCGCGTGTTAAGACAAGAACGTATTCAGAGAGTGGTCAGCCGGATCAATGAACTTCCGGATTCTCATAGAGAGATTGTCACTGCATTTTATGTGAAAGAACAAAGTTATGAGCAGATTGCCGCCGATCAGAGCATTGCAGTGAAGACAGTGGAGTCCAGACTTTACCGGGCCAGACATTGGATGAGAGAGCATTGGAAGGGGGAGGATTGGTCGTGAGAGAAACGGACATGCAGCGTCAGCAAATATGGAGACAGTACATACTCGGTGAACTAAGCACGAACAAGCAGGCAGAATTGGAACAAATGTTAATTGAAGATGAAGCAGTCTTGATAGAATATCTGGAAGTATTGGAAAGTATGGATGAAGAGCTTCCGGAACTGCCGAATACAAATGATTTTACAGACCGAGTGATGAAAGCCCTGCCTTTAACAGATTCCTCAGCAGCTCCACCTAAGCCGGTTAAGGCGGATTCCAGGTGGTCTTGGATCAAACATCCGATTACGCACTATACGGTTGCAGCGTCGATTACTCTGCTGCTAATTACCTCGGGATTCTTCGATCAGCTAACTATAAACGCCGATGATATGGTGAAGGAAGACAGCAAGCCTTACAGCGAGCAGTGGATGAACAAAGCAACAAGCTGGCTGGATACATGGAATAATCACAAGTAAGAGAAAGGATGAATGAAATGCCGGTAGTACGAAATCGGGTCACTGCTTTTTTTATGAACTTTTTGCCTGGACTGGGACATTTATATTGGGAAAAAAAGATTAGATGCTTCTTCTATATGCTGTTTTTCTGCGGATTTTTATTAGGAGGGTTCTCTTTAGCTCTTCTAAGCAATAGTGGTGAACCGTTTATCTTAGGAATTGTCTGTGCGGCTATCGTGTGGGGAGTGAGTATGTTTGATCTGTTCATTGTGCTGCTAAGGGACTATCCTGGCCAGGGAAACCATACAGGTTATGCCCATTCTGCTGAGCTTAGCGGACGGCAGGATGCAGAACGCTTCTTTACGATCCTGCTGTCCTTTGTACCTGGATTGGGTCATTTCTACATGGGACTGATGCAAAGAGGACTATCTTTTCTCGTGGCCTTCTTTGGCACGATTACCATGCTTGTCTTTGTGTCAGGGATCACGAACGATTCAGCATTCCTGATCTTCCTGGGGGTTCTGCCTGTAATTTGGCTTTACTGCATGTTTGACGCGGTGCAGTGCATTCATCGTAAGCAATCAGGAGAGATAGTAACAGACCGGACTTTATTTGACGAATGGGAGGTAGGCCGTGAGAACGGTCGACGGAGTAAAGTAATAGCCACTCTGCTGTCAGTGATTCCAGGTGCTGGACAGATGTACTTAGGACTTCAAAGACGAGGGATTCAGCTCATGATTCTGTTCATGGGGACGTTCTATATCATTGATGTGATCCGTCTGTCTTTATTCCTGTTCCTGCTGCCTTTGATCTGGTTCTTCAGCTTCTTTGACGGACTGCAGCTGACCAGCAGATATGGGAGAGAGCCTTTGACTGACAAACCTCTAGTTGAGGGACTTGGAAATCATAAGCGGCTGCTCGGAACCGTTCTTCTTCTTCTGGGGCTTTATTATATCAGTCTGAATTTGATTGTGCCTTACCTGGCCTCTCACTATCCTGGGCTCTGGATTGAATATAGGGTCAATAAATATTTGAAGCCTTTTATTGTATCCGTAGTATTGATTGGCGGAGGCTTGAAGCTGCTAACTGGAACTAAGCGGAAGCCATCAGGAGTTCATGTGGAGAGAAGGAACTTTGATGAAGATCGATTCTAACTCTTATAATTCAGTGCAACCTGTCTATGTCAGATCTTATGAAATTCAGAGAACGAGTGCTGCAAAATGGCGGGTGGGTACACTCACGATGGGCCTATCTCTGCTCATTGTGGGGATTGTCATCCTTATCTCACACGTGTATGGATATTCAAGCTGGGCAGCAGCTAAGGCGTGGTGGCCGATCTATTTCATTTTGCTGGGAATCGAAATTCTGGCCCACTCCATCTTCAGGCGGAATATGAGAATTCAATATGATGTCATGAGTATCTTCTTGATTAGTGTTCTAGCCGTATCCTCACAAGCTTACTTATTTCTTCTTGGACATTGATTCGTCTAGAATATACAGAATAACCATAACGAGAAGACCTCCAATAAACAGACTATCCGGATAAAAGAATTCCATACCGATCAGTTCCTTTCAATTCAGAATAGGAACTAAAGAAGAGGGGGCACATGGTGCCTCCTCTTCTTTGGTTGTACTGTGATTGTAACACAGTCAAGTGGATATTCCAATATATGGATATCTTCACGGGATAACTATTTACGTAGAGCCAGACTCCGGTAGATGTGCTCGAAAATAAATTCAAAGGACTCCAAATGACGTTTCGCCTCAAAAGCATTGGCTCCCCAAGCATAGATGCCGTGATTACGAAGCACAATTCCTGGGATATCAGGATTCAGAGCTGCTGGAATCAATTCGGCAATTCGAGGAATCTCCGCATAGTTAGGAACGACGGGAATTTCAATTCTTGCATTCTCTTCCCAAATGCCCAGTCCCTTAATGAGCTCGATCCCTTGAGCAGGGATAGCTCCTTTATCGCCGTATCCTTCACTTATAATATTGTTATAAATGGTATGCACATGGAAGATGGCTCCGCATCCGGTGAGACGATAAATCTCGGCATGGATTAAAGTCTCTGCACTGGGCTTTAAGCTGGTAACTTCACAGGGACGGCCCTGTTGGTCCACGAACAAGAAATCCTCTGGAGTATGCACGGATTTGTCTTTGCCGCTTGAAGTTACAGCGAAATGGAAAGATTCAGGTGAGAATTCACCAACTCGGATGGACAGATTGCCGCTTGTCCCAGGGAACCACCCGCGTGCTGCGAACTGTTCTTTCACCTTACGGAGCTCTTCCAGAGCTCCCAGCTTCTCTTCTAAGGGGATATTCGTGAAACTCATCGTTTGTATTCGCCCTCTCTCTTTTTGAAATCCTCGGTAATCTCAACAAATGTCTCAAAAGGGGTATGCGGTACTCCGAGCTCTATACATTTCTCCGTTAGATGGGAACGGGAATAGATTCGATCGGCCAGCTTAGCAGCTTCAAAGTCGGTTAAGCTGTCGCCAATTAGAATTCGTTCATAGCGGTCAGCAGGGAATTTACGCATAACGGTAGTCTTGCACATGCCGCAGTCATTACTGCAGTGTTCGTCACAGAGGTGCGGCCAAGTAATCTTGATCTTGGCTCCTGAGAAATCAGAACCGTTGCAATAGATGTGGTCGGCAGGGATATCAAACGGCGCAAGAAGAGGCTCTACGAAAAAATCAATACCTCCGCTTGTGACATAGAAGGGAATCTCCTTGCTTCTCAGATAGTCCAGGAATTCACCAACGCCCTCGCGTATGCCCGCTTGACCGAGTACAAATTCAGTAATCTCTTCGCGTCTGTCAGAAGAAATGAGCGCGAACATGGCACCAACGCCTTCATGGATCGATAGCTCACCTGCAAGAATTCGCTCCATGATCGGTTCATAACCCTCTGGCTTGAAATGTCTCATAATCGCTACAATATTGTCGCTGACCGTGATGGTTCCATCGAAATCACAGAACACAACAGGTTCTAAATTGTGGGTCATTTTCGGCCTCCCCACATATTCAGGGCTTCTTGAAGTTCCGGATTGGTCTTGGACGCTTCTTCCAGAGAAATGCCTTTCAGACTAGCGTCAATTGCTTGAAGGAACGCTTGCCCGCCGGCAGCAGCTCCGCCGGGGTGACCATGGATGCCGCCTCCGGCATTGACAACAACATCATGTCCGAAGTCAGCCAGCAGCTGCGGGACAAGGCCCGGATGAATACCTGCCGAAGGAACAGGGAAGCTGGTCTTCTGCGGCAGGTCTGTCCGGGTGAGCTCAGCACGGATAGCCAGATTCTCTTCCCTTGGCATCACGACGGAGCCGTACGGGGAAGGGAAGAGAACCAAGTCTGCTCCAGCTGTACGCATCAGCTTTCCAAGCAGCAGGGAAGCAGCAATTCCATATTGAGGTGATGGATAGAAAGCACCTGCCAGGGAAGGGTGAGCTGCGATGGGAATCTGGATATCCGGATCACCGCTCAGTTCTTGAAGAACGTCCAGCCCATAGGCCAGCGGACTAAATAGCAGGGCAGTCGCCCCTGCGTTGATGGCTTTGAGCGCCTGACTGCGAAGCTGTGAAGTCGGACCGGTCAAGTTAACGGCATACAGCAGCTTTTTACCTGTCGTCCGCTCTGCTTCTTCAGCAGCTTTACGGCATACTTCGACTCTTCGCTCGATAGGTGTGAGCGGGTTCTCGAACAGAATCTCGTCATCCTTGATCAGATCTACGCCCCCCAAGGCTTGTGCCAGAAATTGTTCCTGCAGTCCATCTAGGTCATAGCCAACGACCGATTTGAAGATGCTCATAAGGAGAGGGCGCTCTGGAGCATTTAAAAGGCTGCGAATGCCCTCTATACCGAACTTGGGACCGGGAAAGCCGGACAGGAAATCTTCTGAGAAGCCGAGATCCAGTAATTTGATCTGCCCGTCCATGGAGATTTTGCCAAAGGCCGTGATTAGCAGGGCAGGAAGATCTCTCGTGAAATTGAGATCTGGATAGGCAATCGTTACATCAGCATAACGCCCTGCAGCGGGTTCTTCATGTTCCTCGATGCTAACGACATGGCCAAGATGTTTGCGCATGCTTTCCTGCTTAAGCTGAGGCAGTTCTGTCCAGCTGCCGACGGTCATGCCAACCGCGATGGATTCAGCTTTGCGGCGGAAGTCTGCTTTAGGATCATGGATGCGGTAAGTCGCCGTGCAAAAGCTCATGAGAGAGCCTCCTCTACAGCTGCCCCCATTTCACGGGAACGCTCTGCGCAGCGCCGAACCGCAGCTTTGACGGTATCTGTAAATCCGGCAGCTTCAAATACTTCTAGAGCAGCCTGAGTGGATCCATTAGGGGATGTAATGGCTTTGCGTAGAAGTGCCGGATCGTCACCCGTCTGGATCATCATGCTCGCAGCACCCAGAACAGTCTGAACCGTGAGCTCACGTGCGTGCTCGGGGCTTAATCCGCCTTCGATGCCTGCAGCGATCATGGCTTCCATCATGTAATAAATGTAAGCCGGTCCGCTGCCAGAAATCCCGGTAAGAATGTCCATTTGTTCTTCAGGGATCACACTTACGAGACCAACTGCTTCAAAGATCGAAAGTACCTGCTGGCTACGTTCCTCAGATACTTCAGGTGAGAAAGCAATCCCTGTTGCCCCAAGACCAATGGAGCTAGAGGTATTTGGCATGGTCCGTGCAACGGGCTGCTTGCGGCCGAGCAGGGCTTGAATTGTATTTATAGAAAGTCCGGCAATGACCGAGATAATGAGCTGGTCTTCGGAGAGAAGAGGGCCGAGTGCCTTCAGAGCTTCGCCGGCATCCTTTGGTTTCATGGCAAGGACCAGGATCGAGGACTCTCGAAGAAGCTCCTCTTTACCCTGAGCATTTGCGGCTACGCGCACCCCATAAGTACTGTGCAGGAAATCAAGACGTTCCTGGCTGCTCCGGTTGATCATGGAGATTTGCCCTGGCTTGGCAACCTCCTTGTTAATGAGTCCTCGTACAATAGCCTCTGCCATCGAACCGGCACCATAAAAGCAGATGTTATACTGATCTGAACTGGCCTCGGATAAGTGATTGGATAGTTCGGACATGATAGGTTTCCTCCTTTATTTACGAATTTGACCGCTGCCTTGAATGAGATATTTAGTTGAAGTTAGTGCAGGTAGTCCCATGGGTCCCCGAGCATGAAGCTTCTGGGTACTGATCCCGATTTCTGCGCCAAATCCAAATTCAAATCCATCAGTGAAGCGGGTAGAGGCGTTATGATAAACTGCAGCGGCATCCACCTCGTTCAGGAAGCGAACCGTGTTCTCTTCATTTTCAGTGACGATACACTCGGAGTGCTTGGTGCCGTACTTGGAGATGTGTACAAGGGCCTCATCAAGGTGGGACACCACTTTGATATTAAGAATGTAATCGTTATATTCTGTGGCATAGTCTTGTTCAGTTGCTTCTTTGGCCCATGGTACGAGCTGCAGGGTTAACGGGCAGCCGCGAAGCTCAACCTTGGCTTCCTTGAAGACTTCTGCGAGCTCACTTAAGTGTGCAGCAGCGAAAGACTCGTGAACAAGCAATGTTTCCATGGCGTTGCATACGGATGGACGCTGGGCTTTGGCATTGAGCGAAATTTCTTTGGCCATTTGTGGTTCAGCCGATGCGTCGAGATACGTATGGCAGATACCGGCTCCAGTCTCAATTACGGGAACTGTTGCATTCTGCACAACATTCTGAATCAATGAGCTGCCTCCACGTGGAATAACAACATCGAGAAGACCGTTCAGCTTGAGCATTTCATCCACCGAAGAACGGTTGGCATCCTCGATGAGCTGCACGGCATCTGGCGGGATCGCTGTGCCGGACAATGCGATGTGAATCAGCTCAATGATTTTGCGGTTCGAGGAGAGGGCAGCAGAGCCGCCGCGCAGCACTACGGCATTTCCTGTCTTGAGGCACAGGCCCACGGCATCGACAGTAACATTAGGCCGAGCTTCGTAAATAATCCCGATGACTCCAAGCGGAACACGTTTCTTCACAATATGCAGACCGTTAGGGCGGTCAATCGTTTCCAGAGTATCGCCAACCGGATCTGGAAGCTGTACGATCTGACGGAGTCCTTCGGCAATGCCGGATATACGCCCGTTGTCGAGGGCAAGCCGGTCGAGAAGGGATTCCGGCGTTCCGTTATCCCGGCCACGCTGCAAGTCTTCCTGATTGGCTTCAATGATTTCAGATGCCCCGGTAATCAGAGCTTCTGCAATGGCGAGAAGGGCCTCGTTCTTCTGCTCCGTCGTCAATTGACCCAAGATCTGAGCCGCGGAACCGGCCTGCTTTGCTTTGTTTCTCACTTCACTCATCGTTATTGCCTCCTTAAGATTATTTAAGCGAAATCCATTCATCCCGGTGAATCACTTCTAGACGGTGTATCCCATCCATCTTCTTCATGACTTCCTGGCTGGGCAGTCCCAGCACATCTTTGAGGTGGACTACATCATAATTGACAATTCCACGTCCCAACACTTCACGCTTCTCGTTGACGACTTCAACGACATCACCCGTATGAAAGTCTCCTTCAACCGCACGTACACCTACAGGGAGGAGACTACGGCCGCCGTAGATCATAGCCGTCTCTGCACCTTCATCCACAAGGAGTGTACCGAGAGGAGTAGAGAGGAAGCCAAGCCACTGTTTCTTCATCGGCAGGGAACTTAAGCTGGTTTCGAAGTAAGTTCCGCGGCCTTTTCCCTCAACAGCGCGAAGCAGTTCGCCCGGTAAGCCGCCTTTACCAATAAACACGGGGACCCCGCCGCGTGTCGCAATTTTGGCTGCATCAATCTTGGAACGCATGCCTCCCGTACCGACTTTGGAGCCGGAACCTCCTGCAATAGCGTAAATTTCATCGGTGAACTCACTTACTCTTTCGATTCGGGTAGCCGCGGGGTCAATCCGCGGGTCTTTCGTGTACAGTCCTTCCGTATCGGTCAGAATTACGAGGTGGTCCGCTTTTAGGAGGTTAGCTACAAGTGCTGAGAGCGTGTCATTATCACCAAATTTCAGCTCGTCGATGGAGACGGTGTCATTCTCGTTGATGATAGGAAGTACCCCCTGCTTGAGCAGTTCCTCTACCGCCATGCTGGCATTGCCCATTCGCTTTCTGTTGAGAAAGTCCGTACGTGTTAGAAGCACCTGGGCTGCAGGAATTCCATGCAGTTGAAAGGCTGCACGGTACGTTTGCATCAGCAGAGCCTGACCCACGGCCGCAGCAGCCTGCTTCTCATGCAGCAGCTTCGGTCTTTCGGCATAGCCGATTTCACGAAATCCTGCCGCGACAGCACCGGAGGTGACAAGCAGCACTTGATAACCGGATTCCCGGAGCCCCGCGAGCTCGGCCGCGAAGAATTGTACCGCTTCCCGGTTGAGTCCTCCTTCAGGTGAGGTGAGCGAGCTGCTGCCTATTTTGACAACGACACGATGATGCATGACATTCACTCCTACAATGATTTAGTTCAGTCCATATAAATAAAAAAACTCCCGCCTTTGCAGCGCAAAGGACGAAAGTTCTGACTTCCGCGGTACCACCTTTATTGATGAACCTGACGTTCATCCAACTTACAGCCTGTTAACAGGGGCAGCTGTCCGGCTTGATTCAGCCAGCCGTTCAGGGATAGGGTTCTGAAGGGCGGACGGTAAATTCTCTCAGCCATTAGGAATTTACTCTCTGGAATACGCCGCTTTTCTTCGTACTGGTCCCGTCATCACGTTTCAATAATATATCGATAGAATAACATGGGAAAAGTGGCTTTGCAAAGGGATAAGCTAGCTGTTTAGAACAACGAGAGTCTTCCAATGCGATGAGCCGCTTCGCGCAGACGGTCCTCACTGCTAAGCAGTCCTACCCGGACGAATCCTTCGCCATGCTTCCCAAAGCCAACTCCGGGGGCTACGGCCACCTTGGCCTGTTCAAGCAGGAGCTGTGAGAAGCCGGCAGAATCATAACCTTGCGGCACCGGAAGCCACGCGAAGAAAGAACCTCCAGGCTTACGGGCCTTCCAGCCAATCTCATCCAGCGCGCCGAACAAGGCATTCCGTCTGGACTCATAGACTGCAACGAGGTCAGCCACATTCTGCTGGCTGGACGTCAGAGCCACCTTGGCTGCTTCCTGAACCGCACCGAACAGGCTGACATAGATATGGTCCTGCAGCTGATTAATGAGCGAGATAATTCTCTCGTTGCCAAGCGCAAAAGCGACACGCCAGCCAGCCATGTTATAAGTTTTGGACAAGGTGTAATATTCAATACCTACTTCTTTGGCGCCCGGAGCTTCCAGAAAGCTGACAGGACGATGGCCATCGAAGCCGATCGCGCCGTAGGCAAAGTCGCTGGCAACAACGATATTGTTCTCTGCCGCAAAGTTCACGGTATCCTCGTAAAAGGAAAGCGGAGCCGTTGCTGACGTTGGATTGTTAGGATAATTCAGGAACATGAGTTTTGCCCGTCTCTTGTCTTCAGCGGCTACCGCCTCATAATCCGGCAGGAAATTGTTCTCTTCGCGGAGGGGAAGAAAGGACATTTCTGCCCCGGCTAGGGCTACACCTGACCAGTAATCCGGATATCCGGGGTCTGGAACCAGACACAAATCTCCGGGGTTAAGCAGAATTTGGCTGATCTGGACAAGTCCTGTTTTGCCGCCGAACAGAATAGCAACCTCTTTCTCAGGATCAAGTGTAACTCCGTAGTCCTCAAGATAACGCTGCGCGACTGCCTCCTTCAGGAAAGAATGTCCTGTAAAGGGGGAGTATTTATGATATAGAGGGTTCGATACCGCTTCCTTGGCTGCTTGGACAATATGATCTGGGGTTGGCCTGTCCGGGTTGCCCTGTCCAAGATTAATGACATCGTGGCCTGCTGATATTTCACGGTTAACGTTCTGCACTAGAGTGGCGAAGAACTGTTTGGGAAGACGGCTCATGACGTCCGCCGGATTTATAGTAAGGGAAGGCTTAGGTTTATTCATATTTGACACGCTCCGTTCAGGTACAGAAATGAACTTGCTTGTTCCAACTTTATTCCATATAATTTATCACGATTTAACCCAGCTGTATAGAAGGATTAGATTGCGTGACGATTGCATTTAGAGCAGCACAAGCGATATGATTATACTTAATTGCTAAGAAGGGAGTGGGGACCTATGTCCACCGAACAACCCGATTTGATTCAGAAAAAGTGGAATATTGCGTTAATTCAGTCCGATATTGTCCTTGGCGAACCCAAGGTAAATGCATTCAGATTGAAGCAGCTGATGGAGCAGGCACTTCAGGCTGAGTCGAGACCGGATGTGATTGTACTTCCCGAAATGTGGAATACCGGCTACGCGTTGACGGTAATTGATGATATAGCAGATCTGCAGGGCATGGAGAGTAAAGCCTGGCTTTCGGATTTTGCAAGGGAGCACAGTGTTCAGATTGTTGGGGGCTCGGTTGCCCAGAAGACCGACGGACAGGTGAGGAATACGATGTATGTCTTTGACCGTCAGGGTGAACTCGTCAGCGAGTATTCCAAGATTCATTTGTTCAGGCTGATGGAAGAAGAGAAGCATCTGGCAGCCGGAGAACAAAGAGTGACCTTTGAACTCGAAGGAGTTACGGCCGGCAGTTCTATCTGTTATGATATCCGGTTCCCTGAACTTGCCAGATCACTGGCTCTAAGTGGCGCAAAAGTGATGTTCGTTCCTGCAGAGTGGCCGCATCCTAGGCTTCATCACTGGCGGACTTTGCTGAGTGCAAGAGCCATCGAGAATCAAATGTATGTCATCGCCTGCAACCGGGTAGGGGTAAGTGGTAAGGACTCATTCTTCGGCCATTCCATGATCATTGATCCATGGGGAGATATTATTGCCGAGGGTGGAGAAGCCGAAGAAATTGTTACTGGCGAAATCAATCTATCCATAGTGGATGAAGTCCGCAAGCGGATACCTATATTCGAAGATCGCCGTCCCGACCTTTATATTTAATGGAATCGATACAACAATGAAATGACTCCTCGGGCTTCATAGCTCGGGAGTCATTCTTTGTTCCAATACCTCTTTGAATGTTTCTATAAAAGCTTCTGCCGCCTTAGAAAGATAACGTCCCTTTCGGTAAGCAATGACTAGAGTTCGGCTGGGCACTGGATTCTCAATCGGAATATAGACCGGGATCATTTCACTTCGTTTGGCCCTGGCGATGAAGCGGGGCACAAAGGTAATGCCCATTCCAGCGGCGACGAGGGACTGGATGGTCTCAATATTATTGCTCTCAAATACCACGTTCGGTTCAAATCCCGCAGCCCGGCACATATCAATCGTCAAAGTACGAAGCCCCTGGCCCTTTTTGAGTACGATAAAGGGTTCATCCTTAAGCAGCTTCATTTGCTCGTCACTGTCCAAAGTGGGTAAAGCAGCTAGGGGATGACTGGGCGGAACGGCCAGATCAATGCGTTCTTCGCCAATGGGTTCGAAAGTCAATGAGGCTTCTTCCAATGGAAGCGAGAGAAGACTGAGGTCCGTCCCTCCTCCAGCCGTCAGCTTTTCAAGATTAAGTGAAGTGTCTTCCAATAACGAAATTTGAATTTCTGGATATGCTTCCTTGAAAGCGGGCAGTACATAAGGCAGAAGGTGCGATCCGGTAATCGGCATGCTTCCAACGACAACCCGTCCTTTGCGGAGCTGTGAAATATCATCCATTTCCTGCCGAAGCTGTTCCACGGCGTCGACAATTTTGCGTGCATGAGTGATAAAGCTTTCACCTGCGTGGGTTAGTTCTACGGTACTCGTGTTTCTCTGAAACAGCAGTACACCAAGCTCCTTTTCCAGCTTGGACAGCTGTTGGCTTAGAGAAGGCTGAGCAATATGAAGCTTATCTGCAGCTCGGGAGAAGTTACGTTCTTCAGCAATCTGAAGGGTATATTGAAGCTGTCTGAATTCCATGTTAGCCTCCTGACAGTAAGTTATAAGTAATACCTATGAACATTATATCTCACATAGGAGTAATAATGCTTGCTGCTTCTTGTTTCTTTTTATATTAAAATAGTATTTCAATCTCATATTACTTAAATGTTGATCTATAGGTTAAACCTATCACAATTATAGATATCATATCTTGGATCAATTAGCTGACAAGTGATATAGTAGATTCAACGAACGAAGCGGCAGGTCTTAGCACATTGTGCCACTTCGTCACCAGGTTCGCTACTACTGCAAATTTAGAGGTGATTATGATGAGTCAAAAGAAAACTATGTATGAGAAAATTTGGGATAATCATGTTATTCATCAGGAAGAAGGCAAGCCAAGCATTCTATATATCGACCTTCATCTTGTTCATGAGGTTACGTCTCCACAAGCGTTTGAAGGACTTCGCCTAAGCGGACGCAAGGTACGCAGACCAGAGCTTACTTTTGCTACTATGGACCATAACGTCCCTACCAAAGACCGCTTTAACATTACAGATCCAATCTCCAAACAGCAGATCGATACGTTGTCCCAGAACTGCCGTGACTTCGGCGTAACTTTGTTCGACCTCGACACGATTGATCAGGGCGTTGTGCACGTTATGGGTCCTGAGCTTGGTCTTACTCATCCGGGTAAAACTATCGTGTGCGGTGACAGCCATACTTCCACACACGGAGCATTCGGTGCTCTGGCATTCGGTATCGGTACAAGTGAAGTTGAACACGTAATGGCTACACAGTGCCTGCAGCAGGCCAAAGCGAAGACACTTGAAGTGCGCTTTGTCGGCAAACGGAATCCTGGCGTTACAGCGAAGGACCTTATTCTTGGTGTTATTGCCAAGTATGGTACTGACTTCGCAACAGGTTATGTCATTGAGTACACAGGCGAAGCTATTCGTGAGCTGTCTATGGAAGAGCGCATGACGGTCTGCAATATGTCTATCGAAGGTGGAGCTAGAGCAGGTCTGATCGCTCCAGACGAAACAACATTTGAATATCTGCGTGGACGTCAGTATGTACCTCAAGGGGCTGCTTTTGATGAAGCGGTTGCCCGCTGGAAAGAGCTTACATCTGATGAAGGCGCTCAATATGACCGTGTTGTTGAGTTCGATGTAGATTCCCTGATTCCACAAGTAACCTGGGGAACAAGCCCGGGTATGGGTACCAACATTAGTGCGACAGTTCCGAATCCTGCTGATTTCGAGTCGGAGAACGAACGTAAAGCGGCTGAGAAAGCTCTCGAATATATGGGCCTTACTCCAGGTACTCCAATCTCCGAGATTGAGATTGATTATGTGTTCATCGGTTCATGTACGAACGGACGGATTGAAGATCTTCGCGCAGCTGCTGCTGTAGCTAAAGGTCATAAAGTATCGGATAAAGTAACAGCTATTGTCGTGCCTGGTTCAGGACGAGTTAAGATTCAGGCAGAAGAAGAAGGTCTGGACAAGATCTTTACTGAGGCAGGATTTGAATGGCGTGAAGCCGGATGCAGTATGTGTCTTGCCATGAACCCTGACGTTCTGCAGCCAGGACAACGCTGTGCATCAACTTCCAACCGTAACTTTGAAGGTCGTCAAGGACGCGGAGGACGTACTCATCTGGTCTCCCCGGCTATGGCTGCGGCAGCGGCAGTTGAAGGACGCTTTGTAGATGTTCGGGATTGGAACTTCAAGACTGAAGTTGTCAGCTAAGATAAATAGCAAGTAGAGGGGAGACAATAACTATGCAAGCTTTCACTAAATTAAACGGCATCGTCGGTCCCGTAGACCGCGTCAATGTTGATACAGATGCTATCATTCCTAAACAATTTCTAAAGCGTATTGAACGCACGGGATTCGGTCAATTTCTATTCTTTGAGTGGCGTTTTGATGAAGAAGGTAATGTGAATCCTAATTTCGAATTGAACAAACCACGCTATGAGGGAGCTTCCGTGCTGATCTCCCGCGTTAACTTTGGCTGCGGCTCCTCCCGTGAGCATGCGCCTTGGGCGATTATGGACTATGGATTCCGCTGTGTGATTGCACCTTCTTTTGCAGATATTTTCTACAATAACTGCTTTAAGAATGGTATCCTGCCAATTGTCCTTTCCGAGGAGCAGGTAGAAGATTTGTTCCAGCGTACAGCAGCTCATGATGGTTATAAGCTGAATGTCGATCTTGAGAACAAAACACTTACCGATGATTACGGTCTAGTGATCAATTTTGACCTCGACGAGCACCGCCGCCAGTTCCTTCTTCAAGGACTGGATGATATCGGACTTACGCTCAAGCATGAGGACGAGATTACAGCTTATGAACAGAAGAACGCAGCGCGTCTGTTCGCCTAAATAAGAAGTATATTTGAAGTGCACCCCCGTGGAATACTTAGGCTTTACCCTTTTGGGTTAGGCTTAAGTATTTTAGGGGGTGTTTTTTGTGTCTTTTAACGCTGCAGTCAAAGTATTCCGAAGATTGGTTGATAAGTCTACGTGTTGCTGTTGATAGTAACAATATATTATTATCAATTTAGAGGTGGCTAAAAATACATTTATTGCATTTCACAAGGGGGTAAATCAGATGTACCCATTGGATGACAACGGACTTACGGAACGCGAATTTATGGAGCAGTATCAGTCAGAGGATTACGAGAAGCCGTCGGTGGCGGCGGACATGGTGATATTCACGGTAACGAATGCGGAGGAGGACAATTACCGCAAGCTGCCGGATAAGGAGCTGCGTATTCTGCTGATTCGCCGGGGAGGGCACCCGTTCCTAGGGAAATGGGCGCTCCCTGGAGGATTTGTTCGGCCAGATGAGACGACGGAGCAGGCTGCGGCCAGGGAGCTGTATGAGGAGACAGGCGTGGCGGACGTTTATTTGGAGCAGCTGTATACGTTCAGCGATATTGGACGTGATCCCCGTACCTGGGTGATGAGCTGCAGCTATATGGCCCTGATCAACAGCAGCCAAGTGCAATTGAAGGCTGGAGACGACGCTGCCGACGCTGCCTGGTTCAAAGTAACCTACCGGCTTCTGAGGGAGAACAAAGAGACGAGTGACGGCGTATATATCAAGAAGCTGGAGTACGAGCTCAAGCTTAGCTCGGGCGATGAAGAATTTACGGCGATCGTGGAAAGAACAGTAACGACGAGTCCGGCTTCAACAGGCATGTCTTTCGCGATTTTGTCTAATGAGGGACTTGCTTTTGATCATGCCAAAATTATAGCTTATGCGATTGAGCGTCTGCGCGGGAAGGTGAACTACACGGGGATTGCTATGAATTTGCTGCCGGAGGAGTTTACACTGACCGAACTGCAGCAGGTTTACGAGGTGATTTTGGATAAAGAGCTGCTGAAAGCCGCCTTTCGGCGAAAAGTGGCGGATCTAGTTGCAGAGACGGACCAATATACTGAAAATGCGGGACATCGGCCATCCCGCCTGTACCGGAGAAATTGGGAAGAAGTTTGACAAATCCAGTTAAGGGGAGCGGCGTTTAAAGTGAGTCACGATTATTCAGAAATTGATATTGTACTGGAGAAAATGCAATCCGCATTGGAACGAATCAGGGAACAGAATCCCGACTTCTATTCTAAATATCCTACGCAGCTATTAACTATAGCGGATGAGCAGGTCATACAAAGCATTTCCATCCAGTGGCAGCTGCCTGACGAATACTTGTACTTTTTAAGACACTATGTGCCGCGGTCGGTCTCTTGGAGCACGGATGAATATATCAATCTACAAATCTACGGCGCTGACGATTTGGTTGGGGGTCAATCTGGCTATAACTACAATCCTGTTAAGGAAGAACTCATCACGGAATGGCCGGCAGGTTATTTAGTCATTGCTTCAGATGAAGGCGATCCTTATTGTATCGATCTCTCCAGAGGGGATACGGTAATTTATACGGCTCCGCATGGGGCCGGGACGTGGGATTTCTCTGTTGTTTACGACAATCTTACCGAGTTTCTGCATAGCGTCCTGCTGCCACGCAGTTATGAAGATGAGGATTCGAATATGGATGAAGACGAACAGTATTCTTATAACAAGGTGTTCTTAACCGGCCCGGGCAGCGACAAAGTAAAAACATTATTGTTTATCAAAAAAGTGTTCTCCTGCGATTATACTGAAGCGAAAGCCCATTTGGAGGCAGTGCCACTGACCGTGTATAAGGGAATTGACCGGGAGGCAGCGAAAATCGTGGAACAATTGAGAAGTATCGGAGCAGACTACGAATCGCATAGGATTAGTGTGAACGAATTTTTGGGCATTCCATAGATTACAAATCTGTTTCTTTTGTGACTCTATTAAATGCATTTTTTTCCTGATAAAATGATACTAATTAGCAACATTTAAGAGAACTTGACGTCAAAGATGTCGTAAAGTGTTGACCTGTTTGTCCATGTTTCCCGTTGTTCTCAGGTGGATACACCTGATCGTCTTTTACAAACAATTTTGATTAGGATGGTAGGGGTGAATGATGAAGAAACTTGGATTTTTGGCCTTTCTATTTTTTTTCCTACTCGCATTTCCCGGGCAGGGGCAAGCGGCATCAGGCGCTACACACATTAAGCTGGACGGACGAGAGATTAAGCTAACCAAGGACAGTCAGGTTCAGGAGATCTCAGGCAGCGTATTAGTACCCCTTCGAGTCATTGTGGAAGAACTGGGGTACAACGTAAATTGGGATAGCAAGACTAAGAAAATTAGTATAGAGCAGGGCGGTAATACCCTGGATTTAACGTTGAACAAGAAAACCGCGCATGTCAATGGAGCTAAGATTATCATGCCTGCGGCTCCTCTCCTTAAGGGAAATATTACTTACGTCCCTCTTCGCTTTGTATCCGAACAGACCGGTTTAAAGGTGCTTTGGGATAATAAGCTGAAGACAGCGTTTCTTACCTCGCCAGATTCTGAAAGCGGGAGTGATACCGGTTCAAATAGTGGTACCACAGCTGGAAATGTAAGCGGTAATTCCACCCCTGTTCCTGCTCCGGGAGGCTCCTCTGACACTGGAACTTCAAGTGGGAGCGCTGGAAATGGGGCAAGCGGAACTACCGGGGGGCAGTCTCAACTAGCTTCCATCAACGGAATTAGCTTTAGCGATAATCGATTGATTGTCGCTATTGACGGAACCACGATCACGAAGGTCTCCAAGCTAACGGGACCTGATCGCATCGTAGTTGATTTAACCAATACGAAGTTCTCGGATTCCTTCTTAAGCGGACAGCCGCTCAATAGTGCAGGTCAAGGACTGCTTCCAGTTACGGGTTTTCCTGATGTGAAGCAGGTAAGATATTCATTGTTCAGCAGTAACCCTTCAACCGTACGTCTGGTGCTCGATCTGAATTATAGCAAGGGATATCAGCTGCTGAACGCGGGTGATGGTCTCGTAATCGTTGATTTGAATCAAGATTCGTCCGGGCCTGCTACTTCTCCGGGAGGCAATGGCAAGAAGTTGGTCGTTATAGATGCCGGGCATGGCGGGCAGAAGGATCCGGGAGCCATCAGCATAACCGGGAAATATGAGAAGACCTTTACACTTGCTGTAGTTCTCAAGGTACAGGAGCTTTTGAAGAAAGAGCCGGACATTGATTTTGTGCTTACTCGGAGTGATGATACCTATCCTACACTCAGCGACCGGGTAAAGATCGCGAATGATCTTAATGCAGACTTGTTTGTTTCTGTACATGGAAATAGCGCAGTTGCTACGGCTACGGGTAGTGAGACTTATTACACAAGGCCGGATAGTATAGAGCTGGCTAATGTGATGCATAAATATCTGGTCGAAGCCACAGGACTTCCAGACCGGAAAGTTAGGCAGAAGAGCCTTCAAGTGACCCGGGAGACCAAAATGCCAGCGGTCCTACTCGAAGTCGGATACCTAAGTAATAAGAATGATGAAGCGCTGATGTATGATGATGCGTTTCAAGAGCGTGTTGCAGAGGGTATTGTAGCAGGTATAAAGGAATATTTAGGCCTGCAGTAGACTAGAGCCGTGATAAGGGGGTTTGTGGCATGAAGAGAAAGAGTTTGACTACCGGGTTACTAATCCTGCTCATGCTGGTAAGTGCGGGATGCGGACAAAAGTCTCAAGCTGCTCCACCGGTCAATGACCAGGTTAGTGCTCCAAGTGTAACAAGTGGCAATCAGGAGAAGGAGACTCCATCAACTTCTCAGCTTGGCACTAACGTAGCAGCAGCTTCGCCAAGCGAGTCGTCTGATCAACCTGAGAACTCGGCCAACAAGTTAACAATCAGCAGTTATTACACGGATAATGACATGATGGAATTGAAAGAGGAGCACAAGGAGATTACTTTCTCAAATGAGCAGGATAAGTACACGGAAGTCTTCAAAACCTTGAAAGACAGCGGCACGGATAAGCTGTTCGCTCTTTGGCAGAAGGTCGAGTTGAAGTCGGCCGCTTTAAAGGATGGAGAATTAACGATCGATATTCATTTGCCAGATGAAGCGAGATTGGGCGCGGGCGGAGAAAGTTTAGCTATTGAGGCACTGAAGAGAGCTTTCTTCCAGTTCGATGAGGTCAAGTCCATTGAGCTTCTGGTTGATGGAAGCAAAGTGGATACCTTGATGGGTCATGATGAGTTAGAGCATCCGATGACAAGATCATAAGTGAACATATCCTATTTGAGAATCCGCGCAGCGGGTTCTTTTTTTGTCTATAGGTGGAAATAGAATCCATTTATTACAGCTTGATTCCCACGCTTGCACGAAGGATGAAAGCGTTTTAAAACCTTTGTTAAGGTCGGACTAAAGAATATGAGAGGAATGTCGATAATAGAAAAGAGGGGTTATCAGCTGGGAATTTTGACAGAAAAGTTGGCATTATTTCGCAACTTTTAATAGAAACCCGCGTCTAATAATCGTCCAGGTGATGTCGAAGGATAGCACTTTGTGTTGAAATCATTTCGGACAAATACAAGAATGGTAGGGGTGAAGGATGAAGAAATTAGGCTTTTTTGCAGTTTTGTTCGTCTTTTTATTGGCTTTTCCCGGGATGGGAAGTGCGGCTGAAGCAAGTACGCATATATATCTTGACGGGAAAGAACTGAATCTTAGCTCAGCTAATCAGGTTCAAGAAGTCAATGGAAGTGTGATGATTCCGATTCGTGTCGTCATGGAGGAGCTTGGTTTTAATGTCAGCTGGGAGAATAAGACAGGCACGGTAACCATAAAGAATGCGGATACCTTAATTAAATTAGTTGTAGGAAAGAAGACAGCTACTGTAAATGGGACGACTGCAATCGTTCCGGTAGCTCCATACCTTAAAGGTGATACTTCCATGATCCCACTTCGTTTCATCAGTGAGCAGATGGGAATGAAGGTCAACTGGGATCATACAACGAAATCTGTACAACTTATTACCCCGAGAAGTGATAGTGGAAACACTTCTCAGACAGATGCATTGATCAGCGGGATTAGCTATAGCGATAACCGTCTGATCATTGCGGCCAGCGGGAAGGTTACACCTAATGTGTTCAAAATGACGGGTCCCGACCGGATTGTGATTGATGTGCCCCATGCACGGTTCGATAACACATTTCCTGCCGGAGTTCTGGACAGCAATCAGATGGGATCCATTCAGATCAATGGATATCCAGACGTTTCACAGGTGCGCTTTTCACTATACAGCACTAATCCTTCGACAGTGCGCATCGTTCTCGATCTAAATTATGCCAAAAATTACGAACTCGTAAATGCCGGGGATGGTCTGATTATCCTTGATCTGAACAAGGGTTCGTCTACTCCAGTAACACCACCGGGAACTAGCGGGAAGAAGCTTGTGGTACTGGATGCTGGTCACGGCGGAACAGACCCGGGTGCCATCAGCATTAAGGGACGCAGAGAGAAGGACTTTAATCTGGCTGTCGTTCTGAAGGTGGAAGCCTTGCTTAAGAACAACAAGAACATTGATCTAGTCCTTACCAGAAGTGGGGATACTTATCCTACTTTGTCTGATCGGGTGAAAATTGCCGAGAAGCTGAAAGCGGATATATTCATCTCCGTTCATGCAAATGCGGGTGCAGCTGCTGCCACGGGTGTAGAGACCTATTACACAAGAAATTCCAGTCTGCAGTTGGCTAATGTGATGCATAAGTATTTGGTTAAAGCCTCTGGCCTTACGGATCGCAAGGTTCGTTATGCAAGTCTTCATGTAACACGTGAGACGACAATGCCGGCAGTTCTTCTGGAGTGCGGATATCTCAGTAATACGAAAGATGAAGCTCTTCTCTATACGGAGACATTCCAGAACAAAGTGGCCGAGGGTATTGTAGCAGGCATTAAGGAATATCTGAAAGTTCAATAGATTTCCTGAAAGGAGGAAGCGAAAGTGACAAGAAAACTTTGGTTCACAGCGCTGCTGGTTGTAGTTGTTGGAATAAGTGCAGGTTGTGGTCAGAAGCCGCAGTCAGCAGCTGTGTCAGACAATTCACAGAAAAGTTCGGCTCCTGCCACGATTACGGATAACTCCAATAACTCTTCGGGTACTTCGGATACTTCCACAGGGGGAGCAACGCAGCAGGCAGCCACAACAACCACACCGACTACTACCGAGCCGGCGGACACGAACGCCAAGACTTTGCTCATTAATGCTTTTTATACGGATGATCAAATGCTTGAGCTGAAGAAGGTTCAGAAAGAAATCAAGGTTGGGAACGATCAGGACAAGTATGAAGCTGCCATAAAGTCACTTCAGAGCAGTGGCGACAGCAAGCTGTTCGCGCTTTGGGAGAAAGTGAACTTTAAGTCGGTTAGCTTCAAAGACGGATTGCTGACGGTAGATATTCATCTGCCGGATGAAGCGAGGTTAGGAGCGGGGGGCGAATCCCTGGCCCTTGAGGCGCTTAAGAAGACAAGCTTTCAATTTGATGAAGTGAAAAGCCTGGAGCTGCTTGTTGATGGGCAGCAGGTTGACACACTGATGGGCCATGTCGAACTTACGCATCCACTGACGAGAGAACAGGAATAGTTAAAGGAATATGACTGCTGTATGTCGAATTTGAATACAGCAGTCCATTTTTTTTGTTAAAGGGGAGAATTTCATGTCTTACAACAAAAGCCGTAAGCGCCACTCTCACAAAGCGGTGTCTACCATGCTCGTTACTGCAATGTGCTTGAGCGGCGGTGCTGCTGCATTTGCGGATACAACGACTACGGCTGCCACAACAACTACTTCAGCTCAATCTACGGTAACTGCTTCGATATTCAGTGATGTAGCCAGCGGCTATTGGGCTGAAAAGCATATTTATAAACTTGCGTCCGAAGGAATTATCCTCGGAGATAAAGGGAAGTTTCGTCCTGGTGACAGTATCACACAAGAGGAAGCGATTACACTTGCGCTGAGGTTCATGAACTTGGACAGCAAGCTCCCAGCTTCACCAGTAGTTCCAGATAAGCTGAAGACCGGTAATTATTTCAAGCCGTATGTTGCGCTTGCTCTTCAGCAGAAACTGATTGACCAGACGGAAGAGGCGGCAGCGACTGGAGCCAAAGAAACTTGGGGATCCAAGAAGGCTTCACGCGAATGGATCGCCAAAATTATAGTTCGTGCACTTGGAAAAGAAGCTGATGCTAAAGTTGCGGCAGCGAAAGCAACTACTTTTGCTGATAACGCCAAGATTTCTGCTGGAGCAAGAGGATTTGTATCTGTGGCGGTTGACCTAGGGCTGACCAAAGGTGTAGACGGCAACAAATTTGATCCACTTGGTCTTGTGACCCGTGCGCAGATTGCAACCTTCTTCAGCCGCGGCCAGTCCTATTTGAACCCTGCCTATTCAAGTGTGTATGAGGGCGTAATCTCTGAGCTTACAGATTCCAAATTGACCTTGTATATGAACGGTAAGACACGCAGTTTTGTACTTGATAACCGCAGTGTATTCTTTACAAGCAATTCAGAGACCCGGATATCGAAGAGTGACCTTAAGCCATACACTAAAGTAGTTGCCATCGACAAGGTGGGATCGGCCGCCTATGTGGAGGTAACAGATACGAAGCAGCAGGTTGACAGTATTGAAGGGACATTTGCCAAGATCTCAGGGGATAATACAATTTGGCTCAGCACTGCCACAGGTTATACACCTTACGGTTATGATGCTGGAACCCAGTTCATTGACCAGAATGGCAAGTCTATAACAGCGGCATCACTGACCGCAGACAGTACGATTGAAATTCAGCGTGAGACCTATTCGCCTGACAAGAAGACGGTAATGGTTAAAGTAAAGTCTGGACTTGTGAATAAAAGTGGCACAGGAACGATCCAATCCGTTGACTTGAATGCCAAGACAGTCACGGTCAAGGATGCATCAGGTTCTGTTGAACAGTACAAAGTGGATGATTATACACTCGTAAGATATCAAAGCCAAATTATCAGTCTGGCCGAGCTCAAACCGAATTCGGTAGTGAAGTATACGATCAAGAACAACGTATTCACTAACCTTGAGGTAACCCAAAGTGTTGAGCGGACAGTTAAGGGTATGCTGGTTGATGTGAATGGAACGAGTAAATTGGTTACATACAAAAGCTCTGGGGGCTCGCTCGAAGCTAAGTTTTTAGGTGATAAACCGACTATTCTTGTTGATGGAATTGCCGATGCAGGATTGTCAGATCTGATTGCAGATCCTAGCGCAGGTGATCAAGTGGAGATCACCCTAGATGCGCAGGAGAAAGTAACCCGGATTCAGGTGCTGGGCCGGCAGTCTGAGCAGCTTACAGACCTGAATGTAGTGTCCTACGATAGCAAATACAAGGCGCTTACGGTTGTGAATGCACAGAATAAGCTTGAAGTGTACAAGCTGGATGACAAGACCAAGCTGGACTATAATACAACCCAGCCTACTCTAGCCGGAGTCGAGCCTCTATTAACCAAAGATCGCAGAATCAGTCTTATTCATATCGGCGACCGGGTACTGGCACTCCAGGTAATCTACAAATACGAAGGAAACTTTGTGTCGGCAAATACGCTAGCTAAGACCGTGACAATTCAGCTGTCAAGCGGCAAACTGCTTACCCTGCCTTACACAGGTTACACACCTTCAATAGAAATCTATGGTTTGGCTAATCCTGCGGTGTCGGATATTAAGACGGGCGCAAGTGTTACTCTGATTCTTACGGCTGCTCAGGATGCGGTTCAGACTTTGTCAGTGAAGTCACCGATGCAGTTCGAGGTGGTCTCGGTTGACCCATACAATAACCGGCTCCGGGTCAAAGCCAAAGGGGTAACGGATGAATTCTATGTGGATAAAGCCGTACTTCTAGGAGACAATGGCCAATCTATTAAGCTAACAGATCTTTCGGCGGGACAATTTATTAACGTGGTATTTAGCGGAAGGACCGCAGTTTCGGTCCAAGCCGTAAAGCTTGATCTTGGCAAAGTTCTGATCAGCGACGGTCAATCCGTCTCAGTCAAGAATTTTACAGGTGTGACGACTTCCTACTCTGTCTCAGCAGGAGTTAAAGTGGTGAGAAACGGAGTGGTAAGCACCAATCCGGGTTCCCTGACTACCGCCGATCATGTGGAAGTTCGCAAGGATGAGAACGGCCAGCTCGTATTCACCGTTCTTAATTCGATTGTCCGTCCATTCAATTATTACGATTCAACTGCGAAAGAAATCTATGTAAAACATGACTTTAACGACAATAATTATCGGTATGGAGTGACTCTGGAGACGTATGTTCACCAAGGAGACATCACTTTAACCGTGCAATCCCTCAAAGAAAATGATAATATTGTATTATATTTCAACAATGACAAGCTGGTTGAGATCGAAAAACAATAAGTCATTTTCTGAGATTGACCGTCTTGATACGGGATTCAGTCCCATATCAAGACTTTTTTTTGCCGGGGGGAATGCACATGAATGCGGCTGGCGTCCGCCACATACTGGACAGCATAGGAGCCATGTTTCCGGATGCCCACTGTGAACTTAACCACAGCAACGCCTTTGAACTGACGATTGCCGTCCTTCTGTCAGCACAGTGCACAGATGCCACGGTCAACAAAGTAACGGTAGATTTATTCCAGAAGTACCATACTCCGCTGGATTATGTATCTGTGCCGATTGAAGAATTGGAGCAGGATATCCGCCGGATTGGTCTCTACCGGAACAAAGCGAAGCACATCCAGAATCTGTGCCGAATTCTAATCGAACAGTACGGAGGGGAAATTCCTTCAGAGCACGATAAGCTTGTCCTCCTGCCAGGTGTAGGCAGAAAAACAGCCAATGTCGTTGTCTCAAATGCATTCGGGGTTCCTGCTATTGCGGTAGATACTCATGTGGAGCGCGTAAGCAAGCGACTGGGCCTTGCAGGCTGGAAAGACTCTGTCCTAGAGGTCGAGAAGAAGCTGATGAAGCGGGTGCCGAAGGATGAGTGGACACTGACACATCATAGATTAATTTTCTTTGGACGATATCACTGTAAAGCCCAGTCCCCGCAATGCCAGGTATGTCCACTGCTTGATGTGTGCCGGGAAGGCAAAAAGCGTATGAAAACTGCGCAGCTTAGAGAAGATAGAGAGAGTAAGGCCAAAAAATGATATTGATAGTAGAGGATGAGACTTCATGAGATGTATTTCCGTTTACACAGACAATTTCGAGCTTTTCTCGGATATGTTTGAACAGGTGATTGAGATTAATTTGAATGAGAACGATGAGCGTGAACTGGAAGGAATCACAATCAGCGACTCTGGTGAGGTTCCTGAGCACTATCTTGAGCGCATGGCGAAGAAACCGGAAGTTGTAGTAATGAAAGACAAGAACAGAGGCATTACAATTCTTCAGCACGGTAAAGTGTTCGAAATTCTGATTCCTTCAGATGAAAGTGAAGCTGTAACTGCAGGTTAGTAGTTTCGGATATTCCCGATTTGAATTGAATGATGGTTCCACCTGAAATGAAACCGAATTTTTTCGGTTTTATTTTTTTTGTCCTTGAACGGCTTCCAAGCGGGGATATCGAATGATAAAATAAACATATTTATAAATTTAGGGTTCCATAGAGAACATAGAAGAATGCGGTCAGGAGAGAGACTTTTCAATGAAAACGTTATCAGATCAAAATAGGCTGCCTGTAGAGCAGCTGCTTCGTAGCTTGAAGGAACATCTGAACCAGGCAGGGGATCGTAAGGCAAGCCGAGATGTGGACGAGCTGGCTTTAAAGCAGCGGGCCGGCGAGTTGACTATCGCGTTCTGCGGACATTTCTCTGCGGGGAAGTCGAGCCTGATCAATACCCTGTGCGGCAAAAGAGTGCTGCCGGCCAGCCCTCTTCCAACCAGTGCGAACGTGGTCATGATTCGTAATGGATCTCCGCGGGTGCTGCTAACTAAATCTTCGAATGAAGAGCCAGTTCTTGCGCAGCTGGATCAATTGGAGGAATACTGCCGAAACGGAGAGGCGTATACGCGGATTGCCGTGTGGGATCAGATTCCTTTACTGGAGAATCAGGGTGTTCTACTGGATACGCCCGGGGTAGACTCCAATGATGCAGGACATGCACTTGCGACCGAATCGGCGCTTCATCTGGCGGATGTGGTGTTCTATGTAATGGACTACAACCATGTGCAGTCGGAGACCAATCTGAGCTTTGCCAAAAGCCTGTCCGATTGGGGTAAACCGGTGTACCTGGTGGTCAATCAAATTGATAAGCATCGGGAACAGGAGTTGGAGTTCGATAAATATCGGCAGTCCGTAGAGCAAGCTTTTGAACTGTGGCAGGTGAAGCCGGCTGGTATCTTTTATCTATCCTTAAAACAGCAGGAACATCCTCGCAATATGCTTCCAAAGTTGAAGAGTGTTCTGGCCGAACTGATGGAGCACAGGGAAGAGCTGCTTCAGTATTCGTTATCCTGTTCGGCCTTTCATTTGGCTGAAGCTCATCTGAAGCAGCTGGACAGCATAGAGGAGCCGGAGCGTGAACGGTTAATTGATGAATTGGGCGGGGAAGAAGAGGCTGCGCGAGTAGAGGAAGAAATCGCCGCTCTTCAGCGGGCTTCGGAAGAGAACGAGACATTACCTTCGAGGCTTCAAGCTGAATTGGCGGCTGAGCTGGACAAGCTGCTGGGCAGTGCTCAGCTGATGACGCCGCCGATAAGGGAAGCGGCACAGCTCTATCTGGAGAGCCGAAATCCCGGCTTCAAGATGGGCTTCTTGTTCGCAGCAGGCAAGACGGAAGCGGAGAAGCAGCGGCGGCAGGACAACCTCTTCCAGAAGCTGAGCGAACAGGTCTCGGCTCAGGTGGATTGGCACGTTCGTGATTTGCTGCGCAAATTGGGGCAGTCGCATCACTTGTGGTCATCCGTATGGGAGACTCAATTGGACGAGGCGCTTCCGAAGCCGAGTCTGAACTGGATCTCCGAGCCGGTGAAGGCCGGAGCGACGTTGTCCGGCGAGTCGACGCTGCATTACGCAGCGGACGTCAAAGCCGTAATCACGGCGGCGTACCGCAGAGCCGCCTTGGATTTCGCAGCCGAGCTGCTGGCGGAGCTGGCCCCGCAGCAGGAGGCCGTACGCGGCGAGCTCTCGCACCGCCGCGAGACGCTGCTGACGCGCGCGAACCTCGCCGCGCGTCTACAAGCCCTTGACCGCGGCGCCGATGCCCGCGCCGCGGAGCTGCGGGCGCTGCTGGGCGCGCCCGCGGCCCTCACCTCCGGCGTACTGCCGGAGGTGGGGGAACCCGCTGCGCCGCCGCAGATGCAGGCGGCGCAAGAAGCGCCAGCTGCCGCAGCAGTGCAGGCGGCAGCGCCAGCGGCGCCAGCCGCCGCGCCGATCCAGCGGCGGCTGGATGAAGCGGCCGCGCTGCTGGAAGGCGCGGCCGAGGCGCTTGCGCCGCATCCCGCCTTCGAGGCGGGGATGCGTGCGCTGATGGCGCGCGCCGGCGAGCTGCGCCGCGGGCGGTTCACGATCGCGCTGTTCGGTGCATTCAGCGCGGGCAAGTCCTCGTTCGCGAATGCCCTGCTGGGGCAGCGCGTACTGCCGGTATCGCCGCATCCGACCACCGCGGCGATTAACCGCATCATGGCCCCGGAGGGGGGATATGCTCATGGCACAGCTGTTGTGAAACTGAAGACTCCAGAGGCTATGCGGGAAGACCTGGCCTACTCCTTCAGTGTTCTCCAGCTTGGAGCCTGGAAGGAACAGTCCTGGCTGGAGGCAGTCAGGAAGCTGAAAGCCAAGGATATTCCAGCCTCGGGGCGCTCCCATTACAGCTTCCTACAAGCAGCAGCGATCGGCTGGACTTCCTACGAAGGCAAGCTTGGTACAAGTCTGTCGGTCGATATGACCGAGTTCTCTGCCTTTGTAGCTGAGGAGGCAAGAGCTTGTTTTGTAGCGGGAATCGATCTGTACTACAGCTGCCCGCTCACGGAGCAGGGGATCGTTCTTGTGGACACGCCGGGGGCGGATTCCATCCATGCACGGCATACGGGTGTCACCTTTCAATATATGAAAAATTCAGATGCTTTATTGTACGTAACGTACTACAATCATGCGTTCTCACGCGCCGATCGTCAGTTCCTAGCTCAGCTCGGCCGGGTAAAAGGCAATTTTGCCCTGGATAAGATGTTCTTTATCGTTAATGCGGCAGACCTGGCGGCATCCTCTGATGAACTACAAGAGGTTGTAGATCATGTGAACAGCAGTCTGCGCACAGCCGGGATTGAGCGCCCTCAGATCTACGCCTTATCAAGTCTGAACGCGCTGGAAGCTAAGCTTATAGGAGACCAAGTCCAGCTGTCTTCTTCTGGCTTTGAACAATTTGAAGAGGCATTCGATTCGTTCATAGGAAAAGATCTCAGCAGCCTGGCAGCGGGCTCTGCAGCGGATGAGCTGCACCAAAACTCTCTCCGTGTGCAGCAGAGGCTCTACGCTTTGTCACAGTCGGAAATGGACCGGGAACGTATTCTCCAGCGTCTGGACACAGAACGGGCGAGTTATGAACAGTCACTTAAAGAGCTCGCCACTATGGATCTGAGCAGTGAGATTATCCAGGAATCGGATGAACTGCTGTTCCATGTCCGTCAGCGGCTTCGGCTCGCTTCAATGGAGCTCTACCGTGAATTCTTCCATCCTTCACTGCTTCAGGAGGACGGGGGAGATCTGAAGAAGAAATTTGCTGTATCCATGCATGATTGGACAGCACAATTGTCAGGTGAGCTGGAACGGGAACTACAGGCTACATCCTTGCGTCTCGAGACAAAGGTGAATGCTTTGGTGAAGCGAGAAGGGGACAGATGGCTTGAGAAAGCTGAGCATAGAGATCTTGGCCCGCACTTGTATCTCAGAAATCCTATTCCTTGGACTACACCGGAGATTGGAGAAGGTCTGCTCACCGGGAAGCTGGATTGGCATGCTTACTGGTCTTACTTCAGGAATCCAAAACATTTCTTTGAGGGGAAGGGAAGAGAGGCGCTTCGGGAAGCTTTGGAAGGTCCCTTGGAGATACTCGTCAAGGAAGCTGTTGATCAGGTTCAGATTAGGTATGCCGAATATTACTGTGATGGGGCGAGACTCCGGAAACAGGATGCATGCGACCATTTCATCAATTTATGGCTCGAATGGGAAGCTGAAATGCGTGAATTAAGCGGTTCTAATGATGAATCAGCAGTCCTCGAAGAGCTTAGAATAGGCCTGGATAACACAGAACAGCAACTTAGGCAGATATACGAAGCATGAAGGAGTATTTAGAAGACGAAATCGGATTAGGTTCGTGTAACTGAGATTGGAACTATAATACTCATCAATATGAAGGTATTTCCTCTTTGCTGCCTTAAAGTCATGATGGTAAACTGCTTAAAGTTCCTAAATTGACGGATGGCAGCGAGGAGGAGACATATGAATGTTCTCAGGCAATTGCACGTCTACTACCGGGAGAAGAACCATCTATTGATTCTCTCGATATTATGTCTTGCAGCCGCAACGGCATTGGGTCTGGTGTACCCCAATTTGCTAAGAAAGCTGATTGACGATGTTATTGCACCCCGGAATTATAGTGAGGCTCCATATCTTGCTTTAACAGCGCTTTCAGTCATTATTGTAAAGGCTTTCATGCAGTTTTTAAGCGGGTTCTTTGGTGGACGATTAGGGAATTACTTGGCTTATCGACTTCGCAATGCCTGTTATGAGAAGCTGCAGTTTCTATCGTTCCGCTATTATGATACCGCGAAGACAGGAGACCTCATGTCCAGATTGACCGGGGACCTGGAAGCCATTCGCCTCTTTATCGGATTCGGGTTTGCCCAGCTGCTCAACCTCTTCTTCATGGTGAGCTTCGGTGCTGTCATGATGATGTCAATGAACTGGGAGCTAACGGTATTGACTCTGATTACCATGCCTTTTCTGGTTCTCGTTGCATGGAAGTTTGAGTCCAAGATTCATCCGGCTTTTCAGGAAATGAGGCTTGCCTTAAGCTCTCTCACTACCTCCGTACAGGAGAATATTACAGGAGTTAGAACGGTTAAATCTTTTGCCAGAGAGCCATATGAAGTTGAGAAATTCTCGGAGCGCAACGAAAGATACAAATCGAATCAAATTTTCGCTGCCCTGCTGTGGAGCAGATATTTCCCTGTGATGGAACTACTCGCTTCGGTTAGTGTTGCCATTCTGCTTGGGGTAGGGGGTACACTGGTTATACATAAATCCCTTTCGCTAGGGGAATTGGTTGCTTTCTTTGGCCTGATCTGGTTCATTATCGGACCGCTCTGGGGACTCGGATTCCATATCAATAACTATACTCAGTCCAAGGCTTCCGGAGAACGCGTACTGGAAATTCTGAACCAGCCAATTGATGTGCAGGATGATGAGCATGCCCTCATGCTGCCGGGTGAGCAGGTGAAGGGACATATTGTATTTGATCATGTAACCTTTGCCTACGGTAACAAAATGCCAGCAGTGACTGATATTAATTTCGAAGCTAAGCCGGGGGCTGTCATTGGTTTCCTTGGCGGAACCGGTTCTGGCAAATCAACGATTATCCAGCTTTTGATGCGTGCCTATGATATCGATGAGGGTAGTATCACACTGGATGGAACTGATATCAGAAAGATCAAGGTTAGGCAGCTGCGGGAACAGATCTCAACCGTATTTCAAGAGACCTTCTTGTTCTCCTCCTCAATTCGGAATAATATCGCTTACGGCATCCAGGATGTCTCAATGGACGAGATTATTCGCGCTGCCCAGCTCGCCAAAGCTCATGATTTCATTATGGAGCTGCCTGAAGGATATGATACGGTGGTTGGTGAACGTGGAATGGGATTGTCGGGAGGACAGAAGCAGCGGATCGCCATTGCCCGGGCGCTGCTGAAGAATCCCAAGATTCTTATTCTGGATGATGCCACGAGTGCTGTGGATATGGAGACTGAGCACGAAATTCAGACCGGATTCCAGGAGGTCATGAGAGGAAGAACGACGTTTATTATCGCTCACCGGATCTCTTCTCTGAGACATGCTGACTTGATCCTTGTTATGGATCAGGGAAGGGTCGTCCAGCAGGGACGACATAATGAGCTCATTCATACCTCAGGCCCCTATCAGGATGTGTTCCGGATACAGTATGCGGATTACCTTTCCAGAATATCGGATAAGGAAGATGAGGTGAACCGGGCATGAGTACACAGACCGAATTAGCAGGCAAGCAGGAGCCGGGGCTCAAGAAGAAGCAGGGGCTGAGTGACAGATTCGTATATAAGGACGATGATGCGATTGACAAGGCGTTTGACTGGAGGCAGTTCCGCAGGTTGTTCTCTTATATGCGACCATATGCCAAGCAGCTGCTCCCGTTAATTATTCTTATGATGATTCTTGGGACAATTACGAAGCTGACAGTGCCTTATCTAACGAGCTTGGCCATCGACAAAGCGATTGTGAAGGAAGGCAGTCTGAAGCTCCTGTATCTCATTACAGCATCCGTAATTCTACTGTATCTGATTCAATGGGCTGCCAGTGCTTACCGGATTAAATTCACAAATATTATTGGTCAAAAGGTCATTTATGATCTTAGATCAGACCTGTTTCGTCATATTCAGAAGCTGTCCTTCAACTTCTATGACAAACGCCCGGCCGGGTCGGTACTTGTCCGGGTCACCAATGACGTCAATTCCCTGCAGGACCTGTTCACCAATGGGGTCGTGAATTTGATGATTGATTGTGTGCAGCTAGTGGGGATCGTGATTATTCTGTTAATGGTGAACTGGAAGCTTGGCCTTGCCGTTATGATCACGGTACCGATTATGTTCTTCATCTCTACCAAGCTGCGTCAGACGATCCGAATTGCCTGGCAGGTGGTGCGGACCAAGAACTCCCGGATCAACTCTCACCTGAATGAGTCCATCCAAGGAATACGCGTGACTCAGGCCTACACCCAGGAGCAGGAGAACATGAATTATTTCGACGTCATGAACAAGGATAGCAAGAAGTCTTGGGATAAAGCTTCAGCAATGAACCAGATGTTTGGTCCGCTTATTGAAATTACGGGCGGGATCGGAAGCTTCATTCTCTTTTGGCTGGGCGCTTACCTTATTCAATCAGGTGAGATCACCATTGGTCTGCTTGTAGCTTTCAGTAACTATGTAGGGAACTTCTGGGACCCGATTAACCGGCTCGGTCAGATGTATAACCAGCTGCTGGTAGCGATGGCTTCATCAGAGAGAATCTTTGAATTTATTGATGAACAGCCTTCGGTTACAGATAAGCCGGGTGCCAAGCCGATCCCGACCATTAACGGAAATATTCAGTTCGATCATGTCGTTTTTGAGTATGAGAAAGGCCGTGCCGCTCTGAAAGGTATCAATCTGCAGGTTCAGGCCGGGCAGTCCGTAGCGCTTGTAGGACATACCGGATCAGGGAAGAGTACCATTATTAACCTGGTTAGCCGATTTTATGATATTACGCAGGGCCGGATAACCATAGATGGTGTTGATATCCGCGATGTCACGCTTCAGAGTCTTCGAAGCCAGATCGGGATCGTGCTTCAAGATACGTTTATTTTCTCCGGTACAATTCGGGACAATATCCGTTTTGGTCGTCTTGATGCCACAGATGAAGAGGTTGAAGCTGCGGCTAAGGCTGTAGACGCCCATGATTTTATTACCCAGATGCCCGGAGGTTATGAGACTGAAGTTGAGGAACGGGGAAGCGCTCTTTCTATGGGACAGCGTCAGCTGCTTTCTTTTGCGAGAGCGCTGCTCGCCAACCCGCGTATTCTCATTCTGGATGAAGCCACGGCAAGTATTGATACAGAGACGGAGCTGAAAATTCAGGAAGCTTTGAAAGTCCTACTTCAAGGACGCTCCTCTTTCATTGTCGCCCACCGGTTGTCAACGATCAGACACGCAGATCATATTGTGGTTCTTGACCATGGTGAGATCAAGGAAGAAGGGAACCATGACCAGCTTATGAAGCATCAGGGAATTTACAGTGGCTTAATAGAAGCACAATTCAGATTTTTGTAACTAAATGTCGGAAAAGATTGGATTTTTAGCGGAGCACTCTTGCATTATGGACGAGAAACCCGGAAAATAGATAAGAAGAAACTACTTATCTTAATGGATGAATTTAGGCTATTTTTACACTGGCTTAACTTATCCATATAAACTAGGGGGATTTCAGACGAATGTGGGGTGCTCCTTTTTCTGATCATGCCAGAACTATGCTGCTGCTTGGCAGTGGAGAGCTAGGGAAAGAAGTCATTATTGAAGCTCAGAGATTAGGTGTAAGGACCATTGCAGTGGACCGATATGAACATGCACCGGCGATGCAGGTCGCTCATGAGTCTCATGTTATCGACATGCTTGATGCTGAAGCACTAAAGAGCCTGATTCATCAGTTGAAGCCAGACATCATTGTGCCTGAGATTGAAGCCATTGCTACCTCGGCACTGCTTGAGCTTGAAGAGGAAGGATACCACGTGGTTCCAACCGCTCGCGCGGCTCGTCTTACGATGGATCGTGAAGGAATTCGGCGGCTTGCAGCCGAGGAACTCGGCATTCCCACAGCGGATTACCGCTTTGCGGATAGTCTGGACAGCCTGAAAGAAGCCGTCAAGGAATTAGGCACACCTTGTGTGGTTAAACCTCTGATGAGCTCTTCCGGTAAAGGACAGACGGTATGCCGGACCCTGGAAGATGCTGAAGCCAGCTGGAATGCTGCTCTTGAAGGGGCTCGTGCGAAGGGCGCGGCGGTTATTGTCGAATCTTTTGTTCGGTTTGACAGTGAAATTACGCTGCTTACGGTTCGTAGTGTCTCGGGGACGATCTTCTGCCCTCCGATTGGACATATTCAAAAGGATGGCGATTATATTGAGTCCTGGCAGCCTCATTTCATAAGTGAGCAGGCACTTCAGGAAGCCCAGAACATTGCCCGTACTATTACGGATGCGCTTGGCGGATATGGCTTGTTCGGGGTGGAGCTGTTCGTCACGGAGCAGGGCATTCTGTTCAGTGAGGTATCTCCCCGCCCGCATGATACCGGGATGGTAACTATGGTTACCCAGGACCTTTCCGAATTTGCTCTGCATGTTAGAGCTATTCTCGGCTTTCCGGTACCTTCGGTACATGTGCTGACTCCGGGAGCTTCAGCAACACTGAAGGCCGACCGAGAGGGACAATCTTTTACCATTGGCGGAGTTCATGAAGCACTTGAAATTCCTCGTACACAGATCAGAATTTTCGGTAAGCCGCTCAGTAAGCCGGGGCGTCGGATGGCTGTAGCGCTCAGTGCAGAAGAAGATGTAGAGACCGCACGCATCCATGCCAAAAAAGCGGCAAGTCTATTAAAGGTGGAATGGGCTGAATGAGTAATCAGGTATGTGCTCCGGCACTCTTAATCCGTAAATGTTCACGTGAAGATGCGAAGGAGATTACGGCTCTAATGAGACAGCTTCGTTATCCCACAACGGTAAGTGTAATGGAAGAAAGACTTGCAGCTTGCGAGAATCATCCGCATTTTCGTAACTTTGTAGCAGAACTTGATGGTGAAGTAGTGGGTACCGTAAGCCTTAGACAGCTGCAGACTCATGATATGGAGCAGCCGGTTACTCGTATTACCGCACTTGTAGTAGATGAGAATCACAGAGGCAAGGGCATTGGCAAGAGACTGATTCATGAGGTTGAATCCTGGGGGAAGCGTAAGGGCAGCCAGGAGCTGTTCCTGTCCACAGGGGATGAAGAGCGTATTGATGCCAAGCCGTTCTATGAACGAATGGGCTTTGAATGCTCAGGATACCGTCTTTATAAAACATTGGAATAGACACCTTTATCATACTCATCCCTAAGGGATGATTTTTTTTGCCCATTTAGGCGATTTTGTCTGAGATTCTTATGCCATGACTTAACAAAAAAACCGCCTGCTTCATTGAGAAGCAGACGGTACTGAATCCAATTATTCTTTAATTGTGAATGAATCTATAATATCCTTGAGCACCGTATCCTTTGACTTCTCATAATCTTCTTTGGTGGCCGAGAAGCTGACCACGTAAGTATTCTTCTTGGCAGGTATGATCAGCTGAGACAGGATAATATCAGCCTTTGTTTGAGTGCTTGTGTAGCTGGAAGTGGAGATCCCTGCTTTGAAGCCGGAGTGATCCATGTCTTTATAATCAATTTGCTTGTAATTGGCCATTCCATTTTCTTCGCCCTTCTCTTCCAGCATCTTGGTTGAGCTATCCGCTATGTCCTTAGCAGAATAGGTAGTGTCTGCATTCATCGTTACATTGATATTTGTTGCAAAATTCCCGGTAGGTTTAGGATCATAGAAGGCCACTTTAACCATAGGATTATTTAACTGCTTCGAATCATATGTACTCCAGCTTTTTGGATAGGAGACATTGAACTGCTCATTCTCGTAAGTTTTGAAATCTGCGGGAATTTCTTTCTTGTCAGCTGAGGCTTGGGAATCGTCTGTAGATTTTGCAGCTGAATCCTTTGAATTGTCAGCCGGCTCAGCAGGAGCAGGTGTTGTCGTTGTTGCAGACGTAGCTGGTGTCTTTGCCGTGTCGTCCTTCTTCTCCGTCGAACTGTTGTTACCGCAGGCTGATAATAAGCCCATTAGAATTACTGCCGTCATCCATTTCTTCAACATGGTGTTCTCCTTTGTCCTCTTAACAATGAGTTAATTATTTGGGAAGCAATAAGCGTAAATTCAGCTAAATAGACCCATGCGTCCACTATCCATATTTAACCAAAGTTGGTCTATTGTCAAACATTTCGACAGAATAATTCCATGGTTTCTTAACCCAAAACCTTCATTTTCAAATGATAAATTCGTTGAGGGATTGAGGGTAAACGGTTACAATGGTTGTGCATCTCTCTGTTAAACTGGCGGGATGTTGATAGGTTTAGTGCAGAGGTTCACACCATATAGAAGGATGGTTATCATGTACAAGTTAGTTTTAGTCGATGACGAATCAGATGTAAGGGAAGGCTTACTGACCGAAATCGATTGGGAAGCTTTAGGTTTCCATGTAGCAGATACGGCCGAGAATGGCCGCGAAGCTGCCGAGATGATTGAAAGGCATCAGCCGGATATCGTAGTAACGGACATTCAGATGCCATTTATGAACGGCCTTCAACTATCCGAGTGGATCAGGGAGAATTATCCTGCCACTAAAATTATTATTTTAACCGGGTACGAGGAATTTGAGTATGCCCAGAAAGCGATCCGTCTACAGATCGATGAATATGTCCTGAAGCCGTTCTCCTCCCAGGAGTTAATTGAAATTCTCCTTAAGGTTAAACGTAACATTGATGAAGAAGTTGCCCAGAAGGAGAACGTACATCTCTTGACGGAGCATTACCGGCGGAACCTTCCGGTGCTGCAGAGTATTTTCCTATCGTCACTCGTCACCCGCAGACTTCCCCAGAATGAGATTCATGATAAAGTACAGTCTTATTCGCTTAATTTGGAGGGAAGCCGCTATATGGTGTCGATCATTAGGCTGGATCCAAAGGTAAAGGAAGGGAAGATGCCGGCCTTAACTTTGGAGAAGGAGGGTACTCTTTCACTTAAAGAGACCTTTGACCATGATCTTGAGCTGTTCGCCGTGCTGAATATAACGTCGGAAATCGCCGGGAAGTATGATAGCGGTCATACTTTTATCCACCATGATGAAGTTGTCGTTCTAAGTATTAGCACAGAAAGTGAAGCGGAATCCGTAAGCCAGCAGTCACTAAGAATGCTGGAAGAAATACGCTACAGTATAGAGCGATATTTGAAGCAGACTGTTACGATTGGCGCCGGAAGCGTTCAGAACAGTCTTCAAAATCTGCATATGTCCTATAAAGATGCGGTGCAGGCATTTGATTACCGGTTACTGTATGGAGGGAATAAGGTGATCTGGATTGAGGATATGGAGAGCCGATCCTCGGAGCCATTCACCTTCAGCGATTTTAACGAGCAGGAGCTTGTCAGGTGCCTGAAGGTTGGCACAGAAGAAGAAATTAACATACTGATGGACCAGCTGTTCAACCGGATCACAGATACGGGACTATCTAATCAGGGATTTCAAATCTATTTGCTGGAAATGCTTACGGCTGCTGTAAAAGTAGCTAAGGAAATTCATGTCGATCTGGACCGTCTGTTCGGGAACGGGGCAACGGGTCTTGGAGAAATAACAAAGTTCTCGCATGCCATGGAGGCCAAGGTCTGGTTCAAGGATTTATGCTTGAAGCTTCGGAATTCGATTGCCTCGGACCGGGAATCCAGCTATAACCGACTTGTAGAAGATGCTAAGGAATACATCCGCCAGCACTACCGGGAAAGCGAGATTTCGATCAACAAGGTGTGTGAGCACCTGCATATCAGTACCGGTTACTTTAGCGCCATCTTCAAGAAAGAAGTCAAGATGACTTTTGTGAACTATCTTCTTGGGATTAGAATGGAGGCCGCCCAGGAACTGCTTCGGAATACGGAATTAAAAGCATTTGAGATTGCGGAACAAGTAGGCTTTGCTGATCCCAATTACTTCAGCTTCTGTTTTCGCAAGAAGTTTGGCATCTCACCCAAAGAATACCGGAGCGGAGCCAAGGCACAATGAGATTTTGGCGAACATTATTTCAGCCGCTCGGCCGGTTTCATTATAAGAAGATTCAGGTCATGATTACCTTATCGTTCATGTTCATCACCATTATTACGGTGCTCCTTGTGAGCGTGATGCTGTATAATAAATTCTCCAAATCATCGGAAGAGAACACCTTCCTGAACATGGGGCAGATCATTGATCAGGTGAACTTGAATTTGGAATTTTACGTCTCGGGGATGAAGGATATCTTTGAAGTGGTAGAGGAGAGTATCGGTAACTCTTCACAGTTGACTGGGAATCAGCTGGAGAGCCGATTAAATACCATACTTAATACTCGTGAAGATTTGGTCTCCATAGCTTTGTTCACGAAGAGCGGCGAGCTGGTACTCAACACTCCCAGTATCGGCATGCGTCCCAATTCAAGATTGCCCAGACAGGGATGGTTCGAAGCAGCCCAGGAGCACCCAGGCCTTCTTCAATTCTCCGCACCGCATATTCAGAATGTATTCAAATCCCCTTATCGCTGGGTTGTCAGTATGAGTAAAGAGATTAGCTACCTAGATCACCGGATCAAGAAGAAGGGTATCCTTGCGGTTGATATTAATTTTCGGACTATTGATGAACTGAGTAAGCGGGTAAGTCTCGGCAAGAAGGGATATGTATACATCATTGATGGCCTTGGAAACATTGTCTACCATCCGCAGCAGCAGCTTATCTATGCCGGACTTAAGTACGAGAATCTGGAGCCTGTGCTGAATTATTCTTTCGGCAGCTATATGGATGACTCCACTGGCGAAGAACGGATTATTACGATAAAGACGGTACAGCCCACAGGCTGGAAAGTTGTAGGTGTGACCTATGCGGATGAAATCATGACCACCAAGAAGGACATTAATGCCTTTATGCTCTGGTTTTTGCTCGTGATGCTGGGGATTGTTCTGATCGTCTCTGTATTTGTGTCTTATCGTATTGCCAAGCCTCTCCGGAATCTGGAGAGATCAGTGAAAAAGGTGGAAGATGGTGACTTCGCCACCATAATTGATGTAAGCGGCGCTTATGAGGTGGAGCAGCTCTCCAAGAGGTTCAATCTCATGATCCGCAGAATACGGGAACTTATGGATCAGATAATCTTGGAGCAGGAAGCGAAGCGTAAAGGAGAGCTGGAGGTTCTTCAGGCCCAGATTAACCCTCATTTTCTATACAACACATTAAATTCCGTCACGCGAATGGCCGAAATGGGACGGAAGGAAGAGGTAGTTACGACGATTACTTCGTTATCCAAGTTCTTCCGGATCAGTCTTAGCAAAGGGAACAATATTATCTCGGTACAGGATGAACTGGAGCATGTGCGTAATTACCTGATTATCCAGAAGATTCGTTTCAAGAATAAGTTCCAGTATGAGATTGAGGCCCAGGACGAAGCCCTGAATTGTATGACGCTAAAGCTTATTCTCCAACCATTAGTCGAGAACGCGATTCATCATGGTATTGAAATGATGGTGGATGAAGGTTTTATCGGGATTTACTCCTGGATCGAGGATGAGTGTCTATTCATTCGGGTGACCGACAATGGTGTCGGTATGTCCGAAGAAGTGCTTAGAGGAGTACTAACAGGACGGTCCAGACAAGAGAGCGGATCCGGGGTTGGAGTAAGAAATGTGCATGAACGCATCTCGCTTTACTATGGAACGCCGTACGGGCTGACTTTTGAAAGTGAGCTGGAAGAGGGAACAACGGTGACTGTCCGGCTTCCTATAATCTCAAAACCGGAAATCCACGGTAATGGAGGACAGCCATGAAGATCAAGAAGCTCATTCTTCGGCTTAGCGTAATGATAATCCTATTCATCTCTGCCGGGTTTTGTTCCTCGTCGATAGACCTTAGAGCGGAGGAGGAGTCGGTGACCCTGGTGAGTATGATTGTCAAAATGGATCACGGTGACTACTGGAAGACAATTAAGATGGGAGCCGAAGTGGCTGCCAAGGAATATAACGTAAAGTTGGATTTCATGGCGCCAGCTAACGAAAATGACTATAAAGGACAGATCGCTCTGATGGAGCAGTCCATCCATAATGGAACAGATGCGATAATTTTGTCTGCCAGTGACTATATGGCATTGGCACAAGTGACGGATCAAGCTTCCTATTATGGTATACCGGTGTTGTCCATGGATGCAGAAGTTGCCTCAGCGAAAGTGAAGTCCTATATCGGGGCCAACAATTACGAGGCCGGTCAGAAGGCGGCGGAGCGTCTTGTTGAACTTACCGGTACCGAAGGCGAAATCGGCATCATCAATTTCGTAAAAGGAGCTCGTAATGCGGATCAAAGGGAAGAAGGCTTTATGGATTATATTGCCCGTTTCCCGGATTTAAAGATCGCAGATATTGAGTATTGCGGGTCTGATGAGCGTTTGGCGGATACACTGACGAGGACCATGATTCACGAATTCCCCAACATTAAGGGGATTGTAGCTCTAAATGCGGAAGCCTCGATTGGTGCAGGGAAGGCGATTGACGAGCTGGGATACGGTGGCAAGACCAAGCTTATTACTTTTGACAATCCACCTGAAATGATGGAAAAGCTGCAAGAAGGAACGGTTCAGGCCATGGTTGTGCAGAATCCATATAGCAATGGGTATCTGGCTGTGTCCTCTGCAGTACAATTGGCTGAAGGTAATAGTATTCCGGAGCGCTTCGATACAGGAACGAAGCTCATCGATCTGGATAATATGCTCTGGCCGGATAATCAGAAGCTTTTGTTTCCTTTTATCAAATAGTCGATCTGCATGCATAGTGTAATAATCAGCCTGTCTATGGGTAAATTACGTATAACCTACGAGATTTACTAAGACTTGGAGTGATTCGAAATGGATGGAAAAAGTCTGTTGAAGACAGGTACGATCGATAAAGAAGACGTAACCGGGGACCTAACATGTGTAAGGACGCTTATCGCGAATGTATGCTTTGTAGGCAGGCCCTCTCAGAGAGATTGGGTGCTGATAGACACTGGCCTGGAACCGACGGTAAATGCTCTGGAGAAGGAAGCGGAGGAACGGTATGGGTGTCCGCCCCAAGCTATCATTCTTACGCATGGGCACTTTGATCATGTTGGAGGGGTGATTACTTTATCGGAGCGTTGGCAGGTGCCTGTCTACGCACACCCGCTCGAGCTGCCTTTCCTGACAGGAAACCAGGATTACCCGCCGGCTGATCCAAGTGTTGGTGGCGGATTGATGGCAGGGATTTCACCGATATATCCACATAAGGCCATTAATCTTGAGCATAGGGTGCATTCGCTTCCCGGTGATGGAAGTGTTCCTAATCTTCCGGAATGGCGCTGGATTCATACACCAGGACATAGCCCGGGGCATATTTCTCTGTACAGGGACTCAGACGGAACTTTGATTGCGGGGGATGCTTTTATTACGGTGAAACAAGAATCTGCCTTATCGGTCATTTCCCAAGAGATGGAGCTTCATGGTCCTCCCGCGTATTTCACTACGAATTGGGAACAGGCGAAAGAGTCTGTGCAGAAGCTGGCCGCGCTGAAACCTCAAAGGGCCATTACCGGACATGGACGACCGGTGTCAGGAGAGGAACTGACTATAGGGCTTAATCATTTAGCAGAGAATTTTGATAAGCTTGCACTGCCTAAGCATGGCAGGTATGTACAGGAACACAACTCGTGATAAGACACGAATGAAGATAAAGCGTCTCTTCTATAAAAGAAGAGGCGCTTTATTATGCTCATTTAAGCAGATTAGTGAGAATTTTTATATAAACACATCAGAATTTTAGATTCGCAGAGGTTCAAGAATCAGGCATAATGAAAACGTAACCAAGTGGTACACAAGACCCACACGAAAGACCTAAATAAAGAAGAGGTAAATCATTTTAGACTATGGGAGGTCAACAGAAATATGAAGAAATTAAGCATGGTAGTACTGGCAACATCGGTTTTGGGAGCGGCATTGGCGGGTTGCTCAAGTTCAGGAAGCGGCGGTTCTTCCACTGAGCCGAGCGTAGGCGTAGCGATCTACAAGTTCGACGATACGTTCATGACTGGGGTTCGTAACTCCATCGAGAAGAATGGTAAAGGGATTGCGAAAGTAGAGATCGTAGACAGCCAGAACTCCCAACCGACACAGAATGATAAGGTTGACTTGTTCTTGACCAAGAACACCAAAGCTCTTGTCATCAATCCGGTTGACCGTACTGCAGCTGGTGTCATCATTGATAAAGCCAAAGCGAAAGACACTCCAGTTGTCTTCTTGAACCGTGAACCACTTCCTGAGGATATGAAGAAATGGGATAAAGTGTATTACGTCGGAGCCAAAGCAGAAGAATCCGGAACCCTAGAGGGCGGATTGGTTGTAGATTACTGGAAAGCTCATCCGGAAGCGGATAAGAATAAAGACGGCGTGCTTCAATATGTCATGCTGAAAGGTGAACAAGGTCACCAGGATGCAGAGCTTCGTACGAAGTACTCGATTCAGGCTGTAGAAGAAGCAGGCATCAAGGTTGAGAAATTGGCTGAAGACAATGCGAACTGGGATCGCGTAAAAGGTCAAGAGAAAATGGCTGCATTCCTGGCTTCACATGGCGACAAGATCGAAGCGGTATTTGCGAACAACGATGATATGGCACTTGGAGCTATCGAAGCTTTGAAAGCTGGAGGATACTTCACAGGCGGCAAATACATCCCTGTTGTAGGCGTTGACGCCACTGCACCAGCGCTTCAAGCTCTTTCAGACGGAACTATGCTGGGTACCGTTCTAAATGATGCGAATAACCAAGGTAAAGCGGCAGTAACACTGGCGTCCCTGCTTGGCCAAGGCAAAGAAATTACGAAGGAAAGCGTTGGCTTTGATGTAACCGACAAGCAATATGTATGGATTCCTTACAAGAAAATCACTAAAGACAACATGAAAGACGCTCAATAAGTGAATTAAAGCTTCTCGGCATCAGGCATAAGTAAAGGGAGGCTTTCTGCAGAATTGCAGGGAGCCTTCCGAATTTTATTAATCGCAAAGTATAAATAAAACGGATAGGAAATGCGGTAGTAAGGAGGCGAAATGCAAATGGCTGAACAAGATTATTACCTGGAGATGAGAAGCATCTCCAAAGAATTCCCCGGCGTTAAAGCTCTAGATCAAGTAACCCTTCAGGTTAGGCCCGGAACGGTGCATGCGCTTATGGGTGAGAACGGGGCAGGGAAATCTACCCTGATGAAATGTCTGTTCGGTATTTATAAGCCGGACGGTGGAGAAATTTATCTGAATGGCAAAAAAACCGAAATTCTGAGTTCAAGTGATGCTTTAGCCAACGGGATATCAATGATCCATCAGGAGCTGCATCCAATCCCATTCCGGGATGTTATGGAGAATATTTGGCTTGGACGATTCCCGATGAAGGGAATAGGGCCATTCAAATTCGTGGATCACAGCAAGATGTATCGTGATACAGAAGATTTATTCAAACAGCTGGATATTGATTTGAAGCCGGATACCTTGGTGGGTAAATTGTCTGTGTCAAAGATCCAGTCCATCGAAATTGCGAAAGCGGTATCTTTTAACTCTCGAATTATCGTGATGGATGAACCAACCTCGTCGCTCACTGGTGTGGAAGTTGAACATTTATTCCGTATTATCCGTGATCTGAAAGCCAAAGGCGTCGCCATCATTTATATATCTCACAAAATGGAAGAAATTCTTCGCATCTCGGACGACGTTACCATCATGCGTGACGGGAAAAAGATTGGCACTTGGCCTGCGGCTGAGATGACAACTGACCTGATCATTTCGAAGATGGTCGGACGCGATCTGACTCATCGTTTCCCTGAACGCGACAATGTGCCGGGCGATGTAATTTTGCAAGCGCATGATTTAACTTCACCTGTAGACAAATCGTTCAAAAATGTCTCTTTCGAGCTTAGAAAAGGAGAGATTCTCGGTATTGGTGGTCTGGTTGGTGCTCAGCGGACCGAGCTGATCGAAGCTTTATTCGGCCTGCGGGAGCTGTCAGCGGGAAGTATCTCGATTCACGGGAAGAAAGTCAAAATTAAATCGCCGAAAGATGCGATGAAATATGGTCTGGCTCTATTGACCGAAGAGCGCCGGACTACCGGGATATTCCCCGTATTGTCCGTGCATGAGAACGGGGCTATTGCCAATCTGGACCGGTATATGACGCCATATCTGCTGCTCAACGAGAAGAAGAAGCAGACAGAGACCAATAAAATGATTGAGAAGCTGCGTACCAAAACACCAAATACGAAAGCACTCATTATGAATTTATCCGGGGGGAACCAGCAGAAGGTTCTGCTTGCAAGATGGCTGTTAACCGAGCCTGAGATTCTCCTGCTGGATGAGCCAACCCGGGGGATTGACGTCGGAGCCAAATTCGAGATTTACTCCATCATTGCCGACTTGGCACGTCAAGGAAAGAGCATCATTATGATCTCCTCAGAGATGCCTGAGCTGCTGGGGATGTCGGATCGCATCATGGTTATGTCTGAAGGGAAAATGACAGGAATATTAGATGGAGAAACGGCCAGTGAAGAGACAATTATGCGTCTGGCTGCCCAGCATTAGAGGCGGGAGAGGGAGGAAACAGAAACATGAGTACTAGAAGAATACAAGAGATGATTACTCATAATGCCATTTATATCGTATTGGTGGTATTGATTATCGGGATCGCGATTTATGACCCATCCTTTATCGGGATTAACGCACTGCGTGATGTATTGAATCAGTCAGCTACACGGACTATTATTGCGTTGGGTGTTGCCTTCATCCTGATTACAGGAGGAACGGATCTTTCAGCAGGACGTATGGTGGGCTTAACCGCCGTTATCTCAGCTTCCATGCTGCAGATACAGGATTATCCGAGAAGATTCTTCCCGGGTCTTGCAGATCTGCCGGTTATCGTTCCAGTTCTGCTTGCCATTGCAGTTGGATTCCTGTTCGGTATGATCAATGGTCTGATTGTTGCTAAGTTAAGGGTTCCGCCATTTATCGCAACTTTGGGTACGATGGTTATCATTTACGGTGTGAACTCGCTGTACTTCGATATGGATCCGAACCACTCACAGCCTATTGGTGGATTAAGACCTGACTTCACCAAGTGGTGGGGTTCCGGAAGTATCGGTTCGGGCCAGTATTCCATTCCTTATATCGTAATCATTGCAATCATTGTAGCTATTATCGTATGGGTTATCTTTAACAAGACGCGTCTTGGTAAAAATATGTATGCCATTGGCGGTAACGAACAAGCTGCTAAAGTATCGGGTATTAATGTATCCCGTAACCTGATCTGGATCTATTCCATCGCTGGCGCTCTATATGGTCTCGCTGGTGTAATGGAAGCAGCAAGAACTGGCGGAGCAACTAATAACTACGGTAACATGTACGAGCTTGATGCCATCGCAGCCTGTGTGGTCGGCGGTGTGTCAACAACGGGTGGTATTGGTACCGTGCCGGGTGTATTGACCGGGGTGCTTATCTTCACAGTTATCAACTATGGTCTTACGTTCATCGGGGTCAGCCCGAACTGGCAGCTCATCATTAAAGGTATGATCATCATTGCTGCCGTAGCTTTCGATATGCGTAAATATGCCAACAAAAAATAACTAAATGAATAGCAAGAAACCAGCCGCGGCAGAAATGTCGCGGTTATACCACTTTTTGGTAATGCAAGGTCATTCTATCCATGTTAAAATGTAACATAGGAGTTACTCTGACAGGTTAATTTAGTAAATAGGGGGTAATTATCCTCATGTTCCGCTTAGAAAGGGGAGAGTGATATGGACAAGCTACGCGTTAGACCATGGGCATCACGTATGATCTGTACAACTCTGGCCGCCCTGCTGGTTGGTACATTCTATTTGGGTATGAATGCCGAAGCTGCTGCTGCCCCTTTGTCGAAGGCTGGAGTGATCTCCAAGCAGGTACAACTAGCAGCGATGTACGCCAAGATTCAGGCCGATCGGGCAGCCAAGGTGGTTGAACTCGTCAACAAGGAGCGGACAAACGCGGGGCTAGCTAGTCTTGTTGTTCATGACAAGTTGAGAGGCCTGGCAAAGGATAAGGCGATTGACCTGTATAAGCACAACTACTTCAGCCATACTTCACCTACTTATGGTTCTCCATTTGATATGATGGACGCTTATAACATTACGTTCCGCTATGCAGGCGAGAACATTGCCAAAGGGCAGCGTACTCCCGAAGAAGTGGTTAAGGACTGGATGAACAGTCCAGGTCACCGCGCAAATATTCTGAACCCGCATTATAAGATGATCGGTGTCGGTTACTTTAATGGACTTTGGGTCCAAGAGTTTATCGGTAAATAAAATCAGGCTTAGCACTGCTTATCCATTCCAAATAAGCAGTGCTTTTTATTAGAATGAATTAACAGTAACAACAGAAGAAGCAGCGGAACATGTCCGCTGCTTCTTGCTTCCAAATCATATGGGTTATGCAGGGGTCGAACCTGCGACCTGCCGATTAAGAGTCGGCTGCTCTACCAGCTAAGCTAATAACCCATAAATGTACTAGGTAAAAGTAATTATACTCCTAGTTTACAAAAATGTCCAGAATGCTCTTCCATGAATTTGCAAATTGTAAAAAGGTGATTTATGTTAATTACATAAGTCTAAACAAAGATAAAAGTGGCTACGAAACATCGAATTTACTCAGCGGGAGGGTCATTATGAATTCTTCGTCCTGGTTATGGCGAACTATAGGTATTTCCTCAGTTCTGGCAACGCTGCTGCTGCTTGCCGGATTTTTGTATGCGGTTAAAGATGTAATCGCTCCGGCGAGCGGGAATCCGTGGGTAAGCACACCTGACGGAAGCTTGTCGAACGCAGCACCCACAACGAGTGCCAAAGAATATAACATTGTATCGCTCGGAGACTCTTTGGCAAAGGGAACCGGAGATGATACAGGTCAGGGATTTGTGCGCAGAGCGGTTACCGAGCTCCAGAAGGTTCAGAAGCTTCCGGTTAAGCTGGTGAACAATCTGGGAGTGAACGGGATGACCACGAAAGGACTTCTGCCTACGCTGAATGAAGAGGGTGTGCAGTATGTTCTCAGGAACGCCAACGTGATTCTTCTGTCGATTGGAGGAAATGACCTTTTCCAGGGGGCCCAGAATGTTCAAACCGGTAAAGCACTTCCAACTTACAAGGAATTATCCTCAGAAGTAGAGAAGGCTTCACTAAGATTAAAACAAATTGTCGATAAAATACATGAGATCAATCCTGCAGCCCAGCTGGTGTATGTGGGTCTCTACAATCCTTTTAACGACTTGAAGGAAATGAGGATACCTGGGAACCAAGCGGTTGCGGAGTGGAATCTGAGGGCTTCTGAAATTCTGAATACATATGAGAATGGCAGGGTTGTCTCGACCTTTGATATTTTTACGGGAAATACGAAGAAATACTTGGCGGATGACCATTTCCATCCCAATGATGAGGGATATCAATATATCGCGGAACGCATCGTACAGGGGCTGCGTTAATAGATCAGGTTAGGAGTGAGAAGAATTGATCCATCCAAGTGGAGAAGAACGCAGTAACCTAGCAACCGTACTATCCGTAGAGCATTTGCGGAAGAAGATCGGCAAGAAGTGGATTATCGACGATGTCACTTTTGACGTAAAAAGTGGAGAGATCTTTGGATTTCTTGGACCCAATGGAGCCGGCAAGACGACCACGATCCGCATGCTGGTGGACCTGATTAAGCCAACCGAGGGCAAGGTTCAGATCTGTGGGTATGACGTGAATCGGGATCCGGAACGTGCACTGGCTTTTGTAGGCTCAATCGTGGAGAATCCGGAGGTCTATCCCTACCTTACAGGTTGGGAGAATCTTCAGCATTTTGCCCGTATGCAGTCAGGGATTGATGAACAGCGGATTCAGGAGGTAGTGGACATAGTAAGACTGGACCAGCGAATTCACGATAAGGTGAAGACCTACTCGCTGGGGATGCGTCAGCGCCTGGGCATTGCCCAAGCTTTGCTGGGACGACCTAAGCTGCTTATTCTGGACGAGCCGACGAACGGACTTGATCCCAAGGGAATCAAGGAGCTCCGAGCCTTCATCAGGCGGCTGGCTGAAGAGGGCATGGCGGTGTTCGTATCGAGTCATCTCTTGAGTGAAATTCAGCTGCTCTGCGATCGTGTAGCGATTATAAGCCGGGGCAGAGTACTGGCTGTTGGCGGTGTGAATGAGCTGGTCTCCGGAAACGCCAACTATGTGATTTGGCAGCTGAGCCCAAGGCCGCGCGGTACCGAAATTCTGGTAGCACATGGGGCCAAGATCGTAGATGATCCCCATACCGTGCTGGATGATTCCATTGCTGCAGGTCTTAATGAGAATTCGGTGGTTACACAGTTCATTGGTGACTCCATATCCAATATTGTTCCAATTCTGGTCAATGCCGGGGTTGAGGTAAGGGATGTTCATAAGATAAATCCTACTCTGGAGCAATTGTTCCTAGAGATGACAGAAGGTGAATCGATTGAATAGCATACTGCCGTTAATTAAGAACGAGACGATTAAGATGATGAAGAAGAAAAGGTTCTATGTTGTCATCCTGGTTCTGATTGTGCTTGTACCGATCTTTGTATATGCCCAGATGAAGATTGCCGAGACTAATCGGGAGAAGTTCAACTCGGATTGGCGTCTGGCTGTTCGTCAGGCTATAACCGACAATCAGAATTCCCTTCAAAGCGCACGGGTACCCGAGGAATGGAAGAAATACAGAATTATTTATATCCAGCAGATGAAATATTATCTGGAACACGATGTGAATCCTCAGGAGCCGGGAGGCGTTGGATTTACTCGGCAGTTCATGGATAACGCGGCTACGCTGTTTATTCCGCTGCTTATTATGGCCATTGCGTCGGATATCGTATCATCCGAACGTTCTTCGGGTACGATCAAGATGCTGCTTACGAGGCCTGTGCGGCGATGGAAGGTGCTGCTGAGTAAGCTGATTGCCCTGCTTATGTTCGTCTCGTTGATTGTGGTCTCTGCATTTGTTATAAGTTATTTAATATCCGGGCTTGTATTTGGATATAAAGGATTTAATATTCCTGTATTCACAGGCTTTAAGCTGAATGGCTCGGACGTTGACCTGTCGGGCGTGCATGCCGTTCCGCAGTGGGCATATATTCTGATGCAGTGCGGGCTGATCTGGTTCATGAGCATTACCGTAGCCATGCTTGCATTCATGGTATCCGTTCTAGTCCGCAGCACGGCAGCAAGCATCGTGATCATGATGGCCGCACTGATCGCCGGAACGATCCTGACCAACATGGCGTCTGCCTGGACAAGTGCCAAATACCTGTTCATGGTGAATTTGGATTTAACCAATTATTTGGCCGGTACTCCGGCACCCATAGAAGGAATGACATTAGGATTTTCTTTGGCTGTTCTGGCCATTTGGGCGGCTGTTTCGCTCCTCATTTCATTCACTGTCTTTACGAAACAGGATATATTGAATTAAAATGGACAAGGATAACAAAACATCTGTTTGCATTTTGACGGGTTTTGTTAATACAGTGTAACTGTTGAAGACTCTCCCTTGGGGAAGGTTATCGGATGATAGCATTTTCCGGGGGTATAGCAGCTTCGGTTCATTGTATACATAAAGTGTAAATAAAGGAGGAGCATGAATGGTCGACCAGATCGATTTGTTTGCTGAGGGACCTATGGGCGGAAATGGCTCAGAGGGTTACGGAGCAGACGACATTCAAGTGCTCGAAGGGCTAGTCGCAGTTCGCAAGCGGCCAGGTATGTATATTGGGAGTACAAGCTCGTCGGGCCTACACCATCTCGTATGGGAAATCGTGGATAATGCAGTGGACGAGCATCTCGCCAAATTCTGTTCGCGAATTGATATTACTTTGCACAAGGACGGTTCTATTACCGTATTTGATAACGGCCGAGGTATCCCGACAGGGATGCATAAGACAGGAATTCCTACCCCTCAGGTCGTCTTCACTATTCTCCATGCCGGAGGGAAATTCGGCGGAGCCGGCTACAAGAAGTCCGGTGGACTACATGGTGTGGGTGCATCAGTAACTAATGCTTTGTCCGAGTGGCTGGAGGTCGAAATTTTCCGGGAAGGAAAAATTCACAAGCAGCGCTTTGAATATTGGGTGGACGCGAAGGGAATAGAACACGTAGGTGAACCTGTTACTGGTCTTGAAGTCTTGGGTAATACGAACCGAACCGGATCGAAGATTACATTCAAACCGGATATCCGAGTTTTTCAAGGTGGCATTGGACTGAATTATGATACACTCGCGGAACGTTTGCAGGAGATTGCTTTTCTGAATTCGGGCCTGAAAGTGGTTCTGAAGGATGAGCGGTCTGACCGTTCCGACGAGTTTTTTTATGAGGGCGGAGCAAGACAATTCGTACAGTTCCTGAATGAAGGCAAGGATGTCCTTCATGATGTTATTCATTTTCTGGGCGAGAAAGAGGATGTCGAGGTTGAAGTTGCGCTGCAGTACAATGCAGGGTACACCGAGACCCTGGCCTCCTTCGTAAACTCGATTCCCACACGTGGCGGAGGTACGCATGAGACCGGGTTCAAGACTGCTTACACGCGGGTTATGAACGATTATGCGCGCAAGAACGGAATGCTCAAGGAGAAGGATAAGAATCTTGAAGGTACGGACCTTCGCGAGGGCATGATGGCTGTCATCAGTGTGAAGATGTCCGATGTTGAATTTGTGGGCCAGACGAAGGATCAGCTGGGCAGTGCCTCTGCACGAAGTACGGTGGATTCCATTGTATCCGAAAGGATGCAGGTGTATTTGGAGGAGAATCCTCAAGTGGCACAGGTGCTGATTAAGAAGGCGGTACAGGCTTCCAGGGCACGGGAAGCGGCTCGTAAGGCACGTGATGAAATGCGTACGGGAAAGAAGAGAAGTGAAAGCTCCAATCTTGGTGGCAAGCTGACCCCCGCGCAGTCCAAGGACGTGACTCGCACAGAGCTGTTCATTGTAGAAGGTGACTCCGCCGGAGGCTCAGCCAAGCAGGGGCGTGATTCCAAGATTCAGGCTATTCTGCCGCTGAAAGGCAAGCCGATGAATCCGGAGAAAGCAAAGATTGCAGATATCCTGAAGAATGATGAATATCGTTATATCATTTCTGCTATTGGGGCAGGAATCGGAACTGAATTCGCAGTGGAAGACAGCAATTATTCCAAAATTATCATTATGACGGATGCCGATACGGATGGAGCACATATCCAGGTGCTTCTGCTAACGTTCTTTTACCGTTATATGAAGCCGTTAATTGATGCTGGTAGGGTCTATATAGCCCAGCCTCCGCTCTATAAGATCACGCGCCGATCAGGGAAGCTTGAGACAGCTAGATATGCCTGGACGGATGAACAGCTTCAGAATTATCTGAAGGAGTTCGGCAAGAATTTTGAGCTTCAGCGTTATAAAGGTCTGGGCGAAATGAATCCCGAGCAGTTATGGGAGACAACGATGAATCCGGAGACCCGCAATCTGCTGCAGGTCCAAATTGAGGATACTGCCAAGGCGGAACGGCGTGTGTCCACGCTGATGGGCGATAAAGTCGATCCTCGCAAGCGCTGGATTGTGGAGAATGTGGATTTCACAGAGTTTGAGGAATAGAAGGTGAATGAATGAGCTCGCTTGAGAATTTTTTGCCCGCTTATTTGGAAGAGGTTGTTGGAGACCGCTTCGGGCGGTATTCCAAATATATTATACAAGACCGCGCGATCCCCGATGTCCGGGACGGTCTAAAGCCGGTACAGCGGCGTATCCTTTATGCGATGTATGATTCCGTTAACACTCCGGATAAGCCATATCGTAAGTCGGCGAAGACCGTCGGTGACGTTATGGGTAACTACCACCCGCATGGAGACTCTTCAATCTATGAAGGAATGGTCCGCATGGCTCAGCCTTGGAAGATGGGCCATGTCCTGGTCGATGGTCACGGGAACTGGGGCTCTCAGGATGACGACCCGGCTGCAGCTATGCGTTATACAGAAGCAAGGCTGTCTCCGATTGCAATGGAGCTGCTGCGAGATATAGAGAAGCGTACGGTTCTGTTCAAAGATAATTTTGATAACACGACCAAGGAGCCGGTGGTTCTGCCCTCACGTTATCCAAACCTGCTGGTTAATGGAGTGAGCGGCATTTCGTCCGGCTTCGCTACAGAGATTCCTACTCATAACCTGCGCGAAATTATTGACGCCTGTGTTGCACTCATGGAGAAGCCGCAGATTGAGCTGGACGAGATTATGTCTTATGTTAAAGGCCCTGATTTCCCTACCGGGGGCATCATTATGGGCGAGAACGGCATCCGGGATGCTTATGAGACAGGAAAAGGCAAGATCTATATCCGGGCCAAAACGGAGATTGAGTCCCTTCGTGGCGGCAAGCAGCAGATTGTGATCACCGAGATTCCTTACCAGATTGTCAAATCTCGTCTGGTTACTTCCATGGAGAATATCCGGCTTGAGAAGAAGGTTGAAGGCATTGCCGAGGTTCGTGATGAGAGCGGCCGCGGCGGGCTCCGTATTGTTGTTGAATTGAAGAAGGAAGCGGACGCCCAAGGGATATTGGCTTATTTGTTCAAGAAGACCGATCTTCAAGTGACTTATAACTTTAATATGGTTGCTATTGTGAACAAAACACCGAAGCAGCTTGGAATCAAAGCTATGCTGGAAGCCTATATCGCGCATCAGCGTGAAGTGGTGACTTTCCGTACGAAATACGAGCTTGAGAAAGCTGAAGACCGTGCACACGTGTTGGAAGGTCTGGTTAAGGCTCTTAACATTCTGGATGAAGTAATCGCCGCGATCAAGGCTTCCAAGAATCGGCAGGATGCGCAGAACAACCTTCAGTGGATGTTCGGATTTACGGAGCGCCAGGCTGATGCGATTCTGACCCTGCAGCTGTATCGTCTGACGAACCTCGAGATTACCTCCCTGCAGAAGGATCTAGATGATCTTCAGAAGAAGATTAACTCTTTGAGAGCGATCCTGGAGAGCGATAAGAAGCTGACGAACGTGATCAAGAAGGAACTTCTTGAAATCCGTGAGAAATACGGAATTGACCGCCGCTCCGAAATTCAGGGCGAGGTAGAGGAGCTTAAAGTTAATCTGGAAGTTCTGGTTACCCAGGAGGATGTGCTTGTTACCTTGTCAGGTGAAGGGTACATCAAACGGACCAGCATGCTCTCCTTCACGCGTTCCGGTGGTGAGCGGGAAGCTTCCGGTGTGAAGGAAGGGGATTACATCAAGCATATTCTTGATGTGAATACTTTGGAGAACCTGCTGATTTTCACTCAGCGGGGACAATACTTCCTGCTGCCCGTTCATCAGGTACCAGAGTTCAAATGGAAAGATAACGGCACAGCGATCGTCAACGTGATTCCACTTACGAAGGAAGATCGGATTGTGAGTGTGATTCCAATCAAGAACTTTGAGGATGATGCTAGCCTTGTCTTCGTAACCAAGCGGGGACAGGTGAAACGAACAGAGTTAAAAGAATACCAATCCAAGCGCTCTGGAGCTATTGCCGCTGCGAAGCTGGGTGCTGAAGACACAGTCATCTCGGTTACGCTGAGCCGCAATATGCAGGATGTTTTCCTGATTAGTAAGCTGGGTATGGCAATCCGATTCAAAGAGCAAGAGGTTAGTTCCATGGGCAGAGTCTCCGGAGGAGTTCGGGGTATACAGCTTCGTGAAGATGATGAAGTTGCTGCTGCCTTGTGGGTTGAAGGGGAAGAAGGGGAAGTCCTCGTAATATCAGACCTTGGTTTTGCGAAAAGATCTCTGCTGCTGGATTACCCTACCCAAACACGTGGTGGTAAGGGGATTCAGTCCTTTGAGTTCAAGGAAGGCAAGCGTGTGAAGCCAAATGGCAGCCGGATTGCCGGTGCCTATTTCTGCAGAGAACCACTGCAGATTACTGCAGTGATCAAAGAAGGCCGTACCTTTACATTTAACTCTGAACAGGCTCCGATCATGGACCGCAAATCGATTGGTAAAGCCATGAGCCCAATGGATAAGAACGATGAAATCGTTGATCTGCTAGTTAGCAAATCATAGATTAGACAAGCCCTTCCTGCCGTATTACGGCTGGGAGGGCTTTTTATGTGCGGACATGTTCAGGCTGTATTTCAAATTGACTTGTGCCATGCTTGCTGAAAATGCGAGTACAAAGTTGCTCATTTAGAGGGAGAACGGAAGTATTTGGAGAAAATTGGATCATAGCAGAAGGAAATTGATGCTCGGTGGCGAAAGGTTTATCTGATGAAGTAACACATGAGCGACTTGTGATCTGTTGATAACGGGGGGATTTAATGTACACGCAGGATTTCGCCCGCTTGTGGGCCAAGCTAACCAAGAACTACCAGATGCACATGGAGTCGGAGCTTTCACCATCACTTACTGGAGCCCAGCTCTCTGTATTAGAACTCCTTGAGGAGAACAAGAAGATGAAGCCTTCCGACTTAATTCCTTATCTGGCTACGACTCCAGCAGCGGTAACTATGCTTCTGGATCGAATGGAGAAGGCGGGTTTGATCACAAGAGAGAGAGATCTGGAGGACCGAAGAATTGTATGGATCTCCATCACGGAGAAGGGGAGAGAAGAGACGAACCGGGGACTCCAGATTCGTAATGACTTCTTAGGAAATGTTCTGGATCAGATCTCATCCCATAATCAACAGCTGCTGATCTTCCTTCTGGGTAAGATTACCTCGTCCAATGAGACTGTATTAAATAAAGAAAGAGCTTAAGCCAGTTGGCTTAGGCTCTTTCTTCAAATATAAAAGCCGCTAATACGGTTCTTCTAGAAAGACCGGCCTGCTTGATCATACCGTGATCTGGGCCAGTGATTCCAAGGGAATTCATCCGGAGGTATGGAGACAAGTGCGACCGGTTCTTTAGTAATTGGGTGTGGGAAGCCGACATACGCGGACCAAAGAGCCAGCTGTTGTCCAGGCTTGTTCAACTTGGCTCCATACTTTTGATCGCCATACAGTGGACATCCGAGATGGCTAAGCTGCACACGGATCTGATGGGATCTTCCAGTCAATAGTTCCACCTGAATAAGGCTCAAGCCATTCGTGAGTTGACCAAGTACCCTGTAATCCAGGATGGCGTGCTTGCCGCCAGGGGTTCCCTTGGGTACAACACGGACTGTATTTGTTCGTTCATCCTTTAGAAGCGTATCTTCCAAGCGGCCAGCGGACGCCGCAGGTGAGCCATGAACTACCGCTAGATAGGTCTTGCTAAATGACCGGCTTCGCACAGCCTCGGACAGTCTGGAAGCTGCCTTGGAAGTCTTGGCAAAGATCATCGCTCCCCCCACGGGCCGGTCCAGCCGGTGTACAAGTCCTAGATAGACATTGCCAGGCTTCTGATACCGTTCCTTAAGGTCCTGTTTGAGCAGGGTAAGAAGATCGGGATCCCCCGAGGCATCCTCCTGGGATAGCACATTGACTGGCTTTACAATTCCTAGAAGGTGATTATCTTCATATAGGATGGGTATGGGCGATTGCTCACTAGCACACATGGGGAGCTACTCCTCCCATCGTCCCAATATTCCGCATGGCAGATTGAGTCCTGAACGGGTAATCGGCAGGCCTAGCTCCCCTGATGAGATCCGTCCGCCGAATCTTTTCTTCACCGTCATGTTTAGAATATTGGTGAGTACAGTTGGCGAGATTCCGGTCGTATAAGAGTTGATCAGCATAAATAACGGTTGATCCGACAGAATGGAGAGGCAGGACTCCACAAAAGGGTACAGACTCGTTTCGAGCTTCCACATCTCACCACCAGGGCCGCGTCCATAAGAAGGAGGGTCCATGATTATCGCATCATAACGGCTGCCGCGTCGCTGCTCGCGCTGAACGAACTTAAATACATCATCGGTGATGAAGCGCACCGGACGGTCGCCGAGTCCAGATAATTGGAGATTCTCTTTAGCCCACTGCACCATGCCTTTAGCGGCATCTACATGGACTACGGATGCTCCTGCGGATGCCGCAGCGACCGTAGCTCCACCGGTGTAGGCAAATAGATTCAGTACGTTAATCGGCCGTCCAGCATTCGAGATCTTGTCCATCATCCAGCTCCAGTTGGCCGCTTGTTCAGGGAATAATCCGGTATGCTTAAAGTTCGTAGGCTTAATATGAAATTTCAATTTGTCATAAGAAATCGTCCAGCGTTCAGGGAGTTTCTTCTTCATTTCCCACTCGCCGCCGCCTGAAGAGCTGCGGTGATAATGGCCATGAACATCTCTCCACTCTTGATTCTCCTGCTGGATCGGCCAGATGATCTGAGGATCCGGACGGCGGAGGATTACATCTCCCCAACGCTCCAGCTTTTCTCCGTTCCCGGTATCGATGACTTCGTAGTCTTTCCAATCATTTGCGATATACATAACATGCTCCATCCTTCGGTAAAATTCATTTAGACTTTATTGTACCTTATTTTGCGTATCTGATGCCATATTATCGAGGGAGAAAGGAGCCGTATCGGTAATAATCCTGGACCTCTGTTACTTGAAAGCCGACAGATTGATACAATTTCATTGCTGCAGGATTATTCAGGGCTACCTCCAGACGAATACCATGCCCTGATAAGGTTTCTTGCTCGAGCAACTGCTGAAGAACCTGTCTTGCGATACCTTGTCTGCGGTATTCCGGATATATGGCCAGTCCGTAGATCCAGCTGATCTCATCTTCATACACCAATCTAACTTTTCCTGCGGTCCGATCGCCAGCTTCAATGATGTAGGTAACGGAATCCGGTGCATCCAGAGTCGCCTCATAATATTGTTCAGCGGCATACTTGGAATAATCAAAACAGACCTCGTCCAGCCGGATTAAATCTGCCCGGTCCGAGCGGATAGCGGGACGCAGGTGAGCTGATGGTGAGCCGGGAACATATTTCGGCGGTTTCTCGTTATCGCCCAAATAAGTCATTTGATATTCTGAGAAGGCAAACTGGACATCCAGCGACTGGAGCAGCCCTTTTGCAGAGATTGAATTTGCTGGTGCATTTAATAATATTTCCTCTAGGCCTTCGCGTCTCTCTCTAGGGAGTGCTTGTTCTAACATGGAAGAGAAGAGGCCCTGACGCCGATAATCCGGATGAACCATGCCGCATACCTCGATTTTTTTGCCAAAGCAATACAAGCCAAGAAAACCGACAATATGTTCGTCGCGAATAACGAAATAATCATCCTTTTGGTCAGGTCTCCGGGCTTTTAACATGTCCCAGTTGAGTTTCAGATGAATCCCGTCATGATGGTTGCAGATTTGTTCCAATTCAGCAATTTGGTCCCACTGAGTGTTCGTGAGCATACAGTTTCCTCCTGGAGTAAAGGATTGCGTGGTAACACCTTGATTTTAACGGAATGAACCGGGTGGGCACAGACAAAATATGGAGAAGTGCTCCAGCATGTGAGTTGACAAGTATCCCGCTCCAGGGGTAGTTTGGAAATAACGATGACAGGGAGCAGGAGGATGCGGTAAATGGAACATATTATTGAGATGAAGAATGTCTCATGGTTTAGAGAAGGTAAAACTGTACTCAAAGGTGTGAACTGGACGGTCTCTAAGGGCGAGAATTGGGCTCTTCTAGGTCTTAACGGTTCCGGCAAAACGACCTTGTTAAATATGCTGAACGGTTATATTTGGCCAACCCAAGGTGAGATTTCGGTGCTGGGTGAAAAGTTTGGAGAGGTGGATATCCGGCATCTGCGGAGATCCATCGGATGGGTCAGCTCCTCCCTTCAAGAGAAGCTGTATGGAAATGAGAAGGCCGAGGATTTGGTGGTAAGCGGCAAATTTGCCTCCATAGGACTGTATGAGAAGCCTTCTGCAGAGGACTATAACCGAGCTAAGCAGCTAATGGAACAACTGAGATGTTCCCATCTAGCAGGCCGCTCCTACCAGACTTGTTCTCAAGGGGAGAAGCAGAAGCTGCTCATCGCGCGTGCCCTGATGGGTTCTCCCAAGCTACTCATTCTGGATGAAGCCGCGAACGGACTTGATTTTATCTCCAAAGAAGGCTTGCTGGATAGTATCGAAGAGCTGTCGAAGCAGCCGGATGCGCCTCATCTCTTATATGTCACCCATCACACGGAAGAGATTCTGCCGATCTTCAGCAAGACGCTGCTGATCCGCAGAGGCGAAGTGTTCGCCTCGGGGTATACCAAGGAAGTGCTGGAGAATGAGAGCTTATCTGAATTCTTCGAAATGCCTGTACATGTGTTATGGAATCAAGATCGTGCCTGGCTGTCAAAAAAATAAAGAATTATTTCCCTAATTTGCCACTTTCTCTGGACGACTGCGTACTATTGGGTAAGTACGCTTTTGATAAAGCGGAATAGACCTATAGACCAGTGGAGGGATATCTGTGAATCCAGAAACAGAACCGAAGAAGAGAACAGGCAATCTAAGAGTAGGGATCGCTGCCATTGTCATTGCAGTAGCGGCAATTATTGTGGGAGTTAATTCTTATGCTACCGTTACCTATGGACATGTTGGACTGTACAAGACTTTTGGGAAGCTGAATGACAATGTTTTAACGCCGGGTATTCATCTAAAGATTCCGTTCGTTCAGACGATTATTCAGGTTAATGTTCAAGTAAGCAAGGCGGAGACCGACACGACCGCGTCATCCAAGGACTTACAGCCGGTATCCACCCATGTTGCCGTGAACTATTCCGTGAACAAGGATTCGGTGTATAACCTGATGAATAATATCGGAGGCAATTTCGATCAGGTCATTATTAATCCGGCAATTCAGGAGATTGTGAAGGAAGTTACTGCAAGATACCCGGCTGAGGACTTGATCGCCAAGCGGGATGTTGTAGCAGGGGAAATTAGTGAGCACCTGACCAAGCGTCTCTCGAAATATGACCTGGTTGTGAACGATATTAATATCGTTAACTTCAAGTTCTCCGAAGCATTTAATCAGTCGATTGAAGCTAAGCAGGTTGCCCAGCAACAGGCACTGAAAGCTGAGAATGACCTTAAGCGTATTGAAATTGAAGCCAAGCAGAAGATTGCTCAGGCCCAAGCGGAAGCGCAGTCTCTGAAGCTGAAGAAGCAGGAAGTTACACCTGAACTCGTGCAGCTGAAGCAGATTGAAATTCAGGAAAAGGCGATTGAGAAGTGGAATGGTCAAATGCCGCAGGTTACCGGCGGGGCAACTCCATTTATTGATGTTAACTCGCTGAGTGGCAAGTAGAAGAGTTAATAGAAATTATTCATGGGACGAAGCGCTGGCTTCGTCCTTTTTTTTTATATATAGTTATGTTCACTATTAATAGCAGATAGTCGTCAGTAATAGAAAATTTATATTTAATTACTAATATGCTTTAAAAAAACACTAATTATTGTTATGGTTAAATTGTAATAATTATACAGTTAGTGGGAGGCATAATTGTGAAAGCAAGAGTGTTAATGTTGTCCACTCTGTTATTAGCTGTGGTGGTACTCGCATTAATCGCTACACCATTCGTACTAGAACATGATGAATCGAGCAAGACAACCTTTAATGCTAACTCAAAAACAGCTACACCCAATTATGGTCTTATACCTGGGTTTTTTGGGGGCCCAGTGATCGAACCATTTGGTAATAGAAATTCAGGGTTTCCAGTACTTGGTGGATATGGATATGTGAAGTTATACTTCAAGAATAAATCTAGCTCACCAGTAAAAGTAGTGGTTACACACGTTAAGACTAACAAAACGTATATCGCAAAAACCATTCCGGGAAAAGGCTCATACACTTGGTATAGTACGGGTGATTATCCTCATGGTGTGCGATCTGGGAAGTATACAGTGCTTATGAGTGGTGTTGGCAATGGAACGAAACCAGTGGATGCCTCATGGAGAGGTTTTACAACGAATTCAACTACTATGCTTAAATGATAAAAATATAATCATAACCTGATGTCTTCTAAACTTCCATATAGAAAAATGTAGAGTTTTATGTCCTCCTATCGACTGATAGGGGGTCTTTTTTACTAGACAATAGTTAATAGAATGAGATATTTTAGTAAAGGAGAGATAATCTACATCATGGGGGAATAAAGTTAAAATGAAAAAGTGGCTCATCGCAGGTGCTGCATGTCTTAGCATTGCTTTTATACATACAGCAGGGGTATCTGCAGCTTCAAATATAGTAAATCCAAAGGAAACTTATACTTATGATAGAATGACCAAAGATATCAAAGAGCTTGCCAGTGAATATCCGGAGATCATTCATTATAAGTCAATCGGGAAGACCCCTTACGGGCGTGAGCAATGGGCCGTCAGTCTTGGAAATGGGGAATCAACCGTCTTCTTCAATGGCTCGCATCATGCGCGGGAGTGGCTGACCAGCACGCTTAACATGTATATGATTGAGCAGTATGCCAAAGCATATGAGAGTGGCAGTAAATTTGAAGGTTATGACGTTCGAACGGTATTGTCCGAGTCGACGATTTGGTTCGTACCGATGGTGAACCCGGATGGAGTGACTCTTCAGCAGTACGGGTTGTCCGCATTTCCAAAGCTGGTATGGTCTAATTTGATCAAAATGAATGAGGGAAGCCGAAACTTCAAGCGTTGGAAGGCGAATGCGCAGGGGATTGACCTGAATCGCCAATATCCCGCTCTATGGTCGGGTATTAAATTTCCTGCCAAAGCCCCTCGCTGGATGAACTATAAAGGCACGAAGCCGCTGCAAACCAGGGAGAACCAGAGCATGGTCAAATTCACTTATGCCATTAATCCTGAAATCGCGGTGTCCTACCATACCGCAGGCCATATTCTTTACTGGAATTTCAATACAAAGCCGAGCAATTTGGCTCGTGACAAGAAGCTAGCGAATACGTTCTCCGCAATTACTGGTTATTCCCAGGTAAAGCCAGCCCCGAACCCGTCTGGGGGAGGATATACCGACTGGTTCATTACTACATTCGGCCGGCCAGCTTTTACGCCGGAGATCGGCATCAAGGAAGGAGAGACGAATCTCTCCGTGTCCGTATTTGATTCAGAATGGAAGCTTAACAAGAAGATTGGATTATGGATTGCAGATGAAGGCTACAGGCTGTGGCTGAAGAAGAATCAAGCCAAGCAGGCTGTACAGGAATTCCACAAAGACATCACGATATCGGAACTCAAGCAGCTGTTTAACTCCAATAACTTTATATCTGGAACTGTCGGTACGATCCGCCCGCAGACGCTAACCGCGACAGCCAAGTCGGGCAATTGGTATAAGGTGAAGACCGATCAGGGAGAGAAGTGGCTCTATGACAAGAACGCGGTTGTACGCGAGCCAGCTGAGACTACTATGCCAACGGGAGACCCTGTCGATGTGGATCTAACATTAACACTTGGAGTAGAGACCGAGGTGTATTCTGAACCGGCTGCGAAAGAAGCAAAAGCAACGATTACGCTAACTGAAGTGCATGCGATTCAGCAGTGGGGCAGCTGGTACAAGATTAATACCCCGATTGGCGATCTGTGGATCTACCAAAGCCCTTCCAAGTAACGTGCTTCCGCATCTATTTTGGAGGTTAGGCATATAGAAGATATGCTGCATACAGGAATCCACATCTCCTCACCAATACAAAAAGATCTGAGCACGGAATTCAGAAGGTTATTCCGTCGTTCAGATCTTTTTAAATGCAGCGAATTTGGAACTCGCTACTTCATAAGCATATACACCGCGAGCCCGGCTTCAAGCAGGAGCAGTACAACGCAGACAGTCATGCTCAGCAGGGATAGTCCGCGAGCCGCTCCGGTTCTTAGTGCGTTGCGCCCGAAGAACAGACCTGCAAGGCTGGCTGCCGAGGTAATGCCAATCGGAATCCAAATTCCTATCGTGTTCGGAGAAGTGTGATTCCGGAAGAAGATCAACAGTGTAAATAGGGTAAGGATAAAAGCGATAATCATGAGCAGAATGGAGACAACGACGCTTCCCATACCCTCCCTGGATTCTTGCAGCTGGTTATCCGATATGTTGTTCAACAAGTGATTCCTCCTTAGTTCATTGCCTTATATAATAACATGATTGCTCTGCCAATCCAAAGGCAGGAATCGTACAATTATTGCTCTGTCTCCAGGTTTACTTTGTTCAGCAGTGCAATAAGCTAATGTTCTAAGCAGCAAGCCGGTTATTCAGTGTCTTCTGACTGTCTATGGATCAGGGAAATCAGCTTCCCAATAGGTTCTTTCTGCATTCAGTTACCCCCTGCATTGGTCACTTTGCTCACATGGTTGTTATCCAAAATTTTATCGCACAATTGTTGCGCATGCAACTAACATGGGATATAATCTCTGTACCGAATATTGTTGCGTCTGCAACTAAATATATATTTTAAGGAGATAGAGGTGTGAACATGAATGCCATTCCCCAAACCTATCAGGAGAATGAAGCTGTCCAGCGCAGGCGCTGGTTCATCCTGATCGCTGTTAATCTATTCACTTTCATGGCAACCTTGGATGGAAGCATCGTCAACATTGCGCTGCCTGAAATATCATCCAAACTCTCGCTCGCTGTAGCAGAGACCGAGTGGGTAGCTACCAGCTACTTGATGGCGATATGTGCCGCGGTGCTTTTCTTTGGGAAGCTAGGTGATAATATCGGCAAAATACGGGTGTTTAAGGCCGGCACCGTAGTATTCTTGATTGGCTCGTTGTTATGCGGCTTCAGTACAAGCTTGACCTTCTTGATTATTTCAAGATTTATTCAAGCTTTAGGAGCTTCCATGACCATGGCGAATAATATGGGGATTATAACTGATATCTTTCCTTCGAACGAGAGAGGCAAGGCCATTGGATTGATAGGCACTTTTGTATCGCTTGGAAGTATTGCAGGTCCTAGTATTGGCGGAGTCTTAGTCTCTTCATTAGGTTGGGAATATATTTTCTGGGTGAACATACCGATTGGGCTTGTAGCTATTATTCTTGGCTGGAAGGTGCTTCCGGTTGATCTTGTTAAATCCCGAACCAAGGTGGATCTGCCCGGAACCCTACTGTTTGCCTTCTTCATCCTGCTCTTGTTCGCAGGTCTTCTGCTTGGCCAGCAGACAGGCTATAACAACGGTTGGATTATAGCCAGTTTAATTCTGTCGGTTGCTGCATTCCTGCTTTTTCTTTGGGTGGAGAAACGGAGTTCCGCTCCGCTGCTGCAGCTGTCTTTGTTCCGAAACTCCTGGTTCTCACTCAGCATCCTTTGTGGGTTTCTCGTGTTCGTCTCTGTGTTCTGCTACAATATTATAGCTCCGTTCTATACTCAAGGTGTGCTGCAATTGTCTCCTTCCCATGCGGGGATTCTATTAATGCTCTTTCCAGTCACTATGGTGATCGTGGCACCGCTCAGCGGAGCGTTATCTGACAAGATTGGCTCTGAACTGCTTACCTTTGCGGGGCTGCTTGTTAATGTTGCCGCACTGCTCGGTATGGCTTCACTTCATCAAGAGAGCTCGCTTGTTTGGGTGGGGCTTTGGATTGCACTTCTTGGAGTCGGCAACGGCTTATTCCAATCCCCGAATAATTCACTTGCCATGTCCAAGGTGCCTAGAACTCAGCTGGGAACAGCCGGAAGTATCAATTCACTAATCCGGAACATTGGCATGGTTGTCGGGATCACGGTGGCGACTACGACATTATTTAGTGTAATGAGCAGTGAGGCAGGCCGCCGGGTTATTGGACTCGTACCGGGCCGGCCGGATATTTTCCTGACAGGTATGCATACCGTATTTATCCTGGCTGCTTGTATTTGTCTTGTAGCTGCTATACTCACCGGATGGAGATTATGGGCTTCCAGAATGCAGAAGTATTAATCACATAGAAAGCAAACGCACCCCCTAAAGTTACTTGGAGAGCCGGATAGCCTTCCTTGTAAAATTAGGGGGTGCGCTGTTTAGTTACGATTCCAGATCAATATACCCTTACATCCCGGTGTTAGCCTTTACCATCACTTCGGTATATTTATTCACATCGGTCTTGGAGGATAAGTAGGTGCCAATTATGGCTCCGATAAATCCAAGCGGGATCGAGATAATCCCCGGATTAGCAAGCGGGAAGAGGGCTTCTCCCGTGAAAATAGCCTTACCTGCAGGATCCCAGACACTTGGGCTAACAGCCACAAGAAGAAGTGCGCTGATCAGGCCGGTCAGCATCCCGGTGATCGCACCGGCTGTATTGAATCTTTTCCAGAAGATCGTAAAGACAAGGACAGGCAGATTCGCACTTGCGGCTACCGCAAAGGCAAGCGAGACCAGGAAAGCCACGTTCAGCTTCATCGCGAACAGGGCAAGGACGATGGACAGCACGGATACGCCGACTGAAGCCCAGCGGGCAGCCTTAAGCTGCTGCTTCTCGGAAGCGGTGCCCTTCTTGATAATGTGGCCGTAGAAATCATGGGCAAAAGCCGATGCGGCGGACAGAACAAGGCCTGTGACAACCGCCAAAATGGTCGCGAAAGCAACTGCTGAGATGAAGGCAAAAAGGAAGTCGCCGCCCAGAGCTTTGGCGAGCAGCGGAGCTGCCAGATTGCCGCCTTTATCTTGGGCCGTAATAGCATCCGCACCTACGAAAGCGGCGGCTCCGAACCCTAGAAACACCGTCATGATATAGAATATGCCGATGATCCAAGTGGCATAGACGACGGAGCTGCGTGCGGTTGGAGCGTCTTTTACCGTGAAGAACCGAATCAGAATATGCGGCAGACCCGCGGTGCCAAGCACAAGTGCCAGATTAAGGCTTAAAGTATCCAGCGGAACCTTATATTTGTTGCCTGGATTCAAGAAAGCTTCTCCTAGTGGAGTGGCAGTCTTCAGGTGATTGAACATCTCGGTAAGAGAGAAATTGAACTTTGCAAATACAATCATGGAGATAATGAACGTACCTGCCATTAGCAGCACAGCCTTGGTAATCTGCACCCAGCTGGTTGCTGTCATGCCGCCGAAGACTACATAGACGGTCATCAGCACGCCGACAATAACAATGGAGGTCACGGCATCCAGCCCGAGAAGTAGACGAATCAAGCTCCCTGCTCCCACCAGCTGAGCAATCATATAGAAGGTGGAGATCGTGATCGTATTGAGGGCGGCAACCCCGCGGATCTTCTTGTCGTCGAATCGGGCGGCAATCATGTCGGCCATGGTGTACCGTCCAAGATTTCTTAAAGGCTCTGCAATGAGGTACAGAACAACAAGATAGGCGACAAGAAAGCCAATGCTATAGAAGAATCCATCAAATCCTGCAAGCGCAATGGACCCGGCAATACCCAGGAATGAAGCGGCAGACATGTAATCGCCTGCGATGGCAAGACCGTTCTGCCAACCGGTTAATCCGCCGCCCCCGGTATAGAATTCGCTGGTGCTTTTGGTTCGTTTGGAAGCGAAATAAGTAATGATCAAAGTAATAGCGACGATTCCGAGAAAGAGTGAGAAGGCGGTTGTATTCATGCTTTTGTCCTCCCAGCGGCTTCTTGCTTGATTTGCTCAATCTCTTGGTCAAACTGAACGGATTTGCGGGAATAAAGGATACATAACGTCCAGGTCATGATGAACTGGGCAAAAGCGAACACCCAAGCCCAGCTGATGGGTCCAATGGCTGGCTCATTCAGCGTTTTGGAATACGAGGTCAGCACAGGAAGCAGGAAGTAGAATACCAGGAAGAACAAGGTCATCGGAAACAGAAAACGCTTTTTCTTGTGCATCAATCGTTTGAAGTGTGGACTTGTTGAAATTCGATTGTAATCCGGTTTCGGTTCCATGTCATTCCCTCCAGGTTCAAATTGTGAATATTGTGTGACTAAATGTAAGCGCTTTAACAAGCATATTCATAAACAAGGCTTCTTAGAATAGGGCTAAAGTATAAATTTTGACAAAATGTTGAGGAAGTAAGCTTAAGAATTAGGAACTATGTATAATGGTAGCTGAGAAAGTGATGTGGAATCAGAGAAACGAGGTTGAGCATGTGAAGACGATACTCATAGCTGATGATGATCGGCATATTCTTACTTTGCTGAAGCATGTAATGACCCTGGAAGGATACCGGGTAATCGAAGCCCGGGACGGTCAGGAAGCCAAGGAAAAGCTGAACGAGGAAGCAATTGATCTGGCGGTCATCGATATCATGATGCCGCGAATGGACGGTCTCGAATTGTGCGAGTATGTCAGGACTGAGTATGACATTCCGATTATTTTACTTACGGCAAGAGATCAGCTGCCTGATAAGGAGCAGGGGTACCTGCGCGGTACGGATGACTATGTTACCAAGCCCTTCGAGCCAGAAGAGCTGGTGTTCCGCATGAAAGCACTGTTCCGGCGTTATTCCGTCGTATCCAGCGATAAGATTCGTCTGAATCATCTGATCATCGATCGGCATAATTATGAAGTAACGGATGGAAAATCGACGATTCTGCTCCCCCTTAAAGAGTTCGAATTGTTAGCACAGCTCGCTCAATATCCCGGAAGATTGTACTCAAGGGACGATCTAATTCGGTTGGTGTGGGGCTCGGATTATAAGGGGGATGAGCGGACGGTAGATGTACATATTAAGCGGCTAAGACAGCGCTTCGCGGACTATCAGGAAGACTTCAACATTCATACCGTGCGCGGCATCGGTTACAGATTGGAGGTGCCCGAGAAATGAGGAGTCTTTATTATCGGGTGTTTCTGATCACGATCGCCACAGTTATCATCAGCAGTCTTATGGGATTCCTGGTCTCCAATATTTATTATCATATGAAATTAAAGCCATTTAATGATCAGAAGCTTGTGACGATGGCATCTAATATGAAGAATTTTGCCGAGAGTCACCCCCAGCTATCTGGCGAGTACTTCGAGAACGCGGCGTCCCTCGGATACGAATTGCTCCTGATCTCTGAAGGGGGAGAGGAGCGCTCGTATGGAAGTGCTTTTCGGGAGAAAGATCTGGCAAGGGAGTCTCTAAAGCTTGTGCTGGGTGGACAAGTCTATCATGGTGTATCGAATTTCCCTAACTCCTGGTTCATCACTGGATTCTTTGATAATCGCCTTAGCAACACCATCGGAATGCCGCTCACGCTTAACGGAGGGAAGTACGCCCTGTTCATGCGTCCGGACGTTCTCCTTCAGTTCGGTGAACTCCGCAATTTCTTTGCCATGATCGGAGGCCTTACGATTGCATTCAGTGTGTTGGCCATGTTAATCAGCACGACCTATCTGGTAAAGCCGATTACCCGACTGACGGAAGCGACCAAGCGCATTGCACAAGGTACATACGATATTCAAATTCCTGTGCGTAGACGGGACGAAATTGGTCAACTGGCCGCCCATTTTATGAGCATGAGCAAGGAATTGGAACGAGCTGATCTGGCGCGTCAGGAGTTTGTAGCCAATGTCTCACACGAAATACAGTCTCCTTTAACTTCCATCCAGGGCTTCGCCAAAGCCTTGACGAACAAAGCTCTACCCAAAGAGGAGTATGAACATTACGTGAAAATTATCAACGAGGAGAGCCATCATTTGTCCCTGCTCAGCAAGCAGCTGCTTCTCCTTTCCTCTCTGGATCAAACTGCGGATGGACTTCAGAAGAAGGCGTTCAATCTACGTTCCCAATTAAGACAGGTTGTTCAGGTCATGCAGTGGCAAATGGCAGATAGAGAAATTGCGCTTCGGTTCGAGGTGCCTGAAGAAATCCAGGTTAACGGGGACGAGGTGCTGCTCTATCAAGTATGGATGAATCTGCTGTCCAATGCGGTCAAGCATATTCCTGAAGGCAGATCCATTGATCTGAGAGCCGGCCTGAGGCAGGAAGGTCTTGTTATTACCGTATCTGATACAGGAGATGGAATCCCTGAGGATCAACTGCCTCTGCTTTTCGATCGGTTCTACCGGGTTGACCCTGCAAGAGAGCGTGCTTCTGGGAGTACCGGGCTGGGCTTGGCAATCGTTAAAAAAATCATCCTCCTCCATGAAGGAAATATTGAAGTGTCAAGCAGCAAGGATGGAACAACTTTTACGGTAACCCTCCCAAAGTTGTAACTTGTTGTTCATACGCCGTTCATTTTCATTTCCTACACTTGTCTTACACAAGGGAGGTTATGAAATGTATTTAGCTCTAAGAGAGATGAGATTTGCCAAAACGAGATATGCGCTCATTATGACCATCATGCTGCTGGTCTCTTTCCTGGTCATGTTCGTAACAGGACTCGCCAAGGGCCTGGCCTATGCCAATGCTTCATCTATTGAGAATATTCCTGCGGATTACTTCGTAGTTCAAAGTGATGCAAGTCAGCGGTTCAGCCGCTCAGAAGTCGGTACATCCGTCATTGACGAAGTCCGAAATGTTGTCGGAAACAGCCATGCGGCCGTGTTAGGTGTGCAAATGGCAACGGTGACCCATGATGGAGCAAGTCAGAAGATCGACGTGACATTTTTTGCTGCCGAGTCTGACAGTTGGATCATGCCGGACGTGGTAGAAGGAAGCGGAATTAGCAGCTATGCTTCCGGTGAGGTGCTGGTGGATCAAAAGCTAAAGGAATCAGGAGTACAGCTTGGCAGTGTAATCCATGATCAAACTTCAGGCATGGCCTGGACGGTTGCCGGGTTCACCCGCAATGAGTCCTATAGTCATACTCCGGTTATCTTCATGAACGAGCAGGAGTGGCAGAACTGGAAACAAAAAATCTCGAAATCAGTGCAGGCTTCCGGCAATGCGGCCTACAATACCCTAGCCATTAAGGCGAGCAGCAGCCAGGCGGATCAACTGAAGTCGAAGCTGCCTGAGATGGAGATCATGTCCAAGTCAACAGCTGTATCCGCGATTCCAGGGTACAAGGAGGAGCAGGGCTCACTCCTGATGATGATTGCGTTCTTGTATTTCATATCAGGCTTTGTGCTTGCTGTATTCTTCTACGTAATCACGATTCAGAAGACAAGCCAATTCGGCATACTCAAGGCGATGGGAACAGGCTCAGGCTATCTTGCAGCCAGTGTCCTGGGGCAGGTAATGCTTCTTACGGTCGCCAGTCTGTTCATTAGTATTCTAATTATCCAGGTGGCCTCTCGGCTGCTGCCGGACTCGATGCCCTTCCAACTCAGCGGAAGTACAATAGGGCTTACAGGATGTCTATTCGTGATCATGGCGATGGCTGGCTCAGTCATATCCATCATGAAAGTGAATAGGGTGGATGCACTTGAAGCTATAGGGAGGGTTTCCGCATGACTGACAAATTGGTACTTGACCGGATTTCCCATTCGTATGGGGATGGGGATACTCAGCTGAAGGTGCTGAACCAAGTAAATCTGCAGGTACAAAAGGGAGAGCTTGTTGCCGTGATCGGACCATCCGGCTCAGGAAAGAGCACCTTTCTGTCCATTGCAGGAGCTCTGTTAACTCCTAAGGAAGGACAGGTCATCATCGAGGGAGAGAGCCTTTCAGACTATACTGCCCATCAACTGGAGCAGCTTAGATTGAATCAAATCGGCTTCATCTTTCAAAGTGCCAATCTGATTCCTTATCTGAAAGTCGAAGAGCAGCTGCTTATTATGGCCAGACTTGCTGGGATGGACAAGAGGAAGGCAATGGGCAGGGCGAAGGATCTTCTAACCCGTCTGGGAGTAGAACACCGGCGGAAGTCTTACCCTCATCAGCTTTCTGGCGGAGAAAGGCAGCGCGTAGCCATAGCAAGGGCCTTGATGAACGACCCGGCTATTATATTTGCCGATGAACCCACTGCAAGCCTGGATGCAGCCAGAGGCCATGATGTAGTCAGCATGCTGGCCCATGAAGTGAAGTCAGAGGGCAAGGCGGCTGTTATGGTAACCCATGATGAGCGCGTACTATCATTATGTGATCGGGTCTTACGACTGGAAAGCGGAATCTTGACTGAGGAAGCGAGTTCTACTCTCCATGGCTAGTAGCCATATACCGGTAATTCCTTTACAATAGGTTGGTAAGGGAGTTCTGGGGGGATAAAGGGTGCTGATCGTTTATTTCATGATCGTTGTAGTGGCGGTATTTATTGTATGGGCTACTTTTTGGGTCACCAAGAAAGCTTATTCCAAGAAGTGGGATCAATCAGAAGAATAGAGGATAATAAGTTGTCTTTAAGAGGAGGAATGCGAGTCATGGGCATTCCTCCTCTTTTTTCGTTGAATCCCGCCAATGTTCAAGATGCTCTGTAATCAGCTATGTCCTGGGGTTAAGCCCAATCTAGGGAAAAGGGGACTGCATAAACTGTATCAGCAACTTGTGAAAAGAGGCGGTAGCATGGATCTGCCGATTTACCGGATCAGAATGAACAAAGCTGATTACACGAAGTTTAATCGGGATATCTGGTCCAAGGCATTCGTCCGCGGCGAACTAAGTATAAGGGGAATCAGCCAGCCAGTTCGAATAAGATACCGCGGGGAGCATACCCGTGAACATCCGAAGAAATCATACGAGATCAGAACGAGGGGGCTGACCTATCATTTCAACGCCCAATATGACGATCCATCCATGCTGCGAAATGCGCTTTCTTTTCGTTTCCTAGAATCTATAGGTGTTCCAGCTCCGGCTGCCCAATATTGCGTGCTCTATTTGAACGGTGAGCTGCTGGGGGTTTATCTACGGCTTGAGGCCGTCAAGACCCGTTTCTTCCGCAAAAGAGGCATCCCGGTAAGGAGCATATTCTATGCGATAAATGATAATGCCGACTTCTCCTTGTACGATAAAGATACGGGTTATCCCAAGCCATCCTTGTTCTCAGGTTACAGTCTAATAAAAGGCATGAGGAAAGATCGCGAAAGGTTTGAACAGTTTGTAGAAAGGCTGAATGCCAAGAGAGGGAAAGATTTGCTTCGTTTCCTGCACAGCCGGATTAATATCAACAATTACCTGCGTTGGTTGAGTGGAGCGGTCATGACTGGCAATGATGATGGGTTAAGTCAGAACTACACCTGGTATGAGCACGGGATGACGGGGAAATACGGCATCATCCCCTGGGATTACGAGGGGACTTGGGGAAGGAACTTTTTTGGAGCGCGAACAGAATCCAACCTGATACCCATACAAGGGTATAATGAATTAACTGAGAAGATTTTGTCTTACCGATCTCTGCGTACAGAGTACAAGAGACTGCTGAGGAGCCATCTTAAGTCCAAGTTCAGGCCTGATCTCATTATGACTGCTGCAAGAAAGATGCACAGCCGTATCGCTGCTGACGTTAGAAGAGATCCTAACAAGCAGTGGGACATGGGCGTATTTCAAAGTGAATTGGGAGTTATCCGGGAATTTACGGAAAAGAGAAGAGAATACTTGATTCAGCATCTGAATGATTTGTAAGCAGAGTAAATGGATAGCAGAGAGATGACGGAAGCCGGATGCGGCTTCTTTTTTGTGCCCGTGATGATCGGATGGATGAGTAGATATCTAATATACTAATTGGATTAGATGTTAATTAAAGGTAAATCGTGGTAACCTTAACTTACCTGTAATATAGGAGGGATACAGCCGTGAATCAACCGACAGATGAGCCATCTACTTATGAACGCTATCATTCCCATTCGACTGTTCGTACAAATACGAAATCGATAGTATCCGTTGTATTAGGGATATGCTCTTTGCTCGTACCCTACCTCGGGTCTGTGCTTGGCATAGTGGCTATTATATGTGCGATTCTTTCATTCAAAGAAATACGAAGAGGTGAAGAGAAGGGTAGAACATTATCTGTTGCCGGTTTGGTCTGCGGAATTGTAGGAACCGTCTTCTATGCGATTCAGATTCTACTCTTTATTCTGGCGGTTGGGCATGTCTGAACTGCCCCTTCCCAATTACTGAGGGGAGGCTAAGAGTTAAAGGATCAACTAGACGATTATGACTTGGTTCGTGTCTTTTTGTCTATAAATGGGTAATATATGGGGCAGTACCAAGCAGGACACATAGGTTTTGAGGAGGTTACATAAATGGAGAACAAAGAAGTCCAGCAACCGAATCAATTGATAACTGAGAAATCCCCGTATTTGCTCCAGCATGCCCACAATCCAGTGAACTGGTATGCTTGGGGAGAAGAGGCCTTTAAGATAGCCAAGCGTGACAATAAGCCGATCTTTCTATCCATCGGTTATTCCACCTGCCATTGGTGTCATGTGATGGAACGCGAGTCTTTTGAGAATCAGGAAGTTGCAGATCTGCTGAACGAGCACTTTGTCTCCATTAAAGTGGACCGTGAAGAGCGTCCGGATATTGATAATTTATATATGGCCGTGTGTCAGACGCTGACCGGGCATGGAGGGTGGCCGCTAACCGTTCTGTTAACTCCTGATCAGCGTCCGTTCTATGCGGGCACCTATTTCCCGAGAAGAAGTATACTTGGACGGGTAGGATTGCTTGATATGCTGGAGCAGATAAGGGATCGCTGGGCATCTGACCGGGACGGCCTGGCCGAGTTAAGCGATGAGCTGATGGCCGAGGTTCAGGAGCGTACGTTAAGCTCCCAGCCTGGACAGGTGGATGAGCAGCTGCTGCATAATGCCTACCAGCATTATGAGAAGCTGTTCGATCCGGTGTACGGCGGGTTTGGCTCCGCTCCAAAGTTCCCCACCCCGCACAATCTGTCCTACCTGCTGGCTTATGCCAAAGCTTATAAGCAGCCCAAAGCGCAGGAGATGGTGGTACGTACTTTGGACGCCATGTACCGCGGGGGACTTTACGATCATATTGGATTTGGATTCGCCCGGTACTCAACCGATGAGAAGTGGCTGGTCCCGCACTTTGAGAAGATGTTGTATGACAATGCGCTATTGGCTATTGCTTATCTTGAAGCCTATCAGGCAACAGGTGAAGCGAAATACGCCGAAATTGCTGAATCGGTATTTGAGTATGTGCTAAGAGATATGACGTCACCCGAGGGGGCGTTCTATTCTGCTGAAGATGCAGATTCCGAAGGGATTGAAGGGAAATTCTACGTATTCACCAGGGACGAAATTGAAGAAGCTCTTGGTTTGGAGGATATGCATTCTTACTGTCATATCTATGACATAACTCCAGAGGGGAATTTTGAAGGAGCGAACATTCCCAACTTGATTCATCAATCCCTGGATCAAATAGCCAAAGAACAGAACATGCGTCTTCTGGCGCTGGAGAGCCGGATGGAGGAGTGCAGAGAACGGCTGTTCAAGTATCGGGAGCAGCGGGTACACCCATCTAAGGATGATAAGATTCTTACAGCCTGGAATGGTCTGATGATCGCTGCCTTGGCCAGAGGAGCAAAAGTTCTTCAAAAGCCGATTTATGCCGAGGCAGCAGAGCGTGCAGCTGAGTTCATATGGACAGCTCTCCGCCGTGAGGATGGCCGCCTGCTGGCCCGGTACAGAGACGGTGAAGCCGCATACGAAGCCTATCTGGTTGACTATGCTTATTTGCTTTGGGGCACGCTTGAGCTGTTTGAAGCAACGGGCAAGCCGCATTTCCTTCAGCGTGCCATCTCGCTCAAAGACGATATGTTCAGTTTGTTCTGGGAAGATGAGGAGGGCGGCTTCTATTTCAGCGGACGTGACGGGGAAAAGCTGCTCACCAGCTCGAAGGAAATATATGATGGTGCCCTTCCATCAGGCAACTCCGTCGCTGCCCTTCAGCTTTACAAGCTGGCCGCTTTAACCCAGGACGCTGAGCTTCAAAGCCTGACGGTTCGTCAGCTTCAAGCATTTGGCGGAACGGTACGGAGTTATCCGACCGGGTTCGCCATGTACCTGCAGGCTGCCCTGCAGCAGGTACGAGGAGGTCGGGAGATTGTGCTTAGTGGTAAGCCGGATGACCCGGTTCTCCACGAAATGATTGCCGCTGTTCAGCGATCTTACAGTCCGGGTTCTGTCCTAATCGTGAACTATCTGGGACCCGAAGGGGATGCGCTTCGCCAAATTCTGCCCCACCTTGGAGACAAGGCGGCGGTCAACGGTCAGGCAGCAGCCTATCTCTGCGAGAATTTTGCCTGCCAGGCACCGATAACTACACTGGAAGCGCTCAAGGAAGAATTAAGGAGTTCATGAGCAAAGCAAGCAAGCCCGTCAGCAATCTGCTGGCGGGCTTTTTAGTGCTACTTATGAATTCGCATTGGTGAGCAACTTGAACGCAGAGGAACGTGTAAATACTGCGGTGTGAGAGGTTCTTCACAATAATCCGGTGTTCGTTGGGAGTTCATAACCAAAAAAATAGCACGGACGCAGCGTCCGTGCCCAAAGCATTGAGAGATGTCTAGTCCTGTTCACGATCGTCAACGACAAGTTCCAACTCTCCGGTTGTCGAATCGATAACCATACCGTGTACAGGGAAATGGGGTGGAAGTAAAGGATGTTTCTTAATTATGTCCACAGTATGGATTACCCCCTCTTTTTCCGAGCTAAACCCAGTCAGCCATCTTTTTAATTCGATTCCGGAATTCTCAAGTGTGTCAAATATTTCAGGGGAAATGCCTCTTTCATGTACAGAGTTAAGGATCCGCTCCGAGTTGATAGAAGCCATACCGCAGCCGGTGTGACCTACGACGATCACCTCTTCGGCACCCAGCTCATAAATGGCTACCAGCACACTACGCATAACACTACCGAAAGGATGGGAAATAATGGCACCCGCAGTCTTGATAATCTTGGCGTCTCCGTTGCGCAGATTCATGGCTCTTGGCAGCAGCTCGACCAGTCGGGTATCCATACAAGTCACAATTGCCAGCTTTTTGGATGGGAATTTGTCAGAAATATAACTTTCGTATTCTTTATCCTCGACAAACTGTTTGTTGTAATTAAGAATTTCGTTAAGGTTGCTCATTGACTTATTCCTCCAATATGTGTTGTTTTTTTAGTTACCTCGAATGTCATTGAGTTTTACATTTTGACCATATAATTGCGAGTCCCCTTCAAGTCGGAATGATCCGTCCAGTGGATCACCTTTGAGCCTTAGCTGCTCTTCATAGAACACAGCACGCTGAGGATCTACCCAGAAGGGGAATGACTCATTCTCAATCGGAACGTCTGTGGGATCTGGCTGGTTAATAATTTGAAAAGAAGTGATACCGTAGCATCCGCATCCTTCCGTATCATACAACAGCCGAACTTGGCCCGGATGGTCGCCGATCTTCTTGGTGATGATATCCTTCGCCTGTTGGTCCAAAGTAATTCTCATGTCTGCCCCTCTCCTTCTAGTAAGAGTTTATACACCTTTTAAAAGTTGATTATATAGATTGTAATAAGTATCATCAAGAGGAACACCAAAATTTAGAATTGAGGTGAGCCTGAACATGGAACAGGTTATTGAACACAAACTGGAACAATTTAGGGAACTGAACAAGAAAATAAGAGGTTATTATGAAGCCGTAGCCTTAATGGCATGGGATCTCAGAACGGGGGCGCCGAGAAAAGGGGCAGAGACCCGTGCGGAGACTCTGGGCATTCTGTCTACAGAGTCGTTCAAGCTTCAGACATCCCCAGAAATGGGCGAGCTGCTCAGCTTTCTGAACCGTCCGGAAATATTGGAGCAATTAGACGATGTGAACCGCCGGACGGTGGAGAACGTTCAGGAAGAATACGACCGCAGTATCAAAATCCCTGCGGAAAAATATCAGGAATATGTTACGCTGACTTCACACTCGGAGACACTTTGGGAGGACTTCAAAGAAAACTCAGATTTTGCGAGCTTTGAACCTTATCTTACCCAGATTGTGGCCAAGCTACAAGAATTCATTGATTACTGGGGGCCAAAGGACACGCGTTATGACACGCTGCTGAATCTATATGAACCCGAACTCACTACGGTGAAATTGGATGAAGTGTTCGGTCAACTTCGTGACCGGCTTGTTCCCCTTGTTGAAGCGATCCAAGCATCGCCGAACAAGCCGGAGGCCGAGTTTCTGAATCAATTATTTGATAAAGATCAGCAGGAGAAATTCAGCAAGTTCCTCCTTGAGCAGATGGGTTATGACTTTGATGCAGGACGTATTGATGAAAGTGTGCATCCCTTCGCGACAGGACTGAATCCAGGTGACGTACGTATTACAACTCATTATCTTCAGGATGATGTAACGAGTGCCTTGTTCAGCTCCCTTCATGAAGGCGGACATGCGCTCTATGAGCAGAATTTAAGCACGGAACTTACAGGCACACCGCTTGCCGAAGGGACCTCGATGGGAATTCATGAATCCCAATCCCGCTTCTGGGAGAATATGATTGGACGCAGCCGTTCTTTCTGGGAGCGTTACTTCGCTGACTTGCAGCAGCATTTCCCGGAACAGCTGGCTTCGGTTACAGCGGAAGACTTCCACCGGGCTGTGAACCGCGTCGAGAATTCACTGATTCGTACCGAATCGGATGAGCTGACCTATAATCTACACATCATTATCCGCTATGAATTAGAGAAACAGCTGTTCAATGATGGCCTGAGTGTAAAGGATCTTCCTAAAGCATGGAATGAGAAGTACGAGAAGTATTTGGGGATCATCCCGCCGAATGACGGGGTGGGTGTTCTGCAGGATGTCCATTGGTCTGGCGGAAGCTTTGGTTATTTCCCTTCCTACTCACTCGGGAATATGTACGCCGCTCAGATTGCGAATACCATCCGCAAGGAAATATCCAATTTCGATGAATTGATTGCTGAAGGTAACTTTGCCCCAATCAAGGAATGGCTGATTGATAAAATCTACAAATACGGGAAGAGCCGCAAGCCAGCCGAACTGATCCTGGAAATTACAGGGGAAGAGCTTAACCCGAACTATCTTGCCGATTATCTGGAACAGAAATACAAGGCGATCTACAATTTGTAATGGTCTCAAATAAGACCGAGCTGCGGGAGTTCTTCCCGTAAGTTCGGTCTTTTTTAGATTTTTGGGTCTTATTCGTCTTGGTCTTGTTAGTCTTAGTCTTCTTAGTAGGTAGGCTCTTAACCTTTTGGTAGGCCCTTGCATACATTGATACATAGGCTTAGCTAATAGCAGCCGGGCAAGTTAGAAGAAGGAGGGAAGCAAATGAGAAAATCGCGCGCGGCGGTGTGGGTTGCCGTTATGCTGCTGTGCAGTATCGTGCTTGGAGGCTGCGGAACCGGAGGCCAGGCAGCAAAGATTGAGCTCGGTGAAGTCACGCGTTCGGTATTCTATGCACCGCAGTATGTTGCACTTGAGAAAGGTTTCTTCAAGGATAACGGGCTGGATGTGGAACTTAAGACGACTTCCGGAGGCGATAAGACCATGACCGCCCTCTTGTCAGGTTCCATCGATATAGCACTCGTTGGAGCAGAAACCTCCATTTACGTATATCAGCAAGGCTCGGATGATCCTGTTCTCAATTTCGCGGGGCTGACCCAGACCGATGGAACCTTTCTGGTGTCTCGCCAAGACGTACAGAATTTCAACTGGGACTCTCTGAAGCAATCGGTATTCCTCGGACAGCGTAAAGGTGGAATGCCCCAGATGGCCGGTGAATTCACGCTCAAGAAGCACGGAATTGATCCCCATCAGGATCTGAACTTGATCCAGAACGTGGATTTTGCTAACATCGCGGCTGCTTTCATATCGGGGACCGGGGACTATGTGCAGCTGTTCGAGCCTCAAGCCTCGATTATCGAGAAGGAGGGCAAGGGCCATGTGATCGCTTCATTTGGTACGGAGAGCGGCAAGCTGCCTTATACGGTCTATATGAGCAAGAAGAGTTATATTGACGGCCATAAAGAGCAGGTGCAGAGCTTCACGAACGCGATATCCAAGGCTCAGCAATGGGTGAATGAGCATTCTCCCGAAGAGACCGCCAAGGTGATCGCTCCATATTTCAAGGATACGGACCAAGCGATTCTCGCCAGAGCAATCAAGCGTTATAAAGAGCAGGGAACCTATGCCCAGACACCCGAGATTGATGAGAAGGCATGGAACAATCTGTTGGATGTAATGGATGCAGCCGGTGAACTTAAGGAGCGTGTACCTGTATCTAAGCTGGTGGAGCCTTCCTTTGCACGGCAAGCCGCAGGATCTGGGAACTAGGTGGGAAGGAGCGCGGGAAATGGATCCAGTTATTGAACTGCAAGGTGTTGAACATGTCTATGTCACGGACCGTGAGGCTGTTCTTGCGCTTGAAGGGATGAATTTAACTGTTCAACCTGGAGAGTTCATCAGCCTGGTGGGTCCCAGCGGCTGCGGCAAAACTACGCTTCTGTCTATCATGGCCGGACTTCTCACTCCTTCCCGGGGGCGGGTGCTTCTTCATGGAAGGCCCGTCACCGGGCCTGATCCTGAAGTGGGTTATATGCTGCAGCAGGACTACTTGTTCCCTTGGCGCCGTATTCTGGACAATGCCTTAATTGGTCTTGAGCTTAGAGGGCAGCTGACCCCGGAACGGAAGGAATCCGTCGTTCAGCTCCTTGAAGGCATGGGCCTCGGAGGTACGGAGAATTTATATCCTTCCCAGCTGTCAGGGGGCATGCGTCAGCGGGTAGCTCTGGTTAGAACCTTAGCTGCCGAGCCGGATCTGCTGCTGCTTGATGAGCCTTTCTCGGCTCTGGACTATCAGACCAAATTACAGCTGGAGGATCTGATCGCAGAGACGCTTCAGGCCAGACACAAGACGGCGATTCTGGTTACACATGATCTGGCCGAAGCAATCGCGGTAAGCGACCGGGTGATTGTACTTGCCGCAGGTCCCGGCCGAATCCGGAAGACGTTCGAAGTACCTGAGAATATCAGATTGACTCAGCCTTTCTACGCCCGCGAGCAGGAAGGCTTCAACGAGTTATTCCATCAAATCTGGAAAGAACTAGAGGCAACCGAGAGAAAGGAGGGGACTTAGATGAGTGTGCGGGTGAGCTCCCATGATAATCCGGATAATCCAAGGCGGACGGACTCTAGGGAATGGCTGCAGAGCTTGTACCGGGACTATCAACACCGCAAGCGGCGCAGCAGGCGGGTGGTTCTTTTCACTCAGCTTTCGATTCTGCTCAGTCTGATTCTCCTCTGGGAAATTGCTGGACGCCTAAAATGGATTGATGTCCTAATCTTCAGCTATCCCAGCAAAGTATTTGCCCAGATCTGGAAGGATGTCCTTAGCGGTGACCTATGGCCGCATCTAGGAACGACCGTGCTGGAGACGGCTGCGGGGTTTCTGCTAGGAACCCTGGTAGGAACACTGCTTGCCGTACTGATCTGGTGGTCTCCTTTCCTGTCCAAGGTGCTTGATCCGTATATGGTGGTCTTCAACAGCATGCCCAAAGTGGCTTTAGGCCCGATCTTCATCGTCCTGTTTGGCGGAGGATTTACGGCTATTGTAATGACTACCTTGTCGATCACGGTCATTATCACCACGCTAGTAGTGAACAGCAGCTTTAATGAGGTGGACCCGAACCTGGTTAAAGTGGTCAGAACCTTCGGAGGCAGCCGCAGAGATGTTTTTCGCAAAGTCATCCTCCCCGCATCCTTCCCGGCTATTGTATCTACACTGAAAGTCAATGTCGGCATGGCCTGGGTAGGAGTCATTGTAGGCGAGTTTCTCGTTGCAAAAGAAGGGCTCGGTTATTTGATTATCTACGGCTTTCAAGTCTTCAACTTCACCCTGGTCCTATCCAGCCTGGTGATTATCGCTGTAGCAGCGACAGGAATGTATCAGCTGGTTGTCTATATTGAACGCAGGCTAATCCGGGAGCGGTAGGGCTCCCGTTTTTGTTATGGATGAACAAAAGCGAGGGAGTGGGAGGCTAGCGCCAGCTTTATTGTGAACAGTTAGTAAATCCTATAGGATAGACATTATAGAGAGACCATACTTATTTAGTGGGGGTGTACTATGGGCTTCAGAGTGATTAAGACTACCATTGCCACTGTGCTAGCGATCATAATTGCTCATCTGCTTGGGATTCTGAATCCCCTGTCCGCAGGTCTGCTGGCCATACTCGGCGTGGATGTAACGCGCAAGAGAAGCATTCACACCGTTTCTTCCCGTTTTTTTGCTTCCATAGTGGGCCTTGTGATGTCTTCTGCCTTATTCTACATATTCGGGTTTCATATTTGGGTGCTTGCCGTATATATCTTGATTGGTTTTCCGCTGATCTCGAAAGCTAACCTCAAAGAAGGAATTGTCACAAGCTCTGTAGTGGTATTTCGGGTGTTTGGAGCGGAAGACGTCAGCTTTCATGCCTTGTTCACTCAGATCTTGCTGCTGATTATCGGACTCGGAAGTGCGATGGTTGTCAATATGATCTACATGCCGAATGAGGAGGACAAGCTTGGGATCATCCGCTCGAAAGTGGATACCCTGTTCAGCAAGATCTTCGAACGAATCGCCTACCAGCTGCGGTTCCCAGACTATGTCTGGGATGGACAGGAGTTAATTGATGCAAGCCAGGAGGTGGAGCTGGGGTTGTCCACTGCCAAGCGGGCCTTAGATAATCAAGTCATTTCTCCGAATGAAGCCTGGACGATCTATTTCTATATGCGCAAGCAGCAGCTGGACCGGATTGAGAGTATGCTGCAGTTGATTTCACAGGTCTACCAAAGAATGCCTCAAGGGGAGAGCGCCGCCGTACTCTTCGATCAGATGTCAGTAGATGTGATGAGCGAGACGTATACAGGAATAACCGAACATATGCTGAGAGAGCTGGAGACGGAGTTCAAAGCGATGGAGCTCCCGACTAGCAGGGAAGAATTCGAGATTCGATCGGCAATTCTCCAGCTGTGCAGAGAGCTGGGCTTATATCTCGATGTCTCCAAGAAAAGCAAGTATCCTACCGGAAAGACTGAGCAGCTGCGGTCATATTAACGGGGAGCAACCTCGTATTTAATACGGGTTGTATAAATATAATTAATTTCGATGCCTCCAATTAATCAACATTCGCCTAGGTCGTGCATACACTTGATAGTGAATGATTGATTTGTATGGAGGAGGTTCAAACCATGTCATCGAAATATCAAAGTAGAGAGATTATTACGAAAGCGATCTGCGGAAAAGGTCGTAAGTTCTCTACCGTAACACATACCGTGACTCCGCCTCAAAATCCGACAAGTATCCTGGGGGCTTGGATTATCAACCACCAGTACGAAGCGGTTGCTGCCGGTGACGGAATTGAAGTTATTGGGACTTACGATATCAACATTTGGTACTCGTACGACAGGAACTCACAGACTGCGGTAGCGAAAGAAAAAGTGTCCTATGTAGAGCTTGTTCCACTTTCCTATCTTGATTCAAGACACCGCTCTTCGTCGGTGGAGGTTTCCGCGGATGCGACGCAGGAACCAAGCACCGTCGAAGCCAGTGTGTCTGGAGACGGCAGTGTGCTTATTCGCGTGGAGCGCGAGTTCGCCGTCGAGCTTGTAGCTGAGACTAAGATCAATGTCCTGGTCGTACCGGGCGGCAGCGACTTTGAAGACAAAGATTTTGACTTCAGCGGAGATGGCGGAGATTATGAGGATCTAGATCCGGATCTCCTGGATGATGATCTGTAACTGAATACTCTAGTGTATGCAGCTGCCTGAGCAGCGACGAGGGCGGGAGCCCTCTTTTTTTTGTTTTTTCGTGATTTGGGGCTGGTGACCATTGAGGAGGCGGGAGAATGGAATTCAAGATCATGCTGGGAAATGACCGTTCTTCCGGGAGACTTCAAGCGGTGCTGAAGCGGCTGGGCCATGCTAACCTAGTGCTTCAAGATCCGCAAGACTTCACACAGACTTTGGATCAATCCATTCTGGTTATGAATAAGGGAGTCAGGGCATTTCAGGCTGCAGCTTCACTGGACTTAGAGAGACGGCTTCGTCAAGCTGGGATGAGGACTGATTTGGGGTCTGATATAAACGGGCGTTCAGCTTCGTATTTACGTCGATTTCTTGTTCGTATCTTTCACCTGAGAGTGGTGGAGATTGTTCCGTGCGGCTGGGCCGAGCGTGCGTTTAACCTTGCTAAGGCACAGAGGAGTCAAGAGCAGCAATCGGGGCTAACTACTCTTGAGCGGAGGCTGGAAAGAATAGCAGTTAGAGCGCTCTATACGCTTGGCCTTGACTTCGGAGAAGTAGAGATTAGTGCTGGCGAGGGCGGGTCCATGGTCATTCAGCTTGTTCGGGCCGTTCCCGATTTGGAGGATGAGACCTCATCTTTAAGGTTCGCCGAGGCGATCTTAGAAGAGTCAGCACGGCTTGGGCTGCAGAACCATGAATCGTTGAGACTTGGTATGGATCCCGAATTTCTGCTCTACGACCGGATAGGACACAAGGTCATCCCGGCCTCCAGGTTCCTGGATCGGGTAGGGATTGCAGGTTGTGATGCTGTCCGCTCAGGAGATCGCACCCTATATCCGATTGCTGAACTGCGCCCCTCTCCGGGTTCAGAGCCTGCCGAATTGCTCCGCAACCTGATGGGTGCGCTGCAGTATGCTTCAAGTCATATTCATGATTCTTCACTCTTATGGCTTGCAGGTGGAATGCCGATTCCAGGGCTTCCGCTGGGCGGTCATCTTCATTTCAGTGGTCTGCCGCTAACCGCTGAATTGCTCCGAACCCTGGATAACTATTTGGCTCTGCCCGTTGCGGTGTTGGAAGATGAGAGAGCGAAGGTTCGCAGGCCGAGATACGGTTATTTAGGTGATCATAGAGTTCAGGATTATGGAGGGTTTGAATACCGTACACTGCCCAGCTTCCTTGTCTCTTCCCTTCTGACCAAAGGGATTGTTGCCCTTGCGGCCCTAATTGCTGATGACTATACTCGGCTTCCATCCAGACCCTTGCTGCGAGAGGATGTCCATCAAGCATTCTATCTGGGTGACAAGTCAATTCTGAGAAAAGCATTTGAGCCCCTTGAGAACGAAATCCGGAGCATGGAGGGGTATCACCGTTATGAGAAATATATACATCCCTTCCTTGAGGCGCTTCGCCTGGGACGTAAATGGGACGAGAGCAGGGATATTAGAACTGTCTGGAAAATAGAGCGCCCCTCGTAAGCCCGCCTTCTTTTCTGCTATAATAGAAGTCAGTAGAAAGAAGGGGCTGGAGGTACATCATGGCTAAATATACGCCGATGATTGAACAATATTTGAAGGTGAAGGAAGGCGCTAAAGACGCTTTTCTATTTTTTCGTCTAGGTGATTTCTATGAGATGTTCTTCGAAGATGCGATCCAAGCATCCCGGGAACTTGAAATAACGTTAACTGCGCGTGATGGCGGAGTAGAAGACAAAATTCCGATGTGCGGGGTTCCCTATCATTCTGCTGAGAGCTATATACATCGATTGATTGAGAAAGGTTATAAGGTGGCCATCTGTGAGCAGGTTGAAGATCCGGCTGAAGCCAAGGGCATTGTCAGACGTGAAATTGTCAGGGTAATTACTCCGGGCACCGTGATGGAAGGCAAGACCATTGGGGATAAGGCCAATAACTATCTGCTCTGCGTCACTGAGCTAAGTGGGGTTATGGGGGTCTCGGCGTGTGACTTGTCAACAGGGGAGTTGTACGTCACCTCTGCCCCTTCAAGCTATGAATGGCTCAGAGATGAGATAGGTCTGTATACCCCAGCCGAGATTATCGGCGATTCTTCCCTGCTGGAATGGGTTCAATCTACGGCTAATCCGGTGGGAAGACCGGTTGTGTACACACCATGGGATAAGTCTAAGGAAGATCTGGCACGCAAGCAGTTCACTGAGGCGGTCTGGATCCGGCTGGAAGAGCAGCGCAGACATAATGTCGGCCTGCTTGTTGCGTATTTGTCAGAGACGCAGAAGCGTTCTCTAGGTCAACTCACCCGGATTACAGCCTATGAACCGAATCATTATATGATTCTGGACCCATTCACACGTAGAAATCTGGAGCTCGTAGAGACGGTACGGGAAAGATCGAAGAAGGGTTCCTTACTCTGGCTACTTGATCGGACCGAGACCTCCATGGGAGCAAGACTTCTGCGCAGATGGATCGACAAGCCGCTGCTGCAGCGCAGCCGGATTGAAGACCGGCTTGAAGCGGTGGAGCATCTTCACGCCGGGTATATTCTGCGAGAAGATTTGCGCGAGCGGCTAAGTGAAATATATGATCTGGAACGATTGGTTGGGCGAATTGCTTTCTCGAGTGCCAACGGCCGGGATATGATTGCGCTCAAGAAATCTCTTAGGCAAATTCCTGCGCTCAAAGAGCTGTGTTCGGGTTCCTCTTCTGCCACGCTGCAGCGGATCGCAGAGGAGCTGGACCGCTGCGAAGATCTGTCAGATGCGATCGATGCGGCCATCGCGGATGAGCCTCCTGTCTCTGTAAGAGATGGAGGACTCATTAAGGCAGGCTATCACGAGCATCTGGACTCCCTGCGCGAAGCCGGAATGAACGGCAAGCGATGGATCGCGGAGCTGGAAAGTGCGGAACGCCAAGCAACGGGCATCAAGTCCTTGAAGATCGGTTACAACAAGGTGTTTGGCTATTATATCGAAATTACCAAATCGAATCTGGCGTCACTGCCAGAAGGCCGTTATGAACGGAAGCAGACGCTTGCCAATGCCGAAAGATATGTCACTCCCGAATTGAAGGAGAAGGAAGCATTAATCCTGGAAGCGGAAGAGAAGATGGTCGACCTGGAGTTCGCCCTGTTCAGCGAGCTGCGTGAGCGCTTGAGCCAGGAGATACCGCGTCTTCAGCGCTTGGCTGAGAAGGTGGCGGAGATCGATGTGTACCGGTCCATGGCTGAGATCAGCAGTGAAGGTAACTTTGTTAAGCCGGTCCTTACGGACGGATATGACCTCGTTATTGAGCAGGGGCGCCATCCGGTTGTCGAGAGCGTGATGGACGGCACTGGCTTCATTGCGAACGGCACCTACCTGCGCAAGGATGAAGCCGGGATTCTATTGATTACTGGACCTAATATGGCTGGCAAAAGTACTTACATGCGCCAAGTGGCTCTGATCGTCATTATGGCTCAGATTGGTTGTTTTGTGCCTGCTGTCACAGCAGAAATTCCGATGATCGACCGGATATTTACCCGTATCGGTGCCGCAGATGACCTGATCGGGGGTCAGAGTACCTTTATGGTAGAGATGGCTGATATTCAGCTAATGACAGAGAAAGCTACCAAGCGAAGCCTGATCATCATTGATGAGTTGGGCCGGGGGACCTCGACGACAGAAGGGATGTCGATCGCCCAAGCTGTCATTGAATATGTGCATGATCATATCGGCTGTAAAGCGCTTGTGTCTACACATTTCCATGAGCTGGCCTATCTGGAGACTAGCTTGAAGTCTCTGAAAAATTACTCCATGGCTGTTCAGGAGAGCGGGGAGAAGGTTCACTTCCTCCGCAAGTTGATTCCCGGCGCAGCAAGCACAAGCTACGGTATCTATTGTGCCCGGCTTGCAGGTCTCCCAGGCAGCATAATCGAACGGGCCTATGGTCTGCTGCAAGGCTTGGAAGAGGCAGCCCCATTGGTTACGGCCGCAAAAGCCTCGGATTCTGGAGCCAGGGAGAGCGCTCAGATGACTCTCCGGGAAGCTAGCGCGGTAATGACATCCTCTCCGGCGGCAGCCGCAGTCTTGACAGAAGAGTCTAAAGCATCTCTGAAGCTAGAGACGAACAAGCCGATCGATACAGAACAGAGTACAAGTCAAGAAGTTACTGGCCAGTCAAAAGGCACTGGACAGGTGCAGCAGCTTTCTATTTTTGGGGATGAATGGACTTCGGACAAGCCAGAATCCCCTAAGGAGGATGCTGGTGCCAAGCAGATTATTAAGCTGGTCAAGAATGCCGACCTGATGAATATGACGCCAATTCAGGCCATGCAGCTGTTAAATGATTTGAAGATGAAAGTGAAAGACATGTAAATTCCTTGAAGAGAGTGGGGGAGGCCAAATGGGACAAATTCAAATCCTGGACGAGCATATCGCGAACCAGATTGCAGCAGGTGAAGTGGTGGAAAGACCTTCATCGGTTGTGAAGGAGCTGGTCGAGAATGCCATTGATGCCGGTGCGAGGCGAATCGATGTCACGGTTGAAGAAGGCGGTTTATCGCTTATTCGAATAACGGATAACGGCTCAGGCATAGAACCTGAGGACTGTGAAACCGCCTTTTACCGGCATGCCACCAGCAAGCTCTCTCTCGGCCGAGATTTGTTCCAAATCCGGACACTGGGCTTTCGGGGAGAAGCACTGCCAAGTATAGCTGCTGTATCCAAAGTCGAACTGGTCTCTTCGAATGGGGACCATGGGCTTGGACGACGCATTATCATCGAAGGCGGCTCACTTAAAGAGAACGAAGATACTCCAACTCCACTGGGGACGGATATTTCGGTGAAGGAATTATTCTATAATACTCCGGCAAGGCTGAAATATATGAAGACAATCCAGACTGAGCTAGGACATATCTCGGACGTCATGTACAGACAGGCCCTGGCCCATCCAGAAATTGCGTTCACTTTGCGGCATAATGGCAACCAGCTGCTCCAAAGCCCTGGCAACGGGGATTTGCTCCAGGTGATTGCTTCTATTTATGGTACCCAGGCAGCCAAAGGCATGCTGGGGATCGAGGCTGAGAATGCAGACTACAAGGTCGAAGGTTTCGTAGGTCGTCCAGACTTGACCCGATCGAATCGCGGTGCGATTTCTACAATGGTGAACGGGCGTTATATCCGGAATCCGGGCCTTCAGGCTGCCATGATGAGAGCCTATCATACTCTGCTGCCAATCAACAGATATCCGATTGCTGTACTGCAGCTTCATATGCACCCTTCCCTGGTAGATGTTAACGTTCATCCGTCCAAGCTGGAGGTGCGATTCAGCAAGGAGCAGGAGCTATATGCGTTTCTGGAAGAAAGCATCCGGGCTGTGTTGTCCCAACAGGTGCTTATCCCTCATGTGGTGAAGCAGACGGTTACCCGTGGAGACAGCCAGTCCATTATTCAGGAGCAATTCAATTTCCATTCCTCAGGTAAGGCGGACATGGATAGTCGCCCGGCAAATATAAATGAACACGGTTCTGCACCAGCTAAGGGGCCGCAAGACGCGGATTTGTCTACCCGTGTTAATAGAGCCACGGACGGCACAGTAAGTTTGCCGTTAGTGAAGGGGCCGCAAGACGCTGCCTATCCTGCTGCTTCGTCTGCGACAGGTGGGAATGTCAAGGAGACCAGTTCGGGGCAATACTCTTCTCCTGGGCAGTACACTCAATCGAACGAGGCGTGGACGGGTATAGACCCATTACGTCCGATGCCTGACAGCATCGCGAAGAGTAATACACCCTACAGAGAAAGTTCGGTAGGCTATCCTTCTCAGACCGCCACAGGACGTGTTGGGAGAGCAGGCGGAAATGACGGCAATTATTCAGGAACTTCGACGAATTCTCTGCCAACTGAGAAGCTGTACGGTTCTAGAGATGACAGGCCGGAAATGCCAGCCTTTCCTGAGCTTACCCTAATTGGGCAGCACCACGGTACCTATCTGATCGCCCAGAATGAGAATGGCTTATATCTGATTGACCAGCATGCAGCCCATGAGCGTGTGAATTACGAATATTACTACGAGAAATTTGGTAATCCGGCTGACGCTTCCCAAGAGCTTCTTATTCCGATTACCTTGGAATTCACTTCAGCAGACAGTGAGAAGCTGAAGAGCCGTCTGCAGTGGTTCGAGAATGCCGGGGTCATCCTGGAGCATTTCGGCGGTGGAACCTTTCGGGTCATATCTCATCCATACTGGTTTCCACAAGGGGAAGAGACGTCAATTATCGAAGAAATGGCTGATTGGGTGTTAAGTGAGAGAGCTATTGACCTGGCTAAGCTGCGCGAGCGCTCATCCATACTTTGTTCTTGTAAGGCATCTATTAAGGCTAATCAGAAGATTACGGCGGAAGAGGCAAAGACCCTTCTGGACAGGCTTGCTGCTTGCAAACAGCCGTATACATGTCCGCATGGCCGGCCCATTGTGGTCTCCTTTTCGACCTATGATCTGGAGAAAATGTTCAAACGAGTGATGTGAACGGAGGAAGCAGATTGATTATTACAACAGGAGACAATGAAGCTCCGGGGACGGTAAGTCAGGCAGAAGAGCTATCTCTCGAGCTCGGAGTCCCTTATGTACGGCGCAGCCGCACGTCATTATCCAAACTACTAACCCGCCACCGGGCCGATGCCGTGCTGGTCATCCTGGAAAGTGGAATCCGGATTGTGAGTGCTGCTGGAGAGCCTATGGAATTTCATCCGAGCATGTCTTTCGTTAGAGCCAAGAGGCTCTTGAAAGGAGAGCCAGATTATATGCTTGAAATTTCGAAGGCCGAGTCAGGGGACCGAATTTTAGATTGTACGTCCGGACTCGGCTCGGACTCCATCATATTCTCTATTGCGGCGGGAGAAGAGGGGAGTGTAACCGCGCTGGAAAGTTCGCTCCCTATCTATGGATTGCTCAAGGAAGGTTTAAGAACCTACCAATCTGGGTTAAAAGAATTTGACAAGGCAATGCGTCGTATTGTTGTCAAGCATGCCGATCATCTTCAGTTGCTTGGTGAGCTGCCAGATAAAAGTGTAGATATCGTCTACTTTGATCCTATGTTCCGGGAACCGGTAAAGGAGTCTTCATCCATTTCCCCGCTTCGGGCTTTTGCTAATGGAAGCTCTCTGGATAGAAGATCGATTGAAGAAGCCTGCCGGGTAGCGAGAAAAACCGTTGTTTTGAAAGAGAAAAGGGATAGCGGAGAATTCGCCAGGTTAGGTTTCGCGGTTCGCGAACGGGCCCATACCAAAATAGCTTACGGAGTGATTGAGCTTGACAACAGATAAGAAACCCAAATTGCTGGTCCTCGTAGGACCTACCGCGGTCGGTAAGACGCGAATGAGTATTGACCTGGCTCATATGTTCGAATGTGAAGTCATATCCGGCGATTCCATGCAGGTCTACAAGGGAATGGATATAGGAACCGCCAAAATCACGCCGCAGGAAATGGATGGAGTACCCCATCATCTGATAGATGTGCTTTCTCCTGAGGAGCCCTTCTCGGTTGCCCTTTTTCAGGAATACTGCAACCAGTTGATCCCTGAGATCACTTCCCGCGGACATTTGCCCTTTATTGTCGGGGGGACCGGACTTTACGTCGAATCTGTCTGTTATGAGTTCAAATTCACAGACGCTGCCGCTGACGAAGACTTCCGGGAGGAGCAGGTCAGATATGCGGAAGAGCACGGAGCAGAAGCACTACATGCCAGATTGGCCCTGATTGATCCAGTGTCGGCGGATCGGCTTCATCCTAATGATCAGCGGAGGATTATAAGAGCGCTCGAGATTTATCATTTAACTGGAGTAACACTCTCGTCCCAGCTTGCTGTTCAGAAGAAGCAGTCTCCCTATGAGCTGTGCATCATTGGTTTGACAATGGACCGTCAATTGCTATATAACCGTATAGAAGCGCGCATTGACGAAATGATGGACCAGGGTCTGGTTCAAGAGGTTGAGTCTCTATTGGGCAAAGGTTATTCCAGAAGTCTTGTGGCTATGCAAGGGCTGGGCTATAAGGAGATTGCCGAGCACCTGGTTGACGGGGTTCCGCTGGAGGAAGCTGTGTTCAAATTAAAGAGGGACACGCGCAGATATGCGAAGCGGCAGCTTTCCTGGTTCCGGCATATGCATGATATTCATTGGGTGGATATGACATGCCCGGAAAATTACACGGAGAATTTGGCGAAAGTACGTGCTATAATAGCAGGAAAGTTCCATGAAGATCTTGAATTTACTTCAGAACACTAATTGAAACTCATTGGGGGTACCGCTAATGAACAAGTCCATTAACATCCAAGATACGTTCTTGAACCAACTACGCAAAGAGAATATCCCTGTTACAGTATTCTTGACAAATGGTTTCCAAATTAGAGGGACAATTAAAGCATTTGATAACTTTACCATTGTCATTGACAGTGATGGCCGTCAGCAAATGGTGTACAAGCATGCCATTTCTACGTTCCAACCGCAGCGTAATGTCTCTTTGATGCAAGAGACGCCATCCGAAAGCTAAGATTTATCATGAAACTTTTTTGAACAAAGCACGTTAAAAGGTATAAGATGAGGAGAAGGAGCAACCTGAAGAAGGTTGTTCTTTTCTTTCCGTCCTTTATAGAGAGAAGATTGACTTGAAGGGAGTCTGTGCAGAACCATGTCTACGAATAATAACAGACCGCCATCTAGGCTTTCGAGGTCGAATCCTTCTGATGGCAAAGAGAACACAACTAAGTCTAAGATTCCTAAGAAAAAGAAAAAGATAACAACGAAGCGTGTGCTTTGGACTATGTTTTTCACCATGGCATTTGCAGTGATTTGTGCAATTGGCGGCTATATATTTATCTCCATTAACGGTGAGAAAATTCTGAGTGAGAACCAGGATAAGCTGACGATCTATGAAACATCCAAAGTATATGACCGATCCGGGAATCTGATGGGCGAGTTGTCCATTACGAAGAGTGAGCCGGTTGATATCAAGCAGATTCCGAAGCTGCTTCAGGAAGCTTTTATTGCAACTGAGGACAGACGCTTTATGGAACATTCAGGTGTCGACCTATGGTCGATCGGCCGTGCGGCGGTGAAGGACGTTGTAGCTCGTTCCAAAGTGGAGGGCGGAAGTACAATTACGCAACAGCTTGCGAAGAACATGTTCTTGTCTCGCGACAAGACCTTCTTCCGTAAAGCAACTGAAGTATCCATTGCCATGGCTTTGGAGCGTAACTTCAGCAAAGAAAAGATTCTTGAAATGTACCTGAACCGAATTTATTTCGGTCAAGGGTCTTATGGGATCAAGGCCGCTTCCCAACGCTATTTCGGCGAGAGTGATCTGAAAGAGCTGAAATTATGGGAGATCGCTACGCTTGCGGCTTTACCGAAAGGTCCTTCAGCTTATAACCCGGTGACGAATCCCGAACTTTCCAAAACACGCAGAGGTGTCGTACTAGATCTGATGTTCGATCAGGGATATATTACGGCGGCCCAGCGAGATGAAGCGAAGAAAGTGGATTACGATTATACTCCTCCTAAGAAGAGTCAGAGCTATCTCGCCTTTAAGGATTTCGTGATGAAGGAAGCCGAAGCGAAGACGGGTCTTACGGAAGACCAGCTGAACCGAGGCGGCTACAAGATTTATACGACGATGGATAAACAGGCTCAGTTAGCTGTTGAGAAGGCTTTTGCAGATGACAGCAATTTTGAGAAAAGCAAGGACGATCAGCAGGTTCAGGGTGCAGTTGTCATTATGAACCATCAGAATGGCAGCCTTGTTGCCCTGCTGGGCGGGCGTGACTATGAACGTAAAGGCTTCAGCCGGGTCGAAGCGCGGCGTCAGCCAGGATCTGCCTTTAAGCCGATCGTCGATTATGCTCCGGCCTTGGATACGAAGAAGTTCACCCCGGATTCCATGCTCAGCAATGAGAAGCAGTGTTTCGCTAACGGAACTTATTGTCCCGGTAACCTGCATGGATACTCCAAGACAATCGGGATGACCGAGGCTCTTGAAGAATCCGCGAACATTCCGGCGGTATGGCTCCTTGATCAAGTAGGGGTCAAGACAGGAGTGGAATACGCCAAGAAGATGGGAATTACGATGGATCCTAATGATGCGAACCTGGCCATCGCCCTTGGCGGTTTGACAAAAGGTACGAATACTCTGGAAATGGCTGAAGCCTATAGCGTATTCGCAAACGGCGGATATCACAATCCTGCGTATTCCATCAAGAGCATACAGGGGCCAGATGGTAAGGAGGTTTACACTTACAATCCTCCTAATCCGGAGTCTGTAATCAGCTCGGACACGGCTTACTATATGACAAAAATGATGGAGCAGGTTGTTACAAGTGGAACAGGTAAGCGCGCGAGCCTGGGAGGTCGCCCTGTTGCTGGTAAGACCGGTACAACCCAACACGGGATTAAAGGCCTGAACAGCAGCCGCAACCGTGATGCCTGGTTTGTGGGTTATACGGCTGAATGGACCGCTTCGGTATGGATGGGTTATGACAAGCCGGACAAAGACCATCTTCTCAAAGGAAGCAGTGGTCAGTCGGCGGCCTTATTCGGAACCATTATGAAGGATGCGCTTAAGGATGTTCCAGTTAAGGATTTCCCAATTCCAAATGACCTGAAGCAAAAGGAACAGGAACCTGTTAAGCAGGTAACCACGATCAGTGGTCTTGCAGGTGCATTCAATCAGGATACGGGAACCGTCTTGCTAAGCTGGAATGGCGTGGATGTTCCGAATGTGAAGTACCGTGTATATCGCAAGGAGGCTTCGGAATCCGGATTTTCTCAGCTGCTTGAAGCTGATTCAACGTCCGCAGAGGATGTGACCGTGATCCCGAATACAACCTATGAATATTATGTTACTTATGTAGATCCGTCTACTGGATTGGAAAGTGAGAAATCAGCATCGATCCAGGTATCTACACAGCAAGCAGAAGCACCTGCTGTAGATCCTAACCAGCCTGATCCTAATAATCCTGATGGTAATGGCAGCAATACCGACCAAGGAAACAACAATCAGGATGGCGGTAACGGAAAAGGCAACAGTGGGAATGGAAAAGGAAATAAGGATTCCGACAGTGGTCAAGACAGCACTGGCCAGGATGCCGGAACGGGTCAAGATGACCAGAATGGGGGTACTGATCAAGGTACTGGAACCACGAATCCGGATACCAATACCCCGGGAACGACAACGCCAGGAACAACAACACCAGGAACAACAACACCGGGAACGTCAACACCTGGCACTACCACGCCGGGTACGACTACCCCAGGAACAGATACAGGAGGCACAACTACCAAAACTCCTGGAACGGATACCGGTACTCAGACCGGGGGACGTTAACTCGTCCGAATATGTTAGCTTAGGGCCTCGTGATCACGTTTAGTGATTGCGGGGCTTTTTTGTGATCCAGGAAAGTGAGAAAGTGTTGATTTGGTGCGTGTTAGAGAAATATGGTAAGCTGAATGTAAGAAGAGAGTGAAAGGGTAATTTTCATGAAGCGAAAATTTGGAGACCGGGCGAACTGGCGCCGTGTGACCCGGCGCCAGTTCACATCACGTTATGTGGAAAGTGAAAATTTTACCGGATACATTACATTGTACAGCATACAAGCATTGAAGGAGCCGCTTTGGAAATCATACGGCACCCATACTTTTAGAATTGCTGATAAAGGCTACTCTTGGTTGCAGTACTATCCCAAGGGCTCAAATTTCATCGTGACGGCCATGTTTGATGACAAACAGCAAATTATTGAATGGTATATAGATATTTGCAAAAGTCAGGGGATTACGGATCAGGGTGTGCCGTGGTTCGATGATCTCTACCTGGACATTGTTGTTCTTAAGAATGGGGAAGTATTTCTGCTCGATCAGGATGAGCTGGATGACGCTCTGGCTAAGAGACTAATCTCGCCAAAAGATTATGAATTAGCTGCCCAGACTACGAGAGAGCTGCTTCATGCCATTGACGCGCATACCTTTCCTTTTTTTCTAATGTCCTTGGAACATCGGCGTAGCGGATTTCTTGAGGAAAGAGATAATAACGATGCCATCAAATAAGCCTAGTGTAGTCACCAAGGTGATGCGCGGTGTTATTATTGCGGCCGTACTGGTATGTCTCTGGCTGGGTTACGCATGGATTCAGATCTCCGGCTTGGGTTCCACAATGGCGTATAAGAAGGCAGATGCCGGAATTGTGCTGGGTGCAGCCCTATGGGGGGATGTACCTAGTCCGGGGCTTAGAGAAAGGCTAGAACAAAGTTTGAAGGAGTATCATGCGGGCAGTTTCCGCTACTTCATCCTCACAGGAGGACTGGATACAACGAAATCGAGATATACTGAGGCGGAGGGTATGGCGAACTACTTGCGAAAGCAGGGAGTTCCCAGCACGGCTATCCTGCTTGAGAATAAAGCGACCAATACGTACGAGAACCTTCTATTCAGCAGGAGAATCATGGAGGAGCATCAGCTTCGTACTGCAGTCATTATTACTCATACTTATCACGGTAGACGGGCTAAGGAAATTGCAGAATCTCTTAACTACATAGATCCTCAGCTTTCCTTGGTAGAATCCAAGGTGCTCCCAAAGGTGCCCAATCATTTTAGAGAAATTCTGGCTTATACCAAATGGACACTGAATAAGCTGGGTATACCGCTTGATTTATAAGCTCGTGAAGATGGACTTATTGCATCTCCATGACAAACTTCTAATAACCAGCACATAGCCGGAATAAACTCTTATAGTAGTTATCTGCTCCCTACTCTAAGAAGAGGTGATGCCGCATGCAAGGGCGTGTTGTGGCCGCTGGCGGCCGTTCTGAGGAGAGACCATCCAGACAGATCAATGTCATTCTACGAAGTAGTGAACCTCCGGTTATCTCGCAGACACTTCCAGACGCTGAGCCTGCAGCAATCTCTAAGAACGCAGGACAGCATCAAGGAGTATTTGCTGAGATTCAGAAGGAACTGGATCAATTAATTGGCCTAGAGAACATTAAGGAACTGGTATTCGAAATATTCGCTTTACTCCAGGTTAAGCAGCTTCGGACAGAAGCCGGTCTGCTCGCAGGCTCTCAAGTCTATCATATGATCTATAAAGGTAACCCAGGAACAGGGAAAACAACCGTTGCACGCATTGTTGCCAAGATGTTTCAGAAGATGGGCGTACTTAGTAAAGGTCATTTTATCGAGGCGGAACGAGCCGACCTGGTTGGCGAATATATCGGACATACTGCACAGAAGACGCGTGAATTGGTTAAAAAAGCATTAGGCGGTATTCTATTCATAGATGAGGCATACAGTTTGGCCCGCGGCGGGGAGAAGGATTTTGGCAAGGAAGCCATTGATACCCTTGTTAAGGCTATGGAGGATTATAAGGATCAGTTCATATTGATCCTGGCCGGATATTCCGACGAGATGGAATTCTTTCTTCATACTAACCCGGGACTCCCCTCCCGTTTCCCGATCCAGATTAATTTTCCCGATTATTCCATTGATCAACTGATACAAATCTCGGAAAGTATGGTCAAAGAGCGTGATTATATCCTTATGCCGCAGGCGATACTCAAACTTAGGCAGCATTTGGCTGCAGAAAAGAATGAAAGTCCTCATGCATTCAGCAATGGCAGATATGTTCGCAATATAATTGAGCGTTCGATTCGTCACCAGGCAGTTCGACTTTTGAATCAATATTCGAGCGGGTCTCCGGGCAAGCTTGAACTAATGACGATACGCACAGAGGATTTTAAATTTGACAAGAATAGTAACAAGTAGACCTTACACTATATCGTTGTCGCAACAAGGGAGCAATGATCGATGAGAAATTCAACCTACGAAACGAAGACTACCCTACCGGATAAAGCAGTGCTGGTTAGTCTTGTCACCAATGAAGTCAAGCGGAGTGGAATAGATCCCGAGTATTCGTTAAATGAGCTCGTTCAGTTAGCGGAGACTGCAGGCGTGGAGATTGCAGATGTAATTGTACAGAATAAGGAAACCCCGGATACAAGATGGTTCATCGGAAAAGGGAAGGTGGAAGAACTCCGTGCTGCGATTGATGCGCTGGGTGCCAACACGGCAATTTTCGATCAGGAGCTATCTGGCGCACAGGTGCGCAATCTGGAAGAAACACTTGATGTCAAAATCATTGACAGAACACAGCTCATCCTTGATATTTTTGCCCAGCGAGCCAAGACGCGTGAGGGGATTATTCAGGTTGAGCTTGCACAGCATAGTTATTTGCTGCCTAGGCTATCCGGGCATGGCAAGAATTTGTCTCGTCTTGGTGGCGGCATCGGGACCCGGGGCCCAGGGGAAAGTAAGCTTGAGACGGACCGTAGACACATTCGTAATCGGATTAGTGAGCTGAAGGCACAGCTTGACGAGGTGACCAAACACCGCAAGCTGCACCGGGAACGCCGTAAGGAGAACGGGGTTGTGCAGGTGGCGCTTGTAGGATATACGAATGCAGGCAAATCCACACTTCTCAAGCAGCTCACTGCTGCTGACGTGTATATCGAGAACCAACTCTTCGCTACGCTGGACCCGACTTCCAGGGCTTTGATCCTGCCTAGTGGCAAAGAGGTTGTTTTGACGGATACCGTAGGGTTTATTCAGAATCTTCCCCATGATCTCGTAGCATCCTTCAGGGCGACCTTGGAGGAAGCTAATGAGGCGGATCTGATTCTTCATGTGGTTGACGCTTCCTCAGATACGCGGGATGAGCAGATGAAAGTCGTGGACCGGATCTTGAATGATCTGGGCGCAAGCAGTACCCCACAGGTGGTTCTGTTCAATAAAAAGGATCTTTGCACACCAGAACAGCTGGAGCTACTGCCGGCCGATGAGAATCATATCAAGATAAGTGCTTATGACGATAAAGACTTGGAGAGCATTCGAGAGATCATTCAGGATAAATTAACTGGTGAAACGGTAACTTTCCGCATTCCCGCTGCACGCGGGGATCTCAGCTCTGTAATTTACAGAGTAGGCGAGGTGATCGGGCAGAATTTCGAGGAAGACGATTTGTTGTTCGAGGTTAGGTTAAACCAGGCGGATTATGAGAAGAGCGGCTACTTGTTAAAGGAATATGAAGTGCGTTCATAATCACGGATATATATATGCAACTACAACAGCTAATGGGATAACGAGAGGATAATGGGGATGGCCGTATTTTCAGATCAAGTTATACAGTGGATGGAACTAGCCGAGAAGAAGGTGGATTCAAGGTTCAAGGCGATCGACCGGATTGTCGATGCTAATCAGTGGAAGGTCATTGAAGCATTTCAAAAGCACCAGGTGAGTGACTTTCACTTTGCCGGCTCTACCGGATATGCCTATAACGATCGTGGACGTGAGGTCCTTGATCTTGTCTATGCGGATGTGTTTGGGGCGGAAGCCGCATTAGTGAGGCCGCATTTTGCTTCAGGAACACATTCTATTGCTACAGCCCTGTTTGGTGTACTGAGACCTGGGGATGAACTTTTGTATATTACGGGACGTCCGTACGATACGCTTCACAAGGTGATTGGTAAGCCTGGAGACGGTACCGGGTCCCTTGGGGACTATGGTATCCTTTATAAGGAAGCTGCGCTTCTTGATCATGGCGGTGTGGATTGGGACCAGGTAACCAATTTGATCACGCCAGCCACGAAAGTAATCGGGATCCAGCGTTCACGGGGCTACGATTGGAGAGAGTCATTCAGCATTGACCAGATCGAAGAGATGGTTAAGCGTGTAAAAGAAATTAAGCAGGATGTCATCGTCTTCGTGGATAACTGTTATGGTGAGTTTACAGAAGATCGGGAGCCCACGGAAGTGGGCGCCGATCTAATTGCGGGATCACTCATCAAGAATCCCGGAGGCGGCCTTGCCGAGACAGGAGGTTATATCTGCGGCAAAGCCAAATACGTCGAGCTCGCTGCATATCGGTTAACTGCTCCAGGCATTGGCGGGGAAGTAGGCGCCATGCTGGGTACAACAAGAGGGATCTATCAAGGGCTGTTCCTTGCTCCCACTATTGTTGGACAAGCTGTTAAAGGAAGTGTCATTGCAGCAGCTGTATTTGAACAAGCAGGTTTTGAGAGCAAGCCCGGATGGGATGAACCGAGAACGGATCTAATCCAGGCCATTGCGTTCTCTTCGTCTGCGCACTTGATCGCTTTTGTCCAGGGAATTCAAAGGGCAGCAGCGGTGGACGGTCATGTGGTTCCTGAAGCTTGGGACATGCCTGGTTACGAACACCCTGTCATCATGGCAGCAGGAACCTTTATTCAGGGCGGCAGTCTTGAGTTGTCTGCGGATGCACCTATTCGTGAGCCGTATATTGCTTACATGCAAGGCGGTCTGACCTATTCTCACGTGAAGTACGGGATTCTTACCGCTCTTCAAAATATGATTGATCATAATTTATTGTAAGCATTCCTTACATACGCTTGACACTGTGAGGCAATATGACATAGAATGGGATTATGATTAATTAAGTGGAAGGTTGAGAGCGATGGGTGATGAAATTCGTAGAAATATGGCCTTGTTTCCAATTGGTATCGTAATGAAGCTTACTGATCTATCGGCCCGTCAGATTCGCTATTACGAGCAGCATCAGCTAATCGTACCGGCGAGAACTTCCGGTAATCAACGTCTTTTCTCATTCAATGATGTTGAGCGTTTGCTCGAGATCAAAGCTTTGATTGACAAAGGCGTCAACATTGCGGGGATTAAGCAGGTAATGAATCCGGTGAACAAAGAATCACAGGAAGCTACAGTAATTACGAACGACACTGAGGAGAAACGCAAGGTTTTGACGGACTCACAGCTCTATCGTATGCTCAAGCAGGAACTCGTTACAGGCGGCAAGAGACCAGGTCAGGTATCCCTGATTCAAGGTGAGTTATCACGGTTTTTTAAGCAATAATCATTAAATTTAATCACAAAGGGAGAGGGTAAAGTGAGTTACACTAAAGAAGATATTCTTCGTATTGCCAAGGAAGAAAATGTCCGTTTCATTCGTTTGCAATTTACAGATTTGCTTGGAACCATCAAGAATGTTGAGATTCCTGTAAGTCAGCTGCCTAAAGCACTCGATAACAAAATGATGTTCGACGGATCTTCCATTGAAGGGTATGTCCGCATTGAAGAATCCGATATGTACCTATATCCGGATCTTGAGACTTGGGTCATTTTCCCATGGGTAACTGAAGATCGTGTTGCACGCCTCATTTGTGATGTATATATGCCGGATGGAACACCTTTTGCAGGTGACCCACGCGGAATCTTGAAGCGTAACCTGGCGGAAGCCAAAGAACTTGGCTACACTTCCATGAACGTTGGTCCTGAACCGGAATTCTTCTTGTTCAAGACAGATGAGAAAGGCAACCCTACCATGGAGCTGAATGACCAAGGTGGTTACTTTGACCTTGCACCTACAGACCTTGGGGAGAACTGCCGCCGTGAGATCGTTCTCACTCTTGAAGAAATGGGCTTTGAAATCGAAGCTTCCCACCACGAGGTTGCACCTGGGCAGCACGAAATCGACTTTAAATATGCGGATGCTGTGAAAGCAGCTGACCAAATCCAAACTTTCAAATTGGTAGTAAAAACAATCGCTCGTCAGCATGGACTTCATGCGACATTTATGCCGAAACCATTGTTTGGTGTTAACGGTTCCGGTATGCACTGTCACCAATCCTTATTCAAAGGCGATGTGAACTCTTTCTATGAGGAAAGTGACACTCTGGGTCTTAGCCAAACTGCCCGTTATTACATGGCTGGTATCCTGAAGCACGCTCGTGCTTTTGCAGCGATTACTAACCCTACAGTGAACTCATACAAACGTCTGGTTCCTGGTTACGAAGCGCCTTGTTATGTAGCTTGGTCTTCCAGTAACCGCAGCCCTATGATTCGTATTCCTGCTTCTCGTGGTATGGGAACTCGTGTAGAGGTTCGTAACCCGGATCCGGCTGCTAACCCTTACCTTGCACTAGCTGTTATGCTCAAAGCAGGTCTTGACGGAATTAAGAACGAGATTCCTCTCGTTGATCCAATTGACCGTAACATCTATGTAATGTCCGAGGAAGAGCGTGTGGAAGAAGGAATTCCTAGCCTTCCATCCGATCTGAAGGAAGCTCTTGGAGAGTTGATCCGCAGTGAAGTGGTAACTGAAGCACTTGGTGATCACGCGCTTTCCCACTTCTATGAACTCAAAGAAATCGAGTGGGATATGTTCCGCACACAAGTTCACCAATGGGAACGTGACCAATACATTACTTTGTACTAAGATAGACAGAACCCCTGGCGCATTTAGCGTCAGGGGTTCTTTTTAATTAGAAATTCCAACTAGACATAATATTACTCCAGCTACGATTCCGACGATCCCGCCTAATTGGGCCATAACCAAGTATGCCTCGCTCGGCTCAGAATCTCCTTCAACTTTCCAACCTTCATTAATGTACCAACCCCAGTTAGGCTTAATTAAATGAACTAGACCAAGAGACAAACTTATAATTCCAATAAATAGCAACACGAAGCATTCCCCCTCTTTACATGTACAACGATCTGTCAGGGAAATAGTTCCAGGAATTTATCTTTAGTCTCTTTACTCCAATAAAAGGCACTGCTTTTAATCAGTCATACCGAAGATCGACAGATTTGGCCACTGACGTGTCCATTGTTTCTGAGCGATACGCTGTTCGTAAATCTGTGCTCCGTTCGGTGCGGCCCTAAAGAAGGGGGTTGGCTTCACGCGAAGGTGAACAAGATCTTGAACTCCCCAAGGGGCAGTCAGCAAAACTTCTCCAACCGAGCTTAATGAAATTCCAATTGAAGTAGCTGTCTCGGGAAATTTGGAAATGGCGTCAACACTTGAAAGGTAAGGGGGAAGATTGTTGACCTTGTGCATGCGTGCTTCATTCTTGACAGACCAGGGCAGGCCAGGTCGAAGCTCTGCTAATCTGTGTTCCAGAACCTTCTCGTTCTCTTCATCGAGGTTTGAAGGGTCAAAGTAAATCACATCAATGTCGGCAGCAGGAGTTGGTTCCTGGTAACCATGAAGCACATCCCAAAACTTCGAGCGTACAACACCTGCACAGACCCACCAATCTGGTAAATGTAACTGAGCTGCCGTTCTTAGAATATCCATTAACCACTTATCTTGTTTCACAAGCAGGATTACATCCTCTTCAGTATGTATGATCACTTGAAGCCTCCTCTTTTTAGAACGTATGTTCCAAACATTATAAATCAAAAAATCTTATTGGTATAGAAGATATGACTATCTCTCTTACTCTAGTAGTGGCATACAATATAGTATAACTCTGTTGGACAGGGGGAAGTAAAATGGAATCCAGTGAGCTAACAACCATGGAGAAGCTTTTGCCGCTCGCTGAGAGATATGGTCTGGCGGTTGTGCTTACATTTATCCTGCTCATGATTTTGGTTGTCCTAGTAAGAATGATCATACAAGGAGATTTGGTATCCAGAAGATTGCTAGAGAAGGCAGAAGAGGATCGGGATCGGCTCCAGGCCATTCTGGACAAAGAAAGAGAGGAATTGTGGGAACCGGTACTGGATGTGTTTAAGAGCATCAAGAAAGTGGAGAAGTCTGATGGGAGTGATTCTTCATGTGGTCCAGATGGATCGAAATAATACTACAGCGGCATCGTCGCAAGGAGGCTGACCTGGATCAGGCTTCACGACGTATCGCACTGTCTATAGAACGTTATCGATCTTTATCGCGGGAGATTCAGACGGAGGTAAGAAAGAACCATTTTGCTAAGAACCTTATTTACCGAAGTTCAGACGAAGATTAACAAGAAATAGAAGGTAAGCAGGAGAAATTTGTATTGTTAAAATTGGAAATGTTATACTTTCCTTAACAAGTTAAAAGGAGGATGTCCAAAAGTATATGAAAATGTTAAAAGTGATTACTAGTTACATTCCGGCAATTGCTATTGCATTCGTTCTAAGTCTATTTATCGGTATCTTTGTATTCCAACCCTATAAGGTTGTTGGTCAGTCTATGGAGCCCACTCTTGATGATACACAAAGAGTCTACACTTCCAAGCTTGCTCGGACATTCTCGCATATGCCTGCTTATGGGGATATTGTAGTTATTGACAGCAGGGTGAATCGGGAACGCTCCTTTATGGACAGTGTACTTGAGCACCCATTGATTCAGCTAATTCGTGGCGCCAATGAGGATCACACTTTCTTTATAAAGCGGGTGATCGGGAAGCCAGGGGATGTGATCGAGATCAAGAATCAACAGGTGTACCGGAATGGTGAAGCATTAGTAGAACCTTATATCAAAGAGAAAATGAATCCGTCTGAGGACAGCAAATGGGTAATTCCAGATAATCACATCTTTGTATTAGGAGATAACAGGAATAATAGTAAAGATAGCAGAGAGATTGGACCGATCCCATTCGACCACATCATGGGGATAGAAGAGATTAAATAGTAGACTGAGAGTCAAGAAGAGGATGCCACTAGGCATCCTCTTCTGTCATTATGAATATAAAAGTGTAACTTTAGTGAATGTCACGGAACAAGCCTACGACTTTACCCAGAATGGTAACATGCTTAAGGCGCAGCGGTTCGTACGTAGGGTTCTCTGGCTGTAGCCGGATATGATCTCTTTCCTTATAAAAGGTCTTCACCGTAGCTTCGTCATCCTCTGTCATAGCTACAACGATATCGCCATTCTCAGCAGTCTGCTGCTGACGGACGATAACAAAGTCACCGTTGTGAATACCTGCTTCAATCATACTATCACCCATGACGGAAAGCATGAAAATCTCCTTGTCACCAACGAAATGGTTGGGGAGTGGAAAGTAGTCTTCGATATTCTCTGTGGCTGTAATAGGTACACCCGCAGTGACTTTACCGACCACAGGTACACGTGCAACAGTGTGGGCGAACAGATTATAATTATCCGAATCCTCCTGGCCCAGCAGTTCAATTGCCCGGGGCTTCGTAGGGTCCCTACGAATGAAGCCTTTCTTCTCGAGCCTGTCCAAGTGACCGTGAACTGTCGAGCTGGAAGCTAGTCCAACCGCTTCTCCTATTTCTCTTACAGAAGGGGGGTAGCCCTTCATTCTGACTTCATTTCGTATAAATTCAAGGATCGCCTGTTGACGACTGGATACTTTCGACATATTATATCAACCCCATTTAGTAACGTTTGGAAAAATTATAACATAGAACTACCGTTCGTACAAACGTAAGTTCTAAATCATTGAAAAAATATAGCGAACAATTGTTCTAAAAAACTATTGAACGAAACAAATGTTCGTGTTATATTGATTTCATAAAACAAGAACAAACGTTTGGAGTGAGTGATAATGTTAAGATATTCTACATACCAAAGTATTCATGAAGTAATTCCAACTGAGCCTAATCGAAATAAATTTAATCTGGAAGAGTTTATAACCAGAGCTATATTCGTAAGAGTTGCAGCCCTTGTATTGTTTATTGCTATTACAACAACAGGGATGATTACTGCGTTTGCTTCCTCAGTCGACCATTCCAGTTCTGCTGAACCTCTTCAGGTTGTGGTGCAGCCAGGCGATTCATTATGGAGTATCGCTTCTGCTAATAAGACACCAGACCAAGACATTCGTGACATAATACGTAATATTAAGGAAGAGAACCAACTGACCAGCAGTGAAGTACAAGCTGGGGATGTACTACTCATCCCTTCATATTGATAGAATTTTGGATAAAAGAATCAAGTGCAACTTAGAGAGTTTTTCAAGGATTTCACGCTCCTTGACAAGCTCTTTTTCTCATGTCAAAGTAAGAGTTAATGCCTTAACTGAAGGAGGAGTCTCTTATGGATATCGATAGCTTAGTACAGCGCATTAATGAACTTGCGCGAAAACATAAAGAATCCGGATTGAATGAGGAAGAAACGCTTGAGAGAGCAGAGCTTCGGGAAATCTACTTGCAAAATATCCGCAGGAATTTCCGTCAACAATTGGATTCTATAGAAATTGTAGATAAATAAAACATCCGGCCTTGTGCCGGAAGTACATAATCGGCGTATGAATGTCGCATTGTCGGTGGAATCCCTAAATGATAAGGAGGATATTTCATGAAATACACCTATCTAGGCAAAAGCGGATTGGCCGTATCAAGTCTTTGCTTGGGAACTATGACTTTTGGTGGAACTACGGATGAGAAAGACTCGAAGGAAATGATCCACAGGTTCCTTGATCATGGAGGAAATTTTATTGATACCGCGGATGTCTATACAGGCGGACGGTCAGAGGAAATTGTAGGCAGGAGTATTCATAACCGCAGATCCGAAGTTATTTTGGCTTCCAAGGTCCGTATGCCCACCGAGGGCCATGTGAACGGTCAGGGATCTTCCCGTAAGCATATTATGGACGGCATTGATGCAAGCCTTAAACGTCTTGGAACAGATTACATTGATCTGTATCAGATTCATGTATGGGATCAAGCAACCCCTGTAGAGGAGACGCTTCGTGCTCTGGATGATCTGGTCACATCAGGAAAGGTTCGGTATATTGGCTGCTCGAACTATTTATCCTGGCAGCTGATGAAGAGTCTTGCTGTAAGTGAAGCCAAAGGATACGTCCGCTTCGTATCACTTCAGCAGCAGTATAGTCTGCTTAATCGCGAGGCCGACAGGGAAATGATGTCTTTATGTCTTGAAGAGAATGTAGGGATAATCCCGTGGGCTCCACTTGGCGGTGGATTTCTTACAAATAGGTATAAGCAGGGAGAAAAGCCTACGCAAGGACGATTGAGCGCGGCCAACGGTGGTGAAAGCTCGTGGGAATACCGCGCATCAGAGAAGAATTTTGAAATTCTGGACCAAGTCGTCAAGATTGCAAAAGAAATTGACAGAACTCCTTCACAGGTCGCGCTGAACTGGCTGATGGGTCATAAGGGCATCACCTCACCAATTTTTGGAGCAAGTACGCTTGATCAGTATAATGAGAATATTGGCGCTGTTGACTTCGAGCTTACGGCTGAACACCGCGATCTGCTTGATGAGGTAAGCAGCCTTCCTAGCGAGTATCCTGATCGCTTCATACGGAAATTCAAGAGACAGATTTAACAGCAGATTATCGAGGAGGAAAGAAAGAAGTATGGCGCGTTCATTTGAGAAACAGGTTGAGAAAAACAAACAAAAGTTGTTGATGCAGCAGAAGAAACAGGGAATTCAGCCTGGGAAAATGGGTCTTAGTGGAGAAGGAGAAACATTCAGAGGGCGTAATTTTATTTTACCTTCACTTCTCATTTTGTTCGGGGTGGTTTATGGATCACTCGGCTTCATAGGAGGCGGAAGCGATATTAATTCCTTCTTGTACTGGCTTACAATTGGATTGTATATCCTGCTTGGTGTGATCACCTTTATTAGGAAGCCTTATTTGCGAATTGGGAAAAATGCTTTGTATACTTCCAAGTTTAATCGTGATCGGATGTTGTCAGCTGATAGTATTCAAAAGATCATTCTTAGCGAGGGTGTTGTCACCATAGTTCCTAATGGAAACGCGCAGAAGTGGACATTCCTTCGCTCACGTAACCGATTCAATACAGAGGCAATGGGAGCAAGATTGACCGAATTTGGAAGACTGAACAAAATTACAGTAGAGAATCATTAATAAAAGGGGAATTACAATGTCGATAAAGGCCGTTTGTTTTGATCTTGATGATACACTATTGTGGGATGAGCGTAGTATAGCTGAAGCTTTTGAATTTACATGTAAGACAGCTGCAGAAATTACCGGAGTCAATGCAACACAGTTGGAGGAATCTGTTCGTAAGGAAGCTAGAGCGTTATACGAATCATACGAGACATTTTCTTTCACCAAAATGATCGGAATTAACCCATTTGAAGGCTTGTGGGGGAACTTTAACGCTGGGGATCAGCCTGAATTCCGTGCAATGGAAAAGCTTGCTCCAGTCTATCGTAAGGAATCATGGAATCGTGGGCTGCTTGCCCTAGGCATCAATAATGAGGAGCTCGCCGGACAGCTTGCTGAACAATTCGGTGCAGAACGTCGTTCACGTCCGCATATTTATGAAGAAACTTTTCAAATTCTTAATGATCTGAAGGGACAGGTAAAGCTTCTGCTGCTAACGAACGGCTGTCCTGCACTTCAGCAGGAGAAGCTTGATGGTGTTCCTGAGCTAGCTCCTTACTTTAATGAAATCATTATTTCGGGTTCCTTCGGTAGAGGAAAGCCGGATCCTAGCATTTTTGAACATGCTTTGTCCCTGCTTGGTGTGAAGGCTTCAGAGGCTCTTATGGTTGGCGACAAGCTGACTACGGATATTAAGGGAGCATTAAGTGCAGGCATTCATTCGGTATGGGTGAATCGCGATGGCAAAACCCGGACAGACGAAATCATTCCTGATTACGAGATCAAACATCTTTATGAATTACATGGCATTATTGACAGTCTAGGAGGTAGGGCTAGTTGAGATTATTACGCTTAAGGTATGCTTCAGCGTTAATCAGCTTAGTTCTACTGCTTTCAGGATGTGGGCAGGATACCCATCATGAGGCTAATGAGATGCCGCAACCGATAGAGGTTAAGTTAACCGTTACCCCAACGAGCGTGAAGGTGAATGAGAAAATGTCATTTGAAGCGAAAGTTACCCAAGGTGGGTCAAATGTCGATCAAGCTCAAGAGGTCACTTTCGAATTCTGGAAAGACGGCTCGGAGAAGCACAGCAAAGTTACTGTAACTTCAGCGGGAGATGGGAAGTATGTCATGGTTAAGTCTTTTAGTGAAGCTGGTTCCTATCATGTCATTTCTCATGTAACCGCAGATAGTCAGCACTCGATGCCTTCAGCCGTATTTGATGTGAAATAGAATTGAACGGAAAGCCATAATAAAAAGCTGTTTGCTTCATCTTCAGATGAGGTAAACAGCTTTTTGTTCATATTATAAATTATCTACGTGTTGGCTTTAAATTAAGCCTTTTGGAAAGAAGGATCTTCAAAAGGATGAGCAATCCAGCCATTCTCTTCCACGAACAGACGAATAGCCACTACTTTACGGTCATCAGTCAAAGTGAAAAAGTGCACGGTATTCTCTGGAACGGAGATTAGATCACCTGGCAGCAGGTTCACATCAAAGTAACCAATCTCATCGGATCCTTTGATTACGAAAGTTCCAGCACCTCCGACGATCGCACGAATCTCATCCTCGGTATGGGTGTGAATTTGTTCGAATTTAGCTAGCAATTCTTCAATATTAGGAGTAGCCTCCGAAAGAGTAATGACATCCCAAGTACGGTAGCCGCGGCGTGCAACCAAATCTTTGATCTCAGTATCAAACGTTGCAAGTACTTCAGCCTTTTGATCGTCCGTCAGGGAGAAATTTTCCTGCAAATGTGCTGGCAGTTTGTTGACATCCCAATGTTCGTAAATGACCTCAAATTGATTAAGGAAATTGCGAACGTTCTCTTCACCAGATATAATTTCGTTCGTTTTTCTAATTCTTATTTCCGCCATGGGATTACTCCCCTTTCTTTGATATATAGTTAGAATTATAAAGGATTAAAGATGGTGTGTCGACCCCCTATTTAAGAGGATAACCCGATCTTTTCAAGCGTTTTCAACGAGACTGAAATGAATACAATCCCTTTCCTAAAGCGATTGATTCTGCTACACTTAATTTTAGCGTTTTACAGGGGGGATGAAATCTTGATTAAGCCAAGTCTGCAATCCAGATTGAGAGACAAAATATTGATCCTTGACGGGGCCATGGGAACCATGATTCAACAAGAGGACCTAAAACCCGAAGATTTCGGTGGAGAAGAGCTTGATGGTTGTAATGAAATGCTTGTTCTTACGCGTCCAGATGTCATCTCCCGTATTCATGAGAAATATCTTGAAGCAGGAGCGGACTTAATAGAGACGAATACGTTCGGGGGAGCTTCAGTAGTCCTAGCCGAGTACGATATTCAAGATAAAGCCCGTGAGATTAACCTGGCTGCGGCCAAACTTGCGGTTGATGCTGTTAATAAATATTCTACTCCAGAACATCCGCGTTATGCTGTTGGCGCCATGGGTCCCACGACCAAGACGCTTTCAGTAACGGGGGGCGTTACCTTCGACGAATTAATTTCAAGTTATGAAGAGCAGGCAGTTGCACTGATTGAAGCTGGCGTAGATGCAATGATGTTAGAAACGTCTCAGGATACGTTAAATGTAAAGGCAGGAAGTATCGCAATTCGGCGTGCATATGAAGCTACGGGGATTACTCTGCCTTTAATGATCTCGGGAACCATCGAACCGATGGGAACTACACTTGCTGGACAAAATATTGAAGCGTTCTATGTATCTCTTGAACATTTGAATCCGGTATCGGTCGGACTTAACTGTGCGACGGGTCCAGAGTTCATGCGTGATCATATTCGCACACTTTCGGATATGGCGAATACAGCCATCAGTTGTTATCCCAATGCCGGCCTTCCCGATGAGAATGGGAACTATCACGAATCTCCAGAATCTCTTGCAACCAAGATGGCAGCCTTTGCCGAGAAGGGCTGGCTCAATATTGCGGGGGGCTGCTGTGGAACAACCCCTGAGCACATTTCTGCGATGGCTGAGAAAATGGGGCAGTACGAACCCCGCAAGATGGATGAGGTAACGCATCCTCCGGCTATATCAGGTATTGAACCCGTATATATTGAATCGGACAATCGTCCTTACATGATCGGAGAAAGAACAAATGTACTGGGTTCCAGGAAGTTCAAACGGCTTATAGTTGAAGGGAAGTATGAAGAGGCATCTGAGATAGCTCGTGCTCAAGTGAAGGGCGGTGCCCAGGTTATTGACGTCTGTGTACAGGATCCTGACCGGGATGAGACGGAAGACATCAAGAAGTTCCTTGAGCTGGTCGTTAAGAAAGTCAAGGTGCCTCTGATGATCGATACCACGGACCCAGCAGTGATTGATCTGGCGCTTAAATATTGTCAGGGGAAATCAATAATTAACTCCATTAACCTTGAAGATGGTGAAGAAAAATTCGAGCAGGTTACGCCGATTATTCATAAATACGGGGCGGCTATCGTAGTCGGTACCATTGATGAACGGGGACAGGCTATTACGAGAGAGGACAAGCTGGAAGTAGCTATTCGCTCCCACGATCTGCTTGTAAATAAGTATGGTCTGAATGCCGAAGATATTATTTTTGATCCCCTTGTATTCCCGGTAGGAACCGGGGACGAGCAGTATATTGGCTCCGCTAAGGAGACCATTGAGGGAATTCGTCTGATCAAGGAAGCACTGCCATCATGTCATACCGTCCTCGGGATCAGTAACGTCTCATTCGGTTTACCGGAAGCTGGACGTGAAGTACTGAATTCTGTGTTCTTGTATGAGTGCACGAAAGCTGGCCTAGATTATGCAATTGTGAATACCGAGAAGGTTGAGCGTTATGCTTCTATTCCTGAAGAAGAACGCAAGCTCGCTGAAGAGCTTATCTACAATACCAATGATCAGACACTTGCCTCTTTTGTAGCGGCTTTCCGCAATAAGAAGGTGGAGAAGAAGGAGAAGATCAGCAATCTGTCTCTTGAAGAGAGACTCGCCTCCTATGTGGTAGAAGGAACCAAGGAGGGTCTGCTTCCTGACCTAGAAGAAGCTCTAGGCCGGTATACCGCTCTAGAAGTGATCAACGGGCCCCTCATGGCAGGAATGGAAGAGGTCGGACGGCTGTTTAACAATAACGAGCTGATTGTTGCCGAAGTGCTTCAGAGCGCTGAAGTAATGAAAGCATCCGTTGCTTATCTTGAGCCATTTATGGAGAAGAATGAGTCTTCGGTAAAAGGACGGATTATGCTCGCAACCGTAAAAGGCGATGTCCACGATATCGGCAAAAACCTGGTTGAGATCATCCTTTCCAACAATGGTTATGATATTGTCAATTTGGGCATAAAGGTACCACCGGAACGTATAATTGAAGCTTTCCGTGAGCAAAAAGCCGATGCGATCGGCCTGTCCGGTCTCCTGGTTAAATCCGCTCAACAGATGGTATCGACGGCGCAGGATCTAAGAAATGCTGGAATTGATGTGCCGATCATGGTAGGCGGCGCCGCCTTAACCCGTAAGTTCACGAAGACTCGTATTCGGCCGGAATACAATGGGTTGGTTGTATATGCTAAAGATGCCATGGACGGACTTGATTTGGCCAACAAGCTAATGGATCCGACTTCCAGAGAGAAGATGCGCTTGGAATTTGAAGCAGAGAAAGAAGCAGGGGAGCAGGAGGTTGTTAAGACAGCTCTGCCAGAGCTTACCCGTGCTGTCCGTTCCAATATCTCTCAAGAGGCTCCGGTATATTTGCCGCCAGATCTCGATCGTCATGTAATGAGAAATTATCCAATCAGCCATATTATTCCTTACGTAAATATGCAGATGCTTCTGGGTCATCACCTAGGGCTTAGAGGCTCGGTTGAGCAGCTGCTCGCATCCCATGATCCTAAAGCTGTTGAACTGAAAGAAACGGTAGATCAAGTGCTTCATGAGGCATTGACGAATGAGATTATTCAGGCACATGCCATTTACAGATTCTTCCCGGCTCAGTCCAGCGGGAATGATATCTTGATCTACGATCCAGAGGATCACAGCAAGGTGCTCAAGACCTTTAGTTTCCCGCGTCAAAGAGTGGAACCTCATTTGTGCTTGTCTGACTTTTTGAAGAGTGTAGACAGCGGCGTTATGGATTATGTCGGCTTTATGGTCGTCACTGCAGGACACGGAGTAAGGCAATTGTCAGAAGAGTGGAAAAATAAAGGCGATTACCTACGTTCTCATGTTGTCCAGGCTACAGCCCTTGAGATTGCAGAAGGATTGGCTGAACGCGTACACCATATTATGAGAGACAGCTGGGGCTTCCCGGATCCTGCTGACATGACCATGAAACAGCGTCATGGTGCAAGATATCAAGGAATCCGGGTATCCTTCGGATATCCAGCATGTCCTGATCTAGAGCTTCAGGAGCCGCTGTTCGATCTGATTAAGCCCGAAGATATTGGTGTTGAACTTACGGAAGGGTTTATGATGGAGCCAGAGGCATCAGTATCAGCCCTCGTCTTCGCCCATCCGGAAGCACAATATTTCAACGTAGAGAAGGCTTAAGTTACAATACAATAGAGATGGCCGCAAAATCCTCCGGGTAACGGGGGATTTTTGCTACATTAGCAATTAACCAAGTATAGGGAAGAAGGTTGAGAAGATGGAACTTTACTTCATGGGAACCAATGCAGGTGTCCCTTCGCTGCAGCGTAATGTCACTTCCCTGGCCTTGCGTATGCTCGAAGAGAGAAGGTCATTTTGGCTATTCGATTGCGGGGAGGGGACTCAGCATCAGGTACTCCGGTCACCTCTAAAGCTGAGTAAGCTGGAGAAAATATTCATTACTCATCTGCATGGTGATCATTTGTTTGGTCTTCCGGGTCTCCTATCAAGCCGTTCTTATCAGGGGGGAGACACCCCGCTTGTACTGTATGGACCTAAAGGGCTTGAACAATATGTAAGAATGTCACTGGGAATCAGTGAGTCACATATTAATTATGAGCTCATTGTGAAGGAGCATAGCGGGGGCCTGATATTCGAAGATGAAACTTTCCGCGTGGAGTCTGCTCTGCTAGAACATCGCATCGATAGCTACGGTTATCGGGTTACGGAGCTGGATAAACCTGGCCGCCTCGACTTTGAGGCTCTTACAAAGCTAGGGGTTAAGCCTGGGCCACTTTATGGAAAGCTCAAGAGAGGGGAGAGTATCGAGACAGGATCGGGAACGGTCCACGCCAAGGATGTGCTGGGGGTACCCAAAAAAGGCAGAATTATAACCATCCTTGGGGATACTAGACCCTGCTCGGCGGCAATTCAGCTTGCAAAGGACGCTGATCTGCTTGTCCACGAGGCTACTTTTTTACATGAACTTGCTGAGACTGCATATAACTATCACCATAGTACAGCTGTTCAGGCTGCCCAGACAGCTTCTGCCGCACACGCCAAAGAACTGGTGCTCACTCACTTCAGTTCCCGTTACAAGGACGATGAACAGCTTGGGCTGCTGCTAGATGAAGCTCGTGTGATATTCCCTAATACAAGGCTCGCCAAAGAACATGAACTTGTAGTTGTAGCCCGGGATGAACAGCTTTAGGCAGGAAATACCGTGAATTATTTTCCGGGAAAGCGCAGGAAATGACATCGGGCTGCAAAGTTTTTCGTTGTCCCAATGTAAATAGTCTCAACCTTCGATAGAGTTCGACGCAAATAGGTTAGGTCTCCAGCGGAAAGCGGGAAATTAATGAATTTGCCCGCACCGCCTCTTTCTTTTACAATGGGATTAGAAATGGGAAAGAACTAAGGGAGAGAACCCACTTGAATGAAGCCTGGAAAGCTTTTTTGATCGATTTGGATGGTACACTTTATCATGGAACACAGATGATTCCAGGGGCTGACGAGCTAATCCGGGAGTTTAACGATAGAGGCATCCCACTGCTGTTTGTCACTAATAATTCATCGAGGACACCCGAAGATGTAGCCGCGCATTTAAGCGGAATGGGAATTCCGGCGGTCGCCGATCAGGTGTGTACCTCAGCTGTAGCGGCCGCTCAATATATTGCTGAGACCGCACCAGGAAGCCGAGTGGCTGCAGTTGGTGAACAGGGTCTTAGAATCGCTCTGGAACAAGCGGGATTACAGCTTACCAATGAGTATCCCGATTATGTGGTCCAAGGCATTGACCGCTCATTTACATATGAAAAATTGACCGAGGCTGCCCGCTGGATTCTCGGCGGCGCCAAGTATATTTTAACGAATCCGGATCTGCTGTTACCTTCTCAGGATGGTCTGCTTCCCGGTGCAGGGACTCTATCCGCAGCAATCAAGGCTGCAACCGGTGCTGACCCTATTGTGATCGGCAAGCCTTCGGGCATATTGATGAAATTTGCTATAGATCGTCTCGGATTACGGCCGGAAGATGTAGCGGTTATCGGAGATAATATGCTCACTGATATTACAGCAGGAGTAAAGGCAGGGTGCGGGTCGATTCTGACATTAACCGGAGTTACCACACCGGACAATTTGGATACATTCCTGTCAAGTACAGGTGTGAAGCCTGACATGATCTGCTCAGATCTCCATGAACTCAGACAGCTGATTACAAGATGAGAGTCGAATAACGAAGGGAAGATGCACAATGCCGGAACTTCCGGAGATGGACAATTACCGAATACAATTATCTCAACTCATCCTTGACCGACCAATCACAAAGGTCGTAATTAACAGGGAGAAGTCAATCAACAAAGAACCCGAAGTCTTTATCCAGGAGGTTACCGGACGCCGGATAATCTTCATAGAGCGTCGCGGCAAGCATTTGCTTTTCCATCTAGATAGCGGCCGCCGTCTGCTGCTGCATTTAATGCTGGGTGGATTGCTATACTTAGGAACTGAAGAAGATAGGCCTAATCGAAGTACGCAAGTAGAGCTTAGTTTTGGAGAACAAACCTTGTATTTCATTGGCCTCCGGCTTGGTTATTTGCATCTTTATAGCGCCAAAGAGACAGATGAATTCTTGTCGGATCTAGGACCGGAATTAATGGACAGGAAGATGAATCAGGATAAATTTATTCAATTGTTCAGCAAACGGCGTGGTGCTCTCAAAAGCACCCTGGTTAACCAGCACGTTATTGCCGGAATTGGGAATTGTTATGCGGATGAGATTGCCTTTGAGGCCCAGCTTAGACCATCAGCCAAAATCCAGAACTTGTCTGAGGAGGATCTCGCCCGAATTTATGAAGCAGCAAGGACTGTTTTTCATCACGCTATAGAGCATGGCGGTTACATGGAACTTCCTTTAACACAAGAAGATAAGCTTACCGGAGGATTTAATGATCTTTGCCGGGTCTATGATCGGGAAGGTGAAGGTTGTATTCGCTGTGATGGAGTGATCGAGAAGAGTGAGATCGGCGGTAGAAAAGTGTTCTACTGTCCAAAATGTCAGCATGACAAGTAGAGTTAAGGTTGGCGGGCACCTCAGTATTCGCCGAGGATACTTTCACGCTGCGCAGACTGCTTCTACCATGGGCGCCGGAGCATTTCAATATTTCCCCAAGAATCCGCGCAGTCTTACAATTAAGCATTTTGATCCAGGAGATGCGGAGAAATGTAAGCTATGGTGTAATGAAAGAGGAATAATTTCTGTAGCCCATACTCCTTACCCGAGCAATCTGGCTGTTGATTCCGAGTCTGAGTCTGCTGCTTATCACAAAATTGTAGCTTCGTTGCGGAATGATCTGGAAATCGCAGAGGCGTGCGGTTCGCTGGGAATCGTTGTGCATTTTGGAATTTATAGGGCAGGAAACCCCTTACAAGGATACAAAAATGTTATACAATGTATTAATGAGATTCTTAAGGGCTGGCAGGGTAACGCGAAGCTGCTCATTGAGAATCAGGCTGGCGACCATGGGGACATGGGAATGACGATAGAGGAAATGGTCCAGATTCGCAAATTGTGTGAAACACCCGAACAAATCGGCTTTTGTCTGGATACCTGTCATGCATTTGGAGCAGGGGTCTGGAGAGGAGCAGAAGATGACTCCTTTATTGCCAAGGGAAGAGAGCTGGGCTTCTGGGATCATGTGCTGGCTGTACATCTAAATGACTCTAAGTATCCGTATGGCTCCCGTAAGGACCGGCACGAGCGAGTTGGCCAAGGATATATTGGTGAAGCCGGGTTTCAAAAGCTGCTGGCGGCAGAAGAAATTAAAGAGAAAGCCTTCATCCTCGAAAGTGAAACTGGGGAAGACGGTACATATACGTGGGATATGGAGCAGGTAAGACGTTGGTCTGAAGCTTAGCTGATTACGCAACTGGGGAAAGGAAGAACAAATGTGATCCACTTATATATGGATGATATGCGGCGTTGTCCTGCAGGGTTCACCTTGGTACGAAGCGGTCAGGAGTGTCTTGAGGTATTACGTACAACTCAGGTTGATATCCTTTCACTTGATTATGATATGGGTCCTGATGGAATGACGGGTGGCGAGGTGGCGGCAGTAATGGCCAAAGAGGGGCTATTTGCAAGAGAAATATACCTTCACACCTCAAGTCTGCATGGGAAAATGAGCATGTATGAAACTCTTTATACCTGCAAGCCGGACCATGTCATACTTCATAACGGACCGATACCTTTTGACCGTCTGGATGAGATCGCTTATGACACGGCTAAGAAGACTAAATAAGCAGTCGGCGCAGCATGACAACACGCATTGCAATGCAATTTACTGGAGGTTAAGAGCTTTTGAATAGTCAAGATGAAATTGAGAACACACCAACCGGGATATCATCCCGATTTATTTGCACGGCTAATCATGGGTTTGCACCTTATGCACAAGAAGAACTAAGGAGAAAGTTCGGTTCGGTAAAAAGTACCGTTCTTTTGCCAGGTGAAATCTTCCTGGGGACGCTAGATGTATCTAGTCAGGAAGCAATTGAGAGGCTCCGCATGGAGCAGCCTATCTTTCTTAGACATATATTCCCTGTTCAATATCAGATCGGTATCGTTGAAGGGAATAAAGACAACGCAATGCTCCAATTAACTGCCTGTCTTCAGCACTTACCGGAGCTACGGGGAGCTCAAGTGACAGTACAAGCGCGTAAAGCCGGTCAGGATTCCTGGGAAGGTACCTCTACGGATTTGAAGGATGAGATTCAAGAAGGGCTGAAAGAGCTTGTGCATGAATTCGTGGTCAAAGAAGCCGAGCTGATAGTCTCAGTCCTGGCCACAGATAAGGCCCTTTATGCAGGTATTTCTTCTCCTCAAGATAATTTGTCGGATTGGAATGGAGGGGCAGTAAGATTCCAGAAAGAAGAAGGACAAATCTCCAGAGCCAAGTTTAAGCTGCTTGAAGCTGAACGGGTATTCGGAATTGATTTTACAGCGTTTAAAGAGGCACTTGATATTGGTGCCGCTCCGGGGGGATGGACTTCATTCCTCTTGGAACGTGGACTTCGAGTCACGGCTGTTGACCCTGCGAAGATGCATCCTTCCTTAATGGAGTCGGACAGATTGACTTATCTGAACAAGAATGCAGACAGCGTTAAATTTAGGGAGAACCAATTCGATCTATTGGTATGTGATATGAGCTGGAGTCCTAAGCTGACCGCGAAGTTGGTTACCGCCTTGCTGTACAGCCTCGTACCTGGAGGGACTGCCATAGTCACAGTAAAGCTGCTGAGTAAGAAGCCGCTTGCACTAATTAGAGAAGTGATGGACACGTTTGAAGAAGCAAATCTGCAGATCCAGAGGGCAAAACAGCTGTTCCACAACCGAGATGAGATAACATTGTATATGGTTAAATATTAATATACTTAATTAATTTCAATTAAATTTTAACTTTACTTTAGATGGTATCTGCTCTATACTAATTCCAATATTATACAAAGACCGCTTAGGGAAAGTATCCCAAGTCTTCGGTTTCGTTAAATGACGAACATGCCGGAGTGCTTGGAGCTTTCCCTTTTTTGTGTTGGTCAAGAAAGGAGAAGATCTATTGCATTTTCCTTCTAAGCTGGAGCCGGGTGCCATCCTTGGAGGTAGATATCAGATTGACAAATGGGTAGCTTGTGGGGGGATGAGCCATGTATATTGTGCTTCAGATTTAAAGCTTCAAGATAAGAAATGGGCAATTAAAGAGACATTAACGGTATCCGAGCAGAATGCCAAGCTAGAAGAAGAAGCCAGACTGCTGATACGACTCAATCATCCTCGATTGCCGCATATTGTGGACTTTTTTCCACCTAATGATGAGGGTTATACCTATTTGGTTATGGACTTTATTGATGGAGTAACGTTGGAGAACTATATTGCGGAAATCAACAGCCGCCTTAATGTAGAGATGGTTCTACATATTGCTGGGCAGATATGCGAAGGACTCGAATACCTGCATAACTATGATCCTCCTATAGTATACCGGGATTTAAAACCTTCGAATTTAATGGTTGATCAGGCGGGCAACATCCGGTTTATTGATTTTGGTATAGCTCGGCAATTCAAGGTAGATCAGCCAGAGGACACGGTGAAACTAGGCACAGTTGGTTTTGCAGCCCCTGAACAGTACGGAGGGAAGCAAACGGACGCAAGAACGGATCTTTACTCACTCGGTGCTTTGCTTTTGTATCTGGTTACAGGTGGTCAGCTGAGTGAGTGGAGGCCCGAGGCTTTACAGTTACTTAGAATAGATGCTGAACAGAATACTACGAACGCGCTAATGAAGGTCATTCAGAAGCTGCTGCAATATGAACCGGAGAACCGTTATGCCTCCGTACGTGAAGTCAGAAAGGCTCTTCAACTAGAGATCAAACATACCTTTATCAATAGGATACAGAACGAGAAGTCGGAGACCTCCAGAACAAAAGTAATTGCAGTGATTGGCGTATCGAGCGGAGTTGGAACTACGCATACAGCCATCATGCTTGCCTATTCTTTATCTAAACATTTTAAAAATGTCACACTTCTTGAACTTATGGACAAATCGAATGCCTTCTCCAGATTGCAAGCAGCAGCCTACAAGTCCAAGGGAAGCGGAGCCGCATCCGCAGAGAGAACTTTTACGATTGAGGGGGTTCACTATTACCGGAGACCAACCAGGATGGAAATGTTGGACTTAATTTCCGGTGAGGATGGCTTGGTTATTTTGGATTTGGGGAGTGATCGAAGCAAGGAGACTTTTGAAGAGTTTCTTCGGGCGGACCTCTCGCTTGTGATCGGTTCTGGCGCTGAATGGAGGTTTCAGGATATTCTATCCTTCTGCCGGATGTCGGCTTCCTATTCAAAAAGTAAATGGATCTACGCAATCCCGTCGGCACCCATGCCGGTGGTTCAGCATTTACGAAAGAAGCTCGGGACTTCCAGATTGCTTCCATTTCCGCATGAAACGGATCCGTTTCATCCTTCTGATGAATCGGTCTCAGTGATGGAGAATGTATGTAGAACCATCATCGGCAAAGAAAAAACAACGCGATTTTTTAAGTTAGGATTCAAGAGAATGTGGAGAGGAGGAATTTAATGTTGAGATTAAGACAGAAAACCAAACATTTGATGTATTCCGCTGTGTCGGGTGCAGGAATAGTGATTATCATGTTCATCGCCTATCTCATCATGAACCAGAACCATATTACACAAACAGAGAAAGCCGTTGAACAAAGATATGAATCTGAAATTAAGCGGCTTAAGGAGGTGAAGTCAGCGCAAATTATCCAAGGATGGGTGGCAGCCCGCCAAATTGAGGCAGGTGAGAAACTGAGCTTATCTGATCTTGAGCAAAAAGAATTTCCATCAGATCTTGTTCCAAGCGATGTTGTCTCATCTAGGGAGAATATAGAAGGGAAGATCACCAAGATTACGCTAAAGCCGAGCACTTTGGTCACAGACTCACTGCTCTATGAGGCTGAAGCAGCGACTAATGATTTGCGTAATCGCGAGATCAGCTTCGTAAAGATACCTGCGGTTCTCAAGTCGAAAGATGTTATTGATGTGAGAATTCAGTTTCCTACAGGTCAAGATTACATCATTTTATCGAAAAAGAAAGTGAAGGATTTAAAGTCTTCCACATTAACTTTAACCTTAACTGAGCCAGAGATTCTCTCTTTGTCCAGCGCGGTGGTTGACGCCTACTTACATAAAGCTTCCATCTATGCACTTACCTATGTTGAACCTGAACTTCAGCTGTCTGCTATTCCCACCTACCCGGCCAATGATCAGGTGTTAAAGTTAATTGCAAAAGATCCCAATATTCTAAAGCGTGCGGAACAGGGGCTCAGCCATACTTCAAGGGCACTGCTTGAGCAGGATCTAAGCGCCTTAACACCACAGACCACTTCAGAATTTGAAGGTAAACAGGTGGAGTATCTACAAGCTGCAGAGCAGCCTGGAAAGAGCCGCCAATCCGGTGAAGATGCGAGCAGAGATTCAAATACTAAACCTTAGATGGAGGGATAAAAGTGAAGCATTGGATTTTTGCTGGAGTTAGTGATAAGCGGGAATTGCTGTTGTATCTAAGTAAGATCCTTACGGTGAACGGACATCGGGTTCTGCTAGTCGATGCTACGGAACAGAGTAAGTATAAATACTCAATTGGAGTCCATGAAGAAGATATGCCCCTGACAGAATTTTGCGGTATTGACATTGCTTCGGGTTACGCGAATGCACTTGATTTATATAATGACCTGGATAGAAGTGGAGAGTCTGAGTTATCGTACGACTACATTTTGTATGACCTGGAGAATCCAGGTTTTTGTGGACAGGATATTTGGAGCGAAGCGAATGCCATTGTGTGGGTGACCAGCTTTGAAAGATATGCACTTGAAAAGAGTAAGGAGCAATTTACAAGGCTGCTCGGACAGTATCCTAATCTTCAAGGGATTAAAGTTAGAAGAGTATATGTTCAAAGTGTGGACAGCCATTTAAGTGAACCTTATATTCGCAGCTTTGTCAGCAGCCTGCCCATTTTGTGGGAGGAGGATTTCATAGAGATGCCTTGGGATGAAACTAATATAGTCGTACGATTGGAAAGTGAGCACGCGCAAACCATTGGATTTAAGAGGGTAACCCGCTCCTATAAAAAAGCTCTCAAAGAATTGGTTGAACAGCTGACCGATTGGGATAGAGCCCTTACACGAAAAGCCTTTCGCTGCGCTGAAAGGAGAAGAGCATGACTACAGTTGCTTTTTGGGACTATGGACAGATTGGAACGTCAGAGCTAGCGGTGCCACTCGCAGTGATGACTAGTCTGGATTATCGAATCAGGCTCTTGCTCACACAGACAGGTAAAAGAAGAACGGGTATTGATGAAGCATTTAAGGTAGATAAAAGCTATGCTGCAGATTTAGCTGCACGGCCGAACGAACAAGGGATGGATGCATTAATGCGTTTATCCGCCAGCGGGATTTTAGACAGAAATAATATCTCGGATTATACGATACCGCTTATAAGTGGCAGGTTGGATATGGCTCCAGGTCCTGAATTTGGTGAATCAGGTCTCTTGCGATACCAGGAACTCCAGTTCAATCATCTGCTTCAAGTCGCCAACGAACGTTATGATTGTGTATTAATCGACTCCCCCGGGACGGGAACTTTTAATGAGATGACATTGAAAGGAGGGGAAGTTACGGTGATTTTGCTAAGACAGAACAATAGACTACTCGAGACCTATTTTGAAGAAGCTAAGTATAATCCAATGCTTACCAATAAGCCGCATGTGCTTGTCATACACCACTACGATGCCGATCAGCATTGTTCAATCTCAAATATCAAACGAAAATATGGCTATAAAGCACCGATATTCGGTATTCCCTACTGCCGGGAATACGCCAACGCTTGGAATTCTCAAGAAGTGATTGCGTTTTTCCAGCGGAATTATAACAGGTTGCGGAGAAATACGGCCAGTGAGAAGTATATGGATGCAGTCCGGCGATTAAGCCAGAAAGTGATGGAGCTTGCGGATATTCAGCGTATGCCTTCCTCGGGCAGGGGGGCTTGAATGGGTGCTGGAATGAATGCTGTATTAGTTGGAATTATATCTTTATCTATAATATTATTCGTTGTTTTCAAGCTATTTGTACCTAGTCGTAGCCTAAGGGAGTCGGGGGAACAAGAGGAAAGCTATACGCTCGATGCGCTAATTCATTCTATTAAACAAAGTCTCCATGATCTTAGCCGAACAAGAGTTGATGATTGGAAATATGGGGAAGAGCAATACCGGAGAATTCTTAATCAGAGGACCGAGCTTCGCAAAGCCTTAAAGGGCTGTGTATCAGGGGACCTGGCGAATAAGGAATTTGTGAAGCTGTATATTTCCGATCTGCTACAGACCACCTATGGAGTTGACGCCTCAAATATTGACAAGATCATTCCCTTTGAAGAGATCCATTTGTTGTGCAATCAGGATCGGTTTGATATCCTTCTGTATTTATATAAATCGAGCCATGGAGAAAATGCTATAAGCACTCTTATTGAGAATTATAAGCTGGACAGGGCAAGAATCTCTGCTGACAACGAGGAAGAGGTGTTCGAGATTACAGCTGAGGATATCAACCATGCCTTTGATCAAGAGTACAGGCCTTTATTGCTCCAAGAGAAATTAGATATTATCGTACAAAGAATTTATCAGCAGTATAAGGGATTCTCGGTGGCAGACGAGCTTCGTGATCAGAGAATAGACGGTATAAGCGGTGGGGTTAGTGGTGTTTCGGATCAGGGTAGCCGGAAGGTTATTGAACAGAATTCGGATAGTCCCGGCTATGGCACCTGGCATCGTAATAGTCAGACACATGTTCCAAAGAATTATGAAAGTGTGTGGATCTTTTACAGAGGTAAGTCCATTCATCTTCCTTTTCTATCGTTTGGGAGTCAGAGCGAGCTCAAGCGGGTATGCCAAAATATCTACAAGTATAATCTCCCTGGTCAACTATCCGAATCCAGTGGGTATAAAGTGAACGAAATGAAAGACGGATCCCGGGTAGTCGTGGTTAGGCCACCGTTTTCTGAGTCATGGGCCTTTTTTGTAAGGAAATTTGATGTCAAGTCCGCTGTACTAGCTCAATTAATCAAGGATGACAATGCTGAGCTGCCCATTGAGCTTATTAAATATTTGATGAAGGGAAGCAGAATTACTGCAATTACCGGAGCACAAGGATCTGGGAAAACAACTCTGCTTATGGCTATGGTTAAGCATATTTATGCTTCATACACACTCCGAGTTCAGGAGATGTCGTTCGAGCTTAATCTAAGAAGCTTGTACAGCAGCCGCAATATCCTTAGCTTCAAGGAGACAGATTATATTAGCGGCCAAGCTGGACTTGATCTTCAGAAAAAGACGGATGGAGCGGTTAATATATTGGGTGAAGTGGCTACAGACGAGGTGGCAACGTGGATGATTCAGATGGCACAGGTGGCTAGTTTATTTACTATTTTTACACATCACGCCAAGACATTTGATGACCTTATTCAGTCATTACGTAATTCACTGCTTAAATCAGGTATGTTCAGGGATGAGAGAATGGCCGAAGGGCAAGTTTTGAGCGTCATTAATTTCAATATCCATTTGCGTGCAGATATGAAAGGCAACCGCTATATTGAGCGGATTACGGAATGTGTGAATGAAGATAAGTCCAGAGGTAGGAACATTGTTGAGTATCACAATGGACGTTATGTACCCTCCTGCTCTCTATCCAGTCAATGTATTCAGGAAATGACAGATCAAATGACCAAGGAAGATGCCATTAACTTCCGCACTTTCGTCAACACTTATTGGGGTGAACAAGTTGGAGCTTAAGCAGTGGCTGGCGTGGGCCCTGATCGTATCAGTAGTTGTATTCATTAGCCTGATGATAGCTTTAAAGATAATACATAAAAAAGAACAGAGTAGCGAAGGCTATCTTGCTTTTAAACAGCCAGCTGCTTCCGGTAATTGGGTTAATCAGTACAAAATCTGGATGCTGGTAGCTTATCAGAGCAGTATGAAGCTCCCCTTAGTACGTACATATATTCTTAAGATCCGAAAAAGAATTGCCGGTGTGAATATTTATAATGAGTTCGACCTTCGTATACATTCCATGTCAGCAGGAATAAGTATTATGGGAACATTCGGGTGCAGTATAACACTTCTTTACGGCTTAAATCCTGATTTTATTTATTTATTGACGCTGATTCTTACAGCAATCATTCTGAATGGCATGTTTGTGGACTCATTTATTAATCGTCTGGAGAAAAGGCTGCTCCTCCAAATGGTGGATTACTTTACAGAGGTGAGACATGCCTATCACCGTCACGGGATTGTTGAAGAAGCCTTGTATGAAGCTGCAGAGAGTTCGGATGAAGAAATTGCAAGACACGGATTTGCTATAGCTGATGCGCTTGTCTCCGCAGAGCCTGATGAAGAACTTAATAAGTACTATGAGACAATTCCCAATCGCTTTCTTAAATCCTTTGCCGGAATTTCTTATTTAATTATGGAATATGGGGATAAAGTGAAGAAGGAAGGCTCTGTCTATTTAAAAGCGATCAGCAGTCTTACACAGGAAATCCATTTGGACGTTTTGCGCCGCAATAAACTTGATTACTTATTGAGAGGATTACATTTCATTGCTCTTATTCCGGTCTTTTTCACTAAACCGATCGAGCTGTGGGCAAGAAAAAGCTTCCCATTAATGGAGGATTTCTATTTAGGGAAATATGGGCTGCTGACCAAGATCATAATATATGTCATTATCATTCTTGCTTATGTGTTGCTTCAGAAACTAAGCAGTCTGGAGGATAGAACTTATGAATCCGGCCCTAAGCGAAGACCCTGGGAACAAACAATATATGAAAATTCAAAGATAGGAAATCTGCTCGTAGTATTTATCCCTAAACCTGATTCCAGAGTCTATATGAAGGTTTCTGAGCTGTTAAGAGATACTAACCATCCACTTAAAGTGGAATGGATATATGTTCGGCGAATCGTTTTGTTTATATGTGCTTTTCTTATTACGTTAAGTGCTTGTTTCTTTCTGCATTGGAGTGAAAGGGAACGTATTGTAGCGGAGAGTCCGAGAGAAGGCGTGATTTTTGGCTCATCGTCTCCCGATGAGATGAAGAAAGCCCGTGTAATCGCTGACGAGGATCGGAAATGGATAGATAGTCTGCGTAATGCTGGATTACGCTCAACGGTTAACTATAATCAAATGTCCCAAATGGTTGCTACAAGCAAAGATACAAGTCTTTCTAAAGATCAGATTACCGCCACAGTTAGCCGCATCATGGACAAAATGAACAGATTAAATCAAGAGTACTTGAAGTGGTGGGAAATACTTTTGGCAATAGGCGTCGGATGTTCAGGATATTATTTCCCCATATGGATGCTTTATTTCCAAAGAAGAGTTAGATCAATGGATATGAAGCATGAAGTCTACCAGTTTCAGACCATGATCTCCATTCTTCGAGAACTTGAGAGAATCTCTGTAGAGGAAATTCTAGAGTGGATGCTTGCTTACTCCATCATATTCAGAACACCTATCGAGAAATGCCTGCTCCATTATGAGCATGGGGCAGAAGCTGCTCTGCAATGTATGAAGGAAGAATCGGCCCTTCCGGAGTTCAGCAGATTGGCGGAGAAGCTGCTGCTGGCGGTGGAGAAGATACCGATAGCGCAGGCTTTCGATGATCTGGAGACAGAGATGGCTTTTCGGTTTGAGCAAAGGCGGCTGGACTACGATCAAATGCTGGAGACTAAAGCAAACCTTGGCCGGATGATCGGTTTTACGCCAATGTATGCACTTATCTTTATGTATCTGGTTATTCCATTGATCTGGATGAGCTTTGAACAGATGAGCCAATATTACGAACAAATTCAAAAAATATAACTAAAGATGGAGGTTTCAATTTATGAATAATGCGTCTACAGCACTTAAAGTTGCAGCTGGTATTTTCCTGACCATAGCCCTTATTACAATTGTCGTTATTTTATTTATCTCCGCTCAAGAGGCAACAAAGACGGCCCAAAATAATTTTTCTGATATTCAAACCGAGCTTGCCCAAGCCTCGTTTACCGTGTATGACGACACTTCGATCAGCGGTTCACAGGTTGTCAATGCCATTAGAAAATTTAAAGGTAAAGATCAATTTGGAATCAAGGTCCTCACCGGGAAGAATCAGAGCGGCGTGTGGTATGGCTCCTCTCTAAACACTGCAGATGTTGCTGACGGTGCTTATGGATCAGTTACAGGGAAAAGCACAACGGAAGTCACGAAATCCTGGGATGAAACAGATCCCAACTATGTTAATCCCAGCGGCAAGTTCAGGGCTCAGGTCGTGAAGGACAGCTCCAACGTTGTTCGTGGTCTAATCTTTGTGCAGAGTACGGCGAGATAATGTTAGAGAATACTAGGAAAATACTTTGGTTAGCGGCAGGTCTGACTTTATGGCTCACAGCATTATTCTATACCTGGTCCGGAATAACCTTGAGCAATCAGGCACTTGAACGCGCCTCTGATATAGGAGGGTCACAGAATCGAAGTGTCTCTCTTAGTACAAACAAGGTAACTGCCGAGACCTATACGGGAGCTGAGGTTCTAGTAATTATGCAGGAGCGCCATAAAGAACACTTAGATGTTGAGCTTCAGGGCCGATTATATCCCAGTCAGATAGAATCGGAAGTGGATTTCCCTGCTGAAGAAGTCAGTTTGACCAGTAGTTATGAAGTAAAGTACGTCAGAGATACTTCGGGAGAGATTAAGCGGGTGTCATTTAATAAAATGAATTAAGGGGCAAGTTCATGATTAACTCCGTTTCCAAAATATTGGCTGCCTTGCTCGCCGTGCTGCTGCTTTACTTAGTGCCCGCGGTACAGCATGCCAAAACCCAGGAGGATATTACTCTTCTTACTTCCTACCATGCTTTAACTGAGTTTGTTGATTCTGTGAGGAATAAGGGATATATATCCCCAGTGATGTATGAGGATTTTCGGACAGAGCTAGGAAGCTCCGGGGGATATTTTGATGTTGCAATGGAGCATCAGCATAAAAAGTATCATCCCGAATACGATGATCCCTCGGACGGATCAACTTTCCTCAATAAATATAGTGTTCAATATGAAGGACACTACACCGAGGAATTGGAGGAGGTTTTATTTCCGGATACACCAGCTGAGAAGGACAGTAAAGAGCGAAAGTACTATTTGGAGATGGGTGACTATTTCACGGTAAATATTCAGCGGAAAGATCAAAGTCCTCTAAATACATTTACAAGTATGCTGTATGATTCAGCTTCTGGCGAACAAGATAGCCCTCTGCATTATGGAGGGATGGTGTTGAATGAAGATTACTGATCTTGCTGTGTTGTTCGTTCTTATCGTGGGACCTTTCTTATGGGTAAGCTCTGTCCATAGTCAGGAGAGACTTGAAGCGCAGCGTCTAAGCAGCCGCTATACTTCTGCATTAAGAGCAGCTGTTCAAGACGGTGGAAGTCAGCTGAATGACAACGAGCTTCAGCAATATGAAGCGGGTTACGCTTCGGACAAATATTTTCGAGCCAATCGCGATCAAGCGCTGGATTCGTTACTTCATACGCTGTATCTGAATTTTGGAATAGGAGAAGATGCTGCTGCACAGCGGACATTTATGAACTATATTCCTGCTGTAGTTGTCATGGATTATGATGGATACTACATCTATCATTCCAGCGAGTATACTGGAGAGCATAACGAGCCGCTAGCAGACTATCGATGGAGCGTCAAGAAGCCGTACGCTGACGCAGACAAGCAAGGGAATGTAATCCATTTCACTCTCGATCATTATGTGAGTGTGTATGATTCAGCTGCTGGTAAGTGGATGAGTGGGGCGCTGGAGGAAATCGCTAGAAGCAGCAGTGTATCTGTGCTGGACCATGAGGATGTATATGAAGCAACAAGACGAACCGTGATAGTTCAAAGTATTGAAGATGACTTAGCGAATACGATCAACAGTCATAATTTGTACGCCGCTAGACATGGGATAACCTATCAATTCACGCTTCCGACTATCTCTGAAGAAGACTGGAACAATACGTTGAATGATATCGGAATCCTCGTCTTTCTCCAAGGGATCCCTGTAGGGGATGAGTATTACAACAATTATGCTCTTGGCGGCGGAAGGTTAGTGAAACGATCTGTTATCCACGGCGGGATCGATCAAGCCACAGGAATTAAATACTATTACCGTGCTTCATGCGATTCGGGATATAAACTCGAAGAGGTATTTACGAGTGAACGTGAAGCGGCAGCCAAGGGTTATTTTGAGTCCAGAGTGTGCCGTAAATTACCTTGAAAAGATACAGGTGGGAATACAGCAAGTAATTAAGCATCAATTTTAATAGCGAGTTGCATTAAATTTTGCTTCAGTTATTTCAGGATTGCTCCTTCTTATGCTAAAATAAATTCTTGAATGTCTATATTGATGATTACTGAATTTATTAAATATATATGAGATAGGAGCCTGTTCTTTTTTATGAGTTTATTAACAGTTGAGAACGTATCACATAATTTTGGAGACCGCACGTTATTCAAGAATGTCTCTTTCCGCCTGCTGGCCGGGGAACGTGTAGGATTGGTTGGAGCAAATGGCGTAGGTAAGTCAACGCTTATGAATATTTTGACAGGTAAGCTGCTCAAAGACAGCGGGAAAGTGGAGTGGACCCCGAGAGTGCGTTATGGCTATTTGGATCAGCACTCCATACTTACCCCAGGCAAGACGGTTCGTGATGTGCTGAAGGATGCGTTCCTTCCCCTGCTGGAACTTGAGCAGGAAATGCTGGAGATCACCAACAAAATGGGAGATGCTTCTCCTGAAGAACTCGAAGAACTATTGAATCAGATGGGCGAAATCCAGGAACAGCTTGATATTGGTGATTTCTACTTAATCGATGTTAAAGTCGAAGAAATGGCAAATGGACTCGGTCTTTCTGCCATTGGGCTGGACCGCGATGTTTCCGCTCTTAGTGGGGGACAGCGTACGAAGGTCCTTCTGGCCAAATTGCTGCTTGAGAAGCCCAATGTTCTGCTGCTCGATGAGCCAACGAACTATTTGGACGTTGAACACATTCAGTGGTTAACCAACTATTTACAGAACTATCCCTATGCTTTTATGCTGATCTCTCATGATACAGAATTCATGAATAAGGTTGTTAATGTGGTATATCATCTCGAGTTTGCGAAGCTGACTAGATATACAGCCAACTATGAAAGGTTCCTCGACATGGCAGACATGAACAAGAATCAGCATATCGAGGCGTATGAGAAACAGCAGGAATTCATCAAGAAGCAAGAGGATTTCATTCAGCGGAACAAAGCCCGTTACTCTACTTCCGGCCGGGCTAAGAGCCGTGAGAAGCAGCTGGAACGAATTGAACGTATCGATCGTCCTGAGGAGGCGGCTAAGCCTACTTTTGGTTTTAAGGAAGCTCGCGCAAGCGGTAAGACGGTCTTTGAGGGAATTGATTTTGAGATTGGTTATACTCATGCCCTGCTGCCTAAGATGTCCATGACGATTGAACGTGGTGATAAGATTGCTATTGTGGGATGTAACGGTGTAGGTAAATCCACTCTGCTCAAAACTATTCTAGGTAAAATTCGCCCAATCAGCGGAAAAACCTACCAGGGCGATTTCTTGTTCCCGGCTTATTTTGAACAGGAGGTTCGCGCCGAGAATATTACTCCAATCGATGATGTATGGAATGAATTCTCTCATCTCAATCAGCATGAGGTCCGTGCACATCTTGCGCGCTGTGGTCTGAAGAATGAACACATTACCCGGCCTCTTAAAGCACTGAGCGGGGGAGAACAAGCTAAAGTACGTCTGTGCAAGCTGATGATGCGCGAAACCAATTATATTCTGTTTGACGAACCAACGAACCACTTGGATGTCGTGGCGAAGGAAGAACTCAAACGTGCACTTAAGGAATTTAAAGGAACTGTGATTCTAGTCTCCCACGAACCTGATTTCTATGAGGATTGGGTAACCAAGACTTGGGATGTAGAAGCCTGGTCAACCAAAAAGGTATAATATTCAAGCTTTAATCATGGTAACCCTCAGTGCTTTTCGTTCGAGAAGTGATCTGAGGGTTCTCTATATTCCCAAAACATGCTACAATTGTATCAACCTGAATAGTTACACACTAGGGGGGCCGATTCTGGCTGAGATGGAAGTTACATACTTCCGGACCCTTTGCACCTGATCTGGGTTATACCAGCGTAGGGAAGTGGTACTCGTGAATGACACAACCACAATTCAAGATAGGGGAAGCTTGTAATTAGCCCTGTTGAATTTGACCGTGATCAGAGCTTTCGCTTTGATATGAACGTGCTGCCGCTCTCTATGAGAGCGGCTTTTTTGCATGTGATTTACCACTTTTACTACATAGCACTTGAAAGGAAGATGGAGTTTAATGAGCTCTTCCTATGAAATCCACGTCATCTCAAATGGACAAACGGATCAGGATAAGCTGGTGTCCATTGCAGAAGCAATCCATCCCTACATAGACGCATTTCATCTCAGAGAACGGCTCTGGAGTGCACGAAAGTTATCATCCGCTGTGGAACAGCTGCTGGAACAAGGAATACCTAATTCTAAGTTGTACGTTAACGACCGGGTAGATATTGCCATGGCTTATTTCCTAGGTGGTGTGCAGTTAGGCGCAGAGAGCCTCAGCCCTCTGCAAGCAAAAGCTCTGAGTGAAGGTAAACTTAGAATTGGCCGCTCGGTTCACAATTCTGAGGAGATTTCAGCCGCTTGTTCGAATAAAGCCGATTACTGCCTTTACGGACATGTATACTCAACCAACTCCAAAGCAGGACTTCCTGGCCGAGGGATACCTGAGCTTACCTTAAATTGTACCCTATCCCCAATCCCAGTTATTGCGATAGGCGGCATTACACCCCAGCGTGTTAAGGAGGTTATTCAGGCAGGTGCTTCAGGGATCGCGATCATGTCAGGAATTATGAATGCAGAAGACCCAGCTTTCGCTGCAAGCGAGTATCGGAATGCACTGAATGAGGCTGCAGCGAAAGCTTCATGGGAAGTGACAGCGAAGTATCAAGAGGGAGAGTGAGTATTTTTGGGTAGTCAACGAGAAGTCGTTATTATTGGAGGCGGAATTATCGGAAGCTTCCTTGGTTACCAGTTAACCAAGAGAGGCCGGAAGGTTACGATAGTTGAACAGACCGATCTTGCTTCAGGGGCATCAGGCGCTGCGGCAGGAATGCTTGCGGCGGATTGCGAGCATTTTGATCATCCAGAGCTTCAAACTATGGCCAGAATGAGCAGGGATGCCTTTCCTGCAATTATTCGTGAACTAAGGCAGACAAGTGGTATTGACGCAGGACTGAATGAGCAAGGATTTCTGACCCCTGCTAGGGATAATCGGGAAGCCGAAGAACTTCAGGCGAGGATACTTGCTGGAGGTACAGGTGAATGGTGGACACCAGAGAGACTATCAACCAGTGAGCCAGCACTCCGTCATGGACTAGCAGGTGCCATTTACCGCTCAGAAGAAATTCAGGTAATACCCTCCAAACTGACCCAGGCACTAGCGTACAGTGCACAGGCCAAAGGTGCTGTTTTACTCCATCAGACTGAAGCAACAAGTATACAAGTTCAAGAGAATCAGGTCCAAGGGGTGGTAACTTCAAGAGGGTTTCTTCCATGTGACCAAATTGTGCTTGCAGGAGGATGGCGAATGGAGCAGCTCTTGCAGCCTCTAGGAATATCACTTCCACTCGAGCCGGTAAAAGGAGAAATTGTCGAGGTACGAAGCGACACTCCTCTATTACGTACTACCCTGTACGCGAAATCTATTTATATTGTGCCAAAACCAGGCAACAAGCTGTGGATAGGTGCTACGAGCTTCCCTGGTGACAGTTCAAATGGCGTAGCTGCCGGAAGTGTGACAAGACTGCTTAGCGAAGCGGCAGAAATGATTCCTGAGATCAGCAATGCTCACTTTGTGAGAGCCTGGTCAGGGCATCGCCCGAAGTCCCCGGATGGACTTCCATACCTGGGTGAGTTCTCAGATGTGCGCGGCCTCTATGCAGCAGCCGGTCATTATCGCAATGGTATTCTTCTAAGCGCTATTACTGCCCGCATTCTCTCAGACGAGATGGATGGCATCGTCACTCCGGGGATTAATCTGGCTCCCTTCCGTCCAGACCGATTCCAGAATCAGCTTGAAGGGGGACTTCTTCGATGAAGCTGAGAATCAATGGACAGTTCATGGATCTGGATGAGAAGGCGATTACAACGGTTGAGGATCTCCTTCATAGTCTAGACTTGGGTGTCAAGACTGTGGTCGTTGAGAGAAATCAGGAGATTCTGCTAAAGGAACAACATGCGGCAACACCGGTAAAAGATGGCGATACGATAGAGATTGTACATTTTGTAGGAGGCGGTTAAGAACATGTTAACAATTGGATCACAACAATTTCATTCACGCTTATTGCTTGGAACAGGCAAATTCTCGGATTTAGACATTCAAAGTCGGGCAGTTGAGGTTTCCGAAACGGAGATTCTAACATTTGCTGTTCGTCGTTTGAATTTGTCCAACCCACGTGAGGAGAATTTCCTTGAGCGTCTAGACCTGAAAAGATACACTTTGCTTCCTAATACTGCCGGAGCTGTTAATGCTGAGGAAGCCGTTCGCATAGCCAGATTAGCGAAAGCTTCTGGCCTTTGTGATATGATCAAAGTAGAGGTGATCGGCGATCCCCATACGCTTCTACCTGATCCGCTCGAAACCTGGAAGGCTTGTGAAATTTTGCTTGAGGAGGGCTTCATTGTTCTTCCTTACATCTCGGATGATGTGATTCTGGCCAAGAGGCTTCAGAAGCTGGGCGTACATGCTGTAATGCCTGGCGCTTCCCCTATAGGAACAGGCCGAGGAATCATCAATCCATTCAATTTGGAGATCATTATTGAACAGGCGGAGGTTCCTGTAATTGTGGATGCGGGAATTGGTTCTCCGAAAGATGCAGCTTTTGCCATGGAGCTAGGAGCAGATGGTGTACTGTTGAACTCAGCCGTCTCAGGAGCAAATGATCCTGTGAAAATGGCTGAAGCTATGAAGCTTGCAGTTCAAGCAGGACGCTTAGGATATGAAGCAGGGAGGATCCCGGTTAAACGTTATGCTGCGGCAAGCAGTCCGCAGGAAGGGATGATCACGAAATGAATGATGGGGAAGACCGTTATTCCAGACAGGAACGTTTCACGCCGATTGGTCTTGAAGGCCAGAAGAGACTGGCGGACAGCAGTATCCTGATTATTGGTGCAGGTGCGCTTGGCACGGGAATAGCGGAGACGATGGTTCGTGCAGGAGTTGGGCACGTTCGTATTGCAGACAGAGATTATGTGGAATGGAGCAATCTGCAGCGTCAGCAGCTTTTCTCGGAGTCCGACGCACGAGAGCGCCTCCCCAAAGCTGTTGCAGCTCACAGAAGGTTGAAGGAGATTAACTCAAGCATCAAGATCGATGCGCATGTCATTGACGTTACTTTACAAGAAATTGAAGATTTGCTGCCGGGTATACAACTGATCCTGGATGCAACGGACAACTTCGATACGCGATTGTTAATTAATGATATTGCCCAAAAGCATGGAATTCCCTGGATTTATGGAGGATGCGTGGGCAGTTATGGGATTACCTATACTATAGTTCCCGGTGAGACCCCCTGTCTTAATTGTCTGCTGGGGTCCATCCCCCTTGGTGGGGATACCTGCGATACCGCTGGCATAATTCCTCCGGCAGTTCAGACCGTTGTGGCCCATCAAACGACCGAAGCTATGAAGCTGTTGACGGGGAACAAACAGGCGCTGCGAGGAACCTTGCTCTCTTTTGATCTGTGGCGCAACGAGCAAGCATCTATCAAGGTTGGGAGTGCGATCAAGCACGACTGCCACTCTTGCGGGCCTGACAGAACCTATCCGTTCCTATCGGCAGCCAATCTGCAAAAGACTGAAGTGCTATGCGGCCGGGATACGGTTCAGATTCGCCCCTCTGTAAGAAGAGATGTCAATCTTACTCAGGTTGCAAATTCACTTAGTCAGCTTAATGAGGGACCAGTTGAAAGCAATCCTTTTCTCGTATCGATCAAACTTCATGATAAAAGGATGGTTATATTTAAGGATGGTCGTGCCATGATTCATGGTACCAAGGATATTACTGAGGCCAAGCGTATTTACCACCGCTATTTCGGTTAAGACTTCTGATTAATAAATTTAGGAAATTTAGAGATCCATATTGCCATTTGGCAGTATGGATTTTTTGTATTGTGAGAAAATAAGTCCTACAAATGGCCTGATCAAGAAGGAGGTCGAAGACGGTTCCTGATAGAACGTTATGGATTGTGGGTAATTTGAATGGAGCTGATCAAGTGCTTTCGGAGGCATTGATTGATGCAGGATTTGGCATCGAAAAGATCGAGAGTACGGAGGAAGGACTTCAAATTGTTCGTAATCAAGTTCCTTACCTATTGCTGATAAGCACTCTTTTGAAGAATATGGGTCTTCTCGAATTCCTTAAAGCGATGAAGGATGGTTCTCCCGCGATGAAATGTCCTGTTATTGTCCTTTCTCCTGAATCCTCTACCCAGGAGCTAGTACAAGCCTTTCAAGAAGGTGCCCATGATTATGTTGATATGAAAGGGCCACCTGTGGAGCTAGTGGCTCGGATTCATAAGCTGCTTGAATTGTTCTATGGAGCAAGAGCTGGCGCTGAAATGTTGTTGTCGTTTGCGGATGTTCAGGTGCAATTGAAAAGCAGAAAGGTGTACCGAGGAGAACAGCTGATTAAGCTAACACCCAAGGAATATGATCTCTTGTGCTTTATGCTTCGCCGGGTGAACCAGGTATGCAGCCGTGAAGAACTGCTTCAGGAAGTATGGGGATACGATTTTCGGGTAGATACGAATGTGGTGGATGTCTATATTCGCCATTTGAGAAGCAAGATTGACCGGGGGCATTCCCGTAAAATCATTCATACCGTAAGAGGCACCGGCTATATTATCCATTAAAAAAGCCGATGTCAATAGACATCGGCTTGATTAGGTGTGTTAGATCACGCGGCGTGCTTTCAGATAAGTTCGGTCCCAATTCCCTTTGTTCAGGTTGGAAATGGTTACGCCTGGTTTGCCATAGGTATGAAGAAGCTTCCCTCCGCCAATATATATGGCAACGTGAGTTACGTTCTTTCCGTTGGCACGGCTTCCGCTTGAGAAGAAGACCAGATCCCCAGCCTTCAAGTTAGAACGGGATACAAATTTACCTACTTTGGATTGCTGAGCTGACGTACGAGGCAATTTAACGCCAACAGACTTAAATACATATTTCGTGAAAGTAGAGCAGTCGAAGTTACGAGTTGTATTGGTTGCTGCGCCAAACTTATATGGAACGCCCATGAATTTTTTTCCTAGGTTAATTACCTTTTGGGCTTTCGATGTTGCTGTAGCTTGAGCGTTAATAGTTGAAGATGCTGCGTTAACTGAAGTAGCACCTGCTGCAAAGAATCCTGAGAATGTGATTGTGGCACACACCCCTAGAGTCAATACTTTTTGGAATAGTTTGTTATGGTTTCTCATGTAGTACCTCCAAATTTCTTTTCTTGTTGGGCATGGCTCTACTATATCAGGTTATTAAGCTACTAGATTATGGATAGGTGCCAACAAACTCATGCCAGGCAGGGCTTTGAAGGCGATTATTAAAATATCATTAAAGTTACAAAAAGTTTAACTAAAATAGCGCATTCAAAGTCAAATCTAGAGAAAATAACAAAAATAAACCCTTGATACACAAGGGTTTATCGGTATTTAAATCTGAAACAGAGTTCTTACGTTATGACAATTTTGTTACCGGAAAAACATCTTAATCTTTGCTCTGAATTACGAGCAGCAGGCCGCTTTCAATCTGGATCGTTCCTTCATGACCCGTTAATCGATTGCTAATGCCAAGAGATTGGCCCATCTGAATCGTAGCATCCTGCAGCGGATACATAAACCCGTTCAAGGTAATCCCGGTTACTTCGGGCGTGAGAGGGAGGAGGGAGACGTAGGTAAATCCGCGGTCTTTAACTTTTAAAGAGGAACCCGTAAGCGAGATATAGTTATGTTCATCCAGAATGGAACTAACCACTTTATGCTGAAGTCCTCTTAACATCATCTGAATATTAGCGAGAGAATGATCGAGCCTTGAACCTATCGCTCCAATCATAACAACCTCTTCAGGCCGCTGATCGAGGGCCATTTCAAAAGCAAGCTCGGTATCTGTAAGGTTCTTATCCACTGGATCGCATGTAAACAACTTACGGCTGGATTTCCTGATCCGTTCAAGCTCGTCCTCAGTTACTGAATCAAAATCTCCTGCAGCGATATCAGGCTGAATCCCATTATCGACGAGAAACAGGGCACCTTTATCTGCCCCTATAATGAAGTCATCTTCTTGTATCTCATGAATACTGTCCTTCTTAATATTGCCGCCTGTAAAAATCAAAACCCGTCTTGGAGGCATTGTCTTCATCCTTTCTACCCCTGACATGATTACTATAATCAGTATAGGACAACTTTATGTCTTGCACAATTTTGGAGGTCAGGATTACAATATATAGGTCGTCTAAAGAGCAGAGAGAGTAGGGGCATAAGAGAAATGCATATATTTGATATTTTCAGCATTATTGGTACAATTGCTTTCGCCATGTCAGGAGCTTTTGTAGCGATGGAAGAAGAGTATGATATCCTAGGGGTGCTGGTGCTTGGCCTCGTGACAGCTTTTGGCGGGGGGATCATCCGTAATGTGCTCATTGGCGTGCCGGTGACTACACTTTGGACCCAGGGAGACTTGATTATTCTTGCGAATTTGTCTGTACTTGTAGCTTTTGTGCTTCCGCTCAAATGGATTCAGCACTGGAAAAAGACGGAGGCTCTATTTGATGCAATTGGTCTCTCTGCATTTGCCATTCAGGGAGCGTTATACGCTACTAATATGAAGCATCCCCTTAGCGCTGTAGTTGTAGCAGCCGTTCTTACCGGTATAGGCGGGGGAATAATCCGTGATTTATTGGCGGGCCGCAAGCCGCTTGTTCTTCGTGATGAGATCTATGCGGTATGGGCAATGGTTGCTGGTATTGCTGTGGGTTTAGGTATGGCCAAGAACAACTGGGAATTAATATTTCTGTTTGTAGTCGTAGTTATCTTTAGAATGCTATCCGTGCTCTATAAATGGAAGCTGCCAAGACGTTCACTCAAAGAAAATCATCCACATTCACAATTTCTGGATTCATAATTAAATTTTTGCTTTAATCATATATAGGCTGTATTACAAAAGCGCCGGATCGATCTGTGATCGAACCCGGCGCTTTTGTGTGATTACGAGTTATTTCAGGAAATGAATCAAGGCATCAGGCAGCTCCTTTTGCCAGAAGCCCCATAGGTGCTTGCCTTCCTTCTCGAGATAATGAACCTTTGCTCCTCGCGCTTCCAACAGCGCCTTGGTGTTCCGGTTAAGCTCTACGAAATCGTAAATACCTGTATCGGTCTGGTAGTCACGTTCTTGGAGACCGACAATCATGTATAAGGATAGTCCTGATAAATCAGTCTCCTGAGCAACAAATTCCTGGGTGGGGATATAGAATGCCCCGGACAAACTGATTATTTTGGAAAACAGCTCCGGGTTTTTCATAGCTAAGTGGAGCGACACTGTACCGCCCAAAGAATCCCCGGCTAGAATACGTTCGCTCCGTTCTTTTCTTACCGGATAATTCTGTTCCACAAAGGGAATGATCTCTTGTGTGAAACAGGATGTATAGGCCTCAAAACGATGTCCAAATGGAGCATATTCAGCCGTACGAACCTTGGTGTCTACCTCAACCCCTACGACAATAAAAGGGTCGATGTCCTCATCAAGAATTAGCTGATTGGCGAGGGTCGCAATACGTCCATAATTGAAAAATTCTTCACCGTCCTGGCAGTAAATCACAGGGTAGCTAAGAATCTCATTATAGCCGGGAGGCAAATAAATCCTCAGATTTCGTTTCTCATTTAGGATGCTGCTGTCAATGACTTCTTTCACTATAGTTCGTTTTAAATAACGCGAATCTGTCATGCTAATGTTCACGCTCCGCCCGTTAATTTTTTGCTTTTGAATCTGCAATCAGGTAAGATTACCGATGAAGACATGTCCTGAAATTGGGAGTTTTTCCCCTAAGTGTTATACAATTATCGTTCTTCTGTTATACATACAAAAAACAGAGTAGAACACATTTTAAAGTATATCCTTTGACTTAATCGGTGAAACAGATGTATAATAATTCTATAACAGTGGAACATGATATTCAAATTTTTTGTCGAGGTGAAGATAATGAGCAAGGTTCCTTATGAAGTATATACCGAGGAAGTTGATACGCTTTCCGTGCTCTCGCCGGACGGTGAAATCGTAAACAAAGAAAAACTTCCTGATTTGACCGACGATCAACTGAAAGAAATTATGTATCGCATGGTATTTACCCGTACTTGGGATGATCGTGCTGTGAACTTGGGCCGTCAAGGACGTCTTGGTTTCTATGCTCCGGTATCCGGTCAAGAAGCTACTATGGTTGGCAGTGAGTTCGCACTTGAGAAAGAAGATTTTGTATGTCCGGGTTACCGTGATATGCCGCAAATCGTATGGCACGGTCTTCCTTTGTATCAAGCGTTCCTGTACTCCCGTGGACACCAGCATGGCGGAGAAATTCCTCAAGGTGTTAACGTACTTATGCCGCAAATCATCATCGGTGCGCAAATTTTGCATGCCATGGGTATTGCAATGGGTTACAAACTCAGAAAGCAAAAGCAAGTTGTAATTACTTATACAGGTGACGGCGGTTCTTCCGAAGGCGATTTCTATGAAGGACTTAACTATGCCGGAGTATACAAGCTGCCGGTTATCTTCTTTGTGCAAAATAACGGTTATGCTATCACAACTCCATTCTCCAAACAAACGGCTGCTCTGTCTATAGCTCATAAAGCGGTTGCAGCAGGGATCACTGGTGTCAAAGTAGACGGAATGGACGTTCTTGCTGTTATCAAAGCGGTACAAGAAGCTGCTGAACGCGGCCGTAATGGCGAAGGTGCGACATTGATCGAAGCCGTTACTTACCGTTTCCGCCCGCATTCCCTTTCTGACGATGCTTCCAAATATCGTACCAAAGAAGAAGAAGGACAATGGAATGAGAAAGATCCGATTGCCCGTCTTGCTAAATATTTGGAGAAGAAGGGTCTTTGGACTGATGAAGACACAGCTCGTGTGAAAGAAGAAGCTAAAGCAAAAGTGAACGAGCAGATCAAGAAAGCGGAACAAACAGAGAAAATGACGGTTGCCGGCTTGATTGATAGCATGTTCGAAACCACACCGAAGCATCTGGAAGAGCAAAAAGCAGACTTCCAATAATATAGAGCCTTTAGACTCCCCAGAGTAAGATCGTGATCGGACGGGGGAGTTCTTGCAATGCCGGTTGTACCGGCTGTTACGAAGCGTATTCATATGATTTCAGGAATCAAACCTGACTTTTAGGAGGATATCTAGCAATGGCACAAATGAACATGAAAGAAGCGATCCGCGATGCACTGCGCGTGGAATTGAACCGCGATGCCAACGTCCTGCTTTTCGGGGAAGACGTAGGTAACGTGGGTGGGGTATTCCGTGCAACCGAAGGTTTGCAAAAGGAATTTGGAGAAGAGCGCGTATTCGATACGCCGCTGGCTGAATCCGCAATTGGCGGTTTGGCTTTTGGTCTTGGAATTCAGGGCTTCCGTCCTGTGGCCGAGATTCAGTTTGTAGGTTTTATTTTTGAAGCTCTTGACCAAATCCTGGTTCAAGCTGCTCGTCTGCGTTACCGCTCCGGTGGTCGATACAACGCACCAGTCGTATTCCGTACACCATTTGGCGGCGGTGTTAAAGCGGCTGAGCTTCATACGGATTCCCTGGAAGGTTTGATTGCTCAAACTCCGGGTATCAAACTTGTAATTCCTTCCAACCCTTACGATGCAAAAGGTCTTATGATTTCCGCAATCCGCGATAATGACCCTGTATTCTACATGGAGCACCTTAACCTTTACCATGCGTTCCGCGCTGAAGTACCTGATGGTGAATACACTGTGGAACTGGGTAAAGCTAACATTGTAAAAGAGGGTTCTGATGTTACCATTATCGCTTACGGACTTATGGTACACACTGCGGTTAAAGCAGCGGAAGAACTTGAGAAAACAAAAGGCATTAAAGCCGAGGTTATCGACCTGCGCACCCTGGTTCCTCTTGATATTGACACGATTGTGGCTTCGATTAAGAAAACCAACCGTGCTATCGTGGTTCAGGAAGCACAGAAATCTGCGGGTATGGCTGCAGAAATCATTGCTCAAATCAACGAGAAAGCTATCCTTCACCTTGAAGCTCCAGTTCTTCGTGTAGCTGGTCCGGATACTGTGTATCCATTTGCTCAAATTGAAGATCAATGGCTTCCTTCACCAGCACGCGTCATTACAGCAGTGAACAAAGTACTCGAATTTTAATTTTTAACGAACTAAAGGGAGGTCCTCTAGGTGGCAAAATTTGAATATCGTTTCCCGGAACTCGGTGAAGGTCTGCATGAAGGCGAAATTATCAAAATGCACATCAAGCCGGGAGATAAAGTAACCGACGATGACATCATTATGGAAGTGCAGAACGACAAGGCTGTAGTTGAAGTTCCTTGTCCGGTAAATGGTACTGTCCAAGAAGTATTCGGTAAAGATGGTGCAATCTTCCGCGTAGGCGATGTAGTTGCTATTATTGATGCAGAAGGTGAAGTTCCAGATCAGGAACCAGCTCCTGAACAACATGGCAGCCAAGAAGCGGATGCGGCAAAAGGTGGAGCGGATACGACTTCATCACCAGCTTCCGACAGCCCTGCTGAAGCTAAACAGGGTGGGGCAGCAGGAACACCTGCTCCAGCGGCTCCTAACAAAGAAGTTCTCGCTACACCAAGCGTGCGCAAGTTCGCTCGTGAGCAAGGCATAGACTTGTCCCAAGTAAGCGGAACAGGTACTGCTGGCAAGATTACTCGTGAAGATGTAGAAGCCTTTAAGAATGGCGGCGGTGCAGCAGCTTCTGCTCCTGCAGCTGTGGAAGCGAAGACTGAAGCTAAATCGGCTCCTGCGGCAGCGGCTGCTGGTAATGCTCACGTTGAAGAAGAACGCGTTCCATTCAAAGGTATCCGTAAGGCAATTTCGAATGCTATGGTTAAATCCGCATACACAGCTCCACACGTTACTATTATGGACGAAGTAGACGTAACTGAGCTAGTTGCATTCCGTACACGCATGAAGCCAATTGCTGAGAAGAAAGGCACTAAAGTGACTTACCTTCCATTTATCGTTAAAGCATTGGTTGCAGCATCGCGTCAATACCCTGCACTTAACGCTTCCATCGACGAAGAGGCTGGCGAAATCGTCTACAAGAAGCACTATGATATCGGTATTGCAACAGATACAGATAACGGCTTGATCGTTCCAGTAATCAAGGATGCTGATCGTAAGAGCATCTGGATGATTGCGGATGCGATTCGTGATCTAGCAGCTCGCGGTCGTGATGGCAAGCTCAGCGCTTCTGAAATGAAAGGCAGCACAATCTCTATCTCTAACATTGGATCCGCTGGCGGTATGTTCTTCACACCAATTATCAACTACCCTGAGGTAGCTATTCTTGGTACAGGACGTATTTCTGAGAAACCAGTTGTGAAGAATGGTGAAATTGTTGTAGCGCCAGTTATGGCTCTTTCCTTAAGCTTTGACCACCGTCTGATCGATGGTGCAACAGCTCAGAACTTTATGAACTACATTAAATCACTGCTCGCTAATCCAGAGCTGTTGGTTATGGAGGTGTAAGAAATGGTAGTAGGAGACGCTTCTCTTGATATCGATACATTAGTAGTTGGTGCCGGCCCCGGCGGTTATGTAGCAGCCATTCGTGCTGCTCAGCTTGGACAAAAGGTAATTATCGTAGATAAATCGGAACTCGGCGGTGTATGTTTGAACCGTGGATGTATTCCTTCCAAAGCCCTGATCTCGGCAGCTCATCAATTTGAAGCTGCCAAGCATGGCGATGCATTCGGTATTTCTGCTGACAACGTGAAAGTTGACTTCTCCAAGACACAAGCTTTTAAGAACGGTGTTGTGAAGAAAATGACACAAGGTGTTGGCGGACTGCTGAAAGGGAACAAGGTTGAGGTATTTAGTGGTGAAGTAATGTTCATCAACGAGAACGAAGCTCGCGCGTTCAATGATCATGAATCTCCACGTTACCGCTTCAAACACTGCATTCTGGCAACAGGTTCCCGTCCAATCGAACTTAAGCCGTTCCCATTTGGCGGACGTATCCTTTCTTCTACTGAAGCTTTGCAGCTTGAAGAAATTCCTTCAAGCCTTGTTGTTATCGGTGGTGGATATATCGGCGCCGAGCTTGGTCAAATGTTCTCCAAATTCGGTACGAAAGTAACGATCATCGAAGGTCTGGATACTGTGCTTCCTGGCTTTGACAAAGACATGACCCGTCTTGTTGCTAAAAGCATGGAGAAGACAGGCATCGAAATCGTTACAAATGCAAAAGCTGAAAGTGCTGAGCAAACAGACAAGAACGTTACTGTGAAATACTCCGTTAATGGAGAGAACAAAGAAGTAACTGCGGATTACCTTCTGGTAACTGTTGGACGCCGTCCAAATACCGATGGGGATCTGGGTCTTGATCTTGCAGGTGTAGAATTGACTGACCGTGGTCTTGTCAAAGTCGATCACCAAGGCCGTACCAGCAATCCGAAAATTTTCGCTATCGGCGATATTGTTCCAGGTCTTGCTCTGGCTCATAAAGCCTCTTACGAAGGTAAAGTGGCAGCTGAAGCGATCTCCGGACTTCCGTCTGTAGTTGATTACAAAGCTATGCCTGCGGTTGTATTTACAGATCCTGAATGCTCCAGCGTAGGTTACACGGAGAAAGAAGCCAAGGAGAAGGGTTATAAAGTGAAAGCCGGTAAATTCCCGTTTGCGGGTAATGGCCGTGCAACTTCCCTGAACGCACCTGATGGCTTTATCAAGATCGTAGCTAACGAAGAGAACAATGTGGTTCTCGGCGCTCAAATCGTAGGTATTGAAGCTTCCAACTTGATCGCTGAACTTGGTCTTGCTGTCGAAATGGGAGCAACTCTTGAAGATATCTCCCTTACCGTACATGCTCACCCAACACTTGGTGAAATTGTTATGGAAACAGCAGAACTTGTTGAAGGTCATCCGATCCACGTATTGTCTCGTTAATCTTCATGTAGCCTGTGTATTCAATCATAGGTCTCTTAAGCAAATGTGAATTTTTTAAGGCAAGAACGTACTGGCGTTCTTGCCTTTCTTTTTTTTGTCTGTTAACAAGATAGGCAGCCACGTGATATATTACATTAGAGGGAAAGTCGGAGGTGTGGTTCTGTGCAAAATTATTTGGATTTACTTCAGGATATTAAAGATCATGGTACAAGGAAGGATGACCGGACAGGGACCGGCACGATTTCCGTGTTTGGCCGTCAGCTTCGCTTTGATTTGAGCAAAGGCTTCCCCCTTGTGACTACCAAGAAAATTCATTTGAAGTCTGTCATACATGAATTGCTGTGGTTCCTTAAGGGAGACACCAATATTGCATACCTCAAAGAGCATGGAGTTCGAATATGGGATGAATGGGCAGATGAGAATGGAGATCTAGGTCCAGTATATGGCTCGCAGTGGCGCGCATGGGAGACACCGGAAGGTAAGCATATCGATCAGATCTCTAATGTGATTGAGGCGATTAGACGAAACCCGGATTCTCGGAGACATTTGGTCAGTGCGTGGAATGTAGCTGAGATTGAGAATATGAAGCTTCCTCCTTGTCATTTTGTATTTCAATTCTATGTGGCAGACGGTAAGCTGTCCTGCATGCTTACAATGCGATCTGTAGATACCTTCCTGGGTCTTCCATTCAATATTGCAAGCTATGCTCTATTAACTCACATGGTGGCCCAGCAATGCGATCTTGAGGTCGGTGAGTTCATTTGGTCAGGAGGAGATGTGCACATTTATACAAACCATATGGAACAGGTGAACCTTCAGTTAACCCGAACTCCTTATGAGCTGCCCCAATTGGTAATCAAGCGGAAGCCGGATTCTATATTTGATTATACCTACGAGGATTTTGAATTCGTAAATTACGTGCATCATCCGGCCATCAAAGCTGCGGTATCAGTCTGATTAGAGAAGAGCGGTAAGGGAGATGTTCACTTCCCGCATTACAGGAGGTCGGTCTAATGGGAATTACGCTGATATGGGCAATGGCACGTGGCGGTGTGATGGGTAAGGATAACCAGCTGCCTTGGCGTCTGCCGGCCGATTTGGCTTTTTTCAAGGCTCAGACGCTTGGGAAAACTATGGTCATGGGCAGAAAAACTTGGGAGTCTATAGGAAGTAAGCCTTTGCCGGGCCGCCGTAATGTAGTTCTTACTCAGGACGAGCATTATACTGCGGACGATGGAGAGACTATCCACTCCATTCAGGAGGCGCTGGATCTGCACAAGCCGGGTGAAGAGCTGATGGTCATTGGCGGAGCGGGAGTATTTAAGCACTTCCTTCCCTTTGCGGATAAGCTTCTTGTTACTTATATTGATGAGGACATAGAAGGGGATGTTATTTTTCCCAAGTTCGATTGGTCTGAGTTCAAGGTTATTGAAGAAGTGCAAGGAGTTCAGGATGAGAAGAATCGCTATCCGTATCGGTTTGTGACATATGAACGCGTTAAAGCAGCTACGTAATAATGCAAATTATTATAGACAAAGTCCATTAATATGATTAGCACCGAATGATAATATATTTTAACATCAGGGTAAATTCGACATTTATTATAAAGGGAACAGTTGATTTCTGTATGATTTGTTCTTTTTATTGTGGATGAGCTGGAGAGAAGATAGGTTTAGCTCATTCCTTATAGATAAGCAAAACAAAGAGATGGGGGAAAAGTTAGATGTCTACACCTACGGGGTTTATGGAATTCAAACGACAGCTTCCGGGAGACCGCAGTCCCTCTGAACGGGTAAAGGACTGGGAAGAGTTCCATAAACATATGTCGGAAGAGGAACTACGTACACAGGGTGCCCGCTGTATGGATTGCGGTACACCTTACTGCCATACTGGAATTGATATGACTGGAGGCACTTCAGGCTGCCCGGTGCATAACCTGATTCCGGAATGGAATAACCTGGTTTACCGCGGACAATGGAAAGATGCACTCGATCGTCTTCATAAGACGAATAACTTCCCTGAGTTCACAGGACGGATCTGTCCTGCACCTTGTGAAGGTTCTTGTACAGTGGGGCTGATTGGTCAACCAGTTACGATCAAGACCATCGAAGAAGCCATCATTGAGAGAGGCTTTGAGGAAGGATGGGTTGTTGCAGAACCGCCTGAGAAACGTACAGGCAAGCGTGTCGCGGTTGTAGGCTCAGGACCGGCTGGACTCGCATGTGCGGCTCAACTGAACAAGGCTGGACATGAAGTTACTGTCTATGAGAGATCCGACCGTGTCGGCGGCCTGCTCATGTACGGAATTCCTTCGATGAAGCTGGATAAGTCAGTTGTGGAAAGACGGGTTAACCTTCTTGTTGAGGAAGGGGTTAAGTTTGTAACCAATACGGAGATCGGTAAGGACATTCCAGCTCAGCAGCTGGTTGACGAGTTCGATGCTGTTGTTCTCTGTGGTGGAGCTACCAAGCCGCGTGAGTTCAACATTGAAGGCAGCGACTTGAAAGGTGTGCAGTATGCAATGCCTTTCCTGAACAGCACGATTAAGAGCTACCTGGATTCCGGTCTTCAAGACGGACAATACATCTCTGCAGAAGGTAAAGACGTTATCGTTATCGGCGGCGGAGATACAGGCTCCGACTGTGTTGCTACATCCCTGCGTCATGGATGCAGAAGTATTACTCAATTCGGTACGCACACCAAGGCTCCACTCGAACGTGATCCAATTCAGAATCCTTGGCCGCAATTCCCGAATGTATACACATTGGATTATGCGCAAGAAGAAGCTAAAGCACTTTACGGTGAAGATCCTCGTGAATTCTCTATCATGACTACGAAATTCGTGGGAGATGATGAAGGTAATCTCAAAGAGCTTCATACGATCCAGATTCAGCGTATCGTTGACGAGACAGGGCGCAAGATCTATCAGCCAATTCCGGGTACGGAGCGTGTCTTCCCGGCACAAATGGCTTTGATCGCGATCGGATTCGATGGGCCTGAGAATACAATCATCAATGAACTCTCGCTCGGTACAGACCGTCGTTCCAATGTGAAAGCACAATACGGCAAGTACAAGACCAATGCAGACAAAGTATTTGCTGCAGGCGACATGCGCCGTGGTCAAAGTCTAGTTGTATGGGCAATTAACGAAGGACGCGAAGCTGCTCGTGAAGTAGATAAGTTTTTGATGGGTGCTTCGGTTCTGGCTTAAGTCTTAGATGAGGGGGCCTGGAACAGAGAGTTCATGCCTCCTAATGAATTATGATATAATAATAGAATGCAACGGGGCTGCGCTGTGCGCGGCTCTTTTTTTGCCGAAAAGGACCTGGGAGAGGGGAAGCGTCTCACCATGAAAACGCTAGTAATCGCAGAAAAGCCGGATATGGGACGGACAATCGCCGCTGTAATTGAACCGAAGGCGAAGAATAACCGGTCTTACCTGGAGGGCGAACAATATATCATAACCTGGGCTATTGGCCATCTGCTCGGTCTGGCTGAACCGGATGCCTATGATCCTAAATATAAAAGGTGGAACTTCTCGGATCTGCCGATTCTTCCTGAGCACTTTAAGATTGTTCCGAATCCAAAGACGAAGGATCAGCTTAAAATCATTGGTGAACTGGCCAAGCGGTCCGACCGGATTGTAAATGCTTGTGATGCTGGGCGTGAAGGCCAGTATATTTTCGCCTTGATTCAGCAGCAGCTGAAGATGACCCAGCCAGTCAGAAGGCTGTGGATCTCTGATTTGACCGCAGAGAGCATTGCGAAGGGGTTCTCGGAGCTTAAGGACAGCTCGGAATTCGCGAATCTGACGATTGCCGCAAGAGCGAGAAGCGAGGCCGATTGGCTGGTCGGGATGAATGCATCAAGAGCTTTTACCACGAAGCATAAGGAGCTGCTCTCCGTTGGACGTGTTCAGACGCCGGTACTTGCGCTAATCTATGACAGACAGAAGGAGATAGAAAGCTTCGACTCGCTCACTTATTATGAGATCAAGGCAGAGTTCCAGCAGGATGGACGAAGTTATTCCGGGTCCTGGCAGGGGGACAGAATGACAGATAAGGAGAAGGCTGATCTCATCGCGAACAAGGTTCGAGGCAAAGAGGGACGGATTACGGAGTACGAGGTAAAGGACACGAAAGAGTATCCTTTTAAGCTATATGACTTAACCCTCCTGCAGCGTGAGGCGAATGCGAAGTATGGATACTCGGCCAAGAAGACCCTGGATATCGCACAGGCGCTTTACGAGAAGCATAAAGTGATTACTTATCCGCGTACGAGTTCGAACTATGTTACGGAACAGAATATAGAGGGTATGCACAAGGCACTCCACATGCTGAAATCAACCAGTTACCAAGAGCTTGCCGCCGGTGCTACTCCTACCCTTGTTCATAAAAATAATAAGTCGATCTGTAACCCTGCACGGGTTGAGGATCACCATGCCATCCTTCCTACTCTTAAGCGTGCTGGCACGTTAAGCTCTGAGGAACAGAATGTATACGACTTGGTTATACGGAGATTCCTGTCTCAGTTCTACCCTCCAGCAGAGTACAAACAGCATATGGTACTTACTGAAGTGGAGAGGGAGACCTTTAAGACCAATGTGAAGGAGCTCATTTCTCTGGGCTGGAAAGTATGTCAAGGAACTGAAGAGGCACGTAAGTCAAGTGGCAAGGGCAAGAAGAAGGACGAGGATGAGGAAGCGGAAGAGCTTGTGAGCGAGCCTTTCAGTGTGGACAAGGACCTGGATGTGCTCTGTAAATCATCCGAGGTTAAGGAGAAAGCAACTCAGCCACCCAAGGCTTATACCGAAGGAACCCTCCTAAAGGCTATGGAGAGTGCCGGGAAGCAGCTGGAGAATGAAGAGCTTCGCGAGGTCATGAAGGATGCGGGGCTTGGAACGCCAGCGACTCGTGCAGCAACGATTGAGCGGCTTAAGAAGGTCGGTTATATTACTATGCAGGGTAAAAGAATCACTGTTACGCCGAAAGGCCGTACGGCGGTTGAGTTAATCCGTCATGCCGGTGTTGAGCTCCTTACCTCCCCGGAGATGACTGGTCAGTGGGAGCGGCGTCTACATCAAATTTCCAAAGGCGAAGCTGCCGGAGAGAAATTCATGGAGAACGTGAAGAAGTTCACTGTCTCGATCATCGAGAAGGTACGCAGTCAGCCTAAGGCTTCCGCGTCTCTGTTCGAAGGAGCAGCACAACCTACAGGGCGAAGCCGAAATGGAGGGACCCGTGAAAGTGCGAGCTCAGCAGGCCCAAGAACGGGTAAAGCAACAAAGACTTCTGGTAATTCCAGCAATAGAGGCAAGGCTACTGCACCAGCCGAACGAGTACCCTTGGGTGAATGTCCTCGTTCCGGCTGCAATGGGCAGCTTATTGAGGGCAAGAAGGGGTATGGGTGTACTCATTTCAAGCAGGGCTGCGGATTTGTGATATGGAAGGAATACTCCGGCAAGAAAATTTCTCATAATATGCTGGCCTCTTTAATTGAGAAAGGGCAGACTCAGCTGCTGTCCTTCAAGGATGGAGACCTTGATTACAAGGCTAGAATTGTCCTTCTGGACAAAGAGAAGGGTCAGCTTGAGCTGGAACGTGTGGAATAATACAAAGAAACGGACTCTTTAAAGGGTCCGTTTCTTTTGTTTGGCCGCAATACTCTCGGCTATGATACTAGGAACCTCCTCAAGTGAGGAGACCGTATACATGGCGGTGGTCGGTTCGTTTTTCAGTTCAACGACATTATAGGACCATTCATTGGGCAGCTTGATATAGATGGTGTTAATCCCGGCTGCAAGAGCAGGAATAATATCTGTTCGAAGACTGTTGCCGATCATCCAGGTGTTCTCCCTGTCGAAATGGCGGGAAGTAAGAATCTGCTCCAGGGCTTCTTCGTTCTTGTGCTGGCGGATGTAGATTCGGTCATGGAAATACGAAGCAAGCTTCATTTGCTCAATTTTGCGTTCCTGAATAGCTTTCTCTCCACCTGTGTAGAGATTAAGCTCATGACCTTGATGTTCGAGAATATCCAGGGTCTCAACCATACCGGGATAGGGTTCAATATTCTGTTCGTAGACACTCATTCCAAGCTCCATAAGCTGGTTCTCTTCAGCAGGATTGATCTCGCGTCCAGTCATTCTGGAGAAGTAGTGGTAAGTCTCAATCATGGATTGAGGAAAATGCTTACTTGCAAATCCGGATTTGAGAACGCCTGCTACATCAATCTCAATTTGTTTGCTACGAATTTCAGAATTCGTTAATTGATATTCGCTGAACCATTCAAGCATGACATCAGCAAATTTGCACAGGATCATTTCAAAGTACTTGTTACAGTGGATTAGCGTATCATCCATATCGAATAAAATTTGTTGGCGGTAATGATAAGGGTTCAAAGCAGGCTGCTCCTCTCTACAGTTATACTAATCTGCTGCTTAGTATAACTTGATTACTTCATTTATATTTGGATATACGTCTCCAGGAAAATTTGCAGCTCGGAGATGCCGTCAGGACGGAAGCAGAATTTCTCCTGATCATGAGTTCCCAGATGTACTCTGAGCAGTCCTGCAACCCGGAGAAGCCTTAGATGATACATAAGTGTCTCTTCGGATTCATTTAGGAACTGCTGCATTTCGGGAAGAGACTTGGGCTCATTCGCAACATAACGCAGCATACGAAGGCGTTCAGGAGCTGCCAGGGCACGGGTAAGCCTGAGCAGGTAATTCGGTGCTTCATTCTCATCCTCAAGCGGAAGGTCCACAGGATATTGAATCAACAGCATATTGTTATAGAAGCAATAAGTGTTAATTGGGCGCAAATGAATAATGGGCAGCAGAATAACCTGCTCAATAGGAAGCTCATCCGAGACGATCAAACCGCCGGATGCATAATCAATGAGACTCTCAGGATCCATTTTGTCCAGAAGAGCCAGCTTCTCGGCAGCATCCTCTTCAAGAAGAGGGACATACAATGATTCAATTTCTTTAAAATACACATCGTACCATATTTGAAGTAAGGGCACATAGTTGTCGCGGATTACTAGTGCTTTCTCAGCAGTCATCTCAGGTATGTATGGGCTAACCCTGTCACAAAGTACTTCCGAAGAAGCATTCTGGAGGAAATTAAGATAGTCCTCAATTTGATGGTGCTCTCCGCGTTCAACCGCCCAGGCGTAAAGAACATCATAATCCTCAAAAGGCCATGAAGCAGCCTCGGCAAAAGCTGCACGTGTAGTTTCGTTAAGACGTGAATTGATGGTGTCGCTCCATTCAGGACCCATGTCGATATTATTCGTCCATTTGCGTACAATATGAACCAGAAAGCTTCCAAGCAGTTCATAGACTGGAGACACGTCTACTTTTACCGTATAAGCCATGTGAAAGGTGACCTCCCAAAAAATTGCTTTATTTTTTCATTATGGCTTGTTCGATGACGAGTGTCCACTATAAACAATTGACCACTTGATTATTAACGCAGGAGCGCTCCTTTCAAACAAGAAAAAGATAAGATAGAATAAGAAATAGAGATTTAGGGGTTAAAGGGGAGCTAAGAGATGATTGAAGTCAGTCAGTTAAGTGTGGTTGCAGGAGCAGATAAAAGAAAAATTATCGATCAGGTTCATCTCCGCTTTGAGCAGGGTGAGATGATTGGCGTGGTCGGTCCAAGCGGAAGCGGCAAAAGTACACTATTACGCTGCCTGGCCCTGCGAACCCCGTGGACAACAGGGCGTTACACTTTTGAGGGTAAGGAAGTTATTAAGTCGGGTGGGAGAGGCTCCTCGGAATATCGTTCGAAGTTCGCTTATTTGGAGCAAAGCCCGGAGCTGAATTTACAGAAAACTGCCTTGAAGAATGTACTTATCGGTCAGGCGGGACAGACTTCTTGGATTCGCAGATTAACGGGATCTATTCGATCAGATGATTACATGGGAGCTATGGATGAGCTTGAAAAGTTCGGATTGCTGGATAAAGCTCATGTACAAGCAGGTAAATTAAGTGGTGGGGAGCGACAGCGGGTTGCCATCTGCCGTGCTTTGGTCCATGGTGCCAAATTGATTGCCGCGGATGAACCTGTGATCGGGCTGGATAAATATGCAACTGAAAAGGTTCTTACCACGTTAAAAGAATTATGTACAAATGATAAATCGACAGTTGTAGCTGTATTGCCGCTTGAGCTTGCAGAGCAATACTGTACCCGCATATGGGGAATTAATGAGGGGCGGCTGCAATGGGATATCAAGGGAAGAAGATTAACCCAGGAAGAGAAGCAGTTGATCTAGATGAAAAGAGTGATTCGATTGGCTAGAGCAAGGTGGTTGAATATCACGGCAGGTTGTCTATGTCTGGCTGTTCTGAGCGGCTGTGATCTCATTACAGATCCGAAGTTACTGATGAAACCTCCTCAATCGACTTCCAGCTTGCAGTCTTTAAGAAGTGTAATTGATGCGAATATCCCGCCGGATACCCGCCTACAGCCGCGAGGGCTCAATGGCATTCAATCTATTCAGACTGAAGATCTGGACAACAATGGGAACAAGGATGCGGTTGTGTTCTTTGAGAGCACGAAAGGAGACGCAAACGCTCAAGGCATGGTTCTGGAGGAGACTGAGGACACCTGGGTCATCAAGCAAAAGTTTGAAGGGGACGGCAGGAGTCTAGTATCTCTGGAATACAGGGATTTGAATCATGATGGGAGAAAGGTAATTCTCGCCGGCTTCAGCAAAGAAGATCTTGATGAGCGAAGAATACTTGCTGTCTATGCTTTCACCGGACAGAAAGTGGACAAGATTCTTCTTGCTCCCTATTCCAATTATGTTGTCGAGGACTTGAATGACGATGATCTGCTTGAGGTAACCACGGTCGATTTCAAGAAAAATGACTACAATTTAGTGACCTGTTATCAGATAAGGGAAGATCAAGCCATCAAGCTTGACAGCCTTCAGCTCGGAGCTGGACTTAATGATTACTTGAATGTCATGTCCGGCAAAGTAACCCCGAACCAGAATGGAATTGTTCTGGATGCCTCTTACTTGACGCACTCTGCTTATTCAACCTTAATCATGATGAAGGATAATAAGCTGGTTAACGTGCTGGATCAGGATGATAATTTGAATGATCTTCCGATCCGGAGCGGGGATGTCAACGATGACGACATTTTGGAAATGGGTCGGCTTAAGATTCCTTCCGGCTGGGAGAAAGTAATTCTAGATAAGCCGCCACGGTTCCTGGACTATTACCAGTGGGAGGAGAAAGTAACCTCTGGCGACTTAAAGGATATGAAGTTCATTAAGGAGCAATATATGGATCCGGACGGAAGATTCGTATTCGACTTCCCTGATAATCTGAAAGGGAAGGTCACTCTGGATCAGAACTCGGTAGTTGATCAATATTTAAGGTTCGTCAAAATTGATAATCATGAACTGGTCGCTGAGATCAAATTCGTTCCCCTGTCCCAATGGGAGAAGCTAAAGCCGGAATGGTCTCTGTTAATGCGTGATAATGATCAGGTCATCGTCTATAAGACATCATTTAATACAGAAATCATGAAGAAAAATTTGAGATAGTGGATCGTTTCAATTAGAGAGGATGTTTTGAGCTGTGAGTAAAGTTCTTATCATGGAAGACGAGGAGTCTATCCGCAGTTTTATTGTCATTAACTTGAAGCGTAACGGCTTTGAAGTACTGGAAGCAGCCGATGGAAATGAGGCACTCAGCAAGCTGACCAGTGTTCCTGATATCGATATTGCGCTTTTGGACGTCATGGTTCCGGGAATCGACGGATTTGAGGTCTGCCGGCGCATACGGGAGACGAATGAGCGGATTGGAATCATATTTTTGACGGCAAAAGTTCAAGAGCAGGATAAAGTATATGCATTGTCTGTGGGTGCAGATGATCATGTCAGCAAGCCATTTAGTCCGACTGAGCTGATCGCACGTATTCACTCGCTGCTTCGACGGGTTAATGTATATAGAGAGACAAGCGCTAAAGTAAGCTTTACCTCTGGACCTTTCACCTTGGATCTGATTACCAAGCAATTTAAAAAGGACAGCACGATGATTGAGCTGACTCCGACAGAATTCTCGCTAATTCAGTATTTCCTGGAGAAAGAGAACACACCGCTCAGCAGGGATCAACTGCTGGATCATGTATGGGGCAAAGAATATATGGGAGATCCGAAGATTGTGGATGTGAACATCCGTAGACTCCGGCAGAAGATTGAGGCTAACCCTTCAGATCCGGCTTATCTGCAGACCGTGTGGGGACACGGTTATAAGTGGAAGGGCGAAGGTCAATGATTAGTAAAGGGATCGGTCGCCAGATCGTTCTTCACTATTTTATCGTGGTATTTGTTACCCTGTTATTGGTTGAGATCATATTTCTGTTCGCGATACGAACTTACTATTATGACAGTATCTACAACCATATTGCCAATCATGCGGCCTTGGTTACAGATAACTTCCAGAATTCAGACAAGTCAGAGGTTCAGGAAGATAAGGCCTTTTTCACCAACATTATATCCGTATTCTCTCTGGCCAACACAGAGCTTCAGGTACTTGACCGCCATGGGAATATTATTATGACCAACAGTTCATTTCAATCCGATAGGCCTGTGCAGACGAGTGATCTATCACAGGCACTGACCAACAATATCGGCAAATGGATCGGCCGTGAGCCTGATACCGGGGAGATGGTGATGTCGGTTTCTAGCCCGATTCAGTTATTGGGAGAGAACAAGTACGTTATAAGGTATATCACTTCAATGGAGCCCATTAATTCCAAGCTGCTGAATATTACTTTACTTGCCGCATTAGTGGGTGTGGTCATCTTGGCGGTTGTCCTGCTGTTCAGCATGGGTCTTGCCAACTCGATAGTCAAACCTATCAATAATATTCGGGCAGTCTCTGCTCAAATGGCCCGGGGGAGGTTTGACGTGCGTGTCAAAGGGGAATATAAATACGAGCTTGGAGAATTGGCCAGTACCCTTAATTATATGGCACAGGAAATTGTCCGGGGTAACCAGATCAAGGATGATTTCATTTCTTCGATCTCTCATGAGCTGCGAACTCCGCTTACAGGGATCAAGGGGTGGAGCGAAACTTTAACCTCCGGCGGCTTCGATCCTGAAGAGACCAAGATTGGTATGCAGATTATAGCGAAGGAAACCGATCGTTTGATTGGTCTTGTCGAGGAGATGCTGGACTTCTCCAAATTACAGCAGAACGAGATGAAGCTTGTTATTGCCTCGGTCAATCTGAAAGAAATCCTTCAAGAGACGATGCTGAACGTTTGGGCTAAAGCAGAACAAAAAAGGATACAAATCAAACTGGATGACCATACCGAGTCTGCGGTCATGGTTCCCGGTGACGGCAATCGGTTAAAACAGGTTTTCCTGAATCTTGTTGATAATGCCATAAAATTCTCTACAGAAGATTCGTGGATCCATCTGGATATTCGCACTCAGGATGAGTGGGCAATAGTTGAAGTCATAGACAGCGGGATCGGGATAAGCGAAGAGCATTTGCGCCGTGTGAAGGACCGCTTCTTCCAGGTGAATCACCAAGGAGGAGGAACGGGTCTGGGACTTGCAATTAGTCAACAACTCGTTGAATTGCACAATGGAGAAATGGAGATGCGTAGTGAGCTGGGTGTCGGAACGACGGTAAATGTTCGTCTCCCTCTGCTTGATGAACTGAATAAGAATGATGCTTAAGATTTCCGTTTATATGGAATGAACTAAAGAAATGAGCACATGGATCAAGGCTACCGCAGTCTTTAGTTCAATCCATATAGGTAATGAGGATTCGGGAGAAGAGGATGATCTGTCATGAGCAAGCCTGTAGGAATGCTGACACTGCCAGACCAACAGCTGGAAATTCATCTGGCGGACCAAGAAGATACTGACCTGATTTGTCAAATGCTGATTGAAGCAGCAGAATGGATGATCTCGCAAGGTATTTATCAATGGAATCCCGAACAATTCACAAGAGAAGAGATCTTGTCGTATTTTGAATACAGAGAAATCTACATCATTTATGCTCAGACGGAACCTGCAGCCATGTTTACATTACAGCAGAGTGATCCTGATTATTGGGGTATGCGCAACAGCAGGGGATACAACTATCTTCATCGGCTTACGGTACGAAGAAATTTCAGCAGTGCCGGATTAGGCTCCTATATTGTTGATTGGGCTGCCGAACGGACGCGGTTAAGTGGAAGGAAAGGGCTTCGTCTTGATTGTCTGGCCCAGAATCTCAAGCTGAACAGCTTCTATCAGCGGCTAGGTTTCCGCTATAAGGGGACTGCGCTGAAGAACGGAAGGGAGTATAACCTTTACGAACAGTGGGAAGCCCCGGATTCGTTCCGGGAAGATGACCTGGTAGACTTCGTTTATTTCAATGAAAAGGATTTCCACCTTCTGCAAAGCTGGTCAGCCTCCGAGGCGTTTCAACTGCAATGGGCAGGGGGGAGATGGTCATATCCACTTACAGAGGAAGACATGAGGGCTTATATCCAGGACGCCAATTTACCCTGGAAGTCCGATACATTGATCTTTAAGGTGATCCATCGCCTTTCCAAGGAGATCATTGGACACATTAGCCTTTCCCAAATTGACCGCAAAAACCGTTCTGCTCGGATAAGCCGTGTCATTCTGGGCGATCCCATATACCGGGGGCGCGGAATAGGGAAAGCCATGATTGTCGAGATGCTCAGGATTGGCTTTCAGTCCTTGAATCTGCACCGGATTACCCTGGGGGTGTTCGATTTTAACAGGCCGGCGATTCAGCTGTATTTGTCCACTGGTTTCAAGAAGGAAGGGCTCATGCGCGAGAAGACCCTGTATCGGAATGAATATTGGAGCATGATCGAGATGAGCATGCTGCGCAGCGAATGGGAAGAGCTGTATAGCGAAGAAACTTAGAAAAAGGGCGGATCTGTATCCGCCCTTTTTTGTGCATGTGCGAACAGTTGAATACACAAAAAAAGCGGATCATTACGATCCGCTTAGATTATTAATTTAAGATGACATTCCGCCAGCCCGCAGACGGTTAGCATTGTCATATACTTCTTTGAGAAGTCTTGCTGGTTGAGGACGAACCGCTGGCTTAGCAACAACAGTCTCTCCAGGACCAATAACCATGACTTCATTAGCATTTCCCTTGATGATGGCGCCATCCTTGATAACGGCTCCTTCACCGATAATAGCACGCTCGATCACAACATTGCGGCCAATCTTGGCATGAGGCATGATAATGCTGTCTTTGATTTTACTGAAGCGTCCAACTTCAGTTCCTCCGAACAGTACAGAACGCTCCGCGTAACCTTCAAGACCGCAGTTATCGTGCACGAGGGAAGAATTGGCTTGAATTGCACGGTGTTTAACTCCGGATTTTCTCGTGAGCTGTTCATTCGTGTACATCGGCCAAGCTTCATTGTGGAGCTTCCATTCAGCCGACTCGTCAAGAAGGTCCATATGAGCTTCCCAAAGGCTGTCAACAGTACCTACGTCTCTCCAGTATCCTTTGAATTCGTAAGCATAAAGGGGAGTGTTTCCGGCAAGCATGTTGGGTATAACGTCTTTACCGAAGTCATGGGATGAATTAGGATTAAGGGCATCCTCGGTCAAATGCTGTTTCAGATAGTCCCATTTGAAAATGTAGATCCCCATGGAAGCCAGATTGCTTTGCGGTTCCTTCGGTTTCTCCGCAAATTCCGTGATCCGGTATTGATCATCTGTTGTCATCACACCGAAACGGTGAGCTTCGTTCCAAGGTACCGGCATTACAGAGATCGTAGCGCTGGCACCTGATTCGATATGGAAATCAAGCATTTCACGATAATTCATATGATAAATATGATCACCTGATAAGATCAGAACATGTTCAGGATTTTGAGATTCAATGTATTCCATATTTTGATAAATGGCATCAGCTGTGCCAGAATATTCATCAGAACCTGTATTGTAAGAAGGAAGCAGTGCGATTCCTCCATTGTCTGTTTGTGTCAGACCCCAGGCATCCCCATCACCGATATGGCTATGGAGTGAATCCGCCTCATACTGGGTAAGAACTCCGATTGTATCAATACCTGAGTTAACGCAGTTGCTGAGAGGAAAATCAATTATTCTGTATCGACCGCCAAACGGCACAGCCGGCTTTGCTTGCTTGGACGTAAGTGGAGATAACCTGCGACCTTCTCCTCCGGCTAGCAGCATGGCAATGCATTCTTTCTTGTTCATTACGTTTCCCTCCCAAGGATTATGTCAGTGTAGTATTTACATAAACGAAAAAGCCCATAGTTGAAACTATTTTATTGTGGATTCCATGAAAAATTACATTTTTATTTTCTTTTTGTAAATTCTTAATTCATTCCCTTGTCATTAGGGTAATAAACTAAGTGGACTATGTTTAAAAAGGCGGTGGAGAGTTGTCAGAGAACCTATATAAACAAAAAAAATCAATTTCGCCTCTGGACGTATACCTGTTCCATGAAGGAACTTTATATCGCAGTTACCGTTCTCTTGGGGCCCATCTTACAGAAGAAGAAGGAATCCCCGGAGTCCGATTCACTGTCTGGGCACCTCATGCACAGCATGTGGGTCTGGCTTCTGACTTCAATCAGTGGAAGGGAGAACACGATCCTTTATATAAGATGCCCGATTCGGGACTTTGGAGTCGCTTTTTCCCGGGATTAACGGAAGGTACTTTTTACAAATATGAGATTACGGGTCCGGATGGGCAGACCTTCCTCAAAGCTGATCCATATGCGTTTCATGCTGAAGTAAGACCCGCTACAGCATCTGTAGTCAGCTCACTGGAAGGTTACCAATGGGGTGACGCCAGCTGGCGTCGTAAGAATAGGGCTCCTTACCAGAAGCCGATGAATATTTATGAAATTCATTTCGGGACATGGAAACAGAAGGAGGATGGGTCATTTTACACCTATCGTGAAATGGCGGACTTGTTGATTCCTTACATACAAGAAATGGGCTATACGCATATTGAAATTATGCCCCTGGCCGAACATCCTTATGATTTATCCTGGGGGTATCAGATTACGGGTTATTTCGCCCCGACAAGCCGCTACGGAACTCCAAAGGATCTCATGTATTTCGTAGATCGCTGCCATCAGGCAAACATAGGTGTCATCCTGGATTGGGTGCCCGGACATTTCACCCGTGACGCCCATGGACTGAGGCTGTTCGATGGAACACCTCAATTTGAGTACGCAGACCCTCGCAAGGCTGATAAGCCTGGCTGGGGAACCCTGAGCTTCGATTTTGGCAAGCCTGAGGTACGTTCCTTCCTGATCTCTAATGCGCTCTACTGGCTGGACATGTACCATTTCGACGGCCTTCGTGTCGACGCAGTGACAAGTATGGTACGGCTTGATTTCGAGAAAAGTGAAGGCCAGTATGTGCCAAATGAGTATGGGGGTTATGAGAACCTTGAAGCAACGGGCTTCCTTCGCCAGCTGAATGAGGCTGTATTCCAGGCGTATCCTCATACGTTGATGATGGCGGAAGAATCCAGTGCCTGGCCTCTAGTTACGTCACCGGTTCATGAAGGCGGACTCGGATTCAACTATAAATGGAATATGGGCTGGATGAATGATACGCTGGATTATGTAGAGACGGATTTCCATAACAGGCCGTATCATCACAACCTGCTTACTTTTCCCATTGTATATGCCTATTCCGAGAATTTCGCCCTTCCTCTTTCACATGATGAAGTGGTGCATAGCAAGAAGTCACTGCTGGACAAAATGCCGGGCAGCTATGAGGAGAAATTTGCAGGTCTGCGCGTGCTGCTGGGATACCAATTAACAAGTCCGGGCAAGAAGCTCCTCTTCATGGGAGGGGAGTTCGGGCAGTTCATCGAGTGGAGAGACCAGGGAGAGCTGGATTGGTTCCTGCTGGATTATGACGCTCATCGGCAAATGCTGAAGTACACGGCGGCCCTAAACCACTTTTATCTTCAGGAAAAGGCGCTTTGGGAGCTGGACCATGGAATGGAAGGGTACGAATGGGTATCTCCGCATGATGCTTCGCAAAGCGTCATATCCTTTTTCCGTAAAGGAAAAAGACCCGGCGACAGCCTGCTGGTGGTCATCAACTTCCAGCCTGTGAACAGGGATCATTACCGCCTTGGAATAGCCAAGCCTGGCAATTACGAGCTGGTATTCACCAGCAACGCTGAGGAATTTGGCGGTTCGGGCCAGAATCTTTCGTCTGTCAAATCGGAGAAGATATCTTGGCACAATCAGCCGTACAGCATCGAAATATCCGTACCTCCGCTTAGCATATCGATCTGGAAGAAGTCAGGTAGATCAGCCAAGAGGGAACAGAGCGAGCCGCTAAGCAGCAGTACGGCACAAGAGGCTCCAAAGCAGCGTAAGACTACAAAAAGGAGGAAGTCGACATGAAAATTTTGTTTGCGGCTGCAGAAGCCATTCCATTTGTCAAAACCGGCGGTCTGGCCGACGTGATTGGAGCCTTGCCCAAAGCTCTTCTCAAGGCAGGCCATGACGTGCGAATCGTGCTGCCTAAGTACAAAGCGGTTCCGGATCAATTTCGGAGTCAGCTTGAGCCGGTGGATATCATCCAGGTTCCCTTGGCTTGGAGATCCCAATATTGCGGAATTGAAGAGCTTACGTATGAAGGGATTCCCGTATACTTCATCGATAACGAATTTTACTATGGTCGGGATGGAATTTATGGTTATGGAGATGATGGGGAGCGCTTTGCCTTTTTCAACCGGGCTGTACTTGAAATTTTGCCTTACATTGACTTCCAGCCAGATGTAATCCATTGTCATGATTGGCATGCCGCTCTCATTCCGGTACTACTCAGGCATCATTATTTACACAATCCTTTCTATCAGTCTGTAAGAACCGTATTTACGGTACATAACTTACTCTATCAAGGTATATTCCCTTACGAAGTTATGCCTGATCTCCTTGACCTCCCGAATGACTATTTTACGCCGGATGGTCTGGAATATTACGGAAATGTCAATTACCTCAAAGCGGGACTGGTATATGCCGATCATGTAACCACGGTAAGTCCGACCTATGCGGAAGAGATCAAGACCGAGTACTATGGCTATGGCCTAGATGGTCTGCTAAGATCGCTTGGCGGGAAGCTATCCGGTATTGTTAATGGAATCGATACAAAGCTGTATAATCCGGCTACAGATACCGAGATTCCTGCTAAATACAGAACCAGTCTTAACAAGAAGCGAGAGAACAAGCCATTCCTTCAGCAAGAATTGGGGCTGCCTGTAGATCCAAAGATCCCACTGATTTCGATGGTTACAAGGCTTGTTGACTCTAAAGGACTGGAACTGGTCAGAAGAGTTCTGGATGAACTTCTGTATTTTGACAACATTCAAGTGGTTGTTTTGGGAACCGGTGAGTATGAATATGAGCAGTGGTTCAAGGAGGCGGCGAATCGTCACCCCAGCAAGCTATCCGCCCAAATTAAATTCAATGATGGGTTATCGCGGCGAATTTATGCGGGAAGTGACATCTTCCTGATGCCTTCCAAATTTGAACCCTGCGGGATCAGTCAGCTGCTGGCTCTACGCTACGGAAGCATTCCGGTAGTAAGAGAGACCGGGGGGCTCAATGACACGGTTCAATCCTTCAATGAATTTACTGGGGAGGGGAACGGCTTCTCCTTCAACCATTACAATGCTCATGACATGCTGTATACCCTGCGGCGGGCTGTTCACATGTATCATCAGCCTGACCAGTGGAAGAAGATTGTTCGTAACGCATTTGCCGGTGATTATAGCTGGAATGTATCTGCTGAGAGGTATTTGGAGATTTATCAGAGTCTCCTTAATTAGAAATGTATATACTGCATAGAATAATGAAGATTCTCAGGCGGCATTCTAAGGAATGCCGTCTAGTTTGCTTCCTGGTGTTTTTTTCCTGATAAAGGTACGGACCTTTCTTATTGCATAATAATACATGTTGTTTTATAATGACTCAGTCCTAATATGATAAAAACCAAAATAGAAGCAAGGAGCGATAACAAAATTGAGAAAATTACAGATGCTGATCATAGTCCTGCTGTGCTTCGTCATGACTTACTCGGGGTTAAATAGATTGGCTTATGCAGAGGACAGCACGAATTCAGCCAAGAAAACAATCGTGCTGGGAACAAGTGCTGATTTTCCTCCTTACGAGTTTCATAAGGTAATAGACGGTAAGGATCAAATTGTTGGTTTTGACATTCAGATTGCCAAGCAGATTGCAGCAGACATGGGTGCGGAACTGAAGATAGAGGACATGAGCTTTGACAGTCTGCTGCCAGCTTTGACAAGCGGACGGGTGGATTTCCTGATCTCAGGAATGAACCCGACACCGGAACGGAAGAAAAGCATCGATTTCTCGGACGTTTATTATCGTGCCAATCAGGCCATCATGGTCCGTAAGGCAGATAAAGACAAATACAACACCATGGATACGTTAAAAGGGGCCAAGATCGGAGTTCAGAAGTCTTCTCTGCAGGAGGAGATTGGTCAGAAGATTGAAGGTGCGCAGTTAACCTCTCTTGATAAAATTTCTGATATCCTCATGCAGCTTCAGACTAACCGTGTAGATGCCGCTATTATTGAAGGACCCGTAGCTCAAGCGAATCTTACAGATGATTTCGCGATTACGTCGGCTGTACCGCAAGTAGAGGATTACGGCTATGCCATCGGAGTCAAGAAGAATAACCCTGAGCTGCTGAATAGTATTAATGCTACACTTGCTCATCTAATTAAAGACGGGAAAGTCCAAGAGTTCGTTGATGAGGCCAGCAGTATGGTTAATGGCCAGCAGAAGACACAGGATACCTTCTCATTCTTCCTAAAGTATAAGGATTATTATATCGCGGGTATTAAATATACACTTCTGCTGTCCATACTCGGAGTCATATTCGGGTTCATTATCGGACTGTTTATCAGCTTGCTAAGAATGAATCGAATCGCGATCCTGCGCTGGATCGGTGTAGCTTACATTGAAGTACTGCGCGGAACACCAATGCTTGTCCAGCTCCTCATTATCCATTATGGTCTGGCGCTGACCTTCCATATCAACTTCACCGCCCTTGAATCCGGGATTATTACTTTGTCCATCAACAGTTCAGCCTATTTAGCCGAGATTTTCCGGGCTGGTATCCAGGGTGTAGATAAAGGTCAGATGGAAGCGGCAAGATCACTTGGCATGTCGAGTAGTCAGGCGTTCCGCCACATTATACTGCCGCAAGCGATCAAGAATGTTCTGCCTGCCATTGGTAATGAATTCATTACAATTATTAAAGAATCATCGATTGTTTCATTCATCGGGGTGGCCGATCTGATGTTCCAAGCCCAGGTGGTTCGCGGTATTTCTTTTGCGGGGCTCAATCCGCTCCTCGTTGCTGCCGTGATCTACTTCATCATGACTTTTGTACTTTCTAAACTATTGGGTGTACTGGAAAGGAAGCTGAGAACTAGTGATATCCATTAAAAATTTGCATAAATCATACGGAAAGCTGGAAATTCTGAAAGGCATCGATGCTGAAATCGAGAAGGGTGAGGTTGTCGTTGTGATTGGTCCAAGCGGATCCGGTAAAAGTACATTCCTGCGCTGCCTCAATTTACTGGAACAGCCGACGAGCGGCGAAATCCGTTTTGAAGGAGAACTAGTTACAGATAAGAAGCACAATATTAATCTTACACGTGAGAAGATGGGCATGGTGTTTCAGCAGTTCAATCTGTTTCCCCACAAGACCGTGCTTCAAAATATTACGTTAGCTCCTATACAGGTGAAGAAGCTGGACCGAGCAAAGGCGGATGAGATTGCTCTGGATCTGCTGCGCACGGTTGGCTTGGAAGATAAGAAGAATGCCTATCCGGCTCAGCTGTCAGGCGGACAGAAGCAGCGGATCGCCATTGCGCGTGCGCTTGCAATGCAGCCTCATGTGATGCTGTTCGATGAACCTACCTCGGCTCTAGATCCAGAGATGGTAGGCGAGGTTCTGGATGTAATGAAAAAGCTGGCTGAGAAGGGAATGACCATGGTCATAGTTACTCACGAAATGGGCTTTGCCAGAGAAGTGGGTGACCGGATTCTATTTATGGATCAAGGTACAATTATTGAACAAGGTACACCAGAAGTGGTATTGGGTAACCCAACCCACCCGCGTACCCAAGATTTCTTGAGCAAAGTATTGTAAGCTTGACTGCATAATCCAAGACTCTATCCAAGTGGATAGAGTTTTTTTGGTATTACGACCCTTACGCTGAGGTGGAAATGATTAACTGAACGGAGGAGAAATTCGTTGACAGTAAGAAACTGTGTATTTTATAATAGCTGATAATACATAGTGGTATTGTTGGTTTTGTTAATCAGCTACATATTATAGCGTTAAGGGTGTGTTATTTAATGGCTAATATTCAAACCTTCAGAGCAGCTGCACATTTACAAGACGGCGTACAAGTTAAAGTAGCTTCAAGAAACTTCGAGTTAACTATTGATGAACCTAAGAGTCTGGGAGGTACCGATACGGGTATGAATCCAGTTGAAGTTCTTCTTGGCTCACTAGGCGCTTGCCAATCGATCGTTGCCAGAGTATATGCTTCCAAATTTGGTGTGAAGCTCGATGACTTTCGTGTTGAGGTTGAAGGTGATTTAGATCTCGATGGATTCTTCGACAAATCGGATGTACGCCCAGGGTATTCCGATATTCGGTATACATTCCGCATTAAGACCGATTCACCGAAAGAAAAGGTTGACGAATTTATTCATTTTCTTGAGAGCAAGTGTCCTGTTGGAGATACGATTGCCAATCCAGTCAACTTGAAATTAGAAAGTATCATTATAGAAAATTAAATTCTCTGCGCACTAAGTAAATTAAGCATAGAAAAGCTCTTCCACTGTGTAAATGGAAGAGCTTTTTCTATGCTTAAACCCACGAACTTTCCTTACACCGCTTAAATCTTCGTTTAGAATTTGCTAGGGAACTGTTTCACGATGCCTTCAGTCAGGATATCGGCTAAATGGATCATATGGATCTCATTCTTGTCTGTTGCAGCAATATCTGCTTTCCAATCTCCTTTGAGACAGTCGAGGACGATCTCAGTGATCAGCTGAAGGTGTGTATACAGCATTTCCTGCAGCTCTTTGAACTGCCAGTTCGGATTCGCTGTGCTTAGAAATTTGGCGATATCATCGGCATTTCTATGCCAATCGGCATCGAGCTTTTTCACATCGGACTGATTGCCCGCCTTTGCCGCCGCAACAATCTTGGCAGCGATCTGAATATGCTCTCTAAGAAGATTAGCAAGCTTATTACCCGCAGCTTCTCCGTAATACGGTTTGATCAAATTTCCTATATCCTGCTGATTCTGTAAAAGACGATTTAATACGTCTTGCTGGTCGGGGCGATTGGAGATGGCGCTGACGATATAGCTTCTTGTCCATATCGTGTGGTCAATCCATGCTTTCTGCATATCAGTTTTTAATTTAACCATATGGGGACTTAGGCAGGTCGAACTTCTCTCTTGGGCCGTTTCAGCTTGACCGGATACTAGAGCTGGTGAGCTGCTAGTCAAAAGAGCCAAAGATAATGGCAGCACCAGAGACCATTTATTTTTCATATTTATCTGCTCCTCTGTACGTGTATTGAAACAGGCTGTCTTATTATGTTGCGATTTTTCCCGCTTTATACAGAGAGTGGTTGAGTTGTTGTCATGGCTTACACATGAAGTGTATATTTCATCCCTAAATATGTAGATATGTAACAAATTGCTTGTTTCATAATATGTTTACCAGTAATTGCTTGATTAATTGGTTACAAAATTGTGATATATTCGAAATGCCGAAACTTGCAATTCCAAGTGCGGGGGATGATTTGCGGATAGCTATCTTATTTAATTGTAGATAGATGTCCTTGGGGTGAAGCGCAGTGGTGAATAGAGCGCCGGGTTGTATCCTCAATCCGAATCCGACAGCTAACTCCGCAGGCATCATCAAAAGGAGGCTTACTTGTATGTCATCTAAGAATTCAACAGTGAACAAGAAGGTACACAAATTATCGTTAGTCGCGAAAACAGTTACAGCCGTGCTTGGCATGGCAGCCTTTATCCACATGAGCCCGGTCCATGCTGATTCCGTACATACTGCAGTAGAGGGAGACACGTATTACACTCTTTCAAAAAAATACGGCATCTCAGTCAATAACCTAATGTCTGCAAATCCTAAGATCAGCCCTGCTAATATCTATGCCGGCCTATCAATCAAGCTTCCAACCAGCTTGAAAACTGCCAGTGTACAAGGCAGCCTGATCGTAAAAAAAACAGATCCGCTGGCTATACTTAAAGTGTTCACGACGAACAAAGTGGTTGAAGCATGGGGGAAAACATTTAACTATTCGAAAACCATTAATGTAGTCGCCACAGCTTATTCGTCAGATCCGAGTGAGAATGGTTGGGGTCCGGTCGATTACTATGGTAAACCGCTTGCCTTGGGTACGATCGCTGTAGATCCAAAAGTCATTCCAATGGGCACCAAGGTACTAGTTACAGGCCATACTCATTCAGGCCTTCCGAAGAAAGCCTTTGTGGCGAGAGCCACAGATCAAGGTAGTGCGATTAAAGGAAAACGAATCGATATTTTCATTCCTGGCAGCCAGGCTAAAGTAAATACCTTCGGATTTCAAAATGTTAAACTTTACGTCATTAAATAATCTGGGTTGAACAAAGAGGAGAGACTCCAAGGAATTGGAGCTTTCCTCTTTTACTTATATCCTTTTATATGAAGAAGTTCACTTAGATCAACAAAGGTATACCCTTTACTTTTTAATGTGCGTATGACTATTGGTAAGGCCTCTATCGTCCCTGTCAGATCTGCACCAACTCCGCCCCCGGCATGTTGAAGAATAATAGAACCCGGACCAGCTGCGCTCAGTATATTGTTTGTCACCTGCAGCTTGTTTAGACCCTTCCAGTCTTTTGAATCCACATTCCAATTAATTACCTTGTAGCCCCTGCTTTTCACCCATCGCAGCTGCTCTTCATTAATCTCTCCATAGGGAGGACGTATAAATTTGGGGCGAAAGCCTGTGAGATTATAAATAATGGTCTCGGTACGAAGAATTTGGTCTTTGAAATAAGCTAAGCTTTTATTTTTGAATAAAGGATGGTTATACGAGTGGTTGCCGATCAGATGCCCCTCCCGGTATATGCGCTTAACTAATCCTGGATGTTTCTCCGCCCGCTGGCCCACCACGAAAAAAGTAGCTTTGATATGGTTTTTAGCAAGTATATCGAGGACTTGAGGAGTGAACCTCGGATCTGGAACATCATCAAAGGTCAGCGCGATTCTCTTAACCTTAGGCCCACGGAATTTGAAGGTTTCAGCATATTTGCGTCTTAATTCACCGAGGGTTAATGCTTCATGGCTTGATGCAGCTTTGCTTGTAGAGTTCAGCTCCTCAGGAGACCTAGTGTTGCTGCCTGCAGAAGCTGCATGGGAACTCAGCAGCGTGAATAAGGCAAGCAGGACAAATGCTAATGCATATTTGTTTTGCATCAAGTTGTCTCTCCTTTACAGGACATATTTCTCGTTGTTATTTCCTTACAAAGGCTCTTTTATCCAGAGCGAGTCTGCTCTGTGAGTAATATCACGGCAGTAGCATAGAAAAAAAGGCATCGTAATGTTCAGGGGGGAGTTAGCCATGGCTGAAATTATGTCGAATATCCAGGTCTCGCCTGGTGTGTTCCGGATTAAGATATCAGGGAAGTATGAGGGACGGATCGGGCAGTTCTATATGTTAAGAGGCTCTAGAATAGATCCTTTACTCTCAAGGCCGCTGAGCATCTTTGACTTAAAGGACCATTACATAGAATTCCTGTACCAAGTTGTTGGTGAGGGGACTCATCTATTTGCGAGTCTTAAACGGGGTGATTCATTAAACCTGGTTGGGCCACTGGGGAACGGCTTTCCGGATATAGAGGGAAGAACAGCACTCGTTGGGGGAGGCATAGGAATAGCACCTCTTTATTTCGCAGCCAAACAACTAAGAGATACAGATATTTACCTCGGCTTCCGGGAAGAAGCCTGTTTGGTTACAGATTTCAACTCAATTAGCAGTAACGTAAGAATTAAGGTAGGCGGTAGTATTTTGGATGAAGTTGTCTTCGAGGATTATGATCACATCTTGGTGTGTGGACCCACGGGGATGCTGAAGGCAGCTAAGCAAAAACAAGTTGAGCAGGACTATCACGGCAATGTCTATGTATCGGTCGAGAATAAGATGGCCTGCGGGATTGGTGCTTGTCTTGTGTGCAGTGTTAAAGGACCCGAGGGAACGAAGCGGGCTTGTGTTGAAGGTCCTGTATTTCTTGCAAAGGAAGTGGACTTAGATGATTAATCTGTCGGGAAGCATTGCTGGTGTTCACTTCAAGAATCCGCTTGTCATGGCGTCCGGAACATTTGGATTCGGCAAAGAATACGCACAATATTATGATATTTCAGTTCTGGGTGGCATCGCCGGTAAGGGACTGACCCTGCATCCCAAATCAGGAAATGAGGGACTTCGAGTTTTCGAGACTCCTTCAGGCATGCTGAACAGTGTCGGCTTAGAGAACCCAGGTATCAAACATTTTCTTGAGAACGAAGCCGGTTTTTGGGAAGGACTTGATCTGGCGAGAATTGTGAATCTGGGTGGAGACCACATTGATGAATATATTGAAGGGGCGTTGTTAATTAATCAGGATTCCCGTATTCGGGAAGCCAAAGGCCTCAAAGCAGTCGATATCATAGAACTGAATATTTCTTGTCCAAATGTCAAGGAAGGCGGCTTGGCCTACGGCATTAAGACCGAGAAAGCCCGTGAAGTGGTACGTGAAGTTCGGGCCGTGACCTCTATTCCTCTAGTCATTAAGCTGTCACCCAATGCAGAAGATCTGGTCTCGATGGCTGTGATGTGTGAAGAAGAAGGAGCTGATGGAGTTAGCCTGATTAATACCATCTCAGCCATGAAGATAGACGTATATAAGCGTAAAAGCGTATTTCGCAACTTATATGCCGGCCTTTCAGGTCCTGCAATAAAGCCAATTGCATTAAGAATGGTACATCAGGTTGCCAGCAGGGTAAATATACCTGTTATAGGAGTGGGCGGCATAACAAGTGCCACGGATGTGATCGAATTTATTATGGCTGGCGCCTCTCTTGTGCAAATAGGTACTTATAACTTCGTTAATATTCATGCTGGAGAAGAGTTATTGAGCGGCATCACGGAATTTATGAACAACGAAGGTATCCAGACATTGGATGAAATCCGTGGGATTATCTAGAGAGGGGCGGATCTGTGAATAACTTCGATGACGATATAGATATGAACAAAATTCGTCTGGAATTTCGCGAAATAGGAAGCGATATCTTACTGATTATTACGGGAGGCGATGCCCATATTGGCGCAGTCTCGACAGCGTACGCTTCCTCTGGATATCCGGCTGAAGTTCATACAGCGGCAGTTCCCGGCCATAAGGAATCCCTTCTTAGCACTGATTTTGCACTTCGTGCCTCCAGGTGGCTTAACCGGACAGTAACTGTAATTATGGGAATCCACTACAGCAATTTAAGTTCTGAACAGATTGAGAAGGTATGTCAGCTTGCCGAACGCGAGCTCGAATTTTTTTTGCAAACGGTGTCTCCTCCAAGTTATGATAAGAACAGGATACAATAAATGGGATGGCAGGCAAGGGAATATTAAGAAATTTGAAACGTCCCGCCACCTATCTGCGTAAACCATATCATAAAACATATTTATTCCTGGGAGGAAATTAACCATGTCCATTTTCAAAAGATTACGTGATCTGACGATGTCTAACATTAACTCTCTTATCGATAAAGCAGAAGATCCAATCAAGCTAACTGATCAATACATTCGCGATATGCAGGAAGATCTAGAGGATGCCGAGAAATCCGTAGCAGCCCAAATAGCAATTGAGAAGAAATTCAAGCAGCTTTATGAAGAGCAGGAAGCATTGGCTGCGAAACGTAATGAGCAAGCTCATGCGGCTGCACAAGCTCAGAACGTAGACCTTGCCCGCCGTGCACTTGAGGAGAAGAAGGCAGCTGAAGTGAAGCTTGCTGAATACAAGACCAGCTATGATAGCAACAAAGCGGCAGCGGACAATCTCCGTGACAAGCTGGAGCAAATGCGTAAGCAGCTTACCGAGATGAAGAATAAGCGCGAGACCCTGGTAGCTCGTTATAATGCAGCGAAGGCTCAGAACGAAATTAACAAATCATTGTCTGGACTTAACTCGGATACCGCGTCTGCCGGACTGAAACGTATGGAAGAGAAGATGCTCCAAATGGAAGCACAGGCTGAAGCAAGCAATGAGGTATCCAGCAAAGGTAAATCCCTTGATGAAGAGTTCGCAGAACTTAATAAGGATAAAGCGGTTGAAGATGAGCTGGCGGCCCTGCTCAAGCAGTACGAGAAATAATAATCTGCGATATGCATGTAAGGGAAGGAGAGACAATTCATTGTTTCTCCTTTGCTTATGGATAGCAAGATTTGGGTAATGCATATGAATCAGAAGGAGCCAGGAATCATGAATGTAATGAAGAGAATTGGCAGATTATTTGCCAAGTCCGAACCACCCGCTCGAGAGAAGAGCATGCTGGACTTAAATCCAGGGGATATATGCGAAGTATCTCTCGTCACCTACGAAGTTGTTGGCAGTGTGCGCAATCCAGGGCGGAATGCCGCAATGCTTTCACTGCGGGATGGGAACGACATTCGTTATTTACACATTGAAGAACGTGAAATTTTGCAGTATGCTTTATACGACCCGATAGACGGGCGTCTCGATAATCCGAATGAAGTGCCAACAACTATAGATTTGGACGATAGATCCTACCATCTTGAGGAAGAATATGCCGGTAACGTTATTATTAAGGGCAAAACTCCTTTTCGCCAAGGCGGAGAACAGCACGTATGGCAATTCCAGTCTGATGATTATCGCCTGTTAAGGATTGAATGGCAGGATGGAAGATTCATGCTTTATGAAGGAGATAAGACGATCTCCGGTGATGTCAAAGTCATCCGTGCCTCTTAGGAGTGATATTTGTGAAGAAAGGGTCTTCTTTATATGTTAAGTTAGCTCTGATTCTCAGCTTGCTTGTGTCGTTATTGGCAGGCTGCGGCTCACCTAATGTAAAGGAGAATTACCCGCTAGAATCGGTGAATCGAAGTGGTAACTCAACCTCCTATGTGTACAGAGCAGCAGGAGAGAAAGTTCCTCAGGTAGCAGCTGATCTCATCGCTGAACATGAGCCTGATCAGAAGTCGCCGGATAATGATGATCATATGTTCCTCGTCTATGACAAGGAATATTACCATCTGCAGAAAGATCCGAATAAGCCTGAAGATACACTGATAGAAGTGGATTCTGAAGAATATGTTCGCAGTAATTATGATTCAAGCTTTCTACAAGGATACCTTGCGGCTTCGTTGATTGGAAGCTTGTTCGATTCTTTTGGAGGCCATGGCTCCTACCGTGGTTACTCAAGCAAGGATACTTATAAGCCGAAGCAGGACTATCATGCACCTACGAAAGACGACAAGAAGGCTGCTCCACCGCTGACTGTGGAGAAGAAAGGCTCTATTACAAGACGTGGAGGTTCGGGCTCAAGTAGTGGAAGCTACAGCGGAGATAGCAGTAGTTCAGGTTCAAGCAAGGGTAGTATTACACGGAACAAGGATGGGGGAAGCTCGGATTCCGGTTCCTATTCATCGCCGAAGAAGTCGATTACAAAGCCCAAAACCCGATCCGGTTCTGGAGGCATTACCAGAAGAAGGAGATAGCTGGGACACAGGATTAACACTAGCATACAGGGGAGCATGCAGATAGCTGCATGCTTTTTATGTTAATAAAGATTGCAATCGAGCGGGAAACAACGATAACATGTATACATATTAAGCACAGAATTCTAGGGGGTTCATATATGGAGCAGTCCAACTCATCTTCCAAGCTGCACAGGAACGCTATACAAGTTCAAGAAGCCCAGGCTATTATTCAATCCCATGTTCAGCTGGGGGATTGTGAACATGTCGATTTGTCCGAGGCCAAAGGACGTTATCTAGCTGAAGATATCATGGCACCTCATCCATATCCACACTTTCGCCGCTCAGGTATGGACGGATTCGCAATTATAAGTGGGGATACTGCGGGAAGCTCAACCGAGAATCCGGTATGGTTGGAGGTTGTGGATGAGATTCCTGCAGGATCACTGCCATCGGTTGCTCTTGTTCCAGGCACCGTCTCCCGTATTATGACAGGAGCGAAGGTTCCGGATGAAGCCGATGCTGTAATTATGTTTGAAATGACGGAGACTGTTGTTAATCAAGGAAGAACAACCATTCAGGTCAAGCGGGAAATAGAAGCAGGTAAGAATGTAACTCCGGTGGGATTAGAACTACGAGAAGGCGATTTGATTCTTGAAAAGGGAACGTTCCTTTCGACAGGGGAGATCTCAGTACTTGCTACCTTCGGAGTTCATCAGGTCAGTGTCTTCAAGCGGCCAACGGTAGCCATTTTTTCAACTGGTTCTGAGCTGCTTGGGGTTGAGGAAGCCATACAGGACGGCAAAATTCGCAATAGCAATACCTATATGCTGGCAAGCCAGGTTAGAGATGCCGGTGGAGATCCCATAATACTCGATGCCATACAGGATGATCTTCAAATCGCTAAGCAGCGTGTGGAAGAGGCTTTCCACTTCTATGATATCGTTGTGACTACGGGTGGTGTGTCTGTAGGCGATTTTGATATTATGGCGGATTTGGTACGCGGAGATGAAGTTACTATGCTGTTTAATAAAGTAACAATGCGCCCGGGAAGCGTTACAACAGCTGCGGTGAAGGAGGGGAAGCTCCTCTTTGCCTTATCGGGAAATCCGGGAGCCTGCTTTGTAGGGTTTGAATTGTTCGTTCGGCCGGCACTGGGTTTAATGCAGGGAAGTAAACAGCCCTTCCTTACTGAATTAACGGCAGTACTGGGTAGAAGCTACGAGAAAATTAACAACTTTACACGTTTTGTTCGTGGAAGTCTAAGCATTGTAGATGCTCAGCTTGTAGCCACACCTGCAAGTCTGGATGAATCGAATGTTATGATTACGATCAAGGACAGTGATTGTCTAATAGTTGTCCCACCCTCTTCAGGAGTTCTAAATGCGGGGGATAAAGTGAAAATTTTAAGGCTTTCGGGAAGTTCGATATGAAGTTTGACTCTATTCCGGTATATCAGATTGTAGGATATAAAAACACTGGAAAGACACAGTTGGTCTCGAGCCTGGTTGCACACTTTACTACCGAAGGCTTGCGGGTTGCTGTAATCAAGCATGATATGCATGGCTTTGAAATGGATAAGGAAGGCACTGACACCTACCAGCATCGTGAAGCTGGCGCGGCGGCAGTGGCTATTACTTCACCTACACGCACCGCCATTCTAGAGGACAAGGGAACTAAATTACCGGATCTTGTCGTTCGTTTTGCCGATTACGATCTTGTTCTCGTCGAAGGATTCAAACAGGAGACCTATCCCAAGCTTGTCATTCTGCGCGAGAATAAAGATCTGCCTTTAATTCATGAGCTTACGAACATTAAGGGAGTAGTGGTTTGGCAGGAATTATCCATTAACTTGGAAGAGAGCAGTCCCGCTACAGGTCTTGGAGGCAGCTTGCCAATCTTCGATATTAACGATATCCCAGGAATCGTAGCAGCTATTTCTTCCGAACTCTCTCTGTAAAATAAAAAACAGAAGTGTTTAGCGTTATCGCTTTACACTTCTGAACGTCTTTCGATCGCATCAGACATGGTTTTGTCTGTAAGATGAGTATAGACTTCCGTCGTTTCTGTAGAAGCATGACCCAACTGCTCCTTGGTTTTGTAGATATCATTCTGCAGGTAATAATCTGTGGCAAAGGAGTGTCGAAGCTTGTGCACCGTTAAGTATGGCTTTCCGAAACGGCTGGCGTATTTTATGATCATGGCCTGTATAGCCCTCTTGGTCATTCTTTTACCTTCCTGGTGGCCATTTGGCAGTGCAACGAACAAAGCTTTTTCACGCTTGGGTGTTCGGTAACGCGCGCTACGAATGGCTAAATAAGCCTGAAGCTCGTCTTTACTTTGTTCCCGGAAATAGACTGGAGTCTTGAAAGTCTCATCATTGTTACCTTTGCGATATACATAGAGTAATTTATTAGCCGAATCGATATCATCAATATTTAGATTAACGACTTCGGACACGCGAAGCCCGGAATTTAGAATGAGACTTGCAATACATGCGTCTCTTTCTCTGTTCAGCTCATAGTTATATAAGGCTTGTTTGTTATTCTCAATGTCTGAACCGTATCCCTCGAGAATATAGCCGATGAATTCAAGCAGTTCATCCTCTTCGAGAATTTTACCTTTTAACTTGGCAGCTGTGTCCTTAGGCTTGTGGATACGCTTGATTTCAACTTTAGCCATGATATTCCGTTTCAAAAGCGGATAAAAGTCCTCATCTTCCGCAATTTGGCTTAAATAATGAAATAATGAGCGCAAAGAAGACATTTTGCGAGATACGGTTACTCGTGAGTTATTTCCATCCACCCGGGTAGTTAGGTGCAGCCGATAACCGACAATACTATCCATCCGAAGCACTTCAAGTTCTTGAAGCGTAACTGTGGCATTATTCTCAGCAGCAGATAAACCCTCACCACGAAGCCAGCCGAAGAACTGCTCATAATCTCGGATATATTCGAGCAGGGTAGAGGGGGATAAATCGGGCAATTTATAATCAATGAACTGTTGAACGAACCATGGCATATTCAGCACTCGCTCATCCATTTTTTTACGGTCGGCAATCTTCTGAATGTTCATTTAGCAAGCTCCTTTGTACCAGCAGCTAATATATAGATTTGTCATAATTATATCATACCACTGGGAACATAAATCAAATTGTACAGAGTAGATAGGGCCAAAAGGAGGCTAATTTAATGCAGGTAGATTTGGTACGCGCAGATCTTCATATGAAAGAAAAGTTTCGTAACTTAATGCAGTATTACATCTATGATTTTAGCGGTTATCTAAATTTTGAAATCGATGAGACAACGGGAAAGTACCCACCTTATCCGGACTTCGATAAATATTGGGCAAATGATGATAAATATATTCCATACTTATTCAAGATAGGATCATGTACGGCAGGGTTTGCACTAATTGAGGCACTTCAAGGCAGGAGGAACGCGGACAGTTACATGACTGAATTTTTCGTACTCAAAAAATACCGTAAGCTTGGTGTTGGAAGATCAGCAGCCACACAGCTGTTTGAGAAATACAAGGGGAGATGGTTAATCTCCCAGCTCAGCTCGAATATTCCAGCTCAAATGTTCTGGCGTACGATCATTAATGAGTACACGAATGGCCGCTATGAAGAAGAGACCCACTTTGCTCATCGTCAGATTTCCCAGAGGTTTACCAATTAACACTCATTGATTTCGAGTCCGAGCTAACAAATACAACATATAAGGCCCGCCTAGTATCGCAGTAATCAAACCGCAGGGGATTTCAATTGGAGCCAGAACGGTTCGTCCAACAAAATCCGATGCCAGAACGATTAAGGCTCCGAGCAGGGCAGCAGTGGGAATCAATACGGCGTGCTTCCCGCCTACTAGCTGTCTGGCAATATGAGGGGCCATCAAGCCTACGAAGCCTATAGTTCCTGCTGTTGCAACAGACGAGCCAGCCAAGGCAACGGCGATTAGCAGGATCCATGTCCGGGTTGAATGGATGCGGCTTCCGAGTCCTATGGATGACTGATCATCCAGACCCAGGATGTCTAGGTGGCGGTAACACAACCAAGCAGTAGGGAGGAAGATCATTACCCAAGGAAGATAGGGCCAAAGCTGTTCCCAGCTTCGTCCATATAGACTCCCGGTCATCCAGATGGTTGCTTGATTCACGAGCCGAATATTGCCGGAGGTCATTGCGATGGTAATAAACCCATGACAGATCGAGGCGATACCAATACCGACCAGAACCATGCGGATAGGAGATAGCCCTTTTTTCCATGCGAGTGCATAACTAAGGAAAGCCACCAAAAGTGCTCCGCCAAAGGCGGCGAACGGGAGCCAGTATGAAGGAATTTGAACCCATACTATGAAGATAACAGCACAGAGCGCGGCTCCTGCATTTAGCCCGATTACGCTTGGTGATGCAAGCGGATTGCGCGTTATACCCTGCAGCAGTGTCCCCGCAGCAGCAAGACAAGCTCCAATACCAACAGCTATCAATGCTCTGGGCAGCCGAAGTGTACGAACGATGAAATCATGATCGGGTTGACCGATCCCAAGAATGGACTTTATCGTATCCAGAGGAGATATAGCAAACTCCCCAGTGCCAACTTGCAGTATAAACAGAATAAGTATCAGAATGATGAGGCTGCATTGAACCATTATTCTCTGACGCATCCTCACAACCTCCACTCCTTTTTCCTCGCCAGATAAATAAAGAAAGGCGCCCCCATCATTACAGTCATCACCCCAGCAGACACTTCATCCGGATGAATGACGAGCTTGGCAGCTATATCGGCCAGCATAAGAAGCGATGAACCCATCAAGATTGAGTGAATGACAATCCATCGGTAATCAGCACCAGCAATGGACCTTACGATATGCGGCACGGCAAGTCCGACGAATGCAATCGGCCCCGCAATTGTCACACAGCCCGCGGATAACAGAACAACAACGAAGAACAAAATCTTTTTGGTAAATGAGGTATCAGATCCAATCCCAACAGCTACCTCGTCACCAAGCTGCAATGCATTCATTCTGGCTCCGAGGGCAAGGGAGATCAACACTCCAATAAGGATTAAAGGTCCCCCATAGATAAGATCTTGCAGTTCCTTCCCAGCAACAGAACCAGCCAGCCAGAACCGAACTTCATCAATCGATTTCTCATTAAGAACAAGAACGCCTTGTGTGAAAGAAGCAAGCAGCAGCGAGACGGCTGTGCCGGCAACGATTAACTTCAAAGGCGTTAACGGCGTACCGCCTACTGAACTCAAGACAAATATTAATGAACCTGCAAATGCCGCCCCTGCTACCGCAAAGATTTGATAAATCCAGACGGAGGAGCCCGGTACTAAGAAATACCCGATCACTATTGCAAGAGCTGCCCCGTTGTTGACCCCCAAAATTTCTGGTGAAGCTAATGGATTTCTGGTTAGTGCCTGCATACAAGCGCCTGCAGCTGCCAAACCCGCACCTACGAATAAAGCGATAAATGCTCTAGGAACTCGAATAGTAGAGACAACCTGATGTAGTTCAGTGCTGTGATTGCCCCAGATCGAGGACCAAACAGTTGGAAAATCAATAATCAGGGAACCGGTTGATAGATCCAGCAGAAAAATCCCGATCAGCAAAACTAGACCAAATCCTAACAGACAAAATTGTTTAGTCATGAACTTACTCCCTCGTAAGAAAAATAATCCAAATTTGTAATTGACAATCAATTATAATGGCACTTATACTTGTCCTTGCAAAGATAATGATAATCATTATCAATAAGCCTTACATATATTATCAAAGTCGGGAGCGTGTTGTCAATGAATAGAAGTAGAGGAAAAATTTTATTTTTAATGCTGATAGTTGTCCTTATGGGGGCATTATCGGCTTGTTCAACAAGCGGCTCAAAAGAAACATCCGGTAATGCTTCAAGCGAACCTACTACTACGGCGCAAACGGAAAAAGAAATCATTGTAAAACATGCAATGGGGGAAGAGAAGCTTAAGGGGATTCCGCAGAGGGTGGTTGTACTCGACAACGGAGCTTTGGATAACTTGCTTGCACTGGGTGTCAAGCCCGTAGGAGCGCCAACCGTGCAGCTAGAGGAACCTTACCCCGCATATTTGCGTTCACAGGCTGAGGGGATAACGAATATTGGTACCATTGATGAACCGAACCTCGAGACGATTGCCTCACTGAAGCCTGATCTTATTCTTGGAAGTAAAGATACGCATGAGAAGATTTTTGAGAAGTTGAAACGGCTTGCCCCTACCGTCTATGTAGAGTCCCTTGGCTACACTTGGAAAGATAATTTGAAAGTGCAGGCTGCTGCACTGGGTAAGGAAGCGGAAGCAGATAAGTTATTAAGTGCCTATACCGATAGGCTCGCACAATTTAAAGATCAAATGGGAGACAGACTTGCTAACACAACCGTATCTGTTCTACGTCCGCGTACTGACCATGTACGCATTTACTTAAGACAATCTTTCAGCGGAATTATTGTAGAGGATGCCGGATTGAAGCGTCCTGCTACTCAGCAGGCTGATGAGTTTGCCAGTAAAGCAACTGAAGAACAAGTCGCGAACATGGATGGTGATGTCATTCTTTGGTTCAGCCGCGATACTGATAATTTGCTCGAGAGCAAGCTGGCTAATAATCCGCTCTGGAAGAATCTTAAGGCGGTGAAAGATAAGAAAGTATTTAAGGTGGATGCCGATCTGTGGCTAAGCGGACTTGGTATTCAGGCTGCGAACCTGGTTGTAGATGATTTGTTCAAAATTTTCGTTTCTAAATAAATGAAATTAGACTGGCTGGGGGCTGACAGTTGAAAGACTGACAGTCCCTTTTTGCATCGTAAATAATCTATTTTCTATTTATAGTGGAGGGGAAAAATGTTAAGAAGACAGCGGTTAATTGTTGAGAGTCTTACGAGAACCCAAGAGGAACAACGTATGATGGATGAACTGCAGAGAATGATTGTAGAGAAGCTAAGATCAACAGAAGGACAAGCATCTATTCATATCATCTGGGAAAATGAGGGGCAGGAAGAGCGGCCATTGTCTTCTCACGCCGCGTCAGGAACGAATCCAATCGGAAATGCAGTACCGCTAAGTATAAGACAACGCGAGATTGCCAGTTTAGTATGTTCACACTACTCGGTACGCAAAATCGCAACCACCCTGCACATATCAGAAAATACGGTTAAGAAGCATATTCAGAATATAAAAAGAGTGCTTGAAATTACCGAGAGCGGTCCTGATTTTGTCTACGAATTACAGATCAAGCTTGGATCAATAATCCCTTTGGATAACTAAAATAACTCAATCAGGTCATTTACAGTCAAATTAAGTGAATGTACGATAGAGAAGAATTAATGATAATGATTATCAATATCACCGATTCGTTGATGATTATTTGAAGGGAGGAACAGTTCATGATCGAACTTAAGGAGTCCCCAGTTATACAATCTTTAACTGATTGTATTGGTCATACCCCGCTGCTCAGACTGAACCGATTGTTTCCGGGTGATGAGGTCCAGGTCTATGGGAAGCTTGAATTCATGAACCCTGGTGGCAGTATGAAGGATCGACCTGCACGCTTTATTCTGGAGGAGGCACTTAGAACTGGAGCTCTTCACCAGGACAGTCATATCATTGAGAGCACGTCCGGCAATTTAGGCATTGCTCTTGCTATGATGAGCCGAATTTATGGATTGGAGGTCACTTGTGTAGTTGACCCGAACATTTGCCAAACCAACCTGAAAATAATGAGACAGATGGGGGCTAACATCGAGATGGTCACTGAGAAGGATGAACATGGTGGCTATCTGAATACACGAATCGCCACAGTCAAGCAACTGCTGCATACAACTCCTCATGGCTACTGGATTAATCAGTACGCGAATGAATATAACTGGAAGGCACATTATTATGGAGCAGGTGAAGAGATTGCTAAGCAAATGGATCAATTGGACATATTGGTGGCTGGTATAAGTACATCGGGAAGCATTATGGGTACAAGCCGTAGGCTTCGTGAGAAGTTCCCCAGGCTTAAGGTTATTGGAGTCGATGCTGTAGGATCTGTTATTTTTGGCGGTCCGAAAGGGAAGAGGGAGCTTCCAGGCATCGGGGCTAGCCGTGTACCGGAGCTGCTGAATCGTGAGGAAATTGACAAGGTTATTCATGTGAATGATTACGAGTCAGCCATGGCTTGCCGGGAGATGGTACGCACTGAGGGGATATTTGCCGGAGGTTCCTCTGGTTCAGTCGTTGCGGCTATTCAGAAGCTTCTTCCGGAGCTACAGGGGACTGTACGAATCGCTACGCTGTTGCCCGATCGCGGTGATCGCTATCTGGATCTTGTGTACGATGATGAATGGTTGAGTACGGTGAAAGAGAGGGTGAGCAAGGAGTGTTAATCAGTCAAGAGAAGCAGATGCCTTCCCTGCTGTATTTAAGCCGCAGCCAGGTTGCAGAAGCAGGGGGAGAATCACCACAATTTTACGCAAAGGTTATCGAAGAGGTCTTGGAGCTGCATGCCCTCGGCAAATTTGTTCAGCCACTGAAGCCTTATCTAAGAGTGCGAGGAGAGGATGGTGAACAGGGGCATATCGCGGACCGGATTATTGCTATGCCTTCTTATGTAGGCGGGAATCTCCAAATCTCAGGCTTGAAATGGATCGGTAGTAAGCATGATAATTCTTCCGTTCATGGTTTAGAGCGTGCGAGCGGAATGATTGTGCTTAACGATCCACAGACGAACTATCCGTTAGCGGTTATGGAGGCTGCGCTCATTAGCAGTATGCGGACAGCAGCAGTAACAACAGTGGGGATTAAGTACTTGGCGAGACAAGACTTCTCGGATGTGACTATTATCGGCTGTGGGATTATCGGACAGCGTCAGCTCGAAAGTGTTGCTCAGTTATTTCCTCAGGTGAAGCAGATTCATCTATACGATGTTCATGCTGAAGCTGCTCAAAGGCTCGCCGAACGGGTGAACGCTCAGTATTCTCATATCTCCTGCCGAAGCAGTGAATCGGCTGAATTAGCGGTGCGAAGCGGTGATATCGTAATTCCATGTACGGTAACAGATCAGCCCTATATCCATTATGACTGGCTGAAGAAAGGCTGCTTTGTCAGCAATGTATCCATCATGGATCTGCATAAGGATGTGTTTACCAGTGCGGATAAAGTGGTCGTAGATGACTGGGATCAATCCAATAGAGAGAAGAAAATCATCAATCAGCTTGTATTGGAAGGAGCTTTCTCCAGAGAGAAGCTGCACGCCGAGCTAGGAGAGATTGTAGCCGGGATTAGACCTGGACGGGAGTTTGATGATGAGATCATTGTCCTGAATCCAATGGGCATGGCGATTGAAGATATCTCGTGTGCGTATCGGATATATGAACAGGCTAATGCCAAAGGGATAGGAGTTACTCTCTCCTTGTATGAGTAAGCGGGAAGGAAATAAGGTGGGACAGAACGAACAAACTGCCGAAAGAAAGCGATGGCCGCTGTGGAAGCGCAATCTTGCTGTACTCTGGGTTGGTCAGTTTGTAGTTACGCTCGGTCTGACTGGAACTACCCCATTTATGCTATTCCATATCGGGAGACTGGCTTCTGGTTCTGAAAGTTCCATTATGCTATGGACCTCGGTGGCGCTGGCGGGACCATCTGTAACTTACATGCTTACGACTCCTTTATGGGGCAAGCTGGGAGACCGAGTCAGCCGTAAATGGATGTTTGTTAGAGCCCTTGTGGCTCTAGGAATATGTATGCTCGGAATGGCTTGGGCGCCAACATTAACGATATTTGTATTATTTCGTCTGCTGCAAGGTGGGCTTGGAGGCATTTACGATGCGGCGATCGCGATGATTGCAGTTAGTGCCCCTTCGGATAGAAAAGGGGAGGCCATTGGCCGCTATCAACAAGCGGTCACAGCGGGAGGACTTGCTGGCCCGCTTGTTGGAGGGATGGCGATGGGCTGGATTGGCAGCGGAATCTTTCTTACGATAGCGGGACTGCTTACATTGGCCTGTAGTGCATTGGCATGGATATTGCTGAACGTTCCTGCTAAGCTCTGCGATCTTACCGCTGTCACAACTGATCAGTCATTGGATGCTGCCGCGGCTCCCAATGACAGCGCTGAATTGGGATCTGAATCTAAACCTCATGGTGTAAGGGCCAGCATGCTGTATTTCTGGTATCATCGTGAATTGAAATATTTGCTAGCAGCAGGCATCCTGTCTAAGTGCGCTGCGACAGCCTTGGCAGCTATATACCCACTGTTCATACAGGAGAATTATTCGAGTGGTCCAGCGGCGCCCCGTATGATTGGCTTGCTTGAAGCTGCCACAGGAGTAGGAGCACTTTTCGGAGCGGGAAGATGGAGCAAGAAAGGAGATCGCAAGGAGCCTGCACGGTTGGTCATAAATTCCCTTTGTCTAAGCGGACTGGTTATCTTCCTTCAAGCCTGTACACCAGTATTTACTGTTCTAATTCTGACGAAGCTTGTGCAGGGATATGTATTCAGTGCAGTTATTCCATTAGTACTCAGGTCTATCATTCAGGGCTCAGCTAGGGGTAGACAAGGAGTCAATATAGGCACGGCAAATAGTCTGCTAGTTACCGGTCAATTAGCTGGTTCCTTCATGCCGCAGATCATTCTTAGTCTTCCCAGTGTTATACATGGCATATGGGGAATTGGGATATTACCGTTAATAGGTGCAGCATTGATTCGCTCACAAGCAATAGGGAAGAAGTACACGGAAAGGAGAAGGAATAAGAATTATGAGCATGAAACAAGAAGTAATGTCAGATGAAATTCTTTCACAGCAGTTAGCAGAGCTCAGTACATTGACGCGGCTTCTCAACACTTATTTGCGTGAGGTACATTGTACCCCGGTAACTGAACACAACACAGAGTTAAGATTACCATTAACTGGTCGATCCTTAAGCATGGAATTCCGCAACATTTCCGCTGCGGGGCACCACAGATACATTTTCCCATTAATAGGGAGAGATGCGGATGGAGGGAAAGAGGTCATCGCATTAGAACCCTACACAGCTTTGGATTGGCTATTGGCAGAAGTGGGGGCAGCCGATGCAGATACCATAACGGTGCAAGATAGAATAGCTGATCTTCGCAATCAAATTAATAACAGTATAAATAAGACTGCATGCTATGTTCTTAAACGACTACAAGACACTAAACAGCAGTCTGATCCAACAAGTGAATACCAGAATTATACGCTTGTTCGTTCGGAGCAGTCCTTGCTGTTCGGGCATCCTTTTCATCCGACGCCGAAGAGTTCAGAAGGCTTCACGGAAGATGATCTGCGCCTTTATGCTCCTGAGTTGAATGCCTCATTTCAACTAACCTGGTTTGCTATTCATCCGGATCTGTATCATGAGGAATGGTTAGAAGAGAGTCCTCTAAAGTCAGAATGGCAGGATTGGGAGCATAGATTGCAGGAAGAGATCGGTGCAATCCAACGATCAACTGGGCTTAGTACAGATGAGATAGCGGCACTGACTTCATACCGCTTGCTCCCTGCTCACCCTTGGCAGTCTGAATATTTATTACGACAATCTAGTATTCGCCGTTGGATAGACGAGGGCAAGCTGATATATCTCGGTAGTCTGGGAGATAGGCAGTACCCAAGTTCATCCGTGCGGACAGTCTGGTCGCCGGCACAGTCATTTTACTTGAAGCTGCCTCTTCACGTGCGAATTACGAACTTTATCCGGACGAACAATGAGGAACAATACAAGCGGTCCATGGATGCGGCCCGAATCTGGGCTGAGATAGAGCCTGCTTTTCACTATCCGGGCTTTGGAATCCTTCAGGAGCACGGCGTTGTCTCCATGTCGGATGCCGAGCTTGCCGAGGAGTTCACGGTAATCATCCGTGCTTCCCTCTCCGGTGACCAACAGCGCCATGAAGATTGGCATGTTGCCGCAACCTTACTTGAAGATGAGATTGGTAGGTTGGAACACCTTCCAGCCACTAAGAAAGACGCTGTTAAGTGGATCAGGGCTTATGTTCACGTATATTTATTTCCTGTTTTTCAACTGTTTGCTGATTTTGGATATAGTCTCGAAGCCCATGTCCAGAATACGCTGATTAGAGTGCAGGATGGTGTCCCTACCGGATGTTATATTCGTGATTTAGAAGGTGTAAGCGTGTGCAGCAACAAAGCACAGGAGTTGGGATGGATTAATGACATGGTAGCGCCGGATAGCCCAGTCCTAAGTGATACAGAAGAAGCATGGAAGCGGCTGCTCTATTATAATGTAACAAATCATCTGAGCCATATGATTGCAACTGTATCCCGGTCCTCTCATACAGAGGAACGAGATCTATGGCGAGAGGCAGCACATGCAATCTCCACGCATTCTGAAAGTGTAGCTCCTTCACTACGAGAATGGATCAACCGCTTGTTAGAAGCACCTGTACTTCCGGCAAAAGCAAATCTGATCAGCCGTTTCCATCAGCATGGCGAGCGGCCCGGTTATGTAGAAATTCCAAATCCGCTGAACGGATTCCGCGATAAGAAGGTGAACGGATAATGAAGCAGTGGATAGACGAATGGGTAGCGCAATGCACTTATGAGGAGACTCAAGATTGTAGACGCCGGGTACTTCGGCAGTTGATGGAATCCATGGTACATGAAGGTCTACTTCATGTGGAAATTGCAAAGTCTGCTATGTCCAGTGGCGACCTAGTGGACAAATTGGAATACCGAGTAATAGGGCAAGAGGGGAATGGACATGCGGTATTGTACTCTTTTCATGCAAGAGACACCGGGAGCTTCGGCCGTATTCGTATTCTGTCTCCGATCTACCGAAGCAAGTCAGGCTCTGAGTCATTAAAATCGGAAGTCATCTCAATTGCTCAGCTTCTGCAGGAGTTATCTATACATTATCCGATTGCTGAAGCAGAACGGCTGTCCACATTTGCCCAAGAGCTGGAAAGAACCCTTGTAAATGATGCTTTTCATAACGCATGGAAGCGGCAATCTACAGGGAGCAATTTAGTGGATACTGACATGCATGAGCCCTGTTCACTTACGGAATGGGAAGCCTATACAAGCACTGGCCATCCTTATCATCCAAGCTACAAGTCACGTATTGGGTTCTCACTGGAAGACCATCTATCGTACGCTCCGGAGTTCAGTCCAAACTTTCATCTGATTTGGGTTGCTGTCCATCGATCATATGCTGAGGCATACACCTTATCTAACTTAAGCTACGAGGATTATATTGTTAAATTACTTGGGGAGGATCAGAAAAGGCAGTTCGAAGACAAAATCGCTTCAAGAGGCGTAGATTTTAACAGTTATCTCCTGATACCTGTGCATCCTTGGCAGTGGGAGCATAAGATCAAGATGGACGCGAGTGAACTGATTCGCAGCAAAATGTTGATCCCGCTAGGTAATGATAGTGATCTCTATCAGCCGCTTCAATCGATCCGTACTTTAGCTAATATTACGAATTCGGCCAAGCCATATGTGAAAACATCCATACAAATTGTCAACACGTCTGCACTCCGAATCATTGGAATACATCATGTTCGTAATGCACCCGCTATTTCGGATTGGCTGCATCAACTGTTAAAGAATGATATTTATTTAAGAGAAGAATGCGGTGTGGTGATTTTGCGGGAGACTGCCGCCGCAGCGCTCCGGTATGATCATCTTCCTGAACCACTGGCTAGACTGTTAGAGGGCTCTATGAGTACTATATATCGTGAAAGTCTTGAGCCGCTGCTGCGAGCTGATGAACAAGCTGTCCCATATACTTATGTAACCCATCTTGCTAACAATGTGCCAGAAATAGATAGCTGGATCAATCAGTATGGAGCAGAGAGGTGGGTACAGCGGCTGCTTGAGGTGACGATACAACCGATGCTGCATCTTCTCTATGCATACGGCGTTGGATTGGAATCACACGGACAGAATATGATACTTATCCATAAGGATGGATGGCCTGAGAGAATCGCATTACGAGATTTACCAGGGGGAATTAAATGTCTTGGGAATCATCATTTATATGATAATCGGCTGCCAATGCCTTCCCTTGCATTAAGACCTGGTGAGAGCAGTCATCCGATCTTGGCAGATACAGCCCAGGACGTGCGGGATTTCTGGGTAGACGCTTTTCTGCATATTCAGCTTTATGAAATAGCGGTGTTTTTGACTGAACAATATGGCTTTACAGAAAAACAATTTTGGGGAATGGTCGGCGCTGCAGTTCAGCACTATCAAAGTCTTTTCCCTCAATTGGAACAGCAATTTGACTTGTTCGATCTAGCCGCTGAGACTTTCCAGGTCGGTCAACTAACACTCCGTAAAATATATGGGGAGGGTGAAGGAAGAGAGCATACCGTGCCTAACCCCCTGCATCCCGTGCCTCAAATGCAAATCAACTTACTTAAGGGAGGAGATTCATTGTCTTGAACGAAAAATGGACCCGGGTTGCAAAGAAATGGATACAAGGATATGAGAAGGGAGATAGCGGCGATCCTTTATGCGCTTTTGTGTATAATCTTGAGTCGCTGAGGGAGCACGTCTCCAATGTGGTACATGCACTTCCAGACTATTGCCAAATGTATTATGCTATGAAGGCTAACAGCGAGGAGCCGATTCTGAATACCATTCAGCCGTATGTTACTGGGTTTGAGACAGCCTCAATCGGAGAGATTAGAAAGGCAAGAGCGGTAAGCACGGAAGTCCCAATCATCTTTGGCGGGCCTGGTAAAACCGATGAAGAGCTTCGCGAAGCGGTTCTACTTCATGTAGAGAGTATTCACGTAGAGAGCCTACATGAATTAAGGCGTCTGATGCACATCACGGATAAGCTAGAGACAGAGGTCGCGGTATTGCTTCGCGTTAATATTAGTATGGAACGTGATGTACCGAAGGCAACCCTGCAGATGGGAGGAAGGCCGACTCAATTCGGTATGGAGGAAGAGGAGTTAGAGGTTGCGGCTCATATTTTGGAGAACTCCCGTTTTCTCCGAATGGCCGGGTTCCATCTCCATACGGTCTCTAATCAGATGGATGCGGTACAGCATCTTTCGTTAATAGGCCGTTATATCGACAAAGTAGAGACATGGATGTCTATGTTCAAGATGGATCACCTTATCCTGAATGCAGGCGGCGGGATAGGGGTTAATTACGCGGATTTGAACCGGCAGTTTGACTGGCAAAGATTCACCACCGGACTGCATCAACTTGGGCAAAGCAATCCACTTCTCTCCAGCGGTAGGCTTAAATTAAACTTCGAGTGTGGCAGGTATTTGGCAGCTTTCTGTGGAACCTATGTAACCGAAGTCATTGATGTGAAGCGTAACCATGGAAAAACGTATGCTATAGTAAGAGGCGGAACACAGCATTTCCGGCTCCCTGTATCCTGGAAGCATAATCATCCTTTCGAGATCGTAGAGCGAGACCCGTGGGATTATCCTTTTCAGCGTCCAATTGCAGTCGATGTTCCTGTGACGATTGTCGGTCAGCTTTGCACTCCCAAAGACGTGTTTGCGGAGAACATTCCGGTGTCAAGCATACGAAGTGGAGACTTGATCATGTTTGTTCTTACAGGTGCATACGGATGGGCAATCTCTCACCATGACTTTTTAAGTCACCCGCATCCCAAATTGGTGTACATTTAGTAAATTTCTAAACACAGGGCAGCTACTCCTTTGGAGAGCTGTCCTTTTTGTGTGATCTGATTTTACGCTATCAAAATGAAAAGAAAGTCAGAAGTCAATTATATAATATAAAAAATCAACATATGAAAAATTCATAATAGATAAAATTATTGGAATTTATCTAGTCTCGTTATACCAAAACTCTACGTATTTCTTTACCTAGCTCAATAACAAATTTGTTTAAATAGAAAAACGATCAAGCGAGAAATAATATATATTATGTTAACTTAAACTTCAAAATACTCACTCATCCTAAACCGTTGTCTTAACATAAATTTAATCAGATTTTAAAGCTGAAGGATCTCTTATTTTAATCAGGGACCCTTATGATCAAGTTATGAGAGGAAGGTGAAATCAGTCGGAATCGTAATTTTTCAAACATGAAGATGCTGAAATAGAATTGACTAGGAGGAAACGATGAGGATTTATGAGATTATTTTGCTAATATCCTGTTTGGCACTGCTTCAATATTTGATTTTTTTCAAGAAATCGGAGAAAAAGGTGGGGTTAGTTCTCTCTTTGGCCGTCTTGGTTGATTCGATCATCCAACTGAGCTGGGAAGGATATAGGTGGCAGATGCTCCCCATCTATATCACCGCATGTATTTACATATCGATATGCTTATTGCGAAGCTCTAACAAGAAAGTACTTTGGGCAATGCCTAAGCTGCTGACTTATGCTTTGTATACATTATCTGTGCTCCTCCTGGCCATTTCAACTTTGGCGTCCGTGTATTTACCTGTTGTTGAGCTGCCTAAACCGGAAGGGCCATATACAGTGGGCACACGAACTTTCCATTTCACTGACTCCAGCAGGGATGAAATATTTACATCAAATCAAGGTGATAAAAGGGAGCTAATGGTACAGATCTGGTATCCCTCGGATCAGCAGCAAGGGGAGAAGATAGCCTCTATTTTCCCGCAGGACAGGTTCCTTTTTCAAAAATACGCTCATGCTTACGCCTCAAATCTAAAGCTTCCTGAATTTGTTCTGGATTACTGGAAATATTTCAAAAGCAATTCGTATGAGAATGCTGGTATTCTGCATCCTTCTAAGCCATATCCACTGATCCTTCTTTCTCATGGAGAAGGTACGGGCCGCATCCTCCATATCTCACAAGCAGAGAACCTTGCCAGTCATGGATATATTGTGGCAGCAATCGATCACACCTATAGTACAACGGCCACTGCTTTCCCGGATGGAAGAGTGACTGGATATGAACGGAATTCTGGAACTGGAGATGAAGAAATCTTATCAAATGCCAAGAAGATCGGTAAAGTGTGGAATGCAGATATCGATTATGTGATCAATCAATTCGGGCGGATGAATGCGGGTGACGAGAACAGCTTCCTTAAAGGGGCACTGGATATGAATAATATTGGCATTATGGGACATTCCTTTGGCGGCGCAACGGCTTTTCACGAAGTGCAATTCAATCCCAAGCTTAAAGCAGGGGTAAATATGGATGGGACCCTTTATGATTTGAGTCTGCCAGCAGGCCAACTTAAGCCATTTATAACCCTGAGGGCAGAGGATTTTAAGACATGGACAACCAAATATAAGCAAGGTGCTATACAAGATGCCAAGCTGACCAAGTTGATTTCCTCCGAGCTTCAAGTCATGAATCAATCAGTAAGGAGTGGGGGAAAGGTGATGTATATTCAAGGTACATCGCATTATAACTTTACGGATCTTCAATTATATTCCAAGCTTATACGGCTAACAGGGATGACCGGAAATATAGATGGTAATAGGGGTGCAAAAATCGCGAACGAGTATGTCCTTAACTTCTTCGACAAGCAGCTGAAGGGAAAAGGCGGAGAATTGTTAACCGGCCCGAGTCCAGCCTATCCAGAAGTGAAATTCATGAATAGCAGCGATTTAAGTAAATGAGGCGGGGATTGTGATTAATTCAAATCATGATTAATTACGGAGCAGCACAACGGCCGGCGAATTAAGAAATAAATTATTGTGAATTTACAACATATGAAAAATTCAGAATACACAAAAAAATATGAATCTAGTTACTATAAACAATAATCCATCTACCCACATATCTATAACTAAACAATTGAAAAACAAGGCTTAAGACATAATATATATTATGTTAACTAACGGGTTGTGCATTCTTCTCTTATTCACTTTTAGTATACTTTCAAGCTTATAGAAGACTTCCTCGCCAAGAAAGCAGATTACCTGATACTTCAACCTGTTGCTGATTTCATCAGGCCCTGCATCTTTTGGATCCTTATGGTCAGTCGGAGGCTTCAGGTTATCGCCAACTGCAATATGCTCTACGGATTGGCCATTCCCGGGGGGGGGTTCCAATGTTCAAAGTGTCTTCGAGTTTTTCTACTACTTTCCATTCAAAGAGTTCAAGGAACAATTGAGTCTCGATCCGTCTGAGGTAGATAGATATGTAGAGAACGCAATCAGCAAGGCTATGTCAGGTTACCGTCTGTTCGTCACGGATGTGTCAGTCGGCAAGAAGGGGAGAATCCGCAGGTTAACACGCTGGCAGCCCCGATAATTCTGCAAAGAGCAGCGCCACCTATAAGTCACGATTTTTGGAAGTTAAGCTGCCCAAGCTGAGAAGTGGTGGATTTCAGGAAGTGATGATCAGGTACTTATAATTGACGTGGAATTTATTAATAAACAGCGTATAATATATGTTATACGCTGTTTTTGTTGAAATTAATTAGAATATTCTTTCGCAACTTGTGTTACAGCTGAGTTCTTTATAGTTTATCTTAAATTAATCATAGTTAATAAATCTAAAGCGGCCTGCTAGCCACTATGTTAAAATTAAATGCTGGTATAAAAGGAGCGGATCTGCTTGCAAGACGATACAGAAGATTTATATGGTGAGGAGCTTGAAGCTTTTCTGATTTGGATGAAAGACGCTGGGTATACCCACTATACACAAAAGTCATATCTTAGCGATGTGCATGAATTTTTGGAGTCACTAAAAGGTAAATCATTAAGCTCGGTTAAAAAGTTTCATGTTGTGTCTTTTTTATCTGCGGTACGAGAGAGAGGAGTTAGCGACTCAACCCGGAATCGCAAGCATGCTTCAGTTAATTGTTTCTTCAAAGCCTTAATTGAGCTGGAGTTGTATGCAGATAACCCGGCTGCCGGGATTAAGAAATCGAAAATGGACAAGAACCGAGCACCGGTTTTTCTAGATGAGGTTGATTTGAGCAGGTTCCTGCAGTCGGTTGATGGCAAGCACAGACTTCGGAATATGGCCGTATTCCTGCTGATGTCCTATATGGGTCTTCGGGTAGGCGAGGTTCACGCACTGAATCTGGCTGATTTCAACCCGGAGCGGAAGCTGCTCAGTGTGTATGGTAAAGGGCGCAAGTGGCGTTCGATTCCTGTTCCAGAAGCGGTCAAGGAAGTACTGCAACAGGCGATTACGGATCGCTTGAAACCTTGGAGGGCCAAAGAAACAGCCATGTTCATATCGCAAAAAGGAAGAAGGCTGTCAATTCGCTGTATCCAGCAAATTGCAGCAGATACTTTTGATAGATTTCAGCATGAAGTACCTCAAGATCGAAGGGCAGCTTATTCAAGTCATAAATTAAGGCATTCATTCGCCACTATGCTGCTGCGCAAAGGAGCAGATTTAAGAACCGTTCAGGAATTGCTTGGTCATTCTTCCATACAGACTACCACCATTTATACCCATATAACCAGTCGTGAAAAAGAGGAAGCCGTGGGACGACTAGAAATTCATATCCCATCACAGAAATAAGCAACATAACTTTTATTATGTCAACCAATATCATTTTGCATATACATTTACTTATAAAGGGGTCTATACATGCAATTCTCAATTCAATTCTTATCTTTCTTCGTTATTCAAGTGGAAGGGAGCGAATCTCAGGGTACCCGTTCATACAAGCATTATCAAACACTGGATGGATATGAATATATCGATAGTGAAATCAAGAAATTCCTTGATGGGGAGTTCACCCGAATAGCCAAACGGAAGGTCGAGAAGAATCCATCGGCTGAGCAGGCACCAACAAAGATTGGTACTTTTATTGTTGAGCCAGGCCATGAGCTTGACAGCAACCCGAACTTTAATTTGTTCACCCGCCTAAGAGCTGCGGATGAGAAAGAGGACTTCAAGAATGCCTGCGATGACTTAATGCGCAGTTATCTGGATACGAGTGCTGTAAGGGGAGGGGCCATGATTATTGTCCAAGCCGAGCTTGCTACCCATTCGGACACCCCAATTATCTTTTTGCTAAAATGTGATTTTGAGCAGAAAATCGCCCGGATCTCAGATGAGAAAAGTCTAGTGAACCAGGTGGAAATGGCCATAAGTGCCCGGAATATGAAATCTATTCAGTATCCTTATATGCCCGAAGAAGGTATGTTTGAGGAGTGGGAGCTTAAGATTCATCAATCCTCCCATGCCCGTTACTTTGAGGATTTCTTGAAGTTTGTGACCTACGAGCAGTCAATTCCCGAGATCGTAAATGATCACGTTATGAATTTTGTTCAAGATTATGTAGAAACTAAATGGCCAGATGAAACGCATGAGGAACGTCAGCATGTGGAGAGAGAACTGGAGTTTTGGGCAGCAAGCGAGAAACGTGATATTCAGGAGAAGTGGGAGCCGGAGGCCGTGGTCGAGGCTGCGGAAAGAATTATTGAAATTAAGCCAGAGATTGAACTTAAATTCCGTATCGGGGATACTATGGTTCGTGGAAGGCTTGCCGATTTCGGCGACAAAATTCATATCGCCAAAGTAAATGGCAGATACGCCGTAATTCTGGAGGGAGACTCATTTGTATTCGACAAAGGATTCTCTCCCGTCGAACTGCTGCAGCCTGAATCCTTTGAAGTTGTTGCTGAGCGAATCCTTCAGAAGCAAGATGAGGAGACTGAAGAATATCCGTTTTAAATAGATACGCATTGGTTAATGACATTAATTAATGTAGTTAAATAATATTGTTAATGTTATTAAATATAACTCAAAGTCCTTATATATCAAGGGTTTGATGAAAGATGGGAATTATTTTCTAGAAAAAAGTTGACTAAATACTTCCAGCCTGCATATAATAACTTCAACCTTTTAATCATCGGCATTGAAAAGGAGCAGGACTCGTATAATTATGATGCAGAGAGTGGGGAGTATGCTGAAATCTCCACCATAATTCCGAATCCGACTCGCCTTGGAGCCGCTGTTCCCAAATGGAATTTCCACTTAAGAACAGCCGAGTTGCACCCGTTAACGTGCGAAATCTAAGCCTTGCTTAGCTTTCATGAGGCAGTGGTCCATTACAGATCACTGTGAACATGGGTGGTACCACGGAAGATAACCCCTTTCGTCCCTGATCGCATTTCTTGCGTGGGATGAAAGGGGTTTTATTTTTATACAAAGGATAATGCAATGACAAGGAGCAGGCATACGGGCCCTTAAGTTCAGAGAGCGATGAGATTGGTGTGATCATCGCCTTAACCCCGAAGCCAACTCGCCTTGGAGCAGTTCTTCTGAAGCCTGTATTGATTGAGCAGGTTAGGTGGGACCGGTTCGCACCCGATAACGTGCTGGATCACAGATCAAGCTGTGATCTACTGAGACTGCAGAGCTGAGTGCTTTGCAGTGAATCAGGGTGGTACCGCGGAGGAAAATTCTCTCTCGCCCCTGTTGCACAAGCTGCAGCAGGGGTGAGAGAGTTTTTTTATACAAAAATAACGAAAAGGTGGAATGATGTATGCGCAAAATCTATGTATTGGACACTACGCTTAGAGATGGGGAGCAATCGCCAGGTGTTAGCTTAACTTCACAGGAGAAGGTTGAGATCGCACTTCAGCTGCAGCGTCTTGGCATTGACCGCATCGAAGCAGGGTTTCCGATCACTTCAAGAGGTGAAGTTGCGAGCGTACAGGAAGTGGCTAAGGTTATAACGAACGCTACGGTTGTAGCCTTCTCCAGATCCAGAGAGCAGGATATTGATGCTGCAAGAGAAGCTTTAAGGGATGCCGTTGATCCTTGTCTGCATCTGTTCCTGGCCACTTCGCCAATACACAGGGAGTATAAGCTCCGCATGGATAAGAGCAAGGTGCTTGATACACTTGAGGCGGCAATTCGATATGGCCGGAAATATTTTGATAAGGTGGAGTTCTCAGCAGAAGATGCAAGCCGGACAGAGATTGAGTTCCTATGTGAAGTTACAGATCGGGCCATTAAGGCCGGAGCTACGGTAGTTAACCTGCCGGATACGGTGGGATTCGCTACCCCAGTGCAGTTTGGTCGTATTTTCAAGACCGTGAAGGAGAGGGTCATGGGGATTGAACGGATCCAGCTGAGCACGCATTGTCATGATGATCTGGGTATGGCTACGGCCAATACGCTTGCAGCTATCGAGGGTGGTGTGGATCAAATTGAAGGCACCATTAACGGGATTGGGGAACGTGCGGGGAATACAGCAATTGAAGAGGTGGCATTAGCTTTGGAGACCCGTGGTGACAGCTACGGAGGAGCCAAAACATCACTCGTACTTAGTGAGATATACCGGACCAGCAGGCTTGTCAGCAAGCTTACAGGAATGACCGTACCAGGGAATAAGGCCATAGTCGGAGCCAATGCGTTCGCTCACGAATCGGGTATTCATCAAGACGGTATGCTGAAGAACCGGGCTACCTACGAGATCATCAGTCCCGAGACGATTGGAATTAGCGCAAGCAAGCTTGTACTCGGCAAGCATTCCGGAAGACATGCATTTAAAGAACGCCTGATTGACCTTGGCTATTCTTTGGATGAGGAACGTCTGAATATGGCTTTTGCCAAATTTAAAGATCTGGCAGATCGTAAGAAGGAAGTTCTCACTGAGGATATCCGCGCGATCATGGATGAGAACGTAACCGAAGGTCCGGTTCCTTACAAGCTGGATAATATCCAAGTGTCCTATGGTAATCATTCGCTGCCAACCGCGGCTGTGCGGATTGTTAGAGAAGATGGCAGTAGTGTCGAAGAGGCAGCCATTGGAAATGGTTCAGTTGATGCGGTATACCGTGCGATAGACAAAGCTACAGGACTGAGTTCTCAGCTTGAGGATTACAAGATTCATTCGGTAACCCAAGGTACAGACGCATTAGGTGAAGTACATGTTGTGCTTCAAATGGAAGATATGTCAGCGACGGGAAGAGGGGTGAGCACCGATATTATTGAGGCGAGCGCCAAAGCATATTTGGACGCATTAAATAGGCTGGCTGCACGCCAAAGCGATCCGGAACGGGAAGGGAACATTTCCATCCAATCCTAATGATGTTCTTTACAGAACCGACAGAAGCATATATTAGGAGTAGGTGTAATCACGTTAGAGGATAAAACAATGATCGCGGCAGATCATTAAAACAAAGAATCAAGCTGCCACCCTGTATACATTGAGGTCTATTACGCTTAAATAAAAAAACAGACGGGCGCCTGCTGCGTTCCGTCTGTTGCCTTTTTGTTAAAGCTCAAGCTTCTCGATCTCGGATTTGAGCTTGTTCGCTGAGGCGCGAAGCTGCTCCAGCTCCTGATCGTTAAGGTTAAGATCGAGAATCTCTCTAACCCCGGAGCGATCTACTACGCTCGGTATTCCCAGATATACGTCGGAAATTCCTTTGTAATCGGTAAGCAATGTGGATACATTTAGAACCGATCCTTCATCTTGAAGAATAGATACTACAATCCGGTCCAAAGCAAGTGCAATTGCATAAGATGTAGAGCCTTTAGCGTTAATAATCTCATATGCCGCATTCTTGGTACGGGAGAAAATATCACTGCGTTCCTGTTCTTCAAATTCCAGCCCTACGCCAGCTACGTTCGCAAGGCTCCACAGAGGCAGCTCGGAATCGCCATGTTCACCAACAATATGCGCGTGTATACTGCGCGGATTAATTCCTTTGTTCTGGCCGATCAAATAGCGGAAGCGGGCACTGTCAAGCAGTGTACCTGAGCCGATAACACGGTTGGTAGGGAAGCCGCTTTTTTTCCATGACACATATGTCAGAATATCAACCGGATTGGTTGCAACCAGGATAATCCCGTGATCGTTATATTTCACAATGTTCTGAATAATGCTGTCAAAAATTCCCGCATTGCGCTTGAGCAGGTCAATTCGAGTCTCTCCCGGTCTTTGGGATGCACCGGCTGCAATAATGACAATGTCAGCATCAGCACAATCGCTGTAATCTCCAGCCCATAATTTAACCCCACCTGTGAAAGGCAGCCCGTGATTCATATCAAGCGCTTCGCCGAGTGCCCTCTCATGATTGGCATCAATCAACACGAGCTCCGAGACACGTTCTCTTAGTAGTAAGGTGTAGGCAGTGGTTGCACCCACCGCGCCGGTTCCAATAATTACAACTCTGCTGGAACTCATTTTGGATGTTGTCATTAAATCATCTCCTCAGGTAAAGGTATTTGCTCAGAAATTGTAGATACGATAAAGCTCTCCCCATTTATACCCATAAAAAGAGGCTTTTACAACTTCTGCGGTTAACAAGAGTCTAACTTATGTAAAGGAAAATGTTGTTAACCTAGATCTATTGTACATGGAAATTAAGAGAATATTAAGTTAGTAGACATATATTTTATTATGTCAACTAATTCAGTTAAATGTAACAGATTAGGAGATTGTAACCATAGGTGTAACCTTTCTGTAAGATTCCCCCTAACTATTTATATTATTCTTGTATTATAAATTAGAGAGGAAAACGGTGAAATTTGTCATGGAGCGGAGTAATGAAACAAGGATTGAGCGAGCGCAACAGGTTAAGAAAAAAAGAAGACGACTTATCCTCACGATTAATTTGGTTCTTATCAGTGCCATAGCTATTACAACTGTATTGTCTATGAAGATTAGGCAGGAACAATCAAGCTCAGCGATGCCGAAGCTAGCGGCCGTGAATGCCAAGCAGCCACAGTCCATTGATCCGGCAGATCCACACAAACAGGTTACAAAGAAAGACCAAGTGGGAAACAAGGAACCTGAGAACCGGGATCCATCAGATTCGCATAATGAGAAGTCATCTGGAGAGGACACCAAGGCTTCCCAAGCCGCATCAGCTGCTGCTCTTCAGAAAGCTAAAGTTGTATATTTAACATTTGATGATGGTCCTAACCAATATACGGATCAAATTCTAGATATCCTGAGCAAAAATGATATCCATGCCACTTTCTTCATGATTGGTTCACAGCTCAGGGATGAGAAATCCTCAGTTGAACGATTAATTCATGAAGGGCATTATGCCGGTCTACATAGTATGAGTCACAGCTATAGCAAGCTTTATAAAAGCGGAGGATCCGATCATTTTATTCAAGAATTCAAGCAGGAGCAAGCATTACTGTACAAACTGACAGGGGTAAAGTCCAGTTTAATCCGAGCTCCATACGGAAGTGCTCCGCAGATCGGCTATAATTTCCGCACAGCCATTTATGAGGCGGGCTTTAAGATGTGGGATTGGACTGTTGATTCAAAGGATTGGAGCTATGAAGGAAAACCAGCTAAGGTGATTGAGCAAGTGAAACGCCAGATCCACCGCAAGCAGGAAGTTATTCTTATGCACGAGAAGAAACAGACCGTTCAGGCACTCCCGCAGATTATTGCCTATTTACAGCACCAAGGCTACTCCTTCGCCGTATACAAGCCGGATCATCATGTGGTTGTTAATTTTGGGAAAGACATCCGTTTGTAGTTGCTAAAAGTCATTATGATATAATATAGTTTATTAGTTATTTATCACTTCTTAGAGGAGGGGATTGTTCTTTGACCTCATGGCGTTCTATTACCTTGATCTTACTAGTAATGGGTGTATTGTTAACAGCCTGTACTTCAGATAAACCAAACGAAGCATCAGTCCCTGCACAGGACGAGATACAAGACTCTGGACAGACGATTACAGTAATTCAGCAGAACTCAACTAATAAAATTAACGATAATGCAGAACCTGCAAGCAAGGAGAAGTATCAGATCCAGACGAGGCTATCTGATTTCCAGCTGATCTCGGACACGACAGGAATCGCGTGGGGTTCTACACGTAACGAGCTGCGGCTGTATTTAACACAAGATAACGGAAAGATATGGAAGAATATATCGCCGTCTACCTCGGTGCAATTCCTGACGAATCCTCAATATGGGAAAGATATATTCTTCATTGACTCATTGACTGGCTGGGTGGTACGGAATTCGCAAGGTTCCGCGGAGACGGTCGTACTGCGGACGGTAGATGGAGGAGCCAATTGGAAATTAGCCTCACTGCCTCAACAAGCTAAATCCTCTGCAATTTTTTTCATATCTAAGAATGTAGGCTGGATCATTACCGAGGATGATCAGAACTCCCTAAATATGCACAAAGCCCTGTACCGTACGAAAGACGGGGGAGTAAATTGGGAGAAAATTATGGATAATTCGGCCAACATTGAAATTAGGGGAAGCAGTCCATCTCCAACGATTGGATCATTAATGGGTATGGTATTCACGGATAACCAACATGGATATGTGACCTCCCTAATCCTAGGTGAACCCCATCTTCACATCACCAATGACGGAGGGGTGACCTGGAATGAGAACAAGAACTTCTCCAATCTCGATAAGTACCAAGACTGCGAACAATTCACCAGCAGTGCTCCTGTCTTCTTCGGTGAAGGGGCCAAAGAAGGCTGGATCTCGGTCGGCTGTACCCGGAAGGCGCAGACCAAGTTCAATGCTTATTACACACCGGACTCGGGGAATACATGGAAATTCTTCTCATTTCCGATTGGTTGGCAATCTGGTGAAAATCAGCTCCTGTCCCCGACATTCTTGAATAGCAAGGAAGGGTGGGCACTTCAATCCGGTAAGGTATTCCATACTACGTCACAAGGGGTTAAGTGGGAGGAACTGCCTGAAAGCTCAGTGCTGATGCAGACTATGAAAAAGTATCCGGAAGTGGTCAAGTTCCAGTTCTATTCGTCGAAGGTAGGCTGGCTGCTAGTCCAGAACAATGATCTTAAACGTTCCTTATTGCTTCAAACCCAAGATGGTGGGATCCGCTGGCACGTGCTTTGAACAAGCCGTGTCAGTTTTTTTGTATTGAGGTCCAATTCCTGTAATGTAGAATTCAAGTTTCTCTTGTGGACGCATATATATAAGTATGCGGAAAGTGATTGCTTTCTTTGGTGTCCATGGGAAGGGGGCAGAAAATCATGCAAACTGGCTTTGAAGTGCTCGACACGGCTGGGACCATCTTTCCAATATTCTTCTTCATTATCATTACAATTCTTCTAGTGTCTGTGTCTGGAGGGCTATACCGATGGTTTAGCAATAATAAAAAGCCCATTCTAAGTGTCAACTCCGTCATCAGCAGCAAAAGAACAGCCGTAACCCATCATCATGACTCAGATTCTTCTGCTCATCACTCCAGTACTACTTATTATTTGACCTTTGAAGTGGAGAGCGGGGATCGGTTGGAGTTCAGGGTGAGCGGAGAGGAATTCGGGCAATCTGCAGAAGGCGATGAAGGGACCCTTACCCTACAGGGCAGTCGTTATCTCGGATTCGAACGGAACGGACGAATCCATGCAGATACTTCACTGGATCGCAGAAATGTAAGGAGACACTCTCATATGTAAGATTACGTCTTGACCGCCTTTCCTCTAAATAGAGGCAGGTGGTCTTTTACTATTCGTGTTAGTCCACAACAAACAAAGACCCCCGAAGGAGTTCGGAGGTCTGATTGTACGTGATTATGATGTAACCTGTTCAGGCTTAATCAATTGATTAAGCAGCTTCAAGGCAACCTTACGACCGCTGGAGAATGCTCGCTCAGCCAGTTCCCCTTTTCCTACACAGCCATCTCCACAAAAATAGAATGGAACTTCAGGGAGACGGTTGGGCAGCAGCCGGTTCGTACTGATATTCTTCACGCTGGATACCATAGCTTTCTTTGAAACCCGCTTAACTTCCACGGCTTCCCGCCAGCCCGGATAATACTTGTCGAACAAGCCTTCCATATTCTCGGTTTTCTTGTCCATGTAGGCCTTCCGTTCTTCTTCGTCCTGAAAGTCATCTTTCAAATAAGCAATACCCTGCAGCAGCTGTCCGCCTTCAGGGACTACGGTATAGTCCGTGGCCGAGACATCACTGATGAACATCTTGTTCGTCATATCGCTAATATAATGGAACGGCCTTGCCACAACTTCCTTGAAGCCAAGATCATATACCATAACTTCGGTAGACGTATTGTCTTTGTAAGGATCAAGATGGACAGCCCATTCCGTATTCTCAAGCAGTTTAACTGCTTGTTGAACCGGAGTAGCAATAACTACCTTATCGAATACAAGTGCTTCATGATTCTTAGTCTTGAGGATGAACTTGCCATTCTCCATAACTATCGTCTCTACGGGTTCCTTTAGAGCAATATTCCATTTCTCGTTATGGTCAATCTTGTCCTGTAGCTGATCCGTTATCGTTGCCCAGCTGCCCAGGATATAGTTGACAGGCTTCGAGGAGAGGAAGAGATTATGATAATATACTGCGATAACTTCTCCGGATACTTTTCGGGCATCGGACGGGGTAATGAAGAAGTTGGAGCAGACGAGGTGCTGCCATAGCTCCTTAACATCCCCAGCTGCGTGGGACTGGTCCAGATAGTCACCCAATGTGGCATAGTTCTTCAAGTGATGAACATTTCCAATGATGGCTGCTATTTCTCCAACAAACCGCACTTTTTCCATGGCAGTCAATACATCTGTCTTCATTATATTCACAAAATCCAGTGGAGCTGGTGTCAGATGATCCTTCTTAGCATAGACGACTTTGCGTTTGTCTACCTGCTTACTCTCAAAAACCAGTCCGAGGTCTTCTTCCATGTGATGCAGGGTATGACGGTCGATTCCATAAATGGCATGAGCTCCATAATTGAGGGTGAATCCCGATTTCTGGTACGTAAAAGCTCGGCCGCCGAGCTGTGGACTGCGTTCGAATACGGTGCCTTCCAATTCGCGGTTTTCGGATAAATAGGCGGCGGCGGTCAAACCAGCTAAACCTCCACCGATAATTGCGATCTTCATGAACGTACCTCCTAAATGTTCTGCGGAATCAAATAATTCAATAGGATGAGCTATCTCCAAACGTGCCGAATGACAGCTCAATTTCCTAATCACAAGCAAGGATTCACTAATAGTATATGCTATTCATGAAAGCGCGTCCATAGAAACGGACACGTTTTGTTCATACTTGGTATCGCAATCATTTCCTTATATGAAGCGAATTTTGTATGAATTTAACATTTATTTTAGTCACAAAATGGGCGAACGCACATAGGATATAACGTTGATGAAAGTGTTTATAAGGAGGAAGAACTGCTGAAGATTGTCCAAATGTGTATTAAAAACAAGACCTATTTTGAGGAGGAAGCAAGTTATGTATAATCCGCAATACCGTCCAGTTACTTACAGGGTTGGAAACAACAATAACATAGGAGCACCCATGGGAAGCTCCGGGCAAGCCATGGGCTCTCAGATGGGCTCTCCGATGGGATCACCAATGGGTGCCCAGAACGGCTCCCAAATGGGTACCACCACAGGTCCTGCAGTTGGAGGAACTGGTACTTATCCGCCGCCTTTAAGCGTTAATTCAATTTCACCTCAAGGAACGGCTATGGTATCACCACAGAATTTCACCGAGCAGTCCTTCATTGAGAATATTTTACGTCTAAATTTGGGTAAGGTAGGCACATTCTATATGACCTATGAGAACAACCGGGAGTGGAATGCAAAAATATTTAAAGGGGTAGTGGAAGCGGCCGGCCGTGACCACATCATCATCAGTGATCCGAATACCGGGATGCGCACGATCCTGCTAATGGTGAACCTGGACTATGCTACTTTTGATCAGCCATTAGTGTATCAATATCCCGGCGTAATTGGGAATCCGCCTGCACAGCAGACAAGATAAGCTTATACAGAGTAACATTATTCATAGGACAACAATCACGCTAAGCCTGGATACATATCGGCTTAGCGTGATTTTGCATGAAACCTATTCTTAATCACAGAGCGATAAGCTGGATCATTATCCAGAAATTTGAGTGTAGATGTCATATCCTGAAATTTGACTGTATAAGGTATAATAATATAATAATTATATGAATGAAGATTACGATCATGATTTGAATACCGAAGGAGGTGCACCTGTTCGCCGCCGAGATTTAGCTGTGGACAGGAAACGTATTGGACAGTGACCCTTTACCAAGTATTTTGCAAGTGGGAAGTATTATATTATTAGTGGTGCTAAATGGATTCTTCGTGTCCGTAGAATTTGCTATGGTGAAAATCCGCAGCAGCCGTATCGAAGCATTAGCAGAAGAAGGACGACGGAATGCCAGGATGGCAAGAAGAATTATTCAGAATCCTGAAGCTTACCTGTCCGCCTGCCAGCTCGGAATTACTTTATGTTCGCTTGGGTTGGGCTGGTTAGGAGGACCGCTTGTTGCTGCTATGCTGAAGCCGGTATTTTCGCTTTTTGGATGGGGACCTTCACTGTTACAGGGAGTGTCCTTTACTGCCGCCTTTATTCTTGTTACCGTGCTGCATATTGTTCTCGGTGAGCTTGCACCCAAAGCGATAGCAATCCGCAAGGCAGAGAATATCACACTGCTCTCGGCAGGACCCATGTCAATCTTCTACAAAGCAGTTTATCCTTTTATATGGGTGCTTAATGGACTTGCGAATGCGCTGCTTCGGCTTATGCGCGTATCCCCAGCTTCGGATCAGGATAATGTGCATACAGAAGAAGAGATTCGTGTTCTGATGAAAGAGAGTGGAGAGAGCGGACTGCTCGATAGTACGGAGCTTAAGCTGGTGGATAACATCTTTGAGTTCGCTGACACGACTGCCCGGGAGATTATGATCCCCCGTACGGAAATGATCTGTTTATACTCCCAAAATACACTTGATGAAAATTTGGAAATCGCGCTCGAAGGTATGCGCACCCGTTATCCGGTATGCGATAACGATAAAGATCACATTATTGGATTTATCCATATTAAGGATTTGATCCGTACTGGAAGCTCTGACTACAGGGATTTGCTCAGACCGATGATGACGGTACCTGATTCAATACCTATTAGTGACCTGATGAAGCGCATGCAGAGGGGAAAGACCCAGATTGCGCTACTGATCGACGAGTATGGAGGTACTTCAGGAATAGTTACTCTCGAGGACATCGTCGAACAAATTGTAGGGGAAATTCAGGATGAATTCGATGAAGAACGGCCAGGGTTCGAGCAAATTGGCGACAATACGTATTCGATTGACGGTCTAATGTTAATAGACGCCGTGAACGACCGATTCGGTCTGGAAATGGATTCTGATGATTATGATACGATTGGCGGCTGGTTATACTCAAGGATTGAGGTTCTCCCGCCGCGTATCGGTCAATCTGCTGAATATGGCGGCTGTACGTTCATTGTAGAAGAAACCGATCAGAAAAGAATTTCTCGGATTAAGCTGCTTAGACATGAGGCTTTTGCCCAGCTTGAAGAGGCAGGCGCTTAATAACGTAAGTCACCCAGCATAACTTATGCTGGGTTTTTTTGATGTATAATTTAGCATTATCAACTAATTTGCATCTTTACACTAAAGCGTTCAAGTTGTAATGTAATGTGGAAGGAGGGATAAACATTTGACTTTTCGAGTAGAAGTTCAATTTGAACCCATACATGAGTTAATTAACAGTCTGCATACCTATATATGCAGAAGCTCCCATAAAAAAATTGACCTGTCCTCCAGCTGGGCTACATCGGCTAAAAAGCTCTTAGCACCGGAGTTTGCGAATATGCTTGATGAAACGGATGTCGATGCTGACTGGAAACTGATGTATTTGCTAGTTCATTTGTGCCCCGACAAAACTGAAGTTTCAAGTTTTATTAGCTGGTTGGAGAACCTTACGCTAGGTGAATTGTATGATATGATTGCAGAGTACAGTACTTATTTGCCTGAGAATATGGGGAAATTTCACTCCAAGTCATTAGTGTTGTTTGGGCAATGGAATGAACTTTATTTCAAGAATATCCGGCCCGAGATCCTCACTTCATTGCATCAAGAAAAAAAGTCCAGACTAGACAAGCTGCTTGAAATGAATTCCGAATTATTTATCGATTCAACCACGAATGGTCTTATGTTCAAGCCAATAAGTGGGCTCGAAGAGATAATACTGATCCCGCAATTCCATTTTCAGCCCATTAGTGTAATATATCATTACGGTAAATTCACAATTTGCAGTTATTCAGCGCGAATTTATTTCGCTGATCATGATGAGAATATAAGTCCACAGAACTATCGAATGCTCCGAAGTGTGGGAGAAAAGAGCCGACTTAAAATTTTGCGCTATCTGAATAAGGGGCCTCGGAGCTTCATTGAAATCGTTCGATATTTAAAATTATCTAAGGGAATTACACATGATCACATCTCCAATCTCCGCAGAGCGGGTTTAATCTATGCCCACTTCGAGGGTGAAGCGTTAACAGAATACAGTCTGCGACCAAGCGGACTCGAAGAAATGCAGAAGAACCTACTTGAATATATAACCGAATATTAGATTCATGTCATTAGAGCCATTCTTTTCTTTAGAAAAGAGTGGTTTTTTTATAACTTTATGGGTATCCAATTTGCAATTTTAAATTTCTTTTGTAGTTCTCTCTTTACAGAACCGATCCTCATCCATATAATTACAGTATCGATCATAAATCATAGTTTGTTGATCGGAATTTAATATTAAAGATAATGGAGTGGATTCTATGAGAAAAGGTGCAATTTTATTAGTCTCACTATTGGTTGGAAGCTCGCTGCTCTTAAATGCTTGCTCCGACAGTCAGGATGATGCGATTCCTCCATCAAGCAGTACAACTGCAAAAGGGGGGGCAGTAACAGAGACCAAAGTGTCTACAGAACAGGCTGCAGCCCAAAATATTAAGGCTTCTGATCTGTCCAAACTTCCGGACATAGCCAAGCAGCGGACAGATACCATCATTGTTGGTCTGACCGACCCATCAGGTGCTTTTGTACCCTACTTCACACAGAGCGGATACGACGGGAACGTTAATTCACAGCTGCAAGCTTCCTTGGTCACAACGGATAATGAAGGTGTTCCGGTTCCAGAGCTTGCTGAGAAATGGGATATTTCAGCAGACAATTTAACTATTACATATCATTTGCGCAAAAATTTGAAATTCAGTGATGGCTCACCCGTTACTTCGGACGATGTTGCGTTTACCTGGACCATACTACATGATAAAGCCTACGCAGGAGATACACCTATTGATGTAGTGCATGTGAAAGGCGGAGCAGATTATAAAGCAGGTAAAGCAAGTACAGTGACTGGAATCAAAGTAATTGATCCACTGACCATCTCAGTCACACTTGATCAGCCAAACGCAACCGCACTTACAACACTTGGTGGACCTGTGCTCTCCAAAGCTTATTACGGCAAGGATTATAAATTTGGTCAGTTGGACTATATCAAGAAGCTCTATCTTGCTCCCGTTGGAACAGGCCCTTACAAGCTTGAGAAGTTTATCCCCGGGCAGGAAGTACGCTTTGTAGCTAATGAGTACTATTACAAAGGCATACCCAAAACAAAGCATTTTATATATAAAACTTCTGAAGGAGATACGTGGCAATACCTGGAGACTGGGGAAATCGATTTTGCCAGTTTTAGCGCCACCCAGGAAAATATCGATAAGCTGAAGGGACTTGGCTTTGTTAATGTAATTCCATATACCCCAAGTACCTACGGCTACCTACAAGTAAACTTAGAACATGAACAACTGAAGGATAAGAAAGTAAGACAGGCAATTACCTATGGATTAGATCGCCAGAGCATTTATGTTGATGCTGCACAGGGTGCTGGTGAAGTTGCCAATATTCCATCCTCTCCTATTTCATGGGCATATACTCAAGATGGAATTAATCCGTATAAATATGATCCAGAGAAAGCGAAGCAACTGTTGGATGAAGCAGGATGGAAGGTGGGTTCAAGTGGCATACGAGAGAAAAACGGAAAAAAACTCACTCTCCATTACTTGGGCTTTAAAAGTAAGAGTACCGATATCTTTATTCCTATCGCAAAAGAAAACTTCCAAGCGATCGGCATTGATTTCCAACCTGAAGTATTCGCGGACTTTAATGCCCTGGTGTCTAAAGTGGAAAGCAAGGACTATGACCTCGCAAGCTTCTCAACGCCTATGCTAAGTGACCCGTCCGACGGCCTTTCTATGTTCCTCCCGACTGGTGAGGTTAAAGGTTACGACAACCCTAAGTTTATTGAACTCTATAACAAAGCGTTGGCCACATCCGATATAGAAGCGAGAAAAAGGACATATAAAGAGATCTTCCAACTAATTAATGACGAGCTTCCAGTAATCTTCACCAACTACAAGAAGACTGTTTACGGCTATAACGGCAGAATAGAGAATCTCAGCATAAGTCCATTTAACGGAATTTCAAGTAGTCTTCCTGAATGGTCCCTCAGCAAGTAAAAATTCAGTCCTGTAGCTCTTCTTAAGAGGAGCTACGGGATCTCATAAGGAGCCGGTCATGAGCACTTATATTTCTAAGAGACTTATTTACATGCTGATTATACTCCTGGCTGCATCGCTGCTCGTTTTTAGTCTATATGCACTTACTCCAGGTGATTTTATTAGTGGAAATTTGAAACTGTCTCCTGAACGGAAGGCGGAGCTAAGGGAAATATATGGACTGAACCAACCCTTACTTGAACGCTATTTCATATGGATGAAGAATGCTCTTCATGGTGATTTTGGATACTCTCTGGCACAGCAGACACCAGTTCTTACCCTGTTTAATCAATACATTTGGAATTCATTTCTGCTTGCGATCGTATCTACATTCATGACCTGGTTGATCGCTGTCATTATTGGTGTCAATGCCGCCTATAAGCAGTACTCCTGGTTTGATACGCTGGTTATGGTCGGAACCTTTGCTGCGATGTCAATTCCTTCTTTCTTCATCGGATTGTTCTTAATTAAAGTCTTGGCTGTTGATCTTAAATGGCTGCCTCCAGGAGGGATGTTGGCTACGGGCAGTAATGCAACGGGGCTGGCTTATCTACGTGAAGTTGTTCATCATATGACTCTCCCAGTTATTGTCATGACCCTGCTTGGGCTTGGATCTCTTACTAGGTATTTCCGCAGCAATATGATTGATGTAATCAAGCAAGATTATATACGGACCGCTAGGGCCAAAGGCCTCACTGAGAGAAAGGTGCTGTTCACTCATGCGCTCCGAAATGCACTTCTTCCTGCAATCACGCTGGTCGGATTCGAGCTTCCGGCATTATTTGGAGGATCATTGATTATTGAAAAAATCTTTAATTGGCCTGGTATTGGTCAGCTGTATATGCAGTCATTTGGATTGCGGGACTATCCTCTCTTGGTCGGTTTTACTATGCTGATTGCCGTCTTGACGGTAATAGGCACCCTGTTGTCGGATATCTTGTACCATATAGCCGATCCACGCGTCAAACTGTAATAAGGAGGTCGTCATTATGTCATCCATGAGCGAGATTTCTACAGGTAAAGTTCCAAAGAGAACACCGTTGAAATCCTCCATCTGGAAGCAATCCATGCATCGTTTGTTCAAGGATAAGCTGGCCGTTACCGGGCTCATAGTTGTAATTATTATGTTCATTGCATGTTTTATCGGGCCAATCTTCTCTCCGTATTCAGCTAACAAGATTCATATGAATATAATGAACCACCCGCCGAATATGAGACATTGGCTGGGTACAGACGGGCTCGGCAGGGATGTGCTTACCCGTGTTCTCCAGGCTGGGCGAATATCGCTTACCGTAGGACTTGCTTCGATGATACTCTCTGTCTTCATCGGTACACTTTTGGGAGCTATCGCCGGGTATTTCAGAGGAATTATTGATCAAATCATTATGCGTGCTGCAGATTTGCTGCTCACCATTCCAAGTCTTCCACTTCTATTTATATTCGGTGCACTTCTATCTGAGTGGAAAGTGCCAACGGACTACAGGATGTACATCGTAATGGTCATGCTTAGTTTAATCGGTTGGCCATCACTTGCTCGAATGGTTAGAGGACAAATGCTGAGTCTGCGTGAGCGGGAATTTATGCAAGCAGCGACCGTCTTAGGACTAAGCAGCAGACGCAAGCTCTTTCACCACCTGCTGCCCAATATCGTCCCTTTGCTGATTGTAATTGCTACCTTAAATATCGGGGGATCTATCCTCACTGAATCCGTCCTCAGCTTCTTCGGACTGGGTGTTATGCCGCCGACAGCAACTTGGGGGAATATGATCGATGCCGCGAACAATATGCTAGATTTTCAGAATCGTCCCTGGCTCTGGATTCCACCCGGGTTCTCTATATTTGTCACAGTGATTGCAATTAATATTTTTGGTGACGGTCTGAGAGATGTACTTGACCCGAAAAAGAAGAGGTAGGTGGACAGCCCGTTGAAGAATTTACTTGAAATCGAACACCTGAGCACTCACTTTACAACAGAAGAAGGAACGGTGAGGGCCGTTGATAATATTAGTCTTCGAATCCGCTCAGGCGAAACCGTATGTATTGTAGGCGAATCTGGCTGTGGAAAAAGCATTACCGCATTGTCTGTAATGGGTCTTATCGAAGAACCATCCGGCAAAGTTGTTGAAGGTTCAATACATTTCGGGGATAAGGATCTTCTGAAGCTTGGCAAGAACGAACTTCGTGCCATCCGAGGGAATGAAATCGCTATGATTTTCCAAGAGCCTATGTCATCACTCAATCCGGTCATTACAATAGGTGAACAGATTATTGAACCGTTGATGGTTCACATGAACATGGGGAAGCGAGAAGCTCAAAAGCAAGCAATACGTCTGATTGAGCAGGTCGGGATTTCAAGAGCGGAGCAGATTGCCCGAAGTTACCCGCATGAGTTAAGTGGAGGTATGCTGCAGAGAATTATGATTGCCATTGCCATATCCTGTAATCCAAAGCTGCTCATTGCAGATGAGCCAACTACAGCACTGGATGTGACCATTCAGGCACAGATTCTCGACATGCTCCGTAAATTCAAACAGGAATCAGGGATGTCTATTCTCTTGATTACCCATGATCTCGGTGTTGTTGCTGAAATGGCGGATTATGTGATTGTTATGTATTCCGGTAAAATTGTAGAAGAAGGCGAAGTTGTAGAGCTATTCTCCAACCCTAAGCATCCCTATACAAGGGGACTACTCAAATCCAAACCGATTATTAATCAGCGTCAAGATGAACTGTATTCGATCCCGGGACAGGTACCTAATCCGCTCGAACTGGAAAGTTCTTGTTATTTCCATGACCGTTGTGACAACTGTATGGCGATCTGCCGGACTGATGAGCCTGCTCTAAAAGAGATTACCATTCACCAGAAAGTGGCTTGTTGGCTTTATGAGGAGGGTGCTTTACATGTCCATAGCTGAGGACTTGCTTGAGGTTAATCATTTGAAGAAGTACTTTCCCATAAAGTCCGGTCTATTGAACCGAACCACAGGATATGTTAAAGCTGTCGATGATATCAGTATTCAGATTAGAGTTGGGGAGACCTTCGGCCTTGTTGGGGAATCTGGCAGTGGGAAGAGCACAGTAGGGCGTTCCATTGTAAGGTTGATCGAGAAAACTGAGGGTGAGGTAAAATTTAAAGGGATCAATGTATACGATTTAGGTCCAGAGGAGCTTCGAAAGCTCCGCCCTCAGATGCAGCTAATCTTCCAGGATCCCTATAGTTCACTAAATCCACGTGTACGCGTAGGTGACGCGATCGGTGAGGCACTTCTTGATCATGGGCTCGCCACCCGAGGGGAGATTCGGGATCACGTAGAAGAAGTGCTTCGTTCTTGCGGACTGTCATCGTACCATATTGACCGATTCCCGCATGAGTTCTCTGGCGGTCAACGTCAGCGGATAGGGATTGCAAGGGCACTCATCTTGAACCCGGACTTAATTATCGCGGATGAGCCCGTATCGGCGCTTGATGTCTCTATTCAGGCGCAGATTATTAACTTATTCCGTAATCTTCAGGAGACGCGTGGGCTGGCGTACTTGTTCATTTCCCATGATCTTAGTGTTGTGGAACACCTATGTAATCGGATTGGTGTCATGTACCTGGGCTCCATGGTCGAGACGTCTTCGAGGGACGAGTTATTCCAGAACCCGCTACATCCTTATACGAAGGCGCTTCTGTCAGCAGTACCGATCCCCATCCCGAAATTAAAAAGGGAGAGAATTGTACTTAAGGGGGATATTCCAAGTCCGGCAAACCCACCGCTGGGCTGCAAATTCCACACAAGATGTCCATTTGCGATTGGGCGTTGCAAGGAAGAAGTTCCCGAATTCCGCGATGCAGGAGGGAACCACTTTGTAGCTTGTCATTTAGCATAATTTTACTCGAAGAGTGGCCTGTACTCTTGTCCCATAGCTACTATAGGAGTCAAAGCAGTAAATAAGCGACACTGTGTAACATTTTTCAGGCGCCTGCCTGATGTGTTATTCAGTAGTTCTAATCTAAATGAAGATTCAAAAAGGCATTCCGACTGGAATGCCTTTTTGCTATTTCACATGATTTGCGACTATAAAAGCTCCTTATCCAATACATTCCCATATTATGACCCTATTTGAATCTGTGAGGTGGAGTGGGGAGAATTGGAAGGACAAATGATATGTTATTAAAAGCTTCTTCTAGTGTAACAGCCTGACGCTTAATCAATCCATTTGACATTACTCTTCCATGAGGTTCCTCTTTATCTTTATTAAGAGGGAAGCTTGACCTAGCTAGGCTAGTTTCCATACAAGCCTTCTTCCCGAATACCACTTGTGCGATTCCCATTCTAAGCTGCTGTACATTCTGATAAATCGGTGCCACGGCTTGCGTGAAGGTGGGAGGGGAGATTAATAGTATGCCAAGGGCGAAAGAAGCAGAGAGGATACCGAATAACTTGAATCTTCGCATTATTATACGAAGCCGCTTTTCTTTCTGAATGTTATGCCTGACTTTTAGCCAGGAAGCACGTCTTAGCTCCTCGGAAGGGAGCGAAGAATTCGGCGATGTGATGAACACTTCGCGTATGAGCTCATCGAGTTCATCTTCATATTCGGGATCCCACTTTGGTGATTTTCTTCGCATGAATATCGCCCCACTCCTTATTCAGCATTTTTTTGATACTTTCCCGGGCACGATACAGCCTTTGTCTTACTACATTCTCTTCGGTATTCAGCTCGTCTGCAATTTCCCTGTAAGAAAGTCCAAGCTTCCAACGGTATTCAATGAGCAGCTTGTATTCTGGCTTCAACCGGTCCAAATAAGATATGATGGCTTCTTCTAACATCTTGGTCTCGACCGTCTGTTCTACAGAGGGTTCGGGATTATGGGGTTCTATATTTATAAAAACACTGTCCGAATCAAAGTGGTTACGGTAATTTTTACTTTTTCTCAAATAATTAATTGCGGTATTTCGGGTTACGACCTTTAGCCAAGACTTCATCTTCTGCTCGTTCTCGAACGTGGGCTTCTTACGGATGACCTTTAAGAAAGCTTCCTGGATAATATCCTCTGCTGCCGAATGATCCTTCACTATGTATACAATTATGCTGTACACCAGATCGTAAAAGTCATAGTAAATCTGCTCTTGAATGATCTCGCTGAGATCATGAAAATTGGCAGCCAGAAGGTAATGCAACCTCTCCGGCATGATAATCTCCTCTCTACTAGCAACGCTCCCAAATGAAAAAAACCACCGGTAATAGTTAGTAGGATTCATAGCAGAAAAGGTGGTGTTCTGTTGATATTTTACCTCATTTTTCCTAATAATGATATGTATTACATAAATATATACACTTATACACCGCAATAAAAGGGCTCTTCTATTGAGAAGAACCCTTACACAGCAGGTTGTTCAGGCTAAGATACAAACACTTATTCATCATCCAGTGTTAATGAGTTATAATCCTTCGCATCCCGCTTAGCAGCCATAGCCGGAGAGTCGGAATTTCCAAATTCCTCAACTGTATGCCAAGCATCGGCGTCATCAAAGCGGCCGGCATTTTGCTGGCGATGCTCCCCAGCTCCTTTTGGCGGAAGGGTCATGACCTCTTCTTCAACTGGGCGGTCATCTGAGACTGTACGTTCCGGTGTGTGATCAATACAATAGGCGGTATAAGGAATGGCTTCCAGGCGTTCGAATGGAATATCCGAGCCACAGGTAACACATACACCGTACTCACCTGACTTGATACGTTCAAGAGCCTGATTAACCTGATCAAGCTGGTTGTCCAAATTCTCATCGATAGCCATATCCCGGCTGCGTTCAAAGGTTTCGGTTCCCACATCCGCAGGATGGTTATCCACTGCGGTTAATTCCCCGGTTGACACGCGAAGTGAATCTGTACCTTCGTTCTCATTTTCATTCTCAGAGAAATGCTGCTCCAAACCCTCTTTTTCTTCTAAAAGGCTATGTTCAAGCTTACTCAACTGTGATTTCGTTAAATGGCTCATTGTGTGTTTCCTCCTCAGCTTTTCTTATGCATTCTTACCCCTTACTTGGGCGGAGTGACACATTCCATCATTAGACAGTAATTGTTAACCCTGTTCGCGTGATTTGTTTGAACAGTTTTTTGCAAGCATTTGAAAATTTACATCCTATTTACCTCTATCAGAAATGCTGCTGATGAACGGCTCCTACAATGAACTCATACGGAAACAACAAAAAGTCACAACAAATCACATGAAGGCTTAAGGAGGAGTAAGGTCAGTGAGAAAAGCGATTATGGGGTTAACTGCTGTGGTCCTTGCCGGTACCATGTTGTCCGGATGCGGAAAGACAGAAACTACCACCGCAAATGCTACAGCGAATGCAGGTGCAGCCATCAGTCTTGATGAGCTGCAGAAAAGTGCTAAGGGTGAAGGCTCTATTGTAAGTGTTGGGATGCCTGATTCCTGGGCCAACTGGAAGGACACCTGGAATGACATTCAAACGAAATACAGCTTGAAGCACACGGATACCGATATGTCCAGCGCCGAAGAGATCGCTAAATTTGATTCCGAGAAGGATAAGCCAACTGCAGATATTGGGGATGTAGGAATGGCTTTCGGACCTGTAGCGGTAGATAAAGGCGTTACACAGCCATACAAAACTTCTCACTGGGACGAGATTCCGGATTGGGCCAAGGATAAGGACGGGAACTGGATCGTCGGTTATCAAGGAACGATCTCCATTCTGACTAATACCAAGAAGGTGGCTAATCCGCCTAAGAGTTTCGATGATCTTCTTAAAGGAGATTACAAAATCTCCGTCGGCGATGTATCCAAGGCTGCGCAAGCCCAAAGCGCTGTATTGGCGGCTGCCATTGCTTTTGGTGGTGACGAAACCAATATCGAGCCAGGTATTGCTTTCTTTGAAAAGCTGGCTAAAGCCGGCCGTCTTTCCAAGACTGAACTTTCACTGGCAAACCTGGAGAAGGGTGAAATTGATGTCGCCTTCCTGTGGGACTTTAACGCCCTTGGTTATCGCGCCCAGCTGGGACAAGATCAATATTCTGTATCCATCCCTTCAGAAGGTAGCGTAGTGAGCGGTTACGCAACCATTATTAATAAATATGCACCGCATCCGAACGCAGCCAAGCTGACTCGTGAATATATTCTAAGCGATGAAGGCCAGATCAATCTCGCTAAAGGGTTCGCCCGTCCGATCCGGGATAATGTCAAGCTTCCAGATGATGTAGCTGCCAAGCTGCTTCCTACGGAGGATTACAAGACGGCCAAGCCGATTAAAGATTTCAAAGCTTGGGAGGAAACCTCCAAACAAATCCCTGAGCTTTGGCAGGAAAGAGTTCTTGTACATTTGAACTAGGATTTGAATTCGTATTGAATGCTGTGCTATCTATCAATCATAGCTGTACACCTTTACAGTTACTTCCCTCGCCCGGGAAGTAACTGTTTCGGCTAAGAAGGAGACTCCTAATGTTGAAAAAGCGTATGGACATCAAGCTGATTCTGGCTCTGATTCCTTTTTGCATATTGATTATCGGTTTTGAGCTTCTTCCCGCTGTTTCTGTAGTGATGGAGAGCTTCACGGGGAACGAAGGAGGATTCTCCCTGGAACAATACGTCTCTGCGTTCACCAAGATGTTCTATTTGCAGTCGATCAAGAACAGTCTAATGATCTCGGCCGTCTCAAGCTGCATCGGGATTATCGCAGGGCTGTTCATTGCCTATGCCATCACCAAGGTATCTGAGCAGACGAGAACCCGCGTTCTGATGATCTCGAATATGACCTCGAATTTTGCAGGTATTCCGCTGGCCTTTGCCTATATTATCCTGCTTGGAAGCAATGGCATCTTCACTATTCTGTTCGAGCAGTGGGGCCTGCCTATTTTCTCGGGGTTCAATCTCTATTCGTGGTCAGGGCTCATTCTTGTGTATGTCTATTTTCAGATTCCGCTCGCTGCTCTGCTTCTGTATCCGACCTTTTATGGCATTCGGGAAGAGTGGAGGGAGGCTTCAGCTCTGCTAGGAGCAAGCACCTATCATTTCTGGCGCCGCATCGCGCTGCCCATTCTGCTTCCTGCTGCTGCAGGTACATTCACCATTCTATTCGCAAATGCAATGGGTGCCTATGCAACGGCTTATGCACTTCTTGGGGGCAATTATAATCTGCTGGTGATTCGGATCGGATCGCTTGTGGCAGGGGATGTCTTTACTAGACCCCAGCTCGGAAGCGCGCTTGCCATGGTTCTTGGTCTTACGATGGTGCTGTCTCTATGGATTAATGAGCGTCTGATGCGCAGAGTGAGGAGGGATCTCGGATGAAGAAAGGCCGCGCTTTCCCCAGAGTGATCCTAACTGCAACCCTGATCTATTTGCTGATTCCTCTTCTGGCAACCTTGCTCTATTCTGTTGCGAAATCCTGGCAGAATACGATTCTGCCTGAATCTTGGACACTTGGATGGTTCCGCGATTTATTCATGGATCCCAGATTTACTCTTTCATTATGGAGAACGCTCTGGATCTGCTTCTTGAGTGTAGGCTTAAGTGTGGTTGTTATGCTGCCGACCATCTTCATCGTCGTGGTGTACCTTCCGCGTCTGGAGAAGCTACTGAATGTATTGGTGCTGATTCCCTATGCGGCACCCGGTGTGGTGATGGCTGTAGGACTCATCAAGCTTTATTCCTCCGGACCGGTTGCGATTGCCGGCACCATGTGGATACTGGTCGGAGTCTACTTCGTTGCTGTGCTGCCGTACATGTACCAGGGTATCCGCAACAGCATGCGCACGATCCGTACGATCGATCTGATCGAAGCGGCTGAGCTGCTGGGAGCGAGTAAACTCATGGCTTTTCGCCGGATCATCGTCCCTAATGTGCTTCCCGGTATCCGGGTATCTGTACTGTTGTCCTTCTCTATCTTGTTCGGAGAGTTCGTACTGGCCAATCTGCTCGTTGGCGGCCAATTTGAGACCATTCAGATCTACTTGTACCACCGGTTAAGCGAGAGTGGTCATTTAGCCAGTGCGGTTGTGATCTGTTATTTCCTGGTTATTCTTATACTCTCAGGAATACTGTTAGCCCTTAGCGGTATTCTTGGACGTCAATCTACTGCAGCCTCCAAGAAAGGATCGGGACAATGAGCTATTTACTGATAGAAAATGTGAACAAAACATACAATTCTACTTCTGTACTGCATGAACTTAATCTTGAGGTTATGGAAGGGGAAATGGTAACTCTGCTCGGTCCAAGCGGATGTGGAAAGAGCACTCTCTTAAGATGTATTTCTGGCCTGACGGACATGGATAAAGGATCGGTACATCTTGAAGGCCGTAATATTACACCACTCGCTCCAAAAGACAGGAATGTAGGGATGGTATTTCAATCCTATGCGCTCTTTCCAAACATGAATGTCTATGACAACATTGCCTTTGGGCTGTCCATGAAGAAGAAATCCAGCCAGCAGATCAAGTCACGAGTGGAAGAGATGCTTCAGCTGATTGATTTGACGGAGAAGGCGAAATCTTATCCGCATGAGCTGTCCGGAGGGCAGCAGCAGCGTGTCTCCTTGGCAAGATCTTTGGCCGTTGAGCCTAAGCTGATGCTGATGGATGAACCTTTAAGTGCACTCGATGCCAAGATCCGCAAGCACCTTCGGACCGAGCTGAGACAGATCCAGAAGCGGGTAGGCATGACGATGCTGTTTGTGACCCACGATCAGGAGGAGGCTTTAACGATCTCCGATAAAATCTGTCTGATGAATCAAGGACGTATTGTCCAGACGGGCTCGCCTGACGAAGTGTACTCCAAGCCGAAGGATGAATTCGCAGCTCGGTTCATCGGGAGCTACAACGTACTCTCTGGCGAGGAGCTGTCCATGCTGCTTGCAGAGCCTGCCTATTCGAAATCCGCTGGTAAATATGCACTTCGGCCTGAAGCCATTCATGTCAAGCAGAATAGTCTGGGACTCCAGCCAACCTCAACAAGCAGCGGTTCAGATGCTGCAGCCCATATCTGTCTTGGTCTCGTTGAGGAAGCCGTTATGCTCGGCAACATTATTCGCTACCGCATCGAGGCGAATGGGGTGAGGCTGCTTGCAGATGTGCTGAACGGAGACCAGGCGATGAAGTTCCATGAGGGTGACGCTGTGCAGATCCAGTTTGACAGGCAGGCATGCTTGCCTCTTGCTCCTTCAGGTACGTAAGCGATGTCTGTTCTGGCAGAAGGACGCAAGATCCGTATCTTGAGCGAGCTTGAACGGGAAGGCAAAGTCCTGGTAGTGCCGCTGGCCCGCCAGTTCGATGTATCTACCGAGACCATTCGCAGAGATCTGCAGGTATTGGAGAAGGAAGGACATTTGAGACGTGTCTATGGTGGAGCGATCAAGTCCTCCTTCCGTAGTGACGAGGCTCCCTATACCCTGCGGCAAAAGATGTATGCTGCGGAGAAAAGAGCTATCGGAGAGCGTGCGGCCTTACTAGTCAAGGACGGTGGAACCGTCGTCATTGATGGTGGTACAACGACCCTTGAGCTGGCTCAGGCCATTTCAGGCCGGAGAGGACTCACGATTCTGACCAATTCGCTTCCCCTGGCAGCGTGTCTCCTTGAATCTCTGAACAGAGAACAGTTCTCGGGTAAAGTCATTATGCTAGGAGGGGAAATAAGTCCAAGACAGCGTTCGATCACGGGGATACTGGGTGAACGGATGATGCGCGGCTTCAGTATAGATCAGGCGTTCATTTCCATAGGGGGAGTCTCCCTAACGCATGGCTTTACGGATTTCGATCTCAGCGAAGCTTCTATGTCAAACGCCCTTGCTGAAGCCGCACAGGAAGTGATTGTACTGGCAGATCACTCGAAGTTTGGAATCAATACCTTTGCTCCAATCATGCCGATTGAGAAGTGTGATTTCATTGTGTCCGATCAGGCACCTTCCCTTCAGTGGCAGGAGCACCTCAGGAAGCGAAAGGTCGAATGGATTACAGCCGCGGTAGAGGCCTCAGAAAGTTCTGCACTCACAAATATCAGGGAGGATTGAAGTGATGTCTAAAGTGATTATGATTGTACTCGACGGTCTTAAGTACGAGACAGCTAGAGCATCCATGGGTTATCTGAATCATTTGGTTGAGGTATCCCAGGCCGCATGCTATAAGGTGCGCTCCGAGCTCCCGAGCTTATCGCGGCCCCTCTATGAGGTGCTACTGACAGGAACGCCTTGCTCCGTTAATGGGATTACTGCCAATCATATTGTCAGACTCTCCCATCAGAAGAGTGTGTTCCATTTGGCCGTGGAGCAGGGTCTGAAGACTGCAGCTGCAGCGTATTATTGGGTGAGTGAGCTGTATAACCGGGCTCCCTTCGAGCGGATCGAAGACAGGGAGCAGCATAATGAGGCTCTGCCCATCCAGCACGGTAAATTCTATTTTGACGATGTATACCCTGATTCTCATTTGTTCGTTGATGCTGAAGTGCTTCGCCAGCAGTACGACCCGGACTTCCTATATATTCACCCTATGGGAATAGACGATATTGGACATAAATTCACTTCAGATTCAAAGGAATATAGGGGGAAGGCTTTGGAAGCCGATATGATTCTCGCCACTTTCGTTCCGCTGTGGATGTCCTCCGGGTATGAGATCATCGTAACTTCAGATCACGGCATGAATTCGGACGGTCATCATGGTGGGACAGGGGATGAAGAGAGGGATGTTCCTTTCTATGCCATTGGCTCCATGTTCAGTCCTGGTGAATATCCAGACGAGATTCCGCAGCTTGTTGTTGCGCCGCTGCTTTGTCAAATGCTGTCCCTGCCGCTTTCTGAGGCTATGAACTTCGTCCAAGTGCCAGGCTTCAAGCTAAATATCTAAATATTCAGCATCCGGGAGGGAACTGATGTGAAGGTGGATTTTCATTTTCATTTGGAAGAAGGACCGTATACGCTGAACTGGCTTCAGCGAACAAGTCTTGCACTGCAGCGAACGCGGAGAACACCAGAAGCTTCTAGGAACTTGGATAGTCTGGAATCGATTGAGTCCGTGGTCAGAGGACTATCCAGACGGATGGAAGAAGGCTGCTTCTCAGAGCGCTGGATAACGAAATATATTGAACAGGGAACGAAGCAGGGCATTGACCGCTTCGGCGTAGTCGATCATCTATATAGATTCACCGAATTCAAGCCTTATTACGAGAAGCATATGTTGACTGGGGATAGTCCACTTGGGCAGCTTCAGCAGGCTTGGCTGGATAAAGTATGTGTATATTCTATTCAGGAATATCTGGATGGAGTCCAGAATATCGCACGATTCTATGGAAATCTCTCAATCGGAATTGAAGCAGATTATTTCGAAAATGGGGAAGAGGAGCTTGGGCAACTTCTCTCTAAATATAACTTTGATTATGTGATAGGTTCTGTACATTTCGTTGACGGCTGGGGGTTTGATAACCCGGAGACCCAGCATCTTTTTAAGAGCTATCAGCTAAAGGATTTGTATGCCCAGCATTATGAGAATGTGATAAGGGCAGTGAACTGTGGTTTATTCCAGTTCATTGCCCACCTGGATAATCTCAAGGTATTTGGCTATCGCCCTTCCGAAGGAGATTTGCTGGGCTGGTATGATGCCGTGGCCTCGGCTCTTGCAAACGCCGGAGTGGCCTCCGAGATCAATACAGGCCTAGCTTATCGTTACCCGGTTAAGGAAATGTGCCCAAGTCCGAATTTCCTAAGGGTGCTCCACCGGCATGGAGTGCCTGTGACCTTAAGTTCAGACGCTCATTTCCCGGACGATATCGGGACGCTGCTGGATGAAGCGATCATTATGGCCAAATCGATCGGGTATGAAGAAATTGTGTATTTCAAGAACAAACAACGGTATACCTTACCGATCTAGCAATATAGACAAAAGGATGCCTCCGAGATCTGCCGCACAGCAGTACTCAGAGGCATCCTATTGTTGCTTAGGTCACTGGATTAAATGGCCCAGTTCCCTTTATCGAACAGCTGAATCTTCTCACCGTCACCGGTAATTCCGAAGATATCCATCTCGCCGGAACCGACCATGAAGTCTACGTGGGTAATGCTGGTGTTAAGTCCACGCTCCAACAGCTGGTCCTGAGAAAGACCCTTGCCATCCTTCAGGTTGAAGGCATAGGCACTACCGATGGCCAAGTGGTTGGAGGCATTCTCATCGAACAAGGTGTTGTAGAACAAGATGTTGGACTGTGAGATCGGGGACCCGTGAGGAACCAAGGCAACTTCGCCCAAATAGTGGGAGCCTTCATCCAATTCAACCAGCTGCTTGAGCGTTTCTTCACCTTGTGTGGCTTTGACATCCACAATGCGTCCCTGCTCAAAAGTAATGGTGAACTCGTCAATAATGTTCCCGGCGTGGCTAAGCGGCTTGGTGCTGGATACTGTACCATTCACACCGGTTCTAAGCGGTGCTGTGAACACCTCTTCAGTTGGCAGGTTGGCCAGGAAAGTGTGTCCTTGTTCATTCACACTGTCTGCCGCAACCCAGAGGTGGCCTTCAGGAAGCTCGATGGTAAGATCCGTACCCGGTGCTATGTAATGAAGCTTCTTGAAGTTCTTGTTATTCAGATAATCCGATTTCTGGGTCAAATTAGCAATGTGCTGTTCCCAAGCTGTAATCGTGTCTGGTTGATCTACGCGGACGGTGCGGAAGATTGCCTCCCACAGCTTGTCGACTTGTTGATCAGCGGGTACATCAGGGAATACCTTTGCCGCCCATGCCACGGAAGGAACAGCGACAATGGACCAGCTGAATTTATCAGCCTGCTGGTACTGACGGAATTTGCTCATGGCTTTACCATAAGTTTTCTGATGATTGGTCAGACGCTCGCTTGACACTCCCTTAAGCAGATCAGGGTCAGAGGAGATGACATGAAGGATAGCTGCACCGTTCTCAACCAGCTCAAGAAGTTCACCGGCATACCATTTAGGCTCGTCGAGGAATGAATCTTCAGCAGCAAGCTGATAGCGTAGACGGGTTACCGTGTCGTCACTCCAGTTCACTTTAACGGTTCTTGCACCTGCCTCATAGGCTTTCTCTACAATGAGACGTACTAGTTCTGCACCATCAAGCGTCGAGTTGACAACCAAGGTTTGTCCAGGTTGAACATTCACGCCCACTTTTACGGCGAGTTCAGCATATTTGTGTAATTTCTCTTGAAAATCAGACATGGAATTGACCTCCATTCAATTAAGTTACAGGTACTATATTACAGGAAAATAGAAGATAAAGAAAATTGTAAACCTAATTCTATTAGGACCTAGTTGATCATCGTAAGGACCCATTGGCACCAAGCAATTTCCTGCTGCTCCATAAGCAGCTTGCGCTGGTGGACAATATATCTGCCGAAAATTTGATGCTCCTGGTCTTTCAAATGTGAACCATATTCGGCTTCCATCTCCTGTATTAACTTCTCGCGGCGCTGAACCTTATCTTTATAAAAGGAAAGCCGGTCTGCAAACAGCCTGTTAGCAGTCGCTGCATCAGTCAGTGAAATGGAGTAGGCCTTAATAAGAAATTCATCTCGGCTCACCGGAACTGAAGGAGCCTTGTCCATCCATAGTTTCAGAGTTTCTTTACCCTCTGGTGTAATGTGATACAGCTTCTTGTTCGGTCTTCCTGTCTGTTCAATATTCTCTGGGGTTAAATAGCCGTCATTCTCAAGCTTGGCTAAGAGGGGGTAAATTTGGCTATGCTTGGCCTGCCAGAATACTTCCAACATCTCTGCCAGTTCATATCCGGAGCAGGGCTTGCGTACCAGCATGGCGAGCAGGGCATAAGCTAGGCTGTTCAAGGGTCATACCTCCTAAACAATATGATTATTTGACATAAATGATCTACCGTTCAACCGATGGTAATTCTACCCTCTGGATATCGGTACAAATCTTTTGTAGATCTGGGTGCAAGAGCATAGGCCAAAGTCAAGGGACCCACCCGTCCTAGGAACATGACCAGACAGATGATGATTTTGCTTATGGGAGTTAAAGTTGATGTAAGCCCCAAGCTCATCCCTGTCGTGCCAAATGCGGAGGTCGTCTCAAACAATAAGGGTAAAAATCCGCGGTCCTCAAGGACAGATAACACCATGGCCACGAAGATGACCAGAAATAAGGCTAGCCATGTCTGGGTAACGGCCTTGATAATGGAATCCTTCGCCAGCCTTCTCTGGAAGAGCACGATGTCATCTTTTCCCTTGATCATAGCCCACATGGCCCCAATTAGAACAGCGAATACTGTTACCTTGATCCCCCCTCCGGTTGAACCAGGAGCTGCTCCGATGAACATAAGAATGATCAACAAAAACTGGGTGGAATGCTCCATATCGGTTACATTCAAGGTGCTTACTCCACCCGAACGCGAACTGATCGATTGGAATAAGGAGCTTAGAATGCTCCCGCCCTCTCCGAGCGGCTGCATCGTTAGCTTATTACTGCGCTCCATGATATAGATGAGGAAGGCACCGCCAACGACCAGAACAGCTGAGTAAGACAGCACTACTTTGGAATGCAGGCTCAGTTTTCTTTTGGATGGAAATTCGATTAGATCTGACAAGACCACGAACCCAATCCCGCCAAGAAAAATCAAGCTCATAATGACTACATTAACAAAGGGATCTCGAACATATCCGCTTAGACCCGAGAACGGACCATGGATCGCTCCAAACAGATCAAAGCCCGCGTTGTTAAACATAGTTATGCTATGGTAGATACCAAAATAGATGGCCCTTGGCAGGGACATATCCATCGACCAGCGGATTGAGAGCAGCAGGGCACCCGTCATCTCGATAACGAAGGAATATAGTATTACACGCCTGATCAGTGACAACAGACCCTCCATGGAGTTATAATTCATAGCTTCTTGAAGGATGAGTCTCTCCCTTAAGGAGATACGCCGATTAAAGGCAAGAGCAATCAGAGTTCCCATCGTCATAAAGCCCAGTCCGCCAAGCTGAGTAAGAACGAGTAGAACAAGCTGCCCAAATAGCGATAACTCTGTTCCTGGATCAAGGACTGTAAGGCCAGTGACACAAGTCGCGGAGGTTGCCATAAAGAATGCATCGAGCAGGGGAAGATGCCGACCATCTGACGAAATTGGAAGCGATAACAGAAATGTTCCAGTCACTATAATGAGCGCAAAGCCAAATGAGAGCACCTTGGGTGGTGATAGTGTACGGCGAACTCTCGCATCTGTTCTCAAATCTAAGCACCTCATTAATTATTGAATGATATAGCCTCCAGGGAATCATACAAAAAGCATGTATGACTACTTAAAACATGATACGATAAAGTGTGAACACACTTCAATTTTTCTTTGAATTTGGAAATGGGAACACATTCATTGTCTACTACGGCTGCTGTCTCTGATTATGCCAGTAAGACATTGGATATACAATATTATAGTGGTGTTTAAACAAGTGAAGGAGAGAATGAACATTGGAACTTGAACTAGTCAGTGCAGTAATGGAAAGACAGGAGGATCTCACCTACCTGGGCAAGACCATATTTAAAGTCAGCGGACATAAGGAGGAATACGAAATCACGTTCTTCAGTAAGCGGGGGAAGGACTGGGATTACAGCCTGCATTTTGCGAATGAGTCAGGTGATGAGGACCAGCTCCTTGCTGTAGATACAAGAATTGAAGAAGACGATGAATGGTTCGATACGCTGCTGGATGCTGCACTGGATACTATGCCTGAAGAAGGCTAAATAATTCCAATCGTGTAGACTAAAAGATAAAGGGGGCGCTTGTTTGCTGCAAAATTCGTTCTTCCGGACATGTCTGGGAATTATCATGCTTCTTACTATAGTTTTTCTTCTGCATCAAGTCAGATTTATCTTTAACCCTGTTGTAACCTTGGTAGAGATTCTTATCGTACCCATGACGATTTCCGGGTTTCTCTATTATCTGCTGCGTCCGATTGTGCATTATTTGGACACTAGAAATGTGAACAGAATGCTCTCGGTTCTGCTTATCTATCTCTCTATCGCCGGTATAATTACGATCTTCTTCTTCGTGGTATGGCCGCCGCTTACTCGGCAGGTCCAGGAGTTCATCAGCAATCTGCCAATCCTGCTGGAAGGTGTGAAATCACATATTTCAGCTATTCAGAAGAGTCGTTTCTTCTCGATGATTGATGCCGGCAACTCGCAAATCTCCACGAAGATCACGGAATATATCAACGGCGCGGTTGAGATGGTTACCGGCTACATGACTCATTTCATTAACTTTATTAGTGATTTCATTGTGATTATTGGTACCGTTCCTATTATTCTCTACTATATGCTGAAAGAGGATAACCGAATCTCACCAACTGTTGTGAGAGTGATGCCCAAGCGTTTTGCACGAGACGGTGCACAGGTCGTAAGCGACATTGATGCGGCTCTTAGCGGCTTTATCTCGGGACGCATTATTAGTGCATTGATTCTCGCGGTGATGAGTTTTATCGGTTTCTGGATTGTGGGACTTCCTTATCCGCTCCTGCTAGCTATTATTGGCGCTCTATTTAATTTCATTCCTTATGTGGGGGCTTTCCTGGGTGCCATTCCTTGTCTGATTGTGGCCTATACGGTCTCTCCATCTATGGCGTTATGGGTACTTATTATTATCATAATCGCCCAGCAGGTCGAAGGGAATCTCATTGCTCCATATATCTACGGAAAAACCATTAATATCCACCCTCTTACCACCGTCATCCTGCTCCTAATTGGTGGAGAATATGCAGGCATACTAGGAATGATTCTTGTCATTCCGGTATACATGATCATTAAGATTATTGCGGTAAGAATCTATAAATTGTTCCTTTCAGAAAAGGTGGAAGAAATCGTAGATTAACCTAATATTTTGTCAAATAAGCCGATCCTTTTGATCGGTTTATTTGTATTTTGCTTGCAAACCAAGTTAGAATAGAAATGCGTAGTACATAAAAATGAAAGATTTTAATAAATTTTAGGTTTTCATAGTAGAAATTGTTAAGTTCCACTCGCCAAATTCCGATAAAAATAGACATGAGCCGATAATTAACGCGGTTCATACATTTTATACTTTGGAAGTGGGGGAGAATAATGAAACGACTGTATTCTTGGACAGCTCTTGTCATTCTAATTTGTACTGTATCACTGCTAACGGGGTTTGCACCCAGGCATGATGTCAAGGCAACTTGGATAAAGCAGACGGAGCTGATCGAGAATGGCGGTGGTAAGCTGATAGATTTTTTCATGTCACAAGGAGTGAATGTTGTCTATCTGCAGATTAACAAAACACTGCCTAACAATGTGTATGGGCAATTTATTGCAAATGCCAGCAAGAGAGGTATTGCAGTTCACGCCCTGGATGGAAGCCCGGATTGGGCCCTTGAGGAGAATAAGTCAAAATATACAGATCTCCTTAATTGGGTGAGTGCATACAATCTTCAGGCATCGGCGGATCAGAAGCTGAAGGGGGTTCACTTTCGTATAGAACCATACTCCCTAGCACAGTGGAGCACCAATCCAGGTGCTGTCACCACATCATGGCGAGCTAACCTTCAAAGTTTCATCACAGCTTCAGCTGCTAAGCTGCCTGGGTTGGAACTGGGAATTGATCTTCCTTACTGGTTAAGAGGAGATAAGCTTCCCGGGGGAGATACCACGCTGCAGTGGTTCATCAAGTCGTTTAATCATGTAACGATTCTCGATTATAAGACAAGTGTCTATGATAAGAATGGAATAATTGATAGTGTACGTCCACATATTCAATTAGCCAATTCCTTGAGCAAACAGATCGTAGTCGCTGTGAACACGAAAGAGGATCCAAGCAGCGCGGATTCTTCCTTCTACGGGAAGGACCCTCAACTAGTCGATGATGCTTTGTGGGAAGTCAATGATCAATTCAGCTCCGAAAGCTCTTATGCTGGATCAGCGATCAATGATGCAGAGAGCTGGGCCAAGCTGATGAAGGTAGATATCGGAACTCCGGCGCCGACACCAGCACCAGCTCCTGCTCCAGCACCGGTTCCTGCGCCAACCCCGGCTCCAGCTCCGGAACCAACACCGGCTCCAGCGCCGACACCAGCGCCGACACCAGCTCCTGCACCGGAACCAACCCCGGCGCCTGCACCAGCACCAGAGGCGCCAAGCACCATGGTTCCGGTAGCCAAGCCGCTGAACCGGAGTCCTGAAGTCAGAGCGACCTATATCTGGGAAGCGGGAGATGCAGTGAACCGTCCGGACGAGGTTCTTGCCTTCGCCAAGAGCAAGCGTATTAATGTGCTCTATCTGCACATTAATACGGACTATAAGCTAGCCGCATATCGCCCTTTTATGAAGGGAGCCTGGAATGCAGGGATTGAAGTGCATGCAATGGGAGGTAATGGGAGCCTGGCCTTTACTGAGAATCGTCCGCAAATCACGAAGTTAATTAACTACGTGAAGGATTATAATCGGCAGGCTGAGCCCGAAGAGAGATTCTTCGGAATCCATTACGATATTGAACCTTGGGTATTGCCATTGTGGTATTCGGCCACAGACAGAGTTATCAGCGAGTGGACAGGTAACATGAATTATTTTATCGGAGAAGTAAAGAAAGACTCCAAGCTGCAGACCAGTGTTGATCTGGCCGCATGGGTGGATCGTTATAAGGTGAATAATGATGGAGGGATCTCGATCAGCAAGTGGTTCATTCAGAAGATGGATCATGTAACCATCATGGACTTCCGGAATTATGCGTCCGGTACAGGTGGAATTGCAGATATGGCTAAAGAAGAACTTGCCTTCGGTAACGAGCTCGGCAAGCCAATCATTCTGGCCATTGAGACCAAAGTAAGTTCAGAAGGGCCATATGTCAGCTTTTATCAGCTAGGTAGTGCAATACTTGAAAGAGAGCTTGCGAAGCTGCCTGCCCTGCTCACCAATTATAAATCCTATTCCGGCATAGCGGTACATGCGTATGAGTATTGGAAATCGCTAAAGCCTTAAGTCAGTCATAACCCAATTCTTATAGCTCAGCTTGACAAGAAAACCCACAACCTGATGGTTGTGGGTTTTTGCTTTTCTTATAAGACTACGGCACTCAAGGCACCGCATATTATGCCTAGGCAAATAACAGAGACCAGGACGAACCAAATGACCTTTCGCGGGAATGAGCGTGACACCATCAACAGCGATGGCAGACTGACTGCCGGAAGAGTGATAAGAAGCGCTCCGGCTGCTCCCGTTCCAAATCCAATGGATAAGAAGGTTGCAATTATAGGAATTTCAGCAGCTGTTGGGATAACAAACAGGGTACCCGCAATTGCGAAAATGATTACAGCAAGAATGCCGTTCATCGTTCCAGCTCCAAGTGCCGGGAACATCCAGGCACGTGCCGCGCCGAGCAGAAGAACTGTTATGAGGTATGCGGGTACGATAGTTAGAAGCATAGTGCCCATGCTTTTCAGCCAAAGGGTAAAGAAAGATCCTTGTTGATCTTCCGGCTGGTTAACTACCTCGTCAACCACATCTGGAACAGGTGATCTGCCAGCGAATTTATTTGCGAAATAGCTCACTGCGAAGGTAAGCAGAATACCAAATACGATTCGGAGCAGCGTGAATTTCCATGAAAGTACAAAGGTCATGAAGATCAAGGTAGCCGGATTAAGGACGGGATTCCCAATCCAGAAGGCCAAGCTTGCACCTATGGATACATTTTTCTTCCGTAAGCCCACAGCAATCGGAGCTGCGCAGCAGGTGCACATCATTCCTGGGAGAGAAGCGATCCCGCCGAGGGCTGTGCTTTTGAAGCTGGTTCGTCCGAGCATCTTGAGCAGCCATCTGGAAGGAATCAGAACCTGTACCAGAGAACCAAGCAGTATTCCAAGAACTGCAGCCTTCCACACCGATTTAAAGTATACCACTCCATAATCCCAGGCAGACTGTAAAGACGGAGCAGGCGCCGTTCCCTGATCGCCCGTTAATATAGAAGAGCCGATACTGTGTTCGGCTGCCGCTTTAAATGCCTTGAAATAATAGGGCCACCATTTGACATAAGTGAGGCCGGCAATTGCAATGATGAGGAAGAGGACAACATACAGAATGGTTCTGGAACTTGTTGATCTCTTACCTCCAAGTAAATGATCGTTCGTATGTGTTGACATAAGTCTGAATGACCTCCAGGTTGAAGTTATTAATAAGGTTACAATTATAGCATGAGAGATATATAAAGTAACTTGTTTTTTGTACAATAGTTGATGTTTGGTGTAAAATAAATGGTATTGTATGATCGGTGTTTTACCTAAATTATTAATTTGATTAAGGAGCTGAGTTCATTATGTCTCAAGCTGGTAATATAAAGTTAACCTCACTATCCTCCAAAGGAGGTTGTGGATGCAAAATTGGTCCCGCCGATTTGGCGCAGGTTCTTCGTACACTGCCGCCCGCTGTGCCCAATCCGAATTTGTTAGTCGGAACCGATACGAGTGATGACGCGGGAGTATACCAACTCACGGAGGATCTTGCCTTGGTGCAGACTCTGGATTTCTTCACGCCGATTGTGGACGATCCTTATTCATTCGGTCAAATTGCGGCTGCAAATGCACTCAGTGATATTTATGCCATGGGCGGAAAGCCGCTGACTGTTCTTAATATTGTAGCTTTTCCTATTTCCGTTCTGGATAAAAGCATTCTTGCGGATATCTTGCGCGGCGCAGGTGATAAAGTGAAGGAAGCCGGTGCAACGCTAGTTGGCGGGCATTCCATTGATGATAAAGAGCCAAAGTTCGGTCTATCCGTAACCGGGACTGTTCACCCAGACAAAGTAAGAACGAATGCTGGAGCGCGGGCTGGAGACAAGCTGATCCTGACGAAACCCATTGGGGTGGGCGTCCTGACAACATCGATCAAGAAAGACCAGTTATCCGAAGATGAGACCGCGCGGCTAGTCTCCGTTATGTCTACGCTGAACAAGACTGCAGCAGAAATTATGGAACCCTACCAGGTCCATGCTTGTACCGATGTAACGGGCTTCGGTCTGCTGGGACATGCCTCTGAAATGGCTAAGGGCAGCAATCTTGGTCTCCTCATTCACAAAGAAGCAGTTCCTGTGCTGCCGAGGGTTAGAGAGCTTGCTGAGAACGGCTTCGTACCTGGCGGAACCAAGAATAACTTCGCTCATCTGGAAGGCAGCATTCTGTATCCTGAGCACATGGATCAGATTGACCGTTATATTCTTTGTGATGCTGTTACTTCCGGCGGTCTCTTGATCTCTGTTGCCGCAGAAGAAAGTGATGCACTGCTGGGCGAGCTTATCTCCGCAGGAGTAGAGGCTTCATTAATTGGAGAAGTCACTGAGGATCATCCGGGTCAAATCAAAGTAACTGCATGAATCTGCCAAGGACGTACCCTAAGTCCTGAATTAAGCAGCGAAGAATAAGAGGTGGGAGTAACAGTGTTTCAGGATATTACATTAGAGCAGTTAAGAGAGCTTAAGACAAAGAAACAACTGACGGTTATCGATGTGCGTTCACCTTCTGAATATGAAGATTCCACATATCCGGATAGTCTGAATATTCCTTTTTTCAATGATGAGGAACGGGCTGAGGTAGGTACTTTATACAAGCAGACTAGCGTTCAAGCCGCGAAAGATCGTGGACTTCAGATTATTTCGTCCAAGCTGCCAAGTTTTATTAAAGAATTTGGAGCAATTGAGGGAGACAAGGCCGTATTCTGCTGGCGTGGAGGTATGCGCAGCCGTACTACCGCTACGGTTCTTTCATTGATGGACATTCATGCTTACCGACTGGAAGGCGGATATAAAGCTTATCGCAAATGGGTAATGGATGAGCTTGAGTCCTTTGATTTTAAGCCAAAATCATTTGTGATCCATGGAAATACCGGAACCGGCAAAACCAACCTGCTTCACCGTCTTAAGAACAAAAGTTATCCGGTGCTCGATCTGGAGGGACTGGCAGGACACCGGGGTTCCATATTTGGACATATCGGTCTTAAATCGAACAACCAGAAGACCTTTGATAGTCTGCTGCTTGAGGAGCTTATTCGGCTGAACGACTCACCTTATGTGCTGTTCGAAGCCGAAAGCAAGCGAATTGGCAAGGTGGTTATGCCGAATTTCCTGGCTCATGAGAAGGAGACCGGAACACAGATCTGGATCGAAATGCCGATTGAAGCGAGAGTTCAGCAAATTTTGCAGGATTATCAGCCAGAGCAGTTCAAAGCCCAGTATATTGCTTCATTTCAAAGGATTAAGTCACGTATTCATGTACCGATTGCAGCGGAGATTGACCGATGCTTACATGCTGATCAATTCGCCGATGCAGTGAGGCTGATGCTGGAGTATTATTACGATCCGAAATATGACTATACCTCGCAGCAGTATGAAGAAGGCAGCAAGGTAACTTTTACCGTGAACAACTTGGACGAAGCCGAAGATGCAGTGATTAAATATTTGGCTGCCCAAAATATATAGACAAACCTTAACCCCTCTGGAAAGACAGTAGGATAGAGCTCATTTCATAGTGAGCCCATACTGTTGACCGGAGGGGTTTTTGCGTATAGCAGTAAGCACATGAGCCAACTGCTGGCCATGTATTAGAAGAGCATTACCGATCAGATGTTGACAAAGGAACGGACAGCTTATAATATACCTATAGGGGTATACGTATAACACGAAATTATCCCTAACATCTTTTAATTCATTGAGATCCATTAGCCGTAAGATAACCCGTTGCCGGGCAGATTAACATTAATAATTATTTTCTAGGGAGGTTCTTGTGTTGCCGGAGATTAGAGCCAATGTGACGCTTGATTGTAAAGGACTGGCATGTCCTATGCCGATTGTGAGAACAAAAAAAGCAATAGACCAGTTAAAAGCTGGTCATGTGATTGAAGTTCAAGCTACGGATAAAGGTTCTCTTGCAGACATGCAAGGTTGGGCCAAGAATACAGGTCATCATTATCTAGGGACGGTTGAGGAAGGGAATCTGCTTAAACATTACATCCGCAAATCCAAACTCAGTGAAACAAAGGAAGAGAAACAACACCCTTATACCATATGTCATGAAGAGCTGGCGACGAAGATGACAGGGGAAGGCAAGATTACTTTAATTGATGTACGTGAGCCTGCGGAATATGCTTTCAACCGGATTAAAGGTGCCATATCCATTCCTCTTGGAGAGCTGGAGGATCGTATAAAGGAGCTAAACCCAGATGATGAGATCTTTGTCATCTGCCGAACAGGCAGCCGCAGCGACCTAGCTTGCCAGCTGCTTACCGAGAAAGGCTTCAAGAAAGTAAAGAACGTGGAGACAGGCATGACAGGCTGGACGGGGCCGACAGAGCAAGATAATTCTAAATAATACTAATATACGGAGGTCATTCACATGAGTACGAAAGTAGCAATTATTGCAAGTAATGGGGGTCTGTTTGATGCCTATAAAGTGTTCAACATCGCAACTGCTTCAGCAGCAACAGATGCTGAGGTAGCCATTTTCTTCACCTTCGAAGGATTGAATCTGATCCACAAGCAGGCCCATCATAGTCTACCTCTCCCAGCAGGTGCAGAACATTTTGCGGAGGGCTTCAAGAAAGCGAATATCCCATCCATTCCCCAACTTGTTGAAATGGCGCAGGAGCTCGGTGTGAAGATCATTGCCTGTCAGATGACGATGGATGTGATGAATCTGAAGAAAGAAGACTTTATCGATGGAATCGAAGTTGGCGGTGCCGTGACTTTTCTGGATTTTGCAAAGGATGCGAACGTTAGTTTGACGTTCTAAAGGAGGGAGTAAATTACAATGAACTCAACAGCTGATTTGGATATCATGACAGCTAGAGAACTGACTCGAATCGTTTTGGCCAAAGAAAAGCTGTTTATTCTGGATGTGCGCAACGAAAGCGATTTTAGCGATTGGAAAATCGAAGGGGAAAGTATAGATATCATCAATATTCCTTACTTCAATCTTTTGGATGGCGTGGATGAGGCTCTGGAGCAAATTCCGGAGGGTACTCAACTGCTTGTCGTATGTGCAAAAGAAGGTTCATCCAAATTTGTTGCTGAGCAGATCGCCGAGGCTGGACGAACTAACGTGCATTATCTGGAAGGCGGTATGAAAGCCTGGAGTGAGCATCTGGAACCCGTCAAGATCGGAGAGCTTCATCACGGCGGAGCCTTGTATCAGTTTGTACGAATCGGCAAAGGTTGCCTGTCCTACATGGTAGTCTCCAGTGGGGAAGCAGCTGTAATAGATACACTTCGGATGACCGATGTTTTTGAGCAATTTGCCAAAGAGCATGGAGCTCAAATTAAACACACACTTGATACGCACCTGCACGCTGATCATATCTCAGGCGGTCGTACACTGGCGGTCAGAACAGGCGCAACTTATTGGCTCCCGCCAAAGGATGCAGATGAAGTGACATTCGACTATGAAAAGCTGGAAGAAGGCCATGATATTTCCGTAGGGACTACGACCATTCGGATTCAGCCGATCTACTCACCAGGACATACAATCGGAAGCACTTCTTTTATCATTGATGATCAGTACTTGCTTACAGGGGACATCCTGTTCATAGAATCCATTGGACGCCCTGATCTGGCCGGCAAGGCGGAGGATTGGGTAGAAGATTTGCGGAATACGCTCTATAACCGTTACCAAGTACTTTCGCCGGATCTAATTGTTCTTCCAGCCCACTTCGGGAAAGTAACTGAGCTGGGTGATGACGGCAGGGTTATGGCGAAGCTCGCGGATCTGTATCACAATAATCCTGGCTTGAACATTAAGCAGGAGGATGAATTCCGCCGTGTCATTACTGAAAATCTGCCCCCTCAGCCGAACGCCTATCAGGAAATCCGTCAAACCAATATGGGAAAAATAACACCAAGCGTGGAAGAACAGCGTGATATGGAGATGGGTCCGAATCGCTGCGCTGTTCACGATAAATAAGAGGAGGCTTCACTCTATGAAGACAGATATTGTAGTAGATACTAAAGGTTTGGCATGCCCAATGCCTATCGTCAAAGCTAAAAAAGCACTAAACGGACTTGAACCCGGTCAAGTAATGGAAGTGCATTCGACTGACAAAGGTTCAGTGAGCGATTTTCAAGCCTGGGTAAAGCAGACGAATCACGAACTCGTGAAACACGAAGAAGACAACGGTGTGTATAAATTTTTCGTAAAAAAAGTGTAGGGATTTCCAATTCATATAGAAGGGACGTAGATTATGGATCCCTTGCTAATGTTCGTTATGATCATACTTGGCCTGATCGGCTCTTTCTTTTCGGGCTTGCTCGGGATTGGAGGAGCCATCATTAACTATCCTCTGCTGCTATATGTGCCATCTCTATTGGGAGCAGCCGAATTTAGTGCACATGAAGTATCATCGATCAGTATGTTTCAGGTTTTTTTTGCTTCACTTGCTGGTGTACTAGCCTTCCGTAAAAAGAGTAAAGCTGCCCCATCCTTAGTTAATAAAAGACTCGTTCTCTATATGGGAAGCAGCATCTTGGTCAGCAGCTTGATTGGAGGGCTCGTATCCGGATTGCTGAAGGAGAACACGATTAATCTGATTTACGGAGTCTTAGCGGTTATTGCCGTGATTCTCATGCTGCTTCCCGGCCAAGGTTCGGAGGAGAATGGTAAGGATCTTCGATTCAGAACCGTGGTAGCCATCATTTCTGCATTTCTCGTTGGGATTGTCTCCGGTATTGTCGGGGCTGGAGGTGCTTTTATTCTAATTCCGATTATGCTCACCGTGCTTCATATTCCAACCCGTACAACCATCGCTTCATCACTTGCTATTGTCTTTATATCAGCCATCGGTGGAGTAGTTGGCAAAATAACAGGTGGAGCCGTTCCGGTATGGCCCACTATATTCACCGTGATAGGAAGTTTGATTGGAGCCCCATTGGGCTCAAGGATAAGTGCCAAGATAAATGTAAAGCTGCTTAGATATGGCTTGGTAATATTAATTTCCCTAACCGCTGTAAAGGTTTGGTCCTCGATATTATGAACTAAGGAGAGATTATAAATGGCATTCCAAATTCCTAAAGCTATTCCACCGCAAGAAGTAGCCAAGCAATTACAGCAGGGCAAAGCACTGAATCTATTGGATGTCCGCGAGCTGACAGAATGGTCAGAGGGACACGTTGAAGGTGCCAAACATATTCCGGTTAGCCAGTTGATCGAGCGACTCACGGAATTAGACTCTGAACAGGAGATTATAGTAATGTGCCGCAGTGGAAATCGCAGCGGACTTGCATGTGAACTGCTGCATGAAAGAGGTTTTAAGGTGGTTAACATGACAGGTGGATTAAATGAATGGAACAGCGCTCTGGTTCGAGATTGATTGTTAATAAATATTCGGCAGGTGAAGGGTAAATGAATTACGGTTTTTATCTTGTCCTATTGTTATTCTTTCTGTGGATGCTGTACAGACAGTTTGCTTCTGTGAAAGGACTGCGTTCCTTATCCGCAGAGCAATTCATAAGTGAATCGAATGGCAGCAAAGTCATTGATATTCGGGAGATTCATGAATATAAGCGGGGCCATATTAAGGGAGCCGTAAATATCCCGCTCAGCCAGCTTCAGCAGCGCATGGAGGAGATCTCCAAAGATTATACGGTATATCTCTATTGTCAAAGTGGAATGCGGAGCAGACAAGCCGCCAAGATCCTAGGGCGAAACGGTTATGCCAATATCGCGGAGCTAAAGGGCGGAATGATGTCCTGGAACGGTCCAACCAAAAATTAAGCATCAACATTAGAAGGGTGACTCCAATGAAAAAGAAAGTTCTTATCGTTGGCGGTGTTGCCGGCGGTGCATCGGCTGCTGCCAGGCTTCGACGCCTTGACGAAAATGCGGAAATTATCATGTTTGAACGGGATGCTCACATATCTTTTGCGAACTGTGGTCTACCCTATTACATTGGAGAGACTATACATGACCGCTCCAAGCTGATGGTGCAGACTCCGGAGAGCATGAAAGCTCGGTTCAACATCGATGTTCGTGTTCATAGTGAAGTTACAAGCATCAACACTAGAGACAAGAAGGTTACCATTAACAGCAAAGAGAAGGGCATCTACCAGGAGAGCTACGATTACTTGATCTTGTCTCCGGGTGCAAAGCCGCTGAGACCTCCGATCCCAGGGATGGATAGCAGCTTAATCTTTACACTTCGAAATGTTCCGGATACAGATCGTATTAAAGCTCAGGTTGACCGGGAAGGTATCCAAAGTGTGATTGTCATAGGCGGCGGTTATATCGGCGTAGAAATGGCAGAGAACCTTCGGCACCGGGGACTTGAAGTGACTATGGTAGAAGCAGCTCCGCATATTCTGGCACCCTTTGATTCGGATATGGTAACTTTCGCTGAGAAGGAACTCCAAGACAACGGGGTTCGCCTTCTTCTTGGAGACGGCGTTAAATCGTTCTCAGAGCAGGACCGAGGAATTACCGTTGCTATGGAAAGCGGAAGGGAAATTCATGGGGATATGGTCATCCTCGCTATTGGAGTAGTGCCTGATTCCGGCTTTTTGAAAGAGTCAGGAATTAAGCTTGGGCCGAAAGGTCATATCTTGGTGAATGAAGCGATGCAGACGAACTGTGATGGCGTATATGCAGTTGGGGATGCCGTGGAGATCACAGACTATGTGTCCGGACAACAAACGGCGATTCCACTAGCTGGACCGGCCAACAAGCAGGGCCGAATCGCAGCCGATCACATTTGCGGACTTCCATCCGTCTACAAAGGAACGCAGGGGACCGCCATTATCAAGATTTTCGACCTGACGGGTGCGAGTACAGGAAGCAACGAACGAACACTTGCGAAAGCAAATATTCCGTATCGTTCGGTCTATGTTCACCCGAGTTCCCACGCAACTTATTATCCCGGAGCAACACCGATTGCACTGAAGCTCTTATTTAACGAAGAGGGAAAGATCCTCGGGGCACAAGCATTTGGTCAGGAAGGGGTAGATAAGCGAATCGACGTTATTGCCACCGTTCTTCGTCTGAAGGGTACAGTAGATGATCTTGCAGAGTTAGAACTTACGTATGCGCCACCGTTCTCATCTGCTAAAGACCCGGTCAACATGGCAGGTTATTTGGCGCAGAATGTATTAAGCGGACGGAGCGAGGTAGCGACGCTCAAAGATTTAGAGAACTTCGATCCCAGCCAGCAGATTCTATTGGATGTTAGGACTAAAGCGGAGTACGACCAAGGGCATATGGAAGGAGCCCTGCACATTCCAGTCGACGAGCTTCGGTCAAGACATGGGGAACTGGATCATAACAAGGAGATATACGCTTACTGTGCAGTAGGGATGAGAGGATATATAGCTTCAAGGATTCTTGGACAAAAAGGTTTCCAGATAAAGAACATAACAGGTGGCTACAAAAGCTATTCCATGTCAAAGTTCAGGCCAGCTGAATAAGACAGTCACAAAAAGGAACGAAAGGTTCTCAAGATCCTTTCGTTCTTTTCTTGTTAAGTTGGAGGGAGGCATAAGGTCAATTAAACGAGTTCCTATAATCTAAGGGAGATCGATGGGTCTTGCTTTTAAAAAGCTTACTAAAAGATTGAGGGTGTTCAAATCCCATAAGGTATGCAATTTCACTAACCGATAGGGTTGACGTTACCAAGTAATCTTTTGCCTTCTCAATAAGCTTATTGTGAATGTGCTTCTGGGCGCTCTGTCCCGTAACTTTTCGCAGCATATCGCTTAAATAGTTTGGAGATACATTTAGTTGGCTGGAGAGATAATGAACCGTTGGTAGTCCTATTTGCTGCACTAATTCCCCGTTAAAATATTCAGTTAGCAGGTCGTCAATTGTGACCAACAGATCCAGGCTCGCCGTCTGACGAGTGATAAACTGTCTGTTATAGAATCGATTGGTGTAATTGAGCAGCACATCAAGATGGGAGACCATCACATCCTGACTGTACCTATCTATTGGCGAATGGTATTCCCTCTGGATATGATTCATTATGTCCACAATCATGTGTTCCTCGTGATCGGATAGATGTAAAGCCTCATTGACTTCGTATGAGAAGAAGCCATAATCTTTAATCTTTTTACCAAGCGGGTAGTTCCTAATAAAATCGGGATGGAAAAATAACCACCAACCTGCAGCTTCAGAAATATCAATGTTATCGATATACACGATCTGTCCGGGTGACATTAAGGCCATCAGACCTTCGTCAAAATCATAATAGTTTTGGCCATATCTGATTTTGTTTTTTACATTTTTTTTAAAGGAAATATTATAGAGGTCAAACGATATTCGTATGGATTCATAGTGGGTAGGTGGAATGTTCTCTATATTAATAACACTAATCAAAGGATGTTCCGGCTTCTGAATACCAAGTACTTGATGGAGTTCTGAAATAGATCCTATATTTATAGTTTGGAATTTATCATTGTACATATTATTATCTCCATTTTCAAACTGCGCTAATTTAGAAATTGTACTTGAAACCTACCAGTGTCTCAGAAACATCCCAAAGTTTCTTAGCCAGCTCGGTGTCGTAGGATTTATCACTTGAATTCACTTGTTCAGGATAGCCGCGGATCTCAAACCATTTCGTTGGTCCAAAATACTCAGCTCCTGCTAAGCCATCTTCTGTCGATGCTCTCAAAACGGGTAAAGTGCCCATTTCAATCTTTTGTGCAATGAATTGGTTGGCAAGTGCCACGAGCAGGCCTTGTGACCTTTGAAGACTTGTAGCCGTATACCCAGGGTGTGCTGCTACAGAAATGCAGTTTAGTTTATGCTTTTTGAAACGCCGATCTAATTCATATGTAAATAACAGATTAGCTAATTTACTTTGTGCATACGCCTTGGCTTTATCATAATTCTTTTCCAAGTTCAGGTCATCCAAATGAATATCGCCGCCATACTTATGGAGAGCGCTGCTCTGGGTAACCACTCTGGAATGAGGTGTGTTCTTGAGTAAGTCCAGAACCAATCCAGTCAATAAAAAGTGTCCCAAATGGTTCGTACCCAAGTGGGTTTCGAAACCTTGCTTTGTTATTTCGCGGGCTTTAGGATACATAATACCAGCATTGTTGATCAAAACATTTAATTTTGAATACTTAGCATGAAATTCTTCCGAAAACCTATGAATGGAGTTGAAATCAGACAAGTCTAATTGCATCAATTCCACATCTGCATTTTTATTCTTATGTAATGTCTTTGAAACTGCATCATTTCCCTTTGCAAGATTACGAACTGCCATGATAACTTTTGCACCTTTTGCACTCAAAATAGAAGAGGCCTCAAGTCCAAGCCCACTGTTAGCGCCTGTAATAATAATTATTTTCCCATCTTGACTCGTAATCCTTTCAGATTTCCATCCGCTTTGATCCATCTAATAACCTCCTGGTTTGTTATTCGACTTCTTATAGCAATATTATATAGGAATTAACTAAACACCATGATAGCCAAATCCCTGATAGTTGTAGTAAGAATGAGGAGAGAGTAGCGCTATACTAGCTGAAGGTGATTTTTTTTACGAGTGAGTTGTTTAAATGGAAAAGGACTTTTGAACAAAAAATCACAAAGGAAGCTGACTTTGAGGATCGATCGGGATCAGGAATACTGAATATCACATAAATTAGCTTTTGAAGCAAAAGTAAGAGTTCGCTGAAATATACTATTTTAAGACTCCCTTTAAAAGCATAGTAATTATTTGTAAAATAATCTATAATTAAGAATAATTATAAAATATATGAAAAGAGTGATTTTATGAAATCCAAATTGCTAATTAGTTTGATAGCGAGTTCTTTGCTAATGAGTATTTCACCTGTTTCATCCTTTGCAGCAGAGGGAGTTACATCGAGTACAAGTATAAAAGTCAATTCTCTTAAATCTTTAAAACAGCTCTTGCCTAACAAAGCTATTAACAATTTAAGTGAAGGAGAATCTGAGGAGTTGCTTGATGCAACCTCGGCAGCAATAATAAATGTAATGACCCTTGTGAATGCTGGGTCGGGAGAAGAGTGGACTAATGAAATAAAACAAGGTAAGTTTAAAGTAAAAAGAGTAGTTCCTGTTTATGACCTAGATAATCAATTAATTGAAGCAATGGTTACCTTTAAAAATGGGGGATATGTAATAGTTGATATTGCTTCAGGCCAACTTAAACAGTTCTCATATGGTGCTATAAATGATAGTTATTTAGTAGAGAACGATCTCCTTTATGTTAATGGTCAAGAACATTTTGGTGTTAAAGATAATAAAGTGGTGGATGGTAATAAGAAAGGTTTTGAATTAGCAACAGTAAAAGAAGAATATAAGCGCAATAAAAAAAATTTAAATAATCAGAGTTATGTTTCTGATAATTCAATTATCTCCACATTAGACGAGAAAACAAAACAGGAGATTGCTGAAAGTTTTTTAACTGGCTCCACTAACGATGGGAGCACAAGTAGTTATATTACAGAACCAATAACATTCTATAAAAAATATTGGGCAATACGTAATAAAACAGTTACCAGTTTAGCAACAGTTGAAAATATTATTTTAAATGTTCCTGAATTAAATCAGAGCAACTTGCCTTTTATTACAGAAAGTTATTCGAATGACTGTGCAATTGTAGCAACTATTGAAATTATGAGTTATTATTATCCAAGTTTAACTAATGCACAAAAAAAGATCGCTTATAATGCAATGATTAATTCAACTTATTTTAATAAGCCTGATAATGGTGTAATGTTTAATGATAATAATCAATTATTTAAAGTGGCAGTTGAGTCTCTAAAACTTGGCAATCAAGATACATCTGATGATGAGGAAAATTATTTTTTTGCTGATGGCTATGACAATATTAGAAGGATGCTTGTAAATTATGGGCCTATTTACTTAAGTTTAAATCAGGATCCTTATCCTAATCATACATTGACAGTTAAAGGTATTCTTAAATACGATGCTACTGTTACAGATAACACAACTCTAGTTAAAACTTCAGGAACCACAAGTTTTATTCGTGTTAATGATCATTGGGCTGTTACTGCAACTGATGCTTTTATGTATATTCCATCACTTGGAAATACCCCTTATTGGACTGCTATTAAGAAAAACTAGGGGTGTTAGAGCGGAAGGAGAAATAGATTGAAAGATTTTAGAGGGATATTCACCATTTGTTTAGTCATATTTTTAATTATTGGAGGTTTTTTAGTATATGATTTTACTAAAAAACCTCCTGAACCTTCTAATTATTCAATACGTTCACTGACTCATTCTGAAAACATTGAGGAACTCGGTACCTTTAGTTCGAATCTTATCAATGTATCCTCTCCATCTTTATACGGGTATTTAATTAAATCGGAAAATGATGAGCCTTATTTGATGGTTGTTGAAAGAAGTTATGGTAAAGATAAAGACGTAAACGGCTATTATTTTAAAATGAGCAAAATGAAAGAAATGAGCCAGGAAGAAAAGGATTCTTTAAATAATTTATTAATTTATTATGATGGAAAGAGTATCTTAGGGAAAAATGAGGTTATTTTAACGGAGAAAGATACATCAACGGTAAAAACTTTTTATAAAATTGATATGGGAGACTTTATTTTGTGGTCATCTGGATCAAATGATTATATTAAAGCGAATTATAAGCAATATGATTTTTTGAGAACATTCTGATCTTCGCTTAGTTGACAGCGCTTTTCAAGCGCCTTTTGAAATCCGCGCTAAGAGCGGTTTTATCTGAATTAGCAGGTATTAATATTGAGGATTTGACTGTGAATAAGTACGGGTAATCCGTAAAGGTGCAATAAAGAACAGTTAGTTTATTTTACGATATCGAGGGACAAGAACATCTGTAAAACGGAAGTCGCATAAAATGCGGCTTTTTTATTTTCTTCATGGGCTGAAAAGTCTGAAGTGTCTGATGAGATTATTCACTACATGACGGACTTCTTGGACTGGTTACCTACTTATAACCCCGAAACAAAAGAAAGTCACAAAGGGATAAATTCCTACGTGGTAACCGTTATTAATAAGCCGGGAGCAGAGAAGCTAAAAAAGATATTAGGTAAATGGCTTGATTATCGAAGAAGCACCTGAACAAAAAACATTGCTTGAATGGGAAACTAGGCCATAAAGTTGTGCAATAGTGAATCGTCAATACTTTTTCACAAAACCCGTATTTTGTACATATGTCATGGAAGTTTGAACAACTCTTTTCCCACCACCCACATTTTTTATGAGTGTTTTTTTCTATTCCTCTTCATTATTTTGTTTTGCTTTTAACTTAGCTATTACTCGAAATTTTATATTATCCAGAGTCAGACAGATATAACCAGCCACACCTGCCACTATAAAACTACCCAAGAGAATTCCTTATGTACTAGAGATATTACAGTAAAATATAACACTGTATAAACCACAAGTCCCAACACTGTCTTCTGAAATGGGAATTTTTTATTCTTCTTATGTTTATTTTCACTCATAGTTAAATCTCCTTACTTAGCTTGATGATGACTTGATAATTGTCTAAACTTTCTTAGATAAACCTCTCTTTACTTTCTGCTTTAAATCATATCACAAATTGTTCTCTCTATTGTACATCCTGCAATTTAAACCTCTGTCGGCGTAAGAACTTTTTTGTTTTCTGAGGTTCTGGGTAACCTTGATCTCTTCAACGATGTGTCCCTTGTAATGGTCCCATTAGTAACAAAAAGTCCGCTTGCGCGGACAATATTTTCAGCGATTCAGTTATATCAGTTCTATACGTATTATTAATCACCCATTGGACCAGCTGCTTGTTTTCAAACCAAATCTTGCCCCTTATTAGGAGCCCGATTGTTCTTATCCAATGTATCGAGTAAATGGACCAAAATGGTATTCGAATGAGCCAGGTAAGACGTCTGATCCATCATTTGATCCGGAAGTTGGACATACGTGCCTGGTTCAATTTCATCGCCGCAGTGTTCAATCAGCTTTAAGATGCTGTCATTGCTGCTCTCCAGGTGAAATTGCAGCCCGATCACGTGGCCGTTGTATTCGAACGCCTGATTAGCGCAGCCAAGACTGATTGCAGCCGTCTTAACTTCATCAGGTAATTCAAACGTATCTCCATGCCAGTGAAAAGGAACATACTCCTGTGGAAACTGTTTAAAAACTACAGAGTTCTGAGACTCTTCCGTCATTTTTACAGGATGCCAGCCAATCTCCTTGTACTGATTTCTGTATACTTTTCCGCCAAGCGCTTCAGCAATCAGTTGTGCGCCCAAGCATATGCCGAGTACCATCTTCGACTGCCGGATTGTTTCTTTAATAAATGCCTTCTCGTGAACCAGCCATGGAAACTTCTCCTCATCGTAAACCCCCATCGGGCCGCCCAGAATGACGAGCATATCGAACTCCGACTGAAGTGGGAAATGCGTGCTTTCGTATAATAAAGTGCCCGTTAACTCATAGCCTTTGTCCTTAACCCAATCCGATATTCGTTCAGGCGATTCGAATGGAACATGCTGCAAGTAATGAATTCTCATATTATTCCACTTCCCTAAAGTATTTTTTCGTTTTGTTCAGTGCAAGTAGAAGCTGCTCTACATCCTCTTCCGTATTATATAAATAAAAGCTGGCACGGGCCGTAGCACTGGCTCCAAAATGTTTCATCAACGGTTGACAGCAATGATGCCCGGCACGAATCGCTACGCCATATGTGTCCAGTACCGTAGCCAGATCATGCGGATGGATCGTGTCCAAATTAAACGTCACCAAGCCAAACCGACCTTCCTCCGTTCCATACATCGTTAAATGATCGATTTGTTTCATTCGTTCTACCGCATAGCTGGTTAATTGCTTGTCATGCGCTTCGATGACATCCAATCCGATTTGTTCAAGAAAATCAATGGCCGCACCCAAGCCAATTGCTCCCGCGATAATTGGCGTCCCCCCTTCGAATTTCCACGGCAGCTCCTTCCAGGATGAGTCGTGTAGACCGACATAATCGATCATTTCTCCACCAAATTCGATCGGCTCCATTTGCTCGAGATAAGCTCTTTTTCCGTATAACACTCCGATGCCGGTTGGCCCGCACATTTTATGTCCCGAGAAGGCATAAAAATCGCAATCCAGCTCTTGCACATCCACCTTGATATGAGGAATACTTTGAGCCCCATCTACCATGACGACTGCCCCATGCTTATGGGCGATTGCCGCGATTTGCTTCACTGGATTGGTAACACCCAATACATTGGAAATATGTGAAACAGATACGACTTTCGTGCGATCTGTGATCGTTTTTTCCGCCGCTTCGATCGAAAATGTCCCATCGGCTTGCAACGGTATATATTTCAACACTGCACCTGTCGCCTTTGCTGCTTGCTGCCACGGAAGGAGATTGCTGTGGTGCTCCATAGCGGAGACGACAATCTCATCGCCCTCTTTGCATACCGCTCGTGCATAACTGCTGGCCACAAGGTTTATTGATGAAGTTGTCCCCCGCGTAAAAATAATTTCCAGAGCCCGTTCTGCATGGATAAAACGAGCTGCTTTCGCCCGCGCTCCTTCATAAGCATCTGTTGCGCGCGAACCTAACGTGTGAACCCCTCGATGGACGTTCGCGTTATCTCGTTCATAATAGTGTTTCAAGGTCTCAATGACCTGAATCGGTTTTTGAGCCGATGCTGCGCTATCTAGGTAGGTGAGCGGATGACCGTTAACTTTTTGGCCCAATATGGGGAACAGTTTTCTTATATTAGAAGTATCCAGAATGATCACCCCTTATTGCTGATCCTAATCAATGCTTGATAAGCGCTGATCGTCCTTTCGATATCCTCGTCGGAATGAGCTGCCGAGACGAAATTCACCTCGTAAGGTGTAGGGGCAGTTAAAATACCGAGCTCCAGCATGGTTGCATAATACGCTTTAAATAACTGCATATTCGAACGTTTGGCGGTATCGTAGTTAACAACCTCCTGCTCTGCAAAAAAAAGCTGTAAACATAGAGCCCACCCTTGTGTCAACGATCCGCCAAGCTTGTGCATGCTTGTTGCAGCCATATCTGCCCCAGCCTGCATAGCTGATAACGGAAGTATGTTATTAAAGTGGAGCAATGCCCCATGCGCCTCGTCAACAAGTACCGGTATGCCGTAATCATGAGCTAAATCAACGATGGCTTTCAGATCGGTACATACACCGAAATAGGTTGGATTGATCACGAGTACCGCTTTGGCATCCGTATGTCTTTCAATCGCCTTCTTCACTGAACGAACAGAAACGCCATGATCGATCCCCCATCGTCGGTCTCTCTCGGGTGTGACGAATACAGGTTTAGCTCCAGCAAAGATGATGGCAGATAAAATCGACTTATGTAGGTTGCGCGGCACAATAATTTTATCGCCCGGCCCACACACAGACGTAATCATCGTGATAATCGCACTACTCGTTCCTTGCACGGAAAACAATGTATAGTCGGCGTCAAAAGCATGGGCAGCCAAGCGTTGGGCTTCGTCAATCACGCCAGTAGGCTGGTGCAAATCATCCAATGGCGCAATATTGATCAAGTCAATGGACAGGGCATTTTCGCCTAGAAATGTTTTAAACCCGGCTTCCATCCCTTCTCCTTTTTTATGGCCCGGTATATGAAATGGAATCGGGTTTCGATCCGCATGCTCGAGCAAGGCAGTAAACAATGGTGTACGATGATGATCCATTATTGTTGTTCAATTCCTTTCAAAACGAGATAGCAAGATAAAGATATTGTAATTTAAAGTTGAACCAGACCCTATATATTCAGCCGTTCCTTTTTTGGAAATCAGACAAAAAATCCGCTAAAGCTTTGCAATGATCATAAGGAACTGCATTATAAATAGAAGCACGCAAATGTCCTGCATCCCGATGGCCTTTCAGTCCCATGAACCCTTCCTGCTCCAGTTCAACAAGTAACTTGTTTTCAATTTCTGGACTGGATGCACGAAAGGTAACGTTCATCATCGATCTGCTGTCCTTATAAGCCAATCCTTTATAAAATCCGCCGCTGTTGTCGAGCACATGATAAAGAAGATCCGCTTTCTGCTGGTTGCGGTCAGCCATCCCTTGTACGCCCCCTTGTTTCATAATCCACCTGAGCACAAGGTTCACCATATATACAGAAAAAACTGGCGGTGTATTGTAGAGCGAATGATGGTTGACATGTGTGCGATAACTTAATATATCGGGAATCGCTTCCGGAATGCGCTCCAGCAAAGAGCGTCGGACAATGACGATCGTGACGCCCGCAGGTCCCAAATTTTTCTGAGCGCCTGCGTATATCAATGAAAACCCAGATGCTTCAACGGGACGGGAAAAAATATCGCTAGACATATCCACCACTAAGGGGACATGTCCGGTATCAGGGAAGCTTCGGCATTGTAGGCCGTCAATCGTTTCGTTGGATGTGAGATGGACATACGCCATCTCCTTCGGAATATTCAAGTTGCTTAGATCGGGCATCTGTTTGAAATTTTGTTTCTCCCCGCTTGCCAACACGAGGGTCTGCCCTGTTTTCTGCGCTTCTTGCCATGCTTTTCCCGACCATGTCCCGCAGTGTATATACCCCGCAACTTTTCCATCTGTCAAAAAGTTGATCGGCACCATCGAAAATTGCAGGCTTGCCCCTCCGGGAAGAAATAAAACCTCATAATCTGAAGAGAGGCCCATCAATTCTTTAATTAACTGTTGTGCTTCATGATGAATGGCTTCGTATGCTTTGCTTCGATGGGAGATTTCCAGAATGGATGTGCCAATCCCTCGAAAATTTCGCAAATCTTCTTGCGCTTCCTGCAATACTTCCGCCGGCAACGCCCCCGGACCGGCATTAAAATTATAGGTATTAGCCATAGCTCATCCCTCCTGTAGACCTTCATATAAAGGGAATTGCGACGTGATTTCCTGCACACTTCTTCGAATTTGCTTCTTGGCGACTGAACTCTCAGTATTTTTAAGTGTTAGTCCAATAAGCCGGGCAATTTCTTTCATTTCTTGGTGTCCCAATCCTCTTGTTGTCATAGCTGGAGTCCCGAAGCGAATGCCGCTCGTCACAAGCGGGCTTGCCGTATCATGAGGAATCGCATTTTTATTCCCCGTGATCCCCACCTCATCAAGTATGCTTTCAGCTTCTATCCCGGTTAATCCGATCGGGCGCAGGTCGAGCAAAATAATATGATTGTCGGTACCTCCCGATACAACGGTTAACCCTTCATTTAATAATGCCTCAGCCAATACTTTGGCGTTATCCAGCACTTTTTCGATATAAGATTTGAATTCCGGTTGCAACGCTTCGCCGAACGCAACCGCTTTTGCCGCGATGGTATGCATAAGAGGACCGCCTTGGACTCCAGGAAAGATCGCTTTATCCATGGCTTGCGCCCACGGCTTGCGGCACATGATGATACCGCCTCTTGGACCTCGCAGCGTTTTATGCGTCGTCGTCGTAACAAAGTGCGCGTGCGGAATGGGGCTAGGATGGAACCCTGCCGCGACAATTCCTGCAATATGCGCCATATCTACAAAGAAAAGTGCTCCTACTTCGGCTGCGATTTGAGCAAATGGCTCAAAATCGATCGTCCGCGGATAAGCGCTGGCACCAGCAACGATCATACGCGGGCGGTGCTTAAGCGCAAGTTGTCGCACAAGATCAATGTCAATGCAACCCGATTTTTCATCAACACCATAAGGCACAAAATTGTAGAATCTTCCGGAAAAATTAACCGGGCTCCCATGTGTCAGATGGCCGCCATGAGATAAATTCATGCCTAGAATCGTATCCCCCGGTTCAACGGAGGCAAAATAAACCGCCATATTTGCCTGAGCGCCGGAGTGAGGCTGCACATTGACATGTTCTGCACCAAATAGGGTTTTCGCACGCTCTATAGCCAGTTCCTCGACCCGATCCACATATTCACAACCGCCATAATATCTTCTTCCCGGGTATCCTTCGGCATACTTATTGGTCAGTACCGTACCCGTTGCTTCCATAACGGCTCGGCTCACAAAATTTTCCGAAGCAATCAACTCTATTTTATTTCGCTGTCGTGCTGCTTCTTGCCAAATGGCGTTTGCAATGATTTTGTCCTGTTGTTCCAATAATTTCATAGACGTCTTCCTTCCCACCAACGCGTTGCAATAGCAACGATTTTCATGATAGTATAGCAATCAATGGATTATAAATAACTATCCATAAACCGTTAATCTGAACAATCCATAATTCCAAAATAAATATTGGAGGTGAATCCGATGCTCAAAGTGAACCGAGATGATGAACGTCCCATTTGGCAGCAGTTGCTTGACCAAGCGATCCACAATATTACGACCGGAAAATGGCCGCCTGGCGAATTGCTGCTCCCGTCCCGCGAGCTCGCGCAACTGATTGGAGTTTCCCGTTCAACCATCCAAAGTGTGTATGAGGAGCTATTCAGTCGCGGATACACCGTAACCTCTCGCCGCGGCGGAACAAGAGTTAGTGAATGGACGTATAAGCCCCATTCTGCAGACGAGGTGCCAGCCCTAGGGCCTGCTGCGCCAGAATTGCCGCTATTAAACACCGCCATCGGCCATTTGCATAGCTGGTTCGGAAACAAAGAAAAGGGTAAAGATGAGATCGATTTCAGTCCCCATGAACCGTATTTAGATGACCACTTTCTAAATAATTGGCGGCAATCCTTTTTGCAGGCTTCTACAGAAACAGACCTGGACAGTTGGGCCTACGGTGACGCCTATGGATATCTGCCGCTGCGAAAACAGATTCAGCGTTATTTGTCGCTTGAACGAGGCGTTCATGTGGAGGTCGATCAAATTCTGCTGACCTCAGGCGCACAACATAGCCTCGATTTAATCGCCCAATCCCTGCTGCATGAAGGAGCAACCGTTTCGGTTGAAGATCCCGGCTTCCCTGCTGCCTGGATGGCGATGAAGTACCGACGTATGCAAGTTGTATCCGTCCCGGTCGACGAGCACGGGCTATGCGTAGACGGCATTCACCCTGAATCCAGACTTGTGTATGTTACGCCATCGCATCAGTGCGCGGTTGGCGTTATTATGTCGGAGCCTCGCAGGCAACAATTGCTGCATTTGGCTGCGGATCAGCGATTTTGGATCGTTGAGGATGATTACGACAGTGAATTTCGCTATCGCGGCGACCCGCTTCCCACTTTGTTCAGCCAGCGGCCTCAGAACACGTTATATATGTTGAGTTTTTCCAAAATGATCGCTCCCGGTATTCGGATGTCGGCCCTCGTTGGCCCCAAAGAAGCCATTCGTCAGCTCGCTCGCATCCATGAACTAACCTATCGTCATCTTCCGATTATGGAGCAAATAACGCTCACCCATTTTATCGAACACGGTCACTTCATGCGCCATATGAGAAAAGTGCGGAATATATACCGGCGAAGACACGCAGCCATGACGAAAGCCATCTTCGCGACAAGTTTGAGCGAACGCTTCACGTTAAGCGGCGCAGAAACAGGGCTGCATATGCTGCTTGAAGCTGAGCCATCGTTTGACGAGGTAACCGTGACGAGCCTTGCGCTGCAAAGAGGAATCCGCATCTATCCGCTCAGCCAGTATGGTTTGGAAAGCAAGCGAAAAGGCTGGGTACTGGGTTTCGCTAAAGTTGACGAAGCCGCCATTAAAGAAGGGATTGAGCGTCTGGCAGAGATCCTTTTGCACAAGTAGCCCTGCCAGAGGCTTGCTTATATGGCAGCCCCGCTTGCGCTGCCATTACGTTCTTTCAGCACCTTGTTCAAAATGTCGATCGCTTGATCGATCTCATCGAAAGTTACGTACAAGCTTGGCATAAAACGGATGACGTGGGTTCCTCCCGCTAGAACAAGCAGTCCATTCTGGTGCAGCTTCTGAATGATAGGCGCAACAGCTTCGGCAAATTCAATGCCTATCAACAGTCCTAGTCCTCGAACGGCACGGATGACTGGATAAGCTTTCAATTCCTTGCGCAGCTTATCCAGCGCATATGCTCCCGTCTGTTGCGCTTGCTTTGACAATCCGTCCTCCAGCAATATTTCAATCGTTGCCAGCCCTGCTGCCATAGGAAGAGGCGAACCGCCAAACGTGGAAGCGTGGCTGCCGACTGAAAAGGCCTCTTTTAGCTTCTCCTTCCCCAGCATCGCCCCGATCGGCAAACCGCTGGCCAATCCCTTCGCCAGTGTGATCATATCCGGATCGATGCCATACTGCTCATAGGCGAACAGGCTTCCCGTTCTCCCGATTCCGGTTTGCACTTCATCGACGATCATAAGAATTCCTTCCTCTTTGCATAGCTTAGTCAGCTCAAATACGAATTTGGGTTCGGCAAGATGAACGCCGCTCTCTCCCTGCACCAGTTCGAGCATGACAGCTGCCGTTTTGTTCGTAATGCTGTTTCTTACGCTCTGAATATCGTTAAAGCGAGCATGCACAAACCCTTCCGGCAAAGGAAGAAACCCATCCTTAACCTTTTCTTGTCCGGTTGCTGTCAAAGTAGTCATTGTACGGCCATGGAACGATTGTTCAAACGTAATAATCTCGTAGCGATTATTTCCCAGCACGCGCTGGTGATACCGGCGAGCGCATTTGATCGCCGCTTCGTTTGCCTCAGCGCCGCTATTGCAGAAAAACACAAGTTCCGCACAGCTGATTGTCACAAGCTTCTCGGCAAACTCTTCCTGAATCGGGATATGAAACAAATTGGATACATGCCATAATTGCTCCAGTTGCTCTTGAATCCGTGTTTTTACCCGCTCCGGAACATGACCCAAATTACAAACGGCAAGTCCAGCCATAAAGTCCAAATACGATTCCCCTTCATCATCCCACAAGGTGGTTTGATGTCCTCTCACCAGTGTGAGCGGGAACTTATTATAGGTAGGAAATAAATAACTCTTTTTCAGATTAACCACCGCTTTCTTATACACTGTTACTGACCGCGTTCCTGCATCCGTTCATGCTCCCGCAAACTGGATATTTCAATTCCTTTCATTGGCGTTCCCAAGTTTTTCGAAACGTCTGCAAGTAATACATAATCTTCGTAGTGTGTCGTGGCTTCAACAATCGCGAGTGCAAACTTTTCGGGGCTATCCGACTTAAAAATACCCGATCCTACAAAGACGCCGTCCGCGCCCAGATGCATCATTAGGGCTGCATCGGCTGGCGTAGCCACCCCACCTGCCGCAAAGTTGACAACCGGCAGCTTGCCGGATTCGTGAACCTGCAACAGCAGATCATATGACACGCCGTGCAACTTCGCTTCGTGGTACAATTCGTCTTTAGATAGACCTTGCACTTTGCGAATCTGACCATTGATCAAGCGCATGTGACGTACCGCTTCCACAATGTTGCCTGTCCCTGGTTCGCCCTTCGTGCGAAGCATGGCGGCTCCTTCCTGAATGCGGCGCAGTGCTTCGCCAAGATCTCTGGCACCGCAGACAAAAGGAACGGTGAATTCGCTTTTGCTAATATGGAACACCTCGTCTGCAGGTGTCAGCACTTCGCTCTCGTCAATATAATCTACGCCTAACGATTCGAGTACTTTGGCTTCTACATAATGTCCGATGCGAGCTTTGGCCATCACCGGTATCGATACAACCTTCATGACCTCTTCCACAATGGTTGGATCAGCCATGCGGGCTACTCCGCCAGCTGTGCGGATATCGGAAGGCACACGCTCAAGTGCCATAACGGCTGTTGCTCCGGCCGCTTCCGCAATCTTGGCCTGCTCGGCATTCATCACGTCCATGATGACGCCGCCTTTTTGCATTTCCGCCATCCCTCTCTTTACCCGCTCTGTACCTGTATTCATGTTCGTGTGCATATTCTCGCCTCCTGTTGTTCTTATACATGGGCAGCTAACCCTGCGACAAGTCTCCAAAAAGTGCCGCCGACACCAAGCAAGGTCATATTAGCTGCTGATCTGACACCATAACTCGATAGGAAATGCGGGTTTGTGTCTGTATACCCATGCGTATTAGTGAAACACAACGTCAGTTTATCAAATTATGGTTTGTATCTATATATCCAAAAATGGTGTAATTGAGCAATCCATAAACAAAGTTGATTTTCAAGTCCTGTTATCCCATAAATTCTAATGTTGATAATTGACCAAAATAAAACCGCCTTGGTGAAAGGCGGTTTTGATAAGCTATCTCGTCAGCAATACCCGGTAGATCAATCGATTTAGATTGGTAGTCTATTTCAAATCCATATTCCATCCACTCCCTGAATCATTTCTCTCCAACTAATACCGATCCAAGCCTCAACCAGGTAGCCCCTTCTTCGATCGCAACTTCGAAATCATTGGACATCCCCATAGAAAGATGTTGCACGGGATAGGAAAAAATATCTTTTGCATTAAGTTCATCGCGTAATCGTCTCAATTCTCTAAAAACCGGTCTAGTCGCTTCAGCATCAAGCTCGTACGGGGCCATCGTCATCAGCCCCACGACTCGAATCTGTTTCATCCGCGAAACTTCCTGCGCAAATGAAAATAAAGCTTCCGGAGAAAGCCCTTGTTTGCTCTTCTCCCCCGAAACGTTAACCTGAATAAAACAATTTACGACGGCATTCAAATCAGCAGCCTTCTTCTCTATTTCTTTCATTAAAGATAAGCGGTCTAATGAATGTATATACTCGAATTTACCGATAACATCTTTTACTTTATTAGTTTGCAAATGACCGATAAAATGCCACGTTCCTAGTGGATGGAAGGTCTCATATTTAGACTGAGCTTCTTGCGTACGGCTTTCCCCGACATGGCCTATACCAGATAACAATACTTGCTCCACGGTTTTCATCGTCGTATATTTCGTTACAGCTATGATCTGGATCTCCTCTTCGCTTCTACCGCATCGCTCGCAAGCTTCGCGGATGCGATGTTCGACCATGGACAGACGATCTTGCAGATTCATTGGATCACTCCTCTTACGAATTGCTTGTTCCTCTCAAAACTTCCGATACGACATTCCAGATTCATTGCCTTACGTGTTGCCGGTCAGTCTTTCTCGAGAATCCGTCTCTGTTCCCGTCAAACGTTTAAGAAACGTATTTCTCCAATTCAAGGACAATTCTTCCACTTCGAGGACTTGTTTGATGCCCTCGATATTATCCTTCTCTCGGTGCATAATCCGATTGGCAAATGAAACTGTAATTTCCTTAGGATGACGATGAAGAAGCGATAGTCCGTCGTCTTTAGAGACAACCCCCTCTTCCAGAACGCGGAAGTAAAATCCCGTGTAGCCCGTTTGTTGTACCTTTAAGAGCATATCCGGTACACCGTGCCTGATCGTCAACTTGTAACAAGGCTGTCTTGGCTGACTAACTTGAACGATTGCTTTACCAAGCTCAAATACGTCCCCTATGCAGACATCAGTTTCCAACAAACCTCTTATCGTTAAATTTTCCCCTAAGGCGCCGCACTCTAACGGTCTTTTCAATTCATTCTCCCAAAATGGATAATGTTCGTGAGGATAGACACATACAGCCTTCTCCTTGCCTCCATGATGAACAAGATCCGCTTGCCCATCCCCTTCAAAGTTTAGATAAGATAGATATAAAGTTTCGTCTGTAGCCGTTTTGAATATCCCTGTGGAAACGTCCTTCTGCTGAAACTGGACCTCCCTTGGCATGCCCACATTTAGTGAAAGAATTTCGATAGATGCCATTTAAATCACCTCGCTCAAAGATTTTAATCAACAAGTTTGCTGATGTGACTATATACCGCGTTCCTGCATTGGTTCACGGTGAATCTCCATAGACCGTTCACAATGCGAAAACCGTACAGCATTGCAAAGAAGAAAAACACTATGCTAGTATATCAATAAGTGGATTGGTTACATACGTCCAATATGTCTGTATCTAAGCAATCCAAAAGAGGTATGAATTCACTTCATTCTATACGGGGGGATCAAATTGCTGGAAGTAAACAGGGACGATAAAAGACCCCTATGGCAGCAATTGCTCGGTCAAGCCATCGATCATATTACCAATGGTGTCTAGAAGCCAGGACAGCTCTTGATGCCCACTCGAGAGCTCGCTCAGCAGTTGGGAGTGTCCCGCTCCACCATCCAAATTGTGTATGATGAACTGCTAACCCGTGGTTATACGGTAACATCAGGACGCGGGGGGACACGCGTTAATGATTGGATTCAGATCATTGCCAAATGTGCTCCCTCGCTTGATCCGCCACAGCTTCCTGAACTGCCGTTGCTAGTCGAACAGTCCCAACACTGGTTTAGAAGTAAGGATAATCAGGAATCGGTCATTGATTTTAGTCCCTATCAACCTTTTGTAGATACGCAGTTGTTAAAAGCGTGGCGCAAATCGTATTTGAATGCCTCTTCCCAATTCAATGTTTCTTCCTGGTTTTACGGAGATGCTTATGGCTTTGAGCGTTTACGCCGACAAATCCAACGATATTTATCGCTAGAACGCGGGATTCATGTACAAACGGATCAAATCTTGCTAACATCCGGAGCCCAGCAGAGTATTGATCTCATCGCACAAACACTTTTGACCAAAGGAGATATCGTAACCGTCGAGGACCCAGGCTATCCCGTTGCTTGGATGACGATGAAATACCGGCAAATGAAGGTTACTCCAGTTCCTGTTGATGAGCACGGCCTTGTCATAGAGAAGGTGCCCGCTGAAGCGAAGCTCATACTTGTGACCCCTGCTCATCAGTGTGCCGTAGGTGTAATGTTATCAGAACCACGCAGGCAACAGCTTTTGCATAGAGCCGCTCAGCAACGTGCATGGATTGTCGAGGATGATTATGACAGTGAATTCCGGTACCGTGGAGATCCGATGCTCACTTTATTTAGCCAACTTCCACAAAATTGTCTCTATTTAATGAGTTTCTCGAAATTGACCATGCCGGGCATTCGCATATCCGCAATTGTTGGACCTGCCGAAGCTATTGCACAACTGGCTCGCGTGCAAGCGTTCACCTATCGCCACCTCCCGATCATGGAACAAGTGGCACTTGCACATTTCATCGAGCATGGGTATTTTATGCGCCTTATGCGACGAGCCAGAAATATTTATAGACGTCGTCATGAAGTCATGCAAAAGGCGATTACCGCCAGTGGTCTCGGAAACAAGTTCACGTTGCAAGGGATTGAAACCGGCTTGCATGTACTATTGGAAGCGGATGAATCGTTTGACGAGGATACGATGACCCTTCGGGCGCTTCAGGGCGGAGTTCGGGTACACCAGCTTCATTCCTATTGTTTGGAGAGTAGACGTAAAGGATGGGTATTGGGCTTTGCCAAGGTAGACGAAAGGCTTATTGAGGAAGGGATGTATCGACTTGCTGAAACGGTCTTGTAGCATGCTCTGGATAGAACACATCATCCTGTGATGTAAGGGTCTGTCAATAATTTTGTGTAAACCCACCAAGCGTAAAATGCTGATCGATGCGATCGGGGAAGAAGACGGGGTTCAATCAATGCACGCACCCGTATCATAATACGGAAAAAATTTACGTTGTTGGATCGGATGGGTCAATTTCTTAGGCTGTACCATTTTTAAAGAGTGTATCGTATGTCGCTGGATGCTGCGTTTAGATAAACATCTAATCAGTAATCGGACTTATTCTTGTCCATTCCGGTAATCGGTACAAGTTCTTGTCCTTGGCTAGGGACAAGAACTTGTACCGATAAAATAAAAAAGCCGCTAAAATAGCGACTTCAATGCGACCATATTTTCGTCTCTCGCCATTTAGTGTCATACATTAAAAGGCTATTGTTTTTCACATTTAAAATATATGTTTCTCCTCTGGTCGACCAGGCACAAAAAAGCCGGCTTTGACCGGCTGCTGTGTGTCTTGTTGTGCTAAAGTTTCCCTTTGTTCAGTACATACATACTGGCTTAGTTCCATCGTCCTCCTATGAGTCCTATAAGCCCTTCACAACCTCCACATCGATATCGATACGCCAGACCACGCCTCCAAAGCCGCTATTTATCCCAAGCTCCTAATGCAGAAATAAGGGGAAGAACGGAACGGACAGTGTGTAAGCCATATGATTAAGAAACAAGCCGATCCACAGGATGCTATAGATTTAGTTTCCACTGCTCCAGAGTTCACTCTCCCCTCTCATCCAGCTGGCGCTATCTCATCATGCGTATACGAATTCCGCCTGATCGCGCTTCTGATACAGCTCCCAATACTTCTCAGCTATTGCATCTGGATCATAAGCGGTACCTTTCGTAACATAGCCGCCAATCGTAACCGTGCCAACATAAATGTTGTCAGGCTGCAATTCTTGGGCAAGCGATAATGCAAGCGAGCGTACTCCAGCTTTGCCAATCGACAAGGATGCGTAATCCGGACTTGGCGAGAGTGCGAAGCCACCGCCCGTAATCAGAATCGTTCCTTCTTTGCGTTCGCGGAATGCTGGAATAACCTCTTTCACACTCGACAGTGCTCCTACAACATTCACTTTGAATTCGTCGATCAGCTGCTGCTCTTCTAATGTCGAGATAGCGGCTTTAGAGATAAACGCTGCGTTATACAGCAGCACATCTGGTGTTCCATGCTGCTCACGGATCGTCTGGAACGCCTCCGAAATCGACTCCGGTTTAGATGCATCGGCTGCTACTGTGTAGGCTTCAATCGATTGGTCGCGAAGCTCGTTCGCGAGCACCTCCAGCGATAATGGATTACGGGCGACGAGTACAACTCGGAAGCCGTTCGAACCAAATTTACGTGCCACTGCTGCACTAACGCCTGGACCTGCACCGACAATAACGAGATTTTTGCTCATTGGAATCGCTCCTTGATTAATTGGTTTTCAAATCCCACTCATTTACATTATTGAACGCGCCTAGGTTAAGCGGCTTGCCGCCTACCACGACATTTGATACTGCCTGGAGTCGTTTCTCCGAGTAGATGCTGAGCGTCGGGAGATCGTCGTGCAGAATTTGCTGCAGCTTATTGTAGATGTCGTGCCGTTTGGCTGGGTCAGACTCGGTCGCCCCTTGCGAGATGAACTCATCGGCCTTTGGATTATGATAGAAAATAAAGTTGTTTGCATTATCGCCCTTGAACAGCGAGAAGTAGTTGCTAGGCTCAATGTAGTAATCCCGATTGAAAATCGTAAGATCATACTCTCCCTTGTCTACCTTCTGAATGAGCGTGCTGAAGTCGAATTTTTGCACCTCGACATTGATACCTACGTCCTTCAAGTTCTGAACGAGAATGTCCGATGCTTGTTCGCGAATCTTGTTGCCTGCAGGCACGAGGAACCGCAGCGTCTTGTTGGTGTCCCATCCAGCTTCCTTAAGCAGCGCCTTCGCCTTGTCCGGATCGTATGTGAAGAGCTGAATATCCTTGTTGTAATAAAGGTTGTCGCTTGGCACACTTCCGTCGATCACCTCCGCTTGCCCCTTGAACAGCTGATCGACGATGAGCTGACGATTCAGCGCATATGCAATCGCTTGGCGAACTTTAACATCATTAATCGTCTTATTGTTGAAGAACAGCTCCGCTGGCTCTGATGGACCGCTCGAGTCAACATTCAGGTTCGGCAATGCTTTCAGCTTGTCATAATCGGTAATCGGGATGAGTCCAACCGGCAGTGAGTTCATCTGGATGTCACCTGTCTGCAGCTGTGCAATGAGATTCGTCGCTGGCAGCACCTTGACGTAAATTTTGTCTAGCTTCGCGACTGGGCGATAGTAATTGTCGTTGCGGACGACCTCCGTATATTGATCCTTCTTGAAGTCCGCAAACTTGAAGGCGCCGATCGTAACTTCCGGTTTCTGAAAATACGGGTTCGTCGCTAGCTGATCGGGAACAACGTCTTTCAACACATGCTCCGGAATGAAGTATACCTTCGTTGCGAACGTCTCCTTGAAAATATTCGGATCGATTGGCGTCTTCGTCTTCACTTTGAACGTATGCTTATCTACGATTTTAAGACCCGACAGCTCTGTCTGACCCTCTTCCAGCTTTCCAGCGTCGTTCGTCCCATCGATGAAGCTCAGACGAAACGAGCTCTCTACCTTTGGATTAAGTGCCGTAAGGAGCGTGAAACGTACATCGGCAGTCGTGAACGGCTGGTCGTCATTCCACTTGGCATTCGGATTCAGCTTTACAACATAGTTCTGATTGTCTGTCGTCTCTACGGAATCGGCAAGCTTCGGTAGAAACTCAAACGACGTATTGATATCGAGAAGTGAGTCGTTAATAAGAGGCAGCACCGTCCGGGTTGCAGAATCCCCTTGGTCGTTGATTTGGTTAAGGGTTGGCGGAGAGTTCACGATGCCGATCGTAACAACTTTCTCTTTCACAGATGCCGCAGTGGTTTTATCGGTATTTGTAGTGTCAGCAGCCTTCGTTGAATCTGTGCTGGAATTCTGAGCTGAAGTACAAGCCGACAAGAGCACTAGCAGTACAGCAAGTAGCGTGAATGTAATGAACCGCAACGATGATTTCAAATGGTATTCCTCCTTGGATAAATTAGAATGAGAAGCGGTTGCGAGACTACCTTTTTAACAAAATCAACTCTTCGGATCGAGCGCATCACGCAGTCCGTCACCAACGAAATTAATTGCCAGCACCGTAATTAATAGCATCGTTCCTGCGGGAACCCACAGCCAAGGCTGGTCGGTCAATACCGTTAGCGATTGCGCGTCACTTAGCATATTGCCCCAGCTGGCTGTAGGCGGCTGAACACCCATGCCGAGAAAACTGAGACCCGCTTCGCTCATAATCGCACTTGCGATGCCGAACGTTGCGTTGACGATAATTGGACCAATTGCGTTCGGAAGCAGGTGCCGGAACCAAATGCGCGGTGCACTGTAGCCCAGAGCACGGCCAGCTTTAATATAATCCAGCTCCTTCAGAGATAGGACGCTGCTTCTGACGAGTCTTGCAACCGCAGGCCAAGAGAACAGCGCCAAGACTACGATAATGGTCTTCAGGCTAGCACCGAGCGCACTCACGACGACCAGAATGACCATCAGGAACGGGAAAGCCATGAACATATCTGTTACCCGCATGACGATCATATCCAGCCAACCGCCGACATAGGCCGAAATTAGTCCGACCAATGTGCCGAACAAGACATATAGGCCGACAGTCGAGAAACCAACGATCAATGAGACGCGAGCAGCTATGATCAGACGGCTCAGTACATCTCGACCCACTTGGTCCGTGCCGAGCCAATGATCGCCGGATGGCGCAGCGGAGAAAGACGTTGTTACCGCATACGGTGAATGCGGCGTTAATAGGGGTGCGAGCAAACCGGTTATCAACAAAAGAAACGTAACAACCAGACCAATTACGGCAAGCCGATGCTTCATGAACCGGCCTGCAACCTGTCGGAACAATCCAGCAGTTGGTATCGATTCCAACTCATTCGTATCCCATTCCTTTCTCGTATCCTGCTGCTGATGCGCGTAGGCTGCAGGTAACGAATCGGCAGGCACGAATGCAGTATCCTGAGGTTCCATTTCATTTACACGCATAAGCACCTTCCTCATCTGTACTGGATTCGCGGATCAGCGAACGAATAGAGAATGTCGGTTATGAGATTAGAGGTCATGACAACGATCGCAGCGACGAGATTAAGCGCCATCAATGTGGGATAATCACGCGATAGAATCGATTGCATAGTCAACTGACCAATACCTGGCCATTGAAAGATCTGCTCGACTAGAATGCTTCCTCCCAACAGAACAGGAATTTCGGTTCCGAATACGGTGAGAATCGGCAGCAGTGCATTACGCAGCGCATGCTTGTAGACCACCATCGATTCCTTGACGCCCTTCGCTCGTGCAGTTCTCAAATATTCCTGACTAAGCACATCCAGCATGCTTGCACGGATATAACGGATCTTTTTCCCGACGATGCCGATAGCAAGTACAGTGGCCGGCAGAATCAGATGATGCAATGTATCGCTGAAGCCGCCCCCTCTGCCGAGCGTGCTCATCCCTCCTGTCGGCAGCCAATGTAACTTCAATGCGAACACATAGATCAAGCTTAGACCCAGGAAAAATGGTGGTATCGATAAGCCGATGAATGCCAGGCCAGTCATCGTATGGTCGAATGCTTTATTGTGCCGCACCGCACTTGCAATACCGAGCGGGATCGCAGTAAGCAGCCCTGTTAGCAATGCCGTAAGGGCAAGCAGCAGCGTAGGTCCGATTCGCTGACCAATCATGCCCGCAACAGGAGCGTATGAACTGAAGGAATAGCCAAGCTGTCCATGCAAAAGCCCTTTCAGCCAATGCCAATATTGGACGGGTAAGGAACTGTTCAGGCCAAGCATCTCTCTCTTCGCGTCCAGCAGTTCAGGTGGCGTATTCGGATCGATCAGCATATCGACGGGATTACCGGGCGCGAGCTTCATGATGATAAAGCTGATAACCGTAATGCCTAGTAGCACCGGAAATGAGATGAGCAGTCTTCGAGTTAAATAGAACAGCATGCGTTATTCGCAATCCTCCCTTCTTATCGCTCCATCATTACCAGAGCGGATAATGGCAAGCTGCAGCATGAATACTACCGTCTAGCTGTGGCTCCTGCTCACGGCACTTCGCCTGTGCGTAGGGACAACGTGTATGGAAGCGGCAGCCTCTAGGGGGACTTGCCGGATTCGGCGCCTCACCGTCAAGCACCACCTTCTCTCGCACACGCAAACGTGGATGAGAGACAGGGTTTGCATCCAGCAGCAGCTTCGTATACGGATGTCTCGGTGAGTCGAATAGACGATTCTTATCGCCGAGCTCAACGATCTGTCCAAGGTACATAACCGCTATTCGCGTGCTTATGTACTTGACCGCTCCGAGTCCGTGCGCAATGAACAGATACGTTAAACCAAGCTCCTTCTGAAGGTCCTGCAACAGATTTAGAATCTGGGCTTGTATCGACACGTCGAGGGCTGAGACGGGCTCATCGCATACAATAAGCTTCGGCTGAACCGATAGCGCCCGTGCGATACCAATTCGCTGCCGCTGGCCTCCTGAGAATTCGTGCGGGAACCGATCTTTGCTCGATCGGGGCAAGCCGACAAGCTCCAGTAAACGATCGACCTCTGCCGCAATTTCAGCATTGACGGATAGTCTGTGTGCTCGAAGCGGCTCTGCAAGCAGCTCTCCTACTCGCTGTCGAGGATTCAAGGAAGCATAGGGGTCTTGAAATATCAATTGCATTTGCGTTCTTAACGGCTTCATCCTGCGTTCAGAGAAATGAGTGATCTCCTCTTGCTCGAACCAGATCCGGCCCTCATGCACATCCTCTAGACGGAGAAGCGTGCGGCCAATCGACGATTTGCCACAGCCCGACTCACCTACCAGGCCAAGCGTTTCGCCAGGATAAATGTTTAACGTTACGCCATCTACCGCTCTAACGTATCCAGCTGTCCGGCTGAACACACCTCTTCGGATCGGGTAATACGTCCTTACATTGTCCAGCCGTGCAATCGGTAGTGCGTGATGAGCGTTATGGGCAGACTCTTGGTTTACAACTTCGGTTGTCATATGGCATTGCCCCCTGCCGTCGCGTTCTGTTCGATGCCAGTCGGCGGCACTGCGAGCCAACAGCGTACAAGCCGATTCTCTCCAGCAGCGGCAAGCGGAGGCGTGCTTTGTTTGCAACATTCTTGTGTGTAAGCACATCGCGTATGGAACCGACAACCCTGCGGAAGACGATTCAGCGCGGGTACCGTTCCTGGAATGGATAGAAGCCGCTCATCGTTCGCCCCTGCAGCTTTTTGAAGCGATGGCATCGCATGCATTAATCCTTGTGTGTAGGGATGCAGCGGACGATCGAATAATGATTCAGCATCTGCCTGCTCCACGATCTGACCGGCATACATAACGACAACCTTATCCGCCATCTCGGCGACCACGCCAAGGTCATGGGTAATGAGCACAATTGTCGTTCCGCTTCCCTCTTGCAACCTCTTCAGCAGCTGCAAGATTTGTGCCTGCACCGTCACATCCAATGCTGTCGTTGGCTCATCCGCGATTAGCAGCTGGGGCTTGCTTGCAATCGCCATTGCGATGACGGCACGCTGTTTCATCCCGCCCGACAACGTATGCGGGTAACCATTCATGATGGACTCTGGCCTTGATATGCCTACCCGTCGCAGGAGGTCAATCGCATATTCCTTGGCCTCTCTGCCTTTCCGTTTCGAATGCAGCTTAATCGCTTCCCGCAATTGATGACCAACCGTGAATACCGGATTCAGTGCAGCCATCGGTTCTTGAAAGATGATCGCGATGTCCTTGCCGCGAATACGCCGCAGCTCCTTCTCGGACTTATTCAACAGATTGTCACCCTTGAATCGGATCTCGCCTTGCTGTATAAAAGCATTCTCACCTAGCAGCCGCATAATGGATTGTGATGCTACACTCTTGCCACTGCCCGATTCGCCGACAATGCAGATTGTCTCCCCTTCGGCTGCTGTCAGAGACAAGTCCTCCACGACAGTTACAGCTTGCCCATTATCGGTTTTGAAACCGATTGACAGTCGATCGATCTCCAGCAGCGGCGCCGTCATCGACTGACCTCGACTCGTTCGGATAGGGTGATCGGCGGCAGAACATCCGACGGAATCGCAGGTACATATTTGTGGTGAAGCGTCGCCTGGCGGAATTCCTCCTTAGCTCGTGACAATGATTCTTCGTTCGTAATCAGTTCATAAGCAGCGAGTGCGATTAGCTTTGCAGCATACTGCATGCCTTTGCGGCCAATGGAGGAGCCGAAGGATGCCGTTGCTTGCCAAGTATGTACTTGTACGCCAACCGGAGCGCATGTTGTTGTAATGGTACCGACAGGCGTAATCCAAGACACATCTCCCAGATCGGTCGAGCCTCCTAGCGTAACACCAACTGGCTTCCATGTTGCGAAACTCGTTGGAAGAAGTCCTTCCTCTCCAAGCCCCAGCCGTTCCTGTTGAATCCTAGCTTGGCGCAGCGCAGCAGAATCCACGCTGTCCGTTAGCGAAACCGCCCATTCCAACTCCTCTTCTGTAAAAGCAAGCGGTCCTGCTTCCTCCCACTGCTTCACGAGCAGATCATTCAGCGTCTCATTCGGCTTGAAATCGTAGGCGCCAGCCTTAATCTCCCATTTGACAGTTGTTTCCGTCATTAGAGCGGCACCTCGTGCAATATTGAGTAGACGCTGAAGCAGACCGTCCACATGCTCGCGATTCACGCCCCGCAGAAAGTACCACACGCTTGCGTGGTCTGGTACGATATTCGGTACGATCCCTCCATCTGTAATGGTGTAATGAATACGGGAACCGTCAGGCACATGTTCCCGTAAGTAATTCGCACCCACATTCATAAGCTCTACTGCATCGAGTGCGCTTCTGCCCAGATGAGGAGCAGCTCCTGCGTGTGCAGCACGGCCATGGAAATGGAGCTCAATAGAAGTTAGCGCTGATGTGCCGGCAGATACAGCTAGATTGGAGGAACCAGGATGCCAAGTAAGAGCTGCGTCCAGATCATCGAACACCCCATCACGAGCCATAAACGTCTTACCTGACAGCACCTCCTCAGCGGGGCATCCGTAATAACGCACTGTACCCGATTGCCCTTCTGTTAGCAGTCGATCCATAATCGCGATCGCTGCCTCTACACCTGCAGTTCCAAGCAGATTATGACCACAGCCATGCCCAGCTCCATTGTGTACGATTGGCTCATGCTTGACCCCTACGCGTTGCGACAACCCTGGCAAGGCGTCGAATTCACCAATGATCCCAATTACTGGGGATCCGCTACCGTTTTCAGCAATGAACGCTGTTCGAATGCCTCCTACCTCCTTAGTAATGCGAAATCCTGCATCCTGCAGCACTTCGATTTGTGCTTCGGATGCGAACCGCTCTTCATACGCGAGCTCAGGATGTGCCCAGATTTGATCGGCCAGATGGTCGAAGCTTGCTTGATTTTGTTCAATCCATTCCACGATATGCTTCTTGCTCATGACTAGCCTCCTCAACTATGAGTTCATTTCACTAATTTCATTAATCCGCATCTGGATAGTCAACATTAAGTTGAACATAATCTATCATCGCGCCTCCCGTGCGTCAATAAATCCGATTATAGGATTGTTTTATATGTCGATATAGGAATTCGATCGATGTGTCCTAAGCCGCGTAAATTCTAGGAACTCCCTTACCCAAGTTACAAGCAACTTCATAAGGTATCGTTCATCTCGGGGCTGTATAGAAGGTCTTGTCCTAATACGGCATTGTATAGAAGTTCTTGTCTTGCACTCAAGACAAGAAGGGAAATAATTAGCACTTTCTCAAGAACTTCTCTTCTATACACAAAATAAAAAAGCCGCAGTTTATGCGACTTCTATACATTAATGTTTATTTCACTCACGCACGTAATATATTCTGGAGCTACAAAAAAGCAAATCAACTTTACCAAATACATCGGCAACGCTCTTAGCATATTTTTCTCAAATAATTGTTCGTACAAGAAATTAAGCTCGTCTCCGATCAGCTTGATGGCAAAAACAAAACTCGGCAAATATCCAGAAGCAAGTGAGAGTACGGTCAGACCATAAATCTGTACCCTGCTCCCCAAACCGTCCCTATATATTGGGGCTTTGAAGGGGTTTTCTCTATTTTCTCTCTAATTCTGGCGATATGTACCGTTACAGTAGAAGCATCTCCTATTGCATCCATCCCCCAGATTCGCTCAAAAAGCTCTTCCTTATCGAACACCCTATTGGCATGCTGAAAAAGAAATAAGAGCAGCTCGAATTCTCTTTGTGTCAGCATGACCTCAATTCCGTTCACAAACACCCTTCTAGAATCCTTTTGAATCTCCAGGCCCCGGACGCTAAGAACAGTGCCCACTTCCTTCTTACCAAAACGTTCTTTCATCCGCTCGAACTTATTCAGATGCGCATTAACCCGGGCCACCAGCTCGCCTGAGCTGAACGGCTTGGTGATGTAATCATCCGCACCGAGGCCGAGGCCGTTTATTTTATAGATTTCATCTGCTCTGGCGGATACAAGAAGCACCGGGATATCTTCCTGTTCACGGATGGTTTTTAATACTTCGAACCCGTCTATACCAGGAAGCATAATGTCTAATATAACAAGTCCAAATTCTTCTTCCTCGAGAGCCTTGAGACCCTCGGATCCATTGTTCACGATCCTAACCGAGTATCCGCTTAGCTCCAGGTAGTCCTTTTGCAGATTTGCAATGCTTTGGTCATCTTCAACAATGAGCAGCCTTTTCATCATAACCTCCACAGCCCTACACTTTTCTCAGTGATATCATTATCCGGGTTCCTTCTCCCACAATACTTCTAGCCCAAATCTCTCCCTCATGCCCTTCCAGAATCTGCTTGGCAATAGCAAGCCCGAGGCCGCTGCCATCGGTATTTGTTCGAGAAGGGTCCACCCGATAAAACCTGTCAAAAATATGGGGAAGATCCTTCTCCGGTATCCCTTTTCCATTGTCTTTGATTTCTATAATGGCGGATGTCCGCGTCTCCCTGAGTATTATGACAATACTTCCGTCAGCCTTTTCCAAGTATTTCGCTGCATTGCCCAGAATATTTTGAATGACCCTCTTGAACCTTTCGCGATCGATTAAGACCGTGACGGGCGAAACCAGCTCATTAATAAGCTCGAAAGTGAAGTTCGCCTGTTCAAACTCATATTGGTATTCTGACACGCAATCCTCGAAATAGCCGGCTAGGTTCGTACTCTGAAAATGATAAGGGAGCTGTTTTAAGTCAAGCTTGGAATATAAAATAAGATCATCAATCATCATATTCACCAATACCGCCTTGGAACGGGCCGTTTCCAGATACTCTTCCGTCTTCTCCGGTGTCCTCGCTACCCCATCGATAATCCCTTCAATATAACCAATAATGGATGTAACCGGCGTTTTTAAGTCATGTGAGATACTTGACACCAAAAAATTCCGGTTCTCATCATATTTGTTCTGCAGATAAATCGATTCCTTCAGCTTAACCCTCATGAGTTCCAGTGTTCTGCAGAGCTCCCTTACCTCATCTTCGCCTTCCTCCGCAATCCCGAAGTTCAAATCGCCTTCACTTATTCGTACGGCGGCCGCCTTCAATCTGGAGATCGGATTAAGCATCCCGCGTGAGAATCGATAAGAAACCCAAAAATTCATCAGCAGAAAAGTCAAAATGAAAAAGCTGATCGCAAAAATGCCAAGCAGTATGTAAAAGTCCGAATTCAGCGTTACGGGCGCCAACAGTAGTAAAACCCCGTCTTCGCCAGTCGGAAGCTTGTATGTCGCTCGAGCAAACATATAAGTTGTGCCGTCCAGCTCCACAGTATCTTGATCGGGCATACCGCTGGTTAGCATTAGGCTTCTTTCGATATCAAGTTCGCTGAATTTTTTCGTGGAGTATAATACCTCCCTGTTTTTTAGAAGGATGGCACTTGCGCCCAAAGACTTAACCCGCGCAGACAATTCTTGCTGATACTGCTTATCCAAAAGCTGTTCGAACTTAGAGTTCATGGCTTCGCGTTTGATCTCACTGATTCCTGTCCTGACCTCAATGACTCTTTGCATTTCATGGACATACACCTCTTGGCCAAAAACTTTGGTATACACAGCAGCAAAAATGAAGGCAGCCAAAACGGTGAAACCGATAGAAAGCAGTACAGTCAGCGCATTCATCATGAAAAAGCGTTTCGTTACATGCATTTCCCCTTCTATATATCCTTTCTATCAAACAAGTAGTATCCAGCAGTAAATAACATTATACCACAGCCCAACATGATTAAGACCTGGCGTAATATTTTATACACGTTGATTGATTCGGAGATCCAGAGCGTGTACCAGTCGAACATCGACGTAATAAAGAAACTGGAATAACTCGAGAACACGATATCCAAAAAGTTAAAGGCGATAAAAGCAATAATTGCCAGAAAAAAAACGGCCAAACCCCCGCGGAGCAAATTAGACAGTAATACAACCAGAAGAGAAAATACAAAGACAGGAAAGAACGTCGCCATATAGGATAATACAACTCTAACGAATCCTAACAGGCTGACAGAGGACATATTAAACAGGAAACCGGCCAACAACGAGAGAATCATAACAAACACTAAGTTTGAACAAATGAATAATGCTAAATTCAGAACCTTTGCGCTAAAAACGCCGAACCTGGATACAGGTCTGGTGAGCGTTATTTTCATCGTATTGGACGAAAATTCACCGCTAAACATATCAATTGCCACAAACGTAGCAAATAGAGGTAATATCGTATAACTGAAAATCGATAGAACCAAGAACGGAAATTCGGTGCTGCCTGCAACCCGAAGTCCAAGCCCATGTTTAATCGCTGTAACCGCAATTTGTCCAATTACGACTGCGAATATTGACAAAATGGCGGCCGCAATTATTTTTTTCTTTTTCAACAGCTTGATGGCTTCAATAATGAATGCAGCTTTAAACCCGGCCATTCCTGTCCACCTCACTAATGAAATAATTTTCAAGAGAAGAATAATTCGAGAGAATGTTATGGGTATAGTCGACATTGATAAGCTGTCCCCCATACACAACACCGATTCTTGTACAGGTTAACTCCACATCATGAATCAAATGGCTGGAGATAAAGAAGGTTGTACCTGACTCGTGAACAAGTTGTTTAATCAGCTTCCGCATCTCTATTATCCCCTCAACATCAAGTCCGTTAAGCGGCTCGTCCAAAATTAACAGCTTGGGTTTTGACAAAATAGCAGCTGCCACACCCAAACGTTGCTTCATCCCTAATGAGAACTTTCTGGATTTTTCATTTTTATATTTCAGCAAGCCGGTGATTTCAAGACATTCATCGATTCTCTTCTGATCCACGTGCGGGTAGAACCGTGCAAACAGCTTCAAGTTTTCATTGGCCGACAAATAAGGGTAAGACTCCGCTGTCTCGATAATACAGCCTACATGCTTCATCGCATTGACATAGTCATCTATAACACTGGCGCCGAATATCTTCACATCGCCTCGGTCCGGTCTCATTAGTCCCGCCATCACTTTCATAGCCGTCGTCTTTCCTGCACCATTGGGTCCCAAAAAGCCGAAAATATCACCTTGATCTATTGTTAAGTTCATATTACTGATTCCTCTGCCATTGCTATACACCTTGGTAAGTTCGGTAATTTCGATAGCTTTATGCATGTGTTTCAACATCTCCCCCATAATGGTCAGGAAGCCGCATCAGCGGCTTCCCTTAACCGATTAATCCTCAAAAACACGGCTAAATTCCCCATCATAATATTGTTGGTTGTTGGACTGATACGAATTGCTGTCGATCATCTTAATGTTCAGTTCGAGATAGATCTTTCCAGAACCGCCCGGATAGAGCTGCCCATTTTCCTGTTCACCCTTTGAATTGGTGTAAGTGAATGTAGACATGGAATTGGAACGCTTAGGATTGTATTCAAAGGTAAAGTTATACTTGTCGCCGTACTCCGCTTCAAACCCGGGTTTCACGGTTTCGTGATACTTGCCCGTTACTTTGTCCTTATCCATACTTGTAATTTCAAGGTTTCTCTCGCCGATTTTGATAAATTTGCCGTCTTTCTCAGTAATAATATTATTTTTGTATTTTCCGACAAACTTACTGCTAAAGCCGCCTGAATCGGTTACATTTTCTACGTTTGCTCCGGTCAGGTCAGGCATGGTAATCTTCGTATTTCCGATATTGGATAGTTTCAAAACGATATTTAACGTTAAATCATGCTGCGTGCCGTTTTTATCCTTACCGGACAAGATTACCTCGCCAGTAACATTCTCGAGTAATCCCGATTTGTTCTCAGCGGCCGTGCCCACAACCTTCTTAACAAAAATATCGCTCTCGATTTCCGGCATTTTCGCATCCCTTTGCATGCGTCCCTGCTCATTAATCATCTGCTTGATGCCAAAAGATGAAACGGCATTCACTACCGCGGGAACCTGTGCCTCGGATAGACTGCCCGAGTAGACTCTTCCGCCGTCAGCCCTTTCTTCCGCCTGTACATAATCTTTCAAATTACCCACCAGGGCGTCAACGATTTTTTCGATCTCAGGAGCCCCCTTTGCGTTGAACGGGCTGGCGAACATTTTTCCCCTCACTTCATCTTCCGGAAATTCTGTCACATAATACTTATCATCCGTTCCGTTTTTCCAAATCGAATGCTTTTGGTCGGTGTACGAGTAATTCGTTGTTGTATTGCCACTGGAGACTTGAGTCACACTCGTATTCTCACTTGCCTGCTTTTGCGCATCGAATTTATTAGTATTGGATTCCTCATACAAAGTTTGACCGTTATCCTTTAGTGCATACAACGCCTCTATCGTGTAGCTGTCCAGTCCCTTCTCCATTTGGGACGCAGTGTTTTTTGCAGAACCTTTCAGCTGGTCGTAACCAGATCCCAGCAGCGTATCGGCGAAGGCTGTCGATACAAAAAGACAGGCTCCAAGGGTAAATGAAAGTGCGGTAATCCCTTTTTTACTAAGTTTCATTTTTGGAACTCCTTTATTTCATATTGGGAAACGTTTCCTCATCATTCATTATAAATGAGGACAATTGCATTTTTCTAAATAACTTATTAACAAAATATTAACTAGAACCCTGTTTATTTTATATCAAATAAGACGGAGAGGATTGGCTTTGTATATAAGTACTAGTCTTGAGCAAATGAAAAGCACTTCTATACAAAAATAAAAAAGCCGCAGTTTATGCGACTTCCATTGTATTGAAGTACTTGTCGTCCGACAATCCATAATAAGAGCAACCAAACAATAACTCCAATGATTAAGCTAAACCAAGCAAAACATCAATTTTCCTTATATATCAAAGGAAAGGCTGCATTTTACAAAGCCTCGAACCCAAATGTAATTACAACAGTAAGCTGTCCTGTCAAAGTTTCAAAATTATATTCATCCCCTTTTCATCGTTCCATATACAACACTTCTACCTTATCCTATTAAATTAATTCAATGAAAATGGGAGCAAGGCCGATGCGGCCTGCTCCCTGTTCTGGATCAACTAACGTATCCCGTTAGCTTAATGTCTTGTCTGAGATCGGAACAAAATGCTGCCACCGACACAAATTTCAAAATAGGTGGACTCCGCCTCTATCGGAAATACTCATGCAGAAAGGCGTCTAACGTGCGTGGCTCTCTGCCGAGCAAGCGCTTCACAGTATCATTTGGACTTTCTGGCACCACCGTAGACATGGTTTGAATTTCCACAACGTGGTTCGCGAGCCAAGGAGGCATATGCCCGTGCTCTATAAGATTGCGGAGTAGGATTTGGGGTTCCATGTTGATGTAGCTTATCGGCCGATTAAGAAGGGCGGATAGTTTACTCGCGATCTGGGGATAACTGAAAATCTCCGAACCAGTAAGCGTGTATATTTGGCCTGATACCTCGCGGTTGGTCAGAACTTTTGCGGCAACATCTGCGATATCGCGACAGTCAATGAAGTTACAGGGTGAATCGCCCATGCAGCCATAGAAAACATTTTGAGTAGTGATCGTTGGTGCAAGACGTAGTAAGTTTTGCATGAACGCATAAGGACGCAACACGGTGTGGGCGAGACCCGATTCGCTCAGTGTTTTCTCGATCTCTTGATGCCAGCTCGCCACTGCCACTGGAGAGCTCTGCTCAAAGGCAGGACTGGATATTTTTACGATGTGTTTGATTCCAGCTTCGGATGCAATCTGAATGATCGAAGTTTCCAATTCGACTTGTCTTGGACTATTGGTCATGGCAAGGAAGACTTGGCTAGCTCCTGTAAACGCGCGGCGCAGGGATTCGGGGTCGGAAGCATCAGCAAATGCGACCTCGATAGTCGACCGGCCTTTTTCTCCAATCTGATCACGTAACTTCTCAGGCTCTCTGCTCAGCGCCCTGGCGGGTACGCCAAGATCAACCAAACGTTCTAAAAGCGCACTGCCTATCGTACCTGTTGCTCCCATAATAACTATCATTTTTTTCTTCTCCTTTTGGATGAAAAATTAGTTGTGACGGCAAGACGCCACCGCCATGTCACTATCGTGCTTGCTATGAATCCAGACAACGGAAAATCAATCCAGACACGATCGAACCAGGCCAAGTGATTGCTCGGAATCGTAATTTCTAGTAAACCAGATGTCACCCATGCGGCGAATAGGCCAAACGAGGACCCGGCCAATGCGAACACTCCTACCACAACCAAGTGAGGTGCACCAATGACCCATCGTATATGGCCCACTCGGCTGCGCAACAAAAGGCCAATCATCAAGGCCATCAAGGCCGATGTACCGCCGATTGTGGTCAATGCCCCTAATTGAAGACCCCTATCGGCAGTAGCCAATCCCCCGATACCTGCCATGATGGCAGGAGCAGCATAGGCCATTACAACTTCACGCCATAGTACAAAAGTCTTTTTCTTGAAACCAGCAACCTTGATGCCGTAAACATCATCTGTCTGATTCGGGTATTTCATTTTGTTCATTTAGTTGCTCCCTTCTTCTTTGAAATAGTTCAATGATTGCTTTCAGTGAGATATAATTAGCTGCCTAACTATATAAGAATAAAAATAGGCTAGCTTCACTAGCCTATTCTACTCATTACTGATGTTTCCCTTTGGTTTCTTTCGAGCCTAGTTCGCCCGTAAGTGCTGAGATACCTTGTGTAACTCGACCTAGCAAGTCAAGAAATACGCTGCGCTCATCGATATTGAGTAAGCCCACCATTGCTTCCAGCCGAGCGAAATGCTCAGGAGCCATTTCACGGAGCTTCTTCGCTCCTTCTTCCGTCAAAATGACCGATCTCTGACGGCCATCGTCTGAGCTTGCTCGCCGAGATACTAGCCCATCTCGTTCAAGAATGTCGATAAGACCTGTCACTGTAGCACGTGTAACGCCTAGATGCTCCGCTAATTGTGAAGGCAACTCTTCTCCTTCGTTATCTTCAAGGTCTGCCAATAAACGATATCGACCTGTTGATAAACCGAATCTAGAGAAATGAATCTCCGAGGCATGTGCAAGCTTGGCCCCCGCTGCCATTAGCCTAGATGCGACGAGTATAGCCTGTGCGTCTATGTCTAGGTTATAGCGATCAATCTGACGCTTGGATTGTGCAAGTGAGGGAATAGCGTCAATGTCATTTATTATTTTATTCTTGTTATTCATATATATAGTATGGTTCCTAATTACTTTTGTGTCAACACATTTTTATAACACATCAACACCCCTCCTTTCTTCATATCAGGAAATGTATTCCTCCTCGGCCACTGTATTTGATTATGCATACTGCCCCGACAAAAGGAGCAGCTGCCGCGGCGGCAAATTGCTCCAGGATCAATCAACTAACGTTCTCCGTTTGTTGAATCCTTTTAGATAACTTCCAAAACAAAATTGTAAAAAGCATCACCATGAGCGACATTCGTTTTTTTCTCATCCATCCACCACACGCCGAATGAATAGTAATAAGTTCCTTTTTGGATAGGTGCCTGAAATGCATCATTATTAACAGCTACTTGAGTTATTTGTTGGTCTTTGGTGAATTGCTCAACAGAAGATTTATTCGGGAGAGGTTCGTAATTCATAACGAACTTAATAACTGCTCCGGGAGCTACCGCTATTGGCTTTTCGTTCTTTAAGAGTTCAACAGGACCAATTGAATCTACACACGTACTTTGATTTTCTGATGACGAGAACACCACGACAAACATAGAATGAACATCTTCCTCTCCCAGATAATTAGCGACCGAACTCATTAAACTGCGACCAATTCCCTTGCCATGATAATTCGGTAAGATATAGATTCCATATAGTTCACCTTGATAACTCTGTACTTTCTCTCTTGCTAAACCTCCCATGGCGTATCCAATTACCGAATCATCATCTTCTGCAACAAAGATGGTTGATAACTGCTCATTTTTATTAAGCATTCGTTGGAATCGCTCTTCGGCTCCTTCATAGGACAACTCTTCAATAAACGCATCAGGAACGATTCCTCGTTGTGTTTCTCTAAAGGTGTTAATGTTCACTCTTGCGATTAGGCTCAAATCATTTGGTTTCATTTTACGAATTTGCATATCATACTCCCCTCTTCCATAACTATTCTTATTGGGTTAACCTGCCCGTTAGCGCAACGAGGCTGCCATATATATTCATGGCAGCCTCGTCAGTTTCCTTTATTCAAATAACTTATCCCGTTATTTCAATGCCTTCTTGGTATGTCATCACCAATGTTTTTCCATTGCTTCATCACATCGAGCAAATCCATTTCTTGTATAAAACTGAACACTAGTGCTACTTGGCCAAAGAATAAGAAATTCAACATCATTTTCTTTGGACCATTTTTCCATTGCCATGTGAATTTCGGCTCCTAAACCTTGGCTTCTAAAAGCTGGGCGAGTATAGACATTAGTAACATATCCGTAATAAGGTCACGAGTTTGCCCCGGTCTCGGTACTTTATGTATCAACTGTAAGTACATATGTGAAACTATGTTTTTTTCAACTTCTGCCACCCAAATATACCAATCTCCGTTTTCAATCGCTCTAACTAAAAACTCGCTACAAATCTGGTGAAACTCCTCAAAACTAACCGTACTAACCCCATAATCCTCCGTAGAAAAATCCCAACGCATTCCAACAAGTTCATCTACATCGTCTAATGTCGCTAATCGTACAATAGCCATACACTCATCCTCCTGTTTCGGTCTATGTAACATAACTGCCCTTTAGTTGAGAGCTGTTCATAAATTCCTTTAGAAATAACCACGGTATAGTTCTCGCCGCCGTTCCCCACAGAGTTGAGCATATATCTGCGTAGTCGCAATCGCAGAACAGTTCTCCCACTTCAACTCCTCACTGTCTATTTTTACAACTTCCCCAATTCGACAACCGGTACTATATAGGAACTCGAACATAGCTCTCTCCCTAAGTGAGTGATAGGAATCTTAAAATGAATTACAGCTTCTTCGATCAAGAGCTTCGGGATTCGTTTTTCCATCTTGGGATTTCGTCAACTATTAGCGTTCATTTTGGTTTTCATCTTATATGAACTCTAAAAATCTATGATTCCACATATTTTCGTATAGTGAAGCTATGTGTTTTTTAGGAATCACTACGATATGTACTTCATAATAAGGACGACTATGATGAAAAGCTAAGGTGTTCTCCATCTCCAAAACTTTTTGTACTTCTGTTTTACCACTTAATACTTCGTCACAATAAAAATCTTGAACATCATTAGCCATATATAACCCACCCCATTTTTATTATTTTCATATATAGGTATTCGTGAAGCGATTAAACTACACTGCCCGTTAGTTGAACAAAGTAGCTGATCACCCTAATTAGAGCGTCTCAACCAATTTCTGAATCTTTGAGTGGGAAATTAAATATACAGGGCCCAATATTTCTATTTTGCCGTCCTTTACACGTATAGTGCTTTCCTGTTCTGCCGCATATACATCAATCTCTTCAGACAAAAGGAACAGGTAACCTTGAACAAACGTAGCGTAGTCACGTTGAGAGTGAGATTCATAGGCAAATTGATCAATGCCAATACCATCATAAATTGTAGTTGTTTCAACTTCATTGCCAGTATCGTTCAAGCTTAACCACTGGGCAGCCATGTTTAACGAGCCAGCACTAGCACCCAGTATAACGGCATTGCTGTTCTTAATCACATCCGATAATTCATAATCTATTAAAAATTCTTTCTGCAAAACCGGGTAGCCGCCGCATAGAAAAATGACTGAAGCGTGTTGAATGAATTGCTGGGCATCTTCCTTCTGCATGCGATAATCAATGAAATGATATTCATCGAAAACAATTTTAGCCTGATTCAACCATGTCCATTCAGAAGTATCATCCACGTTAACTTGCTCATCTTGATCAATAAACGGATTAGCGCTAATCAATACCAATGATTTTCTGTCTTTAATATCCTCATGCAAACATTGGACCAGCTTCTCTGGAAAAAAATGATTAAACCAACTGAAGTAGTAGTGAGTATTCAAACTTTATTACCTCCGTATGTACAATTTAAATTCTTCCAATCATAACGCTAAAACATTCTTTCATAAATATAACTATATATTACAATAAACTGGAATTCGTGAGAAATTTGTCTCCACGTTAACCTTCCCGTTAGCTTAATCAAATTTGATGGAAGACCAGTTAGATACTTATCTAATTGGCAATCGGTAGCCTTCTTCATAACCACCGTAACCTTTACTCTTTCTTACAGATGTATAAACCGTGAGTACTCATCCCTAAGACGCTTCTCTCTCTGCATGTTTGGAAATGATACTTCATCCACGATTCAAACTCTTTCTCGCCCAGAGCATCAACATATTCCTGTATAGTGTGACTGATCCCGTCAGTACCCACATGATCAACACCTGTAACTTTGAACTCAGCTAAGAGTGCCTCGATCTCCTCTGGACTTGTAAAATAAGCATCCGTCCAAAAACAGTCTTCATCTCCTTCGACGATCACACCTTCGTTAATGACCTTCTCAATCACACTATCGCGTATAAATCGTCGGTCTCTCGTAGCCAACATCGGTATGCATGAGTATTTATTGATATATGCAACAGCCAGCAGTCCGCCTCTTTTTAAAACACGTAAGCTTTCTCGAACGCAGCGATCTCTATCAGCAGCATTCGTTAAGTGATACATCGGTCCGAAACACATCACAGCGTCAAAAGTTTCGGAACCGAATCTGATTAAATCGATGGCATTCTCAACATACGCTTCCATATTCAAGTCACTTTTACGGCACTTCTCTTTAATCGCTTTAATATGCTTCGGCGTAATGTCCACAGCTACAACCTCGTGCTGTCGTTCTGCGTAGTGAAAAGAATAAACGCCAGTGCCGGCACCGACGTCTAATATTTTTGCATGAGGAGGTAGAATCTTTTCCAAGACAAAGTTAGTTGTCAAAAACTCAATTTTCCTGGAGTTTCTTGAGAATCTTGAAGCTTCGTCAATCATTTGATAATAGTTGGCGACGTTATTCATTTGCAGAATCCCCCTCATTAAAATTTATATAACAAAAAATCCCGTCTCTATAGAGACGAGATCACTTCCCGTGGTACCACTCTAATTTGACCGTAATCGGCCCTCTTTTTTGCCCGACTCGCTAAGTCACACCTGACTGTAACTACTATCTTCATTATCGAGATGGTTTTTAGAAATTATATCCAAATCGTGATTTAATGGCAACAATAATTTTTCTCTTGTGCTTTGAACTCTACTACCCTTTTGCTTAACGAAACAAAGAGCAAATCTGCCGAGGCAAACTGCTCTTTGTTTAATTCAACTATTGTTTCCCCGTTAGGTTAATGAACCTTTAGAAGAAGTATTGCTTCATGCTTATAATTTTCGAAATCATTTTCTTCATTCACCCAGGCAACTTCCACCGGTCTTAGCTGATAAAAACGAGCAACAGCTTCTTTACCATCAAGTTCACAAGTAACTACAATATTTAATTCTTTGCCTGGGAAGTTACGACGGAGTTTCTTCTTTTCCCATACGTCAGTTAATTTTAAAGCTATAGAGAGGTTCTCCAAGTGCAAATGGTTTATCGATGTCTCTCACTCAGTACGGTCTGAGTAAGTTGTTTTATCGAAACTACTCGGTAAATCTCTTGCAAAACAGCTAATCAAAATACAGCCATCCCATTCAACAAAATGGGCGTATTCATCATTATTATTAACCCCTGAAGGTTTGGTTTTAAGCAATAGTGTAGACATCGCTTCATTAGTTTTCACGGTAACCTCCAAGTTAGTTGAATGAACAAAGTATTTAACAAACGATTCTTTATTAGACCTACTTCCTGAATCAAAATGTTTTTTCAAAGTTCCAACCGGCATAAGTCCCATATTTTTTACCGTACATACTCATGAGGTGCGTTTGATAATCAATAAGCGCTAAGGCTTGCGTTTTGGTAGCTATAAACCTGACTTTGTCATCCATTTTGGAAATCTGCTGAATGGAAAATGACGATAGCGCGATTTCTTTTTCAAATTCTTTGGCGTTTACGAACGGAATCTCGAAATGATGTGATATGTGACAGGTATTAACTTCCCTAAGATTAATTCCGGAATCAGTTACTTTTTTGTCGTTAAATTCACATCGAATCTTTCGTTCTTCATCCGTTTCAATTATACCGGCAAGTCCTTCGCCGAATAGGTTGTCAATTTCGTATCGGTTATAATCCAAAATCCATTTTCGATGTAAATGGTATAAAGGCAAAAGAGCGCCTATGTCGAAACTGTAGACATCACAGCCGCGATCGTCATACATATGAAACAAAATACCTTTTGTTTTGTTATACAGGTAAATCTGGCCTCCGGCGCTAGGTTTACGCATGAAGTTGGCATTTTCAATGGATTCAAGTACATACAGCATTCGGATATCTTTCGCTATAACTTCAACTGTCCATTCTTTAGTGTAGATCTCATCATCCGACTCATCAAACTCATATGGCAAAGTACACGATCTCATTTGCTTCAATCGCGTTTGGAAGAAACGCTTTAATCGAATCTTACTGATTCGTTTTTCATTCGTACCATAGCTGGTGCGATGCATAAATATCACATCGTCTTTAGGATCGAAAATTGAACGATAGATGGCACTAGCGCGTTGAATACTTTCGTACCGATACGCCTCATTTATTAAATTTTCGAGTCCAAGTTCAAAACGAATATAAGGACCTTGAGCCCTGATTTCTTTTACAATATTCACTGCAAATTTCCCTTCGCTTTTCATTGAACTATCGTCTCCGTTAGTTTAATCATATCACCAATTTTTAACCAAATTTTTGAAAAAGATTATATGCTAAATTATCTTGCGAAAAAAGGAGTCCATCTGAACCCCCGTAAATCAAAATATCAGGGAAAGTGTGGAAGGAAAATATCCCCTTAGGGCTAATGTTTTGCCTGTACCGCATTTGAAGTGGAGACGGGCAAGTGTAGGTGCTTCCTCCCTCACTTTTTTCTTAATTAGGAATAGTATACTTTTTCTACTTTATATAATGTATACTCGATAGTTGGGCAAAGATCGGCATATATTTTGTAAAATTTAATTCGAAAGTATAAACTTTTTAAAAGTTCTTTATATTATTTTTTTGCTTAAAGGCAGGAAGAAATTCTGAACTTTTCTCCACATCACCAAAACTTTGAATCCATTGCTCTACATATGTCTTACTAAGTATTTTTCTTTTTAAAACACTAATTATGGTTCCTACCATTCTCTCATCTTCACCATCGGAGTAAATCCGATCTGTTATGGTCATCTTTTCGTATGCCAAATCGAGGATGGTTATGAGGTCGTTTTTATCCAGTTCGGAACATTGAGCCAAATCATCTAAAGCATCTGCTGCATGAGCTATGGCATGCGCCCAGCCTTTTTCTTCGTCATACCCACGGTAATCTCGCTCTTCTTGTACATTGTAAAATACTTTCTCTTTTATCTGATGAATTTTCTCTCTTGAGAGAAATGGTGACTCTCTATGCCTCAGGAAGAGGAGCGGTATGACTAGCATAGAGAAAGATCGAGTGAAGACAGAATCTGTTTTTGTTTCTCCAAGCTTAAAAAGCAAATGGTTATTATCCAGAACAACTGGTAGAAGTTGTTCTAGCTCGTTTTCAGTTAGAGAATTACCGGGAATCCAGTGTGATAAGGTTGTATAAATTAGCTCATCACGTAGCCCCGCATCCAAAGTACCGATGTTATTTATCATTTCTTGTATCAACTGGTATGTATCGGGAGGTGCTTGGTAGCCATTTTCTTTTATTAATATCAACTTTTCTTTTAAATTCATTTTACACGCTCCTACTAGAAATGTTTCAAAGTGACTTTTTTGAGGGTTCTCCTAGGGCCATTTTTGAACTTCTGTAATATTCTTCTCAATAGTCCCTCGATCACACTCCAAATGTAATTTGATCTTATTCTAATCGAAATCAATTGATTTCGATATATAAAAGATGTGTTCAATTAAACTATCCTGCCCGTTAGCTTAACGAATTAGAGTAGTGACAAGTAGTTAAATAAATATCTAATCGGTAATCGGACCATCTTCTTGTCCTTGACTCGGGACAAAAACTTGTACTGAAAAACAAAAAAGCCGCTAATTTAGCGACTTTCAATGGAAATGGGATCAAGTTCTTGTCCCTCGACACAACTATCGCGGTAAACACGTTTTACTTGTAAGCGAATATATCATCCAAGCAGCTGGATAGTAATATTCCAAACTCTCGTCGAATTCTTCATTTACGTTGAAATTGTACCCCAATAATGAGTCAAGTCGAAAGACTCAGCGGTTATCATAGATATTGATTGAATCACATCTTGAGGATTGTTAAAGTCATAAGGTTTAGTCCTGTGGTTCATGCCAAGTGTTTTGTTTAGTCGCTTAAACATCCAAGTGCTATTTCAGGTACTTAAATATCCGGCAGGTATTCCGGGTGAGGTCGATGAGAGATAGAATATGCACCTATTGGATTCATCATCTTCATCGGCCTCCTCTCCATAATAATAGTTAATGATACACACTATTCCATAATTTGTAAATCGTTATTTCAGATCCTACTTCACCTTTAAATGTAGATTAGGAGAGGTGCTGTAAACGGGTGAAGTCGATCTTATCTCAGATGTATCGTTGTTCCCCAGTACCGAATCCGTGACTTGATGGATGACTTCCCCCACATCATAAGCTGTCTCCAGCAGAGGATCAACCGCATTTATCTTCCCCTTCACATCGACTGTAATTTGATTGGCATTGCGGATGAGGTGTTTGGCCTCTTCAGACAATCCGCCCAGCGTCCCCCTTACTTCAGCCAAGGTTTTATCCACTTCACCCAGGGTACCCGTAGTCTTCTTCAATGTCTTGATCAAATATACATTAAGCGCTATAAAAGCAACTGCAGCCCCGGCCACGCTATGTTTTATTTTGATTTCCATAAGTCAGCTCTCCTTCCTTACTTCACACTTTATGTTCGAAGAAGCCGCCTCATTCCATATGCAAAGAGAGATTCCGATGGAAAGATAAAGCTTGTTGATCACACGGTATAGTTCTCGCCGGCGTTCCCCACGGAGTTGAACATATAACAGCGTAGTCGCAATCGCAGAACAGTTCTCCCACTTCAAGTCCTCGCTGTCTATTTTTACAACTTCCCCAATTCGACAACCGGTACTATATTGGAACTCGAGCATAGCCCTCTCCCTAAGTGAGTGATATCGTTTTCCCATCTTGGGATTTCGTCAGCTATTAGCGTTCATTTTGGTTTTTATCTTATATGAACTCTACATATCTATGATTCCACATATTTTCGTAAAAATTAATAGTCTCTTTTGCAGACATAGATGAATTATTTAATGTGGAGGTTGCGTGTTTTATCATAAGGTTTTTGTAACCCAGTCCATGAGCAAATTTAATAGTAGCATCCATACAGTATTCAGTTTGGGCACCACAAAATTCTATACTATGTACATTTAATTGATCTAAAATTTCTTTTAAGTTTGTTCTGTAAAAAGAGTTTGCATGTATTTTATTTACCAAAAAGTCTTGGGTTTGAACATCGAGTTTAGCATTAATAGCCCACTGTTCTTCTCCAGGTACTAATTCCTCATCACAGTGTTGAACAAAAACAATTGGTTTATGCAGCTTTCTGTACAAGGAGATTCTTTCATTTACTTTAGTAAGTAATTTTTCTAATCCAAACAAATGCTCTTTGCTGTAACAAACACCATTCTGTAAATCGACGACTATTAAAACATCCGCACAAATCCCCATAATTTCCACCTCAATATTTATCTTTAACTTTAAATTTTTACAATGATCAATTCCATTCAACTTTTGATTGCGGCCTGGGCTACTCGTGACTGCCACCAGATGAACAGAGGCGCTCCTATTACTTCTAGAATAGTAAAGCCAATATAGGGTGGGAGCGGCATACCAGCCAGCGCCAGCGATATTAGACGCCCAATGCCGCCGATGAAAATCATCAGCCATAGGAAGCGAAATAACACCGTTTCGCGTTCGATTCGTGGAAGCAGCCAGAAGGCGGCTGCACCTAGCCCAAGCCAGACTCCGGCGTAAAATCGCAGGTTGCTGTCGAGGGAAGCGTCCCGCGGTAAATGCAGCGTATTGTAAAGTGGATCATCTAGACCAGTCATGGCCAACAGGCCAGTGGCCGTAGGCACGCAAGCTAGGACTGCTGTAGCGATTTGAAGTAGGCGCCTGTTCATTTTAATCAACTCCTCAAAAAGTCTTAAACTCATTGTGCAGATTACATGCATTACAGCCCTTATATCGGTCCTTTAATCCAAATTATAACATATCAATTCAGTGTAATCTGCCTAATAAAAAGGGATTTAACCCACTCGATATAAGCCTATGCACAAGGACAAATAGGTGGGAATTCTTCACCCGGTGGTTCTTCATTACTGTCCTTAATAAGTAATTTTCAATGCAGTCAGTTCAAGTCGAGTCCGAAAAAAAATCATCTAAGCGTAGATGTTGTCATCCCTACCCTACAAGCTTACAATGGAACTAATTACCGCTTGGAGGGAAGATATGGAATTTAGACATATGGAGTATTTCACTGCACTTGCGGAGGAGCTGCACTTCACTCGCGCCGCAGAAAGAGTTGGCATTACACAACCGTCGCTCAGCCAGCAAATCCGGCTGCTTGAGGACGAATTCGGTACTTCACTCTTTGACCGTATTGGCAAAAAGACCGCTCTCACCGAAGCGGGAGCGATCCTTTTGCAGCATTGCTATCATATTATGCATGAACTTCAGCAAGCAAGAGTCGCCATTCGTTCACTGCAAGGACTGCAAAGGGGCTCAATGGATATCGGTGCCCTGTCCACGCTTGCCACAGCAAAACTTCCGAGTGTGCTTATGGCTTTTCACCGGGAGTTCCCATCGATCAAAGTGACTGTACGCAACCTATTAAGCGAAGAAATTTATGATGCCGTGCTTCAGAATCTTATCGATGTCGGGCTCTGTTATCTTCAGCCGGAGCATGCCCAGCGGGATCAGCTCGAGTGCATTCCGCTTTACACCGAACGCCTTGTACTGATTACTCCCTTGCAGCACCCGTTAGCGAACGTGGATGCCCCTCCCCTTAGTGCTATAGCCAGCTTCCCGTGCTTACTACCGGCAGAGCCCTTCCTTCGCCGTGTCATCCTAAAGGCTTGTGAGTCATCAGAGACCAGAATCTCCCCAGCTTTGGAGATAGACAGCCTCGAAGGAATTTTAGCCATGGTGCGCGAGGGCTTGGGTTTGGCCATCGTACCTTCCAGTCTGTTGCAAGAAAGTCATTATAGTAGAGTTACCGCCATTCCTTTAGAGCAAGACGGTTTCCAGCTTGAGGTAGGGATGGTATACCGGAAGCACAAGTTTTTATGCGCGGCGAGCAGGGTCTTCCTGGAAAGATTCGTCACCGCTTATAGAGACTAGTCAGTCGGCGATTGGTGCTCCGGACACTCCTTCAAAGAGGCTTCGTGGGACAAGTAATTTTGCAGCGCAGTGCAGTAGTGCGGCTTATCATCGCTTCCAGTGTTCGGCCTAAAGTTAACGCAGCCTCTGCATGGTTCCGCGACCGTCAGGTAGCCCTCCCGCTGTAAGGCTGTAATGACCGCTCCCAGCCCCAATTCCAGCATAGAAAGTGCTTCCGCAGGTAACGAAGCGATCGTACGCTCTAGCGCTTCCCCCCATCGTTCCAGTGCCTCCACTTGCTGCTTGCCTGCCGCTGTCAAGCGAATGATCGTGCTCCGACGATCACCCGGGTGCTGCAGCTTGTCGAGCAATCCCTTCACCACCAGCCCATTCACGATCTTCACAGCGGTGACATGGCTTGCGCCAATCGCCCTGGCGAAATGACCAACCGTAGCCATGTCCTCTCTGGTTTGACCCGCAAAGAGCAGCGCATGCACCTGTACCGGACTTAACCCCACCGCATCGCTTTCCATCTGGGTAATTTTCTTCACAGATTGGCTTACGCGAAATAGAGTCATACTCACCCGGGCTGAGGGTTGCTTCTCCCGGTCGGCTGCATGGAAGAACATCCGGCATCACACCTCTCGTACGGGCATACGAACTTTGGCAAAAGCGAAAAGAAGCCGCACTGGGCAGCCTCTTCCCCTTAGTTAGCTTCCTTTTACATCGTCCAAGCTCGCACCGTAATTGATGTGGTATACTACCTGATTGATCACGATTGCCGGAACAGATTTCACCCCAGCCTGCTCTGCCTCCTCGATCCGGGAACGGTCTGTGCCCAGATGTACGACCTCTACCGCTACCTTCGTCGGATCTAGGTATTCTAGAAATACCTGCTCTGCCTCTACACATACCGGACAACCCGCGTGATAAAATACTCCTTTTGCCATGCTGCATCTCTCCTCTAATATATATTATGTAGCCTTGCTACATTTATATCGTAATCGAGTTGAGATTACCAAACAATTCCAAATTTCTTATGATAATGATTGGCTGCGCCTATGATAAAGATGCATGGGACAAGAACTTGTACCGATAAAACAAAAAAGCCGCTAAAAATTAGCGACTTTCTATGGACCATGTTATTGGCCCTCTACACCTTCATAGTATTGCGCGATCTCCACGATTAAAGCACCCATTCGTTCTTTCTCCGGCACGATAATCCGGCTTATCCCTCGATCTCGAAGGGCTTCAGCCGTTACTTTGCCGACAGCGGCAGCCAGTACATCCTTTTCAAAGACGGATTTCAGCTCTTCTTCATGTCCATGTTCTCTTGCATAATCAAATAAATATCCGACTTGAACTCTCGTCGTGAAGCAGACGGCATCCACTTCCCGCTGAATCAGTTCATTCAGAATCGATGCAAGGGTCTGCTGTTCAGGGGCTTGATAATGATAAGGCAGTATGGCCTGAACATCCATGCCACCCTTGTTTTTGATAAACTGATATAACTCCGACGATAACTCGCCATGAAGCTGAATCCACACCTTCTGATCGTTAAAATCGAACACCTCAAGCTTTTCGATCATACTGGCAATCGTTCCATCGTCATCACAGACGACCGGATGAATACCAGATTTCTTGAGAAAAGCGTTTGTTTTGTAACCGCGGCAGGCAATCTTGGTTTCTTTCAATCTCTCTTCGAAATCAGAGACAGCATTAAGCCTCTCCGCAGCTTGAATCATAGCTTCAAATCCAATCCCTGTCGTGAAAATAAACCAGTCTGCTCCCTGCTGGATAAAACGCTTTACATCCTCTTCCACTTCAACCGGATCCGAGTACGTTAATCCCTGAAGTGACCGGACAAGGGGGACCCCGCCTCTTCGTTCAATAATTTCACTCATTTCTTCCGTTTTCCGCGACCCGGCAATGACAATTTTCTTGTTCTGAAGGTCTTTACTCATGGAACTCCCCTCCTTCATTCTTAAATAATCCAATTCGCACTTCATCTCCGAGAACATCAACCGGATATGTCCGGACCTGTCCCGTATCAGGATCAAGCACATGACCATCCGCCAACGAAATTTGCCAGTCACAGATCGGGTCGAACAGGACTTGCCCGGATATAATTCCTTCTGCAATGGTGCCTCCACGCGGCCCAGGGCTTTTATTTTCAAGTGCATAGATTTGTCCGTCCGTTGTCTTGAATACCGCAATCTCTTCCTTACCCAAGTGGACAACCCGTCCCAGTCTCTCCGTGAAATCATCTACATGGCCAACCAGGTAATATGTGTATTCATTTCCGTCTACTATCGGTTCCATCTTGCAACCCCTTCCTAATTACTAGTCCTGTTTCGTAGAGACACTGATCTCTTCAAACATCCGTTCCCTTAAATTTGAATTATTCAGGATTTCACTCCAAGGTTCCTTCACCTGCGCCAAAGCGACCTCCATACGCTCAGCCAAAGCCCTGCGGTTATCCAGATCATTGACTACGGCTTCGGTGACGGATTTAAGTCCCCTCCTTTCGATCCATTCCGAGGTTCGCTCCAGATACTTGCCTGTCTCCCGGTAATGCTGCATGAATGCGGAGACAATCTCAAGAAGCTCTTCATCTGTTCGCACCTTGCACAGCAGTTCAGCAAGCCGGGCCTTAATCCCGCCATTACCACCAACGTAGATCTCCCAAGCGCCCTCATTGCCGACGATGCCGATATCCTTGGTTGATGATTCCGCACAGTTACGCGGACAGCCGTTAACAGCAAGCTTGAACTTGGCTGGCATATCTAACCGCTCGAACTTCTTCTCCAGTATGATTCCCATACCCATCGAATCTTTCGTGCCAAAACGGCAGAACTGTGATCCCACGCAGGTCTTCACCGTACGCAGCGCCTTCGCATACGCATATCCGGACGGCATGCCAAGGTCTTGCCAGATCTTCGGCAGGTCCTCCTTCTTGACCCCAAGCAGGTCAAGCCGCTGACCACCGGTTACCTTAACGAGCTTGATGTTGTATTTCACGGCAATATCGGCAATGAGTCTGAGATCCTCCGGTGTGGTTACTCCGCCGTACATCCGCGGCACAACGCCAAAAGTTCCGTCCTTCTGGATGTTCGCATGCATCCGTTCATTCACAAAACGTGAGTCCTTCTCGTCCACATGCTCAGCCGGCCAGATCATACCCAAATAGTAGTTCAGCGCAGGACGACATTTGGAGCAGCCCTCCGGGTTATCCCATTCCAGCGCATACCTTACCTCCTTGGAGGTGATCAGCCCCTTTTCCTTGATCGCTGTCACGACCTCATCTCTGCTCAGTGTGGTACAGGTACAGATGGCTTCCTGTTTTGCCGCCGCTGAATCATATTTGTCCCCAAGCACGTATTGAAGAATCTGCTCTACAACAGGCCGGCAGCCTCCACAAGAACGCGAAGCACTTGTTGCTACCTTGATCTCTTCCACCGTGGTTAATCCTTTTTCGTTAATGGCATCCACAATGTGCTTTTTCGTTACCCCATTACAACCACATACGATTTCCTCATCCGCCAGATCTGCGACTGTATTCACTGTTTCGGCCGAAGCTTGTCCCACAATCGCATTATGAATGGCTTCTGTCATTACGGTGCCTGTTCGAATCCACTGCTGCAGCCTGGAGGATTCCTTTCCGTCTCCAACCAGGACACCGCCGACAATCCGTCCGTTGCGCAGCAGCACTTTTTTGTAAATACGCCGCCAGTCATCATGCACCCGCACAATAGACAGCCCTTCCGCATCCATAAATTCACCAGCGGAGAACACGTCTACGCCAGATATTTTGAGTTGAGTAGATACTACAGATCCTTCATACGGCTTCGTATCCACTCCACATAGATGCTTAGCAAGTACAGCCCCCTGCTCAAATAGCGGAGCTACGAGCCCATAGCTAATACCGCGATGCTCGTTACACTCCCCTACCGCATAGATATCCGGTACTGAAGTACGCATGAAATCATCCACAAGAATCCCGCGATTTACCTCAATGCCGCTTTCCTTGGCTAATGCCGTGTTTGGCCTGATCCCCACTGCCATGACTACGAATTCTGCATCTAGCGTTGTTCCGTCTGAGAACCGAATACCGCTGACCCGATCATCTCCCAGAAACTCCTCAGTCTGTTTGCCGGTAGCAAATTTCAGACCCTGGCTTTCCAGCTCTGCCTGAAGCATCAGTGAGGCGGTATGATCGAGCTGACGTTCCATAATCTCTTCGAACAGATGGACCACTGTCACATCCATCCCAAGTTTAAGCAGCCCTTTGGCCGCCTCGAGTCCTAGCAAGCCACCGCCAATAACAGCAGCCTTCTTGTACTGATCTGCTGCATGTAGCATGTTCTGGCAATCTGCGATATCTCTGAAACCTACAATTCCTTCTTTATCCGCTCCTGGAACAGGAAGTATAAACGGGGTTGAACCGGTTGCAATGATGAGGGTGTCATAGGGAACTTCCATCCCATTGTCTGCCTTCACGATTTTCTGTTCCGTATCAATATGCGTTACCGTCGTGCCCGTATAGAGTTCTATTCCGTTCTCTAAGTACCAATCCCAGTCGTTCAGAATGATGTCTTCTACTGCTTTACTCTTCTCTAGCACATACGATAACTGAATACGATTGTAGTTGGGATAAGGCTCGCTTCCAAATACGGTGATCCTGTAGGTGCTGGGCGCCAGTTTTAATATCTGCTCCACCGTGTTGATGCCCGCCATCCCGTTGCCAATCAAGACTAGATGCCGACGTTCTTGTACTTTCACCATGCAGAAACCTCCTAAATAGATATACGAATCCATGCATAAGAGAACTTGTAACCTACTAAACATCACACGTACAACCGAACCATTTTTAGCAGATTTTCTCTATTTCCATCATAAGAAAAGAAGGTTATAGAAGCAAACCTCATTACTTTAATTTTTAACTGAATGATTCATCTTTTGGTAACCTGGTGTCTCTCTTCTGGCTTGGCATGAAAAAAAGGAGCTTCTGCTAGTTAGAAGCTCCTTTGATTGATTCAGCATCTTGTTGTGCTCGTTCAATGAATTCCTTCACTTGGAAGATTCTTTGGTACGATAATCCCCCTCTATCCTCTTCTTAATTATTCTCAAATTTTACTCGGTACCGTTCTATGACTCCAAGATATACAGTTGTAGGATACGTATCTAAAGGCTCATGTTCTTGTCCTACGACAGCAGCCTCGTTAACTTCCTTTATTCAACTATCGTTTCCCTTAGATCAACAAGTAATAGATTTATCATGTATTATATTAATGGAAATTAAATGAAGGGTAGTGTTTTTTTATTGAAAACTTTTTATTGTGATCTGGAAATCACTTTAAATGTCATTGGCGGGAAGTGGAGGCCTCTTATTCTGTATTATTTAATAAAAGGTCCTAAACGGACCGGTGAATTGAAAAGGCTCATACCCACAATATCTCAGAAAATGTTAGTCCAGTCGTTACGGGAATTGGAGAGTGCTAATTTGATTATAAGAAAAATGTACAATCAGGTACCACCAAAAGTGGAATATTCAATATCAGAAATGGGTATGTCACTTGAACCCACTTTGCGAGCTCTTTGTGATTGGGGCCAAAATTATGCAGAGAAGAACTTGAGCAAGGATGAATATCGGAGATTAAATGTAGAATAGAGTACTTTCATTGACCCATTTATTCTGCACTTCATCACAATTATCACATTTTAGTTACTATGTAACCCAAAAGTACGTACTATTTTAAAAGTTATAGATGGAACATAATAAGACTTGTGGCCATGAAGAAAATCAAAGATATTATGCGTGACGTGGGCGCAAATGCCTGCTGCTTTGTCAATGGTTCCTGACTGGACAGGCCGCGTTCTTATTGATGCTACCAACCGTTTTGAAAATACGGAACCTCTACTTGGTGAATGGTCAGGAAAGAATTCAAGTGAAATCATAGCCCAATATGCTCCGGGTGCTCATGTAATTAAAGCTTTTAATAGTGTTCCGATGGAATGGATTAAGATTACACGGAAGAGAAGCCGAAGACTGTCCTGTTCATGTCCGGTGACGACATCCAGGTAAAACAAGTCTTGAAAGAAATTTGGGACAAGATTGGCTTTGCCTGTATTGATCTTGGATCCTTGAGCCAGGGCGGTCTTCTGCAACAAATGGGAGGACCACTCGCCGGATTGAATTTAAATCTGCTGGATCAATACACTGTTTGATAACGTTATTCTATATTGCAACTGGTTTATCAATACAAGTTCAAAGGGGTTACTAATATGGGTAAAATACTTATTACTGGAGCAACGGGTAATCTTGGCAGCAGGACACTAAACCTTCTTCTTAAAAAGATTCCTGCAAATCAGGTCGCTGTATTGGTACGTGATCCGCAATCCGAAAAAATCGAAAGATTTGTTAAAGAAGGTGTAGAGGCCCATCAGGGCGACTATTTTGATTATAACTCCCTTTTGCGAGCTTTTAATGGTGTTGACAAAGTCATGCTTATCTCCGCGCAAGCATTTACCGACCGTAATACGCAACATTTCAATGTCATTGCAGCTGCAAAGCAGGCTGGGGTTAAACAAGTGATCTTCACGTCGATCATACGAAGAGAAAATTCAAATCTTATTGTGCCCGAAGTGTCGATGTCAGACTTATTTGCTGAACAAACGCTTAAAGCATCCGGACTAGCTTATACCATTCTGCGGAATCCACCGTATCTTGAAGTCATGCATATGTATTTCGGAGATGCGCTTAAATCCGGCGTGCGAGTACCAGAAGGTTCCGGCAAAGTTGCCGCTGCATCTCTGGATGATTTAGCGGCAGCTAACGTAGCCGTTCTCACTCAACACGGGCACGAAAATAAGTCATACACTCTAAGTGGCAGCGAGGGAAGCTCTTTTGCAGACATCGCTGAAGCCCTCTCGGAGATTAGTGAGATGAATATCCCTTATGAGGCAGTTAGCGAAAAAGAGTATATAGACTCTATGGTAGCGAATGGCTTGCCTGTATTCATGACTGATTTCTTATTAGGCTGGGTGCGAGGAGTCAACACTGGAGAATTTTCGGAGACATCCGGGGATCTTGAACGTCTGATTGGCCGAAAACCTATGACATTTAAGGAATTCTTTAAATCTCAGTTTTCTAAAGTTGAAGATTGAAAGCTGGGTATGTTTTAGACTAAATTTGAAAAAGAAACAGCGACAGCCAAGGACGACAAAATTGACTGTCGCTATTGTATTGAGCTAACATTTCCCGCCCGGGATGACTTATAATTCGCTTTACTACTCGTTAAGGTCTACCTCTAATCCGTTTAATTGCATCCTCAGTCACTGGCTCACTGATGTTAAGAAAGTTGCCATCGGGATCGCGGAACAGCATAGAACGATTCCCCCCGCCTTCAGTGGATTCTTTCATGTAAAAGTTCAACTAAGTGATCAGATAATCGAACAAATTCAACACCATTTCCTAAATCAGCGAATTTACCATTTTCGTAATAACTAAACTGGAACATGATCGTTCCCGTACCATCCAGACGTCTAATAACGACTGATTTTTTCTTACCTCTGTCTTTACGAATGTCAAACTCTGAATGAGAGCGAATGTCTTCTTTATATTTTTTCATCTGTTGAAATATAAAATCTATCTCATCTTTATCATTCACAATCGATTTCATTGTCCATCCTTCGTCGTCTTCATAGCTTAAGTATTCAATCTGGGCAGGGTATTTATAAAAACTCCAATCATATCTTGTTATTCCATCTTGTTTAAATGAGACTGGGTTAATTCTAATGTTGCACCATCTCCGCTAGGGAATGTAAGTCAAGTTTTTCAGTCAAGTTTCTTGACTTATCCATTTATACACGTATATCCACATTGCTTTCTAGTCCAACTAATGACGCAGAGCCTGACATCTTTCCATACATATGAACTAATTCATCATAAAATGAAGTTAACTCATTCGTTCTAAGATCCGCTGGAAAATTAACATTAAACCCAGGTATTTCGGATCGACGTGATATTTCATGTACCCTAAAGTTCATCAATTTATGCTGCCGGTTTCATGTGAACCAGGAGTATAAGCAGAGTCATACTTAACTCGCGCCTCTACAACTTGAGTGTAATTTTCTCTTCCCCACTGCCTTAACTCTTTCATCGGCTGAAGCAATGTTTCCCCTAATATTGTTAGTGAATACTCGACACTTAGAGGTACAGTAGGAGTAATATGTCGTTGAACCACTCCATCACGTTCTAGCTTGCGTACCGTCTGGGTAAGCATTTTTTTAGAAACCCCCGCAACCCTCCGAAGCATTTCTCCATATCTGATTTTACCGTCTTCCATGGCATATATAACAAGTGCTGACCACTTGTTAGAGATAATGTCAAGAACTTTGCTATAGCCGCAATTGGATAACGAAATATCAGATTGTTTAGTTGTAGATGAATGCGCCAAACAATTCCCCTCCTATGCACTATGAAGTTTCCAGGACACTTTAAAGTGCCTACTTATATCATTCTATTTTTTGTATTACTGTATGTCTATACCAGTACTGAGCAGCTTAAGCTTAATCTGCCATAGCAAAGAAACCTCTTAAGGGCGAATCCGAGTCTTCCAAGAGCAAGAAAATGCGCTCCCGAAAAGGGTTACCTTGCACTGGATTACTACGATGGGTAGGTAAAAAACATGACAAATATTATAAAAATGCATCCCAAGCTATATGTATTGGATAACGGTCGAATGAGCATGGATAAAAATTGGATCATCTCCATGCATAATCCAGCAACAATTAATAACCCGAATGCCCAGACACAATTTGTGGAGTTTCCAATTTATACGGTATTGATTGATCATCCTGAGGGGAAAATCTTGTTTGATACAGCCTGCAACCCAAACTCAATGGGCGTTCAAGGGCGCTGGGCACAATCGACCCAACTGTCGTCTCCATGGGTGGCAAGCGAGGAATGTTACCTGCATAACCGATTGGAGCAGCTTAAGGTTAGACCCGAGGAAATCAAGTATGTTGTTGCCTCCCACTTGCATCTAGACCATGCAGGATGCCTCGAATTGTTCACGAACGCGACCATTATCGTCCATGAGAATGAGTTTAATGGAGCACTGCAGACCTACGCCCGCAATGAAAAAGAAGGAGCCTATGTATGGGCTGATATTGATGCATGGATCAAAAACCAGCTGCAATGGAAAACGATCAAACCGGGAGAAGACAATTTGGATCTGGTGGATGGTATCAAAATCTTGAATTTCGGAAGCGGTCATGCTTGGGGAATGTTAGGTCTCCAGATCGAAATGCCAGAAACCGGTGGAATTATTTTAGCTTCCGATGCCATATACACCGCGGAAAGTTTTGGTCCTCCGGTCAAGCCGCCTGGTATTATTTATGATTTGATCGGCTATCGAAACACAGTAGAGAAAATTCGCACTTTGGCTGCCCGCACGAATTCCCAAGTGTGGTTCGGGCATGATACGGATCAATTCAAAACTTTGAGAAAATCTACTGAAGGATATTATGAATAACTCAACCTTCTCATACGGACGAAAAATCATCTATGCCACCATTAACCGCACGCTGGCTTCTCGCAACATCGCTCTTTTTGGGTAGTAGCACCAAGCTACAGCTACCGAATGCCGTTCATCTTTACACAAATCGGTCTTGTTAAAGCAAGAAGTAATTTATCATCGTGCATCGATATATATTGTGTCCCAACCCAACATTTAATTTTCATAGTTTCCGAAATCCAAACTCAATATCAAGTTACTTTTCAAAATTTACGCTTCCGAATCCATAAGACCGATGAATTTCCGGATTGGCTGTCGTCTATATAAAAGAAGGCATAATGAACACAAACTAATTTGACGAAGAGGTGTTTTGAAGATGGCATTAACGTCCACATTCACAAGTTTAAACCTTCCTGTAAAAAACGTAGAACAATCGAAAGCGTTCTTCACCGGACTCGGATTCGAACTCAACCCACAATTCCCTGACAGTGAGAATACGGTAGCTATTGTAATCGGCGACAACCTGCAGGTCATGCTGATCAATCATGCATTCTTTAATACGCTCACGGAGAGGGAGTCCGTCGATACGAGCAAGTATGCTCAGATGACGATCGCATTGGCCTTTGAGAGCAGGGAAAAGGTTGATGAAATCGTGAATACCGCGGTCTCTTTGGGCGGGAAATTGCATGCTGAACCTGAAGATCATGGTTCCATGTATCATTGGGGCTTTGTGGACCTGGACGGCCATCTGTGGGCTATTAATTACATGAACATGGATGCAACACAAGGTTAACGCTAACGGAGAGCACATTCGTACTAGGGATCAAAAAGATAGACGCCGGGCATCTTCCCCGGCGTCTTCTTCGCTATGATTAGTTTTGTTCGGTATAGGATTTGAAATTGTCCATGATGGCTTGCCAGCCTGCTTGCTGGAACTCGACGGGATTTGAGCTTTCCGCGTCGAACGTTTCAATGACCTTCGTCTCATTCCCTAGATCGATGAAAGAAATATCCACTCTTCTTCCGTCTTCCATGGTGTAGCCGATCGCCTCATGATGTTTCACGACATCGTAGACGCCGCCAAAATCAAAGCCCATGCTGCCATCCTTCGCTTCCATACGTGTCTGAAACTTGCCGCCGACCCGTAGATCGTTCTCGGCTCTCGGCGCATGCCAGTCCTCGGATGCTTGATTCCACTTCGTGATGTGATCCGGCTCGGTCCAATAGCGCCATACCTTCTCGACAGGGGATTGAATAACAGCTTGCACGGTTACTTTCGTCGGGTGATTCGTTTCCATTTTAAATAGACACCTCTCTCATGATATTCGTCATTTGGTTGTTCTCAATAATATAGACGTAAGCCAATGACGAAATTCATCGGTCCATTCGCTCAGGCAGCCCAAATCGGGAAAATAATGGCGTATGAATGAAGTTTTGAACGTGCAGGATTTGATTTTCTTTGGTTACGATGACATGGATGCCCCAGGGTACCAGACCAGAACCGTCTTTGTCCAGCATGTACTGGGCAAGCGCCGGGTAACCGCCATTCACCTTAACGGGTACAAATCGCGAACCTTCGCAATGCCAGCGAGTAAGCGAAAAGAAGGCGGACAAATCTTCTTTGCCGCGGATCCACATCTCGAAGGGTGGCATCGACATGCAGCCTTCCTCGTGGAATAACGCGACGAGCGCAGAAATATCGAACTTCTCGAAAGCCTCCACATACCGGGACAGCAGCTCCTGTTCCGGTTGAACGTCCATGCTGCTGAGCTCATCCGAGCGAAGCTGCGCCCGGCCCATCGTCTCTCGGGCTCTTTGCAAGGCGCTGTTCACAGCTGCCGGCGATATCGAAAGCATCTCAGCGATCTGCTTGGAGGACCATTCAAATACATCCTTCAAGATGAGTACCGCGCGCTGCCGCGGAGGCAAGGTCTGCAGGAGAGCGATGAAGCACAATTGAAGGGTATCTCTGCGGACGAGCCGATCCTCCGGATTACCCCCAAAGTCGGGAGACGGCCAGATCCAGGCAGAGTCCGGCAATGTTTCGCGCGGCGTGGCGATGGCGACGGCCGGGCCCTGCAAGTCAACGGGAAGCGCACGGCGTTTGGATTGTCTCAGCTTATCCAAGCACAGGTTGGAGGCAATCCGATAGACCCAAGTTTTGAACGAGGAATCTTGTCTGAACGTGCTCCAGCTCTGCCAGACCCGAATACTCGTCTCCTGAACCGCATCGTCCGCATCGTCCATGGAGCCTAGCATTCGGTAACAGAACGAGGTTAAGCCCGGCTTCAAGCTTGCAAATAATGTTTCGTCAAATACGGTCTCGTGCATTACGGCCTCCCTTAACGATCTCCCCCGAAGGGTTGTACCTTCATTATATGCAATGAAGCGGGCAGCCTCAATCTGATATTTTGAAAGCCTCACACATAAAAAAGACCACTATCTTCAGTGGTCTTATACTCTTTCTGCTGACAAAATAGCAGCTGCTCCTAACCTAACAAAATTTCAGGCAGCCTATTGGTTCGTCTTTTGGGACGCTCCTTTAGGGGCTTTAGCATTTGCACCAGCAACAATAGCGCCTGTTTCTGAAGCAAATTCCGCATCTAGATTTGGAACGCCATTTTTCTTCCCTACCTGCTTAGAGCTATGTTTCGCATTTTTATTCTTCATCACCTTACACCTCCCCATGTCGCGAGAATCGGTAACTACTCGAACGGTTTGAGAAAACCACTGTTTCCTCACGTTGTAGTATGTGATGAGAAGTTTCACCCTATGTATTATTTATTCAAGTAGCACGTCTATGACATATTTTCCCTAGTAAGGTCTTGCCGACGTGCATGTTGGTAACTTTGTGTCATTAGACAAGCAGCATAAATAAAGGAGCGGTAGACTGGACATTTAATGTCAAGTCTACCGCTCGGCTGTTTGCAGGCACAACCAAAGCTGGTCGTCTGCCGTATTTTATATTAATGTATTGATTTCCTCGTCTCGCCATTTACTACGACACGACGGATGAAGAACGCCATAACTAAGCCAATCAATGCGATAATCATCGAAAATAGGAACACATTTTGAGATCCAGCCGTCATCGCATTTGCAATTTCTGTCTGCTTGGTCGGAGAGGAGGAACCATGCAAGTATCTCTCCATACCACTAGTAAGAATACTAATTGCGACCGCTGTTCCAATCGCGCCTATAACTTGCTGCAATGTATTCATAACCGCCGTACCATGCGGGTATAATTCCGGTGGCAATTGATTTAGCGCATTCGTTTGAGCAGGCATCCAAATCATACCTACCCCAACCATGAGCCCGATATGCAAGGCCACGATAAAGGCCACTGAAGAAGCCGGTGATAGGGAAGTAAAGAACCATAACATGGCTGATACGATTACGAGTCCGGGAATAACGAGCCATTTTGGCCCATATTTATCGAACAAGCTTCCCATTCGTGGCGAGAGGATTCCATTCAGCGCACTGCCAGGCAAAAGCATGAGTCCCGCGGTGAAGACGGACAATCTTGCTCCGGTCTGCAAAAACATCGGCAGAATAATCATACTCGACATAATAATCAACATACATGACAGTACCAGAAGCAGTCCCACGACGTACATTGGATACTTGAAAACACTCATATTCATCATAGGATCGTTCATAAAGTTTTGCCGTAATATGAATAATACTAGAGCAACGAGCCCAACGACGATTGGCGTGATCACACCCATACTGGTCCAACCCTCAGCCCCCTCGCCCGCCTTACTGAAGCCAAAGACCACCCCTCCGAAGCCGACCGTTGATAAAAATACAGATAGTAAATCTATCCGAGGCTTTGTGACATCCGTAACGTTCTCCAAATACTTCAGCCCTATCAATAGCCCTATGACCAAAAGTGGCAGTGAGAACCAGAAAATGTAATGCCATGATAGAAATTCTATCAATAAACCGCCTACGGTCGGTCCGGTCGCTGGAGCGAACATGATAACTAGCCCGACGAACCCCATCGCCGCCCCTCGCTTTTCCGGTGGGTATATGACAAGGATGGTGTTGAACATAAGTGGCAGCAATAATGCCATACCTGTCGCTTGTAAAACTCGAGCGAACATCAACATCTCAAAATTAAATGCGAGCGCTGCAATGAGAGTACCTGTAATTAAGCTTATAAGTGAACCTGTGAACAGCTGTCTCGTCGTAAACATCTGTAGCAGCAACCCGCTTATGGGCATTATAATACCAAGAGTCAGCAAGAACCCGGTTGTTAACCACTGTGCGGTTGCAGCCGAAATTTGGAACACTTCCATTATATTAGTCATGGCTATGTTTAGAGCGGTCTCACTAAACATGCCAACAAAACCGCAGATCAGCAGTGATGCCATAATAGCACGCGTATTGTATTGCCTTTTCATTTCTATATCTCCTCGTATATGAAATAATCGATTATTGCGATAAATACTCGATGTATACTTAGCGGGCTAAATATTAGCCTGCTAAGTATATAGGTGAGAGAAACTTTATAATAAGTTGCTCTCTATTTGCTTCAAAAGCCGCCTTAATAATAATCGCTCTTCGGGTAAAATGGAATCCAGTAGTTTTTCTTGCTGCTGCTTCCACTTGATTTCCACTGGTTTCTCAAGTTCCTTACCTTTGTCAGTTAGAAAAATTCGCATAATCCTTGCATCATGTGTATCACGTTCACGGTAAATAAATCCGTTCTGCTCAAGGGATTTAACCATATTGGTTACCGTAGGTGGCTCGCATTTTAGGTGTTCACACAGTTGCATCTGTGTAACCCCATCGCCTAACCACAAGCGGTAAAGTAAATTCTCTTGGCCAACATAAATATTAAGTTCCCTAAGAGACTCGCTATAATCTCGACGCATTTGGGAGGAAATTCGATCTAACGACTGGCGAATATCGCAGTCCACCGTATCTGTCATTAATATTTCTCCTCAGTAGTCACGAATAATATTTAGCTGGCTAAATATATTACGTTGAAATTCTACTGTCAACAGAACAACAACGCCCTTCAAAGTGACTCGTATTTCCCTTGGACCACGGGAGTATATAGAATAAGCCCGTTAAAACGGGGCTTCTCCTAAATAATCTTTACCCATATTCTCTCTTTAACAACACAAAAAGCCGCACAGCTGCGCAGCATTAAGTTAGTATATTGTCACATGAAACTTCCGAAATAGCCCATTACCCTTCTACCATATCTGCCCGAAGATCAGTTGCAATTTCCATCATGAGGGGCACGATTTCTTGATGGGAGACGGCTACATACAAATCCCCCATATAGTGTCTGAATGGAATGAGAGCCTCTCCATGTTTCCACATAAAGAAATCCCCATCTATAGACATGGTGCTCTCCTTCCCCTTCACGGTCAGCACCGTCTGGTAAGCAAAATTAGCTTTAGATGAGAAGTAAGCTTGGCATTCCTCCAATGTAATCCCTTGAACACCAGCTTTTGGCTGCATGGATCTCGTAATTCGAAAGCGTTGGTTCATAAATATCCTCCAGAAATAAATTGATGGATTGAGACAAGGTCATCTAACCGTCTGGTACACGAGGCCAATGGCTCCAGAATCAAACGTCTTATTGTCGATAAGTTTAAGACTGATCTTCTCCTTGATACCTTGGAATAATGGCAATCCGCTGCCGATCAGGACGGGAGATACGGTAATTTTATACTCATCTATTAAATCAAGCTGCATCAGGTAGTGTGCGAGCCTAGGGCTGCCCAGAATGACCATATCCTTGCCTGGCTGCTGTTTGAGCTTCTTAATCTCTTCCTCTACATCTTCTTTCACCAGTCTGGAGTTGTTCCATTCGACTTTCTCCAGCGTCGTGGAGAAAACGATTTTGGTTGTCTTTTCGATCCACTCGGCATGATCCCTTTCATGCTGCGAAGCTGATGGGTCCGAAGGTACAGACGGCCAGTAACTGTGCATCATCTGATAAGTTCCGCGTCCCCAAATGACAGTGTCGGCAGTACTCAGAATTTCTTTCGCGTGTTTCTCTAAATCAGCATCGTAGGCAACCCAGCCAATGTCCATTTCACCGTTCGGTCCTTCTACAAAACCGTCTAGCGATGCGTGCAAGAATAGAACAAGTTTTCTCATTTTCAACAGTTCTCCTTTGTTCATGAGGGATATGTATATTAACTACAATATAGGACAAATTGGTAGAAATCTACTCATAACTCCTTATTCATAAATATCAATCTTTCTATTTCAATAAAGCCATTCTTCTTATAAAATTGTTCTGCTGCTATCCCTCTATTGGTTAGCAAGGTTATGCGATCAATGCCTTCTGATTTCATATTCTCTTGCAAATAATTTATCAGTTGTGTCCCAACCCCACTTCTTTGACAAGTGGTATCCACACACATTTCATTTATAAAGAATTCATCCCCGCTCCACCATTTCTTGCGAACTCCAACAATAAACCCTTTAATACCAGCTGCATCTTCAGCAATGTAACCCCTAAAGCCAGAAGCTTTAATATAGTCATTTAAGTACTGCTCGGCATATTCTCTAGACCATTCATCATTCCATGGTTCCTGGTTGAACACACTAATAAATAGGTCAACACATAAATGTAAGTCTGCTTTTGAGAAGTTTCTTATGTCCATATTTTTCAACTCATTTCGCATTTATAGAATTATTTTCCTCTTTTAGTTCCCATTACATTATTCCATATTTGAATTTCTAAGCACAACAATTTCCCGGCGATCATAGGCAAGTGCTGTAGTAACTATGCCGAGAAAGGCACAAATCAAATACATAACGGAATAAGAGGTAATATCCGCTACCGGGCCCATAATAGCTCCTCCCATAGAAACTCCCAAATCCGCCGTTGCAATGAATAAACCCAGAAGAACATTACGACCTTGTTGTGGAAGTACGAAGGATAGATAGGTCGTTAACGTGGGGTATAGCAGACCTTGAGCGATTCCCAATAAACACGAACTAAAATAAAACAAGACGAGCCCTCCCCAGACATAACCGCTTAAGCTGATACTAAGCGATGAAAGAGCTATAAATAGCATGATCGTCATGACATATCCAGAATGCCATTTTCCATTCGAAGGGATCTTTTTACGTAGAAAAAATCTTGCTGCCACAAGTGTGCATGCCTGGATGGAGAGGTAGATCGCTGCGTTGCTATCAGGAATTTCTGCGGCATATAGAGGAAGAAAGGTGGACATAGCTCCAAATACCAGGGATGCGAGTAACATAAGGAGGCTGCATCTGAATAAATCAGGGTTCTTATACAGCTTACTAAAAGATTGTAAAAACGATTGCCTCTGCAATTCTGTTCCGGGTGTCGAAGGTTTAGAGTGGTCTATTCGAATGCTAAAGCCAGCAATTGTCGTAAATATTACGACGGTAAGCATCGCAATGGCAAAAAAATTCATTTCCCCGGACTGCCAAATTCCTATTGCTATTAAGGGTCCAATTATATTGGGAATGGTAGCAAATAAAGAATACAGAGATATTCCTTGCGAGCGTTCCTTGTCCGACAAAGCATCGATAATGCCCAATTGTAAAGCCATCGAGAAGAAAGCCGTACATCCCCCCTGCATCACTCTTGCGAAAAAATAGCCCTCCATGCCGGTAAAAGTATATAAAAGAAGTGCCAGTCCGTTAATAGCGATAATTGCTCGCAGCACCGGAACAGGACCTTTTCGTTGAATCATGTAACCTGCCCACGGCCGGAACAACATTGTTGTAAATAAGTAAGCTCCCATGATGATTCCGATTTCGGTATTGCTGGCTCCTAAAGAATCTCCCTTTAAGGGGATATAAACGTTAAGTATAGAATTTGCGCTGAAATACAAAAGGGTTAGTAGATATAGTCGCATAAATGGCCAAGCTAAAGCACCTTTCAATCCTTATCCTCCTCCCAGTAATACCGCGTTAAGCCATAATCATCTCTAACATCTTCCTGGCATACGGGGATTGAACATCCTTTAAGTGTTCGATATTAACTATTTCTTCAATTTCACCGTTTCTCATAATCATGACTCTATTACATAGATAAGCTGCTGACTGGATATCATGGGTTATAAATATATAACCGAGCTTGTCCCTATCCTTTAGTTTTTTGAGTAGTTCCAGGATTTGTATCTGCACCGATCCATCCAGGGAACTAATTGCTTCATCCAGAAGAATACAGGGAGACTCCGTCGCGATCGCTCTTGCTATGCACACTCTCTGAACTTGGCCTCCAGATAACTCATGCGGATATTTATTGCGGCAAGACAGCTCCAAACCTACATGCTGCAAGTAATAATCGACCTTGCTTGCCTTTAACTTTCGCTTGCCTGGTTTCATATTTAAAGCTTCCATTATGGCCTGTTCAACTGTGAAAAATGGATTTATCGATGAGGTATAATCCTGAAAAACAGCGCTCATCGCTACTTTTCCAGTACCTTTCTTTACTAGCTCCTCGCCGTGCAACAAGATAGACCCGCTCTCGGGCTTCTCAATTCCAAGCAGCAGTCTGCCTAGCGTGGACTTGCCACAACCGCTTTCCCCAATGATACCCAGGCATTCGCCTAGGTTGTATTGAAAGTTAATGTTATTTAGAACTTGCTGCCTTTCGCGAGAGAACATACCGCCTTTTCTGTAGTATTTATTGACCTGATCAACGACTAACATAGGCAGGCCCTCCTATTACTCTATTGAAATGTTCATGAATCCCTGCATGCGAAGCTACTAAATGCCGGGTATATTCATGCTGGGGTTTAGCGAACAAAACCGATGCTTCTCCACGTTCGACAATGTTGCCGTCTCTCATTACAACAATCTCATCAGCTATCTTTCTGACAACACCTAAATCATGGGAAACAAAAATCATGGAGCATCCCATCTTCTCTCTTAATCGACAGAACTGTTCTATCACCTCATATTTGGAGACGGTATCCAAGGCTGATGTTGGTTCATCCGCGATGATAATGTCCGGTTCTAATACGATAGCCAAACTGATCATAACCCGCTGAAGCATTCCCCCTGACATCTGATGAGGATACTTGTTCATGATTCCAACGGGGTCCTTAAGTCTTACGCTTTGCATGGCCAACTTCATTTTCTCAACGATTTCACTTCGGTTCCAGCCAAAATGGTGAACCAGCGTATCCCTTAAATGAACGCCGATTACACTTGTTGGATCGAAGGCACGCATTCCGTTCTGAGGAATCATGTAAAGCTGCTTTCCTCTTCTTCGCCTCATTTCATTTTCTGCTAACCGATCTATACGTTCACCTTGAAATACAATCTCGCCGGATTGGCGAATGTTCCTTTGGTTTAATCTCAATATCGCTCTGCATGTTAGGGACTTGCCGCTGCCGCTTTCGCCAACGATAGCCAAGCAGCTTCCCGAGTTAAGCTCGAATGAAATAGCCGGAATGATTACCTTTCCGGTGCTGCCATCCCAAATTCGTAATTTCGATATCAGTAGAATGCTCATGTTCGACTTACGCCACCTCTCCCCTATGCAGATTTGCTCTCTGCTTTAGTCCTTTTCTGTGCTCTCTCCCAATGGGCGTTAGTTTAGGATCCAATGCAATTTGAAGGGCATCGGTAAAGAAATTGACGGCGGATACGAAAATAATGGTTGTTATCCCGGGTGCCAACATGACTTCGGGTCTTGAGAACATAACTTGTCTAGCTTCATTCAACATCATCCCCCATTCCGCATGGGGCGCTTGAACCCCTAATCCAAGAAAAGAAAAACCTGATATTTGCAGCACCATGGAACTAAAGGAACTGCTGGACGTTACTATGATGTCGGGTAGTGTTACGGGTAGGATATGCATCCGCATAATTTTGAAGCTGCTTGTACCGAGAGCCTTGGAGAACTTTACATATTCTGCATTAGAGTGCTGTATAACCGATGTACGAATGATACGTGCAAACCAAGCCCACTTTATCAGCACAAAGGCAAGAAGAATATTCTCAATCCCTACACCGAGTACACCGATAATCGCCAGGGTCATGACATATCCCGGAAAAGAAAACATGATATCGCAGATCCTCATTAGAAAAGCATCGGTTTTTTCTTTGAAATACCCTGCTACAAAGCCCACCACCGCGCCAATTCCTACCGAGATCGCGAGCGTAATCAGTACCCAGAGCACGCTTGGCCTGATTCCGTATATTAATCGTGATAGAACACAGCGTCCTAAGTGATCATTGCCAAGCAGATATTTCCAGGACACAGAGGCGAACCTCAGATTCATATGAACCTCTTGCGGATCGTTTGGGGCTACCCATGGCGCGAATATCCCAACTAATAAAGTAGTTGTTATAAGGAGGAAAGAGAATAAAGCCAGCCTGTCTTTAAAAAGATAATGGATTCGGTTCATTAGGAATCTTCCCTTAATTTAGGATTTAACAATGTATTGATCACGTCCGAAAAAGTGTTGACTGCAATAAAGGCCGCCGCCAATACAAGCACGTACGCTTGGATGATTGAGAAGTCTCTGCTTAGAATGCTTTTGACGCTAAGCATGCCTAGACCGGGCCAAGCAAATAGATTCTCTATAACGACCGTGCTCCCCAGAATAATTGGAATGGCCATGAAAAAGATAGAGACAGCTACCTGTAAAGAATTTCTCAAAAGGCGCATCGTGATTCGGATTTCGGGCAACCCGCAGGCTCTACCGTATAGAACATAATCCTCATTCAAATGATTAAGCATTGAGCTTCTGACAATCCGGAAATAGATTCCCGCGTAGCTTATTGTGATGACGCTAACGGGTAAAATATAACTTTGAACGGAGTCTATCCCGTTTGTGGGAAGCCAGTCGAGTTTAACAGAGAAGTACCAGACTAAAAGGGCTGCAAGCAAATAGGAAGGCATGGAAGTCAGGAAAAAGGCAATCCCTCTAATCGACTTGTCTACCCATCTCCCTTCTGTCAGCGCGCAAATGATACCAAGACCAATGGAAAGTACGATAACCGTAACGGCTGAAATGACGGTGAGCTTAAGCGAATTCAAGAATGCGGGCCCAAGCATGGACCACACCGGCTTGCCCGTGACATACGAGTTGCCGAAATCCAGCTGCAAACACGAGAGCATCCAATTCAAATATCGAATAAATAGCGGTTGATCCATTCCAAGAGCCGTTCTTGTCTCTGCCAGCAAATCTTCCGTAATTTGGGGAACGCCTTGCGCGTGAAGCACAACCTCAGCCGGATCCATAGGGGAAAGAATATTTAGAACAAACGTTATAAAAGAAATAACGAGCAATAGTGGAATTGCGAGTAAAGATCTTCTGAGAATATACCTACTCATTTTATTCAAAATACATCTTCTCGAACGGAAGCTCGAATTGCGTATGCTTGAAGGAAATACCCTTTAAATTTGACGGGGCGATAATCGTCACGCTACCGTTGGTAATCGGAATAAAGACGGCCTCATCATGTACGATCGTTAGAATATCCTTATATAGAGACCTGAGTGTCTCTTCATTAGAGATGATCATAACTTCATCGATTTTTTTGTAGAGCTCATCGGCTTTCGTGACTCCGCTAGTTGTATGGTAGTATGCCGCTTGGGAGGTAAAGGAGGCAATCGTGCTTTGCGGATCGTAGGCAAGACCCCAGGTTTGATTTAACAGTAAATCATAATCCCCCGTTGCTCTTCTTTTTGCGACTGAAGTGGATTCCTCACCAAACAACTCCAAATGGATACCTATGTTCGTTAACGTGTTCTGAAGCATTTCTGCTTCTGCTTTCTGTGAGGAGGAGTTGACGTCATAGTAGAGACTTATTTTTAATTCATGATTGTCTTTCTTCCTGATCTCGTCTCCTTTGTTCAAAATCCAGCCGGCATGATCTAGCAGCTTCTTGGCTTCTTCCAAGTTATATCCTCTCTTCTTCAAGTCGACATTCGCATAATGGACATTAGAGGAGAACAAACTTTCCGCAGGAGACTCCTTTCCATTGAAGAGTTCCTTGCTAATTGTTCCTCTATCAATCGAATACCAGATGGCCTCACGAACAGCTTTATCAGCTACAGGGCTTACCGATCTGCTGCTATTGGCAACGATCATTTTCGTATTCATCGGCTCGCTTCGGACAATCTGATATTTTCCACTATCGGCCAGTGTATTCATAGCTTCGACATCTACACTGTCCGTTCCCCGATCGTCTGTAAACACAAAGTTGACTTCGCCTTTTTGCAGGGCTAAATAAGTCGTTTCTCCTGTCGGAAGCACCTTTGCCGTTATTTTCTTTATACGTGGAGCGCCTTTCCAATAATTCTCGTTCGCTTCAAAAATCGCATATTGATCGGTCTTATGCTCCGTTAATTTGTAAGGACCTGTGCCATGATAACCGTTAACGCCATTTTTTGTCTGGCCATTCCTAAAATCGTTTGGAGATAGGAAGACGTAGGGTCTAGTCATGGACAGTTCAAGTAAGGTCGGATAGTAAGGCTCGGATAATACCAACTGTACGGTATGCTCATCCATAACTTTCGTTACTGCGAGCTTAGAAGACAGCTTAATCCAGGTATGTTTCGATGCGTTATTCTGTACGGCATCGATGTTTTTCTTTACGGCTTGCGCATTAAAGGGAGCACCGTCATGGAAAGTTACGTTTTTTCTGAGATGGAAAGTGTAGGTTTTCCCATCCTTCGAAATTTCCCATGATTCCGCCAACGCGGGTTTAATCCCGTCTGCCGTATTCTCAACCAGGGATTCATATACCATTCCCTGAGCGGGCATCGATCCTTGGTAAAGATGTGGGTTCATATCATTGATATCCTTGGCTGTCGCATAAACCAGCTCCTGAGTCGGCTCGCCAGCCTTCTTCGTATTCGTATTATCAGATCTATCACTGCTGTTAGAGCTGCAGCCGGCCAGAGCTATGGCTAACAACAGCGCTAATGAAATAAATTTTTTGTTTAACATGAGGGTTCCTCCCGTTTACTTGTCTATAATTTCTTCGCCGATCCGAAGCCAATCCTCTTCAAAGCTTTGGACTCTAAATGCTTCTGATAACTGCTGATTCTTAAAGTTCAGCAAACTGCTTGCAATTTTACTTTCATAGGTAGCTATAAATTTATCGAGTGTTGGAGTGCTAGTTCCTGTCATCCTTCCCATGCCTTGAATCATTTTCACACGGTAATAATCCTCCTTGGGCATGCGTGGAATATCCCATTTCCCTTCCTTGTTCACATAAATCTGCCTGATTGGGACGGCGGAGAAATCGAAATATCTTCCTTCTTGATCCGGTTGAGAGAAAGGATCTATTAATAACGAGGCGTATCGAACATACAATAAATATTCTTGGTGAATAGGAGGAAAGCTGGTGAAATGATCAATACTATGGCGGGATAAGCTCCCAGGTAGTACTGGATAATTATCATCCGTCATAAATTTGAGCAGGTTGACGGGGATCACGTTCATCTTATCCAGAACGAGTGAAATCTCTTCCCAATAAGAACGCATATCCCTTATGAGTTGCATGGTAATAGGTCCTTCGGGATAAAGCTTATACACGTATTTCTTCGAATCTTCATCCCTAAAAACAACGCTCAACGAAAATTCATTCATGAACAGAGGCGGGTGTACATACAGGGAAATGTTCCTCGATTCTGCCTCAATTGGCGAATTCATGACATTCAGCCCAATCCCCAACTGGGCATATAATTCGCTAAGTATCCTCATATTGGCGGATGAGGAGAACGAGGAGCCAGCATATAGCTTCTTCTTGACCCCGGTTGTCATCACTTGATTGGACGGTGTGCCATCCATCCAGCGCGTATCACCCAGGTATGTGGAGAAGCTGACCACCTCAATATCGAATTTCTTTTCTTTTAAGTAATGTCTCACCATATTGTTTGAACCGAGAGTAGGTGAGATTAATACGATACATTTAACCTTTTCTAGAATCTTTTCATTGATTTTTCCCATAATCTCGATGTAAGCATCTGTCGTAACCCCCATGATTAACGTATCCCATTCTCCTGTTATACCTGAATAACCATGAAAGACTTGATCAATTTGACATCTGCCCTCCATAAGCCGATGCTGTTCATTTTGAACGAAAGCCTGAATGAATTGATTGTTCTCATTCAATGCAGAGAATAGAGCAGCAGAATGAACCGATTCCCTGCCTGCGATCCCAACGTAGCTTTTTAAATAGTTCTTGAACAAAATGCTCATTTGAATGCTGACGGGTCCCGTACCTAGAACTAATACACGCTTGAATTCACCCATTCAGCTCACCAGCCCTTGTACTAGTTAATGCTTTCTTGTATATGGCGACATCGAATACATGCTTGGGGTGAATGATCGTATCGGTAAGTTCCCACTTCCTGGGATCCGTTTCCTGCTTCGGATAGTTGAATATGGATTTCAGTTGATTACCATATCTCATTGCCACGACCACTTGCTCATTGGTCAGGGGATGTAATTGATTAAGCAGATCATATTTCATGGCAACTGTTGAACTGAAGATGATATGTGACACTCCCCTAATGTCTTCAAGCTGCTCGATGAATTTGTTTTCCAGCTTGATTTTCAATCCTTTCCCAAGCTTATTGATAACTTTTCTACCCAAGTCGATTGCCTCGTCATCAATATCTATGCCTATCACCTCGGCACCGGTTTGCTTCGCTATGTAAAGTGGAGTCATCGGAAACGAACCAGAACCTACTAACAAAACCTTGGAGTCTGATTGAACTCGGAACCCTCCGAGTTCTTCTCTAATGCTGGATTCAATATTACGGAAGTATTCGGTGCTGTCCGTCTGGCCGCTTAATAATCTTCGCCCACGATACTTTTCCATCAACGTCACGCATAGAGCCGATTTTATTCTTAACTCATCCAGAAGATTGGTGTACTCCGAGGAGGCTTGTTGTTTCTCCCACTCCTCCCACTCGATATGATTGCTTTCATTGATAATGAAGTCGGAATATTCGTTAAGGGTCTCCTCTAATTCCAAGCTGTTGGGTAGAATTCCTTCGTATGTAGTAGCAAGTTCGGAGAACCTTTTATGAAATTCACACAAGTGTTGCTGAAGCTGGGTAACTGTTTGCACTTCCTTCACACCCTCCCATCTCAATATAGGCTTTTCCTTTTGCAACGATCCCTACCATCCCTTCGACAATAAGGTTGGTTACCTTATGTTGGCTATATTCTGCGTTAACGAGAATCGTACCGCCAGGCTGTGCAATTCGAACAGTTACGGCACTCTTCTTTTTCCAAGATAAATAGGCACCTACCGAGGCTGTGCCGGACCCACAACCCTTTTCCCAAACCATACTATCCAGGTCCGGAAGATAAATGAGCGGGGCCATCATATTAGATTTCGGTTCAAACAACATAACCCCGATCAAGTTAGACCCTAATGTTATACCTAATAGCCTTGCAAGCCCTTCAGCTCTCTTCCTGCATGCCGGACTGAATAATTCAACCTCAATAACGATATGGAAAAAGTTATCGTACTTAACGATCGCAATGCTCAAATCTTCCCCCTCGTACTGAATGGATCTTTGTACGATCTGATTAGGAAGAGGCATTGTTACCTGACAAGCATATTGATCATTTACTTTACTCACCTGGCAAGCGATTAAATGATCAGACCCTGAGCTTTCTAATAAAATGTCTAATTTTGTGTCAGGTTGAACTCCCTTTTCGATAGCCAAATAAGTTGATGCCGCCATACACGCGTTACCGCAAAATTCTCCTGCTGCCATATGCAGTTTCGCATCAGCGCCTTGTTTACTCGGCTTTCGAATAAAACCTACTTGTTCGGCATGCACGCTATCGTAGGACATTAATCGTGAGGCAATGGGAATGCTCTCGTCCATAGGATGACTTGATATAACAAGAATGGTCATATTCTGTGTGGGGTTAACTTTCACAAAATCGATTTCTTGTTTCATTACATCAGCCCTTTCGAATTAATCGTAATAATTACGATATTGGAGCGTAAAATGACTAATCACCATTAGTTTTTACACTATTGTGATTATGAATTGTCTCCATTTCTTAATCGTAATGTTTACGATAAGAGAATAACAGGGCGAGATTATCTTGTCAAACCATTCTTTTCTCTTAAAAGAAAATATATGTAATCATTTATACAGCCATAAATGTTAAAGAACAAAAAAAGTACAGCCCTCTTCAATTTTCTTGAAGGTCTGTACCTTTACTTAGGACAAGAATTTTCTCAGCGGCCACGCGATCTAGTGAAACCTTTCTGCTTTTGCTTGCCGTTATTAATGCTCAGCCGTTAACCGATGCTCCGCGTGCCACTTTTTCCGAATTTGCTCCACAGCGGCCAAAGCATCTTCATCTTCCAGGATGTCGCCCGGCCGATTTGCCCTGCCTAATATATATCCTTCATACTTCGTGCCCGTAAAATCAAAAATGTACTGAAATTGCTGGACCAGCGGAATTCCCTTAAGATGTGGCTCGTCATCACCGATGCCGATCACCCATGCTGATTTGCCCCCAAGCTTCGCAAGAAAACCGTCCCTGTCTTCCCGGAGGGACTGCGACCAGCGGTCAATGAACGTTTTTGTAAGCCCGGATGCCCCATACCAATAGATGGGCGTTGCGAACACAAGCTTGTCCTTGGCCAGCACCCGATCAATGACCGCCCGGTAATCGTCTTCAGGATACGGTTCTTTATCGGTATGACGGTAATCCTTAATCGGCTCAATTTGGTAATCGGCCAAATAAATATGATCGGTTTCGAATCCTTCCGTTAACCGCTTGGCTAGCTGTTCTGAGTTGCCATTTCTTCTCGAGCTTCCGTAAATTACGGCTATTCCCATAAGTAAGTTCTCACCTTCTGTATTTTAAAATTAATTACAAACTTCTTCCTTAAGCTAAGCGATCACCGCTTGATTCCGATAGACAACATTCAAACCTTCAAGCAAGGAAAGCGCTGTTTGCTTGGCTTCTTGCGGTGTATCGCCTGCGACGATGAAATAAGCGAGCCGGTCATCTGAGCTCTTGGCGTGGGCAATATGATCGCCGGGCACCGCTGAGACATGCGCGCGTACGACAGCCGGATGCTCTGGCAGCAGCTCGAATCCTTCAATCCGTTCGAGCACGCCATCACGCTCCGCGGTGACGTAAGCGATTGATGCCGCCCGGACATGCTTCTTCTCAATCTCGACCGGACGATCCAGATAATAATTAACCGTCGCTTCAAAAATATCGATCCCGAAAGCCAGCACTAGCAGATCCGATGAAATGTTATCCCCACCAGGTCTGCCGTTCACTTCGATAATTCGAGGACCGGACGCCGTAAGCTTTACCTCGACATGACTAGGTCCATTCGTAAGCCCGATTGCTTTAAGAGCATCGACCGCCGTTCTGATGATATCTTCCTGTCGGTCGGTATATGACGGAGATGGCAGCGTATGGAGCGTTTCCACGAAATATGGCAGAGGTGTCGTTAACTTTTCGGTCACAGCCGCGAATAATGGATCGCCTCCCTGCAGGAACAACTCCACACTGAATTCCGGTCCCTGTAAATATTGTTCGACCAAATACTCCTCTCGCACTTTGAAATCCATATACGTTACTTTGAAATCAACAATGACGTCCATGGCCCTCTGCAGCTCCGCCTCGTCGTTAATAAAATAGACATTTTGGCTGCTGGCGCAATTGGTTGGCTTTAGGACTACGGGATATCCGATCTCGTCAGCCGCTTTGGCCGCTTCTTCGAATGTTTTTACTTTGCGGAATTCCGCGCTTGGCACGCCGTGTTCAGCAAAAGCTTCCCTAGCGAGATCCTTGTTCCGCGATTTTAGCGCCGCCTCATACGGCACACTCCGCAGACCCAGCCGCTGCGCGACTTTCGCCGTCAAGTGGGAAGCGTAATCCGTAGCCGGAATAAGCGCATCCAGCTTACCCGCATAGGGCGATTCGGCTATCGCCTGGAAGAGCGAATCCTCGTCCCTTATATCCGCAATAATGAGGTCATGGTAGATGCCTTCATACCCGTATTTTTCCGGATTGTCCTTGGACGACACGATCGATATGACCTGATGCCCCTGTTCGTAGGCTGCTTTGGCGAAGCTGACGCCATAAAAGCTCGGCTCGACAAACGCAACCGTTTTAACCGTAGACATGTTATTCACTCCTTACATTTATTATTAAAGAGAAATTATGCCTCTATCGTTTGTTTCTGCGGCGACTGGCTGTTCAGAATGTAATAAACGATGAGTCCAACGAACATCAAGCCTGCCATGAGAATAAAGCCGAGTCCTGGCGAGTATCGGTCGATGACAACGCCTAGTCCCGTGGCCGAGACGGTCTGCAGCAGCAAGGAAATGCCCATCCATACTGAAGTCGCTCGCCCCATATACGATTTTGAGACCGACTCCATGAGTGCAGTTGTGATCAGAATGCGCAGCGAGGAATTCGTTAGACCGATGAGTACGCTTCCGATATAAAGTAGAATAACGGTTGAATTAAAGGCAATGGCCACGAGATTCAACACAGATACAAGGAAAATAATCAGAATCGTCCCATGCTGCGTCAGCTTTCTCGCTAGTGGAGCAGCCACGAAACCGGATAGCAAGCCTCCTAATCCGTAGCACATATCCGACAGCCCGAATACGACGGAGTCTCCTCGAACCGACGTGCTGACATAACCCGGCAGTACCACATTGAACACCATTGTCGACACAAGTGGGATGATGGACACGATGCCCAATACGAATACAGAAGGCCTCTTCGCCAAGTACCCAATGCCGGCCTTAAACGATTCAAAAAATGAGGCCTCCGCTTCCTCGGCTGCCAAGGCCGAATAGGAGATCCGGCTAAGAAAGAGGCTGCTCACGAGAAAAGCGGCTGCATTCAACAACAGGATCGCTTCAAAGCCGATATATTTGTATAGGAAGCCGGATAGCCCCCCAGCCATGAACATGCCGACCTGCAGGCTGATCTCAATTAAGGAATTGCCCTGGATCAGCTCATTCTCAGGCAACAACTCCTGCACGAGGCTGCGCGAAGCCGACATGTAGAGCGCCCATCCCATGCCGTTCACCACGGCAAAGGCGTACAAATATTCGACATGGAATCCGGTTCCAAAGAAGGCGCTGGCAATCAGCAGAAGAGCGGCAGCTCTTACAACGTTCGCCCACAGCAGAATCGTCTTCCGGTTCCACTTATCGACGAACGTCCCCGCGAACGCTGATATAAGAAATCCGGCAATCACGTTAAGTGAAAGCATTAGCCCAACAGCGGTTATCGAACCCGTCCGGTCCATTAGATACCAATTGGCCCCGATCGTGCTCATGCCAACGCCGAAGCCAGATATGATGTCCGAGATAAAATAGTTTCGAAACCTGTTAGTCTTTAACACGCTAAATACCATTCGGACCTCCTAATAGAGACACGATTTGCTCACGCAGTGGCTCCAAGCCAAAACCTAAATCGGCAAGCACTTCCGCATGCGTCCCCCCATAAGTCGGCCACTGTTCTCCGCTGTCATGGGAATATACCGAGTGCTCGGGCATTAATAATGCCAGATAGGACGCGGTTCCGCCGGTTGCCCGATGCTCCTCGACGACGAGGAAACGATCGGCTAACGCTTTTAATGGCTCTACGTAAGCTTTCAAACTTTGACTATCGATGTAACATGCATGAGCGTGCGCGACATCTTCGTATTCCTCAGTTAGCGTCTTGCACAGTTCCGTTGCTTGTTCCCCGACTGAAATCAGGCACAGTCTAGCCCGGAAATCCTTTTCCCTCTCTTCCACAAGCAGGTCCTTGCAAGATATATCCGAAGAGCGCGGCATGCTATCGAACGCATCATTGCGAGATAGACGAATATAATATGGTTCCGAGGATGCAGCCGCTTCGCGGATAACTCTCCTTGTCTCCTCTTCCCCATGCGGACAGGCAATCCGGATATTTTGGAAGGACTGGATGACCGCGATGTCCTCGAGGGCATGATGCGTTGTTCCGAACCATCCGCCGGACACGCCGCCGTACGGAGCGACGAGTTTCACATTTTTCGCCATATAGCCCATCGACAGCTTCACGCTCTCCGATGCGCGCAATGCCGCGAATGCGGCGAAGGTCGAGATGAACGGGACATACCCCGCTTCAGCAAGTCCGGCCGCGATATCAACGCCCGCTAGTTCCGCGATGCCAAGATTAACAAACCGTTTCGGATGACGGATCTGAAAAGGATGGTTTTTTCCCCCTAGATCCGCCTCAAGGCAAATAATTCGTTGTTCGGTCTCCGCGAGCTTGGCGAGCTCGTCTTTGTACGCATCCCGCCCTGACAACAACGTAGTCATGATAGAGTCACCTTCCATCTTTTCGCCAGATTGGCAGGGATTTTGGCGTAATGGGCATCCGGATTTCCCTCAAGCGCGGCAACGCCTTTTCCTTTGACCGTCAGGGCTAGAACGGCAAGCGGCTTCTCGCTGTCCGGTGTGAGAGCGTTGAAGATAGCATCATGCCGGTGTCCATCAATCTCCCGAACCGCGAACCCGAACGCCTCAAAGCGCTCTCTCAGATTGCGGATCGGCGAAATATCTTCGACGTACCCGTCGTTCTGCCCGCCGTTGCAATCAACGATATAGATGAAATTCGAAAGCGACCTCGCCTGTACGATTTGAGCTGTTTCCCAGATCAAACCTTCCTGCAGCTCACCGTCCCCGCCGATCACGATGCCGAGTCCCCTGGTTCCCTGCAGCTGTTGTGCCAGAGCCCAGCCCGCTGCGTAAGCGACGCCATGCCCCAGGCTCCCCGTTGCAAAAGGGATACCCGGCAGCTTATGGTTCGGGTGCCCCGTATAGAGCGAGCCTTGCCTGCCGTAGCTCTCCGCCGGATTGGAGGGTAACTTTCCGTGAACGTACAGCGCTGCATATAGGGCCGCCGCCGCATGCCCTTTGCTTAAGATGACGGTGCTATGCTCGTCATGCCCGTATTTCGCCAAAGCTGTGACTAGCAGATCGATAGCTGATAGACTCCCTCCAATGTGGCAGCCTGTTGGCGTGGCCGCCATGTCGATGATTAGCTTCCTCGCTTCTCTCGCTAGATCGGCCAGATCGGTTGGTAACGGAATCGCAAATTCCTGCTCCCTGAACACAGATATCGACTGTTCCATCTAATCCTCCGTTCGTAGTCGGAACCATTCATTAACGGCTTCTCTCAGAATGGCTCTCGAAGATTCTACTTCCGCGTAGTGCAAATACTCGTCGTTCGTATGATCCAGGCTGGAATCGCCCGGGCCATAAGCTACCATTGGAACGGTAGACCAAGCCGACGCCAGCGTGTTCATGTCACTCGTTCCCCGCTTCTTCAAGTAGCGGATCGACTTTCCCTGCTTGGCGAAGCTTCGGACAAAAGCTTTCACCAGCGTATCCGAACGCGGATTAGCATAACCCGGAGTCGCGCGAAGCACCTCGACATTAATCGCATCACCGAAGGAAAGATCGACTTTGTCCTTATAGCCGCTGCCGGCTTCAGGCGATATTCTGAAATTTAAGATGGCGGTAACCGTGATATAACCGCGTTCGTTACTATGCTCGATATCGATTAAGGACGACAAGCTCTGCGGATCGATATCCCTCACTCTACCGCGGATGTCGGCCGCGACTTGATATAACTCGTCAATGGCGCTCACGGTATCTTTCGCCGCCGTATGCTCTTGGGCTCGCCTAATGGTTATCCGAAGCTTGAACAATCCGTAATACCCTAGAGTCAAGCTGTCATCGCCGCTCGGTTCGCCGATGATGACCGCGTCCGCCTGGTAGTGGTCCCGGATGAAGTAGGCGCCTTTGGAAGACGAGATCTCTTCCTCCACAGCGCCGATGACGAGCAGCGAACCGTTCTCTGGCACATCCGCTTCCCTCAGCATATGGACGAAATTGACGAAGCAGCCTTTGGCGTCCACGACGCCTCGTCCGGCAAGACCTTCAGCGTTCGATCGAACCGGCCACACGTAAGGCACCGTGTCGAGATGGCCCAGGAGCAGCAGCGTGTGTGGACCGGTGCCTTTGCGGAACACGATGTTGCCGGCATCGTCAACATGGCCGGTCACCAATGGATCTTGGATCTCCTCAAGCAAGAACCGGGCAAGCTCGTGTTCGTCTTGGGAAACGGAGGGTATGCGAGTAACCTTGTTCAGCAGCTCGAAGGCGGCTGGACCGCGCTCTCCTTGCCAGAACCACGTTCGGCCGCCGTGCTCCAGCGAATGCGGACCCGATATATTCACGTCGCAAATTCCGCGTTCGGCGGCCAGCCTTGCCGCTCTTACCTTCTGCTTCATGCGTCCCTGGACAGATTGGAGTTCTTCGTCCCCGTATACATCCGGAATGGTCGAGGTTTCATCTTCTAAATCCTGCAGCAGCCCCGCCGTGCCAGTCACGAAGCGCAGATGATGCGCTTCGAGTTCTACGGCAAGCTCTGCCGCCAAAACATCGGCATCGATATTAATATACGATGAGAGTTCAGGATCCCAGATTGGAGGCGTCAAGCATACAACATCGAAATGATTCAGTGCATCTTGCAGGAACGAAGAATGGCTGCCCGTATATTGTCCGAAGAATGAATCCCGGACGATCACGGTTTTCTCACCTTGAATCGCCTTGATCGGTTTCGCCTTCCTACCGAGCACAAGCCCGTTGTCGCCGCCAAGCTGCGCGAACGTGCTGAGCCCTTGTTCCTTCAATCGCTCCCGGACCGGAGCCAAAATATTCTCATAATAGGCGTCGCGGATATAGGGCAATTCCTCCGGGGAGCAATAGCGCACTTCGTCACCGGATGGCAGCGTTAGGAAGGGCATCGGCCGCGATAGGTCTTCGTATTTCCGGCGAATCGCTTCCGCTCCGCCTGCGATGAGCAGCACTTGGTTCCCTCTTCGTGAGATACGTCCAATCTCCTCGAAGATGCGAGGATAATTGACGATGGTGCTGCTGCCAAGCTTAATAACGTATAGACTGCCTCTGCTCATTATGGCCACGCTCCTTCGCCTTCTTGAGGCAGTCCTTCTTCCTCAGGGAATCCGAAATACAGATTGGCCGCCTGGATAGCTTGTCCTGCCGCTCCTTTAAGCAGGTTATCGATCGTCGCCAAGGACACGCAGTTTCTGCCTTCCACATAAGCTCCAATCTCCGCGTAATTCGTCCCGTTTACCGTCTTGATCATAGGGGTGCCGTTGCCGGCAGGGATAAAATGAAGGAACGGCTTGGACGCATATGTGCTATAGAATGCTTTTCGCACATCGACCGCGGTAACGCCCTCCTTGAGCAAGGAATATGAGGTCGCCATAATACCCCGTGGTAAATCAAGACTGTATACCGAAAATTGAAGATCGACCGTGCGTGCCAAATGGTAGGTCAGCGCCTGTTCGATCTCCGGCTTGTGCCGGTGGCCGTGAACTTTGTATGCCCGGAAGTTATTCGTGCGTTCGGCATGATGCTCGCTCGTCGACTTACCTCCACCGCTTGAGCCCGTCTTGGCGTCCGTAATAACACGTTCCTCAATCAGGTCATGCGCTACGAGGGGATACAAAGTATAGATCGTTGCCACCGCCATGCATCCCGGCAAATTCACAACCTTCTTGCTCCGGTCAATCTCGCTGAATTCGGGCACGAAATAATGCCATCCACCTTCAAAGTCATGCTTCAGCGTCTCCGGATAATAACGCTGCAACAATGCGGTGTCCTTAATCCGATAATCGCCACTCACGTTAAAGATGTAGTCCGCGTGCTCGGCAAGCTGACCGATAAGCTTCGGCAATTCACCCGTTGGCAGGCATGAGAACACCGCATCGTAATGCCCATCCAGCTCAGAGACCCGGCTGAACTTGAGTCCCCCTGGCTTCTTCCTATGGATCGAAGCCGTGTAATATTTGTCCACTGACAGGCCGGCATTGGACTCGGATGAAATAAATGTCACCTCGAAGCCGGGATGCCTACGGAGCAGCCTGTACAACTCGGCACCTGTGAACCCGCTGCCGCCTAGAATGGCTACTTTCTTCAATTGAGCCGCGCCGCTCATCCTAACCTCGCATCTCTTTCGTAGACGACTTTGAGGTCGCCGCTTCGTTCCGCGAGTTCGCGTATCTTGTCCGGGTTCGCGTCGACCTTCTTGAATGCCAAAGCGTAAGCCTGAATCCGCTCGTATTCGATCGGCGTCCGAAGCTCCCTGCAGATGGTGAGCGTGCTGCGAAGCATGTTCAACGTTACGGGGAACCGGTTCAGATCGTAGCCGAAATCTTCCCGATCCGACAGCGAGAACGGATAGCCGTTGCCAAAGCCTCTTCTGTTCTTGAACGGAAGATGGCCGGGAATCGGTACGTTCTGCCATTCTCTCGCGAAGACACCCTCCGCATGAATCAGCTGCTCTACCGCATGCTTGACCCGGTAATCCTCCAGATCTCCAAGCCCAAGCTGTTCCGGTGACAGCTTAACTCGGTACATATTGTAGCTGTGCTTATAGCCTTCCGGGACGAACGGTCCGCTGAAGAGCTTCGTCTCCTTAAGTGCATTCGTCAAATAATCGGCGTTACGCGCACGGATCGCATCGTAATAAGGCAGCCGGTCCAACTGGCTTATTCCAAACGCCGCGGCGATCCAGGACATACGATAATCGATGCCTGATTCATTCAAGAACGTGAGCGCACGCTGGTAGTCTTCCTTCTCCCGGAAGAACGCAATTCCTCCTTCACCCCCAACAGGGAAGTTCTTGTCGGCCATCAGACTCTGTCCCGCGCCATCTCCGATCGAGCCGGCTACGCGGCCGTCAATGGAGGCGGAATGGGCATGTGAAGCATCTTCGACTAGCCGCAGCGAATGTTTGTCCGCCAGTTGGCGCAAGGCATGCAGATCGGCAGGTAAGCCGTGCACATGAACGGGCATGATGGCTTTCGTCTTGCTGGTGATGGCCTGCTCCACCTTTGAAGGATCCAGGCAATACGTGACGGGATCGATATCCACGAATATCGGAATCGCTTTGGCAGCAACGACCGCTTGAGCAGTCGCGATAAATGTGAAGGCCGGTACAATGACCTCATCGCCCGGCTCCACGCCAACTCCGACAAGAGCTAAGTGCAGACTCGATGTGCCGCTGGACGTGGCGATCGCGTAGTTAGCGCCCACGTAGCTGCGGTACGCTTCCTGGAACTCCTCAACGACGCTTTCTCCGTCCTGTTGAATGGAGACAAACATTTGAATAACGTCTTCTTTGGTGATGATGGGAAAGTTAGTCCTGCGGACATCTTCGGGAATGATGGCCGGTCCTCCGTCTACAGCGAGCCCAGACCAGACCGATTCCTCATTGGGCAGATCCAGCGGTTTGCGGATAAAGTCAGTTCTCATGAGGATGAATTCCTCCTTAATAACGAAATCTTAATGCAGGCCGCCACGAGCGGGCTCAGCCTATAGTTGAATTGCACAGCGGGCTGAAGCTCTGGCTCGCTCTCCTCCTGCGTCCACATCGTCTGCAGATCGAAGGCTCCGAATATTTTGAGCCGCTCGGCCTTCTTCCAGATGAGCTCGTCATTCGACGCGACTGCAGCAACCGGGCCAAAGCCAAGTCCCGTGAAATCGAGGACAAGGACGGGCGACTGCGTACCGATGCTCCGTGCCTCTTGCTCTAACCGGTGAAGATTATGACTATCAATCACTATCTTGGAGTAAGCGATTCCCGAATAGGAATCCGCACTGAGCTGGATACCCAGCCATTTCGCAAACTTCCTTTCCTGCTCGCTGGCATGTTCGAGACGTGCGGCCATACCGTAGCCGATGTCCTGCCCCCAGAATGCTCCATGCACCGCTCCCGTAAAGCTATTAAATAGAGAAACATATTTGGTATTCGTAAGCTTGGCTATCGTCTTGGCCAGTCCTTTTAACTCTTGGTCGTTTTTTTCGATGCTCATAATGACGCCCGAGTTCAACACTCTGGACAAAACAAATGATAATGAAAAATAGTGCTCCTTCTCAATTGGAGCCGCTGGTTTCGTTATGGTGTCTCCCATCCGCTATTGTTCCTCCCCACATACTATGAATTAACCGTAAGGTTTACCTTATTTGTTCTGTCAATCTTCTCCTTCACGTACTTGGCGATATGATAGGCGACATCAACGCCATGCACCTTCCATGATTTTGCGAATTCCGGATTCTGATTCACTTCGCATACGACATAACGAAGCTGTTGGTAATCGAAAAATAAATCAGCGCCGTAAATACCTTCACCTAATACGGTGACCAAATCCCCACAAATTGCAGCAATCTCGGCGTTGATCTCGATGGGTTCAATTTCCGCGCCCAGATGCGTATTCGTCTTCCAATTTTCGGCTGATACCCGGCGAAAAGCAGCGATCGGCTTGCGCCCGACAATGACGACACGAATGTCGTAATCGCCTTTCTCCACGTATTCCTGCACGAGGACGGGAAAAGATTGGTGGCTCGGATCGATCGACTCCCTCGCGGCGATCCATCCATCTAGGCACTCCTTGCCCGTTATCCTGGCTATTCCCCGACCCCATGAGGAGGTAGCGGGCTTGATGACGCATAAATTTCCGAAGCTAGAAAGCGCGTCGTACAGCTTCGCGGGTGTGAATGCAACTTGATAACGAGGCTGAGGAATACCTTGTCTCTCAAACACAATCGCCTGATGGATTTTATTCGTGCAAATGGTGATAGCTTTGGCCGAATTTAACGTCTCAAATCCGGCAAGCTCCAGTAACTGAGCGCGGCTGAGCGCATTTTTCTGAGACAGGCACCGAATGAGGGCCTGTCCGTATGTCGAGACGTCATCTTCTCCAATGGGCAAATCCATGGAGTCCAAATTCACTTGAACACGGATGCCGAGCTGGCGAAGATGTTCTACAATAAGCTTCTCTTCTTCCCTTAGCTTCGTGACACACATTAGAATGGAGCTAGAGTTCTCCATGGATTAATACCTACTCTCCCCAAGTTTCTTCGATTTCGGGAGCCAAAGCGATGGTGACACGGCTCGCTTCAACCTGGACTTCGTGCTCCTGGCCGCAGGAGTCGCACTCCACAATTTCTCCCGTGGTTGCACGTTCTTCTACCTCAATGTCTGACTTGCATACAAGACAGCTAAGCTCTGCCATTCTTCTTGCACCTCCTATTGATTTTAAGAACATGTATTATAAAGGATTGAATCCCTTATAACTTAGTTGATAGCTTTTCCTTACAATTCCTATCAACTTAGTAAACTATTTATATTTAACAGAATACCTTAACTGGATGTTTATGGATAATAGGAGAAATCTATTTGTAAATAGAAGAAAACTAACTGGCGTTCTAATGTGAGATGAACGACTATATTTTCTCCCTGCTCGGCTACTACATGTCCTACATTTTCCGCCGCCGTCACAGCATGGGGACTTAACGAACTTTTAACATCTCCTTTCGTACAATGAAACTATCCGAATCGAAGAAGGAGGCGACAACATGAACCCCATTATTTATTGCGTAGGTGCTGTGATTGTGCTGGTTGCAGGAATTATTTATTTCGTTCGTAAGAAAAGGTCATAAAGGACATGCTCTAGACTAGTGAATTCAATCAAAGATCTATCGAACGCCTTATAGTACACATGAAGGGAGTTATTTACAATGGAGCATCAAGTAGTGCAGCAGAAGCGCAAAGGTATTCTCTGGATTGCAGTTTCTTTTCTCATATGTCCATGCCACTTGCCATTTACCCTAACTCTGGGACTCAGCTTGCTTGGGGGTTCGGCAATGGGCATAATGCTTCGGGAGCATCTTGTCCTCGCTGGCGTGGTGGTGACGCTTGTCTGGGGGGGTGGAACATGGTATGGATTCCGCAAGCTTCGTACAGCGACCTGTAGTATCCCTATTAAGAAGTCATCCAGCCTGCTAAAATAGAAATAACATTCAAATTGCTCGACAAGGGGGTGGTGATGATACGGATTTTACTGGTAGAGGATGAAGTAGATATGGCGCAGGCGCTGGCCAAGGGCTTGCGCCGGGAAGGATATGCAGTGGATATCGCAGAGGATGGCGCGGCCGGGTGGGAGATGGCGGAAGCGAATCGCTATAATCTTGTGCTGCTGGATCTTAATCTTCCTGTAATGGATGGCGTTGAGGTCTGCAAGAGACTCCGCCAATCACAACCCCGTCTTTCTATCGTCATGTTAACTGCTCGTCACGGGTCACATAACATGATCAATGGGCTTGACATAGGAGCAGACGATTATATCAGAAAGCCCTTTCATTACCACGAGTTGTTGGCCCGGATTCGCGTGCAACTTCGGCGGGAAACTCCACTTAAGGTTTCTCGCCTTGCTTATCGGGATCTGTTACTGGACTCGGCTGCTCGAACTGTCATGCAAGCGGGGAGGTACTTGCCGCTGACCCGCAAGGAATTTGCGATCTTGGAATATCTGTTATTGAACGCAGAGGCAACGATATCAGCGGAAACTTTACTTGAGCACATCTGGGATGCCCATGCCGACCCGTTTACTACGACCGTACGTGTTCATATAAATTCATTACGACGGAAGCTTGCCAGCGGAAGACTTGCCGAGCATACGGAACCCTATATCATAACGGTTCAAGGTGAGGGATATCGTCTGCATTCGGGGGCTTATGTTGAGGCGGTGTGCTTCGAATGAAGAGATACCGCCTTTCTTTGCGTACTCGATTAGCGCTCTACACCACCTCCGTTCTTATGATGTTATGTTTGATTTTTGCCGGCTTGCTTGCTATCTTTTCTCACTCCACTCCGACCTTGTCGAACATGCTGTTCAGCTTTGCTTTCACTGTAATTGCGGGGATGGTTAGCTCGTATTGGGTCTCAGGGCTTGCTTTAAGACCTGTTCGCGAAATGAGCGAAGCTGTTGCCGGAATCGATAGCCGCACCCTTCATACCCGGTTACGTTTGGAAGAATGGGAAGAAGAACTGCGCGACCTCGCCCTGTCATTCAACTCTATGCTCGATCGGTTGGAGGCTGCATTCCGTCAACAGAGCCGATTCATTGGCGATGCGTCGCACGAGTTGCGAACTCCGTTGGCCATACTGAGAACGCAGCTGGATGTGCTTGTTCTATCTCCGGATGATCCTGGAGATCGGGAAGACTTCCGACTTGCTGCGGATCGCATGTTAAGCCGTCTGGAATCGCTTGTTGAGGACTTGCTTCTTTTGTCGGACGGCAGATATGCCCCGGGAGATGACGAGACTTTCGATTTGCGGCAGTTGCTGCATGATATCATAGTGGAAATTAAACCGATCTCACGAACGCTTGGGGTTTCTATACGGCTGGATGTCCTTTTGCAACAACCTATGGACAACGTGGTCGGCAGTCGACATCTATGGTTCCATGTTTTTCATAATGTGATCGAGAATGCAGTTCGCTACAACCGACAGGGCGGTGACGTCAACATTCTTATAACTTCGGAGGCCGAGAACTTGGTAGTGCGTGTGAAGGACACGGGTATAGGCATTCGTGCTCACCAGAGAGATCTCATTTTTGAACGGTTCTATCGAGTAGAATCTTCGCGTAATCGCAACCAAGGCGGCTCAGGGCTCGGACTCTCCATCGCGAGGCATCTGGCCGAGATGATGGGTGGGCAACTGGAGCTAGAACACTCCGACGAAAACGGGAGTAGATTCAGAATAACTCTTAAATCATTTGCTAGGCGAGAACGAATATGACATTGGGGAAATCAGCACGTTACGAGGGGTTACTGATCACTTCATAGATTTACCATCAGCAAGGTCGGGTTTCCTTCGTTGATGTAGAGTGCAACTTTGCAACCAAGATTTAATTAAAAAAGCCGATCCTATAAGGAACGGCTTCTTCTACAATATGTTCATTTATTGCTGTTGAATATTAGATTTATGTATGAACACAAGCTAATTCCTTGATTCCTGTGTCATCCCAGTAACTGGCTGGCGTCTATCCGTTAACCCTAATACCGACGTTATTTTACGCAGGGTTGGGTCTAGTTTTGTAATCCAGGCCAACTGTTCTATCTTACCGATGAACCAAAGAGTTAGTACCAGACCGATCAGAGAAGCCATAACAGCAGCGGGTAACGCCCATATTGAAACTGGATGGGAGAAGTAGGGAATCAATGACACGGCTAAGATTGGAGCGGCGTTCCATCGGAATAACTTTATAAGCGAGATTGTAATAATCGCAGTGGCAAAAAATGAAACTACCCCCGTATCGATTGCATAAAATAGGCTGCCTAGTGTTGCCGCAATAATCGCACCTATTATAATCCTTCCTATATCTTTAATAGGACCTACACGGTGTATAAACAAGAAACTGAATGCGCCGAGTGTCGGAAAAAATACCATCTTTAGCGACGGAATTTGATTGGATGCGCAATATATAATTGCCAAATAGCTGCATATCACCAGTGAGCGCAGAAACATAAGAAGAGAGATCATCCTTTCTGTCTAACAAAAAGCCGAGTTAATTACTCAGCTTTTTATTCTACAGAAGGGCGGCGCTTTATGTCAACAAATTTTCACAAATACATTATGAAATCATGTTAAATGAAGTGTTTATCTTTTGTCGTATAAAATGGATTCCGTTGTCACACAATAGCCAAAACTACGCTAACGGAAAAGAGTTCAAATTAATGAAACGATTCCTATTCTCCTCCCCTCTCTACTCCATTTTAATTTTACTTACATTGGTTTCATTTGAGACCAAACTCACATTTGCCGAGCCCACACTGCCCATAGTGGCAGATCAGGGGGGTCTCTCTGTCGAAGTTTATCCTTCGGATCACCTTTTAGTAGTACGGACGAAAGACCGCAACATTAAGAAATATAGGGTCGCCGTCGGGAATCCATCCACTCCCACACCCATTGGGGAATACCAAATTGTGTATAAAGGAAAGAACTGGGGCCCTGCGTTCGGGCCGCGATGGTTGGGATTGAACGTCCCTTGGGGAACTTATGGCATACATGGGACGAACAGGCCGTATTCAATTGGGCAGCACCTCAGTCACGGTTGTATTCGTATGCGCAACAGTGACGTCATGGAATTATTCAATATGGTCCCGATCGGTACAAAGGTAACGATCTACGGTCATGTCCTGGGTGATCCTGATCATGACCCAAGAACCCTGGCGGAGGGTGACGTTGGCGGAGACGTTCAATTGATCCAATCCCGATTGAAAAGCGCTGGGTATTTTACAGGAATAAGTAATGGCAAGTTTCGCTCGGATACCACTATAGCACTCAAAAAGTTCCAAAGGGACCGCCATCTTGCGCCCAACGGAGTAGTTTCTTTCAAAGTATATGAAGAACTCGGGCTTGTTGAATAAAGTGATTATTTTTCCAAAAGCGAGGTTACGAACTTCGCCTCCGGATAGCGGCTATTTGATCCATCGATTAAAGTTCCGCCTTGATTCTTCAGATACCTACCGAAGAAATCAAGCATATAGGCATTGATCACGGAGTCCGCTCTTTCGGGCGAAATCTTTCCTGTAATACCCAGCAAATTAAATATCGGAGAAATGAACTGTACGTCGGTGAAATTCAAATGCTCCGTATTGTCGATATAGAGAAACTGCCCCCCTGAAGGAACCGTTTCGCGTATGCGTTCAAGCTCCAACTTTTTATCTTCCGTTACTTGCTCCATCCACTCTCTTGTGTTGCCCATACGTTTGAGCTCTGCCTCTGTGTAGGTATGGTTATCCATCACCAGCTTTAATCTTTCGAATTCGCTTTCCGAGTAGATGAACATAAACGGCTTTCGCAGACCCTCTCTGTCACGCAGTCGATAAAGCCCTCCATCTAGGTCGATTCCAGCCGAAATCCGCGGATCGTATGAAGCGTCATAGGCCGTCGCTCCGCCGATGGAATGACCGAATATCCCGACATGACCCAAATCAATCTTCCCTTTGAGATGACTTGGAACCTTCCCCGATTGGATGAGCTTGAATTGGTCCAGCACGAAAGACACATCGTCAGTTAAAACTTTTCCTAGCTTGTCGCGATTTCCTCTACTCGTACGGTAATCATCGTCTGGCGAGAATAAGTCGTCAGTTGTGCTGGTCGTGATACGACCGTCCGAGAACTCGGTTGCAAATGTATTGTAGGTGTGGTCAATCACGGCCACGATGTATCCGTGACTCGCGAGATTTTCGGCTTGCGATGTGTGGAGGAACCTTGAGGAACCGTTCCCCGGATTCGCAAGGATCAGCGGGTATGAAGTCTGTGCCGAATTAACTTCGGCCTCCGAATAAGCATGACTGGATACGTACTTCAGATATTGAAATGTAAACCCGGGAAGCCCATATTGCGCAGCCATATAAGGCAAGATCTTAGTATCGGGAATAAAGGCGGCATACTTGCCGGTGCCAGCTTGAGCCGGATACCATACCTGGACCATTAAGTCTCTCTTTCCATCTGCCCCTGATCCAAAAATCTCTTTCCTATTTGAATCTAGGAGATGAAAGGTTTGCGTGCCTACCTTAAATTTGCCTGTCGGTTCAGGTAGTGTGAATACTGGAAAAGCATACATGAGACCCGCTGTTACAACTAGCATGGCTGCTATAGCGACATAAGCTGAACCGGATATGAATCGGGGCATTTTAGTGGGGCCGCTTTTCTTGAAGAAGATATAACCCGAAATGGCTAGAGAAATGATCGTAATACCATAGGGGAAGACTAGCTGAATCCTGTATCCTTCCACTGTTAAGTGGATGACCATTAACATTATCGCGATCCCGCTAACAGCAAATATTGGAATACGACGTCGTCCTTTTTGTAAAAAAACTATTAATGCAAACAAGCCGATGTCTGACACAAAAAGCAGCAGTTCAAACAGCCTCATCTCAATTCTCCTTTTAAAAAACGCTATTTCAATTTGTCCTAATCTTATCCTGCTAGGCTGACCCTAGCTATCGATTTGCCTTACATCTACCTTACAAGTTTGTAATTCGATCTCGCGCAACACAAAAAAAAGCCTGAATAATCAGGCTTTCTTCATAACTATATGTAGGTAACTTTAATCCTTCGTCCTTACAGAAGTAACATTTGCAATTTTACGTAAAGAATCTTTAAACTGTGCCAATTCGGACCCCAGTGTCCCGAAGAACTCTAAATCTATGGATTCTACAATGGGTACAGCTTTGCTTATCACTTCCAACCCTTGTGAGACCATTTCAATGGAATTAGCCCTGGAATCTAATGGACTTTGCTTTCTAATTACAAGTCCATTTCTCTCAAGTGTACGGAGTATTTGCGACACTGTCATTACATCAATTTCTGACTCGCTCGAGATTTTGGCCTGCGTAATGTGTTTCTCGAATTGACTTAAATAGTTAAGCGTACAAAGCACAATAAACTGTGGATGCGTTATTCCTAAATCGCTTAATGCTGATTTTATTTTGCCATGCCATTTATTGTAAGTTCTAATAAACAGCAATCCAGTTGATTCCTCAGCATTATTCTTGAACATGGAGTTAAATTCCATTATGCTTCCACTACTTTTTTGAGTTTCCACAACACTTTAGGGAAATCCGAAGAGATTTGCGTCAGAACATTTAAGACAATCTCATTATCCTCATCAGAGCGAATGGAATGTCGTACATATAGTTGTCCATCTTCTTCCGTGATATCATGGCAAAAATAAACGGTGCCTACGTTAGGTATGGAATATTTATCGTGATAGATTTCGTTGTCAACTATCTTTGATAACACGAAGTCCATGGCGGGCATGTCCTTCAATTTCATTCGGCCAGTTGTGCCATTTTTGACTTCCCCATCAAATTGAAGCTCTTCCAAGTCTTCCTCCCACAATACACGCTTTTCCTGATTAATATAGTGCTCCCATATTGTCTCTTTTGGTGCATCTACAGCCATCTTAACGCCGATTTCCATTGTCGCCACTCCTTTATAAGTACGTTTATTATATGTATACTTATAATAGTGCAAACTCCAAGTAATGTCAATAAAAATGGCGCCGATAATCTCAGCTTCCTGGTGACGGTGGCAAAATCCAAATAAGAACAAAGGCAGCCGATCTTTTCATCAGCTGCCTTCCCGGTTTGTGTTCAAGTATAATCCAGAATAGTCAAAGCCTTGTTGCGGTGACTTAAGAACTCATCTGATACCACATTTCTTGGATACTGTAATGGAATCGAGACTATCTCTTTGATCGTACCTGGCCTTGAATCCATAATGATAATTCGATTTGCTAAATATACAGCTTCCTCAACATCATGCGTGATTAGAATAATCGTCATCTTACGATTGTTGAATATATCCAATAACGAATCTTGCATATGCTTTCTAGTAAAAGCATCCAGTGCGCCGAAGGGTTCATCTAACAGTAAAATATCAGGGTTTCGCATCAATGCTCGTGCTATAGAGACTCGCTGGCTCATTCCACCAGACAATTCCTTAGGATAGCTCTTCTCGAATCCCGTTAGTTTTACAAGTTCTATAACTTCCTTCAATCTTTGTTGAACATCTTCGTCTCTCTTATTGAGGTTTGCGCAAATATTATCTTCTACTGTCAGCCAAGGAAACAGGCGATGCTCCTGAAAGATCACCCCTTTCCCTTTCCCAGGTTCCGATATCGGCTTTCCATCAAAATTAATTTTTCCGGTATAGTCTTGATCTAAACCGGCTAGAATGCGCAATAAAGTGCTTTTCCCGCATCCGCTTGGTCCTATAATGGACACGATTTCCTGTTCTTCAATGGTGAAGTTTATGTTTGTCAGCACATTTAGTGACTCTTTCCCTTTTAGAAAACGCTTGTCTACATTTTCGATGGAAAGTATCGCCATACTCAACACTCCCTATTTTGCGTTAACACCTTGATAAGAGTCTCTCCATCGCAGCAATCTTTTCTCTAAAATATGAACAAAAGAATCTGTTATTTTCCCTACACAGGCAAAAATGATAATCCCTACAAACACCACATCGGTTTGTGAAAATTCCCGGGCATTTGAAATCATATAACCTACCCCCGTCGTAGCCCCCATTAGCTCAGCTACAATTAAGCTTAACCAAGCTGTACCCATAGACATCCGTATCCCTAATAGAATGTTTGGCATAGCGGCAGGCAGCACAACCTTTGTTATTTGCTTGCTCCTACTGAACTCCAGCACCTTACTTACCTCGATTAGTTTATAATCAACGCTCCGGATTCCTAGGAAGGTATTAATATATACTGGGAAAAAGGCTCCACTCGCGACAATGATGATTTTCGATGGCTCTCCAAATCCGAACCAAAGGATAAGCAATGGCAGTATGGCCAAATGCGGGATCATACGAAATAACTGAACAGAAGGATCTACTAGAAATTCCATAAATCTCGAATTACCAACAATAAGACCCAGAAGAATACCTGATGCCGAGCCTATGAAAAATCCTACGGCTGCTCTTATTAAACTTGTATATAAATTTTCCTGGAGAGTGCCTGACTTCACTAAATTAACAAAGGCTTCCACAATATCTATGGGTGAAGGCAGCATTTGAACGGGCAATACTTCAAAGTAGGATACAAGCTGCCAGATAGCAATCAGAAGCAGAGGTAATATAGAGCCAACTATATATTTTTTATTCATGATTCCACTCCTGTTATTGATTCTGAAGAAATCTTAAAATAGATTCATGAATCTCCATTTCATTTGCTTCTATTTGTCTCTTGTAACTTTCATAGGATCGTTGTCCTGGATAAAAGATTTCAACCGAAGGGTCGTTCGTCGGAACCTCCTGTATCCCCTTCAAGAATACTTTGACCTGTTCTGCAAAGCTTTCCACGGTATGTCCGAAGATAGTTGGATCGATAAGGTGAATCACAATCCCTCTTCTGGCATCCTCGCCTAAATTACCAATCGGCACTCTGACTAGGGCGCCAGATAGGATTTCAAGGGCTAACGCAAGGGCAAAGCCCTTGTACTTCCCAAACGGTGTCAAAGTTTTTATTTCGGCCGGTTCAGTTGTAGGAATCCCGTCCGCATCGGTTCCCCAATCACTAGGAACTTCCTCCTCCCCATTTTTTCGAGCTAAAGTAATGTGCCCCCAGGCCTTGGTTGACATCGACATATCTAATAAGAACATGGGATCTGTATAGGGAATCGCAATACCCAGCGGCGTATTATTCACTACTTTTTCTAAGGCTCCGACAGGCGCCATGACAAGGTTACCGCCATAAGCGGATACGATCGCAATAGCTCCCTTCTCCGCCGCATACTTAGCGATCAGTCCTGTACTGTTAAACCGGTACACATCGCTAATTCCAATCGTGATTGATTTGCTTACAGGCAGTTTCTCCAATGCCATATCAATCGCCTTCCTGGCAACCACATGTCCCAAATCACTGTTTCCTTGAATGTGCAAGTATGAATTCTCGAATCGCACAACCTCATAACGTCCTCTAGTCTCTAATCTAGTGAATAAGCTTTTAATAAAAGAAAGCCCATGAGATTGTCTTCCTCTCAACTCCGCTTCCAAATAATCTTCAAATGTATAGCTGGCTTCCTCTTCGCTTAAGCCATTATTAACCAAGGCCTGTACGCCAATTCTGCGTAACTGGTCTATCTTTACTGTTACGTATCCCACAGGTCCTCCTCCTATTTCAGCACTTCATTCACATATTGATTGTTCGTTATTTGTTTGGTGTCAGGCACCTTATCGATTGCTTTTTGTTCATATAAGAACTGAGCCACGCCCTGTTGAGTTTTTTGCAGCTTGTCATCCAGCGGTGCCAATGTAAAGTTAACATGCTCGATAACCTTGCTTACTACCTCTGTATTCATCCCTAATTGGCTGGTATAAATCGAAGTAGCCTCATCCAGGTTTTCAGCCTGCCAGTCCGTAGCTTTTTTAATTACTGTCAAAAATGCCTTGGCATACTCCGGATGCTTATCTACAACTTCTTTGCGGCCGATATAATAAGCCGGGCTCGTATAGTCAATTGTTGAACCGTCAGCAATGACACGGGACTTATCATTCACAATGGTTTGTGATAAGAATGGCTCTGTAACTACCCAAGCGTCTACCGAACCGCCTGTGTAAGCAGCTTTAGCTTCATTGGGTTGTAAATTTATGGGTTCGATATCGCTGGCATTTACACCACCGTGATTAAGCAATCGAAGCAGGTTATCATAGGCGGCTGTTGCCTTTGCCACAGCAATTTTTTTACCTTTCAGGTCACTAATTTCTTTAATCGCGCTGTCACTCTTTACAACGATACCTACATTTTTTTGTCCCGTGCTTGCCACACCAATGATATTAAATGGAATCCCCGCATTCTGGGCCGCAATAGGTGGTGTATTCCCTGTGACGAAGAAGTCAATTCTACCTGCAGATACAGCTTCGAACTGTGGCGCCCCGCCCTGGACCTCGACCCAGTTAACTTTCACACCTAATTTATCGAATTCTTCCTCGAACCATTTCTTTTCCTTCGCTAAGTAATAAGGCGTTACAGCTTTCTGGGATCCGATCGTAACTACTTTCTCTGAATCCTTCGATTTGCTATTGGCGCAACCGGATAATACCAACACAATTGCCACAGTTAATAATAATAAGCTTCCTAATTTTCTCATCTTACACGCATCCTTCTCTTATAGTTTATATTTCTCTATCTTTCGATATAATGTAGCTCGTCCAATACCTAAATACTCAGCAGTCTTCGTTTTATTAGGAAACAAGCCTAAAGCATGCTTGATTTGCTCTCTCTCCAAAGAGCTCAGTCCAACAATATCCTCTTCCTTTTCCAAGCGAAGAACCTGTTTAGCATGCTCGAAATCTCTTATCGAAACAAGGTTAGTGGAAGCATGGTAAATTAGATAATCAATAGTTTGAATCATCTTTTGTTCATCACCCTGCCAGTTCCAGTTGTTGAGCAGCTCTATCAGGCCGGGTTCAAATATCAGCTGAACCTTTCTATAAACCCGTATTAATTTAGCGATATGATATTGAATTACCTCCTCCACACTTAGCGGATCGTTATACAATTCGGGGATTTCAATCTGAATATTGCTAATGCGGAAGTATAATTCTTCATTGAATATCCCTTGCTCAACCAAGAGTTGTAAATCAACAGACGTCCCGAAAATAAACCTTAAATCCACATCAATTCTTTTGGTATTCCACTTTCTTACCGATTTCGATTTAATGACATCAAGCAGCTTTTGCTGCAAGAATAAAGGTAAATGATCAATATGATTTAGAAATATGGTTCCTTTGTCGCCGATTACTATTTTCCCCATGAAGCTGCCTTTGGCTTGACCAAATAATAAGTGCTCCATTTTTTCAGCTGAGACATTGTGACAATCTATCTCAAAAAAGGGATACCTAGATCTCTCAGAATAGCTGTGTATGACCTTAGCAACTAATGACTTTCCAATATCGCTTCTGCCTTTGATTAGAACTGGATCGAGGTTCAGAGCATTGCGTTTAGCCATATTTCTTACTTTTTGGAACTCTGCCGATTGCCGATATCCTTGTAGATATTTGTCATCATATGTAGGGTTATCGACTTGCTGGAGTAAGGGATATATTGAATCTAATTTTTTCATTACAAATAATTTTCCAATAAAGTATCCGTTTAAACCTATGTTTTTACTAGACATTAGGCCGTAAAAAATACACCCGTTACATAAATAATCATCGTAATAAAATAGCTCATCAGTTACTTCTTTTTCTGAAGACAGCATTTCTTCGAGCAAACTATGATCAATTAAATTACCGATCTTACTTCCATTTAAATCTGCGGGTAAGTTAAAATACTCAGAAAACTTCCGATTACTGTATAAAATCCTTTGTTTCTCATCCGTTAGAACAATAGCTTCCCCCCTGGCGTTAAGCAATAATTCGAAATATTTGCTATTCAATGCATCACCTCATTAAAATTAAAACCGTATCATTTCGATACAATTTGTCGGAATTACAATGAGTAAATTTACTAAATAATACGTTATGCATTTTGTACTGTCAATCCGTTCTTTGAAATTTTGTTTCATAACTGAACAATCCGAACTATTTCGTCTCATATTGATACAATTTGATAGAATCAAGCTCAATGGTTCCCTGAGTACTATTTAGTTATCTGGGGTATATTGGATAATAAAATATTTTTTTATTCTTGGGGGGAGTGGAATGTATTTGCCTAATGTAAATGATGAGCAGGACTCAAAGGTTAAGAACCGCTATGTTTTTTCTAGGCGCAATTTATGGTCTGGGTTTCTATTCGGAATTGGTTTAGTCGCCTTTATAGATGAGACTGTATTTCATCAATTGCTGCATTGGCATCATTTTTATGACAAGTCCACATCAGAGGTTGGGCTGATTTCGGATGGTCTTTTTCACGCTTTCAGCTGGTTTGCGACAATTGGAGGACTGTTCATGTTTGCGGACCTTCGGAGAAGGCACACATTGTGGCTCACTAGATGGTGGGGAGGAATTCTTCTTGGAGCGGGAACCTTCCAGCTGTACGATGGACTCATCCAGCACAAGCTGATGCGGCTGCATCAAATCCGATATGTAGAGAATGTTATGGTCTACGACCTGATATGGAACATTATAGCTGCTGTGCTATTTCTGATTGGGCTTGGCCTGATTTATCGCACAAGAAGCAGACTACAAGCAGAAAAGGCAATTGCGCATGAACATCAATGAGCACAGTCATCATACCCCTGGGACTGAGCAGCATCTTACCCAGTGGATAATTCCTCAATTGATTCTAGCACTGCCATTTGTAATCTTGTTGTGTATGTATATTCTTGCTGCACTTCGTTCCAGTCGTAACAAACCTTGGCCATTATACCGGACTGTAATCTGGTTGATTGGCAATATACTTGCGGTTGCTGCCCTGGCTGGCCCCCTCGCCGCTCTCGCGCATACCAATTTTATCGCACATATGCTCAGTCATTTACTACTAGGTATGCTGGCACCACTCCTTATGGTAATGGCTGCGCCGATGACTCTTCTGCTGGGAATGTTAAGCATTCCATTAGCAAAGCGCCTTACACGTATCATGAGAAGTTGGCCGTTACGAATGCTGACTCACCCCATGATCACATCTAGTCTCAATATAGGGGGACTCTGGTTACTATATACAACGAACTTATACTCGCTTATGCACGAGAGTATACTTCTGTATCTCATCGTTCACTTCCATCTCTTCGCAGCAGGATATTTGTTCACGGTGTCGATCATTTACATAGACCCTGTTCACCACCGTTACTCCTACATGTACCGCTCCATCGTACTTGTGATTTCACTAGCAGGTCATGGCGTTCTATCAAAGATTATTTATGCCCACCCGCCTGCTGGTATACCTCTGGATCAAGCTACACTGGGAAGCATGCTCATGTACTATGGTGGAGATGCCATAGATATTATGTTGATGTTCACACTATGCATGCATTGGTTCAGATCGACTCGCCCTCGAACTGACCTGACTATGAGAAAATCAACGATTTAAAAGCGGTTAGGAGCAGCTAAGGCTCCGCTATACAACTAGGTACCCTTTAACTAAACACTTAGCTCAAGTGCCTAGTTAAAGGGTACTCTTACGCTGACTTCTGTCCTTGTCTAAGGATCCAGACTATTTGTCACTCGCCTTTGTGTACTCTCTCATCGCCAAGATATATGCCACAAGCATAATTCCAATACACCACGCTAGCGCAATCCATATATCATTTCCCACAGGTTGATCAGACAGCAGCGCACGGATTGTTTCCACGATTGAAGTCACCGGCTGGTTCTCGGCGAAGGCACGAACGATAGCAGGCATCGACTCGGTCGGCACGAAAGCCGAGCTGATAAATGGCAGGAAGATAAGCGGATATGAAAAGGCGCTTGCCCCTTCCACTGTCTTGGCGGACAGTCCGGCAATGGCAGCAATCCAAGTAAGTGCCAGGGTGAATAGCACGAGTATACCTGCAACGGCAAGCCAGGACAAAACACCTGCCGACGAACGAAAGCCCATTACGAGTGCAACGAGAATTATGACAATAACCGAAATAACGTTGGAGACCACCGATGTCAGCAAATGGCCCCAAAGGACCGTTGAACGTGCAATCGGCATGGAGTGGAACCGCTCGATAATTCCCCGCTGCTTATCCAGGAACAATCGATAGGCCACATAGGCCACCCCGCTGGCAATCGCCATAAGCAGGATGCCGGGTAACAGGTAGTTCACATAGTTATCCGTACCTGTATGGATGGCTCCTCCAAATACATAGACGAACAATAGCATCATCGCAATGGGAGTTATGCAGACTGTGAAGATCGTGTCCATACTGCGGAAAATATGGCGCATAGAACGTCCGAGCATAACGCTCATATCGCTGAGAAAGTGGTTTTTAGCCGTTTCCATTAGATGGCCTCCTTATTGCCAATGATTGCGAGGAATATTTCCTCAAGCGTCGGCTGTTTCTCAACATACTCTACCTTAGTTTGCGGGAATCGCTTCTTCAGCTCAGCGAGCGTTCCTGCCGCAATAATCCTGCCCTCTTGCAAAATCGCGATTTGATCTGCTAGCTGCTCTGCCTCTTCTAGGTACTGTGTCGTTAGGAATACGGTCGTGCCGCCGCTGGCAAGCTCCTTTACAATCTTCCAAACCTCAATGCGTGCTTCGGGGTCAAGGCCGGTGGTAGGTTCGTCGAGGAAAATGATCTGTGGTGTACCTACGAGACATAGAGCGATATCGAGCCGCCGCCGCATCCCCCCCGAATAAGTGGATGGCTTACGGTCTGCGGCATCCGTTAAGCCGAAGCGTCTCAGCAAATCGTCCGCGATTTGACGCGGATGATCCAGATGCCTCAGCTTGGCAATCATGATGATATTTTCCCGCCCGGTAAGCATCTCATCGACCGCTGCGAATTGTCCTGTCAGGCTGATCGCATGCCTAACTTTCTCAGGTTGTTCTGCTACTTCGAATCCGTTAATGACAGCTTTACCTCCGTCCGGCTTAAGCAGCGTCGCAAGGATTCTGACCATGGTGGTCTTGCCGGCACCGTTGGAGCCAAGCAGGGCGAATATCTCACCTGGCTTCACTTCTAAATCGACACCTTTTAGAACCTCGGTATTCTTGAAGGATTTTCTAAGACCTTTCACTTCAATTGCCTTTTCCATCCTGATATCCCCCTATTATTTTGTTTTGTCCGTTGCCTTCTTCACGGCCTTGTTAACTTCTTGATTAATAGATGCTTGATGGATGTCAGCATAAGTTTTGGAGTCCTTGATTAGATCGTCACAAAAAGCGGCTACGTCACGGCCCGTCACTTCAAGCACGCCTTTTCCCAAGGCCGCGCCCTCCTCAAAAAGGTCGACAATCCCGTGCAGCAAACCCGCCCCTTCGGTTAACTCCACAGGGCCGACTTTGAAGAAATACTTTTGCATCTCTTTATACACAATCTGATAATCCTGCGGGAGCGCTTTAACACGAGCCACATGTGTCCGCCACTCTTTTTTGCCTTCGATGATTTCTCGTATTCTCATCTTCAATTCCCTCCTATTTACCTAATTTTTTGGCAACATTATAATTGAGTTGTTCGCGCCACTTGTCCCGGTAAGACTTTGCCCCCTCCTCACCAGCTAGTGCTGAACAGAAGCCTTTAATGTCGTTATCCAAGACCTCGTCTACACGCTGACCGTCCACGGCCGATTCCTCAAGCAGACCCAGAACGCCATCGAGAATGGGCATAAGGTTGCGACCCGTAAAACTGGAGTACGACCAAAGGTTTGCCTTAATTTCTTCCCAAGCAGCTTGATAATCAGCCGGCAGCTTTTTGGCTCGTGATTCAAACCCTCTAAACTCCTTGGTCATGTCGCTGCCGGTGATTTTTTCCCAGAAATTCATCATTTCTCCCCCTTTAATTCGTTAATCTTTGATGATACGAACTCCCATTTTCCCCAAAACTTCCGCAGCTCCTCGCGCCCCGCTTCATTAATCGCGAAGAACTTACGCGGGGGTCCCATGTCGGAAGGCTTCTTGGTGATCTCCACCAACTTGTTCTTCTCAAGCCGGACCAGGATCGTGTATACCGTTCCCTCCACTACATCGGCGAAGCCGAGAGCGTTCAGCTGCCGCGTAATTTCGTAGCCATAAGTTTCATTGCGGCTAATGATTTCAAGGACGCAGCCCTCAAGTACGCCTTTGAGCATTTCTGTTAGGTTATCCAGCACAACCACTCCTTGCTATTCAGTATGACTGGTATTCAGTATTACTTACTACCACTACAAAGTAACACGTAGTTGCTGAATCGTCAATAGTATTTGCTGCTCAAAACAATAATTATACAAAAGGCACATTTCTCGTTCTAATCCATCAGCACTATCTTTTACCAAATTTATGTAGTTGGTGGGATATCTTATCTCTGGTTCTTACTGAATAATTGAGAAGAGCCTTGAACAAAGCAACTTATTACCCAAATCCTGAAGGGAGTGTCAAACGTGTTTCGTACCCTGATTCGAAAAGCAAGTGCTGCTCTTCTCTGCCTCACCCTTGTCTCAGGTTTTGCAGTTGGTGTCAGTTACGCTTCTCCAGACACCGAGAAGCCTGCCATCGAATGGTCCCGCCAGTTCGGCATGGATGCACAATTCTTAACTGGCCGCAGCATTACTTCATCTTCAGACGGAGGTTACATCGTTACGGGTAACTTCAGCTCATCAACTGGAAGAGCTTATATTCTTAAGCTGAATTCTGCGGGTAAAATCCAATGGGAACAAAAAATCCAGCATGATAATCGCCCATTTACAACTGCCGATGAGACTATTGAGACGAAAGATGGAGGGTATATAGTTACCGGGAGTACTCAAAGTGAAAGCGGGATCAACAATATTTTGCTAATAAAGCTTAGTGCGCAAGGAAATGTGGAATGGGAGAAAGAATTTGACTCTGGCTTTAATGTGCACTCGTTGGCCGTGGCCGAGACCCAAAAAGGCGGCTTCGTCATTACAGGTGAGAGCTTTGGAGGGCAGGATGTTCAGCAAGCTTTTGTCCTTAAAGCAGATGCTCAGGGACAGCAAGTGTGGCTCAAAAAGCTTAAATTCAGCGATGAGCAGTACTATATGGACATTATTGCTACGCCTGATGGCGGTTCCATTTCCGTTGGCACCCAGTATGACCTTTATTTCAACGATCCCCAAAAAGGTGCGCTGATCACCAAGCTAAATGCAGATGGAGATGAGGTTTGGACCAAGAAATTGACTACACCGGACTCCCTGCGCGTAGCCTCTTCAATCGCCTCCTCCGGAGACGGCGGATACGTGATTTATAGCAAATCTTCCAGGGATGACCATTATTTAACCAAGATAGACTCAAACGGAAATAAAAAATGGGAGAAAAAGCTCGCTCCATCACCGAACAGTGAATTTTACAAAAAAGTTGTTCGAATGGGAGATGGGTATGCCCTCTTCTCGGAATATAGGACCAATACCTCTGATGTTCAAGAAAGAAAGTATGAACTTCTAAAGCTGAGTGACACCGGAGATACCCGGAATATATCGGATTTTACCATCAAAGGTTTTGATCACATGACAGGGTTAACCTCATCGCAGGATGGCGGATTTGTACTGTTAGGCGAGGTAAAAGGTCCGGATTATAATCGCTTTATTCAGGTGACCAAGCTTGCTGGACCAAACGGCCAGCCTGGAGAACGTACCTTGGAGGGAATCAGCTTTGCCGACACCAGCAAAACGATTGCTGTCGGCGAACACACAGCAGCGATCATCATGGGTGATTATTCGGATGGGTCAAGAGAAGCCATCAAAGGCTCCGTCTCCCTCACCTCGGAGGATAGCGGAATAGCTGCGGTTATCCCAGAAGGATTCATTACAGGAATTAAGCCGGGAAGCACTACGATTCATGCAGAATTTAAAGGCCACCGTGCCCAGTTAGACGTAGAGGTAATCGATAATCAGAACCATGGAGATGCCGATCATTGGTCATATCAATACGGAAAAGATCAGTATGATATCCTGGCGCGGAACATCGTCCCTACCTCAGACGGAGGGTATATTGTAACAGCGGACACGAAGGATCAATCCATCAGCAGCACCAAAGCCTATATTCTTAAGCTGAATGCAGCAGGCAGACTGGAATGGCAGCAAAAACTTCAGCATGGCTTATCTGAGTACACGCAGCCTTTAAAAGCTATTGAGACTAAGGACGGTGGGATAGTGGTCTGTGGGACCACCAGAATCCAGGATGATCGACCGCGTAACCAAGTCTTCTTGGCTAAACTCAGTGCGCAAGGTGTTCTGGAATGGGAGAAAGTATTTGATGGCGGGGGCAATAAGTCAGGGAACTCGGTAGCCGAGACTACCGATGGTGGGTTCGTTGTTACCGGCGCTACTCTCTCCATTTCTGGAGAGGACTTAGCTTACGTACTGAAGACGGATGCTCACGGGCAGCTCCTGTGGGACAAGCGCTACCGCTTCGAGAGCAATCAGAACTATAACGACATCATCGCTACACCGGATGGCGGCGCCATTGCTGTTGGAGCTATCACCACCTATGTAGGCAGCAACGCAAATGATAGAGCTATCGTTACTAAGCTGAGCCCTGACGGAGAGGAGTTATGGACCAAGAAGCTTCCCCCGGTTGGTCGCGATGCCTATTCCATCATTCCGACGAAACAGGATAAATACTTAGTTGCCAGCAGAGACTCAGACGGGATTAACTATGTAACCGAGCTCGATTCCTCCGGAGAAGTGATGTGGGACCAGTCTTATGCAGCCTTTCAGGGCCTGTACTTCTATAAAATATCCCCATATGGTCAAGGATACGTTCTACTTGGTTCCCAGTCATCGGGAGAATATCCAAATACGCAGACAAGGCCAGCCATATTAAAGCTTGATGACCTTGGACAGGTGACAGCCAACATTTCTTTTGCAGATCCTAATGTATCCGGCCTTGACATTGGTACCGTAACTCATGATGGGGAATTTGTACTCCTAGGAGCCGTTTCAGTTGGTAATGACAAGACCGCACTACAGGTAACCAAAAGCGCAGGTACGGAGATTCCGCCAGTTGAACCGGAAGAAGCATTATATCTGGATTCTACAGAATATTCGTTAACCGCAGGTACTTCTATCGATACGGTTGTATATTACAAAGATATAAAAGGTAAGATTCATGAGGTTACCAAGCAATCCAAATTTAGCAGCGATGATCCTTCTGTTGTCGATTATGACAAGGAAGGGAATATCAACGGTCTCCGCGCAGGGATTACCTATATTACAGCTGAATATCAAGGTAAGACTTGCAAAGTTTTAGTTCAAGTGGTTCGTGCATCAGTGCCGAAATAGTGAACCGTTCAATATATTTAGAGTCTCGGCCGTTTCCGGTATTTCACGGGGAACGGCCGTTTTTGTTTCTTCTTTTTAAATTAGTTTTATTTTCGACACTATTCATCAATTGTCTTTTTTTGTATGTTCATTTAGTATAAGAATTGTATCCAGCACCTTACTTCTTATGTTAAGCCTCTTTCAATCGTGTAATGATACATATTAAAAACTATTAGGGGGTTTTATTTCTTGAAAAAAAGATTTTCGTTTGTCCTTGTTTTATCCATCTTACTCTTCTCCATGCTCTCTAGCCTGGCCCTGGCAGCACCCAAAGACACAGCATCACCTTTTAATCTCGAACTACAGGCGTTGATGGGTAAAGAACAAACAGATTTGGTTATGCACGTCTACTCCAGTTCTGGGCAATTAATGCCTCCCAATGAATTCAAAAAGGTGGATCTTACTATCTTAGATGCCATTACAGGAAAAAAAGTGGACGATCGGAAATACAAAAATATTTCTAACTATCCAAATATCGCATCTATTCCTCTAAAAGATGTTGAAAGGCATCAAGTATTGCAAACAGAAATTGCATTTAAACATGACAGTATTAAAGGGGAACAAAAACTATCTGGAAAAACTCCGGTTCTTCTCCGACCAGATTTAACTTTTAATAACCTAAAAGTTCCTTCTACTGTTATTCCTAATGAGCCGTTTTATGTACAGGCCGATCTGAAAGAACTTAATGGTGATTTAGGGGATTCAGCACGGGTGGATGTTGTATCAGATGACATGATACTTGGAACATTGAATGAGGTTCATGTCGATAAGGGGGGAACAACATCAATTGCCATTCCAACAGTGATCAAGCTCCCTGGAACGTACCATCTGCAACTTAAAATCATTAAAACCGGTATTCAACAATATGATACGTCTAATGACATGGTAGACTTTACGATTGTTGCCGAAGATAAAAATACTAATCAACCATTAACAAATTATACCGCGCAATACGATTATTCGCCTAGCTATGCACAACGGTCGCGTGAATATGTTGACGGAGTCTTATACAATGGTCTTGATTACGAACCCGCTTCATATGAGTCCTTTAGCTTGAATACAATTGTTCCAGGTCATATTCTTAACGGTGGTAAGATTATTGTTAACTTACAAGGTGCTAACGGTAACTCTTTTAACTTCTCGGTGCCTGAAATGAAGGCTTCCGAAGAAGAGATGATGTTTGGTCCTTACATTTATGAGGATCGTAGCACTGGTGTAAGGGTAATGATTCACACCAATCCTGATGGTACAGACAATGTCAGCCTTGTCAAGAACGCAGGTTTTTACGACCTAAACTTATACACTGAAGGTGAATGGAAGAAATCTACCTATTCAGAAGGTAAGTTTGCTCTACAAGAAAAAGAGTCCCTCTCCTTCTCAGTTGATATCACAAATAATGCTGGTGAAACGTATAACTTGAAGCGTAAGATATCGCTCGACTACAGCCCAACCAACTATGATGATTCATGGAATTATCAAAACCGCTCAACACACTTGTGGGGTTTTAGGGAGAACTATGCTGGCGTACAATCCTCATACAATCAATAATTGAATACTAATATATCTTGCAAGTAAAGAAAACGTGTCTTGGCTCCTATAAAAAGCCCTCTGACACGTTTTCTTTTTATCTGAGTATCATTTTACCTGGATCTACTCCTTCTAAGTCCCTCGGGTGAACCGAGCACCTTCATACTCTGGTTAATGTTATGACTCAATACCTTGATTGAACCTCCTAATAATTATGAATCGGTTAACGAAGGAGATTGCGATAAAGATTATGCCAAAGACTTTGAATCCACTGCTTAGTGAACTATTAGATTAGAATCATAATGAAATCCCCAGTAACTGACTGCAAATAATATAACGAGTTTATCTTCTATTCTTCAAGGGTATAACTAGTTTTAATCCTGACCATATCTCATCAACAGCGCATACCTTAACGTCTACTAGATCTATTCTTAATGCATAGTTCCTTATGTTAACGTCACTTAAATCAGTAATAATCTTTGAAGCCCTCTTCGGCCAAGACACCCAAATCACGCCAGAACTATGGATTCTCTCCTTACATTCGTTCAATAACGGGAATAATTCCTCTTGCGATTTCGAGAATATATGAACAAAATCAATGTCATTGGATTTATAATTTCTATTCAATCTCTCTACCGCTGGAATTTCTCCTAGTAAGGTGAAATAATTATTAGGTTCATTAATAAATAAAACCTTAAAACCTTGTTTAATTCCGAGCTTTTTTACTAGAGGCGTGCCAGAATAACCAACACTCATAAATTCACCTCCATCTATCATAATATTTGTTCAGTTCTTAGATTTCTTTAGTAAAATTGAGAGTCCGATAATGATTAACAATACAATTCCTGCAAATATCGGCATAGATGATGCAGCTAGTAAAACAGCTATTATAAACAACAGGAATCTAAATAGTTTTATTATTATCATTATTTTAGCTGCCTCATCTTTTATTATTTTCTGCTGTGTTGTTTGAGAAAGTTGAACCTAGCTCTTGAAAAACTTCCTCTACATCACAATCTGGATTTAACATCTGAATCATCTCGGCCGTAATTGGAGTACCCTTATATATATTCGCAACAATATACAGTGGAGGCGTTAAGTCAAAGTAATCTTTAGCGAATTCCACAAAATCCTCTGGTGTTTGAAAAATTGTACCTAACAAAAAGTTAGAACCATCTTCTTCCCCCTTGGGAAACTCTACCTTGCCCTTTTGCCATTCAGAATCACAATTTCTACGCCATATACAGAAAGTAACATCCTCATTTACTATTGCTTCATCCTCAAGTAATAACAATAATTCCTTTGGAACTTCATCATAAATTCCTGGCCATATTTCATGTTCATCTCGCGCATACGGGCTTAATTCAGACTCATGATCAAAACCTTTTAAAATGGTTCCCTGAGGAGCAAATAAGATAAATAAATGATCACCTGCTCCATTATCGATCTTAGCCATCGAAATTTTGTCTTTCCACTCTGGAAGAAAACTGTGGTAACGAATCCATTCATCACGACATAGAATAATATTTAATAAAGCATGGATTTTCATAAGATTCTCCAACTTTATCGGTTCTGGCAAATTATCTACAACATTCATATTTATGCATCTCCTTTTAACAAAAATGATCTTCTCGATTTAATTCGAAGGTTAATGCATCATATAAATTGCTTCTTACTTGTCGAACCCCAACCCTTCGCTTTATTTCCTTAAATCCTACCTTTTCTGCTAAATTTATCATTCGATTATTACCAGACCATGTTTGAGTGTAAATCTTCAATAATCCTCGAGCATTGAACTGGTAATCGATCCAAATGCTAAATGACTTGTGACCTAATCCAAGACCACGATTTTCTTACCAGGTAAATTAATACCAATTGCTAACTTTGTTTCATCGCTTTCAATAAAGTAAGAATTTACCCAACCTATATGTGTGCCTGATCCAAGACATATCTCTAACCTCTTTGGTACTACACTAGTATTTAAGGAGACTTGATGTTTTAAGTGTTCTACTAAGTTATTAAGGTCATTTTGATTATTTTGCTCCCAGGGAGCATCCCAGTTCATCCATTCCGTCTTTGTGGTATACCATTCTATATAATCATTGATGTCTTCCATTTTCGTTTGGCGTAAAATTATTCCATCTTGTATGAGCATCATTAAAAATCCTTTCTCGAGTCTTTCGCTTAACGTTCTGGCATTCACGAAACGACCCAGCCTGAGATAGATCTTATCTTAGGCTGGGTCGCTAGTTGTTTGCTATATCTACCGTGATTATACATCTGGCGATCAGAGGAAGGAAGTTCCTTTTGTTCTACGCAGCTGCCTGGTGGCTCCGCCGCTTGCCTCGCAGGGTTGCCTGCGTGATCCCATTTCTTGAAAATGCCTCGGGCAGAACAAGGACTTCCGTCCAAGGGTAAATACCGTGTTAGTCGCAGTCAATTGATATAAACCTCAAGTACTCTTGTAATTGTTCTTCATTCCATTGATACATCTCTAGCAATACTTTGTATGGATCTCCTTGTATCTTAAGCAGATGACCAAATGCTGGTTCGGTTTTGATTCCTCTGCTCTTTAGTTCAATAATACGTTTCTTAGCTTTAATCCCTAACAAGCTAAGTATTCGATACTCTATAATCATATGCTTATAGCCATTCTGCTGAAATGTTGATTTCGGTTGTCCGAATATCTCAACCATCCACTTTCCATATGTAAAGTAACATACCACTCTTTCAATGCTGTCCACTACAGTACTTTTAACACTAAAATCTTTGTACTTGCTATATTCTTGAATCAAAAAGTCTCGAAATATCATTGCATCTTGAAAATGACAAATGATATCTAAATCACTCGTAGGTAAGTCAATTTCTATTGGAACTGTTCCAACAAGCAATGGGTCAAATGGATTCAAGACTGTCATTATACTCAAATCATTAAGAACCTTGAAAGCATTATACTGGCGAGGATTTCCACATGCTAAATAATTTATATTTGTGAAATCACGGAATGATTTGGTTTTGATTTCTCACTCCTTTCTTCTTATGTTGCTTAATGTTGTTGTATTATTGAACCCAAAGCCGAAGGGCAATGTAGTCCTCAGGTAGCTCCCCCACTAGTCTTGTAGGTTTTTTCGCTGAACATCTTCTCAATGATCCTTCTTGCGGCCTCAGGGCCAGCTTTACCTGTCAGATGCGTGAATGCGGTTTTATCTGAAGTTACATGAAGGATGGCGCTTCTTGAATTACAGCTCAGAGTACCACTTCGGTCTAATAAGTCTAAAATATTCATGATCTTCTAACACTCTATCAATCTTATCCATCATTACTTTCGTTTCTTCTGGTTTAACTCTTATTATCCATACAATAGAGGAAATAAGACACATCGCCAAATAAAGCGAATACAGTCTCCAGAAAAGATCATTAGGCTCCGAGTATTTATGATATCCTCTAATTTGGCCAATTGAAAAAGGAACGCTTACCTCAGAACTAAACATTCCAACCTTTAGAAATTCGTGAATGGGATCACCCCAGTCGTATCTATTAAAATCTATTACACCTGAGAATTGATTGTCTTTAATTATAAGATTTCCAACATGAAAATCATCATGCTGAAACAGATTTGGCCTATGCTTCATTAGTTGAAGATGATCCTCAATAAAGGACAAAAGCCTTGAATCATCCTTAATCCTAACATTTAGCTGGAGATACTTATCAAGGTATTGTTTGTGTTTTTTAAACTTTCGCTCATACCAAGTGGAGACACTATTTGGAGCTATATATTGGTGGATTTTTTGCAGTTCTACCCCAGCTTCAAAACCAATATTGAATTGCTCTCTCATCGAAATTTTAGATAGAACTTCTGAGGCATCATCACCTTCAATGAAAGATAGTATCATGAATCCAATTCCCTGGCTTTCTAGATTGCCCATCTCTAATGGCCTTGAGCATTTCACGTTATATTCTTTCATTTTCAATAAAGCCTGGAACTCTATTTCCTTTGTAGAATACAGTTTATTATCAAAAGTTCTGAGCAGAAATTTCTGGTCATCTCTAAATACAATATATTTACTTTCACTTGAATATCCCTTGTGGATTTGTTCTATTTGAACCTTGCCATGTAAAAAAGGAATGTGTTCTATTAATAACTGCTTCATGAAATACCCCCCTGTATTAAGTCCTCTCTGGCTTAAGGGTGCCAGCCCGGGTCAGACGGGCTTAGCCATTGCAGGGTTATCCGGCTGCTTCTCTTCCTTGAAATCCCTCTGAGTCTTCTTTAAGCATTCCGAAAACCAATTGAATGAATCTCTTGATTTTCATTCTTTTCATTCCTCTGCTCAATATTTCATCTTACGTTATTCTATTCACGAACCCCGTAAGGGATTGTTCGCTGAATCCACTCTTCTGGCAATGCTCCTTGCGAACCAAGGTCCGAATGGCATAATTAGCAACTGTCCGTGGAGCCTTTTTGCAATATCAAATTTAATGGCTTATAAAGATTTTTTTGATTTTACGCTGATTTCCTATAACGTTCTCGTATTCACGAACCTTAGAACCTTAAGCCCCAAGGGGGTGCCGCGACCCGGTTAGGTTCGCAGGGGTATTGCCTGAATCATCTTCCCCGAATCGCCTCTCGGCGACCAAGCTCCGTAAGACCCGCCGCGTAAATACATTGTTATGCGCCATTACTGTCCTCTTCTAATCACCTGCAAAATCCTTGATATTGAATGTGTTTGTCTAAGTATTATTCCAACTACATCAATACTGACCTTGGGCTACTGCACATTGTATTCTAGTAATACCATTCCACTTGAATAGACACGATGATTCGATAGTACCAAGTTCCTACGCCCCTCGTACAAAGTAAACAATGGAACACCTTCCCCAAGTAGAATTGGGATAATTGCTGGTTCAACTGTATCTACGAGATTCCAAGCGAGGAGTTGTGAAAATAAATCACTTCCGCCATAAAGCCAAATATCCTTTCCGGATTCTGAACGAAGTTCGCGAACCCGAGCTTCCAGTCCTTCACTCACGATCTCGATACTGGAGTGATCACCCTGCCTTAATGTCCTTGAGGCAACGATTACTTGCTTCCCCACAAAATCCTCACCCAGGGAACTTACAATTTCATAAGTCCGACGTCCCATAATAATCGTGTCAAATTGTGCATGTAATTCTTCGAAATTAAATTCAGGCTCTGGTGTAATCCAATCAAACTCATCCTTCAGCCCTGCAATGAAACCATCTAAACTACATGCAACCTGATATCGCAACCGCCTCATACAAAATTCCTCCAGTCCATCTCGAAAATAATTTCTATAGGGATGCTTTACCCCATAATGGATTTTCTTACTTCATCGAATAACCTTAATTCAGTAATTGCAGTAATTGCCCATAACGTCTTTGTATTCTCGAACCCTCACTGGCTCAAGGGCGTAAGCCCGGGTCGTCAGACTTAGCCAGTGCAGGGTTGTCCCGGCAATTGCTTCTTCGCATCAAATACTTCCGGGACCAATGAGCCGCCAGCATTCGATTCGTGAATGAATTGTTATTAGAGGTCTACGACAACATCATAGAGATTATCTTCATTACCCTTTCCTCTCTCCAAAATTACCCCAGTACTCTTGAGCGATAGTTCTTAGTCTTTCAAGTCCCACACTCTTATGTAATTGATCAAATATTAATAATTCTACTACATTGATATTTAGGAATCCAAATATGTCATCAATGTCTGAACTGCAAAAAACTTCTATTTTTCCGTCTTTAATGTCGGTCTTTAGAATTTCAAGTTCTAACTTGTTTATTTCTTTAAAATCATATGTTTTTTTTCCAGATTCGTAGTCCTCAAAGAAAAAAACGTATGGTTTCATAAGATGAATATGGAAACACCGGAAATCTGGATTAATTCTTTCTGCAAGATACATTATATCTACAGAAAAAACTAACCGATCTGCTAAGTCAGTTATTTCACAAATTGATCCATCGTGGAAAATACTGAATAACACTTCTTGATCTTCTAGCTTCAAATCATTCACTCCATTTGATGAGCTAAATTAGGTTTGTATATTTCTTTCTCGTAGATTTCTGAGAACGTTTCCATATTCACGACGTCCCACTGGATTAAGGCATCATCAGGAGCCGGCTGATTCCGCTTCCCTGCTGACTGTCAAATGCCTCGTTCGAATCCACTTCTGACTGCTTCGTCCGGACCAAGGGACTGCGAAGCCGCCCCGCAGTTTTATTGGGTGAATAACTTGCTGAACTTTGTGAATTACATGCAAGTAGCGAAAATAATAAAGTCATTAAGACAGAAAAGAACATTACTTTTTTAGGTTTCATGTTTAATATCTTTTACCTCCATAAATTTCAGATAACGTTCTTGTATTTACGAAACCGAAAGGTTTACGGTGACAAAGTCGATCGGGTGGCTTCGTAGGTGTTGTGCAAAACCGCTTTCCGTAATGCCTCCAGCGGACAGAGGGAGCGGCAGCGACCGAAGCTTGAATGCGGTCCGAAGTATCCTACTTCACTGAATCGGCTCAGGATAATATGCTTTATTTTCTAAATCTGTAATTGTCGAAATTTCATGGTTCACATTAAAAAACGAAACATCACTGAAGGTGAAATCTATAACATTCGAAATTTCCGTTTGTTCAATTGATTCCTTTATGCCCAGAATCATTTTAAGATCCTGGTTGTCGTTTTTCCTGAGACTCCTACTGAAATGAATATTTACTTGCATTCTTAGCTGATCACGAACTTGTTCATAGGAGGGGAAAGGTTCTTTAACCTCATTTAAACCTCCTGATCCAACCAACTCAACTCTACATTTGGCGTCATTGGTATATTCCGCAAGTGAGTCGTTACATATTGCTGTTGCCTCTTTTGTCCATAACGAATGGGGATAGTTATCCCATAAACCGTATCCTTCTCGCTCAGATACCTCAAATTCAGTTTCTAAAGTTGTAACATGGGCACTGTATTGGCCCTCCTTAAATCCATAGTATTCAGATTCAACTGAGTAGCTTAGCTCAGGATATTTAAGACTCAGGTACTCCTCAACTTCTTGTTTGAAGTTAGCCTTTCCCCAGGGTGTTCCCCCGTTCAATGTATAGTAAATGTGAACAACAACATAACAAAATGCTAGGGTGATTATTATCGATAAGAAACGTAAACTGGTTTTCATACTTTTTACCCTGCCTTCCAGATATTTCACCTAACACAATCCCACGACACCTGTCGCGTTCACACCTGCTTCAATATGTATATCTCTCACTTATTTACTATTTCAAGTATACCTCCTCACCCCCGAAGGGAGTATCCCCGAATTCACGCCTCAACGTTAACCATTGCTTTTTTTGCAAACCATTCATTTTCTAACATACTCATTTCCCACACACTCCAGAATGTGTTATCCATATTTCTTGCCTCGCGGATTAGTCCTTCTTTTACAAAGCCAGCCTTCTCATAGCATGCCAAAGCAGCGAGATTGAAATCTAACACACCCAGACTAACTCTGTGTAACTTAAATTCATCAAAAGCTATTTTTAAAACCTTTTCTATCATCAATTGCCCTATGCCTTGTCCTGTTAAACTTCTTTTTCCAACCAAAACCTTGCCTACTCTTGCAGATTTATTGACCCCATCCATTTGTAAATTGATGTGTCCGATCACCTCATCGTTCTCTTCAAGAACGACTCTAAAAATAAGGACTTGAGTATTTTGAGAATGGGTATTCTTAATGTAGTTGTCCAATTGTGGCACATCTAGAGGGAACCTAAAGGTTTGACCCCCCCACTGAAATAAAAACTTTGGAGTATCCATCCATTCAATAAGCTGCGCAAAGTTGGTACGTTCGAACTGCTCCAGTCTGATCATCAAATCATCGTTCCTTCCCTATTTAATTCACTCAATGATATTAGGAGTTATATATATTTGCGCTAGCTAGTGGTATTGACCCGTTATATGTTCATCTGTGTTTAATAACATTTTGGTGAGCACTACGATCTGTCCAGCATGGTACCCGTAATGTGCGGAGACCTGAACAAGCAGTCGGTTAACCATTCTTGTATCGCAGGCTTCGTGGACAGGTGAATCAATTCGGTGCATACGCCTCCAATCGTCCAGATCATAGCGGATAGTGACTTCTCGTGAGAGATCATCGTTTACCAAGGCACATAATACACTTTCCGACTCGGCTCGAGTTCGGCGTAGAAGGCCAATTAGCTCCTCCTTTGATATTCCCCCACTTGTAGTGAATTCGCGAGAGCGTTCCCGTATGAATGGCCTGTTACCAATGGAGCTCACTAAATTCTGATATTCGTTTCCCGCCAAATGGTGGCATAAGTTGCCTATACTATTCATGGTTTCCTTCATACGCTTCCAAATAAGTTCATCGGTCAGCAGATTTAAGCTCTGTTCGATTCGATCAAGCTGCTTGTTCATGTCTTCCATTACATCCTTAATAAGTTCAACCATGATGATCCCTCCAAAAATAATATCTCGAAAAAAGTCATCTTGCATATGGAGCTGGTTCTGATTCCTGTTTATATTTTACATACCAGCTCACACATCTGGTCTAAGTCGACTGAATCTGTTCTATTTATCTCTTTCATGTTCGTCGGAACACGTAAAGTCTCTTTAAACTCTATCGAAGACTTTAACTATGGGCGGCTAAGAAAAGCTTTTTAAATTCTCTAGAAAATAACGTAGTGCGTTTGAAACCCACTTTTTCGGATGTATAACGAGCTGAATGGATAGCTTGAGCTCTGAATTGTCAATGGGCAGAACCTTCAGTTCACCACGCTCAATCTCCTCGATTGCAGCCATTTGCGGCAGGATGGATATCCCATTCCCTGTCTTGATACTCCTCTTAATCGCTTCCGGATTCCCAAGCTCCAGGCCGATACGATAATTAATTCCATTTGTACGAAGCAATCTCTCTAAGAGCTGTCGATAATTACATGTATGCTCAGGCATGATCCACTCTGCATTAACAAGATCGGCGAGTTCAATTCTGTCTCTCCCAACTAGTGGGTGCTTAGGATTGACAATCAGAACAAGCGGTTCTTCCTTAATGGTGATCCATTGTAAGGTCGGTTCATTGGTGCCGTCAGCGAGAATAAGCCCCACATCGGCTTCCCCCTCCTTAACCTGGTGAACTATGGACTCTTCTCGATCCGTATGTAGTCGGATGTTTAGCTGTGGATATTCCTGTCGTGTTGCCTGGATAAGGGGAGCTAGAAAATAAGAAGCAATAGAGTCTATACTGCCAATCGTCATTGTGCCCCCTCCTTGTTTGGCCATTTTCTCCCTGGATTGATCCAAAAGCTCCAGCATTTGTCCAGCAAGTCTGAATAATTCTTCCCCGGATGAGGTCAACCGGATCTTGTTATTGCTGAATCGCTCAAACAATTGTACTTGATAAGCCTTTTCAAGCTTTTGAATTTGAGTAGTGACACTCGACTGAGCATAGCCAAGCGCCTCTGCTGCTCTGGTAAAGCTTTGACGGATCGCTACTTCCCGAAAAGTCTGCAGATAGATGAAATCCATTGTTACCACCTCATCGAAAATATTGATTATAGTTATCAAGCAATATAGATAACTGTGATGCTTCCAACCATGTTACATTAGATCCACTTCAACAGAAGGGGGATCACTCAATTATGCTAAACGAACAACATGTTCATGGTATTTTCATTCCGGTAATTACACCTTTTACGCATGACAACCAGTTAGATATCCACTCCTACCGAAATTACATCACCCATCTCGCAACGTACGACATCCAAGGTCTGGTGATTAACGGTACCACAGGAGAGTCGCCAACCGTCTCGTGGGATGAAGTGAAATTGATGATTCAAGCTGCACAGGACATTCTGGCAAATATGCATAAAAATATTCCAGTTATCGTCGGAACGGGTACAAACGACACTAATCTAACGGTTAGTAGGACAGAATCCGCTGCAGAATTAGGAGCAGACGCGGCGCTTGTAGTTACTCCTTACTACAGTAGGCCGACACAGGAAGGCATTCTGGAGCATTTTCGGCGGGTATCGCAAGTTGGCATTCCTGTTATAGTGTATGAAATCCCTGCTCGTACAGGCACTCGGATCCTCGTGGATACCTTGAGGAGAATCATGGAGATTGAAGAAGTGATAGGTTTAAAGGATAGCTCTGGAGGACTTGATCTGCTCACAACTTTGAAGCAGTATGATACCAAACCAATACTTTGCGGAGAGGATGCCTATTTCCATGCGATGTTGTGTAAAGGAGCCGCAGGCGGCATGCTTGCATCTGCTAATATTCACACCCAGCATTTTATTGAGGTATACCAGCGTTTTGCTGCTGGTGATCAGAACGGGTCAGGTGGAATCTTCAGTATGCTGGAATCCATGATCCATCTTTTATTTGAAGAGCCTGTTCCGGCCCCGCTCAAATGGCTGCTTGCCCAGCAAGGGGTAATCGCCACCGAGCAGGTACGTCTGCCGCTTATGCCAGCAACGGATAGGCTAAAACAGAGGCTAATGGACTCTATCTCTCACTTGAAGCTACCTATTTGAATAACTGAAAGTCAGCTCTTGTAAAGGAGAATCTTCGCTAACTGTAAAATCAGTAGGGCCTTCCAATTTAAACATTTGTTGATGAGTTGAGTATTCACCGAGATGATAGGTCCCTGGGGGTAATGATAGATCAAATCTACCCTCCACTACAGTAACAAAAGAATAGCTCCCATTATTATCGCTAATGGATAATGCTCCAATCTTAATGTCCTCGTCTTTTCCGGTGATTGTTCCTTTTATATTAATTCTTGGAAGTTTCAATGATGCAGGTTTGATGACTCCATGATCTATGCTAATAAATGAGTTCACCGGGAACCGGTATAAAGTGTTTTGCTGCCACACATTGATTAATTTATAGTCTCCGTCAGGAACATCAAGAAAGGCTTCCTCTCCCGACCATGTAAATGATTTTTCCGATATACCATTTTTAATATTCGTTATAACAAGCGAACCTTCCCTTGCAGGGGTCCCATCGTTATTCTGAATAGCAAAAGAAGGGATTTCATGAGTCGTACCAAGAGTTAGCCAGCTAATAATCCCTTTCGACTGTGCTCTTTCGTACGGAGTAACTCCGACAGAATCGGGACGATAAGGATCTGCTCCTTTACTCAGTAAAGCTTGTATTATACTGTAACTGCCTGCGTTAACGGCAGCTGAAAGTGAACCATCATTAGAGGGATCAGCACCGTAGTCTAACAGAAGGTTCACAAGTTGGAGGCTTGGGCGTATCTCAATTTCAGACCTATCTGCCTGAATAGAATGTATTGTCCCGGAAGCTTGAGATAAAATTGAACCCGTGGAGTTCCAATTATAGTTAGGATCCAGGCCATGCTTGAGGAGCAATTCTAACATCTTTGCGTTGCCAGACATAATCACTCTGAAGGCATTACTAGGACGAAATTCTCCGTTTTGCTCAAGTAGAATCTGGGCAACTTCTGTCCGATTAAATGTTATCGCATAGTCCAAAGCCGTATTATCCCCAAACTCTTTCAATACAAGATTTACATTCACTCCGCGGCTTATCATAGTTTTTATTGTAGCTGTATCCCCATTACGGGCCGCTTCATACAGCAGTCTTTGAAACTGGTACATTTGCGCTTCACTAAATCCGACTTGTATCTGTCTTTTAGCACGGTCATAAGTGATATCCTTGTCTAGAATTAAGGACGCAAACCGGGCAGGCACATACAAACGGCCGTTTAGAACAATTGGCGCAGTGGGAAGTGCAAAGGTTTGTTTACCTTTAATTGCTTTTAACGAGTTTAACTTTCCTTCAACACGAACTTCACCCTTGGATACAGTCAACTTATCTTTCTCTAGTGTCACGTTAACTCCAACGAGAGCAAAAAAGGACTTGGCGGGAAGCAGTAAATTATCTTTTATCAAGATTGCCGGGACATTCATTACTGCAGCTTGGTGATCAATAACTAAGGAGGTAGATTGTAAGGCCTGTTGCTTCTGTGTGACTTTGTCAGGGGCAGCAGATGCGGAAGGTACTGATATTACCACGGCAGTCGCAGTAACTGAAGCAACTAGTAGACTAGTTATTGTTTTCAATTTTTTCATTTTACTCTCCTAACGAGTCGAATTTCATTCTATAGATTCTCTAAATATACAGAAATATACATTTATACCTTCTATATTCTCCATATTCTCGTATTTTCCTTTCTCTTATTTTCTTTAACAAAATCGATCTACACCCATAACAAAAAGCCTGATAATTCAGGCTTTCAACATGTCATTTATTAAATTTCATATCGATTCATCTATAGATTCCAATCACGTTCCCGGATAAAGTTCATGAATTTTGGAGACCAGATCTTCTGAATTGGTGTGGAACATCTCGTTAGAATCAGTCCAGGCCGACTTTAAAAAATACGATGCGTGAAATCGCCATCCCTGATGCGCCGGATTAAACTCTACTTGAATTTCTTGTCCGGGTGCCCCTCGGTAATATCTGGAACCCGGTCTGCGCCATCTCCCGATTTGGGTAATCCTGTCTGGATTCTGGCCGGTAATGTATGTAAACCTGCTATTGTATGGAATATCCTTCAAAAAGAACTTGGGGCTTCCTACAGCAAAGATCTGAGCCCGATCATCCCCGTATTCCTTCTCCAAAAAAAGTCCAGTACGATAAGCCATCACACCTCCAGCACTATGTCCGATAAGGATGACATGATCAGCATCCGCTATATGCTCATGAATGATTTGCGATGCCTTTATGACCCTTCGCGACAAGTCGCGGGCGAGATCGTATCCAACCTCAGCAAGCTGCCGGACAAGAAGGCGAATTAAAGAGGAACTCTTCGTTCCGTTTGCAGTTCCGTACGGAAAGATGACCACAATTTTGGCGTTTCGATATCTTTTGGCAATCTCGTTGGCAGCATCTTCAAAATTATCCCGATACGTCAATACTCCGGCAAAAAAGCATACCACCGTGCTGCAATTCTTACTACATGTGCTGCTGGGGGATACGTAGGTCTCGAACATGGTTAACTGCCCCCTTTGCTATGTTTCCAGGTTAGTCTACATCAATTCCCATCTTGTTCCAGACCCTATACAGCATTGTAATCCTCCCTATATTTAAGTCAAGAATTTATATGTGAAACTTGATAGTCGAATAACCATTTACTGATAACTATTCACTTGGCATTATGAATAAATTTCCTCTTTTGACTAACAATACACCGTATAGGGAGGCTGATGCTTCATGTGTCAACGATTTTCCATGGCGGCAGAGCTGCCTGAGGTTCAGGAGCATTTTCAGATAGAACGAATGATGTATTACTACAAAAACCGTTATAACATAAGTCCAACCCAGCAGACCCCGGTGGTGCTGCAGCAGAACGGTGAACGTATTCTTGATGAGTTCCGCTGGGGTTTCATACCTTATTGGGGTAAGGATGCGATTAACGCAGATCTTAGAAATGTGCATAAGAACCCCAGCTACCGCAAAATGGTAGACAAGCAGCGGTGCGTGATCCCGTGCAACGGATTTTACTATTGGAAAAAAGAAGGCAAAAGGGAATACCCTGTACGTATAGTTATGAAAAATCGAAGCTTGTTTGGGGTCGCCGGGCTTTATGAAATATGGCGGGATACACGCGGAGAACCGCTACGCACTTGTACCCTTGTCATGACAGAAGCCAACCCGCTGATTGGCGAATTTGAAAGCCGTATGCCGGCGATTCTGTCCGCGGAGGACATGGCCCTTTGGCTCAACGAGGGGACGAACGATCTGGATGCGCTCGATCCAATACTTAGGCCCCATTCGGCCGAAGAGATGGATACGTACGCGGTAACGCCGCTAATTGATGATAATAGGCACGATTCGGTTGAATGCATTCAGGAAATGGATCTGGCCCGGGCCTGGGTAAAGCGTTGATTTTTTATTCTCAAGCCTACGACTACCCTGCTCCTCTAAAGGAACACTGTACAAAAAGACTACTACCGAATGCAAAGGCAGTAGTCTTTTTTTCGTGCGTTACTATCTGGAGAATCTATTGAACAAGCGATTTGCTCTGCCATGATCTGCCCTTCCAGCGGAACCATAGTAGAACGCCACGCAGCCATTCGTCTGCGATAAAAGCCGCCCAGATTCCATAAAGTCCATACCCGCTATATATTCCGAGCAGGTAAGTTAACGGCACGCTGAACGCCCACGTTACGGCTATGGACACGACCATGGGGTATTTCACATCACCTGCTGCCTGTAATGAGCGCTCCAGAATGATATTAAAATTGCGGCCTGGTTCCAGAATGAAGCTGAGCAGTAGCAAGGAAGCACCGAGGGATACAATGTCGACGTCCCCTGTGAAGAGCCTCAGCAGAGGACCTCTGAAAAAGACCATTACAGCAACGGCCATCAGTGTAATGAACTGACTGCGGATCAGGTTGCCAAACACCTGTTTATAAGCAGTGTCCCTCTCATCGGCACCAATCAAATGTCCCACGATGATTTGTCCCCCTCGTCCTAGCGAGATCGCCAGAATCATCACAAAAAACATAATATTCTGCGTGTAGATCTTCGTCGCAAGCATAGAAGCGCCAAGTGATGAGATGAAAGCCGTGGTGACAAATTGATTGGCAGAATAGGACAGTGAAACGGCTGATGAAGGCAGGCCAACCCTAAGCACCTTCTCAACATGGTCACGCCGCCAGCGAATCACTTGATCCCAGAGGATTTGAACCTTGGCAGTATGACGCAGGAGATACAGGTTGATTAATAATCCAATGAACTGGGCTGTTGCAGTAGAGATAGCTACTCCGATTACGCCAAGCTTCGGGAATCCGCCTGGACCATAGATGACCATATAATTACCCAGGATGTTCAACACGTTCATGCCGAGAGACACCAGCATCGTCTGCTTCGTATAACCGTGTGATTGAATGATGGAAGTTACGACAGATAACAGAGCCTGGATGATCAGCGCTCCACCAGCAATCAGAAGGTAACTCTGCGCTTGATGGAGCAGTCCGTGGTCCAGATGAAAAATGCCCAGCAGAGGTCCACTAAAGAGCATGACCAGCAGACTGACGAAGGCGCCGAACAGAAAATTCAGACCAAGTGAGGAACCTGCCAGCTGACCGATCTCCTGCTCGCGGCGTGCACCGAGGTACTGTGAAATAACGACCGCCGAGCCTAAAGCTACAAAGTTGAAGAGAAGCACACCAAAGGAAATAATCTGATTGGCTACCCCCACCGCTGCGACGGCCTCATCCGACACCTTGCTCAGCATGAAGGTATCCGTCGTCCGAAGCAGCATCTGCAGAGCCAGCTCAATAAATATAGGCCATGTGATGGCAAAAAGGGACCGAGTCCCCAGCGACATGTGGTCTAACGCTGGCTTCCGGTCCATGATATGCTGTACGCCTTTCTCATTTTGATCAGCCCGTATTCGGCCGTCTCGATTGCACTTCGACCTTCGTAGTCTTCGCGAAACAGCTCCAGCGATAGAAAGCCGTTATAACCGGAATCATGCAGCTGGCTGGCAAAGTCAAATGAAGGCATCACGCCGTCTCCCGGGAATACCCTGTCCTGATCTCCTATGAGTTCTCTCGGCGGATTAGATGGATAATCATTAACATGCACAATGCCAATTTGTTCACCAGAAATCCCTGTTAAGGAAGATAACTCACTCCCCCCTGTATACATATGGAAAGGGTCTAGCAGAATTTTGGTGTCTTTAACACCGCTCGCTTGCGCTACATACAGCGCGTCACTCACACAGTTCAGCTGCTTGGCTCGGCCCCAGAATTCGAGAAAGGGCTCAACGCCCTGGTCACGTGCTATTCCCGCCAAGTTCGCATAGGCTTCCGCCATTTGGACAAGCGGTATCCCTTCAACATTACCATAAGGCGGAGCTGCAGCTGCCTGACAACCGATGGCTGCCAGCATTTCCATCTCCCGTCTTGCCTGCTGCAGACCTTGGGTTCGAGTGTCCGCATCACGATCAGCCCAAGCCCAGAAGGCAATCGCATTCACTACTTCAATACCGGTATCCGAGATATATCGTTTCAGTTCTTGAAGACTCCCGCCTTCACCCAAATAAGTTTCAATATCTTTGACCCACAGCTCGATTCCTTGGTAACCTGCCTTCGCCGCAGTATGGATCTGCTCCTTCACACCAAGCGCGAAAGGGATCAACGTAGATGTATTTAGTGCTGGTTTGAAAGGAAACACAGTATCGCCTTCTTTTCTCTTTACTCTATTGGTTAACTTGCCTTGTCAGATCACAGAGTAACTTTCACTCTGCGCTGCTCACGATGACTCTGCATCCCGAGCTCAATGATACGAATCGCCATCCGGGCCTCCTCGGGCTGTACGGCTAGCTCCGCAGCACCGGTGATGGCATCATATATATTCTGATAAAATGCCTGATACGAGCCCGGAAGAGTTCGAACCTTCCCCCTGTAATCAAGTCCGCCCCGGCTGGTGTGCAGGATTCCCCACCTCTGCTCCGCTTCTTCTCCCCATCCTGGCATCCCCGGAATCAACCCGCTGAGCAGCTGTTTCTCCTGAGGATCTTCACCATATTTGACGAATGCACCTTCCGTGCCGTACAGACGGTACCTGGATGCCGGCTCTACTGCCAGAAGGGAAGACTTGAAGCTCACCTTAAAGCTGTCTGGATATTCCAAAGAGACATCGAAATAGTCATGTGCCTTCGCATGCTCCCGTTCGGTGCGCAGCTCAGCTTGTACCGATAAAGGCGTACCGAACAAGGTGAGTGCTTGGTCGATCAGATGCACACCAAGGTCATAAAATGTGCCCGATCCCTCCTCGCCCGCATCCCGCCAGCGCTCTGGATTGGAGTTCGGACTATAGCGGTCCCAGCGCAGCTCCGCTTCGGTTAACCGTCCGAGCAGACCTTGTTCAACCACTTCCTTCAGCGTAAGAAAGTCGCCGTCCCACCGGCGGTTATGGAACACACTGAGCACTCTATTCTGACGCTGAGCCAGTTCAATTAGTTCATCTGCTTCCTGGGTCGTAGTAGTGAAAGGTTTCTCAACTACAACATGCTTGCCAGCCAGCAGTGCCTGCCTGGCTATATCATAATGGTTGGTGCTTGGAGTCGTAATGATAACCAGGTCAATCTCTTCATCGCCATAGAGCCCGGAAATTTCCTTGACTGCCTGCACCCCCGGATAGTCCTGCTCACAGGAAGCCCCGCTTCGCTGCACAATCTTAGAAAGGGATAGTCCTGGAACCGTACTGATAATAGGCGCATGAAATGTACGGGCGGCGAAGCCATAGCCCACAATGCCTACACGTATTGTCTCTGACATGATAGCCTCCTTCTCTAACTTGAGCCCACATCCTACTTGACCCACACATTATACAAAATGCGGTTTACCGGATACATCGTCTCAGTTTCTTTGACAGGAACCAGATTGCGGTACACCGGATTGTTGTATTTCCGGCGGTAAGCCGTCGCGGTTATTCCCTTCACTGTCTTGAATAGCCGGCTGAAATAGTTCTCGTCTATGAAGCCAACCCGATAGGCCACCTCCTTGATGCTCCACTCTTCATATAGAAGCAGCTGGCAGGCTCGCTCAATACGCCGCTGGATAATCGTCTCGCGAGGCGTGCGGCCTAAGAATTGCATGAACGAACGCGTGAAATGCTCATGTGACCATCCGCTGCGATTCGCAAGCATCTCCACGGCTATGGGCTCCTCGATGTGTTCATCAATATAGTCCAGCGCCTTGACGATTTGATGTGGCAGGCGCTGGATTTGGGCCAGCTGCGGATTATCGTACAGTTGGCCGTTAAGTTCTGTAAGCAGGGTAAGCAGCATGGAGCTTCCCCGTTCCTGCAGGCGGTCCGGATGGGCATATGCAATATAGAGAATATGCTTCATCATTTGGGCAAGCAGCTGGTCATCCGCGGCTATACAGCTCGGTCCGTCCAGCCGCAGCATGGGCAGAAGCTCCAAGAGCTGCTCCTCACCCGGCAGGCCAAAATGGATAAATAAATGACGCGCAGGCTGCTGTGTGTCGTATTCGTAAGCATGTGTCTCTCCTGGCCGGGTAATGACAAAGCTTGGTTCATTTAACGTATAAGCCTGATCTCCAATTCGGTAAATACTTCGCGACGCATCCGGAAAATACAGCAGCTCATAATCTTCAATCGTACGCGGACCGAGGCCGGACCCCGCTTTTTTGGCAATATCGCCAACAATATGAATCGTGGGAAGCTGAACAGGGGCCGCTGCTGTCCCCTTGATCGTATGATGAATCATGCCCATTGAACCCCCTCCTTCTCCCCATGCAGAATGTTAGTCAATCAAGCCCATAGTCTTCAAGTTAGAATAACTGATCTTAAGACTTTCCAGCGGATCGCGTCTAGATTGGTCCTGCTCAACAACGAGCCACTGTGTGCCCACCTGCTCGGCAGCTTGAGCAATCTCTTTAAAATCCAGAATACCTTCCCCTATCTCAGCAAAAAAGCCTTCCTCCCCGTCCTCTACATCCTTAATATGCAGCAGTGGGCACCGGTTCTGGAGCTTCCGCAGGTAAGCAGCCGGGTCTTCTCCACCTCGCTTGGCCCAATAAGTATCCAGTTCCAGCTTAACGAGCTCAGAGTCAGTCTCTCTAAGCAGAATATCCAGTACTGATTCTCCTTCAAACTGCTGGAATTCCCAATCATGGTTGTGGTACAGGAACTGCACATCACGGCTGCGAAAGCGCTCCCCAATCTTATTCAGCTTGGCTGCTTTGGCAATAACGTCTTCCCGGGAATCAAATCTCAGTGAGATCGCAGCGAACCTCCCTCCGCTCACCTCATCCAGATAATCGGCAATCGCATCGGGATCAAAGTCAAAGCTGTCAAAGCCGGTATGTGTACCGATGACCTTTAGGCCAATACGATCCAGATGGGCTTTTTGCTCCGATATGGCCATGCCTTCCGGCGGCCGTCCCAACTCAATACCTCGATAGCCAATCTCTGCTATTCTCTCGAGCGTACCTACATAATCCTGAGCGAGCTGCTCACGGACTGTGTAGGGCTGAACCGCTATAGGGAATTTTGTCATGTTAACACTCCTTCATTCTCGTCTTGTTATGAGTAACGATTAATCCATTAGATAATGCTTGAGACCCAGCGGTAAAGGTGCCGGACGTTCGATTGCAGGTTGCAGATGAATATGACGCTCCGACTGAGAAGATTCAAACACACTGAGTGAAATATCCAAGATATGTCTGGCCAGCTGGCCGCTTGCTCTATTCGGTCTTCCTTTGAGAATGGCATAAGCCATGTCTGCGACTCCCATTCCACGTCCCTCCTCTGCGTAAGGGTGGGTATGTGGGATCTCTTGGGTCTGACCGTTCGGGAGTTGAATCGATATGGTACCCCCGAAGAAGTTCGGATCTGGCACATATAGAATTCCTTCCGTTCCGTAAATCTCCATTCTTGGTGAGTAACCGAATGACTCCTTGGCCGCTTGAAGGCTGCCTACAGCCCCATTTGCGAAATCAAGAACCGCCGTCACATTCGTAGGCGCCTCAATCGGTACAGTCTCCCCATAAGCGGGTGACTTGGGGTTATTGATGATAATCTCACGGTGGAGCTGCTGGGCTGAACCGGTTACGCGGCTAACCGGACCAAGCAGAGCAACCATAGCCGTCAAATAATAAGGGCCCATATCCATAATCGGGTCTCCCCCAAGCTTCAAGAAGTTGCGGAAGTTCGGATGCATGCCGTTCGAGGCGTTCCCCATAATAATGGTAGCGTTTGCAGCATAGGGTACTCCAATCCAGCCATCATCGATTAATTTGATACAGGTCTGAATGCCGGCTCCGAGAAACGTATCGGGTGCACAGCCTACCAGAAGTCCCTTGGATTCTGCAAGTGCAATGACTTTGTCTGCATCCTCACGAGTCAAGGCGAAAGGTTTCTCAGTATATACATGCTTCCCGGCTTCCAGCGCTCTTAGATTGAGTGGGGCATGGGCAGAAGGAGCGGTCAGGTTCAGGACAATTTCAATTTCGGGATCGGCCAACAGTTCATCAACCGTATATACATGCGGTATCTGAAATTCCTCAGCCCGCTGGCGGGCCAGATCAGGAACCAGGTCGGCAACTGCCTTCACTTCAATAATGTGGTCGAGCATACTGGTTAGATTCTTAAGATAGATATGACTAATAACTCCGGTACCAATGACACCAACCTTGATTCTGCGCACGGTCTCATCCTTCTTTCGATTGAATTTGGGCGTGAACCTATTATCACCGATCGAGGATTACAACTCAATGGACTGCAGCTGACTAAAACTGGACTCATTTGATATAAGATAACACTTTTTATGTAATGATCTATTTATTTATATAATATCAAAATTAAATTGTCGACCGGGGAAAAATAGCTTAGGATTGAGAGATAGAGAACGCATACATTAAAGGGGGATTTAACGGTGGAGCCTTATATCTTTTGGATGATTATCATCCTCTTGTTTGTCTTACTGATCTTGTTCAATAATAAGCACATCCTGTCCGCTCCACTTCGGGATATTAATAAGAGGCTGCGCGCCTTGGCGGATAAAGTAGATTCCGGTCAATCCTCTGGCACGGATATCACAGAATGGGAACGCTGTTTGGCTTTTCTAGAGACTCGTCCGAGTGAGTTCAACAAGCTGGAGATGGAAATAAGAATACGGGCTAAGTTCGCAACCTATCTGGAGCGGCACTACCCGAATGATCCAAGACTGCCTTATCTCCAGGAAATAGCAAGTCATCCGAAGGATACGATTTGGGGTATGAAAATAAATATGTGGGATAAAAAATAACACAAGGGCTCTTAGGAGCCCTTACTTATCTTTCATTTGAATATCCTTGCTGCTCTCTCTATATTTCTTCCTCTCTTCTGTAAAATCCCACCACTGTTTACTGCTGTTTGGATAGCCGGCATAATGAATAACTAACCGGAATTGGTCTTCCACACAAGGATCGATGGTTACTCCGCACAACTTCTCTAGCTCTTCAAATAACACAGCTCCCTCCTTGTCCCGCAGCTCATCCAAAGAATAATACCCTAGTTGAATCAGATCCTCAGCAAACTTGGGTCCGATGGATGGAATGCTCTGGAATTCAGATCGTGCTCGCAGCTCTCTTGCCCGCTGTTCTGAAATGCTTAATAAGGAAATTAACTGATCGGTTGTGAAATGAACAATTTCACTTGTTTTAATTTTGTTCTTCCTTAAAGCAGCCCTCTCCTGCGTACTTAAATCCAATTTAGGTGGTTTGTTGTTCTTCACTGGCGGATCTCCCTTCAAATGGCCGAGAAACGGAGTTAACAATAGGGTTCTATATAAATAAAAAGCCCGAGATCATCGGGCTTATACCAACGTAATTATACAAGCAGCTTTAGTTCTGCTGCACTTTAATTATGCCTGAATAAACAGACTGAATTCCTGGCCGTTTTTGACCGGCTCCTGGACCAGAGTGTAACCATGCTTGACGACTTCTTCCGGCACATTGCGGAAAGCGGACGGACAGTCTGATATAACCTGCAGCGTTTGTCCTTTACTCATATCGCGCAGTGTCTCTAGCGTGTAAATGACAGGATAAGGACAGGATTCTCCCCGAATATCAAGCGTTAAATCAACGGACATCGGTTGTACCCCCTTTCTTGAAACCTTCGCCGAAGCGGTAGTTTTTCTGCCAGTAAGCTGCAATAGCGAACATGGCCCCTAGTACGAGAAGCGTAACAATCAATGCAGCAGCTGGTCCCATGGCTGTGATCAGATTAATCGGCGAGCCGCTCTTCACAAGTAAGTTGAATATCCCCATGTGATCCCAAGCATAAGCCAGAGCGGTTGCACCGATGATGTTGCCTATGAATACAGGTAGGAAGACAACTTGCCCCTCCATCAGCCGGTACATCATACCGGTCTCACAGCCTCCGGCCATAACGATGCCAAGTCCGAACAACAGTCCGCCTAGTAAGGTACTTGGAGCGGCGATTTTCGTAATCGGATCCATGCCGTAGACAAGAATAATGATCAGAGTAGCCACAGAGCTGACCGCCATTCCAAGGGCAATCGCCTTGGTCATCGTAGCACGTCCACTGATCCATAGATCGCGGAACGCAGAGGTGAAACAGATCTGTCCACGTTCGATTAGGATCCCGAATGCTGCTCCGAATAGGGCAGCGGTCCCCAGCATCGTGCGGCCTTCCGCAAAGAAGTATAGGATTAGTCCGATGTAGGCAATTCCTAGAATTGCGCCTATCCATGGCTGGCGGTTCTTACGTGTTCCAACTACCGGAACTGTACCTCCCTTATGCAGAACAGGCTTACCTTTCCACCACTTGGTGTTAACCAGCCTGGCACCCAGGAAAGTACCCGCGGCAGTTGCTGCGATAAAGATCCAGGAGTGCAGGGAGAACTGCGGCACTCCGGTGAAAAAAGCTGCAAGATTGCAGCCCAGAGCCAGACGAGCTCCGAAGCCGGCGATGATTCCGCCCGCAAATCCCTGTACATAGCGGCGTTTCTGTCTCGGGACACGAATCTTGAAATTACTGCTGAGCAGTATCGTAATGAGGGCTCCGATGAACATGCCCCATACGATCCAGCCGTCGGTCCTTGTCCAGGTCGTTCCCTTCATATGAACGAGACTGAAATAGGCCCAATCCGATATATCTACCCCGAAGAACTCTAGAATATGACCTCCAAGACGAGTAAACTCGCCGGTTACAGCCCATACCGTATTGGTGATACCGAAGTAGACTGCACTGAGTATCCCCGCTAAAGCCATTACCAGATAGGGACTCCAGTATCCTCCAAACCAAGCTGAATATAACTTTTTCAATTGTTCCATAACTCCTCATCCGCTAGAGCATCTGTCTCTACTCCATATTAAATTCCACGGATTTCATTTTACTATAAAATGATCCTGGCGGTAATAAAATTTGTTATTCTTCTCCAGAGAGGAAGTCGATTACAGCGTCACAATCTTCGTAGCAATCCGGCTGCAAAATTCACGGTCGTGTTCGACAAACACCATCGTGGAGTTATACTCCATAAGCAGCTGCTCAATTTGCATCCGGGAGATGACGTCGATAAAGTTGAGGGGTTCATCCCAGATATGCAGATGAGCGTCCTCGCACAAGCTTTTGGCAATGAGCACTTTCTTCTTTTGCCCCCCGCTGTAGAACGAGATATCCTTCTCAAATTGAATACGTGAGAAGTCCAGCTTGCGGAGTATCGCTTTGAAGAGACTTTCATCAATCCCGTGCTCTCTTGCATAATCGGTTAACGTTCCCTGTAAGTAAGAGGTATCTTGTGATACATACGAAACTCTCAGCTGTGTCCCCTTCCGAAAGGTTCCTGAGTACTTAATATTATCTCCGATGATCAGCTTCAGAAGGCTCGACTTGCCAGATCCATTCTTACCGGATAATGCGATCCGATCCCCCTTTTCGATCGTGAAGCTGATATCGGAGCAGACGGCCTTGTCTCCATAATAGATCGACACATGGTCTAGTTCAGCAAGCTGGCTTTTATGATAAGGGAGCTGAGATAACTTAAGGCTATCCGAGCTTTCAATGTTTTTCAAAAGTAATGATTTTTCCTCGATCGCTGCCTGCTGACGATGCTCGAGATTTTTGGACCGCTTCATCATTTTGGCCGCCTTGTGGCCAACATAGCCTTTATCAACCTTGGAGCCGGAATTGTGCGATCCATTCTTGGTCTTCTCGACCTCATTCGACCAGCCGCTCGTGCGTTCCGCGGCCCCAGCTAGACGTTTGATATCTTTTTTTAGTTTTTCATTTTCTGCAAGTTCATAATGATCCTGCCGCTCTTTCCGTTCCCACCATTCCGAGAAATTCCCTTGCTGGATATCCATATTCGTCTTGTTGATAGACAAGATATGGTCCACACAATTGTCCAGGAACGCCCGGTCATGTGAGACCAGTATAAATCCACTCTTCGTATTTAAATATTGGCTCACCAGCTCCCGTACTTCCATATCGAGGTGGTTGGTCGGTTCGTCAATTAATAGAAACTGATTTTCTCGAAGGAAGAGTGCAGCCAGCATAACCTTCGTCTGCTCCCCTTGGGATAACGAGTCGAATGGGCGATACAAGACCGTATCGGAGACCTGAAGCAAGGACAGCTCCCTGATGAGCTCCCAATGGACATAGTCAGGATATATCTCCTCAACCACATCAAGAGTGTTCCATTCTTTATTCTGAACAGAGTATGGAAAGTATTCAAACTGCGCCTGGGCTGAGATTGTTCCCTGATATTCGTATTTGCCCATCAATAAATTTAGCAGCGTCGTCTTACCCCGACCGTTCCTACCCGTAAATCCCAGCTTCCAGTCTGTATCTATGTTAAAGCTAACGTCATCAAAAATATTGTCGTAACTGCCGTCATAAGCGAATGTTAAATGTTTGACCTGGATTAATGACATAGAGTGGCCCTCCTTTGCAAATAAAAAAGCTGCAAGAAAAGTTACTTTTCTCGCAGCTCCAGCTCAAATAAATATAGGGCAAAGTCACGCTCCAGGGAGCTGAATTGTGCCTATCCGCTTGAGTTGAAAAGAATAAGTAACTTTAATCCTGCTAATCCATAATAAAACAAGGCGATGGCCGTAACGGCATACCGCTAATTCAAGTTTTATCATGTTCATGATCAGCGAGAGAAAATTACATTATCCTCTTCAACTCCTTTGTTAAGATAACTGGATCGTACCATATCTCAACCTTGCGTTTCAACACACATGGGGTGGAAAGTTTAATTTAAACTCGTTTTGTACCATTACAATAATTCTACATACCCTTCCGTTCCATGCACACGAATCCGCTGTCCGTCTTGGATAAGTTTGGTGGCGTTGTCCACGCCAACAACTGCGGGTATGCCGTATTCACGAGCGATCACAGCTCCATGAGTCATCAGTCCGCCAACTTCAGTGATTAAGCCTTTGATGGATACAAACAAGGGTGTCCAGCCAGGGTCAGTAAAGGAGGTTACTAATATATCTCCATCCTCCAGCTCGGCATTTTCCATGTTCATAATGACACGCGCTCTACCTTCTATCACTCCGGAAGAAACAGGTATCCCTAAAATCGCGTTAGCCGGCAAATTCCCTCGTTGGTATGCCCCTGTAATGATTTCACCATCAGACGTGATCACACGCGGCGGGGTTAATTTTTCAAACAATCTGTACTCGTCTTTTCGTTGGGTGATGACCTGGGCATCCAGTTCTTTCGTGCGTAATACATCGTGAAGTTCTTCAAATGTGAGATAGTAGACATCTTCTTTGTCGTGAATAACGCCCGCTTGTACGAGCTGCTCGGCTTCTTTCAATATAGCCTGCTTATAAACGAAGTAGCGACTCACATATCCGTATTTAGGATATTCCCGGTAACCTATGAAATTGCGAACGAGGTCGATCATTTGTTTGGTTTCTAATGTTTTGTGTTCGCCATCCGGTAGTTGCTTCAATCGGTCCAATAATTCATGTTCTTTGTCTAATGCGTCCTGCCGTCCTTGCTCAAATTTCAGGCGGCTTGCATTTGCCTCAAAGTTTTTGAGGTTAGCCAGAATCAGCGGGACGATGGTAGTTGGTTTCTCGCTCCAACGTGTTCGGGTAATATCGATTTCCCCGGCACATCGCATGCCGTATTTATCCAGAAAGGAATGAATCGCTTCCTTGGTTTCCTGCCCCCCATCAAATTTAAGCAGGTCATCCAAAAAATTATCATTGTCATGAACATGTCGCAAATACTGGAGGACTTCGGGATATGGACGAATCACATCGGCGACATCCATTAGCGACAGACCCATTTCTGACGTAATGTTATTGGGTACCGATTGAGAGAGTGTGTCCGCTGCGTTCTTCTCACCTAACCACTCCATCATTTTCTCATTGATCCATGATGAAGCGTTCATAGCTGACATGAACACAGCCGTACTTTGCGGGTCGAATAAGATTTTCCTTAACTCCTGAATGTCTTCTAGAATAAAATCTAACAATTCGGAGCCTGATTTTGTTCGGATGTTTTGTTTTAACACTTCAATTGAAGTTTGACTGCGCTTAATCAAATCGGAAACGATTTTTGGATCATTTTCGATTTGCGCTGGACTACCAACAGCCGGCCTGCTCGTTCCTTTATTATCATCCGGGATCGTTTTGATGAAGTCCCCTCGCTCGATTATGGTCATAAACGCGTCTTTTATGAGAGGATCGGATTGCCCCAAGGTATTTAAAAAAGCTTCTCTTCTAACTGGTGAAGCCAGCATGGGAGTAACATCAACAAACAACCTTCCACCGGCTATACGCATGGGCGCAGGTGTTATTAGCAGATAAAAAGACAGTCCAAGCGGTTTGATCGGGTCGGTCATCATTTGTTGATGCCCGACAGAGACATAGACATGATTCTCTTGATCATTCGCTTGAGGGATCGGATATAAAGTCGTAATTGGCCGGCTCTGGACAATATAGAAGACACCGTCAGCCAAACACCATTCGATATCTTGCGGGCAGCCAAAATAAGCTTCGATTTGTCTTCCGATGCGTGCCAGATTAAATATCTGTTGTTCGGTAAGTGTTTGAGTATTTTGGTGGTCAAAAGGAATCTGCCGAGTCTCTGTTCCGCCTTCTTTCCGTCCATAAATAGCCACCTTTTTGGCGGCTATCCTTCTTTCAACGATTTCCTCGCCTTGTACCTTATAACAATCTGCAGTTACGAGACCTGAGACCAGCGCTTCTCCAAGTCCGTAACTGGCATCGATGGTTAGCAGCTTCCGGTTTCCACTAATGGGATCTGCGGTGAATAATATTCCTGAAGCATTCGGGACAATCATTCTTTGAACGATAACGGATAAATACACCTGTCTATGGTCAAATCCATTTTGCATACGGTAGATGACCGCATGATCTGTAAATAAGGAAGCCCAGCATTTGCTGATATGCTGCAAGACGGCATCGACGCCGATGATATTTAAATAGGTATCTTGCTGCCCAGCAAAAGAGGCATGGGGCAAATCTTCCGCAGTCGCACTAGAACGCACCGCATAAGCATGTTCATCGCCAAACTGGGCGAGGTAGTGAGTCACTGCTTTCGCAACTTCAGATGGAATTTCAATTTCCAATAGAAGCTGACGGATTTCCCTACTGATTTGCCCAATCTCATCACGATCTTCTGCTTTTAATTTGGTTAGTTGATCCACTAATGCAAGATACGTTTCGTTTTGTTCGATTGCCTTTTGATATCCCACTGTTGTAACACAGAATCCTTCTGGTACTTGTATTCCGTCAATTTTGGATAATTCACCTAGATTCAAACCTTTCCCGCCAACAAACATCAGCTGTGCACTATCCATTTCCTGAAACCCAAGAACCAAAGAACTCATTAAAACATCTCCCTTAACATTTAATTGAGAAAAGACATTTGACAATCGCTTGCCGGCATGATATTATAAAAATATAAGATGTCATACTTATGCACTGACATTTCAGCATTCTTTATAAGCATAGCATTCTGCCTTGTTACATTCAATATGCAAATGATGAGAACCTGATATAATTATCCAGGTTCTTTTTTTGATGTCTTCCTCTATGGCTTGAATACCCCACAGCCGAACACTTCACTTAGGCACAGCTCGAAAGTGATATCGATTTCTCATTGATCGATGCCGTCTCCATAATCCCAGGTACGAGAAGACAGGAAGTATACCCAGCGAGCATCATCAAAAGTGACGGATCTATCCCTTCCTGTGCTACAAAAAAAGGCTGCGATCCATCACGATCGCAGCCTACTCTTGATTTAAAAGGAAATAAATTTCACAAAAGTTACTTAACTAAACACAGGTTCTTTTTTGCTCAGACCCAGCGTTTCGGCAGTTGTGGCATGAACTTCAAGCAGAAGCTCTGGATTCTCCATTAATGATTTGCCATAGGATGGAATCATCTCTTTGATTCTTGGTTCCCAATCTTTTACCTGCTCAGGGAAGCACTTATTAATCACTTCCAGCATAACGTGAACGGCGGTTGAAGCGCCCGGAGAAGCACCAAGTAAAGCGGCAATCGAGCCATCTGCAGCGGTAATCACTTCCGTACCGAATTGCAGCGTTCCCTTCCCACCTGCTTCTGTATCCTTGATCACTTGGACTCGCTGGCCTGCTACTACCAAATCCCAATCCTCGATTTTGGCGTTCGGGATGAATTCACGAAGTTCCTCCATCCGCTTTTCTTTGGATAACATCACCTGCTGGATTAAATACTTCGTTAAAGACATCTCTTTAGCGCCTGCCGCTAACATCGTCAAGACATTATTCGGTTTCACAGATGTGAGTAAATCAAACAACGAACCTGTCTTCAGGAACCTTGGCGAGAACCCGGCAAACGGGCCAAATAACAACGATTTCTTGTTATCGATAAACCTGGTATCCAGATGCGGAACAGACATAGGTGGTGCCCCCACTTTTGCTTTGCCGTATACTTTGGCGTGATGCTGCTCTATGACTTCTGGATTGTTACATACCATAAAAATTCCGCTCACGGGGAATCCGCCGATATGCTTTCCTTCGGGAATACCGGTTTTTTGAAGCAGATGCAAGCTTCCACCGCCACCGCCAATAAACACAAACTTTGCCTTATGGTTCTCTGTAGTGCCGCTGTTCAAATCACGAACTTTTAATTCCCACGATCCATCGCCAGAACGCTTGATATTATCAACACTATGTTTATAGTGGATATCCACACCTTTGGACTGTAAATGGTTAAATAGCATGCGCGTTAAAGCGCCAAAGTTAACGTCCGTTCCGGTGTCTATTTTGGTAGCTGCAATAACTTCGTTAGCTGGACGGTTCTGCATAATAAGCGGAATCCATTCCTTAAGCTTGGCTGGATCATCGGAGAATTCCATGCCTTGGAAGAGAGGATTGCTTGATAGCGCTTCAAATCTTTTTCTCAAAAAGGCAGTATCTGCTTCTCCTTGCACCATACTCATATGTGGGAGCGGCATGATGAAGTCGATCGGATTATGAATCAGCTTTGCATTTACAAGATAAGACCAAAACTGCATGGATACCTGAAACTGCTCGTTAATCTTGATCGCCTTGCTAATATCAATGGATCCGTCCGGTTTCTCGGTAGTGTAGTTCAGTTCGCAGAGTGCAGCATGCCCTGTTCCCGCATTATTCCACTCATTTGAGCTCTCTTCGCCAGCTTGTTCAAGCTTCTCGAATACTTTAATATTCCAGTCGGGCATTAATTCTTTCAAGAGTGTACCTAAAGTTGCACTCATGATTCCGGCACCAATCAAGATGACGTCTGTTTTAGTTACGCTGCTCATTTTAACCATCCTTATAGGCTAGTAGTGTAATATAATTATTCTAAGATATCATATCTGCGATTATCTGATAATTATATACTATTTAAGGCAGGTAAAAAAGTGAGAAGTTCGTCAAAATGTACTAGAATAAGACAAAAATTTGGGAGCTTATTTCCATAAGTGAAATTGTTAGTCTTAAACCATTAGTACAGTGTATGTGCCCAGATGTGAATTTGTGATTAAGATTCGTGTACAGCCGGAATTATACATTCCTTAATCAATGTCCACCGATCACGAGCGTTCAATGTGAACTCGGATGCAATGGCGATAACAAGATTTAGGGATGGAATGCAGCAGATCACATTCCCGCCATCACCTACTGCGGAGTAGGAAAAAACCCCCTCCTCTTCACGTAACCACCATAGATTACCGTATGTATATGAGTTCATTGCAATAGAGTTCTCAATCCAGCTCTCGGAAATAATCTGACGTCCCTCCCAGTTGCCACGGTTCAGATATAGCAGGCCAAAACGGGCCATATCTCGAGGAGTTAAGGTTAATCCCCATCCGCCTGTGGAAATGCCGTTTGGATCATGAACCCATCCCTTCACATACTGTCCGAACAGATCATCAAACCCGTAAGATTTCATTTCATAATCCATGATCTCTCTCATCCCGATCGGCTTAAATAGATGCTCGTTAGCAAATTCACGGGCACTTCTACCCGTGCTGCGGGTGATTATGGCCGAAAGCAGATGCGCACCCGCGGTGGAATATTTAAAGTCACCAATACTTCCTTCTCGGCCCAGCATATCCAGCGTATATCGGACCCAGTCTGGCTGCATGCACATCTTATCCAGCGGTTCATGCCAATCCTCAAAGGCATAGGGGGCTGTCATCGTGAGAAGATGTCTTAAGGTAATCTCTTGCCGCAGCGAGCTCGAACATTCCGTGACATATTCCGGGAAGAAGTCCAGCACCTTCTGGTCCTCGTTCATAATATACCCTGCATCTATGGCAATCCCAATCAATGCAGAGATGACGCTTTTCGTTACAGAGGCTACATGGTGTGGATCATCAGGTCCACAGCCATTATAGTACCTTTCGTAAGCTATACACCCATGCCTTACCATAACAATACCGTTAATGTTGCTGTAGTCCGCTTTGATCTTGGGTTCTAGCTCTGTGAGTTTGTCCGGATTCATACCCAGGGCTGTAGGCTCGGTGGTCTGCCATACTGAAGTTGGCCAGCAGTTTTTTTGCATGATAAATCCCCCTTTAGACGTACTCAGTTATTTTTTCTTTACAGGAAAATATACCTCAGTAACCAAATCCTCAGTCCTCGTGACTTGATCAGGATCTGTCAGATAGATTTCGTAGGGTGATTCCACCAGCTCATATCCTTCCTGCTCTACCCACTCTCTAAGCTTGGCAAATACCGAGGTTAGTTCCGAATACGAACCCTTTAGCACCGACTTCGCGCATAGGCCGCCTGGCAAATCCCTGCTTCCCTTTACAAGCTCCTTTATGGGTATCGCAAACTCTGTATCATTGCCAGAAGGATAATACTCTGGACTGTGATAAATCGTCATGGGAGTTCCGAGCATGGTGAGTTTATTGACTGCAATCTTTTCATATAACTTGCCAAAATAAGATCCATACCCTGATGCATAGTCATGGCTGCTCATCATCTGCCGTATATATAGAATAGTCATCGGCTGAGTTTCCACAAGCTGAACATCTATATTGTCCAGATATGACATCAGGGGTATCCCGTTATCTAAGCTCGTTATGTCGTTACTCATTTGCTTCAGGATGTACTCATAAGCTTTCAGCTTATCCTGGATTTCCATGCTCTTGCGAAGGAGTGCAGAACGAAGCTTCTCTTCGAATAAATCCTCTTCCAAGTCCAGGATGACTCTCATCTCTTCGAGTGAGAAATGATAAGATTTCAGACGATTGATGAACAGCATCTTCTTTAGCTGCCGGACAGCATAATACCTGTACCCATTTCCGGGATTAATCTCTTCCGGGTTAATTAAGCCAATCTCATCATAATAACGGAGTGTTTTGGTAGAGACTCCGCACATTTTCGAGAATTCGCCAATCGATAACAATGGCTCACCTCCATCCATGTTCTTTGTACACTTCTACTAAACACCTTACCCTAAGGGCAAAGTCAACAGCAAAATTTCAATCAGCCCATTACGGCCCATTTAACGCAGCTTTGAATTGATCAAGCAATAAATCTCCAGAGATAAGAATGCGATGCAGCTGAAATCTTCCATGCGTCACATCTGCAGCTCCCGGCTCGGTGATGACAGCAAGCTGATAGCCCGCCTTGTGTACCGCGTCGATAGAACGCCTATCATAGAAGCCATACGGATATGCTAATACGTCTGCTAGATGTCCTAACTTACGTAGAATTTGATTTCTTGAATTGACTAATTCCCTCATCTTCTGCTCATCGCTCAGCTTGGTTAAGTTAGAATGAGTAACGGTGTGTGATTGGGTATCTATCAAGCCCGACGACTCCATCGTATGCAGCTGCTGCCATGTAAGCCGTCCCGGTGAGCCGATGCTCCCCGTTACCACAAATATGGTTGCCTTCATACCTGTTTTCAGCAAAATCGGGTACGCAGCCGTGTAGTTATCCTCATATCCGTCGTCAAAAGTAATGATGATCGGCTTCGGGAATAAAGGTCGTCCGTTATACCATCCTTCCTGCAGCTCTTTGAAATGAATGGAGTGATATCCCTCTTTCTTCAAGTAAGTCATCTCTTCTTCAAATCGAGAGGGATCAATCTTAAGCGGATCACCTTTCTCGCCGGATACCGAGTGATACAGCAGAATCGGAACGGGAACAGGGCCAGCTGCCCTATTCTGAACGAACAAATCACCGCGGAAACTGCCGCTAATTAGGCATAGTGCCATTAGAGAGAATCCAATTAGGTATGTTTTCATACAATCCCCTTCCTAAATGTGAAGTGAGATCTATTGTGCACATGGAATAGAAAAATCATGTAATGCTGGCCAGCAGCTAGTATTTCTCAAGGAAGGTAGGTAAGTTTATGCCAATACGTCCGCCTATACTTCAGAGAGGGGATACCATTGGAATTGTTACCTTGGGCAGCCCGCTGGATACACAAGTAATCAATGCACGTATGGACTACCTTAAGGCCATGGGTTTCAATATCGTATTGGGGAAGTATGTCTATGCCCAGAATGGGTTCCTTGCCGGAACCGACGAGCAGCGCGCATCTGATCTGATGATGATGTTTCAGAATAGTCAGGTAAAAATGATTCTTCCTACCCGAGGCGGCACAGGCGTAGCCGGGATTCTTCCTTACCTGGATTATAATGTGATCCGAAGTCATCCTAAGATCATATCAGGTTATAGCGATATAACAGTCCTGCTAAATGTCCTCTATCAATATGCAGATTTGATCACCTTCCACAGTCTTCTGCTAATTGACTTCAAATCACAGACACCTGCCTATAACATGAACCAGTTCTTCTCCGCTACTTCGGTATTCTCCATGTCCCGGCAAATTGACAATCCGCCTGGAATGCCTCTCATAAGCCGGGTACCCGGCAATGTGACGGGAACGCTTGTAGGCGGTAATCTGACATCGTTCGTAGATACCTTAGGCACACCTTTCGAAATTGACACAAGGGGCAAGATCCTGCTGCTTGAAGAGACACATGAGCCGACCAATACCGTCTACAGGTATTTGAACGATTTGAAGCTAGCCGGTAAATTTAATGATTGTGCCGGGATTATTATGGGGGAATGTACGGGCTGTTCTGCCGCATACGGAACATCTTATGAGGAGCTTATCATCACATTTGTCGTACCACTAGGCAAGCCACTTATTACCAACCTGGCAACAGGTCACGGGATGTATAAAGCAGCTATGCCGATTGGAGCTAGAGTTAATCTGAATACGGACCAAAAGTCAATTACTATCGTTGAACCTGCTATCAGCAGATAGTAATACGAATAAGATCCGCCGGTAATCACCGGTGGATCTTCAATGCTTGGCTGACTATGAATTAAATAACCGCTCGCCGTTCGTGTGAATGACCTCTTGATACCAATGAAAGCTGTCTTTTTTGATTCGGCGCAGCGATCTTTCATCGGTCTCATCCCGGTCAATATATACAAACCCATACCGCTTCTGGTAACCGTTCAACCAGCTGAGCACATCGGTGAACGACCAGCTGCAATATCCGATTAACTCGACCCCATCGTTCATGGCCTGCAAACACTGCACCAGATGGGATTTGAGATAAGCAATACGATAATCATCATGAATGGTATCTTCTTGCTCCAGCTTATCAAATTCACCAAGTCCATTCTCAGTAATGAACACGGGCAGACCATACCGGCTGGTAATCCGGCGAAGGCCAATCCGCAGGCCAATCGGGTCAATAGCCCAGTCCCAATTGGATGTCTCCAGATTCGGATTAGATGCTGTCTTGTACAATCCAGGCAGCCCGGTCGATTGATTGCTTCCCTTTTGGCCGGTTGTATTCATCTTCCCTTCAGCTACGCCGTTCAGCGGATTATGTTCGTAAGTAATCGTCTGATAGTAATTGACGCCTACGAAATCGGGCTTACCCTTGCGAAGGAGCTCCACATCCCCTTTTTCAAAGACAGGAGCCAGCCCCTGCTCTTCCAGGTACCTTAGTGGAATCTGTGGATAGTGCCCCAGGCAGTATACATCCAGCCACCAGAAGTTGGTGAATTCCTCCGCGTTCTCAAATGCCAGCATATCCTCCGGTTTGCTTGAAGCCGGATAGGCCGGAGAGTAAGCGAAGCTTGGTCCGATTTGTCCACCCGGCACATGAGTACGAAATGAGTCAATGACCTTCGCATTAGCCAGAAAAGCATGGTGATTCGCCTGATAGAATCGTTTGCGATCCTTCACACCCGGCGGGTGCATGGCGGTAATGAATCCGTGGTTGGTATTGTAATTCTGCTCGTTCAGCGACACCCAATATTTCACTCGGTCCCCGTAACGTTTGAATAAAGTTACACAGTAGTTATCGAAATCTTCGATGATCCGCCGCGACTCCCAGGCTCCGTACTCATCCATAAGCGCCTGCGGTACATCCCAATGATACAGGGTAAGCACAGGCTCGATCCCGTGAGCCATCAGTTCATCGATCACACGATCATAGAACCGTAGCCCTTCTTCATTTACTTCCCCATAACCGTTCGGATAAATCCGTGGCCAGCTTACCGAGAAACGATAGGCTTTGAGGCCCATCTCAGCCATAAGCGCAATATCTTCCTTATACCTGTGATAATGGTCCATGGCTACATCGCCGTTACTTCCCTGATAGGTCTTGCCTTCTATCTTCGTAAATACATCCCACACGGACAAACCTTTTCCGTCTTCGTTCCATGCTCCTTCAATCTGATATGCAGCTGATGCTGAGCCCCATAGAAAGTCCTTCGGAAAAGGACGCAGATTAGTGTGAATCATATATTTCCCTCCTTGGGTATGATGCCAACAAGATTCGGAACAAGTATATATTGTGAAATGCATTTCATAGCAAGCGATGGAATCGAATTTCCTTTCAGCTCAGAGATCGTCTAAGTCCCTTGCCTTTGACGAATTTGCTAAATACATAACGGACAATCTCCCCGAACTATACATTTTCTTTCTTCGTTGTTGGCAATTTCATCATCCTTTCTGTTTAGGATTGTAATTATAGAGGCTGAAGATCCCTCCAAATAAGTGAACACTTTGTGAACAAATGAAAAAGAGGTGCCGATCCAAAATGGATACAGCATCCTCTGTTAACTTGTTAATCTATGGTTTAAGGGGTTGGTGTACCCCCGTTGGCATTCAAAGTTTCTCCAGTAATATAGCTGGATTCCTGACTGGCCAAGAACACAAACGCCGGAGCCATTTCAGCAGGCTGTCCTGCACGGCCCAGAGGCGTATTCGAACCAAATTCTGCGAGCTTCGCTGTTGGTTGCCCGCCGGCCACTTGAAGCGGAGTCCATACAGGTCCCGGAGCCACCACATTTACACGGATCCCCTTACTCGCGACTTGCTGCGCCAAAGCCTTACTAAAGGTATTAATTGCTGACTTCGTAGTCGCATAATCCAGCAGTATGGGCGATGGTTTGTACGCTTGGATGGACGAGGTATTAATGATCGTGCTGCCTGGCTTCATATGCTTAATCGCAGCCTTGCACAGCCAGAACAGAGAGTATACGTTTGTCTTAAAAGTAGCATCGAACTGCTCTGTTGTTAGGTCTGCAATATCTTCCACGAACTGCTGCTTGCCTGCAATGTTGGCTAGAATATCAATCCCGCCAAGCTTCTCCACCGCCTCCGCAATGAGCTGTTCGCAGTACTGCTCATCCTTCAAATCACCTGGAATGGCTACGGCCTTTCGGCCTGCCTCCTCGATCAGCTTCACAACCTCTTTGGCATCGGCCTCTTCCTCAGGCAGGTAAGAAAGGACCACATCTGCACCTTCGCGGGCAAATGCAATGGCGGCCGCCCGGCCAATTCCGCTGTCTGCTCCAGTTACCACTGCCTTGCGTCCGGTCAATCTCCCCGTTCCCCGGTAGCTTGTTTCTCCTGCGTCGGGTTGTGGAGTCATTTTCTCCTGAAGTCCTGGCTCAGGCTGTGTCTGCTTCCACTCCGCAGTTGCCTTTGGATACTGGGCTGCTGGATCCTGCACGCTGTATTGGTCTTGATCTGGCATCATCAATTCCTCCTCTAGGCTAAGTGAATAAGAGTTATTCATTCTTGTAAGGTGCTGACTCTTCTCTTTGTAACCGTGTTCGAGGAGGTTTAAACTTACTCGGCTAACTTTCTGATTTCTTCGCTGAGTCTGCGATTAACCGGATATACACTTTCCAGATAATTGAGAATATGAATGGCGGATTCGGGAACCCGGTTATAGCCCTGCATCATGTCTCCAAGACGCTCTCCAAACTTGGGGAACCGCTTTTCGAGTCGTCTCTCATTACCGAAGCAATCGGGGAAATAATCTTCTTCCTTCTCGACCAGATGCAGTACGGAAAGGATGGAATCTATGGCATACCCTTCGATGAACCTCACGGCAGACAGCTTCTCTCCGCGGGCGTACCTTCCAAGTCCAACATAGAGATTGGTTAGCGCTTCGTTGAGGGAATAATCAAGTTGGTCCTTTCTTATACTCGGGATCCGTTCAGAATTGCTGCTTTTTATGGCAAAGTTATCTGCTTCAAGACTTTTCCAGACGACACGTCCGCCCTTGTATGGAATATTCTCAAGCTCATTCTTCTCAAAAATCGCGAACTCGCCGTATATCCCGTCTTGGAACAAAATTTTATATCCGTCATCCGTATTCTTGAAGTAGTAATCCAGAGGATGCACCTCCTCAAGCCAATCCAGCTGCTCAATAAATCTCTGTTTGAAGCCAGGCTTCACAATTACAAAAAAGTCCAGATCCGAGTACTCATCCAATCGATCCAATTCCTCACCAACAGAGCCTACCCCAAGTAGGACCAGCGCACCTTCCTTGTGTCCAAGTGAATCTCCAATATGATCTAGACGTTGAAGCAGTATCTCAGGATGTGGCATAAGCATATTCTCCTTTTTATTGGATGCAAAAAAGGGCCAACCTCAATTTCGTTACGAGGTTGAACCCACCGGTTGCATTGCCTTTATTTGTATATACCAATACCATAATCCTATTGGGTATGTCAAGTTCTCATTTATCCCGAGCTGCCCGTTTGTTCGCGGGTCTAAGCAGCTTGCGCATGCTTAACCAGCCTAATAGCGGCGCCGTTCCGAGGGCTAGCAGGACCCAGGTAAGAGTTGATGGATTCGTGCTTAGGGATAAGATCCATATAAAAATTAACGTCCCAGCAATTCGTCCTGCCATTAAACTGAGCTCGCGCAGGACGACCAGCTCCACCCTTTTCTCCACACTCTCCTCACTTGATCCCATCAGATCAAAGCCCGCCGATACCATAGGCAGGATATAGAGCGGCATGAACAATGAAGTCCCGATGCCCCAGATGAGCAGCGTACTGTAACTGACTTTCCACAATAAAGGGAGAATGACAACCACAAGCAGCACCGATCCAACCAGCATTCCTATGTATCGAAATCTCGGTTTGAACCATTTCCCAGCCAGCCAGAAGCTGCCGAGCCCCACAGATGAGGTTATGAATGAAAACTGTCCCAGCTTCGATTCTTGAGTGGTAGCAACATACACTAGCAGGTTAATCAGGAAGGAGAAGACGCCTTCGCGAAGTCCCTGGGCAATCAGTCCGGGAACGGCGTAACGCCAGGGGTCATGTAGAATCCTTAGTCTGCGGATAGGCTCGAGCCATTCATATCTTCCTTGTACCTTTCGCTTTTTGAGAAAGAAGCTAAGCACAACTCCAACGGCGTAAATCACCAGTGAAATGGTGAAAATGATGCGATACCCTTGATCATCTTTTAACCTTGATATAATCCAGCCTGATAACAATGGACCGATAATACCGGTAACGGAACCAAGCAATCCTACCCAGCCGTTGAACAAATCACGATTCTCGGCATCCGTCACTTCAAAGTAGACCACATTGAAAGCAAGCCAAAAAAGACCCAGCGCAGTTCCCAGTACAATCCCCAATGGCCAGATATAGTTAACTGCGTCTTTTCCCGCCCATAAGACAAGCAGATAAAATAGTCCTGTGACAGCAATTCCCATTCGTAAAGCATTCATTTTGTTATGCTCTTTCACCCACTTGCCGGCCACCCAGAAAGTTAGACCCAGTGCAAGCTGCTGACTGATTGTGAACCAGCCAATCATACTGTAGTCCTGTCTGCTCTTCCATAAGTATACGTTCAGGAACGTACCCGATAACGCTCCAGCAAGTACAAATAATCCATTCACGCTAAGCAGCAGAATGGACTGTTTGTTAAGCGATATCTTCATGGTGCCCCCCCTTTTTACTGAACCTTCAAAACTTCTATGAAATAATATGCCCCATCTCCTAAAATTTACGCTGGTGCTTTAGCAGAAGAAAGTGTATTATGGTTACCTGTTGGTTTTATATTTTTACCGTATTCTAATCATTCTGTTAAAGGGGTTTAATCAACATGACAAGACATAAATTAGGCTTCTGGATCCTCACCGCCCTTGTGGTGGGTAACATGGTCGGGTCGGGAATCTTCATGCTTCCCCGCTCCCTATCCGAAGCTGCAAGTCCGGCCGGTGTCGTTCTGGCCTGGGCTGCTACAGGACTTGGTGTACTAACTCTGGCGCTGGTATTCGGCAGTCTGGCGATTCGCAAGCCTGAATTAAGCGGGGGTCCACAAATTTATGCAAAAGAGCTGTTCCGGGAAGGTTCGCATGGTTCCTTGTTGGCCGGTTTTATGTCTACCTGGGGATACTGGGTCGGCAATATCGCCGGCTTTGTGGCAGTAATTACGACCTTTGCCAGCTACCTGTCCACCTTCTTCCCTGTTCTCACCAGCGATAAAGTGTGGCTGGAACTCGGCAGCTTTACACTGAAAGCCGGCAACACCTTAACCTTCCTTGTCTGCTCGGTGCTGCTGTGGGGAACGAACGCCATCTGCCTTAGGGGGATGAACAGTGCCGGACGTTTGAATTTCATCGCAACGGCAACCAAAGTTATTGGCTTTGCACTCTTTATCGTAATTGCCCTGTTCGCTTTCCAGCAAAGCAATATTGGGCCGTTACTGGCACCGCGGACGAACGAGAGCGGGGAGACGATTGGCCTGCTCTCTCAAGTTAACTCTGCTGCTATTGCGACCCTGTGGGCCTTCATCGGCGTAGAGTCTGCTATGGTCTTTGCCGCCCGGGCACGCCGCAAGCAGGATATCCGCCGTGCAACGATCGCAGGGCTTGTCATTTCCCTCGTGCTGTATGTCGGTATCAGTATTCTAACCATGGGCCTGCTGACGCAGGAACAGCTGATTGCTTCCCAGAATCCGCTTGTAGACGGGATATCAACCGTGCTCGGACCTATCGGCGGCAAGCTGCTGGCAGGACTTGGACTTATAAGTCTGCTTGGCTCCACCATCGGCTGGGTGCTGCTGAGTGCAGAAGTTCCGTTTCAAGCAGCCAAGCTGGGAGTCTTCCTCCCTTCTTTCGCCAAAGAGAACGGAAAGGGCATGCCCAAGGTATCACTTTGGATCTCGAATCTGCTGGGTCAGATTCTGCTGCTGTCTACCATCTCGGGTTCCATTTCAGCGGCTTTTGATTTCATTATTCAAATTGCCACACTCGCCTATCTGGTACCTTATCTGATTGCATCCCTGTACCACCTTAAGCTGACCCTGACGGGTGAAACCTATTCCCTGAACAAGGAGCGGGTAACCGAGGGGATCATTGCAGCCTTGGCTGCCATCTACTCTTTGTGGGTTATTGTCGCGGGTACGGCAGACCTCAAGACTTTTGTGCTTGGACTTGCCTTGATTGTCAGCGGCATCTTATTCTATCCGCTGCTGCTTAAGCATCGTAGAATGAATAAGTAACAACTTCACATTAATAAATCCCTCCTCTCTGGATCTGCTCCAGAAAGGGGGGATTTTTAATATATACAAGCTGCGATTATTACCAAGTATCCGTTATCGAATCAGCCCAGTCTCCGATAATCGTGTCGATTTGACCAGATAGGATGCCAGACCTGGGAGAAGCCGGGCTATACCCGGATAGAGGCGGTTGGTTTTGGCAAAGGCAAGCTTGTGCATCGTTCTCGCTCTCCTTAACAGCTGAGAGAATTCACGATTCGCTTCCTCTGTGTATTGGTTCTTCCACTCGGAGAAGCTTAAGTTGCCTCTTAAGAACTGATCAGTTGAGCGGGCGCATAACCAGGCGGAGCGCAGCGCAATGGACATCCCATCCCCGCAAAGCGGCGGAATCATGAGCATAGCATCGCCTACATGCGGAAACTGCGACCAGGGCTCGGGAACATCCGACAAGTGGAGTGGTGCCACAGAGACCTGGGTACCTGCAACAGGTGTCCCTTTTGACAGGCGGTCCGCTAATTTAGAATTGGTGCGCGAGGCTCCTTCCAGAATCTCTGGTACAGACTTGCCAAGTCGCTGAACAACGTCCAATGATAGCAGTGCGGCAGCATTGACGATTCCATTCTCAATTGGCGAAAGTCCGACATATCCACCTTCACAGAAATAAAGCTCCACCTGCGACGGGATATGAAGCCCGCTGAAGTGAGATTTAACTCCAACATACGCGGTCTTATCTCGCTGGATTTCGGATCGTGGTGCACCAGTAGGCCTCTTGGTTCCATAAGCGGCAATGACCGCCTTGGCGAGATACCGTACCTGATCCTTTCCTTGTCTAGTGCAGACTTCATATAACCCGGATTCCATTTGTTCAATACCGGTGACCCTGGTCTTCGTACTAATCTCGGTTCCAGCTTCTGATGCTTGTTGATGAAGAAGTCGATCCAGCTCATAACGGCTGATACCAACGGCCCTTCCGGGTAGGGGGGCTTCAATCTCTCCTCCGTGAGAAAAAATAAGCTTGGCCCTATCCATTGTGCCGGTTGCAAACCCATGTGTCTCTGGATTCACGCCTAAATAGTCGAGCATCTCCTTCGTCTCCGGGGACATGAATTCACCGCACGTTTTGTGCCGGGGGAAATGCTGCCGATCGAGCAGCACGGTCTTGTGGCCCAGCCTGGCAAGCTGGATTGCACAGCTGCTGCCGGCAATTCCCGCGCCTATGATAATCACATCCGCTTGCTTCAGCATTCTGAGTTCACCTGCCTTTTCGATCACTAGAGCTCTGATTGGCAATTCTGGGGATCACCACGGAGTAACGAAACAACGGCCGCCAGGAGTAGGTCATCGAGCTCATCTTAAGCTTAGCCTTAAGTTCTCGCCAATCCCTGCCTTTAAACCCCTTGGCGACGGACAGGGGTCCGTCATGACGGATATACCGGTTGCGTGAAATCAGTCGTGTCATCAGCCATACTGCCGTATAGGATACAGCGTGCCTATGAATATCGTTGATGACTATGCCGTATCTGGACGCTTGGAGCATATGTGCGACCATATCAACCAGCTCTTCCCCATCAAAATGATGAATGAACTGGGAGCCAGTCACGATATCGGCAGCTCTCTCATCCAAGTCTTTGACGTTTCCCTGTATGACTTTCACTCTCGGCTCTTCTCGGAACAAACGCCTAGCTTCCTCACAGGCCTCCACGGTCATATCGACAAGCGTGATTTGAAGTGAAATTCCTTTTCGGTCTGCCCATTTTAGGAGCTTTGTGTTAATGTCACCCGAACCGGCTCCCACATCAAGGATGCTAAGCTTGGGGGGTCTTCCATTTGCCTGCCAAAGCTTATCTACGCCATGGAGTGTTGGCGCTGCCGCAGGAAAAATCCGATTCAACCTTCTCAAATGCTGCAGAGCTTCGCTAAGTTCTTCTCCACCCATGGAGAAGTCATCCATAAGCTCATCTTCCTTGGCCCGGATCGTCAGGGTCCTAAAGAAGGGCATGATTCTGCTCCTTATTGGCAGCTGCATAAGCCGGTATATAAGTAAACCGCATGAGCTCAGCGGTAAGTCCAGGTCCGAAAGCCATGGCTACTCCATCCGCTTCTTCCCTGCCCTCAGATTTCATCTCCTGACGCATAGCATTCAGTACGAACATAATCGTCACTGAAGACAGATTGCCCACATTTCGCAGCACATCCCTGCTGAATTTGGTATGCTCCTCCGTAAGATTCATGACCTCCTGAACCGAATCCACGATACCACGGCCACCCGGATGAATAGCCCAAAGCTCTGGAAGCTTGTCTCCTCCAAGAAGAAGAGCGAGTTCAGACTTCAGGTGTGTACCCAGCAGCTTGGGGATTCGCGGTGACAGATACAGATCATAACCCGTATTCCCCACCTCCCACGTCATATCCTCAGTGGAATCAGGTAGCAGTACGGAATAACCTCTACCGAGGTTCATATTGTTCGAATGGTGTTCCTTCGGACTTCCAATTACACAGGAGGCAGCACCGTCCCCGAAGAACGAAGCAGCGAACAAAGCTTCTCTTTCCTTGGCAGGTTGAAAATGCAGACTGCACAGCTCCACGCAGACTACCAACACTTGTGACCCTGGGGCTCCCAGTACGACATCTCTAGCCATTTGAATCGCCTTTAGACCAGCTGCACATCCCTGGAAAATAAGTGGCAGCCGGTTAACGCGGGGAGATAGTCCGAGCTGACGAATCAGCATGACATCAAGTCCCGGCAGATATTGTCCGGTACAGCTGACCGTAATGAGGTGTGTGATCTGCTCCGGGGACATGGAGGCTTCGTTCATCGCCTGCTTAGCGGCCTGCAGCCCAAGTGGTAAGGCCTCTCTTTTATATGTATCCATTCGTTCCTTAGTGGTGGGGATATTGGAATGGTCTCCTATAGGTAAGTAACGGCAATCTTCCGGAGATCCCAGATAACTGGGTTCGCAGGTATATCTCGTGTCAACCCCGCATGATCTGAATATTCTTCTGGCAAAGCGGGCTAAATCAGGGCTGTCCTGCAGAGAAGATGCAATCAGCTCGGCGATGTCAGCTTGAGCGATAGAATGAGCGGGCAAGGCGGTTCCAATTCCCAAGATCGCAGCTGCGGGATTGCTGGTTATTGACGTCATAGATTACTAACCTCCTGATATAAATGGGGAATTTCTGCTAATTTTCTAAGTTACCACTTCTTACCCTTAATCAATCCCATGCAATCTTGGAACTGGGATAGCTTTCTTAAGATAACCCGTTCATACCAGGTAATATCCATGTTAATCCTCTGCTTATCACAGCAAAGCGGCCGCTGATCAAATGACCAGCAGCCGCTTCGTATTGCTCAAATATTAATGTGTAGTATGTTCCGCATCATACTCGCTGGATAATTCTTTCAGCGATTTGATTTTACCATGGGGATGATTTTGTTGCTTACGTGACTTCCAGGCAGCTTCTTCTCTTCGCTTCTGATCAGCCATTACAGGTATCCTCCTCTGGGTCTGAGCTAAATATACTACACGGTTAGCTTGTTACGGAGGGACACATTTCATTCGTTAATTCCATCAGTCCGATGAGCCTAAGTCACTTTTTGGGATATACGTATACTTTTGCAGACGCTGTAAAATCTCTGTATTTGACGGTAACAGTTGCCTCTCCTGGACCAAATGCTATAAGTTCTCCCGTAATCTTGTTCACCCATGCTACATCAGGATTGTCAGTGAAAGAATATTGTATACGTCCTGGACCAATAACTTCAGTTCTTCCGTTCGGGTGCGTAGCCGTAAGTTGTATGTCCAGTCGTTCTCCTGCCAATAAGCTATATTCTTCCGAATCGAGTTTTAACTTGAGGTTCTGTTTATAAGAAGTTACTTTAGCTATCGCGAGTTTGCCATGATATAACGCCGTTATTGTAGCCTCGCCTGGAATATCGCTAAATATTTCATAAATGTTGTCATGACCATAGAATGAGACTACATGGAAATGATCCGATGTTAACATTACGTCTCCCGTTACATCTTTTACCACACCATCTTTTCCCTTAGCCGTTACTCTGAACTCCACAGGTTCCTCAGGAACCATGCTGTACTCATCTGAATCGAACTTAAGTTCAAGATCCTCGGGAGGTTCTCCTACCACCCGGACTTCTGCTATAGCTGTATCATAAATAGTATTATGATAGTTTCCATATAAGTATGTGGTCCCAGGGTTTATTCCTTCGATTACGCCGTGGTCGTAACTCTTTGCTATACGCTGATTGAAAGTAAAAATTTCTGCAACAGTAGTTACGTCCTCATTCCGATCTTTTCCTTTTAACAAAAGGGATACATTGATCTTTTCTCCCAGCTTCACTTCGTATACATTTTGGGCAAATCCAAGGCTGTGACGGTCCTGGTTAACTTCAGCTTGTGCAGCTTTCAGAGGTTGAAGCCACATCATAGTTGCACCTAGCAGAATTACTAAGGCAGCTATCAACCTTGTCCAAAATACTTTAGCAGCTGGTTGAATGAACATTGAATCACTCCTCTTCTTGGTTTATAGCCTGATTACGCTTCAAGTGTAGAATGAAATAATAGCGAGTTATATAGGCTATTCCTATTAATTCGTACTTGTGTACGGGTGGAGTTAATTGGGTGAAACGTACTATACAGGCACACGAAAAACCCTCCCCTGTCTTCAACGCCAAAGTCCAGCCAAACTAATGACTTTATGCATTGAATTCCGGAAAGGGTTCAATTAGATCTTTGAATTCATATTTGCTGAAAATTATGCTTTGAGCACTTTCTCCAAAAAGCTGATGGTACGCTCATGCTGCGGACTGCCAAATACCTTCTCTGGCGGCCCTTCCTCAACAATATAGCCTCCATCCATGAAGATGACACGATCGGCCACCTCACGCGCGAAGCCCATTTCATGCGTAACAATCACCATGGTCATGCCTTCGCGGGCAAGATCGTTCATCACGCCGAGTACCTCGCCGACCATCTCGGGGTCGAGGGCTGATGTTGGCTCGTCGAACAGCATGATGTCCGGATTCATCGCCAAGGCTCTGGCAATCGCCACACGCTGCTTCTGGCCGCCCGACAACTGGCTCGGATAAGCATCCGCTTTATCCGACAGGCCGACTTGATCGAGCAGCTTCAGTGCTGTAGCGCGAGCCTGCTCTTTGGTCTGCTTGCCCAGCTCAAGCGGGGCGAACATAATATTCCGAAGAACATTGAAATGCGGGAACAGGTTGAAATGCTGGAACACCATCCCGATATTCTCGCGAACCTTGTTAATGTCCGTTTTGGGATTGTTAATATCCGAGTTATCTACAACTACCGTACCGGCAGTAATGTCTTCTAACCGGTTGATGCATCGAAGGAAGGTGCTCTTGCCTGAACCCGATGGCCCGATGACACATACAACCTCTCCCTCCTGCACCTCCATGTCGATTCCTTTCAGAACCTGATTAGCTCCAAAGCTCTTTTTAAGACCTTGTACCTTGATTTTACCCATGACGCACCTTTCCTTCCAGACGGCTCGAGATTTTGGTCAGTACTGTAATGACGACAAGATACATTACCGCAACCGTGAGCCAAATATCAAACGAAGCGAAGGTTCTTGCAATGACAATCTTTCCTGATTGTGTCAGTTCCACCAAGCCAATTACCGAAAGTATAGATGTATCCTTCAGCGTGATTACCAGCTGGTTAATGAACGCAGGGATCATTACACGTATGGCCTGCGGAATAATAATTTTGATCATGGCCTTGCGGTAAGGCAGGCCGAGAGATCTTGCCGCCTCCATTTGACCGCGGTCAATGGACTGGATTCCTCCGCGAATAATTTCTGTCACATAGGCACCAGCATTGAGACTAAGCGTTAGGATTGCAGCCAGGAACAACGGCATCGTGAAACCCAAAGCTTGAGGAATACCGAAATAGATGAAGAATGCAAGTACAATCAGCGGAATTCCCCGGAACAAGTCTACAAATACAGTAGCAATGCCCCGCAGCCATTTATTCCGCCCCACCTTCATAAATCCGAAGATTAATCCCAGAATAAATGCAAAGAATAGCGAGATCAGCGTATACAATAGGGTCTTGCCAAGACCTACAAATAGAGCTGGCAAGGAGCTCTTAACTAGTCCCCAGCGGCTTTGATTCGCAGTACTTACTGCATTTTTACCGAGATACTTATCCAATAACTTTTGGTACTCCCCGTTAGCACGAAGATTAGTCAGACCCGCATTGAATTTTTCAAGAAGCTCCTTGTTCTGGCCCTTACTTACCGCGAAGCCGTAGGAAGCGCCTTTCTCCTTGTCGGTTACCGTCTTCAGTCCATTCTTCTGCTTCACTCCATAAGCCAGCACAGGATAGTCATCAAAACACGCGACGGAGTTCCCGGTCTTCACATCGTCGTACATTTGAGAAGAATCATCAAACGGTACGATCGTAAATCCGTATTTGGACGAGACAGACTCAGCGAAAGTGTAACCCTCTGTACCCGTCTTTACGGCTACCTTCTTCCCTTTCAGATCTTCATAATTGGTGACCTCGTTGTTGTCCTCACGGACGGCCATAATTACACCGGAATCAAAATACGGATCAGAGAAGTCGAACTTCTGCTTACGTTCGTTGGTAATGCTCATGCCCGCAATGACACCATCAACCTGATTGGATTCCAGTGCCTGAACAGCCGCGTTAAAGCCCAGGGATTTGATCTCGAACTTGAAGTTCTGGTCTTTCGCTATGGCTTCCATTAACTCCATGTCAATTCCTACGTACTTGCCATTCACGTCCTGGAACTCAAATGGAGCGAATGTAGTATCTGTACCGATTTGATATACTTTCTCCGAGGCCGGTGCTGCCTCAGTTGCTGCCGTTCCATAAGGAACTCCTGCCAGAGCCAGGAACAGCAAAGACATAAAGATTAAGAATGTGCGCGTTGTTCTCATTGAAGTCCTCCTCTTATTCATCCACATCTTATGAATGTTACCCAATAATCCTTCTTTGTTAAACAGGTAACTTACGGATTAAGTCTGTCCGAAATTATATATCATATAATAAAGCATTTTACTATTTCCAAAATTTTGTGGTGAAATCTAACAAATCATATTCTCCGACTTAGAAAAGCATTCAATTTCTCTGAAAAAAGAAGCATCGCGGCAGCAGATATGAAGATAAAGTAAGGAAATACGCTTATGCTCCATAAGGAAGCGAGCAGCCCCAGAAGCGGAGGCATGAATGTGCTGCCCGTATAGGCTACCGCCATCTGATAACCCATAATCTTCTGTGAATGTTTCGTCCCGAAACGTACAGGAGTTTCATGAAGCATACACGGATATATAGGAGCCAATCCTAGTCCTATTACCATAAAGGCAACCAGAGAAAATACAGTCGGCAAGGGGAGAACTAGAAGAAGAGCTCCGAATAGTGCGGTAAGTTGACCTGCCCTAATGAGATGACGATTGCTAACCTTAAAGGTGATGAAACCTGTAATGAACCTTCCGACGGTAATCCCTCCGTAATAAGAGGACACCCAGCTTGCGGCCTCAGCTGCCGGCAAATTCTTGAGACCCACCAGAAAGCTGCTTCCCCACAAGCCTATTCCAGCTTCAACCCCGCAGTACAGCAGAAAAGTAACCATGGACAGCTTGACTCCTCTGATCTGAATCGGTTTCGTAGAATTGCCAAGTATATCTTCTTTTTCATCATGTCCATCACCAGCAGCTTCCAAGGTTGAGACATTGCTCTGGCGGGCAACACGATCCCATAAAGGAAGTGAGAGGAATAGAATGATAACCAACACCCCTTGTATTCCCGCTACGGTAAGGTAACCCTGTCTCCATAAATTCTGTCCAGTGATGAACTGCGCCATAATCACAGGGCCCAGTGTAGCTCCTACTCCCCAGAAACAATGCAGCCAGCTCATATGATGCGCTTTGTAGTGCGCCGCAACGTAATTATTGAGGCCTGCATCTACAGCGCCCGCTCCCAGTCCAAGTGGAATGGCACACAAGATTAACCAGATCAGCGAGGGCGAGAAAGCAAAGCCCGTTAAGGCTCCAGCTGTCATGATACAACTTACAAGCGTCACTTTCCCTGTACCAAATCGTTCTAGTACCGACCCGCTAATTAGGCTGGATACAATCGTCCCTGCCGCTACGATCATAAATAACAGACCCGCCGTCTCAAGCGGGGCGTTGAAATCTACCTGCATGACAGGCCATGCCGAACCCAGCAAGGAATCCGGAAGTCCTAGACTAATGAAGGCCAAATAGATGATGATCAGAAAAAAAGTAGCCAATAAATTACACCTCTGTCTGTAGTAATTAATTATGCGATTCCGAAATCATGATCCCAATTCCCAAGGTCTGAAGTCCCACTAAATAATCCTGTGTCCAGTCACTTGCTGTCAGCTCCGGGAGATTCTCCTTCGGAATATAGGTTTTGCTTTGTTCAGCAATCTGAATTAGGAGGGCCCGGTTAACCTCATCCTTAGTGAATATAATCGTGTGGGGATTGACAATGGCTGTAAACGCTGCGATTAAGCGGCTGATTGCGTCTACCCTCTTACTTTGCGCATGAGGTTGGTGCTGATCTCCTTCCGCACTCAAGGCCTGTTGAAAGTTACAATGATCATACAAGGGTATGAAGGAGACCTCCCCCGCAAAAAATGAACTTCCCCGAACCAGTTCCCCATTAATCATAATGCCAGATCCCGGGCCGTTCTGACCAAAATACAAATAGATTAATGAGGGTCGATCTTGTCTCCGCCTGTTATATTGATATCCGAGTACCGCAGCATTCATATCATTCTCCACAACAACCGAAACGGGCAGCCTCTCTTCCAAATAGCTCTTGATATCTAAATTCTGAAACTGCTCGTAGTCCGGGATATAGAGAATGCGGCCATGATGAACAACACCAGGAACTCCAATAGCGACAGACCGGATCTTCGGGTTCCTTGAGATGATATGCTCAATCTGCTGCACAAGATCTTGCAGTTCTCCTGTCAGTACGCTGGAAGTCTGTCCCTGCTCCAGTATCTCTCCCTTGCAGTTAAAGATCGTATAGTGTGACTCCTTCCTCTCCAGAAGGATCGCAAGACCAAGCATATATTCAGGATTGTATGTATACCGCTTCGCTCTTCTCCCGCCGTTTGATTCATCCATCCCGGTAAGAATAATTTCTCCACTCTTCTCCATCTGTGAAATGAACTTGCTAATAGTCGGGAAGCTGACTCCCAACTTCTCCATCAATTCAGCCTTTGTTGCACTTTGGACCTCAATAAGCCGTGAGCGAATGTCCCGCAGGATGGCCTTCTGAATCTCTTTCGGATGCGTAGTTAGATCACTCAATTTCTCACCACCTTTAGCCGCATGATTCACTTAATTAACACGTTTAATAAGTTAATCTGATGATAACAGAGACTGTTTTTGTAGGCAAGCTTCCCCTTTGGTCTATATTTATCATATTAAAAAGAAAATAAAAAAAGCTGCCTGGGCAGCTTTGTTCTGTAAAGTTATTTGTAATTGTCTCCTAAGGTGGATATCTGCCAGGTTACACCGAATTTGTCGGTTAATTGTCCATACAGCGGACTCCAGAATGTCTCCTGTAGCTGCATAATAACCTGTCCGTCTTCCTGAAGCTTGGCGAAGATCTCTTCAGCCTTCTTGGCTTCGTTAACGGTTAGTGCAATCGTGACTTGTGAACCAATCTGGTAAGGTTGTCCCGGGAAGTTATCGGAAAGCATCAGATCCGTATTGCCCACCTTGAGATGTGCATTCAGCACAAGGTTCTTGGCTTCCGGAGGTGTAGGATGCTCGGGATTATCCGGCATATCTCCAAAGGTTTGTACGGCCAGTACTTCAGCCTCTAGAGCAGACTCGTAAAACTTCACAGCTTCTTGTCCATTTCCATTCGTTACAAGATAAGGATACATTCCTACGATCATACCGCACCTCGTTTGGATTATTAGAAATGCCGAACAGACATTCCTATGCCAGTTTACTGTATTTTCCAAAGAGGCGCAAGCATCCTTCTATCTAAATTTCCTGCTTATTATACTTCCTGAGTATACCGCTCATCTGGGATTTTGGTCAGAACCACATATAGGCTTGAAGGCTCGCTTCCCGTATTGGTATATGCGAATAACTCCCCGCCTTCAACACGTACAACCTCTGATTTGGATACCTTAACAACGGCTTCGTCAACCGTCATCTCCCCGCTTCCCTCGGTGACCAGAATATACACATCGGCCCCGGGATGCTTGTGGGCAGGCAGTGCTTGACCTGGCATGAAGTGCAGCATGAATACCACATTATCTCCTTGCTTAAACAGGATTTTCTTCGTGAATGATTCGCTGCGGTATTCCGTATATTCAGCTAAAGTTTTCTTTTCCATTTCTAATTCCTCCTAAAATTTGGGTTGTCTATTTATCCATTATTACACACATCATCCGGAAATGATCGGGACCAAGCTGATGAGTTACAGCTGGATAACCAATTCCCTCCAGCGCAGCAGCCAGCGGCTGTGCTGCATGCGGCAGATGCAGCTCCAGAATTGTACCTTTCTCTGCCTTTTTGGCAAATTCCATAACTTCCGATTTAGGGTGTTCGCCCTTAAGAATATTCTTCCTCAGATCGATAACCGCGATCTGCCCATTATAATTAATATCAAGCATAGGGTAACCTCCTCTAAGTATTATTTAATCCGAATTTCAATGGTGCGAAATAGCTCAAGTGGAACTTGACTGCCGAGCTGTTCTCTCTGGATCGAACCCATATCTTGAAATGTGAAGGTATCCATATTCCCTCTCTCCCTGCTGCTCATCTGTTCTCTACAAGACTTATCTTGCCATGTTCCGTAGAGATGTACCTTGATCCAGATCAAGTTTTCTAGAATTCGTGTGACGTCCCTCACCCTGAATCATTTGATTTAAGAGTACGCTGGATACACCACTACCAGAATTGCAAGGAGGTGCTTGATGATGTGTCAAGCCGCTGTATGCTGTGAGAATTCCGAATCGTGCATTCATCATGTCCCCGTTTTTGAGAAGCTCAGTCCGGATCAAAAAGAACTCTTAACTTCAATCGCCAAGTCTGCTCCTTTCACAAAAGGAAGCTATGTGTTCCATGAGGGAGAACAGTCGGAATCACTGTACGTACTAAGCCATGGACTCGTGAAGCTCACCAAAATTGCGGATAATGGAAGAGAACATATTCTGCGATTTCTCTTCCCCGGTGATTTCTTTGGCCAATTCGCACTACTGCAGGACAAACAACATTATGCCTCAGCAGAGGTGCTCGAACCTTCGGTCATATGCCGCTTGCACAAAGATGATTTCAGGCCCCTACTCGAGAGCCATCCGCAGCTCAGTTACAGCTTCTTGCTAGCGATGAGTGATCAGCTCCAGCAGGCGGATGAGTGGGCCGGAGCCATGCATGTCATGGATGTGGAGCAGCGGCTTGCCATGATGATCGTGCACTATTGGAGAAAACAAAGTGCAGACGGTTACCGTGTAATTCTTCCCGCGGCCAAGAAAGAACTTTCCTCAATGATCGGCACCACTCCTGAGACATTAAGCCGAAAGCTGACCCAGTGGGTAAATGATGGCATCATTCATATGAAGCTTCGTACTCTAGATATTCTTGCTCCTGACCGTCTTATAGAGCTTTCGACTCAATAATAAGATGACTTTGGATATATAAAAGTCTTAATAGATTATCCTTACAAGCTGCTGTCTCTTGATGACCGCAGCTTATTTGTCGTGCATTTAGGTCTTAATATTGATTTACATATTTTACTAGAATATGGAACTATTTTTACAATTAAATATATACTTTTCGGAAAAATTGGTATAAATTGTTATCAACGAATCTTCACAACGTATTCGTTTACGTCATCTTAAGGAGGACCATTCCGTGAAAAGGATCTTTGCGCTTAGCTGTGGATTTTACTTATTAATTGGGATTACTAGTGTATTCATGGGTTCTCTGCTGCCAGAGTTATTATCGCATTATGAACGGGGCTACAGCGATGGCGGAACCTTGCTATTCCTGCAGTTTCTCGGTTTTCTAGCAGGAGTGATTGCCTCCCCGATAATGTCAACCTACATCGGTAGGAGGAGCATGCTTCTCATTGCACTCTGCTGTATTACTGCCGCCTGTCTGGTGATGGGATTCCTGCCTTCCTGGATGTGGATCATTCTGATGGTCCTGTTCGTAGGGTTCGGTTCAGGTATTATCGAGTCCTCCATAGGAGCATTCACGATTGAATATGCTGAAGAAGGCAAGGCCGTAGCCATGGCCAAACTGGATGTATTTTTTGGAGTAGGCGCTCTGCTTATCCCTGCTGTAGTGAGCTTGTGCATTACGCTCAAGGTCTGGCCGTACACTTTCTTCACTATTTCCGGAATAACTTTGATTCTGGTTCTGCTCTGGATGACGATGCCTGCAGCCAGTTCTAGCAAGCTTCATACTAGTGACAAGACGGACTCAAGTTCACCAGTTACCAAGACTCGCTATACTGCCAGACAAGTGAAGCTGCTAGCTATTTTCATCGTTTTCTTCTTCGTATATATGGGATTGGAGCTAGGGTTCATGAACTTCCTGCCATCCATATTAATCGAGACGATACATATTCCTAAGTCTCTTGCCTCTTTAAGCGTAACTTTCTTATGGATTGCGATGGTAATCGGTCGTTTATTCGTAGGCAGAGTTGCCGAATCCGTTAAATATCTCCCTTTTTTATTCTGGAGCACACTTGGCTCACTCTTTTTTATAATTGCGATGGCTTTGAACTCAAGCGAATGGGCTACCTATCTGTTGATTTTTGGAATAGGCGTGTTCATGTCCGGGCTGTTCGCTATCGCTTTGGTCTATGCGAACTCATTGATTCCCGGCATGACCGAGAGTACAACTAGTATACTCATCGCTTCAGGCGGCATTGGAGGCGCGATACTGCAGTATGTGATCGGATGGAGTATGACGGAATGGCCGGTCAGCTATACCGTTTGGATTTTGGCAGGCTTTACCGTGATCCTGCTTGTAACTATCGGACTCTCTCACCAATGGAACATAGGTAATAAGCGTGTGAGCAAGCAGATCATTCAGCCAACCAACGAAATGTAATTGGTCTGTTGTTGTTGTTGATTCATTTGAGGAGGTGAGGCCGAAGAAACTATCCGTACCAGGAGCTAGCTTGGCAGATTGATCAATCTATATTTGGAGGGATGATTATGCAAACGTTAACTAAAGACCGATTTAGATATGGCAAGGGAATCCGGTTGATCGACGATTCAGGTGTTGAATATTTAGATGGAGTATCAGGGACGTTCAATCTTTCGTTAGGGTATAATCACCCCCATGTAGTCGAGAAGGTTCAGGAACAGGTTGGGAATCTTTCGCATATGTCATCTACCTTCACGGAGCCCTATGTGGATGAGGTTCTGGCCCACTTGGTAGAATATGCACCGAATGGCATTGATGCAGGCTGGATGAGAGATATTACAGGTTCAACGGCTAACGAGTGTGCAACGAAAATTGCGCAAAAATATACCGGTGCAAACGATATCATAAGCCTGTTTCTCTCCCATCACGGTCAGACCCAGTTCGCAACTGGAATCTCAGGAAATGCCTTCCGCCGTAGAAAATTCCCGAATTCAGCGGTTCCCAATTCGCTGCACGTTCCTGCTCCCTACTGCTATCGATGCCCTTTTAATTCTTCACAACCCAATTGCGGGTTTCAATGTATAGAAGCCATATCCGATCAAATTGAATATGCAAGCTCCGGCTCCATCGCCTGCATGATTATAGAACCTATTCTCGGGAACGGAGGCAACATTATTCCTCCCGAAGGATATTTCCAGCGTCTTCGCAAGCTCTGCGATGAACATAACATGATCCTCATTGCCGATGAGGTTCAGACAGGGATTGGCCGGACAGGCTATATGTTCGCCAGTGAACTGTTCGATATCAAGCCGGATATCATCACTTTGGCCAAAGGTCTTGGCGGCATTGGTGTTCCTGTGGCTGCGGTAATCATGCAATCTCGTCTCGATGTGCTGGAGAAGCACGAGCACTCCTTCACCTCGGGCAGCAACCTCATCTCAGTAACAGCTGCCAAATCCACTCTTGAAGTGGTATCCGAGCCAGGATTCCTGGACGAAGTCAAATTGAAGGGCGAAATATTAGGAGACCTGCTGGGTGAACTTGATATGAAATATGCAAGTATCGGCGAAGCCCGCGGCGTTGGACTGATGTGGGGTCTTGAAATTGTGGACCAGGATGGAGCCCCCGATGTAGCCAAAGCTAATGCGATTATCGAACGGGCATTCTCGGATCAACATCTTATTCTAAGAGGATCCCGGTATGGGTTCGGAAATGTTGTGAAAGTAAGGCCATCCCTTACAGTTACCGAAGATGAAATCGCTCAAATTGTAGACAAACTGGATGCGGTGCTAAAAAGCGTAGGCTAATTAACAAGGAGGTATAATGATGCTTGCATTAATCTATAAATCGGCGTGGGACGTCGCTCTTGAGGAGAGACCCGTTCCCGAGATTACGAGAGATAATCAGGTTCTGGTACGCATCCATGCTACAGGAGTATGCGGCACGGATCTGGGTATTGTTAGCGGAAGATACCACGCTTCCTCTTCCATTATTCTTGGCCATGAATCTGCAGGTGTAGTGGTCAAGACGGGGAGTGCGGTGGATACGCTTATGCCTGGCGACCGGGTCGTCATCGATCCTACCTACTATTGCGGCCAATGCGAGATGTGCAGAACCGGGCGGCAGAATCACTGCCTTCATAAGGCAGTAACTGAGACCGGCGTCAGTGCAGACGGAACTTTTACCGATTATTATATTACGGAAGACCGGTTTCTATATAAATTAGCCGACCATGTCAGCTATGAAGAAGCTACCTTAACTGAGCCCTTGAGCTGTATCCTTACCGGCATTAATCAAATTAAGCTTCTCCCCAACTTCAGAACCATTGTGCTGGGTGCCGGACCGATAGGCATGCTGTACAGCTATGCACTTGCTTCCAAAGGCGTCACGGGTTCCATTGTGGATATTTCCAAGGACCGTCTGAATATGGCCAGTTCCATAACGCCTGAACGCTGGCAGACGCACGAATCCTTCGAATCAGCCATCGAGTCTATGGCTCCGGGCAGTCATCAGGTTGATCTGATTGTCGACACGACCGGCGCTGTCGGAACCCAGGTGTTGTCGAACCTGGCCCATGGTGGTTATTTAATGCTTGTAGGCCTTAGAGATGGAATTAACAGCTTTAATCCAAAGGAAATTGTCGATCGGAGTCTTAAGATTATAGGTTCCATTGACTCACTTGGCACCTTCTCAACCGCCCACTACATGATTGAAAAGAACATTATTCCTGCCAAAAAAATCATTACACATACGTACCCGCTGGATCAATATATTGAGGCGTTCTCGGCCTTGGGCTGTGATCTGAATGAAAAGACTCTAAATCCCTCTTCCAATGCCATTAAAGTCATCCTGCAATCCAGCTAACGGCCTGTCTAAATTAATTTATGGAGGAGTGATGAAGATGATGTTACCTGATGATCAGACCTGGAAGAAAGATTCGATCGAAGCCGTTATCTTTGACATGGACGGTGTGCTTGTCGATAGTGAGCCTATCTACTTCGATATTGAGCGGGCCTCCTTTGCTCACTTTGGAGCCTATCCGGATGAAGCGGAGCATCATGGTTACGTGGGCGTTACACTCGAGACGATGTGGCAGCGTGTCCTCGATAAGCATCAGCTCGAATTTACGCTGGAACAAGTTCTTACCTATCATAAAGACAACGTTATGACAATCATGCGGAATCACAGTGAGCTTAAGCCCATGCCCCATTTGGAGTCTTGGCTGGATTGGCTTGCCGATAAACAGGTGCCTGTTGCCGTCGCCTCCTCTTCACCCAAAGTGTTAATTGAGCTGATTATGGATAAGACAGGCCTTGGTCGCTATTTCAATGTCAGGGTGTCCGGTGAGGAGGTCGCTAACGGCAAACCGTCGCCGGATATTTTCCTGCATGCAGCCAATCTGCTTGGTGTGAATCCCTCTAAATGCCTCGTCATCGAGGATTCACGCAATGGAGTGAAGGCAGCCAATAGCGCTGGAATGCGCTGCATTGGTTATAATAATCCCGGCTCCGGCAGCCAGAATTTGTCCCTGGCCGATCTGCAGATTTCGGGATATGAACAGCTTTGGGCGCTTAGAAATATGCTGCCGTTCTGCCTGGAGTCAAGTCACCAGAAAGAATCAGGTGATCTTGTCTCCTCACCTTCAAGCCTTTAAGCATGAATAAAGGAACTGCCCTCTCCAGTGGAGAAGGGCAGTTCTTATTTAATCGGGTGGCTTAGCTGCCCAGGAATTTAATTAGTGCCGAATTGAATGCTTCCGCATGGGTTGCGTTTAAGCCATGTGGTCCGCCTTCAATAACAACGAGCTGGCTGCCGGGTATCGCCTCATGGCTTCTTTTCCCGCTGACTTCAATAGGAACAATTGCATCCGAATCGCCATGGATAATGAGAGTCGGAATATTGAACTTAGTCAAATCCTCGCGGAAATCGGTTCGACTGAATGCGGAGATACAGTCCAGTGTACCTTTAGGAGAGGCGAAAGCAGCAATATCACGGTTATAAATTCGGAAAGGTTCGCTCACCAAGTCAGTTCTGTCTCCGGCTGCAAAGAATCCATGAGTAAAGTTGTCAAGAAAGGCTATTCGATCGCTTCTCACCCCGTCCTCGAAGCCCTTAATTGCCGCATCGTCTAATCCTCCCTCTGGATTGCTGTCAGATTTGTACAGGAACGGAGGAACTGCCGCTGCCAATACAGCCTTGCTTACCCGCTCACTTCCATAAGTACCGATGTATCTAGCTACCTCACCGCCACCCATGGAGAAGCCCACAAGTACGGCTTCACGCAGATCTAAATGTTCAAGGAGCTTATTCAGATCAGCCGCAAAAGTATCATAATCATAGCCATTCCAAGGCTGAGAGGATTGACCAAACCCGCGTCGGTCGTATGTAATTACCCGGTAGCCAGCTTCAACAAGTGCGGGTACCTGCTTCTCCCAGGAACGTCCACTCAAGGGCCATCCATGAATGAGTACGACGGGCTTGCCTGTACCCAAATCCTCGTAATAAAGTTCAATTGGGGCATCGTTCTCCGTACCTACGGTTACCTTTGGCATGTTGATCTCCTCCATTTTTAAATTTGACAAATTTTTATAAAATGATTACATGCATAGAATAGTTTAATATACATAATTTGTAAACCAATTCTTGTTATGCAGCTTCTCTAATTACTACTAATTATTCTTTACCCACTAATTAAAGAAGGCACACCCAAGGTGTGCCCCTAATTTTTGTAGCGATACTCCTTGTTAATTCCCATCATACGATAAAAGCAGACGAAGAACGTCTACTTAGAGCATTATAGGTTGATTACTGCAAGTATTTGGGTTGATCAGACTTTCCTGAATCTTTGAAGGTTTCGCTAAAAATATTATCTTCGCTGGATTCAGCTGGGATAACGATATGGGGGAAGTTCGCTTTTAATAACTGTTCAAGATCCTCCATGGTAACAGGTCTGGCATGACGATACAATTCATATCCGAACTGTCCGTTTTCCTCGATCGTGCCCGTTTTGACATCCTCAATCCGGGAGATTCCCAACAACCGCAGACGTTTCTCCAGATCATCCACAGATATTCGTAGCTTCTTCATGTTCTCAATCAGCATTTTCCCTTCTGATATGACCGGTGTCCCAAAGCCTTTAAGCAGCTTCTCAGCTCGATTGAAGCGGAGCGAGATCCATTCGGAGGCTACGAGAAACAGTACAAGAATGAACGTGCCAAACACGGACATTCCCAGTCCCTTCCCCCCTATCTCGGATCCAAGGACAGTTCCAACCATGAGGAGTATGGTCACTTGGGGAGTTGTCATTTCGGAGATGGAATTTCGTCCAGCTATTCTAAGAAATAATGTGCCCGCTATTGCAAGCACGATTGAATTCCAAAACACAGTCCACATAGAATACCTCCAACACTAGGGTAAGGTTAGCTTTACCGTTGGTGTTGGTTTCCATTCTTCTGGTGGTAGCCATGTATTCGTTTCGCTTATAAGCCTAGCTTATGCCCCTTTTCTAACCGCTGAATCTGTGTCTCCCCGCTATCCGCCAGTTCCCTGAATTGAGTGATAGTCTCACGCATCTTTGGCAGAGCTTCCTGCTTATAGGTGCTTATGGAATCCAGAGCCGATAATACATCGGTGAAAGCCTGCTTCAATGTATCTACAGAAATACTCGTCTCAAGGGATTGCTTGTGTATTTCCGCGCCTTGATTCTTTAACATACGGGATGTGCCGGCAATCAGTTCATTCGTCGTCTGATTCAAGAGTTCTATCTTCTTCAGCACGATCTTCTGATTATAGAGTGCACTTGCTACCGTTACGGAGATTTTGAGCGCTGAAATCGTGACATTCTTCGCTCGATCCACTCCGCGGATAAGCTCTTTGTTATTTCGAATAATGACCTCAATGGCCATGATTCCCTGTTGGTTGACGACGAGCATCTGCTGTAAATCCATTACCCGCTGACGTAGAGGAAACAGGACTTCCTCAGTAATGAATCGGATCCTGTCCGGGTCCTCATTTCGCAGTCTCGCGGCTTCAATCTGAGCTTCAATGGCTGTGTCCATAAGACTTCCCAGCTCAATTTCCTTTTGCAGCTTTTTGGTCAGGTCACGTAAAGTTTGCTGTTCAATCTCAAGTGTTGTGTTGTCATTCTTAAGTGTTGCTTTCCCTTTATCTAAAGAAGTTACAATATCGGCAATTACGATATCTGCTTTTTGAAATTTCAGAAAGTAAGCTCGTATTGGATTGAATAACTTCCCGAGCAACCCTTGCTTGGCAAAATCGATGACACTCGGGTCCAAATCCTTAAGCTGCATATGCAGTTCAGCAAGACCCTTGGCCACTTGACCGCCCTCATCCCCTGTGTGCGACAGTTTCCCTACCGACACCTGCAGCAGTGTGTTCTTATCTGACGACATCCTCATTGTATTTAAGCCGAATGTATCGATAGATTGCAGGATTTCCCTTCGCTTATCCAGTGACTCCAGATCAAGTTCCATAATGGCGGCTACATTGGAATCTGCAAGTTCTTTAAGCTTTGCTACCTCTTCGGGAACAGGTTTGACTTCCTCTTCAATTGCCGCTTTGATTGCTTCCGGGCTTGCTATTTCCAGTGAAAATGACATGGTTCTCCCCCTCGATTCTTACATTTGAACATTGAACAAATTGCCGATCTTATAGACCACATCATCGGTATCCGCGTTAATACTAGCCGCCTCATTAATACTCGAAATACTCTGAAGAGCTTTAATATTAGCGTTATAACCAATGGTATATATAGGTATTTTGTAGGTCTCCACAATTCCTTTGATGTCATCTAGTGAATAACCCTGATTCGTCTCCCCATCACTAAGTACAAAGATGAGGGGTTTAACATCCGGATGGGCAGCGACCTCATCCTGCAGCATCTTAAGGGCGACTATGATTCCGTCAAAAGTGGCTGTCCCTCCGCTTGCCTGAAGGCTGTTCACTGCACCGACGAACATGGACTGCTGATTCGTTGTGTATTTTCCTATCGGCAGATTAATAGTCACGTTGTCCGAATAGGACACCAGACCAATGCTGTTGTCTTTCCCTAGATACTTCTGGCCTTTTAACAAGGATTCCTTGAGTCTGTTCAGCGGTTCTCCACCCATGCTCCCAGACACATCGGTTACAAATACAGCAGCAATGGGTTTATTGCCATTCTTCTTCTCTTTCCAAAGCTGTTGTGCTTGAGATAGAAGATTCCCGTCTACGGCTCCCATCTCTGGTTTATAATTATCCAGATTGTTGAAGCCCTTGTCTTTTGCCGCTTTCTGATACTTCTCCCCGGCAACAAAGTCCGCAAATTTCTTAAGGATATCCTGCTTGGTCTTAGGCAGATCACCCAAAGCATACAAAGGACTGTCATGCCGCACCCCGAAAGGAGTGAACACGTACCCGCTCTTCAGGTCTTCTGCATTGATATAAGTCTGATATTCCAGCACGAACCCGTCCAGCCTTCCCGATTTGGCTGCATCCCGCATTTGAATCGTTGTAGATGCAGTAAAGGGAACATTCGACTGAAATTTCTCAAACCCCTTAACAGCTTTATCCCCCAAAATATTCGTGCTGTCGAAGGTGTGCAGAGCGGTCAGGAGAAAGTTCAATCCGGTAGAGCTCGCGAAAGGATCTGTATAGCCCATGGAGAAATCATTGCTCGCAATGGCTTCGGTAAGGATTTTGATATTTACTGATCCATATTTATTCACCAGGCTGTCGTATTTAGCTTTAGCAATGACAATTCCTGGAACGTTACCAACCAGGCGCTTAGAGATCAGCTGATTCTTGACCCCGCTCGCCTTCACCATTTCACCCCACAACTCATTGGAAGGTGTAAAGGCATCCGGCACATATTTGCCTGACTTGATATAGTCTGCTGCTGTCCCGGAAGCAATGTTCCGAATCTTGACCGAAGCGGGCTTCCCATCTACAACGATGTTGGCTTTGTTAAACTCAGCTGCCACCTCACTTAGCCAGCCGTCAACGCCTGTTCCTGATTTCTCAGTTGAGGAGAAAATCTCAACAAAGTTATCTGTCGAATTGTCCACCGTTACCGGGAATTTCGAGATATCCGGCAGCGACTCCCCGACATCTGTCGGATTAAGGTCAATCTGGCCCTTTACTGGCTCGGCTTTCGTAATAGAAATGTTCGAATACAGCTTGCCTAAATCCTTGGCTGCATCTTCGGAAGCCACTTGTGTGCCTGTCTTTCCTAAGTTCGAGGTCAATTTGATTCCGAAATATACCAATGCAAATACGACGATCAGGATGATTGCTGAGATCATGAAGAACTTGCTTTTTTTAGCCATACCGCACCTCTCATTGTTTATAATATTTAGTCTGCTTAATTAATGAATCAATTTCCTGCATACAAGGCATATTCTCGATCTCCCCAAAATCAATACTATCCAGGCGCGATATTTCAAGCAGAAGCTTATCCAGCTTAAGAAGTATCTCTTCATTCGTCTCCAGCGACTCCTGCATGAAGACCATGAATTCTTGGTAGACCATGGTCCTCTCCTGAAGAAGCTCCGGGGAGAGCTTGACTGGCTTCGAGCTCATTACCCGCTCAAATTCTGACTCATCAAATACATGAAGTCTGTTCAGTATACTTCGGACGTTAAGATAGAATAGCTTTTCTACTTCGTTCGTCACAGAGGCAAACTTCTTGTAACTTAACTCCTCTTGATCAAATCTCTGTGCCAACACATGAAATAACGTATCTCTCTTCTTCCTAATTCGTTCCATCTGCTCTAACGCTAGGGTTATATCGGCTTGCAAGGGTTTAACGCGGCGGAAATGACTTAAAGCCAGAACATAATCTTCGTGTGTTTTGATAGGTTTAGCAGTTCTCACAGCTGGCTGTTTGAACAGCAGAATATAGCTCCCATACAAAAGTCCCATAGCACTTCCAACCAGCAAAGTTACGCCAAGAGCTGTAGTTAACGCGCTCTCTCCCATCTCTAGCCCGATGAATCCCGGTGAGAGCACGATAATATTCAAACTTATCACGCCCACGATCAACCCTATTAGCTTTATGTACCTTGACACGCTCAACAACTATACCCTCCTCTTCCATCACAAGGTACTCCTGGGAGTAAGTTCCTTATGACTCACAGGAAAATTGTACCACATGTTGTCTCTTTAGTGAGGGTCTCTGGCAAAGATTGAAATAACAAAAAAACCGGACGCGACTTTTGATAAAATCGCATCCAGTTATTGTCACGGGTCTAATTCATGAATTCTATACGCTGACTTCTGTCTTCTGGCCTTCCAGTTCAGTGACCTGCAGCCGGACTCCATTTCGGATATTGGATACTGTCTGTGCCAAAGCCCTCGGGTGCGTACCTTCAAGATCCAGAGTGGACACAAAACTCATCGCATTCAGATGAGGATTGCTGCTTACAAGCGTTCCTTTTGGAATTTCGGTCTCCGTATGAATCCGGGTTCCTTCACTCAACAAATGATCCAGCTTATCATAGCCGGAATACAGATATTGAAGAGATGAATCCAATGGATTGTCCTCCAAATAAATACGCATATTACAGCGCGCTTTATTCGAGGCTTGCAGCAGCTGATTCGGCAGGCTCTGCGAGCTGCCATGGAGTAGAACTTCAGCCCAGGCTTGTGTCATATCGATTCCAAACACATCATTAATCTGTGGAATGATATTCCACCCACCAAAACGTGCAGCGGTCTCTATGATTCCTACCTGCCTGTTCTTCATCAGCTTAACCTCTGTATGAGTCGGGCAATTCTGAAGGCCAAGGCTTTCATTGGCTTTACGGCAAGCTTCAACAATGATATTCTGCGCGTCATGATCCAATACACTTGGAACTATATGGGAAGTCTCTGTAAACGAGGAAAGCATAGGAGTCTTATCCGTAATGGCTACCGGATGGTATACCCCATTCACCATCATTCCCTCTACGGAGACATAGTCCGCGTACAGCTCATCTGCATACCAGTCGGCATTGCAGCCTTCCATATACTGTTCTACCAGGAACAAGCATTCTTCGCTGAACAGCAGCGAATCTCCCGTGTTCTCCTGAATATCACGCTGAACTTCACGGAACACTTCTACCGGGCTTCGAGACCCATCCAGCAGAGTCACCCCAATGGAGCAGGCCAAATAAGTTGGCTTGAGGACTAAAGGATAACCCAGCTCTCTTACTGCGGTGAGCATATCTCCTTCTGAATGAATCGCACGGAAATCTGGAGACGGAACCCCTGCACTGCGAAACTTATCCCTCATAATGTACTTATTGCGCGCTAGTCTTGCGGCTTCCACGCCTGCAGAACGAAGCCCCAAGGCTTCTGCAGCCTTCGCCACGGACAGAACCATGTTCTCTGCGCCGCCGAACATAATGGCATCCGCCTTGAACATACGAGCATAGCGGATGATTTGGTCCACAACTTCATCCTCTGAAAGCGTATAGGCTTCAGCTCCGGTGAACGTCACCCATTCGGGATGTTCATACCCACCGGCAGTATATGCGGTGCTTTCCTTCACGACTCCCGCTGCATACCGATGAATTGATGCCATATATCGGCGGGTCACCGCGCTGGGGCGCGGAATATATACATACACGTTGGCGATTTTCGCCAATGATTCCAGGGATGGTGGAAAGCCACCCAGGTCACTGACAAGCAAAATGTTTTTCATATGAGGGTCTCTCCTCCATTGTGGGATATGATCCTGGACGAATGATCGCTTTTCAGATGATTTTATACTGCCGAAGCTTCTAAAGGCTTGGCCTCAATATGAAAGAGTTCAATGGCTTTATGAATCGCAGCTTCAACCTCGGCTTCACTGTTCCCCCGGAACATATATCTGCCGCTGATATGGTAATAGGAACCTTTTCCGTCCATGATTTCCCCTGGTTGTGGAATTTGTTCATGGAAAATCTCCGGAATCAAGTCTTTGATGCTTGTCACGTGAACAACTTCCGCTGGGACACACGGAGGTTCTGGGAACTGCAGCAGGCCGCCATGGATACCCGTCTCGGGAATCGTTAATTTCTCGAAGGTCCCCAGTTCGATTCGGATCCATTCTTCACACAGATTTACCCCATAGAGTTCCAGTGTGAGGAACGGTGTCTCCGCCCCGCCCATGCGTGCACCGATCTCAAGGAACACGGCTTCCTGCCCGTTCCGGTCAATAACCTCCAGATGGAAGCATCCATTGGAAAGCTCGAGGGACTTCAGAACCTCTTCCGTAAAGCTCGTCAGCCGATTTTTCAGAGGGAGCCTGTCCGTTACAATAAATGAACCGTTAGGCAGTCCCTGGGAAAAGGCGAAGCATCCGTTCACATATTGGGAGATGGCTATAAATTGCAATTCGCCATGCTGAACCAGCCCGTCGATATGGAATATCGGACCGGTAACGAACTCTTCACATTGAAAGCTCTCCGTTTCATCTGCTGCTTCGATAGCTGCGAGAATCTCTTCCAGCTCTGCACGGTTATGGGCTTTACTCACACCCTGACTCGCAGCACCGAGCTTCGGCTTAAGAATAACCGGATAACCGGTTTCTTCTGCAAAGGATATGGCCTCTGCTGAGGTTTGGTAGTCCAGGAACTTTGGAATCCGCAGTCCGTCGCTCTGGATCCGCTCCTTCATGACAATTTTATCGCGATATAAGGCGATCTTCTCTGCTGAAGTGCCCGGAATGTTAAACTGGGTTCTCAGCTTCGCCGCATTAATCTGATCAAATTCAGACATCGCAAATAATAGATCAACGTGGCCATACTCCTCCACTGTACTCTGCATCGCGGCTTCCAGCGCCGGATAATCCTCGATATCAGACAGCTCATGAACGCCTGCTGCCTGATCTCTATATTCACTTATATCCTGATGTCCCCTGGCATTGACCAGATACACTACCCGATTCAAGCTGTGATCAATGACACTTGCGTAGTTAACAAAACCACCAAAAATATAGTCCCCGAAGCGGTGAATTACAACGATCACTTTGCCTTCCTTCATATAGAGACCTCCGTTTATCTGATTAGTTAGTCTTCCATTTCTCATGGTCTTGATAGGCGAGCTTCGGTTGTCTCTCTGACCGGGCAGATAGAATGACAGCACCAATCACTACAGCCATGCCGATCAGATGATTCCAGCCCATCGGTTCATGCAGCAGAAGGCTTGAGAGAACAAGCGAAGATACGGCAATAATTCCTGTAAAAGAAGCGGAAGTGCTCGTGGATACTGCCGATACGCCGTAATACCAAAGAGCGAAGCCTATTACGGTTACGACGACAGCCAAATAAATTAGGCAAAGCCAATCCCGAGTGGAAGGAAGGCTAAAATTAAATGATGCTGCCTGATAGAGACCTGCCGGTAGAAACAGAACAAATCCCCAAATGGTTACGTAGGTTGTTATAGCTAGTGGGGAGAGTCTGCCGGACAATTTTTTCCCAATGAGTGTAAATAGTGCTTCACTGATTACCGCTATACCTAGCAGTGCATAACCTGGCCATGAGAATCCTCCGGATTCATCTGAAGATGAGGGAGCATCCAGCAGTCGAATGATCACTATTCCGTTGACAGCAAGAAGCACACCTGACCAAGCCCTCATCGGGATTTTATCTTTGAACAAGATTACCGACAGCACAGAGATGACAAGTGGCGTGGTGCTGGTAATAATTCCTCCCTCAACAGCTGGAGTCCATCTAAGGCCATACAGCAGGCAAATATTGAACAAGACAATCCCGGTTAGTGATTGCAATAGTAAGAGAAGAAGCTCTCTGCCCGTTATCTTGGGTAAGCCCTCAACAATCAGAAGAATTAAGATCAGCAGCATCGATGCAAGTCCAAATCTTAATAGAGAAGCGAGAAACACAGGAAATATCAACGTTACCCATTTGCCCACTACTATGGAACTTCCGACAGTGAACATAGCGAAAGCCATCGCAATGTAAGCTTTAACTCTGTCTCTCATCCTGGTTCCCCACCCCTCATTAGCGTAACGCCATCTGACTTTTGATCTCTTTTTGTATATGGGGTTAAGTCGAGAAACTTTCCTCATTTCTAACGGTTAAATTTGATGTGTCTAGCTTCAAGACCGCCTGTTTCTGCTTTCTTAGCCACCTGAGCAGGACAACCTGGGCAGCTCCCGCAAGAATAAACAAGATTCCCAGGAGCATGAACATAATCGTTCCGTTCCATGCCGTGTAGACGAGTCCTCCAAGTACAGGACCAAAGGCCAGCGGCAGCTGCAGATGCAGCCCGAAGATCGCGAAGTAGAAACCCCTTTTCCCTTCCGGGGCCATGGTCGATACCTCATTCTGCAGCTGCGGACCAATCAGCATCTCACCTATTGAAAAGATAAATTCAATCACAAACAGAAGCGCGACATAGCGTGACCATCCATATCCAAAAGCTACTAACGCATACAAGGCGTAGGACACGCCGATGACCCGATAAGCCAGCATAAGCTGGGTCTTCTTGGTTACCCATAACTGCAGGGCAATGACCATTATTCCGTTAAAGGTCATTAGCGATGCCAGAATGTCCGCAGAATGGGTAAAGTGATCAGATAAATGAAAAGGAAGAATAGATATTACCAGGGCATAGATCATGCCTATAGGCATGGCCAGTATAGTAATTCCATACAGAACCTTATGATCCAACCAGCGGCCTGATGTAGGTATCACTGGCTCAGTCTGCGCCTGATCTGGAATCCGGTTAACGGATTCAGGCACTTTCCATAGCACGAGCAGCAGATAAGCCAGCAGAATCAGTGCATTTGTAATGAACACTAATGTGCTGTCCCATTGGAACAACAGAAGCCCAATCACAGGCCCGAAAGCCGCGCCGACATTGGAAGCCGTGTGCAGTAAGGCAAACACCTCAGTCTGCTGCCTGGCATCAACTACGTCAGAGATCATGGCGTTCGCAGCCGGATTAAAAAGAGCGGATCCCACTCCCATAATGGCTGTGATCGCGGCGAATGCCCACACATTATCTGCTAGCGTATAAGCGCCGAGACCCAGGATCTGAATAAGCAGCGCTATAATCATCACTGGCTTACGTCCGAACCGGTCACTCAGACCGCCTCCGAATATCCCGGTTAACATCCCTGCAAAGGGCTGAAGTCCAATGACAAGCATAGCGCTGACAAGAGAACCGCCCAGTTTGTCATACAGATAAATTGCCAGAAAGGGCCGAATAATGAAGGTTGTCATCGCATTTAACGCATTGCCGAATATCCGGATCCAGATGGCCAAGTCGTAGCGCTTGAAAAGGTGAGGCTGCTTGCTGCTAACATTCATTCAAGGCCCCCCTTTCAGCCTGCATGGATCGGCCCCAGGTCACATTGGTAAGCCCGGCCAATCAATTCCAGACCCGCTGACAAGGATTCTTTGACTGCCGATTCATCCACACCGGGAACCTGGCAGCCGAGCAGCCAGACTTGCCGAGTCGCATCTGTCACCTTCTGTACCTCGCTGTCTCGATAGCAGAACCTAGACAGAACCTTCTCTTCATCTGCAAGCACAAGCAGTCCTTCGGGCAGAGCTTCCGGCTCGGCCTCCCCAAGTCCCTGAAATGCCTCCCCGCCCCGGGTAAAGGTAAGATGAATATCCCCGCTTACACATTCGGCATCAAAGACACCAAGTGGAATCAAATGCTGAAGTGCCGCCACATTTACGGCATCCACAATGGGATGAATAAGCGGAAGCCGATCCAGCTCCTCTTTGATGAAGAAGCGCTGGATTAGATTCTGTACAGAAGGCGGGTATTTCTTGGGATTCAGGCCAATCTGTTGATAAAAGCTTTGATAGGCCGCCATGATAGGGACCGCGGCTACTTCTGCTTTACTTTTACCGCGCCATGCCGCATGAATCTGCTCCCACTCCGGCTTATAATCAGCGTTAGATCCGTCCTCCTTGGGAGTAAGCTGAAGATGAAGTCCATATACTTTAACCCCATCCAGGTTCTGCTCTACGTCAGCGCTCATTTTAATTTGAGTGTACATTGCCGTCCTCCTGTGTAAGTAACTATTTGTGTTCATTCCTCGATCTTCAATGACCCGAAAGTGATAGAGCTTTCGACTTCCAGATTCAGATCTTCCGCTGTCCAAGTCTCCTTCGTGGAGATCAGAATATTATAATGGTTCGGAAAATGACAATCGTCGAAGCCGAGAACGTGACCAATCACCTGGTTATGAATGACCACAGGATCCCCACGGCCAATGACTCCCCCACATTTCATTTCAGCGAAACCAAGGAAACCTACCCGGTTGATCAGATCCCCGGCAATGCTATCCGAATGCGTGGTTGTTACGATCTCATGGATTTCTCCTTGCTGTACACAACGCGTTTCGAACTCGATCAGACGCATGCCGCGCTCTTCCTGTCTATGGAACAACAGGGCTGCGAATGCACCATGAACGACCCGTTTAGTCTGCTGACTCATATTTTCAGGGTCTCCACTTGATAAGTGTCATGTACGAGTCTAACTGCGTCTCTGCCATCTTCTCCATGACATGTACCTGAGGCTGCCTTGGCTGCAAAATCAAGCAGAATCTCTTCATACTCGTGGTACAGCGAGGATTTGAATTCTGTAAACCCTGCCAGCATATCTGCCTCAATGACGCGGCCGCTTTTCAGATACATGATAACGTCCTTCTGTTCACCGTTAGGATAAGCCCAGTCCAAATGAACAGATACCGGTACGCCTGAAGTAGTTACGAGCTCGACCCGAGCTTCGATATCCACCCCATGCTCATTGCGGGAAATATCCGCAGAGACTACTTCGAGATGTCCTAGGAAAAATGCTAACGTATCATAAACGTTCGGGCCGTTATCTGCGATACATCCACCGCCGCAGCGGTCTGGCTGGAGATACCACTTGTCATCCCCTGCATGTTCTTCAATCTTCTCCAGGTAACTTGCGGTAACTTTAACAATCTCATCATCTGGCTCAAGCTGCTTCAGCGCCTCAACAAAGTGGATATTATATCTGCGGTGGAAAGCAGTGAACATGGTCCGCCCAGAATCGATGGATACGCGAACCAGATCATCCGCTTCTTCCATATTCATGGTCATCGGCTTCTCACAGCAGACATGCTTGCCCATGAGCAGGGCATCGCGGCAGATCTCGTAATGCTTATCATTAGGCACATTAATGATGACTGCATCAATATCGTCGCGTTTCAGCATCTCTTTGTAATCTTGGTAACATGGAATTCCGTCATTCATGAACGGCTTCAGTCGTTCTTCACTTAAATCACATACAGCTATAAGCGTTGGGTTGCTCAGTTTGTGCTGCAAAGCGTGAACATAAAACTTGGAAATGACGCCCATTCCGATTATTCCTACTCGAAGATTCATGAATAAATCCCTCCCGATTCGATACATTTCACCTTGTGTGAACCTCTTCTCCAGAAGACAACGAAGCAACATTCAGCTTAGTTCCCAAGCGTTCAAGCTGTTCAAATACACTTTGATCAATCGCTACCTCATCCGTGGCCTGCCGGCCTGAAGCCTCAAGGTACCCTGGGTATACAACCTTTCGGTCTGAAGATACCGGTGGGCAATCCAGCAGAGTCTGAAGCATTTGATCCATATGGGAAGTGAATTCTTCCTTGGGACGGAAAGCATCGACCTGAATAGCGAGGAAGAAGTGCCCGATGTTCTGGTCTTCCTGTCCTGCTCCACTTTGCTCTGGCTCAAGAAGTCTAGGGTCCGGACCCACATCTGCTCCTGACAGGACACCACAAAGAATGTCTACCATCAAGGCAAGTCCGTAGCCCTTCGCCCCCCCGGTAGCCAGCGAACCTCCGAGCATTTGCAGGTGCCCTGTACCTTGATCATAAGCAGCTGGGTCCGTTACAGGCTCACCGTTGTCATCTACAAGCCAACCTTCCGGAATCGATTCGCCTCTACGCTCGGCAGTCCGGATCTTACCTGTTGCCACAACGGTCGTACTCATGTCCAGGACAAAAGGAGGCAGTTTCTCTGCAGGCGCACTAACTGCAATTGGATTGGTGCCCAGCATGTTCACCTTTCCGTTCAGCGGTCTGGCAATGGTCTGGGTTCCCAGGTTCGTCATTGCCATACCAATCATCCCTGCCTGCAGCGCTTGTCCGGTATAATATCCAGCACTCCCGAAGTGGGAGGAATTGCGTACCACAACACAGCCGATCCCAGTCTGCTTCGCCTTCTCAATGGCAAGTTCCATGGCTCTAACCCCAGCAGACAAGCCCAGTCCGTGATTGGCATCAATAACGGCTGTAGCTGGTGATTCTGCAATCACTTTTTGCTCTGCAGACGGATTCACGCGTCCATCCAGCAGCCGGGATACATAAATCCTTTCCAGGTTAGTCACCCCGTGAGTATCAAATCCATTCTCATCAGCATAACAGAGCACGCTCGCTGCCATTTGGCTGCTGTCATGATCAACTCCGCAGGCTTTGAACACATTAGTAACAAACTCGTGCAAACGGTCTTTCTTCACATTAACTTGGTTAACCATGTCTACTGACCACTTCCAATCGATTCATATTTCTTCGCTCGGCATAGAAAGCTGCCATCAAATCACGAATATCAGCCGCATAGCGTTCCAGCTCTTCAAGCGTTATATATTCTCCTTCGGCGTGAGCATTATGGCTTCCCAGACCTCCGGGTCCGTACACAATGGTGTAAGTCCCTGAGCGCTGAGCCCACATGGCATCGCAGGTGAATGCCTGATGAAGCTGGTCCTCCGGGTTACGAACCCAGCCCATTTCATTCAGACTTTCCTCCCACTGCGAATGCCGGTTGTTCAGAACAGGAAGCCCCTGCTTCACCCAGGTCAGCTTGCAGATCTCATCTGCGGACTTGGCTGTGAGCCGTGCCAGTGGCATATCACGATAAAGTCGTGAGAACTCACTTAGCAGATCCTCCATTACTTCTTCAACGAAATGACGTATTTGCTGTCCGCCTTCAATTGAATGATAAGCAAAATTCATAAGCAGACGACCGGCTCCATACACCTTGTTGTGCATGGAGCCGGTATGAATACCGGCAAGGCACATCTTCCCTCCTACCGCCTCAATGGGAGCAGACAGTCTGGCTAGCATATGCGAAGCGAGATACCCAAGCAGCAAAGTTGCATTATGACCAGCTTCCGGTGCATCGTCGGTTGAATCCTCACCTAGCACCTCTATTCGAGCGGTCATTGACGTTGTGGAGCGATCGAAGAAGACACCTTCTGAGGGCTCTGCGAATACGTTCAAGCTGCCCACGTAACCTTCATCAACAAGAAGCTTTGTTCCATATACTCCCATGGCCCCACCTTCTTCCCCGGACACACACTGAAGCAGCAGCGTGCACTCATCGGTCCAGGAGGGATTATCCCTTAGAGCAGCCTCAATACCTGCCAGTAAAGCGACGCCGGGTCCCTTCATATCTACCGCGCCCCGGCCGATGAAGCGGCCTCCTTCATAAGAGACCGGGACATTTCCATCTACGGTATCCATATGAAAATTGAACATGAGCGTATCCTCTGCCGGCCTCTTGGATCCCCATCTAAGTACTAGATTAGGCTGAGAATCCCAGAAGGCTGAACCCATCTCAGCTGCACGTTCCCGCACGCTGAGGGGTACCTCATCACTTTCCAGTACTTTGGGATTCGGTGAGCAGTGATACAGCATCTCACATCCAAGCTGTTCATAGGCGAATCCGGCATAGTCCGATTGTGCCTGTCTCAAGCTGGAAGTCAGCCCTGTTTCCATGGGTGAGATGGTATTGGTCTCAAGGAGCCTCAGCAATAATTCGGAATATTTATCCGTAAATAGAGAACTCATGCCTCTGTCTTCACCCTCTCTCCACTGACTTCAATTTCTTCCAGAAGCTTCTCCAGCTTCTGACCGTAAGCAATATAGGAATCTTTGAATCCCACAGAACGCTGATTTTGCCGGAGGTGGGGAATCAGATGCAAATGAGGCTCAATGGACAATATTCCTTTGTAATCGTGCTCTAGAAGCCAGATGAGACACTCTTTCACTTTGGAATGACCTTCACCAGGAAAGGTATAGACCTCCTTACCTTCCTGCAATATCCCGTCCTTTATATGGACATGCTCCACATAAGGCCAGACTCTGGTCAAATAGTCGAAGGTCTCATACCGATAGGCAATGCCATTTCCTGTATCGAACAGCAGCCGTAAATGCGGACTGTTCACTTCCTCTACAAGCTGCAGCGCACGTTCCGGATCAGTCCCGGCCCAGCCCGAGCAGTTCTCATGCAGCAGAACAATGTCCGCCTCACGGGCCAATTCCGTTAACCTGTGAATGCGGTCGATTACACGCGTCCGCCACTCAGCTTCATCCAGCCCGTCATTGGGATAAGACATGATCCGTACATATTTGGCTCCCAGATCATGCATGCGATCAGCGATCTTCCTCAGTTCTTCCAGATCCTGCCCGAAATCACCTGTAATGGGTCTCTCCCAATTTGCAATTCGAGAAGCTACGGAAGTAACTTGCAAAGACGCGGCCTGGATCTCGCTTCGCACTTGACTGAACAAAGCGTCATCCCAGTCTCCCAAGGCTTGTCCCTTTACGGTCCGAATTTCGATTTCACTCCAGCCGAGTTCCTTATGGGCTTCAATCTGTTCCGCAATTTCCGGCCCGGCTTCATCACTCAGTCCCGATAGCTTGATCCCCTGCAGATTAGGCATGTATCTTAACCTCGGCATAGAACTCGGATACAGCCTGGATCACTTCATGCACGTGTTCATCCGGCATTTCAGCATATAACGGGAGGGCCAGTGATCTGCCTGTAATGGCTTCCGCATTCGGGAAATCGCCCGGCTTATGTCCCAAATAAGCAAATGCTGGCTGAAGAGGCAGCGCCGCTGGATAATAAATTTGCGTCTCGATTCCACGGGACTGCAGATGCGAACGCAGCTCATCTCTTTTCTCGGCCTGCAGCACATAAGTATAGTAGACTCTCTCGTCGTGAGCCTCCGTAACCACCTGAACCATTGGCGCCAAGCTGCCAAAGGCTTCGTTATACTTCAACGCGATCTCGCGCCGCCGATTCAACAAGTTATCATAACGCATGAGCTTGTGCGACAGATAAGCCGCGACCGTCTCGTCCATCCGGTTGTTATAACCGAGCATATGATGATAAAAGCGGGTAATCCCGTCCTGCCCATGGTTACGCAGCATGCGGCTGATTCGGCCAAAATCGTCGTTATCCGTCACGATTACAGCTCCATCACCAATTCCGCCCAGCGGCTTTGCCGGGAAGAAAGAGTACAGACCGGCATCTCCGAGTAGGCCTGCCATAGCGCCGTTCTGACGCCCTCCGAGAGCTACGGCGCTATCTTCAAGTACAATCAGGTTATGCTCTCTGGCAATTTCATTAATGGCTTTCATATCCGCCATCACGGAGAAGAGGTGCGTTGGAATAACTACCCTGCTTGCTGAAGTCATTCGTCTTCTCAGATCATCCGGATCCATCATTCCCGTATGTGGATCTACGTCCACGAATACGGGTGTACCGCCGAGCAGCGCAATCGAACTTGCGGTTGAGATGAATGAGAAAGCAGGAGTCAGAACCTCTACCCCTGGCCCCACGCCCATCGCTTTGAGCAGAATCGTAAGCGCGGTTGTTCCATTGGCCACGGCAATGACATACTTCGCACCAGTATATCTGCCAATCTCTTGCTCGAATTCATTCACCCGTTCCTTCAGAATGAAATTATCCGAGGTGCCTACGTTATACACGATTTCCTTAATCTTCTCCCGATCTTCCGCATACCTGTCAGCGTAATTGAAGAAAGGAATCTTCATCATTACACCTCCTTTTCAAAAAAATGACGAATTTGTCCGCATACCTTACTGACTTGCTCTTCAGTCAGATCCGGATATAGCGGCAGTCCAACTGCTCTTTGCGCAGCCCGTTCGGCCGCAGGCATATCCCCTTCTTGATAATTCAAATGAGAGAAGCAAGGCTGGAGATGAAGCGGATGAGGATAGTACACCTCAGTTCCTATTCCCTGCGAGTTCAGGTAGCCTACCAGCTCATCCCGCTTCTCGGTTTCAATCAGATACACATAATACACAGCGTTCGCGGCTTCATCACCGCGACTCTCCACAATTGGCGTGCTAACCTGTGGAATGTCGGCCAACATCGAATTATAGCTAGCAGCCAGATAAGCACGGCGGGCTATTTCACGCTGCAGGAATTGTAGTCGGGTTAACAGGACAGCTGCCTGGATATCATCCATTCGGCTGTTATAGCCCACGGAATGATGAATATACGGAGTCCCTTCGTCCTGCCCATGAATTCTGAGCCGTCTTGCCTCAAGGGCAATCGAATCATCGTTGGTCAGGATCAATCCGGCATCCCCGATGGCTCCCAAAGTTTTGGTAGGGAAGAAAGAGATAACACCGGCATTGCCAATCAGCCCAGCATGCTGTCCTTCATGGAACATGCTGATGGCCTCAGCGCTGTCTTCGAGCACCAGCAGATTATGCTTGTGAGCAATCCGGTTGATTGCATTCATATCCGCCATATGCGTGAACAAGTGAACTGGCATGATGGCTTTGGTGCGTGAAGTAATTCTCTCCTCGATCTGCTCCACATCGATCATGTAAGTTGATGGATTAATATCGCAGAATACCGGGGTAGCGCCTACATGGGCGATACTGGAAGCGGAAGCGAAGAAAGAATAACAAGGAACAATCACCTCATCACCAGCTCCAATTCCCGCAGCTCGCAGCATGATGATTAGAGCATCGGTCGCATTTCCGACAGCAACACAATGCTTAGCCCCGGTGAAAACCTCAAGTGTCCGCTCCAGCTCTTGAACTGCCGGACCATTGGTGAACTTTCCCTCATCCAGAATTTGATCCAATTTATCTGAGATCAGGGGCCATTGCTGCTTGAAAGATTCAGCCCCTGAGAAAAAAGCTACGCTCATTCGCTCACCCCATATTGACCATATTGTAAGTTAGACTTACATCCGATGGTTCAGATTCATCTGTCATAAGTCCGCATAACTTCTTAGCCTGGCATATTAGCGTGACCACTTTGGCATTGAAATCCAGGTCACTTACCGGCTTCTCACCGATACCTGCAAAGTACTGATAATACTCGATAAATACTGCGGATAACGGGTCATCGTGCAAAATTTGTTCGTCCAGCAGACGTCCGTTCCCATCGCATATTTCAAGCCAGGCATGGCTGTCATCCTGGGCCGAAGGGTAATATCCGAAGACCACGTGGCTGTCAAAATTAAGCTGAATTCTTCGCTTCCGTACTGGCGTTGCCAAGTTGGAACTGAGACGGGAGATAAGACCTTGATCCTGATGCAGGGTCAGCTTGGCCATACCCATATTTGGGATCACATGATCCCCAAAAAGCATATCTTTTACCTCAGATTCCTTGATGATCGCATTCGTTCCGCCTAACAGTAAGGATAGGGCGACCAGATGCGGGATTTCGACATCAAAGGCATTCTGATGGCTGGGATTAGCCAAGGTACGTGATAAGCGGGATTTATTCTGTTCCGCAGTTAGATAACGCAGAGGGCCAAAAATATTGGATTTAATCAGAGCATGGATACTCTTGGTTAAAGAACTCGATAACCAATTCGCAACCACCAGTACCTCACATCGGTACTTATCCTGGATCCCGCGAATAACCTCCAGTTCCTTCTCGGTGGTCGTAAGTGGCTTCTCCATAATAATTTTGCGGTATCCCATTTTGACCACCTCAAGCAGCGAAGCCGTATGAAGTTCGGGCGGCGTACAAATATGCACCACCGTATTCTCCGGTTCGAATCCCTTTACCTCAGCCAGGCTTGAGAAGCCCGTCAGCCTTGCTTGACTTAGGCCAAGAGCACCGACATTCGGATCCACCACTCCAACTTGAGGATGGAATAGGCTCGTATGACTTCCCGTTTGGTTTGCTTTGCGAAGACAGTGGTAATGGAGACCTTTTCCCGCTCTTCCAAATCCGATAATCAAAGATTGAAGCATGCACGAACCTCCTTTTGTACGTATTAGTGCGGGTCTCCAAAGAATACGGGACTGCAGCTCCGGACAGCGTGAACGAATTCCCGCATTTTGGCCGGGTCCTTCTGCCCATTCGTCTCCACCCCACTGCTTACATCAACAGAAAATGGCTGTGTCAGACGGATAGCCTCAGCTACATTAACGGGGTGGAGCCCACCAGCGAGAATGATAGGTGTCCTTATACGCATCTTCTGTACACTAGACCACGGAAATGTCTGTCCTGTTCCTCCGGTTGCTCCAGCTACAAAGGTATCCAGCAGGAACGCCCGCACTCTCTCACCGTACCGGTTCTGGATATACTCGTCATCGGGAACCCCGGCACCCATATGAATCGTCTTGACGACCGGCCGGACGGCACGGTTGCAGTATTCAGGGGTTTCGTCACCATGCAGCTGGAGAAGGTCCAACCGGCAAAAATCCGCAATCTGATTGACCTGATTCAGCTCTTCATTTACAAAAACGCCTGTTGTCGTGATATAGGGTGGAAGTGAACGGATAATCTCCCGCGCGAGCACTGGAGTGATCCTGCGTCTTCCCTCAGCAAATACAAATCCTATCGCATCAGCACCTGCCTCAACCGCAGCCCAGGCAGATTCCTTGTTGGTCAAACCGCATATTTTGACTCGAACCATGGGATTCTCCTTCTTCATTAGATCGGGGTTGCAGCTTTTCTTGTAGCCTGTTTCAGTGTACGGATAAATTCTCCAGCTTTGGCCTCAATCTCATGAGGCTCTGACTGCTTGATCACATTAATAAGAGCACTTCCTACAATCGCTCCATCCGCATATTCACTGACCTCACGTACATGCTCCTCATTGGAAATTCCGAAACCTACGGCAAGCGGGAGTGTAGTTACTTGTCTGGCTTGATGAATGAAATCCCGCAGCTCAGCAGGCAATGACTTTCTCTCCCCGGTTACTCCCGTTACCGAGATGCAGTACAGGAAGCCTTGACCCTGTTCCACCACCGCAGCCTCTCTCGCTTCGCTCGTTGTCGGAGCCAGGAAGAAGATGTTCTTGAGCCCTCTGGCTTCAAAAATTTCCACATAAGGCTTCGCCATAGTTGAGGGCAGATCCGGAATGATGAACCCGTCTATGCCGGCTTCCTTGGCATCGTCCGCCAGATTGTCCAGCCCGTAAGCCAGAAAAGAGTTGCAGTACCCCATCAAGACGATGGGAGTCTCGAGACCCTTATCCCGAAGTGTGCGCACCATAGCTATACATGACTTAAGATTGACTCCATTGGATACGGCCTTTAAGCTTGCCTCCTGGATGGTTGGGCCATCGGCTAGAGGATCAGCGTATGGCACTCCAAGCTCAATGAGGTCTGCGCCGGATTCGGCAATCGTGCGGATCAGAGATTCTGATCCTTCCACAGTCGGGTATCCAACAGGAATATAAGGGATTAATGCGCACTCACCTTGTTCACGTAAGCGGGCAAACATTTGATCAATACGGCTCATACCAGCACCTCCGCATTCTTAAGTTGCTCCAAAGCTGCAATTGCCTGGCTCAGATCCTTGTCACCACGTCCCGAAAGGTTAACCAGTACAAGGGCATCTTTAGGAAGCTGGCTTACCAGCTTAAGTGCATACGCCACAGCATGGGATGATTCTAATGCAGGGAGTATGCCTTCTTTCCGGCATAATTCCTCGAAGGCCATCAAAGCTTCCCGGTCATTTACGGAGGTATACTCCACTCTTCCGGTGTCCTTGAGATAACTGTGCTGAGGCCCGGCTCCTGGATAATCCAGACCCGGTGCAATACTATGTGTCTCGAGAATTTGTCCGTCTTCATCCTGGAGCATATAGGTGAGACTGCCCTGGATAATCCCGTGAGTTCCTTTTAGCAGTGGGGAGGCGTGCTTCCCTGATTCAAGACCTTCACCCGCAGCCTGGACTCCGACCAATTTCACATCCGCATCATCAAGGAAAGCATTGAACATCCCGATCGAGTTGCTTCCTCCTCCAACACAGGCAATCACATAATCCGGCAATCTTCCTTCTGCCTCGAGAATTTGCTCCCTGGCTTCTTCTCCGATCACAGACTGGAAATCCCGGACCATATTCGGGAAAGGATGAGGGCCAACCGCGGAGCCTAGTAAATAATGCGTATCTTCTACATTGGTGATCCAGTCACGTATCGCTTCACTAATGGCGTCTTTCAGCGTCTTTTGTCCACTGTGGACCAAATGAAGTTCTGCACCAAGAAGCTTCATGCGCTGTACATTGGGCGCCTGGCGCTCAGCATCCACGGCTCCCATATAGACGACACAGGTCATTCCTAGCAGACTGCAGGCGGTTGCCACAGCAACTCCATGCTGCCCTGCACCTGTCTCGGCAACGATACGTGTTTTGCCCATTCGTTTGGCAAGAACAGCCTGGGCCAGCGCATTGTTAATCTTGTGCGCCCCGGTATGGGTTAAATCTTCACGCTTGAGATAGATCTTTGCTCCACCAAGCTCAGCGGTAATGCGGTGAAGCGCTGAGATCGGCGTAGGCCGACCGACGAAGTTTTTAAGAAGCTGGGAAATTTCTTCGCGGAAGTCTTCCTCATCCTTAATTCTCTCGTACTCCCCGTACAGCTCCTCCAGATTACGAATCAGTGTCTCAGCCACATACGCCCCGCCATACTGCCCGAAAAATCCTTCCATTATAGATCAGCTGCCTCTCTTATCGATTAGATTGTTGTTCAGCGATTTCCAGTCCGGCAAAGCCCCTGATGCTCTTGGTTAAGTCTTCTGATTTAAGCAACGCTTCTCCAACTAAAATGGCATCGAACCCCCGCTGCTGAGCCTCCAGGGCATCGGCAGGAGTCTTAAGCCCACTCTCACTAACCGTTAGAGCTCCCTCAGGAATTACGGATCTGATCTCTTCAGAACGCTTCAAATCCACTTCAAATGTCTGCAAATCCCGATTGTTCACCCCGATAATGCGTGCCCCGGCTTCCACAGCGATTGCCGCATCGTCAGCGGTGAAGCACTCCACTAAAGCCTGCATGCCAAGATTATGAACAGTACCTATCATCTCTGCGAGAGTTCCTTTGTCTCCAATACTGCGAACGATTAACAGTACAGCATCCGCCCCTATTGAACGTGCTTCATAAATTTGATAGGGATCAATAATAAATTCCTTATACATGACCGGCAGATGAACGCCAGGGTCATTAGCAACCCGCTCCACCACATGTGCTCCTCCACCGAAAAATTTCTCGTCAGCCAGTACTGAGATAGCTCGGGCACCATTCTGGCAATAAAGATGAGCTAACTCGGCCGCAGCAATTTGAACAGGAAATTCACCCTTGGATGGTGATTTCTTCTTAATCTCGGCAATCAATGAAATTCCCGGCAAATTTAGTGCATGATAGAAGTCTCTTACCGGTCTGGCTTCACGAAGCTTTCCCTGAAGATCCTCCAGAGGTCTTAAGCGTTTCTTGTCCTCGACTTCGAGTCGTTTGTTTGCAATGATTTCATTCAGCATGAACATAATTTTGAGCCTCCTCACGTATTTGAATGCTGCTGTTCATAAGTTCCTGCAACTTTGTACCGGCTTTGCCGGAAGAGATTGTCTCATCAGCCAACCAGTAACCTTCCTGGAGCGTATCCGTAAGTCCTGAAATCATAAGTGCGGCTCCCGCATTCACGCAGGTCACCTGACGTATAGCAGACACTTGACGGCTTCCTTCAAACAGCATGTGTAAAATATTTACGTTGTCCTGTACCGTACCTCCCTTCAATTCCTCAATATCAACATACTGGAGTCCAATGGATTGCGGTTCCCACAAAGACCGGGTGACGGCTTGTCCCTTAATTTCATAAAGTACCGTAGGTGCAGAAAGACTGATCTCATCCATCCCATCCATTCCCAGCGCCACAAGTGAATGTTCAGTCCCAATGGAGCAAAGGATGTCGGCATAAAGTGGAGCGAGTGCTGCACTGGATACACCCATCAACCGTCTGGTTGGCCGGATAGGATTTCCCAGTGGCCCAATAAGGTTAAAGATCGTCCGGAATCCAAGACTGCGTCTTAAAGCAGACAACGAACTGATTGAAGGATGAAACTTAGGGGTGAACAGGAAGGCAAACCCATGCTCACGCAGCCAGCCGTCAGCCTCCGTGCTGGATAACTCAATTCGGATGCCGGCTGCTTCCAGAAGATCCGCGCTTCCGCAAGAGCTGCTGGATGAACGGTTGCCGCACTTCGCTACCTGGGCTCCGGCTGCGCTTGCGATTAGGGCGGCTGCCGTCGAGATATTGAAGGATCCAAGCATATCTCCCCCGGTTCCGCAAATATCCACGACGTCTCCGGTTCGCTTAACAGGTATCATTTGAGACCACATGGCTCTCAGATACCCCAGCAGCTCCTCCTTCTCTGTTCCTTTCGCCTCAGCAGCACTGAGGAAGGCCGCAACCTGTAGAGGTTCCGCTGCCCCGGACAGAATATGATTCATGCAGTATTCTGCCTCCGTCCCTGAGAGGGACTGTTTGCTGAGCAGCTTCTTCAAGGCTCCTTTCAACAACTACATACACCTCCTATGGAATTGTGAGCCAATGCAACAACCAAGTTGATAGATAAATTCAAGCCGTAATCAGACCGTGATCACCTCCCGGCTGGCGCACTCGATTTCGGCCTGAGCAAAGCACCGGATACCCATATCGATTTGCTCCTCACTTAAGTTGGAATATCCCAGAACAAAAGTAGGGTTGTCCCGCTTGTTCCCTGCGAAGTAACCTCCGGCAGGGTAGACTCTGACCCCATAATGCAGAGCGCGGGCAGCTATTGTCTCTTCGCTGGCGCTTGAATCTATCTCAATCAAGAGATGAAGTCCTGCCTGATCTCCGAAATAACGGACTTTTTCGCCAAACTCACGTTCCAGGGCAAGAATAAGAGCGGATCTCTTGGCAGCATACATTTTGCCCATATGATTCACATGCTTGGCATATTGTCCGTTCCTTATGAAATCAGCGAGCGCCTCCTGCTCAATAGACGGAGTCATTCTATCAGTTATCTGCTTAATGGATAGAAAGGGCTTAAGAAGAGCATGAGGAAGGACGGCATAGCCGATTCGCAGCGCAGGGAACAAGATCTTGCTAAAGCTGCCTACGTATACGATTCTCCCGGACACGTCGAGCCCGGCAAGCGCCGATACCTTCTTTCCAACATAGCGATATTCACTGTCATAATCGTCTTCAACAATGTAGGCCCCTTCTCGCTCTGCCCATTCAAGCAATTCCAATCTTCGTTCCAGCGAAAGAGTAACTCCCGTAGGAAATTGGTGAGAAGGCGTGACATAGACCAGCTTGGCTGGACCTGTCCCCTGTTGCTGGGGCATAACCAAGTTGTTGATCTGGTCCACTTGCAGACCCTGCTTATCCACGGGTACCGGAACCATCTTGGCTCCCGAGAAGTGGAAGATATCACGCAGAAAGCTGTGTGCCGGATCTTCAACAATGACTTGATCGCCAGGCTTAATGAACAATCTCGCCAGGATATCAAGCGCCTGCGTTGCTCCAGTCGTAATCACTATTTGTTCCGGTTGTACCGGAATTGAGCGGCAGGCACGGAGCAGCCTTGCAATCTCCTTCCGAAGGGCAAGCGAGCCTTCTACCGGCCCATAGCCGAGCAGCTCGGGAGTTGCCTTGCGGCACGTTCGAATCAGGGATTTCTGCCACTGATCCATGGGCACGACGTCCCATGCGGGTACACCGTGTCTGAAATCATATAGTACGGATAACTGGTCATTTCTTGTGGTTTCTTTAGAGGAGCAATCGATCAAGTTAAGACTGGAATCTACTTTCATTCGATTCAGTTCGTGCTTCGATTGAGTGATGTGGAGTACGGCGTTGTCGGCTACAAAGGTGCCCGATCCTTTTCTCATAATCAGGTAACCTTCAGCCTGAAGCTGTTCATAGGCTTGGATAATGACCGAACGTGATACCTCAAGCTGTTCAGCCAGCTGCCTGGATGGTGGTAATATATCTCCTTTATGCAACGTGCCTGATAGAATCGCTTTACGAATTTGATCGTAAATTTGCCGATTTAATGGAATATTCATCGTTTTATTAATATTTATTAAGAGCTCTTGCACCATGATGGCCTCCCTAGCTTTTTGGGGTTCTGAGAAGTACTGGGGTCTATCTGATACAATTCGTATGCAAGTTACTTTATGACATAAATACATTAATGTTACAATACACTAAAGTAGTGAGGCGTTAATATGTTAAATCTGCGTAAAACTATGTTAAATTCCTATAAATCTCGCTGTTTTGACCTCTTTCTTGTTCTTATGGAAAATTATAACTACAAAAATCGGATATTGGAACGACCAATTTTACTTCAGTTGACCATACCAATTACAAAGGTCATTCCAATAAAAGGTAGACTAAGAGATATCTTTTAAGATATCTCTATAGTGCGTCTACGTAATCTTTAGCTTCCTTAAGTGACAAGCCCAACTGCTGTTTGGCCTTCTTGATCGCTTGGATCTTCTCTTTGTCTCTAATGAGTTGTCGAAGCTCTTCATCCAAGGGATACTCAGGAACCTGAGAGTGATCTTTCAACCATTCCAGCTTGGATTCCGAGCGTCGTATTCTTCTATTCATTCTGATCATCGCATCAAACAGAATGATAAAAACCAACACAATCGCGTACGTAATCCAATTCTCCCCCATATTATCCCTCCTTTCTATTTTCCACTATATTACATTAGTTCCAGTTGGTTTACAATTAGATATCTTACACTTATTACAATTGTTTTTTGACAAAAAAAAGAGCCAACTCAGGTGGCTCATCTCAATTTATACAAAGAAGAACCCCCAACAAGGCGGGTTCTATTTCGTTGCATTGGCAGGAACTGTATACTACTTTATCGCGGCTGGCCGTTCCTTTGCTTTATCGGATTCACCTGCATTCCGGCTGGCTTCTTCGCGGTTCTCCTTCATCTCATCGACACTCTTCACCTTTAATCTGGCTGCCCCCTCATAGTTCCTGGTAGGAATCAGACTGCCGCTTGCCTGTCGTTCCTTGGCCATGACAATAGCTTCCGAATACTGAGGCAGCCACTGCTCCTGAGCCACCAGCATCTCATCGACCAGCTGCCAGATCTCCTTGGGATTACATACGGCGCCGACCAGCGGGTCCATCATCATCGCTTGGCGAAGCAGGAGATCATCTCCAGCCATCGCGGCTTCAACAGCGAGCCGCTGCACAGAGATACTTACATTGCAGACCGCTGCACAGCCAAGTGGCAGATCACCAACGTGCGGCATGGATATGCCGTTACGATCCACATAGCCTGGCGCCTCAATGATCGCATCATTCGGTAGATTCGTTATGATTCCATTGTTGACAACGTTAAAGTGTCCCCGGTAGACTCTACCGGTCTCCAGTCCCTCAATGATATAGGAACCATGCTCCTGACCTCGGTTCTCAGCTGAGTACTTCATGGCCGGCTCCTTCATCCAGTTCGGAAAATCTGTCTCGAACCAGCTTCGTCCCTCCGTACATACCCTCAAATAACCACCTGTCTCCCCATTGATCCAGGTACCCAGATCGATCCACTCTTTGATCTCGTCCGGGCGCTTGCGATACCAGGGTACGTACTCGCTCAGATGGCCGTTAGATTCAGTACTGTAGTAACCAAAGCGTCTAAGCATATCGATGCGGACTTTCTCGGTTAACTTGAATTCAGGATGATTCTCGAAAGCCTCGAGCAGCTTACCCGTCATATCTATACCTTTGTGTTGGACCTGAATATACCACGTTTGATGGTTGATCCCTGCACACACAATGTCGACTTCCTCCTGCTGGAGACCCAGCGCTTCTGCGATCTGCCCATGTCCTCCCTGCACACCATGACATAATCCGATGGTTCGAACACCGCCGTATTGATTACACGCCCAGGTAAGCATCGCCATCGGATTCGCATAATTAAGAAGCAGACAGTCGGGATGGGCCACCTCACGAATATCCTTGCATATATTCATCATTTCTGCGATCCCGCGCTGTCCGTACATAATTCCCCCGGCACACAAGGTATCCCCTACACATTGGTCGATCCCGTATTTCAGTGGGATATCCACATCCATTTGAAATGCGTCGAGGCCCCCGATCCGGACAACCGTAAAGATATACTTAGCATCCTTAAGCGCTTCCCGGCGGTCAAGCGAGGCTTGAATCTTAATCTGAAGCCCGTTCTCATCAATATCCCTTTGGCAGAGTTCAGTGACCATATCCAGATTGTGGCGATTAATATCCGTGAAAGCCACTTCGATATGGCTAAATTCAGGGACGGATAACAAATCCCGCAGAAGCCCTCTTGTAAATCCGATACTTCCTGCACCTATAAAAGCAATTTTGAATGACACAACAACGCCTCCCTCTTAACCTCATACGAAGAATAATGAATAGAAATGTTCATGACCATTCCTTATAAATCGGATTGTATCAGGTTGATTTGGAAAGCGTTATCAAAATCCTAGCCGGTTATCCATGAAATGTTCAAAATCCTCACTTTGGCTTCCGATATTCCATTGGCGTCTTGCCGGTAATTTTCTTGAATAGCGTACTGAAATATTGAGAACTGTTGATTCCGATATAGTCGGAGATTTCAACAACAGGGATATCCGTATGGGAGAGCAGCATTTGGGCTTTCTCTATACGGTAAATCGTCAAAAATTCGGTAACCGTTCGGCCAGTACATGCTTTGAATATACGGTGTACATAACCAGGGTGCAGATTCACAGCACTGGCGATGTCCAGGACCCGAATGTCCCGGTCGTAATTCTGGTGAATATAGGTGATCATTTTACTGACATATTTGTTAGATTCGTGTGCATCACCAGGTGCCGCTTCCACAGCCAGAGTGGCTATGCGAATAATTAACTGGGAGAGCAGCAGGTTAATCATCAGCTGATTATCTGCGGCCTTGGCATCCATCTCATGGATCAAGTTCTTGAGTGTGGCATATACGTCGCCATTCTCTCTTAACAAAACATAAGGAACTTTCAGAGCAAGAAGCTGGGCAACAGCCCGGTTACCTTCTGCCATCACTTTCATACTCGGAACATCTGAACCAGCCTTGGCAAAATGAAACTCCACATTCAGCATACGGCACGGACAGCCTTGATCCACATGCAGCTTATGGAGAACATCCGCATCAAGAAGGATGAAGTCACCCTTTTTCAACCTGAAAGACTGGGCTTCCGTATCTACCCTGCAAGTACCGGAGATGACATACATGACTTCCACACGGTTATGTCTATGAAACTTCATCTCAAAGCCATCCCACTGCTTATAGTAATAAGCGGCTATCTGCGGAATATAGGCTTCTTCCAGCAGCTTGGACTCATATAAGCTATGGCATAAATTTTGCATCTCCTCACCCCTAACCTAATATAATAGGTTAGTCTGGACAGTTCATCTGATAGACGTTAGGTTTATGAGGACATAACAAAAAACCTTACGCAAGGACGATTAAGACATCTGATAAGATGGCTATAATCACCCGATTACGTAAGGGAAATAATACAGCTAGCTAATCTCCAGGACGATTCGTCCCTGAATCTCACCCTGCTGCATTTCTGTAAATACCTCATTAATATCTTCCAGTCTGCGTGTCTCGATATTCGCCTTTACCTTGCCTTCTGATGCAAACTGCAGCGCCTCCTGAAGGTCTTTGCGTGTGCCCACAATAGATCCAACAATCCGAGTTCCGTCCAGTACCGTATTAAAAATAGGAATCTCCATCTTTTCCGGAGGTAGACCTACGAGCACAAGTGTACCACCACGCTTAAGCGAGTTGTACGCACTCTCGAAAGCTTTGGAGGTAACGGCGGTGACAACGCTGGCTTGCACACCTCCTACACGCTCTTTCACAGTTTCTTCCACATTCACTTCTTTGGGATTGAATGCGAGATCGGCTCCCAGCGACTTGGCAAGCTCCAGCTTTTCCTCAAATGTATCTACTGCAATCACATTCAGCCCCATGGCTTTCGCATATTGTACAGCTAAGTGTCCAAGTCCGCCAATTCCGACAATAGATACCCACTGACCCGGACGAGCCTCCGATACCTTCAAAGCTTTATAAGTCGTTACCCCTGCGCAAAATAAAGGTGCAGCCTCCTTAAAGCTAAGATTATCGGGAATTTTAACTACATAATCAGCCATGGCTACACAGTATTCTGCAAAGCTTCCATCTACGGAGTAACCTGAATTGTGCTGCTCCAGACACAAGGTCTCCCGGCCGCTAAGACAGAATTCACAGTGTCCACATGCTGAATACAACCACGGAATCCCGACACGGTCGCCGACCTTAAGGTGCTGAACGCCTTGTCCCACCTCAGTAATCTCGCCAACTCCTTCATGTCCGGGTATTAGGGGCAGCTTGGGTTTAACTGGCCAATCCCCATTAGCAGCGTGCAGATCCGTATGACATACTCCGCAGGCCTTGATTTGCACGAGAACCTGGTTAGGGCCCGGCTTTGGCTGTTCAACTTCAATGATCTGAAGCTTGTCTTTAAAACCTTTGGTTACTGCAGCCTTCATGTCCGTTTCATCCTCCTAATGACTATTTATAGATGATATCTCCGCGAAGAGACTCTACTTTATCCAGCGCAGCTGCAATATCCTCTTCTCCCACACCGAAATGCGCAAGTGCTTCACGCAAATGCTTAACTATCGCATCGAAATGCTCAGGCTGAAGATTCATGCCAGTATGAACTTTAGTCATCGCTCCGCCTGAATATTGATTTGGTCCACCTAAGGCATAACTGATAAATTTGGTTTGGTGTGCACGCTGCTTGGCCATGTCCGTATTCTCAAAGAAATGATTCACTTCCTCATCGGCGAGCACCAGATCATAGAAATAATCGACAACCTTTGCGATCGTACCTTCTCCGCCTAGCTTCTCATACAATGTACTCATATTGTCATCTCCTCATTATTGATTATGGTTAACTTACCCATATACTGTAATATAATACATTTACCCATTGAACTAGGAATTATTCTTTGTGTTAATTCTATTTACCAGGCTGTCTTCTTGCCTAGATCATAACTTGTGATAATATATTCATATATTCAAAAGTTTGAAATCAAAGGGAGTCCTTGGTGATGAATCAGTATCAAAGTCTTCAAATATTCAAAGCGGATTTCTTCAAGGCACTTGCTCATCCGATGCGTATTCATATTTTGGAGGTACTAAGCAAGGGCAGTAGAACTGTAAATGAGCTGCAGGCCATTCTTGGGTCCGAAGGCTCCGCCGTCTCTCAGCAGCTGGCAGTCCTGCGTAATAAGAATGTCGTATATGGCACCAAGGAAGGGACATCGGTAGTCTACTCCCTTCGCGATCCCTCAATCAAGGAACTCCTTGATGTGGCAAAGCAAATATTTGATAATCACCTCGTGGATGCCATATCTTTGCTTGAGGACATCCGGAAAGAGAACTAAGCAAAAACAAGGCGATCCGACAAGAGACGGACAACCTTGTTTTTTTGTTGACCTATACGTGCAAATGCCGTTGACATCCCCCAACCCTGAGCGTACTATCTTCATATATTCAATAAATCAAATATATAAAGAAGAAGGAATTTGAATGAAGTGGACAGGAAGATTTGAAGGTTATACTCTTGCAGCACTACAGAAAGATCTTATATCGGGTGTCATCGTTGGCATCATTGCCATCCCACTCGGAATGGCCTTCGCCATTGCATCCGGAGTTAAGCCGGAATACGGTATATATACCACCATAGCCGCTGGCATTCTCATATCCTTGTTAGGCGGTTCAAAGTACCAAATTGGCGGCCCGACTGGAGCCTTTATTCCGATTCTGTTCGCAATTGTTATGCAATATGGTTACGATAACTTGCTTATTGCCGGTGTTATGGCGGGAATCCTGCTGGTTCTCATGGGGATGCTCAAACTTGGTGTCTTAATCAAATTCATACCGAGACCGGTAACCATTGGATTCACAACAGGGATTGCAGTCACGATTTTTAGTGGACAAATCGCGAACTTCTTGGGCCTTACCCATCTTGAGAAGCATCAAGATTTTCTGCCAAATATGAAAGAGATCCTGGTTCATTTGGGAACCATGAATTTCTACAGCATCCTTACAGCTTCTATCAGCCTGGTTGTCATTCTATTGACCCCAAGGTTCCTGCCGAAAGTTCCGGGCTCTTTGATCGGGCTGGTCATATCGACCTTGGTCGCGGCCTTATTCTTCAAAGATCAGGTGGCAACCATCGGCTCTTCCTTCGGTGCTATTCCCAGTACTCTCCCGCATTTGTATATTCCTGAAGTGACCTGGGACCGGATTAGTCATTTAATTCAGCCTGCGTTCGTGATCGCTATGCTCGGAGGCATTGAATCGCTCTTGTCAGCCGTAGTTGCTGACGGGATGACGGGTTCCCGACATAACAGCAACCGTGAATTAATCGGTCAGGGGATTGCCAATATCATCACTCCGCTGTTCGGAGGTATTCCGGCAACGGGTGCAATAGCTAGAACTGCGACCAATATTAAGAACGGTGCTGTCTCTCCCTTTTCCGGAGTCATTCACGGTGTTGTAGTGCTTCTGGTTCTCATCCTGTTCGCCCCATTTGCCTCGGTTATTCCGCTGGCCAGCATGGCTCCAATCCTGATGATTGTGGCCTGGAATATGAGTGAGCGGAAAGAATTCGCTCATGTGCTTAAGACCAGAACCAGTGATTCTATTGTAATGGCCATTACTTTTCTGCTAACCGTGTTCACGAACCTGACCACTGCCGTTGAGGTGGGTCTGCTGCTCGCGGTTCTGCTGTTTGTCAAAAGAATGAGTCAGATCTTATCTGTAGCCAAAGTGCTGCCCGATCCGGCTTCTGAGAAGGTCAGACCACATATGGTTACGGAAGGACATGACTGTCCGCAGCTTAACATTTTTACAATTGAGGGGCCGTTGTTCTTCGGCGCAGCCAACCTGTTCGAGAAGTCCATTATGGATACGATCCATCTCCGTTCCCGTATTCTGCTTCTAAGACTTGCAGGTGTCCCTTTCCTTGACACTACCGGGGAAGCCAATCTGTCCAGTCTGGTCCAGCATTTCAACAAAGAAGGCGGGATTGTACTAATCTCGGGTATACAGCAGCAGCCCATGGAATTTCTGAAGAGAACTGGACTATACGACAAAGTAGGTGCCCAGCATTTCTTTGAACATACAGGTGAGGCCATTAACTATGCTTTGCAGCAGCTGGACAATAATAAGTGTTTGGGATGCAAGCATTTTGCATTCCGTGAGTGTGCCTCACTTTCCACAGGCGAGCATCACCAAGACACCATCAATAAGCTGAACACCGGGAATACGGACCAACACACTTTATCTCCGGTATGAGTCATTTCTTCATGTAACGATTAATTACGGAGCAAGCAGTCTGTCCGCCAGTGCTTCTGCGGCTCGCTCACCTTGTGTGATGCAATCCGGAATACCTACACCATCGTATCCCGAGCCGCAGATCAGCACACCTGGATAGTGCTTATCCATAGCAGCACGTAGATTAGTTATTCTTTCCTGGTGTCCAACCCTGTACTGTGGCATGGACGTGGACATATGAGAGACCATACTTAACTCAGGTTGAGCTCTTATCCCCATGATTTCTTGTAATTCTCCTCTTACCTTTCCAACTAATTCATGATCGTCCATATTCGTATCAGCTTCAGCGCCAGCCCGGCCAATATAAGCGCGAAGAAGAATCTTGTCTTCAGGTGCAGTATGCAGCCATTTGGAGGATGTCCAGGTGCACGCAGTCATTAATCTTCCCTCTGATCTCGGAATAACGAACCCTGATCCTGTGAGCTTCGCAGGGATTTCACTTGCCTTGTAGCCAAGGGCTACATTGGCAACAGATACATAAGGCACGGACTCAAAGGTACCCGATTCATTGAAATCCTTCAGAAGCTTGGCACAGGCAAACGCCGGTATAGCCAGGATGACCCCGTCAACCACAAATTGCTCACCGGTGTCCAGCTTAAGCTGATAAATATTACCCAGACGGGATAACGATTCTAATCCGTTTTCTTTTAATATATTGGCCGAGGACAGTTCACTTTCCAGCTTCTCTATGAGTGTAGACAGACCATTCTTAAAAGTAAGGAACATACTCCGCTTCGCAATCTCCGGCAAATCCCTTGCCTGGGTCGAACGACCAGGAGCAGCTTTCGGTGCGGACGGTGCTGTTCTTCCGGCCATCATCCCCAGGATCAGACTGCGGTACTTGCGTTCGATTTCATGGAACTGGGGAAAGGTGGACTGCAGGCTTAGCATTCGGGTGTCACCCGCGTAAATGCCTGCAAGGAGCGGTTCAACGAGGTGATCAAGCACCTCCTTGCCGATTCTGCGCTCGATGAAATCACCTAGAGCCTCATCCTCCTTCGACTTCCTTTTTGGAATGATCAGATCCATTGCAGCTCTCGCCTTGCCTTTGAAAGAGATAAGATCGGTCTTGATAAAAGGTCCTACTTTCGTCGGTATTCCAAGCGCCAGGCCGGCTGGCATCTCACGCAGCTTTCCTTTGTGTAGAATATAATTGGTTCTCGCAGCCGGATTGGTGCCAGTTAATTCACTTTCCAGGCCAAGTGACTGTGCCAAATGCAGAGCGGCGACCTTGCGCCCAATGAATGAATCTGGGCCTCTTTCGATGATATAGCCATCCTGGCGTAAGGTACTGATTTTGCCGCCTAATTCATTGCTCTTCTCTATAATGGTAAGCTCCAGCTGCTTACCGGCCTTTTGAAATTTGCTCTTCAAATAATAAGCGGCACTGAGTCCGCTGATCCCCCCGCCAATGACAGCAATTCTTTCAGCACGTTCATTCATGGTATAACCCCTTACTCTGCAATTTTGTGTTAACGTAACATAACTAAATTTGAGCACTTGTGACAGAAATCACAAGGCGTTCACTCCGATTATTTATAATCTAACTATGAGGAACATCAGTACACAGTCCTCGGTATTCAACCATCCCAAGGAGGAAGACAAAATGAACGAATATACAGCTACCGTAAATGCAACCGAGTATCCGCCGCAATTGAAGCACAAGGTGATTTTTGAAACCTTTGATGATCTGGAACCAGAACAATCCATGCTGCTCATTAACGACCATGATCCCAAGCCGCTGTATTATCAATTCTCGGCAACCCGGGGTGAACAATTCAACTGGGAATACGTTGAGCAAGGCCCAGAGTGGTTCCGCGTGAAGATCACCAAACAGTGAAACGAGGGCTCAATTATGGCTGATGTACACATTGTTGACGAACGAACCATCAAGATTACAGCCGATATTCAGGACGCGCTTCATATGATTCAAGAAGCCAAATCGAATGTTCCTAAATACGCGCAGGATATTGTGACTATATTTGAGAAAATGCCGGAATTCGACTATACCTACTTCTGTTTCTACGCATATAACAGCGCTATGCTTTTTGAGAACATGCTGGGTATCGACCCCAAGAATTATACCTCCTTCAGCATGAATGCTCCGGATGCATTCTTCCATACCTTGTATGGAGGCATGGCTGCACTTTACGAGGAAGCTAGTCATTTTGTAGTTCCCCTATCCGAGTAAACATGCAAATGAATTCCCAGTTCCATAGAGAATGGAGGTTGACCGAAATCTCAGGAAAGTATAAGTATGTACAAGCTGTCCTTCTAGTTCTTGTCATTCTAATGATGATCAGCGGCTGCGATTGGAGCATAGGAAAGTCATCGGAAACCAAATCGCCCTCCGGCAAGTCTGAAGTTCAGCGGCTCAATCAACCTCCTGTTCCACCTGTGATCACACGCAGGGGCCATGAGGTTACTATTAAAATGACCGCACAGGTCACTCAAGTCGAAATTTCAAAAGGCGTACCTTATGAAGCCTGGACTTTTGACGGCACGGTACCCGGACCGGTGATTCGGGTACAACAAGGAGACACGCTTCATTTTGCTCTCCACAATATAGATCCCCAGATGCCTCATTCAATGGATCTTCACGCTGTCCATGCGGCTCCCAATCATAAATTCATTGATGTGATGCCAGGTCAGGAAGGCACATTCACCTATACGGCGGACTCGCCGGGGGTGTTCATGTATCATTGCGGGACCAAACCGGTTCTTATGCATCTAGGCAACGGCATGTACGGCATGATAATCGTAGAACCGAAGGATGGATATCCTACCGATCCGCAGATCGACCGGGAATACACGATTGTGCAAAGTGAATGGTACAAGGAGAATGACTACCAGGCTTTTCAGAATGAGGAACCGCGCTACGTCGTCTTTAATGGAAATAACTTTACTCTGACCGATCATCCTCTAACAGCTGCAGTCGGAGACCGGATCAGGCTGTATGTACTAAATGCCGGACCGAATGAAGTGTCCTCCTTCCATGTGGTTGGAACCTTGATGGATACGGTGTACCTTGACGGTAACCCTGCTAATGTTCTGCATGGCATGCAGACTGTACTGCTGCCCGCAAGCGGCGGTGCTGTTGTAGAATTCCAGCTGACCGAAGCTGGCGATTATACGATGGTCAGCCATCAGTTCAATCAAGCTTCCAAAGGGGCTGCCGGTCTAATTCGAGTTACTGCCAGCGGCCAATAAACTTTCATACGCCCTTTCCATGCCATAAGGCTGACATCCGTGTCAGTCTTTTTTTAATATAGATGAACAAAGTTGAAGTTTTTGTGATATTTTTCACTCCATTTAAGTTAGATTTTTCACATATGTAATTCAAATCACAAAGACCTTCCTTTAATGATCTTATGCTTGGTTCAACGAAAGAAAGGAGATGTCAATCATGGCTAGAAACAAGGCTCAAAACTCATTTTTAAAAGGAGTTCTTATATGTACACTCCTGCTCAGCTTCACCGTATTGATAGCTGGAGGATACTGGATCTTTAAGACTAAGGCGCCTACGCCGCTTAGAATGGTGGACAGTAAAGGCAATGTACTCACCACGCAGGAGCAGATAACCGGCGGGCAGGCTGTTTTTCAGAAATACGGATTGATGGATTATGCTACGGTTCTGGGCCACGGCTCCTATCTGGGTCCTGACTATACCGCTCAGTCTCTCAAAATCATGGTGGACGCGATGCATGATCAGCATGCCCAAGCCGAATATGGCAAGACTTACAGCGCGCTTAGTGAGGATCAGCGAACATTGATCTTTGATAAAGTTAAGAAGGAAATGAAGCTGAATCGTTATGACAAGACTACGGAAGTCTTAACCTTGACTGACGGGCAGGCGCTGGGTCTGTCCAAAGTGAGAGCCTACTATGAAGAAGTATTCACGAAGGGAGACGGACTTGGAATTCAGCCGAATCTGATACAGGATAATCAAATGCCCAAGGATAACCGGGCTTATATAGCCCCCGGTGATATGCGGAAGCAGATAGCTGATTTCTTCTTCTGGACGGCATGGCTATCCGGTACGCAAAGACCTGGGGATACGATCACCTATACCAACAACTGGCCTTACTTTGAGGATGCCGGCAACACCATGTCATACTCGGCCATAGTCTGGAGTGGGGTTAGTGTAACGCTGCTGATCATGTTCATCGGAATTATTCTATATATCTACAATCGTTATAAACTGCACATGCATGAAGCCTATGAACCCGGTAATTTCCCGGTGCTGGATCTGCATAAGATGCCTGTGACGCGCAGCCAGGTCAAGACAGGGAAGTATTTCCTGGTTGTTGTGCTGCTCTTCCTTATCCAATCGGCACTCGGGGGACTCCTCGCCCACTATTATACCGAGCCAAACACGTTCTATGGGATGGACTGGATAGCCAAGCTGATTCCATTTAATATCGCCAAATCCTATCACCTTCAATTGGTCATCCTTTGGGTGGCGACGGCTTGGCTGGGGATGGGAATTTATGTGGCACCGCTTGTCGGCGGCAAGGAACCGAAGCGTCAAGGGCTGCTTGTAGATATCCTGTTCTGGGCATTGGTCGCATTGACAGCGGGCAGTACAATTGGCGAATGGCTTGGGGTGAAAGGCTATCTCGGAAATCTGTGGTTCTGGCTTGGACACCAGGGCTGGGAATATCTTGAGCTAGGCAGATTCTGGCAGGTGCTTCTTGTCATCGGGATGGCCATCTGGCTCTATATCGTATTCCGGGCCATTCGCTCAGCCCTTCGCAAAGAAACGGATAAAGGCGGATTAACGCACTTGCTATTCTATTCAGCTATCGCTGTTCCTTTCTTCTATATCTTTGCTTTCTTCTTCAATCCAAGCACTTCGTTCACTTATGCGGATTATTGGAGATGGTGGATTATTCACTTGTGGGTTGAAGGAATCTTTGAGGTATTCGCTGTGGTTGTCATCGGATTCCTGATGGTCCGTATGAAGCTGGTAACCCGGGCATCTACTGTTCGCTCTCTGCTGTTCCAGCTCATTCTATTGCTGGGGAGCGGTGTTATCGGAATTGGACATCACTACTATTACAATGGCTCCTCCGAGATTTGGATTTCACTGGGCGCTGTCTTCTCAGCTCTGGAAGTCATTCCACTTACCCTTCTCATTCTCGAAGCATACGATCAATATAAAGTGATGCGTGACGGGGGTACATCTTTCCCTTATACTTCCTCCTTCCGCTTCCTCATCTCCACAGCGATCTGGAACCTGCTTGGTGCTGGCGTGCTCGGCTTCCTGGTCAATCTTCCAGCTGTCAGTTACTTTGAGCACGGAACAACATTAACCACCGCCCATGCACATGGCTCCATGATGGGGGTATATGGCATGTTCGCCATTGCGGTCTTGCTATATACGATGCGAAATATTGTAGAACCGGATAAGTGGAATGACAAGCTGCTGCGTCTGTCCTGCTGGGGTCTGAATATTGGCCTAACCGGCATGATCGTCATCACCCTTCTTCCCGTCGGCTTCATGCAGCTTAAGCATTCATTCGACTTCGGTTACTGGTCAGCACGTGATTTCTCCTTCTACCAGGAAGGCACAGTTAATCTTCTGCTGTGGCTGCGAATCATTCCGGATACGATCTTCATCGTGCTTGGTATTCTGCCGCTTGTTTATGCGGTGGTTCGCTCCATGTTCCACCTGCGCAAGCCGAATGTGGCTGATGAGGAAGTCTTCGAATAGTCATTGATAACAAACAAACCGCTCCGGGGCTGATAAGTTATTTATCAACCCCGGAGCGGTTTGTTTCGCTTTATATTTGCGGGACCCATGACTGGGCTCATTACACCCGTTGATCAGCGTCTGCCAAGGCGCGTGGAATGTACGCGCAAAAAGGGTCACTTTCCAAATAATCGCCCGTCATGGCGTACGCCCTTGCTCTTGATCCCCCGCAAAGCTCTTTGAACTCACAGACTCCACATTTGCCCTTCAAGAGACTTTTGTCGCGCAGCTCCTTCATTACGGCAGCATGACGATAGATCTCTCCAAGCGGCTGCTCTCGCACGTTCCCGCTGACCACAGGGAGGAACCCGCTCGGATAGACATCGCCAATATGGCTGATGAACACGAACCCGTCTCCGTCATTTACACCTTTCGGAGCCCGTCCCAGCACATCCTTCCGCTTCATAACTAAACCTGGCACAGAAGATAAGTCTCTAGAGGCCAGTGGATTCTGGGCGTTCAAACGGTCTGTATCTGAAGCCGAGGACGAGAGACTCTCCTGGCGCCGGCGGTTCATTTCCTGGACATACACCCTCCGGTAATGAGGGGCTTCAGTAGCCTTGATGCCATAAGGAACTTTGCCGGATAGATCGGCCAGCCATTTCATGACCTCTTCATGCTGCTCGGCAGATATGATATCCTTGACCATCCCCCGACCGGTTGGGACCAGGAAGAATACACTCCACAGTACGGTGCCCATCTCCTGCACTTTCTGGGAGATCGCTTCAAGGTCATGGAGATTATAATTGGAGACTGTTGTATTAATCTGGATGGGTAGCTCCAGCTCCTTAAGCCATTCTATCCCTTTCATGGTCTGGTCAAATGAACCCTTGGTTCCCCGAAAATGGTCGTGAATTTCCGCGCAGGATCCATCCAGACTGAACGCCCATCTGGACAGTCCCGCCTCTTTTGCTTTCTCAATCGCCTGCTTGGTAACTCTTGGAGTAGCGCTCGGTGTCATCGAGACAGACAGGTGCTTCTCGTTCACGGCATACTCGATCAGCTCATACAGATCGGGACGCATCAAGGGATCTCCCCCTGTAAAAACAAACAAAGGATTGTCCAGTTCTGCGATCTGGTCGATCAGCCTCTTCCCCTCCTCAAAGGATAGCTGCCTCGGATCTGCGGTATATTGAGCCTCCGCCCTGCAATGAAGGCATTTAAGCGCACACGCGCGCGTAACTTCCCAAATGACAATGAATGGCGACTCAGAATAATCTCTGTCCTTATTGTTTACATTCATGCTGATTCCTCCTATCCAAGTCTTTGCTATTTGAAACTAACACAGCCAGTTGGACAGCATTGTGATACCTGTCACTTTGTTCGATTTATCCTGTTCACTCTAGTCATGCACTTGGTTATGTTCAATCCTGCACGGGTAATTTTAGACATATGTCTTGTTATACAAATTACGGGAGGTGGAGTAAATGCGGAAGCTGCTTGAATTACTTACGGATGTGGCGGAGCAAATCAATCTAACAATTGACGAAACTGAAGAAATGGAGCATCCCCTTGTCAAGTTGTATCGTACTTCCCTGCAGGAAGAACAATCTGCGTTGGAGCGGCTGCTGTCCAAGCTAAAGAGTACAGAACCTCCGATAGAAGAAATCAAGAATGACCTTTCCATTGTATATCTGAATGATGAGATCGTTGAACCCACCTTTCGGGCATGGCTTCGCGCTGTGAAATGGATGGACCACAAGGATTCTGAAGAAGCGAAGAAGCTGGAGAATCGATTTCCTGGCATCAAGTCCCGTCTTAAGGAGACAGGAGCCGAGCTCAAAGAAATCTATGGGGCTGCTGCCATTAGGTTTATCGTACCCGCCTTATATCAATAATCGTAACTACAGAATGGAGGTTCGTCATGAGTTGGGACAATGAGCGTATTGATATGAATGTCTATAGTCAGGGTGAGGTGGACCGCTGGGTCTACAGCACCTGCAATCTTTGTTCGGTAGGATGCGGCTGTCATATCGCTGTTAAGGATGAGCAAATTGTCGGCATAAAGGGAAATGCCGAGCATCCCATTAACCGCGGCCGGCTTGGCCCCAAAGGTGAGAACCAATGGTATGCGAACGGCAGCCCGGACCGGCTGCTTACCCCTCTCATCCGCAACCCGCAGGGTGAGCTCGCTCCGGCAACATGGGATGAAGCTATGGAGCTTATCGTATCTAAGGTGAAGATCTCTCAGAAGGAGAAAGGAAAGAACAGTATCTCTATTTATTCTACTGGCCAAGGCTTTCTTGAGGATTATTACACGATTGCCAAAATAGGCCGTGCCGGGCTGAACACGCACCTGCTTGATGCCAACACTCGGCTCTGCACCGCTACCACCGAGTTTTGTCTCCTTCAATCCTTCGGTGCAGATGGTACGCCTGCCTCCTTTGATGATGTGGATCAGGCAGACACCTTGATGCTGTTCGGACATAATGTTGCTGAGACGGGCACCGTCCTGTATGAACGGATCATGCAGCGCAAAAAACGCACCGGCAAGCCCTTCATCATTACCGTGGATCCCCGTAGAACTCAAACCGCTCGAAGCTCTGATCTCCATCTTCAGCTCATCCCTGGAACAAATGTCCCTTTGCTCAACGGGTTAATTAACCTGATCTTGCAAAACGGTGCAGCGAACAAGAACTTCATTGAGCAGTATACCATCGGCTATGAAGAGATGGCGGCTAGTGTTCTGGAATGGACACCTGCGCGCACAGCCCAGGAGACCGGAATCCCACAGGATCTGTTAATGGAAGCGGCCAGAATATTATCGGACACATCTTCCCTGGTTACTACAACTCTTCAGGGCGCCTTTCAGAGTGCAGATGCTACAACTTCCTGTGTCGCCATCAACAACCTTCATCTGATTCGCGGTCTCATTGGCAAGCCAGGCTGCGGCCCACTCCACATGGCAGGACAGCCAAGCTCGTCTGCGAACCGGACAGCTGGCGGCGTAGGGACCTATCCAGCGCACCGAAATCCCATGAATCCTGCTCACATTGAAGAGATGGGACGGCTGTGGAATGTGGATCCGATGCTGCTTCCCGTTGGCCCTGAGAAAGGAATCGAGGAGCAGCTGGAGATGATGGAACGCGGACAGATCGGAGTATTCTGGAATATTGGAACGAATCCGCTTGTCTCACTGCCGAACCGCCGACGGGCCAAAACTGCGCTGGATAAGGTATTTGTAATCGTACAGGATCATTTCCTGACTGAGACAACCCGGGTAGCGGATGTTGTCCTGCCTGCGGCCATGTGGGGAGAAAAGGAAGGTACGATGGAGAACGCAGATCGAACCATTAACCTGCTGCGCAAAGCCATTGATCCACCTGGCCAGGTGCTCACTGATCTTCAAATTCTGCTGGATTTCGCTAAACGTATGGACTTCCGGGATCAAGACGGAAAGCCGTTAATCTCGTATTCTACCCCCGAGGAAGCCTTCGAGGAATGGAAGCGGGTATCCCGAGGCCGTCCCTGTGATATGACCGGTATCACTTATGACAAGCTGGAACAAGCGAACGGGCTGCGCTGGCCTGTTAATGAGGCACACCCAGAAGGAACGCCTCGCCTCTATACCGATCTACAATTTCATACAACACCGCATTATACCCAGAGCTATACTAAGGATCAATTTACTGGCCGTTCCCTAACTCAAGCAGAGTTCGCATCCAAAAATGCAAATGGGCGTGCCATCCTTCATCCAACTCGCTATAATCCGGCTTCCGAAAGACCGGATGAGAACTATCCGCTGTGGTTAACAACGGGGCGTTTGGTCTGGCATTGGCATACCCGTACGAAGACCGGGCGCTCTCCTTATCTGCAAATGGCTGCGCCGCAGGGGTATGCTGAATTACATCCCGAGGATGCTGATCAATACGGAATTATCGATGGTGAATTGGTGCGAATTTCTTCACCGCGAGGCTGGATTGAAGTTCCGGCCAGAATCAGCGATGTCGTTCAGAAAGGATTGATTTTTGTTCCTTTTCACTATGGAAGCTGGGAAGGCAACCAGGCAGCGAATGAGCTCACTGTCGATTTTGTAGATCCATTATCGAAGCAGCCCACTTTCAAGCATTGCGCCTGCCGAATCGATAAATTACGCCGCGAGCATGTTGTAGGCGGAGAAGAGACAGCTGCGGACATCGCAGCGCGCTATGGTCTGAGCCTGAGCAGCCTGCTGCAGGCAAATCAACTTGCAACTCCCTATGAGATTCAGACGGGTCATACTCTGGAGGTTCCCATGTCAGTCCTAAATGTTCCGATCCCCCCTTATCTGCCTTCGCGATGATGAGATTTGTCTTGAATATTTTTACGCGAGGAGGAACCTTAGATGAACTCAACCTGGTGGAAAGAAGCCGCAGTCTACGAGATTTACCCAGCCAGCTTCAAGGATTCAAACGGAGATGGAATAGGCGACCTCAAAGGAGTTATTTCAAAGCTTGATTACCTTAAGGAGCTGGGCATCGATGTGTTATGGATCTGTCCAATCTATCAGTCACCTGGGGAAGATAACGGTTATGATATCAGTGACTACTATGCGATTAATTCCGAGTTTGGCACAATGGAGGATTTTGATAACCTACTTAAAGAAGCTCATGCCCGCGGATTAAAGATCATGATGGATCTTGTGCTTAATCATACCTCGGACCAGCATCCCTGGTTCATCGAATCTCGTTCTTCGAAAGATAATCCCAAGCGCAGTTATTATATCTGGCGTGAAGGTGTCAATGGAATGTATCCGAACAATTGGGAATCTTACTTCAGCGGTTCAGTATGGGAACATGATGGCAAGACAGATGAATACTTTATGCATCTATATTCCAAGCATCAGCCGGACCTCAATTGGAGGAACGATGAGGTGGTCCACGGTCTGTACCAAATGATTCGATGGTGGCTCGAAAAAGGAGTGGACGGTTTCCGGTTCGACGCTATAGCCCATATTGTAAAAGCCAAAGGTCTTCCGAACGCGAACAATCCGCAGCACCTTCCTGTTGTCCAGGCCTATCAGCTTTTCTCTAATCTGGAGAAGGTCCATCTTATGCTTCGTAAATTAAACGAAGAAGTTCTTATGGATTACGACATAATGACAGTTGGGGAGACTTCTGGACTTGGACCAGAACAGGCACTAGAATATGTTGGGGACAAGCGCCATGAACTCAATATGGTATTTCAATTTGAGCATATGACCCTGGATTCCGCTTCCAACGGAACGGGAAAATGGGAGATGCGCTCCTGGACCTTGCTGGAGTTGAAGAAAATTATGAGCAGATGGCAGACCACCCTGCATAATAAGGGTTGGAATGCAAATTACCTCGGTAACCATGATCAGCCAAGACCTGTATCCCGGTTTGGGAATGACCAAGAATATCGCGTTCAATCAGCCAAAATGCTCGCCACTTGGATGCTTACCTTGGAAGGAACACCCTATATTTATCAAGGTGAAGAGATTGGAATGTGCAATGTTTCGTATGATTCGATCAGCGATTACCGTGATGTGGAGACATTGAATTTCTATGAGCATGCTAATCTGCAAGGCAGACCAGGCGACCAGACCATGGCTGCAATCAGGGCGAAAAGCCGGGACAATGCCCGGACTCCCATGCAGTGGGACGATTCTGCTCAGGCAGGTTTCACTACTGGAGAACCTTGGATCAAGGTAAATAAGAATTACGAGGAAGTGAACGTTGCTTCGGCTGTCCAGGATCCGGACTCTATATATCATCATTACCGTAAGCTCCTAGCTCTCCGCAAGAAAAATAAAGTATTTGTCTATGGTGAGTATAAGCTGCTGCTCCCCTTAGATCCGGAATTATATGTGTATACCCGAACACTGAATGATGAGAGACTTCTTATTATCCTTAATTTTTTCGATGGCACCCCTGTATTTCAATGGTCTGATGAACTTAAGAATGCATCCAGAGAGCTGCTTATTGCCAATTACGAACTGCCTGCAGAGGAGGACAAGAACATGTTCATGCTCCGTCCTTACGAAGCCAGGGTTTATAAATTAACATGAAATGCCAAAGAACCCGTCAGATTAGACGGGTTCTTATTTATAAAGTATTTTATTAAGAACTCATGCTACCTTCGTAGTTGGTTTGGCTTGCGAGGTTTCCGTGGTTCTGTGAGTAATATAGAGCAATATTCCTGTAAATAACACTCCACCTACCAGGTTACCTAGAAGCACCGGAATTTGATTCCACAGCCACCAATCTCCAAGGCTGACCTTGGCTCCGTACATTATACCTGCCGGAATGACGAACATATTCACTACCGCATGTTCAAATCCTTGGGCGAAGAAGGTCAGAATTGGCAGCCACATCGCCAGAATCTTGCCTGTTGTCGAGCTGGAAGTCATCGCCATGACCGCTCCCAGTGTTACCATCCAGTTGCACAATATCGCCTTCACAAATACCGCAATCATTCCATCACTACCCAGAACTGAATATCCATTTGTCTTGGTCTCTGCCAGTTTGATGATGTACTTGATTATAGGCTGATCATGAATATGGCCAAAATTGGTTACAGCCACGTAATACAAACCTGCATAGAAGATAGAACCTAGAATATGTCCAAGAATTACCCAGAAGAAATTTTCGAGCATGCCTCCAAGGGTGGCACGCCTGGCCATAACGGCGATGGGTGCAAGAGCAAATGTACCTGTTACAAGCTCAAGTCCAAGAAGAATGATAATGACGAATCCTACCGGAAAGACCAACGCGCCTACAAGCCCAATACCCGTCTGGGTAGTTGCCGTGAAAGCCAGTGTGGTTGCAAAGGACAGGATAGCCCCGGCGAGAAACCCCCGGATGAGTAGATCCTTGACAGAAAGTTTAGATTTGACAGCGCCGGCTTGAATCATTTGATTCACTACTTCCTGAGGCTTTATATAATTCACAGTAATCTCCCCCCTCTTAAATCCCTTTAGGAAGCCCTTGTAGGCTCCTTGCTCTCTACATAAAGAATAATATTGCCTGTGGTCTCTTCCACTTCCACATGATATGACTTGACGCACCCTTCATCTGGAGCCTGAACCAGACCATCATTTAAATCGATCTTCCAATCATGCAGTGGGCAGTACACATGATGATCGCATACTATGCCTTCCGACAGCTTGCCGTTTTTGTGCGGACACAAATTCTCAATTGCGCGCAGCTCTCCGCCGGTTAATTTAAATATGGCAATCTCCGTGTCCAGTATGCGAACTACACGTGCCCTCTTCTCCTCAATTTCGCTGGCTTGGCCGATGATGAATCGATTCATATTACAGCTCCCCTTTTTCAAGTAAATTTGATTACACTTTAAGCGACTGAAGTGGTTCGTAGTTCTTGTTCAGGCGTTCCTGCTCTATGATTTCCTTCCAAGGATCCTGGGTAAGTCCTGCACTAAATTCATAACGCTGCTGCAGCGCCTTGCGTTCTTCTTGGGAGGCAAGCCCCTTCTTGATGGACTCGATGCCTACACGTTCAATCCATTTGGATGTCCGCTCATTGTAATTGGCATTCTCACGGTACAGTTGGAAGTAAGCCAGCGTCCATTCAATAACTTCATCTTCCGTCTTCAGCTTGACCAGTAACTCAGCCGGCCGGATATCCGTACCCCCATTGCCGCCAACATAGATCTCCCAGCCGCCATCAATCGCTACAACACCGAGGTCTTTGATGGTTGCTTCAGCACAGTTTCGAGGACAACCGGATACAGCAACTTTCGTTTTGGCAGGAGTGCTAATTCGTTCAAGGCGTTTCTCCAGTTCAATCCCCATGCTCATCGAATCCTGAGTTCCAAATCGGCACCAGGTTGAGCCTACACATGTTTTGACCGCTCGAAGGGATTTCCCATAAGCAAAGCCAGAGGTCATATCCAGCTCTTCCCAGACCTTAGGCAGATCCTCCTTCTTGATTCCATATAGTCCAATTCGCTGAGCACCTGTAATTTTCACGGTTTCCACATCATATTTGACCGCGACATCGGCAATCTTCTTCAGATCCTCAGCAGTTGTAACTCCTCCGTGTATCCGCGGAATGACCGAGTACGTCCCATCCTTCTGGATGTTGCCGTGGTTCCGCTCATTCACAAATCGGGATTCCTTCTCATCTGTGTGCTCCTCAGGCCAGATCATTCCCAGATAGTAGTTAAGTGCTGGTCTGCACTTCGAGCATCCTTCCGGGTTCTTCCATTCCAGCACATTCATTACCTCTCTGGAAGAAGTCAATCTCATCGTCCGAATGGCCTCTACCACTTCCTCACGTCCAAGCGTTGTACAGCCGCAGACCCCTTCCTTAATCGCGGTAACCCCTTCAGCTCCTAGGGCGTAGGTCAATAAATCCGCAACCAATGGCTTGCATCCACCGCAACTTCCTGTTGCTTTGGTGCAGTACTTGACATCATTAACACTCGTACATCCCTTCTCCTCGATGGCGCTGAGAATAGTCCCTTTAGAGACACCGTTACATCCACATACAATTTCGTCATTAGACATAGCTGCCACGAAATCAATACCTGACTTAGGCTTGCTTGACCCCTGTGCGCCAAGCACCAATTCCTTCTCTTGACCGCTGATATCCTGACCTGCACGAATCATTGAGAAGAGCTTGGAGCCGTCACTGGTGTCACCGAAGAGTACGGCACCAATCAGCTTGCCGTCCTGAACAACGATTTTCTTGTATACCCGATCAAAATCATCCTGGATTCGGAATGAACGTGTCCCCTCACTATCCACGAATTGCCCCGCAGAAAATACGTTCACACCGGACACTTTTAATTTGGTAGAGACAACGGAGCCTTTATAACCGGAAGATGGAATTCCAGCGAGCCTCTTAGCCAGCTCGGCTCCTTGATCAAAGAGAGGCGCAACCAGGCCGTATACCACACCACTGTGCTCCGCGCATTCCCCTACTGCATAGACATGGGGCGTATCCGTTTCAAGATAATCGTTCACGACAATCCCTCTATTGATCTCGATTCCGCTCTCTTTAGCCAAAGCGACATTCGGACGGATCCCAACAGCCATAACAACCAAATCGGCTTTCACTTCACTGCCATCCTTGAACCGGACTCCAGTTACTCGCTCATCACCTAGTATGGAATCGGTATTCTGTTCCAGCAGGAACTTCATCCCTTGGCTCTCCAGCTCGGAACGCAGCATATCAGAGGCTGTCTCATCCAGTTGGCGTTCCATCAAGTGCTTGAAGATGTGTACCACGGATACCTCCATGTTCAAATTAAGAAGGCCCCGGGCAGCTTCCAATCCCAGTAATCCTCCACCGATTACAACGGCATGTTTGTACTGCTTGGCGGCATTAATCATAGACTCACAATCCTGTATGTCGCGGAAAGCAATAACGCCTTCCTTATCCGCTCCGGGTAGAGGAAGCATGAACGGTAGAGAGCCTGTTGCAATAATCAGGTCATCATAACTTGCAGTTAATCCTTTATCGGTTGATACGATTTTCATTTCGGTATCTATATGGGTTACCGTCTGGCTGGTGTGAAGCGTTATTCCGTTATCTGTATACCAATCCATATCGTTAATTACGATATCTTGAATTGTTGCATCGCCTGCAAGCACCGAAGATAACAGAATACGATTGTAGTTGGGATGGGGTTCACTTCCGAATACCGTGATTTCATACTTGTCAGGCGCCAGCTTAAGCAGCTGCTCAATTGCATTGACTCCTGCCATACCATTTCCAATAAGTACAAGCTTCTTTTTCATTAGTCCGCTCCTTCATGTAATGTTTGTGTTAACTTTTAACTTGTTTTGCTCATTTCCTCGTCAATGTGATCATATATAACATGTTTAGTGACTATAAATTACAACTTTTTAATGCAAAAATCAACCATTTCTTTAAAAATGCTTGAAAACCGTACGTTTGTCATATATATTGAGATCAATATCAATGTCATGTTTACTAACATTACATTCAGGGAGAGGGTACTATGAAGCAAGTGGGGAGTGTATTCTTTGTGGGGGCAGGTCCTGGCGATCCAGAATTAATTACCGTTAAAGGACTGAAATGTATTCAAAGCTCAGATGTCATCTTATATGACAGGTTAGCTAACCCGGAACTTCTGAAATATGCTGGCGTGAATACGGAACTTATCTATTGCGGCAAACAGCCAAATCATCACTATATAGAACAGACTCAAATAAACGCGATCATAATAGAGAAAGCCTTAGAAGGCAAAACCGTTACCCGGTTAAAAGGCGGAGATCCGTGCGTATTTGGCCGGATTCAAGAGGAGCTTGAGGGTTTGAAAGAACTCGGGGTCCATTACGAAATAGTTCCAGGTATAACTGCTGGCATTGCAGCACCGGCATATGCGGGAATTTCAGTAACACAGCGTAAGGTTGCAACCTCATTCGCTATGGTAGCAGGACACTTATGTCATGGAAATACGATCCCTGAAGAGAAATGGAAGGCCTATGCAGTGGGAATTGATACTCTTGCTTTCTATATGGGTATAAGCAATATCGCTTATATACGAGATCGACTCATCGATCATGGCAGGGATCCTGACACACCTGCGGCTATTATCTCCTGGGGAACCACTTCAACCCAGCGAACTCTTACTGGAACACTTCAGCTTATACCCGAGCTGGTCCGGGAACATGAGGTTCGAAATCCAGCGATCATATTGGTTGGAGAGGTCGTACGCATGCATGACCAGTATGCTTGGTTCCCTGAACAGCCAGTGGAGATGTTCAGTTAACGCAAAGTCGTTCGCTTTAACTCTGATTAGCACAAATAAGCTCCTGGAAAGTGGCCACTTCCCAGGAGCTTATTCAATATCTCAATTCACGCTATTCATTTAGAAATGCAAGATTAATAAATCCCTGCTTTTACCGAAGTAGATTTAATTCCATTAGTACCGTTAACGACGGTGTTCCCCCAGCTTGTCAGACTGCCTGCGGGTCCTGTTGCCAGGTCCAGATAAGATAAATCGGAACTGTTCCCAAACCATGACCAGGCCAGCCAACCTACACCTTTCTCTTGGCCATATTTCATGATTGCGGTTTCATCGACATCCGCACCTTGATGGTATCCTCCAAATTCCCCAATGATGAGCGCAAGTCCCTTATTTAGCACATTTTCCATATTGGTTTTAACGGTAGCTGCATCCTTCCCTGCATACTGATACATATGAATGGAGAAGACAGTATTCTTGAGTGAATCTGCCGCAAATACAGAAGTACCATAATCGACAATGGATTGCGGGTATTGTCCCCACCCTGCACAATCAACAATTAACGTATTCTTAATCCCGGCGCTTCTTAGCTTAGGAATGGCCATCTTGTACCCGTTAGCCCAACCGCTTCCATCCCATGATCCATACCACTCGTTAGCAATGTTTACAATAACCCGGTCTTCTTTTCCTATAAGTGCATCTTTAATGCTAATCCAATAATTCACAGCTGCATCAAGAGAGGCTGTGTCATCTTTGCCTGTAGCATCATGTACCTCAAGCACAGCAACCATTTTGTTCTGTGATACTAATGAAATGATATTCTTGACAGAAGTCAGATCATCCTTGGTATATTGGCTGCCGTTCGACAGCACGATCCGAACTGTATTGGCTCCAGTCTTAGCAATAGCTGGAATCGCAGTGCTCAGATCATTTTTATACCAAGTATGTGCATGATTTACCCCCCTCATAACAAAAGGTTTTCCAGTTGAATCGTATAACTTGGTACCGCTTACATAAAACCCGGTAGCTGCAGATGCTTTAGGAAGTGTACTCCCCATTCCGACAAAGACCAGCAGAGCAACCAATGAAGTCAGAAAACCTTTGCGTAAGTGCATTTTGATGAATTCCTCCTCTTCTTTTTGACAAAATATGAACACTTTTCATTCTATCATCCATATTTCGGCATAACATTGGTTTCCTTTGTGTTGTTCATTGTTCTATTTTCTTTTTCATATAATTATTTTATGCTAGATTCCCAGTTCAGGAATTCTTTCGAAGTGCAGGGGTACACTACTGCTCAGGACTGCGCTGGTCTAACAGCAGCTCTCCTTATCCTAAGCAGCGAGGGAGTGACATGGAATGGTTGACAGAAACAACAACCGAGATCAAGACAACAAGGATGGTGTTAACGCGGGTAAAGCCGTGGGAACAGTGGGCGGTGCAGCTGTAGGTGCTGCCGTAGGTTCAATCTTGGGACCACTTGGAACCGTGGTTGGCGGAGTGGCTGGAGCTGCACTCGGCAACAAAGCTGGTGAAGGCGCCGGGAACGATCATAACCAATCGGAACACGGTAACAATGACAGCTCGTCCTCAGGCAGAAGATAACATGTAACACGCAAGAAGAAGGAGAACAGCAATCCGCTGTTCTCCTTCTTTCTATTCTAACAACACATATCGTTCTATATATTGCGGCGAACGAATGATAGTTTGCGGTGAAACTAGGCTGAGATTTGCTGTATGTGGATTGAAGTTCAAACCATACAGTGAATAAATACATACATTTGGGAGCAAATTACATGGAAATTAAGTGAAGAAGGAGAACTTATGATCTTCAAGCTTTTAAAGATGCTTTTATTCCGCTCTCGCCAGAAACAACCTCAAGTAGAGGCCAAGAACCAGGCGAACGTCTCTTCAAGCGATACAATAAGTCCCTTACTTAAGTCTAAGCTGGCTGTACTCAAAGAACGAATGGGTACCAGCTCTGACTTTATCATCCGGGAAATTAGTGATACTTCATCTGGCCCCTACCCATTTGCCATAAGCTATATTGATGGATTAATTGATCAGGGTCTTCTTGCAGACTTAATGGAGTCCTTAACCTCAGACTTTGGTAATTCCTTTCAGGGTGATGTTGATCCTGCGATATGGTTCAAGGACAAACTTCCGGTTGGTAATCTTAACGTTGTCTCTTCCGAGAAGCAAATGGTGAATTCCATCCTGGAAGGGCGTGTTCTCGTCATGATCCATGGTGTCCAAGAAGCTTACGCCGTTTCTATTCTAGGCGGGCAGCGGCGGGGCGTCGAAGAGCCAACCTCTCAGACTGTGGTTCGGGGACCCAAGGAAGGTTTTACTGAAGATATTTCAACCAATACCGCCATGCTTAGACGCAGAATCCGATCTGCAGATTTGAGTTTTGAGTCACGAATCGTAGGGAAATACACGCAGACCAAAATATCCGTGGCATATATAAAAGGCATCGCCAACCCGGATGTTGTAAAAGAAGTATTATCCCGAATTGACATGATTCAGACTGACAGCATCCTTGAAAGCGGCTATATTGAAGAGTTCATCCAAGATGGGGTCAGATCTACCTTCCCAACAATCTATAATACTGAGCGGCCCGATACGGTTGCTGGCGGATTATTAGAGGGCTTGGTCGCCATATTGGTTGATGGAACACCCTTTACCTTGATTGCTCCCGTCACCTTCTTCCGGTTCATTGTTTCGAGTGAAGATTACTACCAGCGATACGATCTTGCTACCTTTCTTCGGATCATCAGGTTCGTGTCATTTTTTGTTGCCCTGCTGCTTCCATCGATCTATATCGCCACAACAACGTTTCATCAGGAAATGCTTCCAACGACCTTGCTCATTGCTCTCGCCGCTCAGCGTGAAAGCACACCTCTGCCTGCTCTACTTGAAGCGCTCGTCATGGAGATAACTTTCGAGGTTATCCGTGAAGCAGGCGTGCGAATGCCTAGGGCCATTGGGCCGGCGATCTCTATTGTTGGCGCACTAGTTCTTGGACAAGCGGCGGTGCAGGCAGGGATTGTATCTGCGGCAATGGTCATCGTAGTTTCTTTTACCGCGATCTCTAACTTTGTTCTTCCCGCCATTAATATGGCAGCTGCGGTGAGACTTCTGCGATTCATACTGATGTTTCTGGCTGGGACCATGGGATTATTCGGGATTCTTGCCGGCCTGATCCCGATTCTGGCTCATTTGGCCTCACTTCAAAGCTTTGGTGTCCCCTATTTAATGCCGCTTGCTCCCTTTAACAAGAATAATATGAAGGACGTTATCTACCGTGCACCCTGGTGGAAAATGAAGACTCGTCCCGTAATGATCGGGGACAACAATGAGGTAAGGCAGTCCGCTAACCATAATTCCTTTTCTGAGCAGGCCACTGATCATAACAAAGATCCGATGCGATAAGGAGGAGTCCCATGCGCACTATAAGCTTAGGTATTGTCTCGCTTATGTTCATGCTGATCCTGTCAGGCTGCTGGAATCGGACTGAGCTCAATGAGCTCGGAATTGTCGTGGCAACGGGCTTGGACTATATGGATGGGGAATGGATAATCTCCTATCAGGTCATTGTCCCCTCCAATATGGCTTCAGGAAATGGAGGCCAATCCGGGAGTGCTTCACAACCGGCAGTTCACGTATTCTCCGTAAATTCCAAGTCCATTCATCAGGCCTTGAATCTCAGCAACCTTGAGCATCCTCGCCGTGTCTACGTTGCACATAACAAGGTGGTTGTGATTGGAAGAAATGCGGCAGAACGAGGGATTGGCGAACTTATGGATTACTATTTCCGTAATACAGAACCCAGAGAGACCGTGAAAATGGCACTTACCGAAGGGCAGGCTATTGAAGTGCTGAATAAACTAAGTCCGCCGGAAAAGCTTCCAGGAGCCAGTTTGTCCGATATGTTAAGTAAGGAAAGCGATCAAGTCTCTGCGTATCCCATCATATCCGTATTTAATTTCGCACTAAAAATGAATTCAGATTCCAAAGGTGTTGGCGTGCCTGTTATTGATTTGGCCGGAGAAAGAACCCCTGGCCGCGAGGAAGAATTAAAATCAGAGGATGTATTGAAACAGACCCAGCAACCGTTAAAAATGAAAATTACCAAACTTGCAATTTTTAACCATGACCGTTTAGTTGGATTCCTTGATTATAAGGAAAGTTATGGTCTCTCCTGGATCACAGGTGAAGTCCATCAAACCGAGATATCATTCCCTTGTTCTAAGGAAGCCCGGACTCAAGAACATGCAGGGTTTACCGTAAGTTCATCCAAGACCCAAATTACGCCGAGAAAGTCCGGCTCCCATTTTGCCATGCAGGTTAAAGTCAAGGTCAAGGGAAACTTAACGGAGTCGACCTGTCAGCAGGACTTAACTAACCCGAAAGTAATCAAGGAGTTAGAAGCTCAAATAGATCAGCAAATTGAAGATTACATCATGACGGGTTGGTCAGCCATGAAGAAGCTTAAGACCGATGCAGCTGGGTTAGCAGATAAAATACACCGGAAGTACCCATCGGATTGGAGAAGAATCAAGGAGAATTGGCAGGATGAGCTGGCTCAAATGGATCTGGATGTACAGGTACAAACGACCATTAAACGTACAGGGCTCATACTGAAATCTTTTGAGCAGTCTGAGCAAGAGTAAAATCGTGACGTCTTAAAAAAGGAGTTCACCTTGAATGAACAAATATTCTGTACGAGTATCCGGACTGGCCATAACATTGTCATTGTTCGAGATTGGAAGTACCACACTCTTTTTACTGGGTGGGAAAGCCAAGCAGGATGCATGGATATCGATGTCTATAGGAGCAATAAGTGGTCTTATCTTACTGCTCCTCTATCTTGTAATCTATAACCTCGATGCGAAGCACGATTTGTTTGAACTTTATCGGAAGTATTTCGGGAAAATCCTGGGCAGTGTGCTTGCCCTTGTATTTGTTGCATATTTCACTTATGAGGCTTCCCGGAACTTGCGAGATCTTGGCGAATTAACCGCCATGACCCTGTTGAATAAAACTCCATTGTTCCTAATTTTGCTGATTGCTATTACGGTAGTTGGTAACACTGTACGCTATGGTCCCATGGTCTTATTTATCATGTGTACTATCCTGATGCCTATTATGGTTATCGGATACGGGCTGCTCGTCCTATTCATTTCAGTTACAGGAATTGCTCATCTGGATTACTTTCTGCCTGTTCTGGAGAACGGGATGGGTCCGGTGTGGTCGGCTGCTATACCCGAACTAGTGTCCTTTCCCTTCGGACAGACCTTGCTATTCCTGGTGTTCTTTTGTTTGGTCCCGAAGAGCAAACATCTGAACAAGACAATATTGGTAGCCTATTGCATCAGTGCAGTTGTTCTGATTATTTTGAATCAGCTGGAGATTCTCGTACTGGGACCTGATTTAGCCGGGATTAGTACCTACCCACTGCTCCAAGTCGTTCAGGTTATACAAGTGACTAAGGTACTCGAGAGAACCGATGCCCTCTTTACGCTAATTCTCTACCTTGGATTAGGGGTAAAAATAGCCAGTTTTTATCTCGGTGCCGTGATTGGTCTTTACAGAATTACGTCCATAAAAATTAACATATGGGTGATTCCGCTCGGAATCACGATCCTGATGCTCTCTCTCTTGTCTAAAACCTACACTGAATTTATCTGGGTTGGACTCCATTTCACGGTCAACAAGGTCTTTCCGATCTTTCAAATTGCTCTGCCTTTCTTGTTATTATGTGTGATGCTCCTGCGCAAGAAAAAAAGAAAAGAAGGCTGATGGGCAGCCTTCTTGAAGATTAATCGAGCCACTTCATCGCAAAAAGCTGCTCGAAGATAAGCTGACTTGCCTGGGATACCTTATGCAGGTCTTTGTAATTCAACCAGGCAATCTCCTCAATCTCCGAGGCAGGAGTATGCATGCCTGAATAATTGGCGGTATAGCAGGTCATTCTCACCATAATATCCTCCGATTTCCCATGAGCCCTCGCTTCAAATACTCCGAAGAAATGAATGGTCTCCTTCTCAATTCGTACGGATAGCTCTTCCGCAATCTCTCTTGCGAGTGTATCTGCATCGCTTTCTCCCGGATCTCTTTTGCCACCAGGCAAGAAGTAGGTATCTTGTCCTTTGGACCTGGCACACAAGATTTGGCCATTTCTTAGATGAATCCAAGCGATTTTATCAATGACTCTCATACTTGCTCCCCCTATTCTCTGATGTTCCGCCAAATTTGAATACAAGTATCCCACCTAGCAGGATGAGCACACCGATCAATTGATTCCAGGTGAAAGGGACCTGATCCAGTCCCAGCCAGCCCAGTGAATCCCACAACAATGCAAAACCAAGCTGAGAGGTCATCACAATGGAAATCGCGAAGGTGGGCCCAAGCTGCCGGACTCCTTTTACCAAACAGATGACTACTCCTACTCCAATCATCCCGCTGATCCAATACCAAGGCTGCATATGCTGTAAAGAGAAGGTTCCTCTTCCTTCTACAAGTAGACTGATAAAGAGAGACGCTGCAAATCCCATCCCTAACACCAGAGTAGTAGTGGCCCAGGATCCTGTGTGTTCATTTACCTTGGTATTGAATATATTTTGCAGACTGACCAGACCCCCAGCGAGTAGAGCCAATATAATTCCGAGCATCATGGCTTTCCCTCCTCCCTTTCGTAGATGTTCAGGCTTGCCAGTTCACTAAGTCCTTTCCGGTCTATAATCTTAATACTACCTTTGCTGCGTTCTATAAGACCCTCGGCACAGAACTTCTGGATAACCCGGTTCAGATGTCTGTAGCTGGTTCCTATTAAGTTCGCCGCATCCTTCAAGCTTAAGGAGGTGAGCTGCCCCTCAAACTTGGAATCTGAGTCGTCATAAGTGATCGATAACAAGTAACTAGCTAATCTCACTTCAACCGGGTGCATCAAGTTAAAGCTCAAAAAGTTGGATTTGAGGAAGAACTTCTGGGTAATGATCTTCAGCAAAAATTGGAGAAACGGCGGGTAATCTTGAGCATATTTGACAAGCCACCGATGGGGAATGCCAATCATGTCAACCGAGGATACAGCTTCAACTGTATTTATAATTTCAATCCCCTGCACATATTCAATATCACCAATGATATCCAGCGGATTCTTGAAAGAGAGGATCAAGGTCTTGCCTTCTGCTGAAGTCGTATAAATCTTCACTTTCCCCTTAACCAGAACATAAAGAGTATTAGCTGGGTCACCTTGTGAACAGATAAGCTCTCCCTGCTCGAAGCTGTATAATGACAAATGCTGCTGCAGCCGTTCATCAAATACGGTTCCTAACTGATACATCTCCAAATATGACCTTAGCCTGGCCCGATCCTGAACTTCTTTCACTTCGTATCACACCTTCTTCGCCTATATGCCAGCGTATTTCCGAGACTTCATTCTATCAAAATTTCATAATAATCACACCCGCGACCATCATGCCGATTCCAATAAATTGAGGAACCTTCATCTTCTGCTTCGCCATGCCGAACCACCCATTAATATCAATCACGAAAGTAAGGAACAGTTGAGCAATTAGCAGAGCTGAGATGGTAAATGTAACTCCAATCTGCTGGATCGCGGTCACTTCACTAAATATAATAAGGGCTCCAAATCCCCCTCCCAGTAGGTATAGCGGCTTTACCGACTTCAACTGAGCCAAGCTCCCATCTCTCACAAACACCAAGATGCATAATGCCAATATAAATCCGGTTAATTGTGTGATTGCCGCGGCCTGCCAGGTTCCAATATCTTGACTGATCCGGGCATTCGCAACACCTTGAAGAGTAATACAGGCACCGCCCAAAAAAGCAAATATAATTCCTTTCATTGTCTCTCTCCTAAGTTAAGTACTGTTTCATAATTAAAAGATATATCTGAACAATAGAGAAGGACATATGTCCTCAAATGTAAAGAAAGACTGCCGAAATCTTCGGCAGCCTGTATCACTTGGTCTTATCTTCGTCGACCACGTATGAAATTATAGATCAGTGTGATCACTGCAATAACCAGCAGGATATGTATCAGGCCTCCAGCGATGTGAAACATAAAACCAAGCAGCCAGAGTATTAGTAATATTACAAACACTGTCCAGAGCATATGTCACGTCCTAACTCATTAGAATTGTCACTTCCAGAAGTTTCTCCCACTCTGAACTCGATTATGCATATGGACATTAATCCGGCTAATCAAGTCACCAATTACAGGGCTTCTGCCTACAATATTGTAGAGTCCTATAAGATTGGAGGAACGAAATATGATTCTGATCGATGATCATACATCAAATGAGCAGATCAGCAAGTTACCCTTGTCTGAGCTTGAGAGAGCAATTGTCTTGCAGAAAGAGAAAAGCTCATTCACATATCGGTATCCCTCGCTGGATTCCTTGAGATTTGAACTGCTGGTAAGGCAGGAAATTACTTCAGCTGCCAGAGAATTGAATTCGAGTGGCGTCAAATTCGCCAAATTCAGCAGCTCACGCTGTAATGAGGCTTTTTGGATTCGTGAGAGCAGTGGAGGTTTTCGGCTAAAAAGTGGGGTCAAGCCGTCAGACGCCATTAACGATATCTACAGGAACGGTCCGCTATACGCTTTCGAATGTGGAACTGCCATGGTTATCGTATGGTACAAAGCCGTAATCGAATCAATCTCCCCAGATTCGTTTGATATCTATTTCAATCACTTATTCCTATATGATGGAGAACATGACCCTAATCTTGTACTTCAAGTCAGTGACAAAGGTAAAGAGGCTTTTCCAGGCGATGTCCTGTACTTCGAGAACCCGGATGTCGCCCCGGAAAAGAATGAATGGCAGGGTGAGAATGTGGTTTTGCTAGAGCCCGGCCTATATTATGGTCACGGAATCGGCATTAAGAGCGCGGAGACCATTATTGCTGCGCTGAACAGAAATCGTAAGCCGAACAGTCAGACCTCAGCATTTCTGACCGACTACGTGGTTAATCCTGACTTCGAATTTCTAAGAAAATTTCAGTCCAGACCCGTGGCAGCTCGAGTCGGCATGCTTTCGTTGCAGGTATGGGCTTAATGCTGCCAAAATTTATTTATCTCGTCCTTTTTGCTTCAGTGCTTCACGCAAAATGAACTCTATCTGTGCATTGACACTACGAAGCTCATCTTGTGTCTATTTCGATGGCTCCCATATTTTATCAGTAGACAAACAAAAAAACCTCTTTTCGAGGTTTTTAAGGAAGGTACGGTAATTATTTTGCTGCCGTGAGCTCACTCTCTGTTACCCATTTGTGATTGGTCACTTTGGAGCCGCCTGTTGTAGGCGTGTAATCGATCATGTAGACGGTTGTCTTCTCTGCTGAATCAATCTTAGCCTTGGCACCCATCATGCCCTTCATATGATCTGCCTTAAGAACCACTTCATCACCAGGCTTATAAGCTTCCGCATGCGGGGCTTGAAGTTCTTCATGAATCACCCATTTATGATTGGGAACCGGATCCCCACCTGTTGTCGGTGTATAAGTAACAGCATAAGCTATGGTGTCGTAAGCACCTGCAATGGTTGCAGTCGCACCCTTCATTCCCGGCATATGGTCAGCCTCAACCACAGCTTGGCTCCCTACTTTAAAGGTTGGATTTTGAGCTTCTTTCAGCCCTTTCGGCACCTCGCCTGAACCCGAATGGTTCATCTCTGCCATATCAGCATGACTGTTTGTAGCATTGTTGGAGGATGAACCCTCCTGCTGCGTACTATTGCCGCATCCACTTAACGTGACAATTAGAGCAGCACCGAGAACTAGCAAATGTTTTTTCATAATAACACTCCTCTGTTAATTTCTATCTATTTGTATACTATACCCTCCTACAGTATATATCAAACATTTTATAAATTGTCAAAAAGACCTTGAAGACATTCAGCCTTACAAGGTCTCTTCGTCTATATGCTATTATTACCATTCAGATGCCGTTAATCCTTACTAAATAACACATCCTAAGCACTTGCGTTCACTTTGGCTTCTGATAGAGAAGTGCTCCGTGCTCTACGACGATTAATCGGGAGAACCCTCCACTGCTCCATGAAATGAGCCAAAGGAATCATCATCAGCAGCATAGTGGGGTAAAAGTATCGTTCCATCGTGATGAACGGAAGATAGATCACCACAAAATAAGCAAGAATGCTCAAGAAGCCATAATAAGCTGAGGTTCTATGCCGGAGCATCTTCCATATACCCGCAATACTGAAGATCAAGTATATGACATGCTGAAGTGCAGCAAGCCAATATGGAATTCCAAGAATCGGCGCCCAATAGAACGGAACAATAATCAACCGGATCAATTTGCCAAAAATCAGCCACGCTCCAAATATAAAAGGATGATGCGTGATCTGATATTTGAAAATCATCATCGCCAGTTCTTTCTGCTGCTCTTCGCTTCCGTGACGGTAAGTCTGATAGATCTGCTCGTGATCGCGAATGAAGTCCTGGGGCTCTTCCCCATTGATCAGCATCCCCAGCAGCAGAGGATTAGCAGAAGAGTTAGTTAAAGGTATAAATTGATGAAACACCTGATAATTGCGAATCCACCAAGGGCTTAGGCATATGATTAATGTTAGTCCCAATAGAATTGTGTTTCTGAGAATAAGCTTAAGCTTCTCTCTTCGGAACAACCAAGTCATTCCGATTATTAGTGGCAGCATAGCTGCTGTGGGTCTAAAATAAATAGCAGCTGCAATAACTAATCCCAGCAGTACATAATCCCGTTTCCGGTTCTTACTGAGTGCAATCAAGAACACATAGGATAGCAATAGCAGGAAAAAAGTGAAGCAGGTTTCCGTCAGAATCAAGTCCCCCGCATAATAAATAGGAACATAAGCTGCCGCGAGAACCACTGCGATTTTGGCTGTCCGAAGACCAAATAGGCGATTAGCAATCAAGTAGATAAGTCCAATGGAAGCCGTGGTCAGGAGGGCTTGAAATATACGAAATGCATAGATTCCCGCGTCACCTGTTCCAAATACCTTCATGATCCCAGCGATCAAGACGGGCAGCCCGGGCATAATGAAAGCAGATAGCGTGGTTACTGGATTGTAGTAAATTAATTTGCCATGCTCCAATAAATACTGTCCGCTGCGCAAATACCTGACATCGTCATTATCCAGCTTACCCAAACTGCCCAGCAGTAATGAATTCTGGTGAATAAATATCGTCAGAATACTCACTGCAAATACCCCGCAGCAAACCCAAAATACAAACGAGTCTCTCTTCTTCTCCATCCGTCTCTCTCTTTCCAAATAAGTCAGTACCCTGTATATTTTAAACTTTCTCGGAAAGTTTCTCTACCCTGTCGGAGTTACTTCATTGACTGAAGATGCTCTGCGAGGCGGTTCCAGGTCTCCGTAATTCCCTGTTCCATACCCATATCCAGAACCGCTTGAAGGGCTTCCACAGAATCATATTTGGATCGGCTGGTAAGCTTGGTACGCCCCTCTTGCTCTTCAAAAGTCATAGTGATATAAGAAGATGGCATTCCCACCGCTTCATTACCTTCGGCATCTGAGAAATAATCCACGTAGACGATCTTCTCACCCTCAACAATCTCCTTATAGACCGCCTTCCCCCATGATTCCATTCCAAAAAAGTCCCCTTGATTCTCATCGATGCACTTCATACAGTAGTGCCAGATTCCTTCTGGACGAAAATCAACATGGCATACCGTGAGGATCCAACCTCGTGGTCCCCACCAATGCTTCAGATGCTCGGCCTCGCTGAATGCTTTGAATACCAAATCGCGAGGCGCATTAAATACTCGCTCCAAAACCAATTCCTGACCCTCTACTTTTGAAATCATTGGGCTTGACATGAATAATTCCTCCTCATTTTTCATTCTGATTTGTTGTCTTCCGATTGCAGCTTCTTCAGGTAACTATCAAGATTGTCAAACCGTTCGTTCCAGATTCGGCGATAGGCACTGAGCCATTGATCCAGAGCTTGAAGCGGCTCAGTTCTCAGCTGATAGTTCCGCCGATTGGCGTCAGGCTTGACCTCCACCAGTCCCGCCTCAAGAAGGACTCGCAGATGCTTGGAGGCTTGCGGCTGGCGAAGCTGGAGACGCTCAGCAATCTCCCCGACGGTTAGCGGGCCGCTTGCTAGAAGTTCAATCATTCTTAATCGGTTTGGTTCAGCAAGAGCACTAAATGTAGTTATATCCATGGTTGTCATTTCCTTTGAGTTGCTAATTACTGTTTACAAGAACAATATAACATTACAGGAATATTCCCGTCAAGGAATATTCAATATAGCTCAAAAAGGTATCTTTTCCCCTACCCCATCATAGTTTTAGTTATTGTGCTGCTTTTACACGGTTAGGGGGTGTCTATTTGAGTAGAAGATCCTTCTTCTGTGCAGCCGCAATGTTCTTATTGCTTTGCTGTTGTACTGGAGGTACATCCGCTACGGATTCCAACAACATTCGTCAGTCGGCGACTAATTCATGCTGTATGAGAGAACGGACTTTCATCCCTCCCCTCCCGGGCTCGTCCACCGTGAATCTTCCAACAATTCATGTACCCGTGATCACTCGAGCCACACTGGCTGCTGTCGGAGACGTGTTAATTCATAGTCCGGTCTATAAAGATGCGGCTATCTCAAAAGGCAGGTATAATTTCAATCCGATGTTTGATGAGATTCGAAAGCTTACCCAGGAACCGGATATTCTAGTAGCGAACCAGGAATCCATGATTGGCGGTTCGGAACTCGGGCTTTCAAGCTATCCTTCTTTCAACAGTCCTCATGAGATTGGAGACGCGCTAAAGATGGCTGGAGTAGATATGGTGACTCTTGCCAATAATCATACGATGGACCGCGGTGAGAAAGCGATTCGCAGCGCTTTAGCCTATTGGGATAAGCTGCATATGCCATATACCGGTTCCTTTCGATCTGAGGAGGACGCAGGTACCCTACGCACCTTAACCAGCAATAATATCACTTTCGCTTTTCTCGCCTACACTTACGGTACCAACGGAATTGCAGTACCGAAAGATAAGCCTTATCTGGTTAATCTGATTAACTTGGACAAAATCAAAGCTGACGTAGAGAAAGCCAAGAAGCTATCAGATGTAATTGTTGTATCGATGCATTGGGGTACTGAGTACGAGCCAATGCCCAACCGGGAGCAGCAGCAGTTAGCACAGCAGTTAGCCGATATGGGTGTACAGATTGTAATCGGGAACCACCCGCATGTGCTTCAGCCTCCGGCTTGGGTTCAAGGGAAGAATGGGAACAAAACTTTTGTAATGTATTCGCTCGGGAACTTCCTATCTGCACAGGAGAAGACAGAGCGCTTAATCGGGGGAATTGGGAGTATTGAGGTGATCAAGACCGTGACGGGAGTCAGCAAAACAATCACGCTTAAGCATCCCTCATTCATACCCACTTACAATTACTATAGAAATCATCGAAACTTCAAAATCATTCCCATGAGTACGATGACCTCCAGCGACAGACTTAAGAATGCGGCTCAACAATTAGAGAAAACCAAAAAACATATGTCTGCATTCATCCCTGATTTAGCCTTCAGGTAATTATAATTTCACGGCACGAAGGGTCCCATATTCCAAATGTTCCTTGTTATCCATAATCAAATTGGAAGATCGGATCCCACATTCCAGCACGCTATCGTCCAACAAGGATCCTTCGTCAAAAAATTGATAATCATCCGGGTATTCATATTGTTGGCCCAACTTCTCATCCTTCAGCTCGCTCAGATCCAGCATCTGGATTTGGGAAAAGCCGCTGCTCTCCATTATACTTATCCACTCTTCTTTCTTCATTAAGGAAGGCATACGGAAGAATGATTTCATTTCATCCAAAGCCCCGTCTGGAGCTGAAGTTCTGACGAACATCTCGCGGTCGTAAAGCAGCCCGGTTGGCTTGAGAACACGAAAATACTCGGAGACGGATCTCCCTGCTTGAGTAAAGTTGGTTACGGATTCAACCAGAATGGTCTGGAATGTATGGTCTGGGAAAGGCAGCGCATGCGCATCAGCCTGACAGAAATCCACATGAACCCCCATAGCGGCTGCTCTTTTTTTTGCTTTTGACAAAAGAATGGGATCTACATCCGTGGCAACTACCTTGTACCCCTGTTCAGCCAAATAACATGCCGTTCTGCCCGTACCGCAGCCAATTTCCAGCACAGTCCCGCCAACTGCCGGCTTATACTTTTCAAGCTGCTCGATAGTTGCCAGAAATCCTCCGGGATGTGCGCTTCCAATACCCAACCGGGCCACCATTTCCAAATAATCCATTGTCATCCCCCTTAGTTCTATATCAACATATGTACATTTGCTTCATACATTCAGTTATAAGGGATTAATGCCCCCCTGATGATCAAGGAGGCATTAATACAAGTTCAACCTACACCCATACACCAGCGCTAAGAATAATTACCAGCAAAATGTAAAGAACGAGGATTGCACCTGTAGAAGTGAAACCGCCATAACCTTTAACATGACTCACATTTACCACCACCTTCTGTATAGGTTAATCTACATTATTCAGATGGAGGGCATTCCGCTTGGGCTGAAGTGTAAATGACTAACAACCTTTCGGAGGAAACCAAATGCGAATTCAGGGAAGAGCAGCGGCAGAGCAGTTTATTCAGATTAACTTTCCTAAATGCTCGCTTGCAGTTTTGGGCGGCAGCGGAAGCAGGAGCGACCCTAACATCCACTCTGATCTGGACATAGTTATTGTAGACGATACGGCTGAAATGGCTTGTCATAAGACGATTAAGGAATATGATTGGATCATTGAATGCTTTGTTCTTACCAGTTACAGCTACAGAGACATCTTCAATGAAGGGATCTATGCTGCGAATCCTTCGCTACAGAGAATGCTTGTTGAAGGGCACGTCATTAAATGCGAAGAAGAAGGAATACATGTACTTGAAGAAGCACGAACCGATTTGGCATATGGCCCTATGCCCTGGTCTTTGAATGAAATTAACTTTCAGCGCTATGTCATTACGGATTTGTTAGAGGATATTAGAGGAGGAGAATCCACAGTCGAGCTATGGTTCTCCGTAAATAGACTGGTTGTAACCTGTTGTGAATTTCATTTGCGAGTAAATCAGCAGTGGATTGGAGAAGGCAAACATCTATTTAGAGCGTTAAAAACATTCGATCCCGCTATGGCAGACAATTTGGATACAGCCCTTCAGGCTGTATATCTGAGAAGGGACCTCTCTCCTATCGAAACTTTGGTATCGAGAACACTGGAGCCATATGGCGGAACTCTTCTTGATGGCTTCGAACAGTAAGTATCTTATTTCATTCCGAATGATTCGGCAATCAACCGATACGAATGTATTCTTGCTTGTTCGTCATAGATCGGACTCGTTATAAGGATCTCGCCTGCGCCATAATCTTGGCCCATTTGAATCAACTTCTCTTTCACCTGGTCAGGTGTTCCGATAATCCGCCGTGTGCGTAGTTGCTGAATATGCATCAGATCGGCTTCTGTGTAAGGATAATTCTCCGCTGTCTGCACGGAAGGCAGATAAGGAACCACCAAGCCTGTTCTTATTCCAAGGAATAACAAATCACTGCTGAATGCCAGTCGGTTGGCCTCTTCTTCCGTCTCGGCACAGATGGCCAGCGTTGCAATCATGGAGCGAGGTTGTTTCGGAAGTTCATCACGGGGCTCAAAATGCTCGTTGTAGTACTTTGTCGCTTGCTCTCCGCCGGGTGTGCCGAAGAACTCAGCGAAAGCGTAGGAAGTCCCCAGCATAGCTGCAAGTCTAGCACTCTCCCCACTTGAACCTAGCAGCCATATTTCGGGTGCCGTAGGAATCGAAGGAGATGCCAGAAGCTTCTCAAATGGATGCCCGCTTGGGAGTGATCCATGCAAATAGCCAATGATATCGAGTACCTGCTGAGGGTATTTATTAACATCTACGTATTTATCCTGTTGAAGTGCTTTTGTTGCGAGCGGCATGCCGCCTGGAGCACGTCCGAGGCCCAGATCGATCCGCCCTGGATGCAGGGCCTCCAGCAGCCGGAAATTCTCAGCCACTTTATATGCGCTATAGTGTGGAAGCATGATTCCACCAGAGCCAACTCGAATCCGGGAGGTCGCTGCGGCGAGATGGGCAATCAAGACCTCCGGGCTTGAGAAGGCTAGCGCTGGCATGGAATGATGCTCGGATACCCAGAATCTGGAGTAACCCAGCTCTTCTACTGCTTGAGCAAGTCGAGTGGATTGCTGCAGACCTTCAGTAGCCCCGTAGCCTTCGGAGATATAGACCTGGTCCAGTACTCCTAATGTAATCATATCGATTCTAACCCCGCTTTCTTTTGCTTATAAATTTAAAAAAGCCCTTCCTGAAGAGGGCTCATGATTCCATCTGGAAATTTAATTATAACATTTCATTCAATGAAAGAATATGAATCAGGATTTCATCCATACATCCTCGTATTCCTTACGGCGCCGGAATTGGGCGTCCGCATACGAACATGCGGGTATGATCTTTTGGTTGGTCTCGCGCGCATGCTCAACCACACGCCGGACAAGGTCCTCAGCCAGCTTCTGACCTCGCATTTCTTCAGCAACATAGGTATGATCAATAAGAAGTGTATTCTCACCAGCGGGTTTAAAGGTGACTTCAGCGATCACACTGCCACCCTCCTTGATTACAAAAGCATTGCCTTCCTGAACCGTTTCCCTCATATTAACCGCTCCTCTCATGTTCGTGTAACCTCTCTAGTTATATACCCGTCCTCAATCGCTTTCATACATCTGTCATTGATCTCTTGGAGAGCCTACTCCCTTTTTTCTCATGTTTAAATAAGCGTGGATCGGGTAAATTCCTATACATAGGTCAACAACAGTCTTAGCCAAAAGGAGTGTTCAACTATGAATAAGAAACTGATGTTTACTGCAGCAGCAATGGGAGCCGCCTATTTAATGAGAAATCCGGAATCCCGCCAGAAGCTTATGAGCCAGGTACAGAATTTCTCGAAGTCCGGTGCAGGCGGTATTGGCAATCTTCTGAATCAATTTGGAGTTGGTAAAAATAACAGCAGCTCGGCATCGGCAGTAAGCCCATCCACATCAAGCCAAATTAGCCATAATTAAGCTGAGTTAACAACACAATAAAGCAAAGTCACATGCCTAGGGACACCTTCTTCTTGAAGGTGTCCCTATATTTGTGCATTCCAATGGGCCATATCCTAACGAGCGGCATATACTGCACTAACCTCGCAAAGTTAAAGGAGCGCCAACCAAATGAATAGTTATATGGACTTCACATCACCAAATGTACAGTACACTTATGATTTAAGCAGCAACCCTTTTTTCAAAAAAGACTCTAATAATTATATAAATTCCCTATCCATTAATCAGCTTAACACCTTAGGGAATGTCTCTCTTCTGGATATTTATCTGAGCAGGTCTAATATCGTCGAGCCTCATTATCATCAGAATGCGAACGAGCTAGTCTTCTGTATCGCCGGGGCAGCCACGGTCTCGTTGATCAACCCGTTCACCAAAACCCTTGTTAATTTGCCGATCACTCCTGGCCAAGTCGCAAACGTCCCTCAAGGCTGGTGGCATTATGAAATAGCAACGGTCGATAATACCCACTTACTTGCGATCTTCGATACGCCAATTCCTGAATTTATCGGGGGTTCCGACTTGTTGAGACTCACGCCCGCAAGTATACTATCGCATACTTATTGTCTGGATGAAGCTCAGCTCCAAGCAGCCTTGGCACCGATTACAGATACCGTTGTCATTGGTCCACCCAGCGGTTGCCCACCACAATCTAAAGAGTCGCGTGCACCCCATAGTGTTCCCTCAGCCCGGTTGAGTTCTATTCCTTCTATGCCACAAACGATTGGGAACGGGTGGAATTATTCCGGCTAATCGAATTGATATTACTAGTTAAAAATAGTTTCAAATCTCTCACACAATGAATCGATGTCATCAGCTCTTGCCAGCATCTGTACCCACTGCTGAGGTAACCCCTCAAGACCATAATAGATTCCGGCTAATCCTCCGGTCACTGCGCCCGTTGTATCCGTGTCTTCACCCAGGTTGACCGCTCGCAGAACAGCCTCCTGATAAGAATTTGTAGTTAATAAGCTCCATACACTTGCCTCAAGGGTGTGAATCACATAACCGGACGACTGAATCTCCGTCTCTTCGAGCTGTGCAATTTGACCTGACAAGAGTCGCTCATAACGTGCAAGATAAGGATTTGCCGGGAAAGTCTCCTTCATGTATTCGACGCTCTCAAGATAGCTCTCCTGCAAGTTCTTGCCCCTGATTAGATATGAGGCATATTTAACATAAAATACACATGCAAGAATGGATATGGGATGGCGATGGGTTATTGAAGATACCCCGGTTACTGCGGATATGAAGTCCTCCTGTTCATTTGCATTTAAATAATAGGCCAATGGCAGTATTCTCATTAAAGACCCGTTGCCGTTGCTGAATTCATCCTCGCCACCTGCCCGTTCCGGCTGAACAGATTCCTGTGCAATCCGTTCTAATGCTTGCCGGGTCGCAATTCCGATATCAAATACCTCCCCGTGGGGAGTCCACCTTGTGCCTCTTAACCAGTCCACACATTTAGCCGCCAGATCGTTAAGATTGAGACTGCCGCACTCTGCTAGGCTTTCCACCAGACATAAGGTTAGTGATGCATCATCTGACCATGTGCCTGCAGGCTGTTGATGACTGCCATAGCCGATCATATCCGTTAAAGGAGTTCTCTTTAGTAGATCTCGGCCAAGAAATTCTACCGGGACTCCGAGTGCATCTCCAATACAGAGACCCAGGATACCGCTCTTAATTTTGTTCATACTTAGATTCCTTTTCTGAAGAGTGGCTCTGTCTTAAGTAGACAATATAATCCGTTGGTATGCTTGTATAACCCAGGTGTCTGAGTATTGTGGATATATTACCTCTATGGTAGGTTCCATGATTCACAACATGCTGCACGATCTCGGATACTGAATTTTGAAACTCCTGTCCCATGGAGTTCTTATAGTACACAATTTGCTCCGGATGATCGATTGATAAAACATATTCACGCATCCGGGACTGCAGACTATCTATGTAAATTCTCGCTTCCTCAAGACTAGTTAACCGAATAGTCTTAATCGATGCACTGCTATCGTTTTGGAGCCGGTCCAACCAAACTTCATCAGCTGAAGCAAGGTGGCTCAGTACTTCTGCTATCGATTTAAACCCTAAATCCACTTCCTTGTCAAAAATATCACTTGGCAGTGTCTTGAGATGCTCAAACACTCTCTCACTCGCCCATATATTATAATCATACCAGTCCAGAATTTGTTCGTTCACAGTAAATCCTCCCTAAATCGCTATGATAATATTTCCAGCATTATTTCTATTACCTTCACTTATATGCTCTTTTTGCACGCAAAAGAAAGTTAATTAAGAGAACAATTAATACTTGCACTATTCCAAAAATCAATGCTTCGGTGATTACTAATACCTCCTGTATTTGTCCAAAGGGTTTAAAATAGGTTCCCGTATCCAGTAAATAACTCTTTACTAGTACACTGGATACTACACAAGACATAAGAAAGAGTAACAGCAAGTGTTTGTAGCGTCTGAGAAATAATATTGGAAAGACTATGGCAAAAAGATAGTTATCACCTTCTTTCTCCATTTTCCACTTATAACCATATGTTAGCACAATAACTTATTTCCTGTATTTCTATAATTAAAAAGCCCGCGCTAAGCGCGGACTTTGTATACATGTATTCTTTTCGTTTAAACTTATCTATCCAAACTCTTCATGGACGCCTCAGGATAACGCTGCCCTGCTGCAGCTCCCTGTGGGGCGGCTTCTTCGATCCGAGCTTTATCTTCTTCGGTCAGCTTGATTTGCAAGGCTCCGATATTTTCCTCCAAATACGTTCTTCGCTTAGTCCCTGGGATGGGTACAATGTCGTCTCCCCGAGCAAGCAGCCAGGCCAGTGCAAGTTGAGACGGCTCACAGCCCTTCTCGTCGGCAATCTGACGAATCCGATCTACGAGCTCCAGGTTCCTGGTGAAATTCTCACCCTGAAACCGGGGTGAATAACGGCGATAATCATCCTCCGCCAAATCTTCAAAGCGTTTAATCTGGCCTGTAAGAAATCCTCTTCCCAGTGGACTATACGGAACGAATCCAATCCCAAGTTCGCGGCACACCGGAAGAATTTCATCCTCTACGTCACGACTCCACAACGAATACTCGGTCTGAAGCGCTGTAATGGGATGAACGGCCGCAGCCTTCTGAATCGTATTTGCCGATGCCTCGGACAATCCCAAGAAGCGTACCTTACCTTCCTTAACGAGATCAGCCATGGCGCCAACCGTTTCTTCAATCGGCGTCTTCGGATCAACGCGGTGCTGATAATATAAATCGATATGATCTACGCCAAGCCGCAGCAAGCTGGCTTCACAGGCTTGTCTGACATATTCCGGACGCCCGTTGATCCCAAGCATTGCTCCGTCCGCAGCACGAACATTGCCAAATTTCGTAGCCAAAACAACGTCATTACGCCGTCCTTTAATTGCTCTTCCCACCAACTCCTCATTGCGGCCAACACCATACATATCGGCTGTATCCAGGAAGGTTACACCCAAATCGAATGCCCGATGGATCGTTTGAATCGATTCGTCATCATCACGTCCACCGTAGAAGTCGGACATGCCCATACAACCCAAACCTAAAGCGGAAACCTGCAAACCTGTTTTTCCCAACGTTCTTGTCTGCAACCGGATCATCCTCTTTTCTTAGTTTAAATGTGTTCTTGCGAGTTGAGCTGCAATGAAGTTCATTCTAAATTATATCACTCTCCCCGTCTTTTCCAAAAATCACTCTGCCGCGTAGCTTGTCACATCAAGCTTCGGCTGACTGGTCTCGTTAGAATACAAAAAGACCAGCGTATAATAATTACACTGGTCTAAATATAAGAATTCCGCGGATTTAGTGGGTTCATTAATCCAACCTTCTAATCTCTTGGATACTCCACGTTCATGATATCCATGAATGGAATCTTGAGCATTACTTCTTTCTGCATAACGTGAACCTTACCTGTGCGGGAATCCATTAGAACAATTTGTCCTCTCACGGTCTCTTCCCAGCCCCACACGGTTAAGACAATTTCCGATTTCTCCTGAAAGGCCTCAGTTAACTGATTACCTAACTCCTCTAACACAAATTCATCACGGGTTGGCCTCTTGGCAACCTTTGCTTTAGCCATTATATCCTCCAAGTGTGTAATTAATTAGTCGCATTTGTGCACTACTCTATTATACTTTTCCTTATCAAAAAAGGAACCTCACATCTTACATATCAGAAATCGGCATGCCTTATTTCGGGAGCAGACCCATTGTTTCATACTCTTCTCGGAAATAATTAAGCAGGCGAAGCTTCTCGGGGTTCTCCAGGAAAGAGGCCTGTAGGGCATACAAGTTCATTTCAGCAAATTGAGCCGTTGAGAAATCGTGTATTTCCATAAGCCTTTCGTATTCCTTGGTTAGCGTCGTACCGGATACGGTCAGGTTATCTGTATTCACGGTAACTCGAATTCCTTGATCGAAATACTCTTTTATCGGGTGATCCGACCAACTCTCCACAGCTTTGGTCTGCACATTGCTGGATGGGCACATCTCTAACACAATGTGATGATCCTTCACCCATTGCATCAAAGCTGCATCGTCTTGGAGCCTGACACCATGCCCGATTCTTGCCGCATGCAAGTGGCGGATACTCTCATCAATGTTATTTGCATCCGCTGCTTCTCCCGCATGAATGGTAATCGGGAGTCCATAGTCATGGGCTTGCTCGAACACTTTGCGATGAATTTCAGGGGGATATGACACTTCGTCTCCTGCCAGGTCCATGCCAACCACACCTTTTCCAATGAATGCGCTGGCTGCGTGGACAACTTTCAGATTCTTGTTGACAGGATGACTTCTCAAGCAAATAATGATTAATCTCGTAGTCGTACCCAATTTTCGTTCAGCCTCATCTGTTCCAGCAAGAACATGAGAAATAATCTCCTCTACAGTAAGACCCTTCTCCATATGAAGTAGGGGGGCGAATCGAATTTCCATATACTTGACATGATCCCGATGTGCATCCTCAACAAGCTCGTAAGCCACCCTGCGCAGACTTTCGGCAGATTGGAGGCATTGCAGCGGCAGCTGGAATTTGGATAAGTACTCGGTAAGACTGCTGCATTGCTCGCTTGCATGTAAATAAGGTCGAAGCTCATTGGGATCTATCACCGGAAGCATGAGTCCCTCTTCTTTGGCCAGGCTGATAATTGTATCGGGTCTTACACTTCCATCCAAATGAATATGCAATTCTGCTTTAGGCATAAGCTTCAGTATGTTCATGATTGCTGCCCCCATCCTTGTTCATTCTCACTTAAAAGATGCGATTATTCACATGAAATGTGAGTTATTGCAAATAATTAGACATTTAGCAAATTTATTATTTGCAATGATACCCCTGCCCTCTTAGGATGTCAATTAAAATAACATTCATTTTACATAAAAAAAGGCTGATTCCCAAGTTTCTAACCTAGAATCAGCCTTTCAATATTTAGTTGAATAAGTTTATCATACAGTCCGCATTAAGCGTGGAACTGCTGCCCATCTAGAACTTCAGGGACATAGCCAGCACGAACTGTAAAGTCACCAAAGTGCTCTCCGATATTCCGTTCTTTGGCATAGTGAGCGAACAGCTGCTTCAGATTCTCCAGAATCTCAGCTTCACCAATATTCTCTTTATAGAGCTTGTTCAATCTTTGACCTGCAAAGCCGCCACCCAAATACATATTATATTTACCCGGGGCTTTACCGATAAAGGAGAGCTCTGCCAGCGCTGGTCTTGCGCATCCGTTCGGACATCCCGTCATCCGGATGATGATCTCTTCGTCCTGCAGACCATTCTCAGCCAGAATCGGATCAATCTTATCCATTAGGGATGGCAAGTAGCGTTCCGATTCGGCCATAGCCAGTCCGCAGGTTGGAAGTGCTACGCAAGCCATGGAATTTCTCCGAAGTGCACTGTAATGGTTCCCGTCGGTTAAGTTATATTCCTTGATCAAGGCTTCTATCTTCTTCTTGTGCTGCTTCGCTACATTCGCGATGATCAAGCTCTGGTTAGGTGTAAGACGGAAATCCCCAGTGTGGACCTTGGCAATTTCGCGAAGCCCTGTCATGAGTGGATAACCTTCCTCATCCTTGACACGTCCATTCTGAATGAACAAGGTGAAATGCCACTTTCCATTGCTGCCCTTCACCCATCCATAACGATCGCCATTATGGTCAAAGTGATAAGGACGGGCTTCCGCCAGCTCCCAGCCCAGACGTGCAGTTAACTCCTTCTTGAACCAATCCAGCCCACGATCGTCAATGGTATATTTGAACCGGGCGTGCTTACGGACAGATCGATCTCCATAGTCTCTCTGGATGGTGACTGTCTTCTCCGCTACATCAATCATCTGCTCTGGAGTGCAGAAGCCAATCACTTTGGATACTTGCGGATAGGTCTTCGGATCTCCATGGGTCATCCCCATGCCACCGCCTACCGAGACGTTGAAGCCTTTCAATTGTCCATCCTCAACGATAGCAATGAGTCCCAAGTCCTGCGAGAAGACATCCACATCATTGTTAGGAGGAACCGCAATTCCGATCTTGAACTTCCGCGGAAGGTAGACATGCCCGTAGATCGGCTCTTGTTCTTCTCCATCCCGGCTGTCTACAATCTTCTCTCCATCCAGCCAGATTTCGTGATAAGCGCGTGAACGAGGGTCCAGGTGATCACTCACTTTGCTGGCCCAGTCGTAGACTTCCGAATGAATCTCTGACTGGTGAGGATTCGGGTTGCACATCACGTTACGGTTCACGTCACCGCAAGCGGCAAGTGTACTGAGCATAGACTCATTAACTTCGCGAATCGTATTCTTCAAATTCCACTTCAACACTCCATGAAGCTGGAAAGATTGACGAGTAGTCAGGCGGATCGTGCCGCTGGAATATTTCTTGGCAACACGGTCCATCATTAGCCACTGTTCAGGTGTAACTACACCGCCAGCAGCACGTACACGAAGCATGAACTGGTATGCCGGCTCAAGCTTCTGCTTCGCACGTTCATTACGAAGATCACGGTCATCCTGCATATAACTGCCGTGATGCTTCATTAGTCGGTTATCATCTTCAGGGATCGAGCCCGTCAATGGATCTTTAAGTGTCTCTTCCAGGCTTCCGCGCAGATAGTTACTTCTGCGCTTGATCTCTTCCACATCGCTGTGTGGAGCACTGTTAGGCGACAACAAATTATTCTCGGACATAGCTTTATTCTCCTCTCGTAATCGGCGGATGGTCTAATTAATAGACATCCCGCTGATAACGTTTCTGCTGTTGCATTTGTGTCAAATAGTCTGAAGCTTCCTCAGGGCTGAGGCCGCCTTCTTGTTCAAGGATGGCAGCCAGAGCTGCATGAACATCATGAGCCATCTTCTTCTCATCCCCGCATACATAGACCGCTGCGCCTTCCTGCAGCCATTGGTAAAGCTCCTTGCTTTTCTCCAGCATCCGGTGCTGAACATATACTTTCTGATCGGTATCACGTGAGAAGGCTACATCCATACGGGTCAGCACGCCTTCTTTGAGCCAGCGCTGCCATTCAACCTGGTACAGGAAGTCAGTTGAGAAATGCTGATCACCATAGAACAACCAAGTTTTGCCCTCTGCTCCTGTCTCTTCTCTCTCCCCGAGGAAAGCACGGAAAGGAGCAACCCCAGTACCAGGACCGATCATAATAATAGGTGTGTCACTGCTTTCAGGCAGTTTGAAATTCGGATTATTCTGTATAAATACAGGCAGGGTGTCTCCAGCTTCTACCCGTTCTGCGAGCTGTACGGAACATACGCCATAACGTTCTCTTCCATGAGTCTCATACCTTACCGTACGTACGGTGAGGTGCACTTCGTCCGGGTTCGCTTTTAGACTGCTTGCAATCGAATACAAGCGGGCAGGAATTTTGCGAAGAAGCGCGGTTAACGCACGGGAAGATACGCCTTTAAGATTGAAATCCTGAACCAGGTCGAGCAGATCATGCTCAGCAAGATAAGTTCTTAATTCAGCTTCATGTCCGGCACTCAATAGGTTCATCAATTCCGGATTTGAAGTAAGCTCTGCCACTTGAGTAAGAAGAGGTTTGGTTAGGACCGTAATCTCATAGTAACGAAGCAGCGCTTCTCTAAGCGTACGTTCTTCCCCATTCTTGCCTGCAGGTACAAGCTCATCAGCATTCCATCCAAGCGCCTCGATAAGTTCATCAACAAGGCGAGGGTGGTTCTCAGGATATACGCCAAGGCTGTCACCTGGTTCATATTGTAGGTTCGAGCCTTCAAGAGATAGCTCAACATGACGAGTCTCCCGGTCTGAACCACGGCCGTTCAAATTCAAATTCTCAAGAACCTCTGCACGGAAAGGATTCGTTCTGGAATATTCCGACTCGACTTCAGTAGAAGTGGCCAGCTGGCTTACTGCTCCTGCTGCCTGAGCTGAAGAACCCTCACTTAATGCGCCAAGCACCTGGTTCATCCACTCAGCTGCTGCCTCATCAAAGTCTACATCACAATCCACTCGTGGAGTGAGCTGCTTGCCTCCGAGTTCTTCCAGACGCTTGTCAAAGTCCTTCCCTGTCTGGCAGAAGAATTCATATGAAGTATCTCCCAGGGCAAGAACGGAATAACGAAGAGTGTCCAGTTTAGGCGCTCTCTTACTATGAAGGAATTCATAGAAAGGAATCGCATTATCAGGCGGTTCACCTTCTCCTTGTGTGCTTACTACAATCAGGAGATTCTCAACCTTCTTCAGGTTATTAGACTTATAACTTCCCATAGCGGACACGGTCACCTGGAAGCCGTTCTCTTCAAGCTTCTTGGTCAATTTCTTGGCCAGCCGGTCACTGTTGCCGGTCTGTGATCCGAAGAGGACTGTAACTTCTTTGGAGATAACAGGTGCATTTTCTGTCAGAACGGCTAACGGAGCACTCGCAGGTGCAGCAGTTGCGGCAGTTGCTGTTCCTAGCGAAGCTGCGATATAACCACCAAGCCAAATCCGCTGGTTATCCGTTAGTGTAGGCAGAAGACGATTGAGCAGTTCAGCCTGCTCTTGATTAAAAGGACTATTTGTTACTTGGAGTTCCAACAAAATCCACCTCACGTAGCATACTTAGATTTAATTCCTACAATTATCATCAACTTAATAAATCTACTTACTAGAACCTATCACACTAGGCATTCAGGGTCAATTTGAATGATTTTATAGGACTCATTAGTTAATCTGATAAAGGGAATTTTATGAACATTGTGACAATAAAATAGTAAAAGCAAGCGGGTTAAGCCGCTTGCTGCTAATCCTTACTTTATGTGACGTTTAACTAATTAGAGGAATCCTACTGAGAATGATCATGTAGAACTTCTTCTTCAAGCTGCACAGAACCATTCAGAGCAATACGCCAGGTTCCGTCTGATAGCTTAATTAGCTTGTGGAGTGTGTAGTTTCTTGTCTCCAATCCATAGTCAGTATATCGATTCTTCTGAATCAAATAAATAGTAGCAGAATTATTATCATAAGAAACGATGGACATACACTCTGTTTTGATTTCCAAATCACTGAGTGCAAAAATTCTGAAAAGACCATTCTTGACTTCTTTGATATTAGACGAGTCCGTATTCATTGTACCTATCACCGCTTCAACGTTTCTATCGTTAAGAGCTTTAATAAAAGCATCCAACAAAGCACGAATCGCAGTTTTATCTGTTTCTGGCACTTCGGCTTCCTTTTTCAATACTTCTTTATAATTGACATATTCCGTATCCTCTGTTCCGAGATAATCAATAGTCCACTTGTAATTCTTATCGAGTTCCATATCGATGCTTAGATGTTCGATACGGTCAAGAAGCTCGCCGGGTCTCTTAGGGATATAAATGTCAGCGTTTATCCTCTTGACCATATAGTTGCCATCTGCAGGAGTATGGTCAAAGTCTGGGGTAAGTTTGTCAATCGAAGTGTAACCTGCGTATTTAGTAAGCAAAGTTGGGTCGCTCATGACCTCTTCATAGAATTCATAATCTGAGTCCTTGTTAATAAGGGACAAATAACCTTTGGTATCCCCATCTTTAATGGCCTTGAACATTTTTTTGATTACAGTATTCATCTCTCTTATATCTGCTTTCAAAGGTTCACCCGTAGTTGATTTATGAACTTTAATCGTTCTGTTTGCCTTATCCCAGTCTGTCTCTAGACCCGTGGCATAATCCAGAAATTCCAGATCTACGAATGTGCTGGCTGCACCTGTAATCACATAGGGGTCTTTCGGATCGTTAGGAAAAGCTTCACCGCTCAAATTAGCCTTGCCCGTTTTCAGATCGATTTTGATCGTCTTATCTTCAGATACAGCAGAGAACACCTTCTTCTTATCATCATAACTCAGCGTGTAGCCTAATGTTTTAAGAATGCTGCGAAGCTCCACGAACACACGACCATACCTTATTATTGGAGCTGAACTCGGGTGGATTTCTTTATTGTGAACATAGACCCGGATTGCTTTATTTGCTGGTGCAGATGCAGCAGCTGCAGTGTTCAGGTTCAGCAAGGGAGTTAAGGCTAAACCGAAAACAAGAAAAGTAAGTACTATGTACTTCATCACATTTGACTTCATTTGATCTCTCCTAGTTATAATTGATCTTAATATACTAATTTCTAAAATGAATTTCCCAATGCCCCTTGCTGTCCTTTCTTAAGTATATTCTCACTAAAATATTCATACGGGAAAATTTACCCATACCTATTATCATACTTTGAGCCTACTTAGGAGAGCAATGACTATTTTTGTCGAAAAAGAGTTCGTTCTCCTTCCCGGCTGGCCGATCACAATCCGCAACAAAGCCCCCTTCCATAGATAATGTTTATCCATAGAACGGGGCTTATTCTTGTCTAAGTGCTGCTATTTACCTTCTGCCAATCGTCTTCTCAAGTGAATACAGTTCATCATCAATCTGATTAACCCTTTCATGAATCATACTCCGTGCATCCGCGATAGCTTTGTTATACAGATAAGGTCCGAGTTCCTTAATCATGAAGTCTATCAATTGTTCCGCGCCTAACTCCCCAATTGTCTCTGATCGCTCTTCTTCGAAGTATTGCTGCACATGCTGAATCAGATGTTCCTTCTCTTCTCTCGGAAGTCTGATAACGTTCAAATTAGTCCCTCCTAGCTATTAATTATTCTACAGCATAGCATCATGGATACATTGCCGGTATAAATACGCTTCCAATTCTATTTCTTAAGTGACTCTTTATCTCCTTAGTCTGCTCATTTACTTTGTTGGAATTCAATCGTGTTCCTCCATATCAAAATTTTATTCGGAAGAAATCTTCCACAAATAGATAGAAGCCACGGATCCAAACGGTGAATAAGCAGACCGGTGGGTATCGAACTGACCTTTGCTTATCGATGGAAGGCCGTATAATTTCATCATACCGCGTCGAATAGCCAAGTCCCCCCAGCTAACAACATCCGGCCGCTCCATGGCATGAATCAACAACATTTCAGCCGTCCATCTACCAACACCTGGCAAGGCAGATAGCTTGTGAATGACCTGTTGATCCGACAAGCAGTGCAGTCCGTCTAGGTCAAAGTTTCCTTGGGATATTGTTACTGCAATATTGTGGATACAGACTGCTTTCTTCATTGTCATTCCACAACTTTGGATCAGATCGGCATTCTGCATGGCGATCGACTGAGGGGAGATCGCTCCGTAATGCTTGAGCATGCGTCCCCATATGGTTGCCGCTGCCTTGACGGAGACAAGCTGGCCCACAATGGCATGGATAAGCGCAGTGAACAGATCCGGGATAATAACACGATCGATCTTGCCCAACCGTTGTATTGCAGCTCCAAGTATCTTATCTGCCTGGCTTAATTCATCCATTTCCTTTCGTCCATATTCAAAAAGTTTGTAGTCTAGGGTACCCATGCATCTCTCCTTTATAGAATTTGCTATTCACCGGATAAGTTAATTAATAGTTCACATTCCAATTGTAACCTAAATATATGTAATTGTTTATTTCTCACGATTATGATTTGTTGTATGATGGACAGGTTAGTAACAGAGACATCCAAGTTATATACGTCTAGGAGGATTGAACTTTGAAATCAAATGAGGGTTCACTACAAAAAAAGCTGCTTCCTCGCCATATTACTTTTATGGCTATGGGCGGCGTCATCGGAACAGGTATTTTTAAAGGAAGTGCTGAAACAATAAACCTTGCAGGTCCCGGAGTCATCTTCTCCTATATCTTTGCAGGTCTGCTTTTGCTGGTTGTTATGGGTGCTATTGCTGAAATGGCGACGGTATACCCGAACAGAAACATGAAGGATTTCATACGGAAAGCCTTCGGTGAACGCGTGTCCTTCATTATAGGGTGGCTGTACTGCTTCATGTGGCTCGCTGTGTGTGTTATCGAAGTTATTGCTGCAGGCAGCTTCCTACAATACTGGTTCCCCGGCATTCCATTATGGGTACTGAGCCTTGCAAGCGCAGCTTTGATTATCCTTATAAATATGATGAACGTTCGGGGTTATGGAGAGATGGAGTTCTGGCTGGCCGGAATCAAGATCTTTATGATTATTGTATTTATCGTGTTAGGTGCCTGCATCCTGTTCGGCATCCTTCCGGGACCAAGTTCCACAGGACTTAGCAATTATACAGAACATGGCGGTTTTTTCCCGAATGGATGGACTGCCATCTTCTCCGCCCTGCTAATTGTCATGTTCTCCTACGGGGGATCTGAACTTATCGGTCTTACCTTAACGGAGACAGAGAATGCGGACAAGGTTCTTCCGAAAGTAGTTAAGAACTTCATCCTGCGTGTAATCCTATTCTATACCCTACCAATTCTGATTATCTGCGGAATGATTCCTTGGAATCAATTGAATGAGAATACAAGTCCATTTGTTCAGGTTCTGAGCTCTACCGGATTACAAGGCGCGGCCCACTTGATGAATTTCATTCTTGTAACGGCTGTCCTCTCAGCGGCTAACTCAGGAATTTATGGTGCGACACGTATGCTGCATTCGATGGCCAAGGATGGAGAGGCACCCGGCTGGCTGAGACGGGTCTCTCCGCAGGGAGTCCCTGTCTATAGTCTGTATTTTTGTGCGGTTATCCTGCTGATTGGTTCCATGCTTGCCTACATTACGCAGGAAGGACTATTCCGCATCTTGATGGCCGTGCCGGGCTTTGTGGTTATGCTGGTCTGGATCTGTATTTGTTTATCACAGATTAAACTTCGTAAAGTGTATCCCAATAAGCCTACCTTCCAGGTATGGGGATTTCCCTATATTACAGGGCTTACCGCTTTGATCCTTGGAGTTATCGCGATCCTATTTGTGCTTGATGCCCAGAATCGGATAAGTATTAGTGTATGTTTGGGATTAGTGATTCTCCTGGCCTTTTGGTCTATGTTCAAGTTTAAAAAAAAATAAATCCTAACCCAAATCAAAGGGGCCGTCCCAAAAGGCGGCCCCTTTGATTGTGTAAAGGAATTGTATGTGTACGCGCAAGCTCCGAGAACGAATGTTACTCCCATCACTGTCACTATCTTTTTCTGGAAAGAGTGTGAAGCAAAAGACTTCCTAAACTAACAGCGACCCCGGCTTTCTGTCTCTCCTAATTGTTAGTCTCCTCAATATATGAGTTAATTCTATTCAGAAGGTTAACTCCGTTAGTAGTAAACAAAACATATGGTCTATTATGGGTACTTATAACAACCCTATCCGTAGTCCCGTATGGAGTGCCAATTCTCACAGCATCCTTCCCCTCGCCTGCATAAGTATTATCGTAAAAAACTTCTTTGATTTCTGAAAGCGGTATTTCAATTTTGGACATCTGCCAATGAATGACTAGAGCATCGCCTATTCTCTTAACATCAATGCCAACCATATTATCCCTGCTTTCTGTATAAGTTATTAGTCACTCTTTAAATTCTATTATATGGATAATAAGGTAAATATGTCCACATAGTAGAGTTTAGAAAGTCAATACTCTAATAACCTTTACCTCCGCAGCACTTCCTTTACAGCCTTCAAGCTGCAGTTCGTATAGGGAATACATAGCGGAGTGCCGTACAAAGGATCAGGGATAATCTCACACTTCAGACGGAATACCTTTTCGATCAACTGCTCGTCTATGACTTCACCCGGCTTTCCTTCGGCCTCAATCTGGCCGGCACGGATGGCTACAATATGATCGGCATATCGGCATGCCAGATTAATGTCATGAAGTACCATAACAATCGTACGATCATCCCGCCTATTCATTTCATATAGGAGATCCAGAACCTCGATCTGATGTGTCATATCCAGATAAGTCGTTGGCTCATCCAGCAAAATAATGGGTGTCTGCTGAGCAAGGGTCATGGCGATCCATGCACGCTGCCGCTGACCTCCAGAGAGGGAATCTACGGATTGCTCCGACAGTCCGCTCATTCCGGTTGCTTCCAGTGCCTCCCTTACAATACGTTCATCCTCTCTTGACCATTGTCTTAACCAGCTTTGATAAGGATACCTTCCCTGCTTGACGAGCTGAAGCACAGTTAAGCCATCAGGAGCAATTGGGCCTTGCGGAAGTATCGCCAGCTTACGCGCGATCTCCTTGGTCGCCATCCTGGAAATATCAGTTCCATCCAGCATAACCGTTCCATTTTGAGGCTTAAGAAGCCTCGCCATAGACCGGAGGAGCGTAGATTTACCGCACCCGTTACTTCCTATAAATACGGTGATTTTCCCCTTGGGAATCGATAGGTCCAGACTATTGAATATATATTTATCCCCATAGGATAATCCGAGTCCCTCAGCTTCGAGCATATTCGTTCCTCCAGTCGATTAACGATTGCGATTGCGGTACAGCAAGTACATAAAGAACGGTGCCCCAATCGCAGCGGTCAGAACACCTGCCGGTACATCCTTAGGTATGAACACGGTTCGCGCCACCAAATCTGATATAAGCAGAATAAGTGCACCCAGAAGGGCGCTAACGGGAAGAACACTTCCAAATGAAGCACCCGCAAGCTTCCGAGCCATGTGCGGCGCCATAAGACCAATGAAAGTGATCGCGCCCCCGATGGCAACTGCCGCTCCTGCTAAGGCTACACTCAGTAGAATCAAAATAAAACGCTGTCTCTGTACCTGCGCCCCAGCACTGCTGGCGGTGTCATCCCCGAGTGCCTGTATATTAAGAATGCGGGCTTGGAGCCAGGTAAGGGGGAACAGAATCGCTAACCAGGGAAGCAACGTGATCACATCCTTATCCCATGAGACTCCATAGATACTTCCCGTCATAAAGGTTAATGAACGCTCAGCCAGCTGCATAGGTCCGGAAATAATGAACATATAAGATAAGGATTTGATAGCTGCTGATAGTCCGATTCCTATAAGAACAAGCCTTAGGGGATCCACTCCTCTCTTCCATGACAGAACGTACAAGAGTCCTGTCACAGCAAGAGCCCCCGTAATGGAGGCAATCGGCATCCATTGCACCGGAACTGTTCCTCCCAGCAGAAATATGAACAGCACGGCACCAAGTGAAGCTCCTTCTGTAATGCCTGCGACATCCGGAGAAGCCAGAGGATTGCGAATAACCCCCTGTAATATGGCCCCTGCAACCGCCAGCGATGCCCCAACAAGTGCGGCAATCACGATACGTGGCAGACGAAGCTTCATTACGACCACCTGATGAGCGGGGTCCCCCACGCCCAGAAGAACTTTAACTACATTCATTGGAGAAATGTAGAGACTGCCCATGCCGGTGCTTATAATCATCGTACCCATAGTAAGGACAAGCAGAACTGCGGAGATCCAGATCGTTCTCTTCTCAATTAATACCGAGTACCCGGTGCCCGCAGATCGAATCGATTTATATTTGCTCATGATGTACGTCTGCCTTTCCTAGCAATATAGACGAAGAAGGGTACGCCCATAATCGCGGTCATGACACCGACAGGCACCTCTTTCGGCATAGCTATGTATCTTGAACCCAAGTCGGCGGCCACCAGCAGAATCGCACCGAATACTGCGCTGCAGGGCAGGATCCACCTATAATCGGTACCCACCAAATATCGAACGATATGCGGGATAATAATGCCTACAAAAGCGATCGGTCCTGCCACAGCGACAGAACCACCAGCCAGAAGAATGACTGAAGCAGCGCCGAACGCTTTTGTACGGCCCGGGCTCTGACCAAGTCCCTGGGCCATATCATCCCCCATGGCAAGCACGTTCAGATGCCTGCTCAGCAAGAGGGCTATAGCCATTCCCGCAGCCATATAAGGCCATACGGCTTCCAACTGGCTCATTTCCCTGCCGGCTACAGAACCGACCAGCCAAGCCAGAATCTGATCGAACATTTTACCATTTGTAAGCATCAGTCCCTGTGTAAGCGAGGCAAAAAATGCACTCATGGAGGCCCCGGCTAGTGTGATCTTCACAGGTGTCATTCCATCTCTGCCGATACTGCCCAGCAGGAACACAATTCCCCCGCTTAGTGCTGCGCCAATCAAGGCTACCCAGGTAAATGCTTGCTGACCGCTAATCCCCAGGCTTAATCCGCAGAGCATAATGAAGAAAGCGGCCCCCGCGTTCACACCAAGTGTGCTTGGGGATGCGATCGGATTACGGGTCAACACCTGCATGACCGCCCCGGCAATCGCAAGACACGCGCCGACGGCAGCAGCTATAAGCGCTCTTGGAATTCGTGTCGTCCGAATAATCAAATGTTCATTGCTGGCATTGTAATGGATAATCGATTCCCAGACGGTTCCAATGGGAATGTCCGTCACGCCAAATGCCACACTGCAGACAACAACTCCTGCCAATACAACTAAAGGAACAATTAAGTAAATTATTTTCATAATAGATCACTTTCTTATATTGAATTTTTGATCCTTAAGCCATTTCTTGTTTGAATTCTAGAGGAATGTTCGCCGTTTTGTCAATGATTATGATAATCATTCTCAAAAAATGTGTTGACACCGATGACTGCCTCCACTTATAGTTTGACTTATCAGTGATAATGATTCTCATTCATCGACAATACATAATTTTAGGGGGAACTCGATTTACATGTTAACTACAAGATCATCCAAACGGTTAAGCCGATCTGCCAAAATAGGCGCACTTGCTTTGGTCGTGCTTGTACTTCTGTCAGGCTGCGGGAATAAGAACACATCGGAATCCAGCCCGTCCGATACTTCTTCCCAGAATAATACCTCATCTCCTGCTGCAGACAGTCAGGTTCGCAAGATTAAGCACGCCATGGGAGAGACTGAACTCAAAGGCACTCCGCAAAAAGTAGTTGTACTTACGAATGAAGGAACTGAGGCACTTCTTGCACTGGGTGTCAAACCTGCCGGGGCTGTAAAATCATGGACAGGAGATCCTTGGTACGAACACATCAAGGCTGACATGGAAGGTGTCACTGTAGTTGGAGATGAAAGTCAGCCTAATATGGAGCTAATTGCCGGCCTTCAGCCCGATCTGATTATTGGTAATAAAATGCGCCAGGAAAAGGTGTATGAGCAGCTGAATGCGATCGCTCCAACGGTGATGGCTGAAGACCTTCGCGGGGAGTGGAAGACAAACTTCAAGCTCTATGCCGAAGCCCTGGGCAAGACCGCTGAAGGGAATGCCTTAATGGCCATCTTTGACAAGAGAATTGAGGATTTCAAGGCTAAAGCGGGGGATAAATTGACTCAGACCGTATCCGTTGTGCGGTTCTTGTCTGGCAAGACCCGTGTATACCACACCAATACCTTCTCGGGAGTCATCTTTGATCAGATAGGTATCGCTCGAAATGAAATGACCAAGAATGCCAAGGATACCTTTGTTGATGAGATTACCAAAGAACGGCTTCCGGAAGCGGATGCGAACCGAATCTTCTACTTCACTTATGACAATGGGGATGGCAAGGCGAACCAGACCGAGCAGGAATGGACGAAAGATCCGCTTTGGAAGAACCTAAGTGCGGTAAAGAGCGGCCATGCGTACAAAGTGAGCGATTCAATCTGGAATACGGCTGGTGGTTATAAAGCGGCAAATCTAATGCTGGATGATCTGTACAAAATTTACGAAATTCAGCCGTAATGTACCTGCATGCAGCTCAATTAGAGACCTTATTCTAAGGTCTCTTTTTTTATTTTTCTGAGACCAATGCTGTGTTAGCTTCAACTTGGATAAATCACGGTGTATACTGTTCTTTATGACCTGTGAAAGGAGTATGGGAAATTGCAAATTCTATTTCAAGAGGTCCAAGAGAATCAGACGATAACCGTCTATGATACGAATGAATTATATGGAGAGATCGGCAGCTTTCGAGTTCTTGAATTCGAGAATGAGGCTATTCAGGGCGCCATGGATTTGAACGATCCGACACGGATTATGTTTGAGTACCCCAGAGCTATTATCCATCTCATGCAGTGTATCGATCCGGCGTTTGAAGATGTATTTGTCATTGGCCAAGGGATCGGTTCTATTCCCAGACACTTTCCGGACAAAAGGTTCAAAGTTGCAGAGCTGAATGAGACGGTTGTGCAATTAAGCAGGACATATTTCGATTACAGTCTGGACAATGTTGTGATTGGTGATGGCCGGCAGATTCTCTCAGGGGAAGAGCAGCAAGCCTATGATTTCATTATTCTCGATGCTTTCACGGAACAAGGAACCCCTCTCCATCTGATCTCTAAGGAGTTTTTTCAGATAACCAGAGACAAGCTGGACGCTGAAGGGTCATTGATCATGAATCTAATGGGAAAAGGAGCGAACGACAAGCTGATTCATGCCGTTCACTCTACGCTCAGACAAGTGTATGCTTACACCCTTGCGTTTCTTCTTCCCTTCGACAATTCAAGTGATCTCAAGAATATGATCTTATTAGGCAGGAACCTCCCCACCAAGTATCAAAGCCGGCATATGTCAGGCTTCAAAGAAATTGAACTCAGCGAGGGTCACATTATTACGGACTAACTTGAACTGAGAGAACCAACCGTAATAGGAGCTAATGCGCGGGTCTGATCCAGGTAGATAAAGGCATCATAGCGCTTGGCGATCCGGGTAGGCACGTAGTTCCCTCGCTCCCATTCGGGATGATACACGACACCAATAGCTCGGTGCCCCACTACAAATTCCTCCAGAACAGGTTCATTCGAGTTGAAAATAAGCAGCTTATCCTCGGCTCCAGTTCGATGCAGAAGTTCCTCCCAACTGTTCTTGATCGCACTCGGCACTTTCATCTCCTCCTGCGGAGCTCCCCACGCTTTACCTGCAATCACGGTTCCCTGATAAGTCCCAAAGCCCAAAGCGAATACGTCCTCCCCATGCTTCTCACGAAGCAGTTGGCCAACGTTAACCATTCCCTCCTCCGCCATATCCGTTGCCCTGGCATCCCCAATATGGGTGTTGTGCTCCCATACGACCGCCCGTGAACCTTGGCCATGAAATTCCATTAGTTTCTCCAAAGCATGAACCATGTGGCGATCCCGTATGTTCCATGATTCTGTGTCATGTCTGATCATGGTTCTGTAATAGGCTTCTGCCCCCTTTACAGCCAGTGCATTCATTTCAGCACTTAAGGCATTCTCCTGGTCCTTCGGATGTGCAGCCTTCCATTTATCCTGAAGTCTGCGAAGCAGGGTCACGATCTCGTCTTCACACCCTTCTCCATACAGAGATGCAGAAATTCCATAGGCTTGTTCATTCCTATCATGAGGTTCAAAGCATTCAAATGCCCGCTTTGCGGCAGCTAGATCGCCTGTATCCTTGGCACTTAAATACTTTAGAATTTCATCCATCGATTCCCAAAGACTGTATACATCAATCCCATAGAATCCAACCTTCTCTTCATCAGACCGGCCCTCATTATAATCCCGCAGCCAGTCGGCCAGTTCAGTAATTTCTTGATTGGCCCACATCCAGGTAGGCCAACGTGTGAAATCCCGCAGTGCATCTGCTGCACTAGCCCCGGAATCCGCGTAGCCCTTCACATAGCGGTTCAGAGTATAGCAGGATGGCCAATCTCCTTCAACGGCGATGAACCGAATGTCTTTCTCCGTAATCAGCTGCCGGGTCAACTCTGCACGAATACGGTAATATTCCGAGGTTCCATGAGAAGCTTCTCCCAAGAGCACATATCTTGCTTCTCCAATACGCTCTACCAGGCGGCTTAAATTGTTCCGGTTAAATGGCACCGCTACCCTGGTAATCGAATCTAATATGGACTGAAATTTCATCTCGTCCTTCAAAGTTATCTCCTCACCTTTCGCTTACAATTAACTCTTTCTTATGAAAGTGTGTGCGCAAAACCGTTCAAGCATTCACCAACTCGTGGATCACTTGTTGCTCTATTTGGATGCATAGGTTAAAATTAATCTTTCTATATAAGGAAAGAACACATAAGATGGCGAGGTAAATCAATGATTGAAATAAAAAATTCATCACTTAGCGGCGGAGAGTTCAAAAGAGGGGTATTCGCAACAAGAAAGATTGCAAAAGGTGAGCTGATCCACGAAGCACCTGTCATTCCATATCCGAATGAACAGCACGAATTTATAGAGAAAACTATCCTTGCAGATTATGTATTTGAGTATGGTATTAACCATACAGCTGTTCTTTTGGGTTATGGCAGCTTGTTCAATCACTCCTATCAGCCAAATGCCATATATGACATTAACTTTGATCAGCATACGTTCGATTTCTATGCTTATACGGATATAGAGGCTGGAGAAGAAATTCTAATTAACTACAACGGTGAAGCTGATTGCAACGATCCATTATGGTTCTATGAAGAAGAACAAGAGTAAAGGATCCGGCTTTGATCCACAGAATACAAAGAGTCTGTCCTCATCATGAGGGCAGACTCTTCTCTTTAGATACTCGGTATCTGAATCTTTAGATGACCTCGATAACTACATCGACATTGCCGCTTATAGCCTTGGAATAAGGGCAGTAAGCGTGAGCCAGCTCTACGTATTTCTTGGCTGTATCCATATCAAGACCATCGATATGTACCTCCAGTTGGATCCCAAGCTTGACTCCCTGATCTTGCGCGTCCGTTAACAATTGGACAGTTGCAGCTACCGAGCTCTTCTCGATGCTTACACTATGCTTCTTCAACTGAAACTCAAGCGCGCTGTTGAAACATGCGCTGTATCCGGCTGCGAACAGCTGCTCCGGATTCGTCGCCGTAGTATACTCTCCGCCTAATTCCTTTGGCGCGGCTACATCCAAATAAAATACATTATCAGGAGAATGAACATTCCCATTTCTTCCTCCAGTGTTCACAATCGTTGTTTCATATAGTGTCTTCATTTCTATTTCTCTCCTTTAGTTCTGATTTGTCTAGTAAGTTCGTGCAGCTTGTCCATAAGAGCAATATCCTTTTCAAAAATGCTGCACAGGCTAAGCTGATACTGTATCGACTCTAATATCTCATGCTGCAATTCCCATGCTTTGTCCTCCAGCCGGATATATACTTTACGTTCGTCATCCGTAGATCTTTCTTTTCTAAGCCAGCCATGGTTCTCCATTCTCTTGAGCATGGGAGTAAGTGTTCCGTTGCCGAGCGAGAGTTGCTCTCCCAGTTGTTTCACGGTCACCCCGTTGTATTCCCAAAGCGACAGCAGAACCAAATACTGCGGGTAGGTGAGAGAAAAACGATTAAGAGCTTTCGAATAAAGCTTCTGCAGCTCATTTCCTGCTTCATATATGGCAAAACAAAGCTGATTATTCAAGGTTTGCGGTGTGAGCAAGGCTATCCTCCTATCTTCCAGTACTAAATTCACTTAGATCGTTCATGACTATATCGTACACGATCTAATTAAAATAAGCAAGCTTTACATAATTAAAAACCTCGCTTTTTCAAACGAGGTTCACTACGTACATTCACTTGATCTATTATTGGTCCAGCATCTTAGCTAATGGTGAATCATAGGGGCGTTCCCCTTCCCTGTAAGGGAATTCTCGAACATATCGATAATTTCCAAAAACCGCTCTGCTTCACGGAATACATGGTCTGCCAGCAGTGGATGTATGATGCTTTTTATTTTGCATTGTTCAATAAGATCGCGCGCAGTCTTCTTGAAATCCCTTAAAGATTTAACGGATACTCTATTTTGATCTAGAAACTGATCTAGAATCGGAGCGGTCTGAGATTGAGGCCTCATGGATTCGATATCTCTGGCCTGGAATAATAACTGATCAAAATCATGACTAAATTCCCGTGCCTGATCAACAAGCTTTCGTTCCGAAGGATCCAGAAGGTGCCCGATAAATTTGGCATGGTCTGCCATAATCCTTAAGAAAAATACATTCTCGTCAATGATCGCATCATACAAGGGTTCTAATTTGCCTTCATTCAGCTCTTCCAAACGATTTCTGAAATAATTGGCTTCTCTACTTACATGATCCACTAATAAAGGGAAATTCGTCCCCCCTGGAAGCTTACAAGCCAATATTAAGCCAAGTACTTTTCTTTTAAATGCCCATATGTGACATACCGCGGTATGCACTTCTTGATTGAATTGATAGATCGTTGATGGATCTACATCAAGACTGAATGAGTGAACTCGTCGTTCAATATCCTCGAAAACCCGGTAAAAGTGATGGGCTTCATTAATTAGAACTGTATCCTCTGCCCGGAAACCCAACCCGAGAAAGAATGAATGTTCTTTCATGATCCTCGACCAGAAACTGATTTCTTCAAGCGATTGTGCTACAAATCGGTCTGACATTAAAGCACTCCCTCCCCAATACCATCTATTTGACCCTATGCTGGCTGTGCTTGGATTAATTCGTAGAACTTTTATCCATAACCAACGCGAAAAGTCCAAAGAGAGTGATTTTAGCGGAATTAGAACCTATTAACTAACTGGCTCCAGTGGAAGCTTGATGATGCAGACCGTCCCTTTTCCAACTTCGCTTTCAAAATGAACGTTGCCCTTCATGGCTTCTATAATCCGGAGCGCAACTGTGGCACCAAGTCCTGTGCCATTCTCCTTTGTGGTATAGAACAACGTCCCAATTCTCTGAATCTCACCGGGTGTCATTCCCTTTCCCTTATCCCTGATCCTTATCTCGGCATGACACTCTAACTGGGATAGCTCTACAAGTACAACACTCTGATCGCGCGAGGCTTCAATCGCGTTCTTAATCAGGTTCACCAGAGCTTGCTGGAGCTGCTTTAGGTCAGCAAATATAAGTATATTTTGTCTCACATGAATCACTAAACGGATGGATCTTGGGCTCGCAATCGGAGTTAAAATTAATTGAATGTTCTCCATTAAATGGGTCAGAGAAATTTGATCGTATTTCATCAATTTGGGCTTTGAAAAATTCAGATATTCATGAATGACAGCTTCAGCTCGTGCCAATTCGTCCAAGGCAATCTGCAGGTATTTCTGATTAGTGCCTTCAATGATGCTGGCTTTCATTAGCTGCAGGAAACCCTGCACCGCAGTTAGCGGATTACGAACCTCGTGTGCGATGGAAGAAGCAACCTCTCCAAGAGTTTTCAGCTTCTCGGCGCGTTCAATTACTTCTCTCATTGCTGCTCTTTCGAGATAAAGTTCCTGAAGTGTAGCCGACAACCAGGTTGCAAGAATTTGAACAAATTCAAAGAGTAGAATAATCGGGAAAGGAGAGAAATCCATAATGTGTATAGGAGAGTGTATAAGAAGGGCGAACGTTTGCACTAACAGCATGATACATGAACAAATAAAAGAAATTAGGGTTGCTGCTCTGATCCGCAGTCGGCCAGTTGTACTAAAAACCCGCTTAGCAAACCATATAGCTCCTAAATAAGCTATCGTAATACAGGTCAACCCCATCAGGAGGCCATGCTCACCCAGATAGGTTCTGAAAGCGAATAACATGAGCACATTAATCAGACCGGCGATCGGTCCCCCATATACTGTGGCTATGATAAGCGGTACATATCTAAGATCCCAATACAGATCGAGAGCCTGGTAAGAGAACAGCAGACATAGTGAGGAGGAAATCCCCATAATCAAGCCTATTTCAATACGGGACCTCAAATGCTTACCGCCATCTCCAAAAGCGGTATAAATTAGAATCGGAGCTAAGACGAACAGAATATTAAGAATTAATTTCTCAAGTACCATAACCTGATTCTAACCCCTTATTAGAATTATAATGGGAAAGCTTTATTATGAGGTCTGTACTGTCTATGTAAATCTAAAATACTAAATTTTCATCGGAAAAGCTATCCATTTCACGGCAGCTAATTAACTTTATTTTCACCTCCCTTTTATACTACATATGGTTAGAGAGCCTTATCATGGCTAGCTTGCTGTAACCGGAAAGCCAGTACACTAATAAGTAGGAGCCCTGCGGCAAATCCAGCGAACATCCACTGGGTCTGGTTCACTGCCAAGTGATCGAGACTCCAGCCCGTCAGGAGCGGAAGCAGCGCCCCGCCTACTCCGCCGGAAGCAATCAGAATGCTTGGGGTAGCTTCCTCTGTCCCGGGAAGAAGCTTGCTGGCAAAGACCAAGGTGATTGAAAATATCCCTGACATGGCAAGCCCAAGCAGGAGTACGACTGCAAAAGATGACCAGACTTGCTCTGTAAATGGAAGCAGAATAAGAAGTAGCACGCTTGCTAGGCAGCTGAAGAGAACATAGACCCGGTACTGAAATTTCTCAGCAATATAGCCCGCAAATATTCGTCCGACAGACATGGCGATCCAGAAGCAGGTAACACTTAGCGCCGCACCTGATTCCTTCATCCCCATCTTCTCAATTAGCATGGCTGGCATAAAATTGGCCAGACTCATTTCTGTACCGACATACAGAAAGAAGAATATAATGAACAGGATCAGTACAAGCAGGTTCTTCCCTTGATAAGCACGCATCCCTAGAGAGGACGATACACCATTCTCCTCTGGAGCGGCACGCTGATCCAGCACTTGATCCATCTCTCCAAAGGAGCCCTTCGCCCAGAAACCTAACGTGGCCATTGCGAACAACGCAACTACCGCGAATGACATCCGCCAATACCCCGCTTCAATCAATCCGCTTGCAATTAACGGCATCACCATAGCTCCAATACCGAACAAGACCTCCAGCCGGCTCATCGCTACGGCGGTATTCTCTTTAATTGCAGATATGATGACGGTCCCTATGACAGCTTCAATCATACCGAACCCAAAACCCGCACCCAAAGCGATAACATACATCCAGCCCCAAGGCGGAAGCATCATGTACAGCAGTTCTGAACAACACAACAAACCAATGGCGATCAAGAGTCCCCCTCTCTTACCAAAACGCCGGTTGAACCAAGGGGACACCAGAACACCGACAAGGAATCCCGCGAACTGGGCAAAAATCAGCGTTCCTCCCTGGCTGTAGTCCCGCTTATAATGTTCCAGAACAACGGGTAATACCGAACCCAGTACGACATGGGCCAGTCCGATCAAGAAGTAAGACAAGCAGCCTATCCAAATTAGTTTTCTCATGAAAATCTCCTCTAGTGAAGTGAAATCGAGCTTTCCCGCCCGGGTTAATCTAATCGATCTACCTTAAATGAACTCGTAGACGACCTTACTATGTACAGCTCATCAAAACCTTCAGTATATTGGGGAACTTCCAACTTACCCAGAACACTCCGGATTCCTTTCTCCGGGATGCACGCCTTCCCCGATCTGTGAGCATTGCGCCGGATCGATTCATCATAATCTGGTTCAAAGTAATAACCTATTGTCTTGAAACCGGCTCTCTTCGCTATCTCGATATACTTCTGTCGCTCTTCCGCAGTCGGGTTCGTGTATTACACATTCCAAACTTATCACATCCTTCTCTTCAGTGGGCATTCTGATATAGTATACTAGAGAAAAACGAAAGGAATACAATCGAGTGAAGCCATTACATAACAGGATCCGTAAATCCGCTCTTATTCTCATCGCGAGTGTTATTTTACTTGGGGGCATGTACCTTATTCCCCTTCCTTACTATTTGAAGGAGCCGGGAGATCTGGAAGCCCTTGCCCCAAGAATTACGGTGGAGAACGGGCACAAGAACGAACAAGGGAGCTTTTACCTGACTACCGTCCTCTCGAGCAAGCTGAATGTCTACAATTGGATCGCATCGTTCTTCAGAGACGATGTGCAAATCGAGAAAGCCAAGGACGTAAAAGGTGGATTAACTGATGAAGAATACAGCTTTCTGCTCAGGCATATGATGAGCACCTCCCAGCAGAACGCTATCATTGCGGGTCTTAAGGAAGCTGGGGTTACAGTACCGGCTCACCACAAAGGTGTCTTCGTAACCAGTATCATTCCAGAGTCTAATCTAGCCAATAAGCTTGATGTTGGAGATGTGATCACTGCTGTAGATGGCCAGCCTACCCGGAAAGCCTCGGATATGATCGATTATATTCGTCATAAGAAAGCCGGAGAAGCGGTCAGTCTCTCCTACCGTCATCGAGATAACGATCATACCGAATCGGTTAAGCTTATTCAGCTACCAAGCGGCAAGCCCGGACTGGGTATAATGCCCGAGGATGAATATGCCATCAACCCCCCACGTAACGTTACGATAGAAGCCTCGGATATTGGCGGGCCTTCTGCCGGCCTGATGTTCTCCCTCGAGGTGTACAGTCAGACTCTGCCTAACTATGACCTGACCAGAGGATATCAAATTGCCGGTACAGGAGCTTTAGACATCCAGGGGAATGTGCAGCAGATCGGTGGCATCCGGGACAAAATTGTCGCGGCTCATGCAGCAGGGATCGATATCTTCTTCGCACCCGCTGATGTGAAACCAGGGGATTCCAACACGAAGGATATCCTTGATGAAGCAAAAAAGCGGGGATATAAGATAACCATTGTTCCCGTCAAATCCACACATGAGGCGGTAGCATATTTAAGGAAGCTTACCCCTAAATCCTAAAATGCAAGGCCATTTAACAACAACAGCCAACCCCCTAAGAGGTTGGCTGTTGTTTTTACCTAAGAAGAAATCTCACCGATTCACAATAATCTCCCCGCAGAACCTGCAGCCTTTGAAAGCCATGCTTTCTCAATATCCTCGCCGCCTTCCTGCTCTTGCGCATACTGTCTGCAAGAATAAGGACGGAATCCTCGGCTGAAATATCCTTTTTCCATACAAAAGGCAACCGTCCAATCGAGATATTAATCGAGCCTTGAATATGACACTTCTCATAGTCATAAGCATCCCTAACATCAAGGAGCTTTTGACCGGATCTATCTTTCTCCCGCAGTACATGAGCGTCAACATAGGAGAGTCCCTTGACGGGCCAAAGTGTGCGTATATACCCAAGAATACCTAAAATAACAAGCAGTATTAGAATCGTCATTTCAACCTCCAGTGTCCTAGATGTAATAGATCGACTACATACCCCTATGGGTATTATAAAAGACATCTCAAGTTCGTGCAACTGTAATGAAGTTATGAAGACCTAATCGCTAAAATCTTAACATTAACTTTAGCTGCCTTACATAGGAGCGCAGCTCAGGAGCTGTCTCCAGGAAAGCCATATAGACTTGCAGCATGGTAGGATTGGCTGTTGGAAGATCATATTCCTTTCGCATTAGTCCGGTTACCTCAAGAAGCTGCTGCCGGTTCAGATTCTCTCCCTCTGTATCCTGCTGCAGCTCCTTTATAATAGAATCCAGGAGTTCGTGTACGGCAGCTTGTGTCATTTGCTGATTTGCCGGGTTCGATGCATTGTTAAGAATATTACTTTCTTTGAGGATGGGATCAGCATCCTTAGCACGGAGATCAGCAACTAAGGCATGCATCCGGCTAACGATAAAAGCAGCAATCTCTGCAATGGAGAGTCCGATCACATGCTGCTGCAGCAGTGACAAATATTCCTTCAGAATTCCCCGATAGATCATCACGATATCCCAAATGCAGGCCTCTGCTTGTTCTCCATACATGTTAAGAATGAAATCCCGATGCCATTTGAGCATATAATCTTTCTTCTTCATCGTTATTGAAATGAACAGTTCGTTTGTCTTAATTGGCAGTTCTTTAAATTCCATCATGAGAAAGTAGTGCTCGGTTATGTATTCAAGCTGGAACGCAATATGCTGTAGAAATAGTTGTTCTCTGGTCCATCTTTCTTGCTTCCTCTTGCGCTCCAGTTCTTCAGCCAAAATGAACATTTGGTAATAACAATCTTCAAACACAGCAATGAATAACTCTTCTTTGGAAGGAAAAAGCTTATAAATACTCCCCTTTGCCATTCCGCATTTCTCTGCTATATCCTGCATGGAGGCATTCACATAACCTTTGTCTTTGAATACCTCCATCGCCATATTCATAATTTGTCGTTTCTTTAATTGTTCCATGGTAAGCCCCCCTTATAAATAGTGACAGGTTCAGTTTCAAGCGTCAACCGATTTGATAATTGACGTAAGAAACTTGAAAGTCATATAATGAACTTATAAGTTTTTCCAATTACAAGGAGGTGACTCCAAAGCTTACATGGCTTTGGTCTACGATGAAAATTTCCAATGGAGTAGAAATGTTAAGTTTAACCTTTCAAGCTGGTGATCAGACCATGGTTATTCATCCTGTCGTTGTCTACGATAATGAACAAATGGTTCTCATAGATACAGGCTTTCCGGGCAGCAGAGATCTCATCTTGAAGCAGATCAGCGAGGCTGGACTATCTCCTGAGAAGCTTAACGCAATTATACTTACTCACCAAGACGCTGATCATATCGGAAGTCTTCCCCAATTCCTAGAGAATAGCAGCAAGCGTCCTAAGGTATATGCCCATAAGGAGGATCAGCCTTATATTGAAGGAGAGAAGCCGCTGATCAAGTTATCTCCGGAAAGACGTGAAATCATTCTGGGTTTACTAAGTGAACAAGATCGGGCGCAATTTGAGCGGGTCTTCTCTTCTGAATCTGAAGCGAACATTAGCGTACTGGTGGAAGAAGGTCAGACCTTGCCTTTTGGCGGGGGATTAACGGTTATCGAGACTCCTGGTCATACTCCCGGACATATTAGCCTGTACCACAGACCAAGCCAGATTTTGATTGCCGGAGACGCAATGATGGTTAGTAAAGGTCAGCTAGTTGGACCTAATCCAACCATGACTCCTGACAAGAGCACGGCTATGAAATCGATTGGTAAATTCCTAGAGTATCCTGTTCAGAACGTGATCTGCTACCACGGCGGATTTCTGAACACCGATGTACAGGAGCAGATTGCCAAGCTGGCGCTCCTACCCGAATCCTAGGAAGCTGACTAACTTCGGTGAGGAGCCAGATGAAGCGGCGCGGTCATTCCTACTGTTGCTGCCTTCCATATCAAATAAGAGCTGCAGTACCCATGAACGTGGGATACTGCAGCTCTTAGTCTTATTTCATGCACTAGACATGATGTGCTTACACTTACCTAGTCTGAAAAGCTACCACAGCCGCACTACTTTCTCTTGCAGGCTTTCTGAAATATTTGACATAGAGCAGGGCAATAACCAGACAAATCCATGCATAGCCACTCATCAAAATGAAGCCAAGCATATAGTTGCCTGTAAATCCTTTGATCAGCCCAAGACACAGCGGTGGGAAGAATCCCCCTAATCCGCCAATTGCGGAGATAATACCGTTTGCTACGCCAGCCTCCCGTACAAAGTACAGGGGAACCAATTTGAACACAGCCCCATTGCCAACCCCAGCGAATAAGGCAATACTCATCGTGGCCGCAGTGTAGACCCCAAAGCCTGGAGAGAGACTGAGAACTAGCGAGGAGACTCCGATGCCGGCAAATACGAGCGATAATAACATATAAGGATTCAATTTATCGGCTATGAGGCCTCCTACAGGGCGGATCAGAGTAGCTAGACCGATGAAACACGCCGTATAGATACCTGCTTCCGGCTTGGTTAACGCGAAGGATTCTACAAGAAAATTGGGGAGGAATACGGTAAAGGCAACAAACGAACCAAATGTAATAAAGTAAAACAAACTAAGCACCCATAACTTTGATTGCCTGGATAGTTCTTTGATCTGCTTCATAAGCGGCTGGTTCACCCTGGATTCCTCCCGGTCGCCAGTCTTAAATACGATTAGAGCCATGAGCAGCATTACGCCCATGTAGATCCATGGAGCGTTACGCCAGCCGAGCGATGCCGCAAGAAGCGGTAATCCGAAGGTGGTCAGTGCAGAACCCAGATTACCCAGTCCGTAAATTCCGTTGACAAATCCCATCCTGTCTTTCTGATAATATTTCGGCAGCGAGGTTACCCCAACGGAGAACATGGATCCTCCTACTCCCAATAGCAACCCGATCCCGAGCAGTTCTTCAAAATGACGAGCGGCTGTCAGCCACAGCATTGGAATAATAAGAATGAGAAAACCCGTCATAAATATGATCCTTGCCCCATATCGGTTCGTTAAATAACCGGCGGGTATCCGAAGAAGCGACCCCGAAAGTACCGGAATGGCTGTGATCCAAGCAATTTGGCCGGGTAACAGATGGAGATCTACTTTGATCGTAGAGATCATGGAAGACAGAAGTACCCATGCGGCAAAGCCCAGTATCAGACTTAGGGTCTGAAGAGGAAGTTGATATACACGCTTATTATTCATCGATTCCACTCCTATCTCTTTATCTCATTTATCTCTTTATCTACACGTAAGCTTGAATTCGTACAGCACATACTTTGAAACCCGGCATTCGGCAAAAGGGATCCAGAGCCTGATTCGTCAGCCGGTTCACGTTCTGTGTATCTCCCCAGTGCATAGGGACGAACAAAGTGTCCTCCCTGATTTGATCGGTGACTCGGCACCGCACCACGGTAGTTCCGCGACGGGATTCCAATGTAACCCACTCCCCATCTTGCACCCTGTAGCGTCTAGCCGCGTTCGGGTGAATTTCAACGAAGGATTCCACATTCCGAGCCGCTAAAGCAGCGCTTCTTCGGGATTGTACCCCGGACAGATAATGAGCGAGTACCCGTCCGGTAGTCATATAGAGTGGATATTCCGCATCAATCTCCTCGGGTAGAACATGCTCTGGAACACAGACAAATTCAGCTCTGCCATCCGGATGGGCAAAGGCCTCTTCGAATAACCGGGCTTCACCCGGATGCTCCTCTTGTGGACAAGGCCAGTATACGCCTTCCTCCTCGCGCAGCCGATCATAACTAATCCCGTAATAATCAGCTGCTCCACCTTTACTGGCCACTCTAAGCTCGTTGAAAATTTCCTCAGCGGACTCGTAAGGGAAGAATTCCGGCTTGCCCATACTACGAGCAATCAGCGAGAGAATCTGCCAATCATGAAGCACTTCTCCCGGAAGCGGGCGATCAGCCTGACGAAGCAGAACACGCCCTTCCAGATTCGTCAGCGTTCCTTCGTTCTCAAGATAAGAGGACACAGGAATGACCAGATCAGCCATTCGCGCCGTTTCGGACAGGAACATGTCCGCTACAACCAGGAAATCAAGCTTACTTAGCCCCTCCTCAACAAAATCCGCGTTCGGGTTGGAGACAATCGGGTTGGAGCCCATAACGAACAAGGAGCGGATTTCTTGCTCATGAACCTTTTCCATCATTTCATAAGCCGATACCCCCTTCCCTGGGAGATGAGCCGGATCAAGTCCCCATACCCCAGCAATGTACTCACGGTCATGCTCATTCTCGATCAATCGGTAGCCGGGCAGTTGATCCGCCTTCTGTCCATGCTCCCTGCCACCTTGGCCGTTCCCTTGGCCTGTTATTGCACCGTAGCCGCAGTAAGCACGGCCGATTTTGCCGGTTGCTAGCACCAAATTCATGTAATTTCGGACTGCAAGATGTCCGTCAGTGTGCTGTTCAACCCCTCTTGCCGTAAATAACATCCCGGTCTCAGAGGTTCCATATTTCACAGCCGCTTTCCGTATATCCTGTACAGAGACCCCTGTCAAATTAGCAAGCTCCTCCAGACTGGAAGACTCCAAATGCATCTGCAACGCCTCAAAGCCCTTCGTTCTGCCTTCAATAAAGTTCCGGTCTGCCAGCCCCTCCTCCAGAATCACCTTCAGCATTCCGTTTGCAAGTGCCGCGTCCATCCCTGGCTTGACCTTCAAATGCAGATCAGCCAGGTTAGCCGTAGCCGTATTTCTAGGATCTATGACAATAAGATAAGCACCGTTCTTCTGAGCTTCTGTGAAATATGGCATCAGTGTAGGTTGGCACTCGGCAATATTCGTACCGGCCAAAATAATACACCGGGTATGCGGGATATCAGAGAGCGGATTTGTGAGTCCTCGATCAACCCCAAATGTCTTAATTCCGGCTGAGGCAGCGGATGACATACAGAATCTTCCGTTATAGTCGATATAACGTGTTCCTAGGGCTACCCGCGCGAACTTTCCGAGTAAATAGGCTGATTCATTGGTTAATGACCCTCCACCGTATACACCGAGTGCATCCTTGCCATACTTGGCTTGAATGGATGTGAATTGCTCGCGAATGAGCTCGAACGCCTCATTCCAGGACACCCTTACGAAGCTTCCGTTATGCTTCTTAAGTGGATACAGAAGCCGGTCACGATGTACCGCATGCTGGTGGGCATTCATTCCTTTGATGCATAACCGCCCCTGAGAAGCTTGATTGGGAGTGGGTTCTACAGAATAAGTGGTGCGTCCTCCCGCCGTCTTCTCTTCAGTGACCTGCATTTTGCACTGAACACTGCAGAAGGGGCACTGCGTATTCATGATAAATCGTTCGGTAGATAAAGCTCGCTCGGCAACACTCATAATCAACACCTCCCTTTAATGGACTGAAGTCAACTGAGATTTCTAATTGTTAAGAACCAAGGTATGAAGGCCAGAATGTTCATTGCAATGCTGCTTACTCCAACGCCCTGCTAGTTCATCTCTGAGCTGCACATCGAACAGTTCTTCACGCAGCTTAACGATACCGCCCATACGCTGGGCCCATTTCCAGCTTGGCTCCATGAACCACGCCGACTCCCTGTACCACTGTAAAAAAGCGGTCCCGAGCTTCAGTGCTTCGTCATCCCCAGCTTCTACAGATAGGAGCTGCCCCTCCACTAGAGGATGTTGGCCGCTTCCTCCCACATAAACCTCCCATCCGGCCGGCACTGCGGCAAATCCCAAATCCTTAGTAAGAGTTCCGGCTAAATGCCGGGGACTGCCAGAGACTGCGATGGAGAGAGGGCTCGGCATTTGTGTGGTCCCAAAGCTCATCTCAAGTTTGGCTGCCAAATTGACCGCTTCATGGTAGGCATCCACACCGCTGCCTGGTTCTGTACAGGTCGTAATTGACGGTAGCGGATAACCGTAGAGGTATTCCACCACATCTAATCCAAGATGCTGGATAAGAGAATCGATATCGGAATCTAAGATCCCTGACAGCTCTATCCCTCCATTCGTTAGGCGAGTATGCGGAATCTCGTATTTTCTCATCGCATCGGTTATTAACTTCAGCTCCTTCTCACTCAAGCTTCCGCCTGGAATTCGCGGAATCACAGTATATGTTCCATCCTCCCTCCTCAAAGCTCCCGACTTCTTGCGAGAATCCTCTGTGCTGAACAGAGAAGGATCCTGTGAGCCCAGATAATATTTAAGAGCAGGCAGACATGTCTCGCAGCCCATAGGCTGATTCCACCCCAGAGAGGTCATGAGCTGATATACATCCTTGTAAGAAGTAGAATGAACAGCTTCCTTAACCCTTTCATGAGAGTAAGTCGTACAACTGCATATAGCTTCTACGGTCTGAATACCTGACCCCTTATTCGAAAGTGTATAATTCAGGAGTGCAGTGACTAACGGTTTACAACCTCCGCAAGTGCCGGATGCTCTAGTGCATTCCCGGACTTGGTCAACCGTCTCCAGCCCTTCCTCACGTATTGCTGTCATGATTCTTGACTTGCTAACTCCGTTACAGGAGCAGACGGTCTCATGATCTGACATTTCGGCGATCAATGAATCTCCTGTGGATGATGCTGCTCCTTGTTGATCCGCCTTGTACAATTCGGTAACATCCGATTGACGACGAATATGCTCAAGCAGAATCGTCCCCTCCTGGACATCCCCAAACAGCACTGCTCCGGCTATGGTGCCGGAAGAGGAGATAACGACCTTTCTATAGGTCCCCTTCAGGCCGTCATAGGAAATGATGGATTGCTCGGCTGAATTTTCATGAATTTGTCCTGCCGAGAATACTTGAATGCCCGCAACCTTCAACTGAGAGAATAAAGTCGAGCCTTGGTATGGAGCTGTCTGTAATCCACACACTTTGCGGGCAAGTATAGCTGCCTGCTCATAGAGCGGAGCAACAAGTCCATAGGAAATACCGCGATGCTCGGCACATTCACCTACTGCGTAGATATTTGGAGTAGGAGTCTCCATATAATCGTTCACTACGATCCCGCGGTTAACTCGGATGCTGCTTCTAAGAGCAAGTTCAACGTTTGGACGGATACCAACCGCCATAATAACTAGATCCGCCGAAATGTGAGTTCCGTCCGTGAAATCCAGCCCTCCAGCACGCTTACGCCCCGAAATTCGTCTGGTGTTCTTATCCAGCAGGAAATTCATTCCCTGAGCCTCAAGCTTCTCCTGAAGCATTCGCGCTGCAGTCCTGTCCAGCTGGCGGTTCATCAAATAGGAGGAGTTATGCACGACATCAACCTCCATCCCCTGACTCAATAATCCGCGGGCTGCTTCAAGGCCTAACAATCCACCCCCAATGACAGCCGCTTTCCGGTAGGTCCGGGCAGCTTCAATAATTTGGAGGCAATCCGAAACATTGCGGAAGGCCATTACACCCGGTTTGTCGGCCCCTGGCAGTGGAAGTATAAAAGGCAGGGATCCCGTAGCAAGAATTAGAACATCATACCCCCGCATACGTCCTGAATTTGACAATACCGTCTGCTTCTCCCGGTCAATATGCATGACCTTCTCACCCGTGTACAACTGGATTCCGTGTTTGGCATACCACTCTCTGTCATTAAGAACAATATCCTCAATTCCTGAATCTCCCTGAAGCACTTTAGATAGTAGGATGCGGTTGTAGTTGGGATGGGGCTCGCTTCCGAAAATCGTGATTTCAAATGCATCCGGTGCAAGCTGCAAGATTTCTTCGATGCACCTTACACCAGCCATTCCGTTACCAACCATAACGAGTCTTCTTCTCATTCATGCTCACTCCAATGCAAGAGAAACCTAAGAATTAACCAACCTTGTTTAACATGTAATAAATACTTACCCAAAAGGTAACTTATCGTTATTTAACTTCTAACTTTTAACAAATATAGCTTCAAATTAATTATTTGGTCAATGTTTATGTTAGTTTATGTGACATAAATCATTTCAATCATACATATTTTATGATTTTATCAACTTAAAGTTTAACAATTCATGTTACCTATATGGCAACGTTTAACCACACTAAAAAAGCCCTTCCGGCAGAACTGCCGAAAGAGCTTAGGTACTTCATATAGATCTATAAATTCTGGGAAGCGAAGGTATCTCCACCTTCTATAGTGCCGTTCTGGAAGCCTTTATTGAACCAGCTTTTGCGCTGTGCGGAAGTTCCGTGGGTGAAGCTCTCAGGGACCACATACCCCCTAGCCTGCTTTTGCAAGGTATCATCACCCACTGCGCTGGCTGCGGTAAGAGCTTCATCAAGATCCCCTTCTTCCAGAACGCCCATTCCCTGAGCGTGGTTGGCCCATACCCCGGCGAGATAATCTGCCTGGAGTTCAAACCGAACAAGATATTTATTGAATTCAGTTTCGCTCAGCTTTTGGCGGAGCGGCATAACTTTGTCACTCGTCCCGAGCAAGGTCTGTACATGGTGCCCAACCTCATGCGCGATAACATAAGCCATGGCGAAGTCACCAGGAGCTTTGAACTTCTGCTTTAGCTCGTCATAGAAGCTAAGATCAATATAGAGCTTGCGGTCACCAGGACAGTAGAATGGACCCACAGACGAGCCTGCTGTTCCACAAGCTGATTCCACACTGCCTGAATACAGCACCAGAGTTGGATTCTGATAGGTAAGTCCCTTCTCTTTGAACACTTCTGTCCATACATCCTCTGTGTCTGCTAGGACAACAGAGACGAAATCCTTTAGCTCCTGCTCTTGCTGAGTTGGGGTATAGTTAGAAGCGGTATCCGTTCCAGTCCCCGTTATATTATTCAGCAGGTCACCGCCATTCCCGCCCCCTAGCAACGTGACGAGCAGCATGATAATAATCCCACCGATACCTCCCCCGACAAGGGTTTTACCTCCCATCCCCCGCCGATCCTCGACGTTGGTGCTTTCCCTTCTACCCTTCCACTGCATACGGTAACCTCCTCTATAGCATCCTTAATCCATTCGAATAGTTATAAGTGTTTATACCCCGAAACAGGAGCGGTTCACACTCCATTTACTGGAACATGCTTTATTTTTATAAAAACAAACCAAAATACATATTGACAACTTTCCGTTATAGTTTTAAAGTTACCTATGTGTTGATACTGATAATCATTATCAATAAATCAATTCAAAACATAATTAAAGGAGCTTGAAATATGAAAAAAATATTCATCCCGTTCATCCTGCTTTCTCTCATTCTGGTTAGTGCATGCAGCAGCACCGCTACTGAAGCACCCAAGAAAGAAGCTGACTCCCAGGCCAAACCAACTACCCTTACATACCAGTCTGAGAACGGACCTGTCCAAGTTCCAGCCAATCCGCAGCGTGTCATCGTGCTTGCTTCCTTCTCAGGGAATGTTATGGCACTGGGTGTGAATCTTGTTGGGGTCGATTCTTGGTCCAAAATGAATCCCCGCTTCGACAAGCTAAAAGACGTTCAAGAGGTCTCGGATGAAAGTCTGGAGAAGATCATTGAGCTCAAGCCCGATCTCATAATCGGCCTCTCTTCAACTAAGAATATTGATAAGCTGAAGCAGATTGCACCTACAGTGACTTATACCTACGGAAAGGTAGATTATTTAACCCAGCATTTGGAGATCGGGAAGCTCCTCAATAAGGAGAAAGAAGCACAGACATGGATCGATGATTTCAAGAAACGGGCCCAAAAGGCCGGTGAAGAGATCAAGGCCAAGATCGGTGCAGACACCACAGTATCTGTTATTGAGAATTTCGATAAGCAGCTCTATGTATACGGCAACAATTGGGGACGCGGCACCGAGATTCTTTTCCAGGAAATGAAGTTACCCATGCCCCAAAAAGTCAAAGACATGGCTTTGAAGGCCGGATACTACGCGCTATCTACCGAAGTTTTGCCTGAATTTGCAGGTGATTATGTCATTCTGAGCAAAAATCCGGATACGGACAACTCTTTCCAGCAAACGGATATATACAAGAACTTGCCAGCCGTGAAGAACAATCATGTCTTTGAGGCGAATGCGAAGGAATTCTATTTCAACGACCCGTTGACCCTGGACTATCAGCTTCAGTTCTTTATTCAGAAATTCCTTGGGAAATAGACTCCAATGATTACACCTGGCAAGCATTCTATCCCTTTTGCTTATAAAATGGTTGGCGGCATCGTCTTCTTCGTGCTGATGTTCATCTTGGCCATGATTCTGGGTGCAGCGGACGCGACTATTCATGATATCTGGCTGGCTCTTACCTCCAGCCGCACCAGCAATGCCATCTCCATAATCCGGGATATCCGGCTCCCCCGGGAGGTTGCAGGTATATTTGTAGGCTCAGCCCTAGCCGTCTCCGGAGCTATTATGCAGGGAATGACACGTAATCCATTAGCAGATCCCAGTCTGCTCGGATTAACCTCCGGTGCGAACGCTGCTCTGGCATTTACGATTGCCTTTATTCCTGCTGCCGGATACTTTGGAATTATGACCGCTTGCTTCGTTGGAGCAGGCTTGGGAGCCCTCATGATCTTCGGGATATCGTCACTTCGATCGGGAGGCTTCTCCCCGCTTCGAATTGTACTGGCCGGTTCTGCGGTCTCCGCCTTTCTGTACGCGGTCGCCGAAGGTGTTTCGCTTTATTTTAAAATTTCCAAGGATGTATCCATGTGGACGGCAGGCGGATTGATCGGTACGACCTGGGAGCAGATCCAGGTTATTGTTCCCTTTATCGTTGTTGGGACTCTGATCTCCATTGCTTTGTCCAAGCAGTTGACGGTTCTCAGTCTGAACGAAGAAGTGGCGACCTCGCTTGGGCAGAGAACCCGACTTCTCAAGAGCGTATTACTCATTGTCATTGTTATGCTGGCGGGTGCATCGGTGGCTCTTGTCGGGAACCTGGCTTTTATCGGATTAATGATTCCCCATGTGGCTCGTGCAATCGCTGGAACTGATTATCGATATATTATTCCCATGTCGGCCGTGCTGGGAGCTTCATTTATGTTACTCGCGGATACTCTGGGGCGTATCCTGAATCCACCCTACGAGACGCCTGTAGCCGCAATTGTCGCTATGCTCGGTCTACCTTTCTTCCTTGTTATTGTTCGTAAGGGAGGTAAAGTATTCAAATGAATCATCTTGCGTTCCTTGTGAGAAAACAGCGTCTCATCTTAATTGGTCTCTTGATATTAACCGTATTGACCCTTGTGATTGGCATGGGGATAGGATATGCCTCCCTTTCTTTCGACAGGCTGATTCCTACCCTTATGGGGCAGGGCACATTTGCAGAGAATTTTGTATTATTCTCGGTTCGTCTCCCCCGCATGCTAATCACTCTGTTATCAGGTATGGCCCTGGCTGTATCGGGGGCCATTCTGCAGGGAATTACCCGCAACGACCTGGCTGATCCGGGAATCATCGGAATAAATTCCGGCGCAGGTGCAGCCATTGCCTTGTTCTTTTTATATTTCCCACTGGATGCAGGGAACTTTGTATATGTACTGCCTCTGGTTGCTTTTGTCGGAGCTTTGGTAACAGCCGGCTTGATTTATCTATTCTCGTACACTCGTTCTAGGGGTCTAGAGCCCGTTAGGCTCGTACTGATCGGCGTAGGTTTCTCTATGGCTCTCTCAGGCATCATGATTGTCATTATCTCCTCTGCTGAAAGAGAAAAGGTTGATTTCATCGCCAAATGGCTGGCCGGAAACGTCTGGGGCACGGATTGGCCGTTTATCTGGGCTCTGCTTCCGTGGTTGTGTATTCTTATTCCTTTCACTTTATTCAAAGCGAACCGGCTTAATCTGCTTAGTCTAAATGAACCCGTGGCGGTTGGTGTCGGCTTGTCTGTAGAAAAGGAGCGGATTGTTCTGCTTCTGACTGCGGTAGGTTTGGCTGCTTCCGCTGTCTCCGTGACCGGCGGGATAGCTTTCATCGGGCTCATGGCCCCCCATATCGCCAAAGCCTTGGTTGGACCGAGACATCAATTGTATCTACCGGTTGCCACGCTGATCGGTGGTTGGTTACTGGTCTTCGCCGATACGATTGGACGCAACCTCGTTGATCCGGACGGGATTCCAGCCGGGATTATGGTATCCTTAATCGGAGCCCCCTACTTTATTTATCTTTTATTGAAAAAATGATCTATACCACTCCCTTGTCTAGAAGACAGGGGAGTTTTTTGGCTTAACAGAAATTTATCTGAAGCTTGACTATTCTTCCTTGATTCAAACGAACGCGAATAAGTTCATGTTATATGAACCACATTATTCTGTATGAATGCAGTGAAGGAAGAAGGAATCTACAACCATGTATCTATTATTGGCGCTTCTTCCAGCTGTTTGCTGGGGCAGCATTATTTTCTTCAATACCAAGCTAGGCGGGGATGCCTACAGCCAGGTACTCGGAACGGCCATAGGTGCTTTGATCTTCTCGATCCTGTTATATGTGTTCCATAGCACGCCATTGTCTCCCCTAATCTGGATTGTGGGGATCGTCTCGGGCCTGTTCTGGTCGGTTGGACAGAGCAATCAGCTGAGGGCAGTTCAGTACATGGGCGTCTCCCGTACTGTACCTTTATCCACGGGTATGCAGCTCATCGCGACAACCCTTGTTGGGGTCATCCTATTCCATGAATGGACGAATCTGGTCACAATTCTCCTAGGATCCGCTGCAATCCTCTGTATTATAGTGGGTGCGGTCTTCACGGTAATTAATGATAAGAATTCTGCCAAACAGGATAAGAAGTCCAGCATGAGCCGCGGAATCGTCATTCTGCTCTTGTCTACACTTGGTTACCTTATCTATGTCAGTCTTCTTCGCTATTTCAATATTAACGGCTGGGCCGCAGTTCTTCCTCAGGGAATAGGGATAACGGTCGGGACTTTATTGTTAACATTCAAGCATGATCCGTTTAATAAGTATATGACGCGGAATATCCTCACGGGTGTATGGTGGGGGATTGGAAACTTGGGGCTGCTCTTATCTCTCCCCCATATCGGTCAAGCTACCAGCTTCTCTCTTTCGCAGACCGGAATCATTATTTCTACCCTCGGCGGGATCTTTTTTCTCGGTGAGAAGAAATCGAGGCGGCAGATGGTCTTTGTTATTATCGGCTGCTGCCTCATCATTGCTGGAGGCGTTATGATGGGATTCACCAAATGATATCTACTTAGGAGATGCTTACATGTACAAAGATCTTGAAGGAAAGACGGTAATCATTACAGGTGCTTCAAGCGGAATTGGCAAGGCCATGGCCCTGCGTTTCGGGCAGGAGAAAGCTAATGTTATTGTTAATTACCTTTCACCAAGCGAAGAGCTGGATCAATTGATCGAGGACATCAAGCAAAGTGGTGGTAAGGCTGAAGCCGTACAAGGTGATGTTACCAAAGAAGAAGATGTTAAGAAGCTTATTAGTTCTGCCGATGAGGCGTTTGGAAGTGTTGACGTCTTCATCAATAACGCTGGCGTGGAGAATGAGGTTCATTCCGAAGAATTGTCGCTCGAGGACTGGAACAAGGTGATTAGTGTGAACTTAACCGGTGCTTTTCTAGGCAGCCGTGAAGCCATTCATTATATGCTGGAAAAGAAAATCAAAGGCTCCGTGATCAACATGTCCAGTGTACATGAGAAGATTCCTTGGCCTCATTTCGTGCACTATGCAGCCAGTAAGGGCGGGATCAAGATGTTAACCGAGACCCTTGCTCTTGAATTTGCACCCCATGGCATTCGGGTGAACAGTATTGGCCCAGGAGCTATTAATACTCCTATCAATGCCAAGAAATTTGCGGATCCCAAGATCAAGGAGGATGTTGTCTCCATGATTCCCATCGGTTATATTGGGGAGCCCCACGAGATCGCTGCTGTTGCCGCCTGGCTTGCATCTTCCGAAGCGAGCTACGTAACCGGGATAACGCTCTTCGCGGATGGAGGAATGACCAAGTATCCAAGCTTCCAGGGAGGACGCGGGTAAGCGACCCAGTCATAAATAAGAGGATGCCTTTAGTCTATCCATGGACTAAGTGGCATCCTCTTTGTAGTTCACAATCACTCTACTTGGCCTTCGCCCTGTTCCTTATGGGCTGTCCTGCAGCGCGGCTGGCAATGAACACACCGCCAAGGATGAGAATCAGGCCTGCGACCAGGCTCCATCCAATGGGCTCATGCAGCAAAGTGTATCCCCAGATCATGGCTGTCGCGGGAACCAGATAGGTGACCGAGGTCGCGAACTCCGGACTCCCTTTGAGCACCATATAGTTGAACAGAATATAAGCCACCCCTGAACCCATGACTCCCAGCCCCAGGAGCCCGAAAAGATTCGCCGGCACTGCGAGCTTAGTCAAGTTAACACCTTCTGTCGTGGCGGCAAGAATGCCGCTGCCAATCATCGCTCCAAGCAGCGTCCCGAACGTTAATTGATACATGTTGAGACCGCCTAGCTTTCTTTTGGATAATTGGGAACCTACGGCATAACACAGTGTAGCAGCAATCATTGAGCCGAATCCAAGCAGGTCCACCTGCAGAAATGATCCTGGACGAATCCCTAGCAGGACAATCAATCCAACAAGCGCAACCCCCATCCCAAGCCACTGAATACGCCGGAATTTCGAGCCGAAGAACACAAGCCCCACAATCATCGTCCAAATAGGCGTTGTTGCATTCAGCACGGAGGCCATGCTGCTGGCCAGCCTGGTCTCACTGAATCCAATGAGCGTCCAAGGTAATGCCATATTAATCATGGCTACGATTATTACAGGTGCCCACCTGATCTGCCGCACGGCGAACGGAATGCGCATAATCAGCATATATGCGGTTATGAACAAGAATCCAAAGGTTGATCGCAGAAATGCAATTCCCCAAGGGCCAAAATCATGAAGCAAATTTTTGATGAAAAAGAACGAACCTCCCCATATCAAACTAAGGAGGACCAGCGATACATAAAGGGATCGTGCCAAATGATTACCTTCTTTCTGTATGTACAGAGCTCCCATAGGGATGTCCCTATATGTTAACCGATTTTTGACAAGATTCACAGCAAAAAGCAGCCGGCATTCGCTGCCAGCTGCTTGGGTTGTTACAGTGCATGGAAAGTTTTGACCAATGAACTCACGGCACAGGCATGCTACAATTTGAAACGACCTTGAATCTAGGATGTAAATTGCAAATCCATATAAAGATTCAAGCAAATAAAGGCCGAAGCTTACTACAAGCACGGGGGACCCATACACTGGGGTGAAGCCATAAATTTGGCAGGGTGATTACTCTTTGACCCTAATCCGTCAGCTAACCTCGCAGGCTGTTAAAAGGAGAAATGTGCAAATGAGATTTAGAAAAACACTAATTACCAGCGCACTGGCGCTTAGCATGGTTGTAGGTACTGGAGCAGCATCCGCATCCGCGAATACCACCACAGACAGTTACAAAGTGTGGACCTACAGCACGAACCAAAACTTTACCAACCAGAACTTCTCTTGGGAGAATTTCCTGCAGCAGTTCGGCTATTTGAATCGTCAAGGATCTGCACAAGCCCGGCAGGGAACTGGCAATCAGACGCAAACGAACACGAAGACAAACACTCAGACTACTCAGACTAATACAACACAGGACAACACCAAGTCTGCACAGACTAACACAAACACAACCCAGAACAACACAAATACAGACCAGGTAAGCAATTCAAAGGCTGCTTATGCTGATCAGGTTGTAGCTCTTGTTAATCAGGAACGTGCCAAAGCTGGTGTCAAGCCGCTTGCCGCCGACAAAGCCTTGGCTGCTATGACGCTGGATAAAGCTAAAGATATGTATTCCAAAGGATACTTTGATCACAATTCACCTACCTACGGTTCCCCATTTGATATGATGAGTGCATACGGAATTCACTACACTTATGCGGGAGAGAATATTGCCAAGGGACAGCAGAATCCTGCCGAAGTCATGAAAGCATGGATGAACAGCCCCGGACACAAACAAAACATTTTAAGTCCCAACTATACCAAAATCGGTGTCGCCTATTATAATGGCGAGTGGGTTCAGGAATTTATTGCGAACTAATTAACCATTAATGGAGCTTCCCAACAAAGAGAAAGAGACTACTCAGGCAATATGTTCACGCCGGAATAGTCTCTTATCTTTGTATCTAAGTCCCTTTGAGTTTATCTATAATTAAATCTCAGACGCTCGGAATTGTTCGTATGATAAGATTGGTCCTTCAAGGCACGGATAACCTTTAAGGAGATCACAGAGGATTGGGCCGGATTTAGCGGCCTGAACATCATCTCAATGAAATCTTTGATTTCCATGTTATGCCCCTCTTTCCGAAAACAATCCAGGTAGTCAGAGATCGCGGGCAGCTTCCCCATTTCACTAAATACCTCCAGCTCTTTCCTTCCCTTACCTAATCGGTCCTGAATTTCAACTGTAACATAATACCGGTCTTTCACACATTCTACCTCCTTTCTTTAGAAAGCAAACAGCAAATAAAAAAGGACATTGCCTTAATGGACAATTATCCTTATGGGATGGTGTCTGAAAGGCAACTGGCTGGCATAATACCTTACTCAAGTATCTTAGCCCCTTTAGCTTTGCGTCACTGATTTTCATCAGCTTTGCCCGTATTTCTATAATTCAACCTATGATTCGATTAAATTTTACATCATTCGACATATAATGACAATATCCATTTCTAACTCATACGGTTTAAAGAAATTGAGTAACAAATTAAACAGCGGCACCCCTAAGACGCGTGAATGAAGTCCTAGGTGTGCCGCTGTTCTATTTTGGCTTACTCAAGTTAACTCTTCTTCTCATCCCTATAGAATACCTCAGCTCCCGCGATGCCAGGATGCGTCATCTCATAAGGATCCAGAATCAGGTTCAGCTCTTCTTCGGTTAGAACATTATACTTCAGGCAAAGCGCCCTTACCGACTCTCCGGTAAGAATGGCCTCCCTGGCTATTCGGGATACAACCTCATAGCCCAGATGTGGGTTCACAGCGGTTATAATACCCACGCTTCTCTCCACATCCTCCTTCATCTTGTCCTTATTCGCTTCAATCCCTGACAAGCAATAATCTGTAAAGACCCTGAACGAATTGTTCATCATGCTGATGGACTGTATCAGATTAAAGACCAACACGGGCTCCATTACGTTCAGCTCAAGCTGTCCTGCTGATGAAGCCAGGCATATCGTGTGATCGTTGCCGATGACCTGGAACGCAACCTGATTGATGACCTCCGCCATAACCGGGTTTACTTTGCCTGGCATAATCGAAGAGCCTGGTTGTCTTGCTGGCAAAGAGATTTCGTTAAATCCAACGCGTGGGCCCGAAGCCATGAGCCTGAGATCATTAGCGATCTTGGACATATTCATCATGCATACCTTCAGAGCTGCGGATACTTCGGTATATGCGTCTGTATTCTGAGTAGCGTCCACCAGGTGAACCGCTGTCTCAAGCGGAAATCCGCTGATCTCCGCCAGATATTTAACGACGAGCTCAATATATTTAGGGTCCGCATTGAGTCCGGTACCCACTGCTGTTGCACCCATGTTGACTTCATACAGATGCTGTCTGGAACTCTCAATACGAATAATATCTCTCTCCAGCACCCGATAATAAGCCTCAAATTCTTGTCCCAGACGGATCGGCACTGCATCCTGAAGGTGGGTTCTACCCATCTTGATCACATGGTCAAATTCATTCGCCTTGGCAACGAACACCTCGTGCATATAACGCATCGTGATTAGAAGCTGTTCCATCAATGATAACACGGCAATATGTATAGCTGTTGGAAATGCATCATTGGTTGACTGAGCCATATTTACATGGGAGTTCGGGCTCAGGAAAGCATAATCACCCTTGTCCCTGCCAATCAGCTCGAGCGCACGGTTCGCGATCACCTCATTCGTATTCATGTTGAGGGATGTCCCGGCTCCCCCTTGAATCGGGTCAACGATGAATTGGTCATGCCATTTACCTTCTATAATCTCCTCGGCTGCCTTTACAATGACTTCACCATGTCCTGTATAAAGCCTGCCAATCTTCATATTCGCCAAGGCTGCCGCTTTCTTCACAATGGCCATGGATTTAATTAACTCTTTATGTACCGTATAGCCAGTGATTGGGAAATTCTCTACTGCTCGCAGCGTCTGAATCCCATAGTAGGCATGGACCTCAACTTCTTTGGCGCCCAGGAAATCCTTCTCAATACGAAATAACGATTCACTCACACTGCATTCCTCCGAAATTCAAGGTTTGAAATTATTGTTCGGTACTAGGATGTCTATACGCATTCTTATAACATACTCCAGGTAAGAAAGAAACTGTTCCATAGCCTGCCAATCATGTCATCAGCTTCAGATGCACGCACCTATCCTTCATTTCTGCCTGCAGCACATAATAATAGAACAACCGTCCAAAAATGGGCGGTTGTTCATCGTAACTATTTAATTGTTCTGCCGAGGCGGAACATATTTCATATTACCGCTGCTCTCACTATATCCATCTGTTCAGGGAAATAATGAAGAGTCTTCAGATAACTGATGGTTCTGGATGAGGAGTGCATCACAACGGAATGCGTCTCGGCCCGCTCCCCTGCTAGGTAGCGCACCCCGCTCAGAAAATCGCCCGAAGTAACCCCTGTAGCAACAAACAAAACGCTCCCTGAGCCTACCATATCCTCCATCTGCAGAAGCTGTTCCGGCTGGAGAAGTCCCATCCGCTTGCAGCGCTCTATATCCTCCGGACCATCCGGTAGTAACCTGCCCTGCATTTCTCCGCCAAGACATTTCAATGCGGCTGCTGCGAGCACACCCTCGGGCGCTCCCCCAGAACCTACATACATATCCACTTCATTATCCATGGCTGCTTCAATGGCGCCCATGACATCTCCATGGCTTAGCAGTTTGATCCGGACGCCTGCCCGTCTGAGCGAAGAGATCATCTCGCTATGTCGTTCCCGGTCTAATATGGATACCGTCATATCTGACAAAGGCTTACCCAAAATTCTCGATGCTTTGACGAGCGTAATCTCAATAGGTTCATCCAGGGAGAGCTGACCTGCCAGCAATGGACCTACGGCCAGCTTTTGCATGTAAATATCCGGGGCATGCAGAAGCTTACCCTGCGGTGCGGCAGCTATAACGGAGATGGCATTGCTTAGTCCATTCGCTACCGTCTCCGTTCCTTCAAGCGGATCGACAGCGATGTCCACTCTTGGACCACGGCCGCTCCCTACTTTCTCGCCAATATACAGCATCGGAGCTTCGTCCATTTCACCTTCTCCAATGACTACAGTACCGTCAATAGCTATAGAATCAAACTTGCTGCGGATAGCTGTAGTTGCTGCTTCGTCGGCGCTATGTTTATCTCCCCTGCCAGTCCACCGTCCGGATTCCAATGCTGCTGCTTCCGTGATTCGTACCAATTCCAAAGCTAAATGACGTTCCATATTATTTCCCTCCGCTCCATAAAGGATTTATAAGTACTTCATAATCAATCCGGCCGTCTCTTCGATCGCCTTGTCAGTTACGTCAATAACCGGACATTGCAGCGAACTGAATAGGGACTGCGCATACTTGAGTTCCTCCTCAATTCTCTCCAGTGTGGCATATTGGGCTCCGTTCGGCAGCCCCATTGCCTTAAGTCTTTCCGTACGTATCTTCATCAGATGCTCCGGATCAATGGTTAAGCCAAATATTTTGCCAGGGCTGATCTCTCGCAGCTGAACCGGAGGTATTAATTCCGGAACTACAGGATAATTCACAACCTTCTTGCCTTTATGGGCCAGAAAAATCGATAGCGGAGTTTTGGAGATACGCGAGACTCCAAGCAGCACCACATCGGCCTTAAGAATGGCGCTAACATCCTTGCCATCATCATTATTAACGGCGAACTCCACCGCTTCTACCCGCCGGAAGTAATCTTCATCCAATCTGTGCAGCAGACCGGGAGTCCGCTTGGGTGAATCATTAAAGGTATCGATAAATGCCTGCATCATGGGACCCATAATGTCCACCGCACGGACATTGAGGCGTACCGCTTCTTCCTTAATCGCTTCCCTGAGCTCCGGTTGCACTAAGGTGTATACAACAAATCCACCCCGGCGCGAGACTTCTTCCATTAACAGGCTGAGCTCGTCTTCATGACGAACGTTCATAAATCGTTTGATTTCTGTGCTCGGAAGTTCGAACTGCCGAAGGGCAGCCTGAACGACGGCTTCGGCTGTCTCACCTATGGAATCCGAACAGATTGCTATGAAATGAGCTGGAGCCTGATTCATCCCATTCCTCCCATTATTCCTCTGCTACTGTATCCAGCAGCATTTTAATGATATTTGTTTTGGTTATGCGCCCAACCACATTCCATTCATCCGGCTTACCGGAGGCTGCTGGAACGACCACAGGAAGACTATCGATCTGATGTGTAATAATTTTGCGCGCTGCTTCGAGAACCGAATCCTCAGGTGAAATTGTAACGACATTTGCACGGCGGGTCATAATCAGGCTTACCGGCATAGAAGAGGCTGTCGCATTGCCGATTGTAACCTTCAGCAGATCTTTACGGGAGACAATTCCGGCCAATCTTCCCTCTTCATCGGTAACGATCAGATTCCCCACATTTTCAAGAAATAGGGAGACGACCGCATCATGAATCGTTGTGGTCTCGCGGACAACAACCGGCACACCATGCAGATCCCCCACCTTCATCTCCAACAGCCGGACCTTATTCCCGCTCTCGGCTGTCCCTCTCTTCCCGAGAAAGTAGCCTACCTTCGGCTTCGCATCAATGTGATCAAGCATTACGAGGATCGATAGATCCGATCTGATGGTAGGACGAGTTAAATTTAGCATTTCAGCTATTTGCTCCCCGGTAATCGGGGCATGCTTTTTGACAATATTAATGATCTCCAATTGACGGGATGTCAGTTCGATAATAGATCCCTCCGCTTCCGGATATATTCGCTTCTAGTATAACATTCCTCTGGAACCAATCTGAGGCCGAAGCGAATTCTCAGTTCCTCCTTCCGTTAGAGATTGTTTCCTGTGGATATAATACGTCATATATAAGTTAAAATCAATATATAATACACAATATTTACTTATAATAGTCATTTATCGTCTTTCTTAGTTTTATTTATTTATCTGATCCGCAGAATACAGTACAATAACTTTTAGATAGCAGCTACGAGATTCTACATCCATCAAGGGAGTTATATCAGCATGAAATATTATGGCAGAATCTATACCGTGCTAATTGTAATAGGATTTCAACTCGTTGACTTTTTGAATCGCTCTTATAATCATCTGGGGTTCAATTACGTGGACGTTCTCTCCTATGCACTTACTCTCACAGCCGGATATTTAATAGGACGCAAATATGACCAAGCCGTCTTCTATTCCCAAAGGGATGAACTTACCACTCTGTACAATCGGCGTTTCTTGAGTAATTTCTTCAGCAGGCTATCGCCTTCGGGGCATACCAAGTATTTCGTCCTGATCATTGACTGTGATAACTTTAAGACGATCAATGATTCCCACGGACATCATATGGGAGATCTGGTTCTGCAGAAAGCTGGAACCATCCTTCGAGCATCCACCCGCAAGCAGGACATTGTAGCGAGATGGGGTGGAGATGAATTTGTCATTATTGGACAGTACGATGACAAGGAAGCCATGGGAAATTTCATGCAGCGTCTGGATGAGCAATTTCGAACGATGTCCTCTGACCTCGGATTCCCTGCAACGATCTCTCTTGGTTATTCCCTTTACCCTGATCATAGTGAAGAACTCCATGAACTGCTTCGCCTGGCAGACCGAAATATGTACGTATCGAAAGAAGGCAAAAAGAAACCATTCTAACCAGTCAGAATGGTTTCTTCTTGTTTGGTATTCATGAAATGTTATTTGCTCATTTCTTCCATTACTCGGTTCAAGAGCACCGCAGCTTCTGCACGGGTTGCGGTCCCATGGGGTTCAAAGGTTCCATTACCCATGCCTTTGATAATCTGAGTCCGCTGTCCGTATGTCACTGCCTCAGTCGCATAATCCGAAATGAGCGCCACATCTTTAAATGTCCCGGTTACGGGATGGCTAACAAGCTTATCCTTCGTTAGCTGAAGAGCCTGAACCAGTAAGACTGCCATATCCTGTCTTGTGATTGCCTCGTTGGCACCGAAGCTGCCATCTTTTTTCCCCTTAACGATCCCAAGCAGCTGAGCCTCGCTAACAACCTGGTAGTACCATGCACTTGCCTTCACATCCGTGAAGCCGCCTGCCTTCCCCTCGGCTTTCAGGTCCATGGCCTTCATCAACATTTGTAAGAATTCAGCTCTGGTCACTGCCTTACCTGGCTCAAATTGTCCATGTCCATTCCCCATCAGAATCCCTTTGGCTGCCATCGATTCGACTGAACCCTGTGCCCAAGGCAGCACAGCCAGATCCGAGAATTGCTTAGGGGCACGGATTGCCGTATACATGCTGAAATGCTCGGGGCGGAAGATCACCCGGCCACTTTCCTTGTCATAATGCGCTGCCTTAACAGGTTCAAGAACTCCTGTCTCATTCACATGATAGACTACGACCTGCTCCGGCGTCTCTCCAGAACCCAGTGTGTAGGGTAGAGAGACCTGCACATTCCTATTGTTCCAAGTCAGCTTTCGTCCATTAAGCATCAAGTTGAAGTCATATACAGATTGATTGCCGATGGAGGATGCTGACTGTAGTGGAAGTGAGGACGAGCTTACCTTTGCAATGGAGATTTCAAGCAAGCTGTTATCGTCCAGCTTAAGACCGCTGAGAATATCTCCATTAAGCGATACCGCAGCACCACTTATGTTAACAAGCAGAGACTCCTTCTGCGTGTTCGTCTGTTCTGAAAGCCATTTTGCAGGTACATGAACCGTTTGTAACTTCCCTGCTTGAGCTGACTGCACGATGATGGAGACCTGTCCATCCGGTTGATGGGCCGCAGCTTCACGGAGCTGCTCCATACTTACATGGATATCTCCCGTTGTATTCCCCGGCTGAATCTTGATATCGGATCCAATAACCGAGATTATCGGCTGGTTCGCCGAGGATTCAGACTGCGAAGAAGTTGAAACCGGCACTCCAGACGAATCTCCGGATGGTGTACCCGGTGAAACTGTGCTAGCTAGGACAAGACCATTAACCGCTTCATTTAGACTAGTGACTGCGTGGTCCACTTCGCTCTGCTGAGCCTGCGGATCGGCGGCAGTCTCTTTGGCCGGCAATAAAGCTTGCTGAAGAAGATTCCAGCTTGCTGATGTATATTTCGTAGAAGTGAATCCGTTTGCCTTTTCAATAAGCTCCAGGAGCTGAGATTTGTCAGCGATCGCCAGACCATAGGCTTTAAACTCACTGATGCCCACCCAAGCCGGCCCACTAACAATAGTCACTTTCACATATCTGGCTTTGGTGTTATCCGGCAGCACATGCTTCGGAGTTGTCGTGGTAATGACATCGCTTGTTGTATCGATAACTTTGGTGTAGTTGTCATCATCATCGGATATCTCTATGGTGTACTTCAATCCACCGCTCCAGAGCAGCATTTCTACTTTGCTGAGCAGCTTGGATTCACCGAAATCAATCTTCCACCAGCTCGGGCCACCTTGATTGGTACCCCAGGAGGTTGTGGTGTTGTCGTCAATAGCTCCTTCAGGTGAGTTGGCTTTCCCGCCTCCAGAGCCTGCGTTACTCGAAGAAGTAACCGCTGCACCGGCAGTCAGCGACTGAAGAGGAACCAGACTGTTGACTGCGCTTTGAAGAGCTGTGAGTGCAGCTTCAACCTCAGTTTGAACCGCATTCGCCTTTGTATTTACCGCCTCAGCTGCAGAGATTGCGGTCAGCAGCTTGTTCCAGCTTGACTTGGAATAGCTCGTTGCATCCAAGGTCTTCGCTTCGGCAATACGGGCAACAAGTGTGGTCTTGTCGACATTCGACAGACCGTCGATGGCTGTCCGAAGACTGGCTGCCGCAGTATTAACTTCCGTCTGTGTTACCTTGTTGTTCACATATACATTTTCCGCCTTGGATAATGCCGTCTGTAAATCCGCCCAGGTAACTGCGCTCCAATCGGCCTGTTTCAATGCTTTAGCTTCGTCAATAACCGTCTTCAGGATCGACTTGTCAGGCGTATTAATCTGAAGACTGCTCATGACGGCAGACAGCGACTCTGCCGCTGAGTCCGCATCAGCCTGAGTTAATCCGAGCTGATTATACTTGCTTGAAGCATTCGCTAGAGCCGGCTGCAATATCTCCCAGCTTCCATCAGCAAAGTCAGCTTGAACGAGTGATGAGGCTTTAGCTATAGCCGCAGCTAACTCAGCGCGATTCGTAGGCATAACAGGAAGCCCAATCTTGTACACATCTAGTGAGTTCAGGGCATATCCTGCATAGGACTGGCCGCCATTAGCCGGGAATTCCTTGTAATCGAACATAGCCTGATTCTCCCAGGCATCTCCTTCAGAATCAATCCATCCTACATTAGCTGTAATCCATGCCGGCTCCCAGTAGAAGAATCCGGCTCCTTTCTGATCCGGAACATGAACCAATGCCTCCATTACGGCTTTCATTGCGTCATACTGTCCCTGTACCGTAGCCGGGAAAGTCGCACCCCCGATCAGCTTGGAAGGAGAATTGATGACATTCTCATGTGCATCCCCTTCTTTGAAGGTGAAAGGATAAGAGGTTTCAGCAATGACTACCTCCTTGCCGAACTCTTCTGCCATTCCATTCATCGTCTTCTGCACATCGGCAAAGGTACCATGCCAGAATGGATAGTAAGACAGACCGATAATATCGTAAGGCACATTTCTTTTGTTCAGCTCACCGAAATACCATTTGAACGTGTCATACTTCCCGCCTTCAGCCAGATGAATCATGATCTTCACCTGATCTCCACCGGCAACATCACGCACACCTTGAACTCCGCTACTCAGAAGCGCAGCATTCTTGTCGAAATCCGGTGTGGAATTTAATCCATTCAGGACACCGCTGTTAATCTCGTTCCCGATCTGAACCATGTCCGGCATCGCGTTCACCTGCTTCAGATCTTGTACGACCTGCTGAGTATAATCATGAACTGCCTTTTCGAGGTCACTTTGAGACAGGTCCTTCCATGCGGAAGGTGGAATCTGCTGTCCCGGGTGGGCCCACTCGTCAGAATAGTGAAAATCGACCAAGAGCTTCAACCCCTTCGATTTCACTCTCTTAGCCAGCCTGATCACATCAGACTCATTATTATAACCGCCCGATTTCTTGGGGTCATTCCACAGACGAAGTCTTACATAGTTAACGCCGCGATCCTTAAGAATATCAAGCAGATCTCTCTGGACCCCATTACTGTCAAAATATCGTCCTCCATGATCTTCAATTGCGGTTAGGGTGGAGATATCTACTCCCCGGATGAAATCTTCCCGATATCCGCTTACCGTGATGGATGCTTCAGGTTGAACCGTGGAGCCCTCCACGGCTCCTTTAATTGTGAAAGTTCCAGTCACCGAATAGGAACTAGGGGGTACTGCTTCCCAGACTACGTTCACCTTCCCGGAGGAACCATCCTGGTAATAAGCCAAAATCTCATTCGGCAGTGAGGGTGCTGCGCCCGTACTTGTGCTGGTGGTCACTGTGTCATACCCAGTGATTGCAGCCGGATCCTTGACCTCTTGCTTCTGCCAAATTCGCAGCTCCTTAATTCCCGGCCACGCCCCTGTATCCCCATACTTGTTAATCGTAAGTCGAACATACCTGACGTTAGGGGTATCGAACTTAAGTGCCGCGAGCTGCTGCGTACTCGCATTCCCGGTCTGATCAGCAACCATACTCCAATTCTGATTATCGGCAGATGCTTCAATTTTGAACTGGACCAAAGTTTCGTCTTTCCATAAGACATCCGCTCCAGACAATGAATATGTACCGCCCAGGTCAAGCACTACCCAGTTACCCGGGTCTGCGTTGGAAGCATTCCAGTGTGTCCCTGTATCCCCGTCTACTATATGTTCCTTGGCACTGCCCCACTCCGTATATTCACTGCTGGTGGTGACCGTTGTGTTCAGCGCCAAATTTACTGCCGCAGCCTCAGCTGAGGATGCTGAGATTCCAAAGTAAGGCAGTAGTAATGTGATTACAATGAGCCTGCTTACCCATGATTTACCTCTCTTCATCGCTGATATCTCCTCCTTTACTAGATGAATAAGTGATTCCACTATAATTGTAAGCGTTACCTAAACGAGACTTACAGGATACAAAACAAACATTCCTGCAGTTAATCCAACCTTCTTCGAAGTTGAGACCGCCAAATGAGCAGGATCAGCACAAATAGCCTCCAAAATGCAGTTACTGCACTTTGGAGGCTGGGTGAATTTGCTTTATTCATATTTAGCTCAAGTTAAGTTGATCTTTCCTCTCGGGTTCGCAGTTCCTCGCCCATTCCTCTGAGGAAATGAAGCGCGGTCGAGATCGATGCAAGCACGTCCGGGTCACGAAACTGGCCGACAAGCCCCCACATACTCGCAGGCTTCTCCTGCTCCTGCATCGCCTGGTCGAGACCTTTCCCAAGGCCTGCCATAAGCTTCTCGGTTCTCTTGGGATCGAGCTTGCCCAGGAACTGGCTTACGAGAATCACATTCTTCAGCATGCCCGGGATGTTGGCCACATTGATGAATTCAAGTCCGATTTTCTCAAGGCTTTTGCGGTTCTGGAGGACGCCATGACCAATATCAAGCACCCCGGCTTGGTCAAGCTCACCCAGTATTCCAAGGAATGAGACAATAGTGTCTCTGTTCGCGCTTAGAGCATCAAGGATTTGCTGTACTGCATCTGCTTGGGCTTCCTCCTTGGTAGGAACAATTCGCTCAATGGTTCGAATGGGTTTGGCCATGTTCTTCCCTCTCTTTACGAATAGTCTCCTCTACGGGCTCGAAATCCGGACGGTTCCATTTCTCCACTACTTTGACTCCGATTTGCGGATTACGCTGGGCGAAGCGGTGATTCACTCTCGGCAGTGGACTTTCTCCCTTCGGCTCCAGAACCTCCATTTTCACATTCATTTCCTTATAGTTCGGGGTATGCGTGTGCTTATCGTAATAGCTGCTCGTCAGCCGGTTAACCGCTTCGTTCTCATCCATGGTGTTCATCGGCAGGTATAATTCCTTACCCTTTACCCGATCAGTTACGATAACAGAGACTTTTACTTGACCATAAGGCGAAGTAAGGCGCACTTTGGTTCCATCTTCCAGGCCTCTTTCCGCGGCCAGCTCAGGGGAGACCTCCAGCCAGGCGCCTGGAACTTTATGTTTGATCGCCTCTGAGCGATAAGTCAGATTTCCCTCATGGAAGTGTTCAAGAATACGTCCATTGTTCAGATGAAGATCAAATGAGGGGTCGTCCACCACGAAAGGAGGCGTCCAATCTACCGGATAAAGACGGGCTTTGCCGTCAGGGAATGCGAATTTGTCTTCATACAGAATTGGGGTCCCTTGGCCATCTGGATGAACCGGCCAGACCTGGGTATTCCATCCTTCGAGACGTTCATAGCTGACTCCTGCAAACATAGGTGCAAGTCTGGCTGCCTCAGCCATAATTTCGCTTGGATGCGTATAATTCCAGCCCGCTCCCATACGGTTAGCCACTTCCTGGATGATCATCCAATCCGGCTTGGATTGTCCCATCGGCTCGAACACTTTGTAGAATCGCTGAATGCGCTTCTCCGTATTCGTAAAGGTTCCATCCTTCTCAAGACTCGGTGCAGCTGGCAGCACGACGTCAGCGAACTGAGCAGTACGGGTCAAGAAGACATCCTGCACTACGAAGAATTCGAGCTTCTCGAACATCTCTTCCACAAAGTTCGAGTTCGAGTCAACAAACGCCATGTCTTCCCCAAACAGATACAATCCCTTCAGATCTCCATTCTGGATTCCGTCCACCATCTGATGATTATCGTATCCTGGTTCCTCCGGCAGCTTGGTATTCCATGCCTGCTCATACCGTGCACGTACAGCTTCATCCTTCACGAATTCGTACCCCGGGAAATAAGCCGGCATGGTTCCGAAATCACATGCTCCCTGCACATTATTGTGTCCCCGCAGCGGATAAGCCCCTGTTCCTGAACGACCGAAGTTGCCTGTTATCAGAAGAAGATTACAGATGGCCGTACTTGTATCCGTAGCACCCATATGCTGCGTCACACCCATGGCCCACAGAATACAGGTTGAGCCGGATTCATGAATGAGGGTAGCTAGTCCGATCAGCTCCTCCATCGAAAGCCCGGTCATTTCAGATGCGTATTCCATAGTAAATTTGCTGAGAGAAGCTACATATTCCGCGTATCCATTTACCCGCTGGGCAATGAATTCATCGGCCTGCCAGCCCTGATCAATAATATACTTCGTGACCGCCGACAGCCAGATGAGATCCGTACCCGGTTTGGGGTGAATATGAAGATCCGCACGCTGCGCCATCTCATTCTTGCGGATATCCGCCACAACCAGCTTTTGGCCATGAAGCTTGTGAGCCCGCTTGATTCGCGTAGCCAGTACCGGATGCGACTCAGCCGGATTCGCCCCGACGATAATCACCAGCTCACTGCTCGCAATATCGTGCATGGTACCGGTATCCCCGCCAAGCCCTACGGTTCTCAGAAGACCCGCGGTCGCCGGAGACTGACAGTACCGGGAGCAGTTATCTACATTGTTGGACTGCATAACGGAGCGGGCGAATTTCTGGAAAATATAGTTCTCCTCATTACTGCATTTGGAAGAGGCAATATATCCAATGGAGTGAGGACCGTATGTATTCTTGACCTCACCAAGCTTGCTCGCGATCAAATCCAGGGCTTCATCCCAGGAAGATTCCACAAAGGTGTCTCCTCTACGAATGAGCGGCTTTGTCAGTCTTTCCGGACTGTTCACAAAATCCCAGCCCCACTTGCCCTTAACACAGGTGGAGACCCCATTTACAGGAGCATCTACGGTAGGCTCAATCTTCAGAATGTGTCTGTCCTTCGTCCATACTTCAAAGCTGCAGCCAACACCGCAGAAGGTGCACACGGTTTTGGTTCTTTTTATTCTCGATTTGCGCATAGCGGATTCCATCTCGGAGATCATGAAGATTTCACGGTAACCCGGCTCAATTTCTTTGGTTAGGTCAATCATCGGCTCCAGAACGTCCGATCCAATTCCGGTCAAATAACCGGCTTCACCCAGCATCGATTTCTCCATGAGCGCATTACATGGGCACACGTTGACACAGTGGCCGCAGGAGACACAGGAAGATTGATCAATCGGAACATCCTGATCCCAGATCACTCTAGGTCTCTCTCTTGTCCAGTCTATGGAGAGCGTCTCATTCACCTGCAGATCCTGACATGCTTCAACACACCGACCGCACAAAATACACTGGTTCGGATCGTACCGATACATCGGGTGAGACATATCCACTTCATACGGCTTCTTCTCAAACACGTATTTCTGATGGTCCATCTCCAGCTTCTCCGTCGTGTTATGTACAATGCAGTTCCCGTTATTATTGTCGCATACTGTACAATAGAGCTCGTGATTCTTCAGAATTCTGGACATGGACTCCATCTGCGCCTCTTTCACCAAAGCGGATTCGGTGGATACGTCCATACCTCCCTGAACAACCGTATTGCAAGCCCTGACTAGTTCACCGTTCACTTCAACCAGACATGTATCACAGGTCTGGATCGGCCCTAACTGAGGATTGTAGCATATACTGGGCACATACACATCACTCAGTGACGCGGCTTGAAGAAGCGTTTGTCCAGCTTCACATTCCACCTCTTTACCATTCATGCGAATTTTCACATTTACAGTTTCCATGGACTCACCTCTTGTAAGGGCATATTTTTCACCACTATTACTTACCCGAATTAATGGCTGTACGAACTTATTATTATGCAAATCTTTAAATAGATTATGTCCAAAATAAGATGGTTTTATTTGTTAGCGGACAGTTAAAATGGTATTCCGCCACTTCTTTCGCCTACAGTTCAAAGGGCCACACACCACAAAAAAAACAGCAAGGTCAGCACCACCCGTGCTCATCCTTGCTGTTTTTGATAGTTTATACAGCTCTCTTGTTCTTGTTGTAGATATCGAACGCTACCGCGAGCAGAAGTACAAGGCCTTTAATCCCCTGCTGCCAGTCAATCCCGAGTCCGACCAGGGACATCCCGTTATTCAGCACGCCCATGACCAGACCTCCGATGATGGCTCCAAAAACAGTGCCGATCCCGCCTGAAGCGGATGCGCCGCCAATGAAGCAGGCCGCTATCGCGTCAAGCTCAAAGTTCGTACCTGCTTTTGGTGTAGCTGCATTCAGACGAGCTGCGAAGATTAGACCGGAAATGGCGGCTAGCACCCCCATATTGACGAAGACCCAGAACGTGACTTTCTTCGTCTTGACCCCGGATAAGCCAGCTGCCTTCTCGTTGCCACCAAGTGCGTAGACATGACGGCCCATTACCGTCTTATTCATGACAAAGGAATAGATCACAATGAGGAGGAACATAAGAACAAGAATGTTCGGTATTCCTGAATAGGTGGCAAGCATATAAGTGAACAGATTAATGACCACAAGCAACACGACCAGTTTGGCAATGAATAGTCCCTGTGGGATCACATCGAAATTATACTTCCGGTGCTGTGCCCGGTCGCGTACTTCATTAATAACAAAGATCACGGACAACACAATGCCTGCGAGTAGAGCAACCAGATTCAGACCTCCACTGCCCAGATCTGGAATGAAGCCGGAACTGATCTTCTGAAAGCCGTTCGGGAATGGAGAAATCGACTGTCCTTCCAGAACGATCATGGTCAGACCCCGGAACAGCAGCATCCCGGCCAGCGTTACGATAAAAGCAGGTATCCGCACATAAGCCACCCAGAATCCCTGCCAAGCACCTACCAATGCGCCGACTAACAGAGATACAATCACTGCGAGTACGGGTGAAAGGTGCATATTCACCATTAATAGAGCCGATATCGCTCCAACAAAGGCAGCAATGGAACCGACAGACAGATCGATATGACCGGTAATAATAACAAGAACCATACCTATAGCCAGGACAAGAATATAACTGTTCTGAAGAATCAGATTCGTGATATTGATCGGCTTCAGCAGCAAGCCGCCGGTTAACACCTGGAACAGCACCATGATGAAGATTAGAGCAATGATCATCCCGTACTGCCGGATATTATTTTTAAACAGTTTGGTTAGTGTTTCCATGTTGTGCCCCTCCCGTTCTGGTCATATACTTCATTAAAGTCTCCTGGGTTGCATCCTCCCGCTTCACTTCTCCGGTAATCCGTCCGGCGCTCATGACATAAATGCGGTCACAGATTCCCAGAATCTCCGGCAGCTCCGAAGAGATCACAAGCACGCCCTTGCCTTCATCAGCCAGCTGGTTAATGATGGAGTAAATTTCATATTTGGCCCCCACATCAATTCCACGGGTCGGTTCATCCAGAATTAAGATGTCGGGTTCGGCAAAAATCCACTTGCTAAGCACGACCTTCTGCTGATTCCCGCCGCTCAAATTCCCAGTCTTTTGTAAAATATTCGGCGTCTTAATCTTGAGCTTCTTCCTCATCTCTTCGGCAACCAGAATCTCCTTCTTGTCATCGACCACCATATTGGATGACAGCTTGCCAAGACCGGTAAGTGAGATGTTTCGCTTGATATCATCCATCAGAATAAGCCCGTAATTCTTGCGGTCTTCCGTGACATAGGCGAATCCATTCTCTATAGCTTGATTCACAGTATTGTTCTGTATAGGTCTGCCATCCTTGAACAGCTGGCCGGTAATGTTCTTGCCGTAGGCCTTGCCGAAGATGCTCATAGCAAGCTCCGTACGTCCGGAGCCCATAAGTCCGGCTATACCCACAATTTCTCCCTTGCGGATGTTCATATGAATCCCATCCAGAACTTTACGACCGGTCTGCTGCTCGTGGTAGACCGTCCAGTCCTTCACTTCCAGAATGACATCACCAATCTTGGATTGATGAGCCGGATATCGGTTCGTCAGGTCGCGGCCCACCATTCCGCTGATGATGCGATCTTCAGTTACCTCATCCTTGTGCATATCCAGCGTCTCAATGGTCTGCCCGTCCCGGAGAATGGTCACTGAATCCGCAACCTTGGAAATCTCATTCAGCTTGTGCGAGATCAGAATCGAAGCAATGCCCTGTCTCTTGAATTCCAGCATAAGCTGCAGCAGATTCTCGCTGTCATCCTCATTCAGGGCAGCAGTTGGCTCATCCAGAATTAACAGCTTCACCTTCTTGGACAACGCCTTCGCGATTTCAACAAGCTGCTGCTTGCCGACGCCGATGCTGCCCGCCAGCGTGGTTGGAGACTCCTTAAGTCCAACCTTCTTAAGCTGCTCCCGAGTCTGAAGGATCGTCTCTTTCCAGTTCATTATTCCGCCGCTTGCACGCTCATTGCCTAAGAAGATGTTCTCCGCTATCGAAAGATAGGGAATCAAGGCCAGTTCCTGATGGATGATCACGATGCCAAGCTCTTCACTCATCTTGATATCCTTGAACTGGCACACATTTCCCTCGAAACGAATCTCCCCTTCATAGGTTCCATAAGGATACACGCCGCTAAGCACCTTCATGAGTGTCGATTTGCCGGCGCCATTCTCACCGCATAGGGCATGAATTTCGCCAGCTCGGACTTGAATATTCACATTTTGCAGTGCCTTTACGCCTGGAAAAGTCTTGGTTATATTTCTCATTTCCAGAATAACTTCCGACATGTAATACCCTCCTCCACTTACTTAAGTCCAATCTCTTCCTTGGTGTAATAGCCTGCGTCCACGATTTCTTTCTGCACGTTGGAAGCGTCTACAGAAACCGGGTCCAGCAGGTAGGCCGGAACGACCTTGACGCCATTGTTATAGGATTTCGTATCGTTGACCTCAGCCTGTTCGCCTTTGAGGATACTCTCTGCCATATCCACTGTCTTCTCAGCGAGCTTCCTCGTATCCTTGAAGACGGTCTGTGTCTGTTCTCCAGCCACGATGGATTTAATTGAAGCGAGCTCCGCATCCTGACCTGTCACTACCGGCAAAGGCTTGCTCTTCGTTCCATAGCCAACACCTTTCATAGAAGAAATCGCCCCTATACTGATCCCATCATAGGGTGACAAGACCGCATCCAGATTCTCACTTGAATAATAGGCGCTAAGCAAATTATCCATACGTGACTGGGCCAATGCGCCATCCCAGCGCAGGGTTGCAATCTGAGCCATAGTTGTCTGCTTGCTTCGTACAACAAGCTTGCCCGAGTCGATATAAGGCTTCAGGACGGACATCGCTCCGTCGAAGAAGAAGTACGCGTTATTATCATCCGGAGAACCCCCGAAGAGCTCAATATTGAACGGTCCTTTCCCTTCCTTCAGCCCAAGTGCCTTCTCGATATAAGACGCTTGCAGCACCCCTACCTTGAAATTATCAAAGGTCGCATAATAACTCAGGTAGTCCGTGTTCTTGATCAGCCGGTCATAAGAAATCACCTGAATCCCCTGGGCATGCGCCTTGCTAATTACATCCGTAAGCGTATTTCCGTCCACCGGGGCGATTACAATAACTTTGACTCCTTTAGTGATCATGTTCTCAATCTGTGAAATCTGGTTCTCAATAACGTCCTCCGCATACTGCAAATCGGTCTTATAGCCTCTCTCCTGAAAAAGTCTGACCATATTCTGTCCGTCAGCAACCCAGCGTTCTGACGATTTCGTTGGCATGGCAATGCCGACATAACCCTTATCGCCGCTCCCTTTGCTCTCTGCATAATTGCATGCCGTGAGTGCCACGAACATGGCAAGCACAAGGAGCAGGGTTAACCCTTTCTTCATAAAGATCTTCCCCTTTCGCTGTACACGTCGCAGGATAGCGCTTACAACACGCCCTGCTGCTCCATCGGAATTTCTCTTTGCAAGAATTATGGTAACACCCGGTCTGTGGGCGGGTCTTTGCACACAAGCAACCTTTTTTATAAAAATCAGACTTCGTATTTCTGAGCAGCAAAAAAAGCAGCCATAACGAATTCCTTCGTTCATGACTGCTTATGTAAGAAGCTGAATGATTACCTGCTATCCGGCACTTCGCTAAAAGCAGCTCCCTTGCGGTATTGATTGGGGGAGACGCCCATCACCTTTTTGAAGGCCGTGCTGAAATAATGCTGACTTTCGTAGCCGACTTGCTCGGCAATCTCAAGAATGGTCAGCTCCGTAGAATTCAAGAGCTGAATCGCCCTGCGAATGCGCAGATGCATGATGAAACCTACGAAGGAAGTGCCAAGTTCTTTCTTCAGCATCCGACTGAGATAGACCGGAGAGACTTGAAGCGTTCTTGCAAATACCTCAAGGGTAAGATCGGGATCATGATAATAATCATGAATATACTGCCTTGCCCGCCTGACTAGCGGCGAGAGCTGAGATTCCTTATATACCTTATCAAGACAAGTCTTATAGACAAGACCAATGGCACCAATCTCTTCATGAATTTCTTCAAAATGCACATTTACAGCAATCTTCAGGTACTGCTGTGCGGCTCGTTCAATCTCGGCAATCTTTTCTTCCGATATGATCTCCCATAGACATATTGAGATATTACTTCCGGTATCTCGGAACATGACTCTCTCATAGTGCTGAAGCAGTTCGGAGACGATATTCTCCAGTGCAAACAAGAACAGTTGTCGGTCACTTTCTTTGGTGAGCGGCTGGCTCGCTGACATTTCCGGCCATCTTACGATGCCGAGCTGCCGTGGGATGTCACCCGGAAGCTGCAGGAACTGAAGCTGCTCGTAGATTTCCTCCTCTGTTAGCTGCCCTTCGATCCACTCGAGGCAGAACCTTTCCCGAAGCAGTGGAATATTCTTCTCAATCTGGTCGGATGCGGCCTTGAGATACCGGTTTTGTTGGTGAACACTATCAAGCTCATTGGCCAAATGCTCAAGCACCCGCTGCAGATGATCCGTATTCACCGGTTTAAGAATATAATCTTCTACACCAAGTCTAATACCTTCCTGAGCGTAGCTGAACTCATCATGTCCCGTAATAATGACGTACCGGCATTCCGGCAGAATTACGCGCAGACGTTTCATCAACGTGATTCCATCCATAAAGGGCATGTTCATATCGACCAGCAGAATATCAATGCCGTATTTCTCAGCAAGCTCCAGTGCTTCTTCTCCGTCCTCTGCCTCACCGACCACCTCCATACCCAGCTTCTCCCACTCTACTGAATCTCGAATTCCTTCCCTAATGATCGGCTCATCATCAGCTATCAACACCCGGTACAATGGTTTCATTAGGAATGATCCTCCTCATGTGACTGATTCCTTGGATACTCGCGCATCAAAGGCTGCGTAATTGTAACTAGGGTACCTTGATCCACTTCGCTTTCCATCCTGATTCCGAATTCCCTACCGAAAGCCAAGTGAATCCTGGCCTGAACATTGAGCATGCCGTAACTGCGTCCGCCCTCTTGGTTCTGCCCTTCTATTGAATTTAGGGGATCCTCCAGCTTCCGGCGAAGCTCCTGAAGACGTTCCGGTGACATCCCTGCCCCATCATCAGATACGGTCAGACAGAGCTGCTCCTCTTCAATGCGTGCACGGATCTCTATCTTACCTGGTCCACGTCTCGCTTTGATTCCATGATAAATAGCATTCTCTACGATAGGCTGAAGCAGGAGCTTTTGCACGAATAGCTGCTCTGCAGCCGGGTCAAGCTCAATACTGTAATTCAATCGGTCCCGGTACCGGGTATGCTGGATCTGCAAATAGCTTGAAATATGCTCCAGTTCCTCAGTCAACCGGATAATATCTTCACCTTTATTAAGACCAATGCGAAATAGTCTGGACAAAGCCTCCACCAGATCAGAGACCTCATCAGCCCCCTTTTTCTTAGCCATCCAATGAATGGTGTCGAGGGTATTATACAGAAAATGCGGCTTAATGTGAGCTTGCAAGCTGCGCAGCTCAGCCTCGCGCTTTTGCCGCTCCTTAAGTTCATTCAAGGTGATCAGCTTGCGTATCTGGTTCAGCATTCGGTTAAAGCTGCGTCCCAGCATGCCGACTTCGTCACTCCGGTCCCCCCAATAACGCTGAGCCATGTCCCCGGACTCGGCCTTTTGCATGAACGACATCAGCTGATGAATGGGACGCGAGATCGATTGGGACAGCAGGTAGGAAGCCGTCAGGCCAAAGAAGCCTAGCAGGAAGAGGAAACAGATGACATAAAACCGAATCTCTCGGGCTTCCAGGGCTGATTCCCGGGTTAGAAAGACGCCTACTGTACGCCAGCCCGTATAGGATGAGGTTCCATAGATGAACTGAAGTCTCTCTCCATGAACCTCACGGCTGAAGCTGCCGGCTGCCTCTTTGCCAAACCAAGTGCTCGGAATGCGCTCAATAATTGGGTCGGCGGGAGCGTAGATGTTCTCGCCGTTAGGATCGGTGACCATAAGGTAACCTGTCTTTCCAAGTGTTACGTCCTTCGCTGCCTGTGAGATCGCCCGTAGCTTGAGATCAATTAGGACAGCACCGGTAACCTGCTGAGTGTCCGGGTCTGTAAAGGAACGAACTACAGAGATCACTTCATCATTCCGGTAATTCACATGAGTCGTGACATTGCGAGCTGATGGGTGACCAAGTATCGTGAAGATCCCTTTATTTCTTACCGATTCTTTGTACCAGGTCTCCTCGGTTAGACTAATCGGCTTCCTAGCATACATTTCATTACTGATATACTCACCTTTGCTGTTCACCACCAGAATCCCGGCAATTTCCGAATACAAGGACGTAAAACCCTGGAGAAATTGCTTGGTCTCGTACGTCCGGGTATCTGTCATCTGCTGCTTGGCAAGAAAGGATTTGACCAGTGGATTGAAATCGATTAAATACGTTAAGTTTTGTAAGTTTTCAACAGTGCCATCAAGCGACCGGTTTACTTTGCCGATCAGCTGCAGCGTATTGCCCACTACCTGCCTCTCGATGATCCGGTCCACCGTCCAATTTACCAATGTTCCAAGACCTATCGATGGCAAGATACTGAACAGCAGAAACAGGATACTAAGCTGATAACGAAGCGGCATATTCTTAAGCTTGGGTAATCGTAAGTCCCGCCTGCTCATGAAGCTGCAACCCCTATCATGCTGTTATTTGGCATAGTAGTTCTCCACGTTGTCCTTAGTCACGACAGATACACCCGTATCTACCTGTACTGGCAGCGGCGATACATCTCCGATCTTCGATGGAGCAGGTATGGTTAGTCCATGATGAAGATGGAACAGATACTGCAGGGACCAATAACCCATATTCCATGTACCTTGGGCCAGAGTGGCAGCGATAGTCCCCTCCTTAATCATATCGAGGGTCCCTTTATTCGTATCAAAGCTAATGATCTGAAGAGGTACAGAACGCTTTATGGATTTGGCCGCTTCGCCTACCCCAATCCCCCCGGTGGCTTCGGTAACGAAGACACCTGCCAGCTTCGGATGCGCTTTCATTATTGATAACGTCACATTCTTGGACGCCATCGAGTCCCCTTTACCATCAGCTACAGCTACCACCTTCATAGCGGGATAGTTGTTCTTGATCGTCTCTCTAAACCCCCGAACCCGATCTTGATGGTTCTGTTGACCCGGAAGTGTGATCACAGCGACCTCCCCTTGCCTTCCGGCAAGCTGGGCCATCTTCTCAGCAGCAGCTGCTCCTGCATTGTAATTGTTCGTGGCAAGAAGCGAATAAGCTTTGCTGCCCGGCGCTCCGGAGTCGAACAGTACAACCGGAATCCCTGCCTCGGCAGCCCGGTCGATAGTCGGGGTCAGAGCATAAGGATCTATCGATGATACGGCGATACCGGCCGGCTTCTTCGCTATAATTTGTTCAAGCACAGTAATCTGCTCACGCACATCATACTGAGTTGCTCCCCTGTACTCTACCGACACGTTTAACGCATCGCCCGCATCCTCGAAGCCTTTCAGGCAGCTCTTCCAATATTCCAACCCAGATTGAAAGGTAACCATGACATAATTCTCACCGATCTCTCCGTGGAGACCTTCTTCCTTCCATATTCCCGCCTGCGGGTCTTTGGCGTAATACTGAAAAACATAGACAAGGAAGGCCCCAATCAGAAGAAAGTAGACGACCAGCATTTTTTTCATCGCAAATCCCTCCTATCGTCGCTACTCGTAATAGGCATTATAGCAAATTACACAAGAATAGATCATCTATAAGAATTTCTACCAATTTTTTCTGCTATCTTCTATAATTATTGGAAATCAATTAATTAAATCACAGAAGGGTTGATTAAATGAAGAAAATTGTGTACTCAGCAGCCGCCGCCCTCTTACTTACGTTATCCGTCCCCCTTACCCAGGCAGCAGCGAAGACTTCGGCGGACTTCACCGATCTTAAGGATCTGGATGCGGCAACCAAGGCCAAATTTGATGCCATGATCAATGCAGGCGTATTTAGCGGGGTGGGAGAAACTAAGTTTGGCCTCAATGATGCGATGAACCGGGCCCAATTCGCAAAAGTACTGGCCCTTATTCTGAAGTTGGATGTCAACACAGATCTCAAGTCTTCTACCTTCACAGATGTAAAAGCCAATGACCCGGCAAATGGGTATGCCCTTCCTTATATTGAAGCCCTTAAGAAGAGCGGTATTACTCAGGGTTACGATTCCCCCAACACCTATAATCCAAGCGGCAAGGTAAGCAAAGAAGAATTGGCAGCTTTTCTGGTACGATCCCTGGGTCTTACGATCAAGCCTGATAATAACCACAGTGATGTTGGCAAAGTCAGTGATTGGGCATCCGAATATGTTGCCAAAGCACTTGAATATAAAATCTTGCCACCACAACAGAATTCCGATTGGCAGGCCAGTGCAAACCGGTCCAATCTAGTATTAAGCAGCTACGAGACAAAGACGCAATTTGATCCGCTCAAGCTGGTGGCTGCCGCAGTTACGGATCAGCATGAGCTCGTCCTGTCGTTCAGTGCTTCCCTAAAGGAATCCCAGGTCGATTTGTCCAAAATTCTGATTGGCGGTAAACCGCTGGACAGCTCAAAGGCACATTTCAAGCTCTCATCGGACGGTAAAATATTAACCATTGTTTTCGACGAACCACTCAGCGCTGAATTGTTGAACCAGCCTGCGATTTCGATTAGCGGAATTCAATCCATCACAGGGAATCAGCTAAAAACCGATAATCCTGTTCCTATTGAGAAAGCAAATCTGCTGCCCGCAGCACCAGTAACTCCACCAACCAGCTACAACCCACCAAGCAATGGCGGCTATACCCCGCCAGCTGACACGACTGCTCCTCAGCTGCTGAGCGCCAAGCGCCAAGGAAGTGAGAATAAGGTTGTGCTAAGTTTTTCGGAAGCACTGAATGGAACTCTCGCTGTCCAGAAGGCGAACTATAAGCTGCAAGCGAAGGACGAATCTGATGTAGTCTCATTCCTGGATCTGCCGGAAGGCACAGCCGTTCAATTGTCTGATGATAAGAAACAAGTCACGATTACATTCCCTGAGATCTTTGCTTACAACGATGTAGAGTATTCCGTACTGAGCTACTTTACAGGAAATGTAGGCATCCAGGTATCCGGGCTCAAAGACTTGGCCGGGAATGAAATCTCGCCAATCAACAAGCTCGTTGAAGCCGTGAATCCGGGTCTGAGCAGTACTGTAGACTTCTTCAAACCCGATAACATTAATGATAATTACAACAAGACAAAAGCTAACTTTGCGGCAACCGAAAACCATAAATACAGATATGTATTATCTGAAGAAAGTGTACCTGTCGTGATTGGACTTCCATTCGGCACGGGGATCAATGGGGACTTCTGGGAAGGTGCGGAGCTTCTTTCACCTGGATCCCTTATCCCTATTGATGGCAGCAATCCAACCATTACGGTCATAGACTATAACCAAGCAACTGGTGTTGTCTATGGCTATAAGAGCTTTGCAATTTCTGAAGACCAGGTGCTGCGACCACCAACTAATTCGGGTACACTGTCTCAGCAAATTACTTTCCATGAAGGGTTACTCGGTACTTGGACAGCAAGCTTCAATTCCCTTGACACCGGACATTCTTACTATTACCGGGTGTCAGACACTCCAATTACAATACTATTTCCTTACAAAGAATTGGACGAACTATGGGCTCACGCTAATGCTTTGACAACCAGTTCAACGATTCTAGCTGTTCCTGGCCAATATGTAACAGTTATTGAGGTCAAACCAAAGTCTGAGGTTTCAGATCAAATCATTGCAGCCCACTCCTTCCAGCTAACCTCGACAAATTCAAACTTGACTATCGGCGAGTAACATTTACTTTACCAGCAGTCAAGAACTCTCAAACTATTTCTTCCCTAGTTATCTGTATATGATTAGGAGAATAGGTCCCCCAGGCCCCGAAATTCATTTCCCATGGGAGGGGGGGACCCGCTCTTTCCACCTGTTCCCTGCCTCAGTTAGCTCGTGTGAAACTCTTTCATGCATCGAGTCGTGACAAGGATTACAGAGGCTTACCAGATTCCAACTCACTAAGGCAAGCTCTGGATAGTTTTCTACTGGGTTACAGTGGTGTACGGTTGCTGTTGCTGTTGCCGTATCTCTTGCACTCTTGGCAAAGGTCGTCTCTCCTCAATACCCTCGCTCTCTTGTTCTTCCACTTACAGGATTTGTAGAATGGTTGCGTTATATCTCTTACCCCTTCTATAAAAAGAGAGCCACCCTTAAGACGGCCCTGCATTACTGTTTCCAAGCAGCCAAAGCCATCCGCTTCCAACTGTTAGGTGCAACACATACATACAGGTAATCTGTATCCCAACAGATATCCCCTTCGTTACCGGCGGCTGTTTCGCTTGCTGGTGTCTTCTTAGTTCTTAGTCTAATTGTATAACCATTCACATTTAGTGAAGCCGTAGGCGCTGTTGTACCTAAGCCAATGTACGTATTAGAACGCTTGATAAGGAATGACGCATCTTGTGCCACACCTGCATCAGAAAACCGTACAATCCCCAAGTCAGATCCAGCATTACCACCAGACTCAGCGGTGTTATCTACCCGAATCTCAAAGCGTCCCTGGAATATCATATTGTAGTCAGGCGATCCGTACGCATTCGCTGGTATCTCTTTTGAGTTGGCTTGTCCAAAGGTGAGCCCTCTGTTTGAGGCAGCTCCACCCATGATTCTCGTTTTACCTTCCACCACAGTGAAGTTACTATTATGTGTTTGTATCTCACAAATGTTTGCATCAAAAGGAAGCTCAAACCGTCTGAACAGTTCATCAGGATTGACAGCGGTCGGGCTCATTGCTGTTTCGATGGAAAAATGACGGTGATCTATCCGACTTGAGTCATTTGCCTTGTAGTGAGCGATAATAGCGGCTTTATCTCTGCCTTGCTCATCACACCATACTAGCGCTGGAACCTTGAACATCAATTTCGTAAAATCCATTTGCCGTTATTGTGCTGTTCGCAACAAATCCATTGGCTGCAATATTCCACATTTGCAGAGGCCTATATGTGCCGCTTTCGCCCGCTGCTTCAATCTGTATGGTAAAAGAACCTGCACTCCACGCCTCGATCCTCAACATCTTTTTAAATCCTATTTGCAGCGGCTATCCTACTCTACTGCAGTCACAGTGCTTAACTACTTGGTTTTGCTATGCGAAAGCATCATTTCACACCTTTCTTTTATAGGTTCAAAAATTCTAGGTGACTTGTCTTTATGTATACAAACTTAAAAAGCCACCTATTGGCGACTATTCTTGTAAAGTTGTTCTATCGTCCAAATCTCCATACTATTTTCCGGTTCAGTTCTACCTTCCTTTTTACAGTAATGGAGTATTTCATAAGCACCAGGGTATCCTTTGCTGGTTAAAAATTCTGCACAATCATATCTTGTCTGTTCTATTCCTCCAGTAATAGCATCCTTCAAATCTTCGAACACTTTAAACAACTCGTGGTCTTTGTATATTCTACGGTTTGTATATATACCTCTTTCCGAATCACCACAATGGGTTAAAATTATACTTCTTTTCCTGCCGTCTCTCATCCGATTAAATTTATCCTTGTAAATCTCCATGGGTCTCAAACCTCCATTAACATGATCTGTAAATAGCATATCACTAAAAATAGCACACTTTTAAAAGGTTTCCCAAATCCCCGGCATTTACTTGCGCAGCCGGCTGCGCCTATGATTAACTCTTTAACCGCTTACTTTCAAGGAAATAAAAAAAGCACCGGTTAGGGCGCCTCAACTAACTCAAGTCTATTATCTTTAAAATTTAGTGTTAGTACCTCAAAGTTATTAAAGCCGGGGCCTGTAACTTTCCAGGCAACATAGTATGTGTCCCCCACGTCCTTAGGAGTATCAAGCTCCAAGTCATCTAAAAAGAAGGTTTGATCTTCCCAAATAGGGACCTGATGAGGAACTGAACAAACTCTTGTTAGGGATATTGCAGGGATACTCGGTTCATCGCCTGTATAAAAAAAGTCATCATTAGCATCTTTTACAAAGCCATTTTCATTATATATATTGATTCTTTTATCAAGTAAAATCCGTACTGCATAGTACTCCGCTGGGATTGAAGATGTATTAAAAACAGCTATATTTAATCTTACCCTGGAAATCCCTTCATCAGCATTTTTCAATAGCGATAACTTTACTCTCAAGTTCGAAACTTCCATCCGTCTTCTCACATCTCGAACTTCATAATCTTCCATAGGAACTGACTCAAAGTTAAACCTTTTATAATACCTTTTGTCAAATGCCATATGAGGCGCGTCAATGCTTTGAGGAATACTGATCACATAGATGACCTTTCCCGGATTAGTTTTATGCAAATCCACTTGATATATTCTAATGCCGTCTATACGCCTTTGTATACGACTATTGATGACTTGCTCAACCCATTCACGAGTTATAACATTCGGGTCATAACCTTCGTCAATTCTTTCAGGCTCATTTCCTTGTTCTACAATACCGTAAATTAACAGACCCCCGTCCGAATTAGCAAAAGCTGAAACATCTTTAGATAATTCATTTTTAGTTTTATCCTTTAAATCTAATGAGGCACAAGCCTTATAATCGAGATGAATGCTTTCTTTAACTCTATTCTTAACTAATTTTAATATTTCATCTTCTGTCCACTCTTTTGTATCCTTCATACAACCCTCTCCTCCGACCTTGTTATAACAAACTTCGACAAGAGGGAGATATTTCCTGCAACCTAAATACCGGCACCCGAAGGCACCGGCAAGAATGGAGTTAATATGTTAATGGTTATGATACCGATATGGACTCGCCCACAACCAAGTGAGCGCTTTTTGTACAGATAACACGTTTGAAGGCACGCTATCTTTTTTAGTAGGGTTTTACCCCTATATATAGGTGGCAAGTGTATGACAAAAAATCAAAAAGGGCTCCCCGAATTGTGATTTACCTCTTCTTATCTTTCATGTATTCTGTTTAATATTGGAGGTGGGTTTTTGGTTACTTATAAACAAATTACTGAATACATTAAAAAGGAATATGGCTATACAGCTCAAACTTGTTGGATTGCTCATAAGAAAGAAATTTGCGAACTAATTCCTAAAAAGCCTTCAAGAGTTAAACCATGTCCAACTAGCAAACAGAAAGACTTTATAGAAACCTTTAAGCATTTTAATATGATTTAGTTCCTTCAAGCTTAGCCAATGCCGCTAAGCATTTTTTTTGGCTTCGCGGTAGCCTATAGGGTTTGCATAAGGCTTATCCCAACATTTGGAACAAAACTCTGGTGATCTCATATATACTTTTGTCATATTATTTTAGGAGGAATGAACTATGTTTTTTAGAAAGAAGAAAGAGGAAAATCGCTCAAGAGCCCCTTTATATACCGCTATTGATCCTCATATTAAATTTGCAGCTCTTCAAACAATCGTCTCTACTAAGCTAAATATTTACGACATGATAGAAGATTTAGAAGAACAAGCAGCTGCCCTCGGAGCAGATGCAGTAATTGGATTAGTTTTCCGTCCAGGTGTTGCCGATGGAACTTCTTATGCTTTTGCTACTGCTATTGAATTCCTGTTAGATGAAGAAGGAAATATTGATGAGGTTTTTTAGTTCCTCAACAATTCTGGGCTCTGGGCGTAATTTTGCGCCCATCCCTCCAGCTTTACAATCTTGCCCTGCTCGTTAAATCTTGGCTTTCCATCCTTGTGCAGTTTGCCCATGTTGGCAGCGTGTACGATATCAAAGAATGGTTCAGGTTTTACGCCCAAGAGTGTAAAGGTAACAATTTCGAAGTAAATCAAGTCGATCAAAGCATCTGTCTGCTCTACCAAGGAATCTGCTGCCGCGAACTCTGTTAGCTCCTCCAACATTCAGGAAACACGCTCTGCAACCATTCCACCTATATCTTTTTCGTCATACTTTGTGGATGAAATAGCCTTTATTCCCATTGTCAGATCATGTAACGGACTAATTAACCAGTTATTTGTCATTAGTGGCCCTTGGTCAAGCGTTGTTGGCTTATTCGGCATTTCCTGACTAAACGCCTTGTGAAACTCCCTGACTTGCTCATATTGTCTGTTCATACTTTCCTCCAAAATTTGCATTTGATCAAACATCAGTTCTATTTAAGAGTGAGACAAGGCCATGAACGATCTCTTATACTCCATATGCTCGTTTCTTCTACTTCGCTGTAGGCTTTATAATGTAATCTAGAACGACTTTCTGGTACTCGGTAAATAGTTAGAAGCCAGCTTAAGTTTGTGAACCCATCAACACTACAAAAAGCCGCTGAGAAATGATCATACCCCTGTCTACTTAACAAGGGTATGACCAAAACCAGCGGCTTTTGGCTTTTTAACTCAGGCTACTTCATCTGTCTTGGAAATCAGCTTCTGCTGCAGCATAGCAGCCAGCTCATCCTCCAATTCATAGACCATGGGGCGTATATGCTGGGAGGGAACCGCCAGAGGCGCTTCTTCCGATTGTTTGACTGTCCAGATCACCTGAATATTCAGACCCTCAGCAATTCCGGCTGCAAAATATACGGCTGGTGAGTGCGATGTGATGTCGGCGATCACAAGCTTACTGTCAGAGACAAGTTCACCGGGAGTCATATCCCGGTTCATGGTCCAGGCTTCATGGAGGAGTATCGGACTATAACCACACTGCTCAAGCCGGGGAAGAATCTTCTCTGCCCAAGCTGTTCTCATCAGCTCATGGTCGGGGAGCAGCACATAACAGGATTTCAGCTTCCGACCGCCGCTTCTGGCCGCGGCTTCGCTCCAGCCTTTGTCGGTGAGCTTGAAGGTTCCGCCTTCCCGTTCAATAAGCTCCTCCCCTCTTAGCTTGTCAATGATATACACAAGCTCCTGCAAATTTGGAGAGTAGGTCAGATTATAACATTTTGATAAGGGACGTATCGTCACGGGATGACCGGCCCCATCCGAATGCCGGTACAAGTACAGCAGGAACCGGGTTCCTTTATCTTCAATCGTTACAGGGATTTCTGCTGAGTTCATGATCGAATCCATGTCTTCCAACGTTAGACTCACCTTCTGATCCAGGTCCGTCTTCTCCCGGATGTAGGCGGAGATCACGGGGAACATCTGTCTTTTAAGTATATGGGACAAATTCTGGATAGGAGTGTAGCTGCTTCTCTTAAGAGAGTAATAGCCGTCCGGAGAACAATGGCATCCTATGAATCTATCTGAATCCCCGTGTGCCTCAATAGGAACGATCTCATCACAGAACAAGCATAATTTTCTAGCCATAGCAGTTCATCTCCTCTAGTTAGTCGTTGTTAATACCTTAACAATTATTAACCAGAAAGTAGATAAGCAGATATTTCCTGCTCAGAGAAAGAGAGATCCCCGGTCAGTGACCTATTGGAATCTCCCTCTTCTCATGCCGTATTCAGGTTATAGTTAATTCAAGATATCGTTGATCAACTTAAGTTCATCTGCAGTGAATTCAGCATTGTTCAGTGCCCCTACGGCATCTTCAATTTGGCTGACTTTACTTGCCCCGATTAATGCCGAAGTTACTCTTCCCCCGCGAAGAACCCAGGCAAGAGCCATCTGCGACAGCTTCTGGCCGCGCTCAGCTGCCAGATCATTCAATCTGGATACCTTGCTGATCACCTCATCGGTAATATCCTCTGGACGAAGGAATACACTCGGCCCGGCGGCGCGAGAATCCGGTGTAACTCCATGCAGATAACGGTCGGTCAAAATCCCCTTCTGAAGTGGGGAGAACACAATCGAACCAATCCCCTCTTCATCCAGAACATCCTGCAGCCCTTCTTCAATCCAGCGGTTCATCATAGAATAACTTGGCTGGTGGATGACACAAGGCGTACCGAGCTCCTTCAAGATCTTGGAGGCCTGGCGGGTCTCCTCGGGTCTATAGTTAGATAAGCCCACGTAAAGTGCTTTTCCTTGACGGACAATCAAATCGAGCGCGGACATCGTCTCCTCAAGTGGAGTATCCGGATCTGGACGGTGATGATAGAAAATATCCACATAATCCAGACCCATCCGCTTTAAGCTTTGATCAAGACTTGAGACGAGATATTTCTTGGAACCCCATTCTCCATAGGGTCCTGGCCACATATAATAACCGGCCTTCGTTGAAATAACCATCTCATCCCTGTACGGTGCAAGATCCTCCTGAAGCATTCTGCCGAAAGATACTTCCGCCGAACCCGCAGGCGGCCCATAGTTATTCGCCAGATCGAAGTGGGTAATGCCCAGATCAAAGGCTCTTCTCACCATCGACTTTCCATTCTCATAGGTATCGATTCCGCCAAAATTGTGCCACAGCCCCAAGGAAATCGCAGGCAGCTTCAAACCGCTTTTCCCGCTGCGGTTATATGTCATAGATTCATATCGTTCATTGTTTGCTTGATAAGACATGTTCTCGCCTCCATTAAGAGTTTATGAGACAACTATAGCCGAGTTCGGACCGAATTCCCATGTCAAGAAGGCTGTTAAATATGGAATAAAGTCAGATACTCATGGCTGAGACGATCGATAACCTTTGGGCGATACGCCCATCGTTTTCTTGAACATTTTGGAGAATAACAGCGCATCCTGATAGCCGACAGAACCAGCAACTTCACTGATCGTATAGTTCCCTTTCTTCAAAAGTCCACAAGCCCGCTCCATCCGGTAACGAAGGAGGTACTGCCTTGGAGGCAGGCCTGTAGCATCCTTGAAGATGGTCGATAAGTACTTCCGGTTAAGACCCAAATTGGTAGCCAGCTTAGTGAGTGAGACATTCTCGCAATAATGGCTGTGCAGATACTCAAGAGAGCGGTGAATATATTCTTCCTTAGTATTGGAGTGCAGATGAGTACTTGAGGACGCAGGAGCGACCTCGATGAGTACGGACAAGAAATCGGCCATAACGGCGAGCAGACGCAGGTCTTGAGTGACCTGATGATCAGCCGCTTCGTTAAGCAGATTATAGAGGTCAGGCATAAGACGCGTATCCATCGGAAATACCGGTTCTTCCGGAGTCAAGCGGGTGCGTGATAGCAACTCTTCTATTCTTTTCCCTTGAAAAGCTACCCACGAATAAGTCCAAGGCTGACTCTCATCCGCCTGGTAATAGATGACCTCGCCCGGATAACTGAGAAAGGCCTGCCCCGCGCTGAGCTCGTAAGTCATACGTCCCACTCTCACCAGACCTTGACCGGAATGGATGAAGTGAATTTTGTAGACATCTCTCACCCCAGGTCCGAACGAATGACCGGGTGTGCATTTCTCTTTTCCCCAGTAGGAAAGGAATATTTCTTGATCCTCGCGTTCAGGACGATCCATATTATAGTGAAATATAGCCATATCTCAATGATTTCCCTTCGGTATCCTGCATTCTACGAGACATCGTACCACAATTCGAAAGCCCTTTCACCCAGATGCTGCTTGTCCAGAATTCTATTATTCTGTTATCTACTAAAAAGGAGCTGTTCCCTGCAGCCATCGTGGATGGTTACTGGAACAGCTCCTTACTTACTTGAGTCCAAGCTTAATTTGAAGAGATGGCTTCAATGCCATCGATATATATTATACTTTTAAATGGATTATCCTTGGTGTAGCTCTCGCCCGCAGGTGCATTCACATATACAGAGAACGCCTGGACTTTGGCTGCGCTTACGGCATCCAGCTTCTTGCCAGCATTGCTAGTGTCCCAGGAGGCTACAACGAAATCTTCGAACGGAATTTCTACCCACCGTGGTGTTGTATCTGTCAGCGAAGGATAGTACTCAAATGAGACATCATTCGCTTTGACCTGAATCACCAGCTTCTTGTTCTTGCCATCCGGCTCCAACCAGAATTTCAGCTTATTACGGGATGACCAGTCGCGGCTCCCTAGATTGAGAGTGACCCCTGTATACCCCTGACCCGCCAAGGTGTAGTCGAACTTCAGGCCATAATCCCCTGCTGCCTTGTGTGCTGTGTCCAGAGAAATCGTATTGGCATCCCCATTAGGGCTGTATGCTGCACGAAGAAGGTCATTACTCCCCTTGTAGCCTTCAAAGCCATCTACCAGATTAGGATCGGTGGACTCCCCCGTGTAGGCATTAATCAAGCGAATGTTATCTACATAGAGCGGTCCCGAATATTCAAGACCACTGCCGATTAACGCAATCGATAGTCCTTCTGCAGCTTGTCTGAGCTTATCGTCAGTAAGATCTATGGAAGCTGTATATTTGCCATAGACGGTTCCTCCCACCGTAACAGTGTCCATTGCCGTCAGCTTGGCAGGAGCCTTAGTCTCGAACTTGGAAGTGCTCGGAGACAGCTCGGCTGCTGCGTGCAGATTGGCATCCGGGTTCTTCGAACCTGCAGATACGGGAATCCAAGCGTCAAATGCAACCCGGTTCACATCCTTCAGATCAACTGCCGAGATCTTGGGAAGTCCAATCTTAAGTTCCTGCCACGAGTCGGAAGATACCATATTCTTCACGTCGATTCTTAGCTTTCCGTCGTCCCCAAGCTTAGCGAAGGAGAATTGGGATTCCATCTCAGCCGGCCAAGTCCCATTGTTACGAACCTCATCGATCCCTTTTTCAAAAGAAATGGTCTTAAGTGAAATCTCAGGTATACCCACATATACCGTAATCGTCTGCTTAAGCATCGTCTTATTCTTGGCATATGTCTTTACAGTAAGCTCAGTCCCTTTGCCATTCAGGTCAGCCGATGGCGTCCAGTCTGCCTGATAATAACCGTTCTTAGCAAGTGTCATCGGGTATTCAGTGGTTGAATTGCCGATGGAGTACACGACCTTGGACACATTCTGATTCAGTACTCTTGCCCGGATTGTCGTGGTATTTGTCCGGATGGTCTCTTGTCCAGTCGGCGAGACGATATGCATGAAGGGCTGTTCTTTTACAGTAACAGCTTTGTTCTTATATACATTTTTCAGATCACGGCTGAAGTAGGTATATGGATCTTTGTAATAATTCACAAAGTCAGGAAGAAGCTCATGATCTCCGTATTGCGCGGAGTTGCGGTAAGGCACAAAGATCGAGTCATAGTTGAAATTCGCCCAAGTCAGCATATAAGCCATGCGGCTAGCATCCGGATCGGACTGCATAGCACGAATCAACTTGGTGTAGAAGTTCTTGTCCGCCGTTCCTGTCGGCTTCACGCCCGAGTATCCAAACTCGGTAAAAGCGGCCACTTTCCCCTTGGAATCCGCCAGCTTCGAGATCAGCTTCGCATCATCCACAACCGTATCGAACCATCCTTGATTGCTGCCGTCATAATACGTATCAAATCCTAATATATCCACATAGTCATCACCTGGATAAGTCTTCAGATAGGCTGAATCCAAGTTGTTAAATGGGCTGCCCGGGGAAAAGGCATATAGGAAGTTATGTACTCCCTTAACATCTCTTAAATATTCCACCGTATAACGATAGATTTCAATATACTGCTCCTTGGTCGCATACGGAGCGCCCCACCAGAACCATCCGCCATTCTGTTCATGGAACGGTCTGAAAATAACCGGAATGTTATTCCCCTTCCCATCCTTGAGATGGAGGGCGAAGTCCGCGATCCTATCCAGAAAAGCATTGTACTGCTTGTGCTTGTCCCCGCCTGGTAGGATGTGACTTACCACATTTCCGCTGGTATCATAGAAGTCCTTGCCTGTTACGAAATTAGGCATATGAGAGCTTAGTGTCAGCACCCCGCCCATATCATAGGCCTGTCTCATGCTCTTCACAAGATTATCCCGGTTCTGTTCAGGTGTATTAGAAGTTGAACCTGGCTTCTCGAAGCCTTCCAGACTGAGTGTATCCCATCCAAATAAAGCTGGGTAATCTCCCACCGCGCTTTTGGCATCGGAAGCGGGACCCGTGCCTGACTTCGCAGACAATACTTCATCAGTTGCATGCTGTTGACCGAACAGGGTCTGCTTTCCCCGGATACTCTGTAGATATACGAATAGGGATCGGGTGCTGGCTGTTGCCTCTGAGTCTGCCAGGTTGATCTTCTTCTGCATTCCCGCAGCTTGCCCTGTCTGCTTCTTCTCACTCGATGCAAGTACCGGCGACATAATGGACATCATTAGCACAACGGTGAGCAGTGTGATCCATGCTTTCTGAAAGTTCTTCATAACTACCTCCTTAATGTAATAGAAGTTCGATTTGAGAGAAAAACCGCGTCATTTCTGCAATGTAAGCGGTTTAATAGAGATTTTAGCAAGCCTCTTTCTATAAAAATAGGGACTGAATTTGTTTTTATATAACTGTCTTGTCAACATTTATGATTCATTGTATTTTGTTATAGTTGTGCCTGCGGTCCTCTACCGAATGTGCGCAAACAGGATAATTCAGAACAATAAATCACATTTGAGTACCTTTAAATCGATTTCAAAACAGCTATATAATGACGATGTAAACGCTAACAAAAATGAAAAGGGGCGAATGAATTGAAGAAAAAATTGTTCTCATCGGGGATATCCATGGTAATGGTTATGTCCATGCTGCTGTCGGGCTGCGGTTCCGATAGTTCAAGCGGCGGTGATTCTGCCGCGAAGACGGACACGAACACTTCAACGAAGACGACGGCGAAGGAAGGCGCTGACATCAGCGGCAAGATCACCTTCCTCACCAACCGGACAGATATGATCGGGAAGGAATATGACGATTATCTCAAGCGGTTCCATGAGAAATATCCGAATATCGAAGTCGAGCTCGAGCCTTCTCAGACAGACTACAACCAGCAGGCTAAAGTTAGAATGGCCAGTCAGGAACTACCTGACGTCATGTTCATCCCAACCATTCCCAACTCAGATCTTCCTAAATATTTCGCTCCTTTAGACGACCTTGGACTTAATGACCGCATTACATTTAAAGACTTCAAAGTAGCTGATGGTAAAGTGTACGGAATTACATCCGGTAACTCGACTTCAGGGATTGTATATAACAAGAAGGCATTCGCTGATGCGGGCATCACCGCAGTACCTAAGACATGGGATGAATTCCTGGCAGCCTGCGAGAAGCTGAAGCAAAAAGGCATTGTCCCTCTAGCTTCCAACTTTAAGGATAAATGGCCGCTGAACAACTGGGTCTATGATCTGCCTCGTCTGATCGAGAACAATCCTAGCTTCCCGAATGACAAATTGAACACCGATACGCCATTCACCATGGACAACGGTTACGGTAAAGCTATGAGCCTGCTTCGTGAGCTTAACGAAAAGGGTTACCTGGAGAAAGACATCAACTCGACAAATTGGGAACAGTCCAAGAAAGATATTGCTTCAGGCAAATTCGGCATGTACTTCCTGGGTAACTGGGTCATTAACCAGGTTATCGGAGCAGGAACTACTTCGGATAACGTAGGTTTCTTCCCGCTGCCATATGATAACTCAGGCACTCCTTCTGCAGCACTCAGCCCAGACTTCTTCTACGCTGTAGCCAAGGACAGCGAGAATGTTGATGCGGCAAAGGCTTTCGTAAAATGGATGCTCGAGGATTCAGGCTACGAGGATTTCGCTGGATTCATCCCTCCACTCAAGGACAAAGAGTCCAAGCTCCCGCAGCTTAAAGAGTTCCAGTCCGGCGGAGCTAAGCTCCAAGAAGGTACAGTCGATGATCCTGTAGTTACCGATATCAGCAACAAAGCACAGCTTGATCTGCCTGCGGTTGCCCAAGAGTTCGTACTCGCTCCTGATCCACAAAAGGTACTCGACAAATGGAACGCGGCCTGGGCCAAAGCAAGAAAAGAAGTAAAGCACTAATCGCAGTCTTTAGTTCAATCCATCCAGCCACAAATATGAAAATGGATTATCTCCTTCGGATAATCCATTTTCATTTAAAACCTGAAGATTTGAGAAAGAAGGTCTGATCGATGTTTGGAACCATGTCCTACAATAAGCAAAAAACTATCATTATCGTGTCTTTCCTGACCATTCCTCTGCTTCTGCTTGGCGTGTTCACCTACTACCCGGCAATCAAGCTGATCTACTACAGCTTCACCAATTGGGATGGATACAGCCCGGAGAAGCCATGGGTCGGGCTGGCTAATTACCGGGAAGTTTTCAGCAATCCGGACATCTTCAAAGTGTTTGAGCATAACTTTGCTTATTTCGTCATGGGTGTCGTGCAGAACATTATCGCGATTTATTTTGCCGTCATTCTGAGTAATCGGCTTCGCGGGAAGAACTTCTTCCGCATTCTCTTGTTCCTGCCTTATATCATGAACGGCGTTGCTGTAGCCTTCATGTTCGGTTATGTATTTGACACAACGAACGGCTCCCTCAATCTTCTGCTGGGGAACCTTGGCCTGTCCGGTCTCTCCCAGACCAGCTGGCTCGGTACCGAAGGCTTGGTCAATTACTCCCTGGCTTCAACAGGATTATGGCGCTTTATGGGTTATAACATGGTTATTTATATCGCCTCACTGCAGGCGATCCCGCGGGATATCTTCGAAGCGGCCAAGATTGACGGAGCAGGCTCCATGCAGACCTTATGGAGAATTACGCTTCCGAATATGAAGCCGGTGATCCAGCTAAATCTGTTCCTTACCGTTACAGGCGCACTCGAAGTATTTGATCTTCCTTTTGTGCTCACCAAAGGCGGACCAGCCGGTGCAAGTCAGACTTATGTACAGCGTGTTGTCGAGACAGCGTTTGCGTATAACAATTACGGACTCGCTTCGGCCATGAGCATCATTCTGCTGTTCTTTGTCGTCTTTGTCCTCTTGATTCAACAGCTTGTTCTTAACCGGGGAGGTAACAAATAGCCATGGGAAAATCCAAATTCCGAGTTATCGATATCATTAAATACTTAACCTTGCTCGTTGGCGTGTTCGTCGTGCTCTTCCCGCCTTATGTGGTGCTTGTAAATGCCTTCAAGTCTACGGATGAATTTAATACTAGTAATTCAATGGCACTTCCTAAGAGTTTTTTCAATATGGATAATTTCCTGACCGTGTTCAAGCGGGGACATCTGCTCAGCGGCTTTGGCAACATTCTAATCATCATTGTCGTTGCTTTGGCCCTAAATATTCTGTTCGGAACGATGGTAGCCTATGTTCTTGGACGGTTCAGTTTCAAGCTGAAGCCGGTGATCTTTGGTGCGTACCTTGTCGCTACGATCATTCCAAGTATTACTACTCAAGTTGCTACCTTTGGCATTATTAAAAGTCTGGGGTTGTACAATACGCTGGGAGCCCCTATCATTCTATATATTGGAGCCGATGTAATCCAGATTATCTTATATCTTCAGTTCATCCGGAACATTCCCGTAGATTTGGATGAAAGCGCCATGGTTGAAGGAGCTTCTCTATTTAAAATATACCGGTCCATTATATTCCCTTTGCTTACTCCCGCAACCGCTACACTGGTCATTTTGAAGACGATCAGTATTTACAATGATATGTATATTCCCTATTTATATATGCCCAAACAGAGCCTTGGCGTAGTCACTACCGTACTCATGCGTTTCCAGGGTGTGGATACGGCCGATTGGAATTTAATCTGTGCAGCAATTCTGGTGATTCTACTGCCAACCGTAATTCTATATTTCTTCCTGCAGAAGTATATCTTTGAAGGCGTGACCAGCGGTGCGGTGAAATAGGCTACAGGGTTGGAAAGGAAGGCCCAAAGTGAAGTTCTCAATGATACGTGCTGCCCTGCACCGGGGATGGTTGTTCCTAGCCAACCTTTCCATGCAAAAAAAGCTGATCGTCATCTTTGTCTTTCTCATTTCATTGCCGATCACCTATGTCAGCTACCTTTCTGCCCGCTCCACCCTGGAGTCCGTTCTTCAGAACGCAACGAATAATGCAGCTCAAATGACAACCAATGTCTCCGATACGATCGACAGCTACGTAGCCGATTTGAAGCGCTATACCGTTCTTCCCTTATATAACAAGGATGTTCAGTATTATTTGGAGCAAAAAGTAACCAATTGGGACAAAAACGTAAGTATCTCCATGTTCCTTAGCTATCTCAGCCACACGAAGGAAGAGATTACAGCCGTATATCTCGTTGATAAATTCGGAGCTGTATTTTACGACAAGAATACGACAATCAATGAGCTCTATCCTTATGAACAAAGGGGACAATGGAACAATTTAATACGAAATAACGGGTCCTCACCCATACTGACTGGCAAGCACACGATTAGGGTCAACCTGAGCGAAAGCAAAGATGTGTTCAGTGTGGTCCGGACCGTCAAATCCGCAAGTACGCTCAAGGATATCGGAATTATTGTCTTTGATACGGATACGAATATGTTCAATGAAATTCTCGATCCTGTGAATCAAGTAACGCGCGGAAGTTCTATTATTGTGGATACCCAAGGGAGTATTCTTTTCGCCAGCAAGAACAGCAGCTTTGACCCTTCGAAGCAGTTGAAGAATTTGATGCAAAAAGTTAAAGCACCCAGAGGTTCGTTTCAATCCGAGATTGAAGGTCACTCCTATTTAACCGTGTATACCGTATCCTCTGTTACAGGATGGGTGACGCTTGTTAACATCCCGCAGAGTCACATCCTATCTTCTTTTGAACAGAACCGCTCTGCCTTAATTGTTACCACACTTATTATTATCGGATTTGCTCTATGTGTAGCGACCGTGATCTCTTACGCGCTTACCAAGCCGCTCAAGTCCATGGTCCGATTAATGAAGCAGGTTCAGCGCGGAAATCTGGGGGTATCCCTGAATCCCAAATACAATGATGAGATCGGACTGCTCGGCAGTCAATTCAACCGGATGATCACTCGGATTAAAGATCTGCTGGAAGAGGTCTCCCTTACCGAGAAGCGTAAGCAAAAGGCAGATATGCGCGCGCTTCAGAGCCAGATTAATCCGCATTTCATCTACAACACCTTAGAATCCATAAGGATGCTCGCAGAGAGTAATGACGATCCCCGGGTTGCAGAGCTGACTTATCTCTTAGGACTACAAATGAGATACAGCATTGTACGAAGTGAAGAGACCGTGACGATCGCCCAGGAGCTGGATCATGTGAGAAATTACTTTCAGCTGTTGCAGATTCGTTTCCCAGGGAAATTTGAATTAATGATTGATGTACCTGACGTTTTCCTGGACTTACCCGTTCTTAAGCTTGTATTTCAGCCTATTGTTGAGAATGCGGTATTTCATGGATTGGAGAAGAAGGCAGGAACCGGTCTTCTCACAATCACCGCCTGGTATGAGCAGGATACGGCCCTATTCTCGGTTGCTGACAATGGCGTTGGGATGAACAAAGAGACACTTGCAGCGCTGAATCAAAGTCTTCGCTCCTCGGACACCGGGGAGAAATTTGGAATTGGCCTTCGCAACGTGAACGAACGCATCTGTCTCCACTATGGTTACTCTTATGGTCTTCAAGTAGATAGCACTTCTGGTGTTGGCACCGTCGTAACACTCAGGATTGATGGATTGTCCAAGACAACACAGATGAACAATATAGGTTAGGGGGAACCAAGTTGCTGCGTATTGTGATTGTAGATGATGAGGTCTTAATTCGCGAAGGGCTTGCCCGTATGATCCAAAAAGAAAGTCCTGAATTCCAAATCACAGCCAGCTGCTCGGATGGGCAGCAGGTGCTGGATGACATCGATCTGAGCGAAATCGATGTCATCATCACAGACATTCGGATGCCCCAAATTGGCGGGCTGGAATTAATTCGGGAGCTCAAAGAACAACGCCCTCAGATTCGCTCCATCCTGATGAGCGGTTTCACGGAGTTCAATTACGCTAGGGAAGCAATCAAGTATTCAGCAGTTGAGTATTTATTAAAGCCTATTAATAAAGATCAATTGTTCGAACTGCTGTACCGGCTCAACGAGGAGAAGGAATCTGCCCGGCTCAGAGAAGAGCGTCAGCGCACAGGACTTCTGCTGTCTATCCTGCTAAGCAAAGTCTCATCGCCTTATCTGCTGCCCGAACTTGTTATGCCCCGTCCCTGCTTTACCCTGATTGCCATCAAAATGAGCCGGCTGGGAGACCTGCAAGTTGAGCTGACGAATGTACCTGTTCTACTTGACCGCCTGGAGCTTCAGGAAAGATTGCTGATCCTGGTCTGCTATTCCGAGAGGGAGCTCACCGATCACGAGCTAAGAAATATCTGCAGTTCAATATCGGTTCCGACCCGGCCTACCCTTCATATGGGAATAAGCCGTTCCTATACTGATCTTACAGACTTCTACCCCGCCTATCTGGAGGCCAAGAAAGCTTGCGATCGGGGTATTTATAGCGAGTCTTATCTGCATATATCCAACATCCGGGATCTGGATCTTCCCACCTCAAATGTTCTGGAAAGGTTAAACCTCAGCAGAACCGAGCTGATTCACGAGCTGCAAATTCTGAACCTTGAGAACATAATGAGATGGATCAAGGAAGGGCTTATGTCCCTAAAGTCAGAATATGCCGAGCCGGAAGCTTACCTTGGGTACGCGCAGTTGATTAGAGAGATATCCGCCCATGAGCTGCAGGAATTTAACTTCATCTATCGTTCGTATGCAGAACTTGAGAAGATACTTATGGCATGTATGACCTATACAGAATTGGAGCAGCAGTTCATTAACGCGTTCCACTCCATGTTCACAGAGATCCGTACCAGGCGGATGTGTATGGGTGCTAACGCTGTCGAAACGGTAAAACAATGGATATCCGCTAATTATCAGCACCAGGCCGAGCTAAATGAGCTGGCCCAAATGGTGTATTTAACCCCCAGCTATTTAAGCAAACTCTTCAAGCAAGAGACAGGCCTCACCTTGACGGATTATATGATCGAAGTCCGCATTAATAAAGCCAAGCAGCTCCTTCGGTCAGAACCTGGGAGAAAGATTCATAGTATAGGTGCAGAGGTGGGCTATGCAGATCCGGCCTATTTCAATAAACTGTTCAAGCGCATTGTAGGGGTAACTCCCAATACCTACAAACAAATCTCCGGGCAATCTGGTTTGATTTCACGCTAATCATACCTGCGCGGGCACCGACCCGGAATCCACATCTTATCAGGAGGGCGCGAAGAAGTTAGTATTCGCGTCCTATGGTATTTATCGCTTCTTCTATACAAAAAAACCTGAATTCTCAGGCTCTTCTCAATTTCGGAAACGATACCCCGCCCCCCAAACAGTCTCAATATAATCGGTTCTCGAGGGTCCAGTCTCGATCTTCTCTCTCAGCTTACGAATATGAACGGTAACGGTCTGGGCATCGCCTAAGGAATCGAAGCCCCAAACGCTGTCAAACAGATGATTCTTGCTGAAGACCCGGTTCGGATTTTGGGCGAGAAAATGCAGCAGATCGAACTCCTTGGTCGTCAGGCCAACTTCATTCTCCTGCAGAAATACTCTTCTGGCATCTGCATCAATTCGAAGCTCCCGGATCCGAATTTCATTCGGCCCTGCTTTATCTCCAATCAGCCGCTCATATCTGGCAAGATGGGCCTTCACTCTGGCAACCAACTCTCCCGGTTTGAAGGGCTTCGTAATATAATCATCCGCGCCAAGGCCTAGGCCTCTTATCACGTCAATATCTTCCTTCTTCGCGGTAACCATTAGGATAGGCACATTTAACTTGTCGCGAATCTGCCTGCAGACCTCGAACCCGCTCATTCCCGGAAGCATTAAATCCAAGAGGATCAGATCATACTGTCCGCTAAGTCCCAGTTCAAGTCCCTTTTGCCCGTCTGAAGCGATCTCTACTTGATAGCCGCTTACTTCCAGATAATCTCTTTCGAGCTCTGCAATAATTTGTTCATCTTCTACGATTAGAATATTCTTCAAATCCGGTCACCCTCTTCATTAAAGATAAGCGGGAGCGTGATTCTAATGCTGGTCCCTACCCCCTTCACACTTTCTGCCTGAATACTTCCTCTATGACCTTCTATCATCTGTCTTGCTATAGCCAAGCCAAGTCCGCTCCCCCCTGTAACGCTGTTTCTAGAAGGATCTTCTCTATAAAATCGTTCAAATACATAAGGAAGAGACGCTGCATCGATTCCCTGGCCATTATCTGAAATGAACAGAACCAGCTGCCCCCTGGCTTCATAAGCCTTGAGTTCAATCTCCTTCTCGGATTTATTCATATATTTCAAGCTGTTGCTGATGATATTCGAGAATACCCGCCGGATTTTGTCACGGTCAATCGAAATCTTCGTCTCCTCCGCAATCTGAAGATGAGAGTGAAACTGTACCCCTTGTTTATTAAGCTCAAAGAGCAGTTCCTCCGACCAATCCGCAAGAAAAGAATGCAGGTTGATCTCTTCGAAGTGGAAAGGAAGACGATTAAGATCCAGCTTGGAGTACAGAAACAGCTCATCAATCAAATGATCCATCTCCTCTGCCTTGAGTGAGATGATATCCATATATTTTTTCACTTTATCAGGCGTATCCGCGATTCCGTCTCCAATTCCATCAATATAACCGCGGATCGCCGTGAGCGGCGTTCTGAGATCATGCGAAATATTTGAGACCAGCTCTTTGCGGTTCTCTTCATATTGTAGCTGGGTCTCAATAGAATTTTTCAATCTCACACGCATTTGTTCAAATGCAAGACTTAGCTCCCCTATCTCATCCTTATTCGTAATTTGAAGCTCTGAATTCAAATCCCCTGATTTGATCCGCTTGGTGGCGTCTTTCAACTTGTTCAAGGGCCTGATAATGCTCCTGGATACGAAATAAGTGAGCAGCGTGTGTGTTAATATCAGAATGAAAATCAGACTTAGGAATAGTATAAAAGCGAACTTTTGTACAAAATGAATCACAGGGTTCACGCTGGTAACTATAAATACGGTTCCCGGCTGATGATCTTCATAAGTGAAATTGTAAAGTGTCATGTTGACTGACTCCTTGTCATACTTGAGCGTTTCATTCTTTCTGCTCGTACCCCTATCTTTATAATCAGCCAACACCGATAGAAGATCCTTATTCTTCAATGAGGGGGACACATATTCGTACTGATTTTCTTTGCGTATAACCAGATTGGAATTGGTAAGATCAAGTTCCTCCGAGAGCTCTCTGAGATAAGCGGAATCCGACAACATGGAAGGGTTGCTCTTCGCGGTCCTGCCTATTTCCTTTACCAGACGTTCAAGGCTGTGATCCTCATAATAATCCTTAGAATACCCGTATTTCTCATGTAAAGCCTGAAGATCACCTTTGAAGACGAATGTCAGCAGCAGGGCCAAGATCACCATCAAGACTAGCGGGACTATTAGCATAGCTGCATAGGAGAGAATTAATTTTAACCGGATGGACATCTACATCTTCCTTTATGTTAGACCTGAGTGCGATCAAATTTGTAATAACCCAGCGAGAAGAACAGTACACTGCTGGCCAGCAGGAACAAGGTGCCGGTGATCAGAGTACCTGCCCGCACATAAGAACTAAGCCATAACATATGCCAGTCTGTATAGTTCAAGGGCGAAAAGGCCGAGAAGGAGCTTAGCAGAAATGGTGCAACTTTAAAACCTGCATACAGTACGAGCGCTGTAATAACGAAGCCGCTCACGCTTTTAAAGAATTGGGCGATGAATACAAATACGGCGGAGACCGCAAGCATAGCGATAAATGCAGCCGCGTAGGCTTTCAAGTTACTTAGAACTTCGCCGAATCCAGTTAGAGTTCCTGCAAATAAAGTACACAGGAATGTAGTGATGAACAGAATGACCAGAATTCCTCCAACAGATGTAGCCAGAGCAGCTGCTCTGCTTAGGAACACCTGCAGCCTTGTAACCGGTCTAAGAAAAGCAAGCTTGAGAGTTCTGGACGCCACTTCATGCGGGAATAGATCTGCTGTAAGCGTCATGATTACCAGTGGTATCCAGAGGCCTGTGTATAAGCTTAACATTTCAATAGGAAAAGATGGTCCTACGGCAAGAAGGGCAAGCAGCGGCTCCAGACCTTTCAGGGCAAATGCGATGAGCACCGGGAGAGCTGCCGAGAACAGTGCGATCAAGATAACTTTTCTGCGATAAAATAAAAGTGTAAGCTCATTGAAGTAAGAAGCTGTCCATTTATACATACTGAACCTCCCCTTTGTGTTGATGCAGCTGTTCAATATAGAACGCCTCCAGGGACTGATTATGCGCAAGCAGGTCTGTGACATAACCTTCCTTTATGAGCCGTCCCTGAACGACAATGCCTACACGGTTGCATAGCTGTTCAAGCTCATGAATCATATGACTGGATATAAGGAAGGTGGTTTTCTTCTCCTCATTCATACTCTGAATAAGCTTCCGGAACATAACGATCCCTTCAATGTCCAGGCCGTTCGTCGGCTCATCAAGAATGACGAATCTCGGCTCCGGCAGGACTGCTGCTGCAAGCGCAAGCTTCTGCTTCATTCCCGTTGAGAAGCCTTTGATCTTATCATTACGAACATAAGCGAGCCCAACGTATTCCAGGAGATCATCAATTCTCTGGGCCTTTACCTGAGGATGGAACCTGGCGACACTTTGAAGATACTGCTTCGCAGTAAGGAATTCGTAGAAGTCGGCAGATTCTATCATACATCCCACCTGCTCAAGTCCTTTGTCAAAGCTGACCACGCCCTCTTCACCAAACAGGGATACGCTCCCTTGGTCATAACGGATTAAACCAGTTACAGCCTTTAGAAATGTAGTCTTCCCTGCCCCATTCGGACCGAGCAATCCATATACATCCCCTGCATGAAGCTCAAGATCAATCTCATGTATGCCCCTGTCATTTCCATACCTCTTGCCCAGGTTGACCGTCTTTAGTACAGATTCCAATTGAATCCCTCCAAGTAAGAAAATAAGGGCAGACAGGCTGCAGAAGCACCCTACCTGTCTGTCCACTCAGCAATTAACTCTTATTTGTTATTGCCATCAGCCTTTAACATACCTTCGTGGTTAGATTTCAAGGTTTGGACTTTCTTGCCCTTCAAATCAAGGGTATCAGGTGTTGTGCTGTTGAAGCCGGAGAAGTCAGCCTGCAGATGGATAACCAGCTGATGAGCAGCACCGCTGGCATCCTTACCGGACACAGTCAAGTCCGCCTCCTGATGCTGAATGTAATTGGACGCATTGACGTTAGCTTTTACAGAGACATGATCAATCTTGATATCTTGAGTAAGCTGTGGAACCTCATTCTTCAGGAATTGTTTATGGAAAGGGAAAGCCGAAGGGTTGCTCTCTTTAGACTGAATCTCTTCTCTATGCTTCGTTGCTTCTTTAATAGCAAGAGGTGCAATCGCATTGACAACGGCAGGAAGCTGGGCTTGATCAAGCTGCAGAGAGATCTGTTTGGAACCATCTGAAGCCGTATCCATGTTCACATAATCTTTCAGATTACCGACCAGCGCATCAATAACCGTCTCTACCTGACGGGAAGTTTCCGGGTCACTTGCTTTGGAATGATGCATTTTCTTGAACTCAGCCTTAGTGTCATCTTTATCCTGCTTCACATAGTAAGTATCACTGCTATCCGTTTTTAGAATCGTCTGTTCATTCTGGTTATACATACTGAGCTTCTGATGTTCGCCGCCAGCGGAGAGATCGGTGTTCCCGCTCATATTCCCGTTCTTCAGATTCAGCTTAAGCTGTGCATCAGCTGTCTCCAGTACCTTCCCATTATCCTTGAGAGAAGCGTTAGCCTGTAAAGTAACACTCTGGACTGTATGGCTGTTCTTCAAGGCCGACTTGTATGCTTCATAACCTGATGTGCTCGCCATCGCGCTGAGGCCTGTTGTCACCATAAGCGCCGCACTGAGACCTACTGTACTTCCTAACACTAACCATTTTTTCTTCATCTTACATCCTCCTGTGTTATCTGATTAACTACAATTGCAATGATAGAGATAAAAAATAAATTGCCAGTGAACCATTTATTAAAATTTTCTTAAATAACAAAAAGAAAAAGAGCTGTCTCATCAGTCATCCAAGATGACGATGAGACAGCCCTTGCTCTGATCTTAGCTCGTAAGTTTCTACTTCTCTTCCTGCCGGGATGTATTGCCTTTACCCACTTTGGTTACCATATCCTCCGCAAGCTCTTGCCCGAACTGATCAAGCCGGCTGGGGCTGGCTGCAGGACCTGTATTCTTCGGTTTATTGTTTCTTCCTGACAAATCGATCACCTCCATGTCTTAACATGATCGACTTGAGCAGGTTTCATGCATTGACACGAAACCATTTGGTGTCATATAATCATAAACGGAAACCATTTGGTTGCATATTAAAACATAACATTCGGAGGTTACATCACATGAGCAATTCAAGTTCAAATTCACTGCCGGACATCCAGCACACATTTACATTTAACGCCCCTATTCAGAAAGTATGGGAGGCTGTTTCCACTTCTGAAGGGATGGCCGCCTGGTTCATGCCCAATGACTTTAAGGCAGAAATTGGACATGAATTCTACCTCGACGCAGGCCCATATGGCAAGAATCTTTGTAAGGTAACTGAGCTTGAGCCCCCTGACAAGCTTTCCTTCAGCTGGGCCAAGAACTGGACTATCACTTTTGAGTTGAAGGAACTGGAAGGTCAGACCGAATTCACCCTTACCCATGCAGGATGGGATGCGGCGGATCAGATCCCTTATAACAATATGAATCATGGCTGGGCAGAGATTGGGCAGCGACTCGGCAAATATGTCCAAGCCTAGCATGGGTGCAGCGTCTGCGAAGCATGATGTCTTTCAAGCTATTGCAGACCCTACCCGTCGCAGTCTGCTTAAAATGCTTGTCGACAAGGAGATGCCCGTAACGGCAATAAGCGGACACTTTCCGATCAGCCGAACGGCTGTATCCAAGCATTTACGGATACTTGCCGATGCAGGACTTGTCAAAGAGAGAAAAGTTGGCCGCGAGACCCGCTACCGCTTTGATCCAGATCCGCTCACTGAATTGAAGCAGTGGCTGAGCTTCTACGAACGATTTTGGGACAATAAAATGGCTCTGCTCAAGAATTTTGTAGAGTCCGAGGATAACAAGTAAATATCGAGCTGGCCCGGGAACCGTAGGCCAGCTTATTACTATGCCTTCAAGCTGAGACTGGTTATGCTTATAGGGATCTGGCAATCCGAAAACCTAGGTCGTCAATCCGAAATGTAGGATGACTACGGCGCCGGCACGTAGCTCCGCAGCCTCGGGCTTCCTCTGCCCAGCTCCCTCCGCGAAAAACCCTGTAGGAGCCGTATACCTCGGCATCATAGACATCCCAGCACCACTCCCAGACGTTACCCAGCATGTCGTAAAGCTTCCATGCATTTGGCTTCTTCTGACCTGCCTCGTGCACGCCACCTCCCGAGTTATCGCTATACCAGGCCACAGCGTCCAGCTCATCGTATCGGTATCCGCCCATTCCCGCCTGGCAGGCATACTGCCATTCCGCTTCCGTCGGCAGCCTATATCCGTTCGCTTCCTTATTCCATTCGGGAACGTTGCCATCCAATGTATAGCATTCCCCAAGTCCCGACTGCCTAGAGAGCTTATTGCAGAACGAGATGGCATCGTGCCATGACACCTCTGTAACCGGAGCGTTCCTATCTTGAGGGCAATCGGCTGTCTGATTCATAACAGAGCTGTATAAAGCCTTCGTTACGGGAATTGGCGCAAGCTGGAAGGCTTCGATCTGGGCCGTCCACGTTTTTTTGATACGGTCGTCCCTTAATTGTACTTCCCCAGAAGGTATGTTTATCAACGGAAAACTTAGTTCTATATTCATGTTCAACTGTAATCCTCGATTAAAGCGAGTTTACCTTCTTTGATCTGGAAAACAGTTCTCCCTTTCAGCTGAATCTTATCGCCAGTTTGTAGTCCATTTGGCAAATCAACAGCCAGTATGCCTTCATAGTCAATCTGCACTTCAGCTTTGTCCTCTGTTGCTGCGAAGCCTGTAACTGACTGGCACCGACTTGAGAAAATAGCAGTCGACTTCTCTGCCAGCTCTTTGAACTCCTCTATTCCTCGGGTTTCCGTATTAACTTCTCCATTTGAGATATTTCTGAACAAAATATCACTATGTAAGCAACTCATCATACCCTGGATGTCGAAATTGTTGTACGCCTCAATATACTTATTAATAATTTCTTTCCTTTCGTCCATGTTCAAATTCATGCTCCTCTCTAATTTGTCTTATCCAATTATACTTTCCATATGCTGCCAATGCGAGAACAAAAAGCCCCGCTCTATTCTTAGGAATAGAATCGGGGCTTTGTACTAATCAAGTTCATTTCATAAATGCGTTATGGCGTGTGGCGACCGAAGAATTGAAGCGTATTTACAGGGTAGGAATTCCACTCTCCAGCCTGGCTAAAGGAAGATGAGCCTGATTTAATTCCACTCTTGCGGACAATGGTACCGCCATTTGGCATGAATTGAGTTGTCCCGTACGGGTCACCCAGCACGTCAATGATCTGACTGTTCTTTTTCAAAACATAACCGGTAGTGAAATTTGTGTTGGACTGGAATAGTCCCAATTCATCGTTGTAATACCACGCATTAATGATATCAAAAAAGTCATAAAAAATTGTATCAATAAAGATATATGGCATTCCTTTATTGAACTGAAGAAGAGGCTGGCTCCATACTTTCGGCGTTCTTGTTGTTGGATTGTACTGGTGAACTTCCAGTTCATATCCGCCTGCAACCGGCTGAGATGTATCTCCAACAGGATTGAAGAATAATTCAATCGCTGTGCGGGTCTTATCTATCGATAAGTACTGCGAGAAATACAGATCTTCAGGACCTTGAACCTCCGCTGTAACATGAATTACAACAGCCGAGCCATTAGAACCAATGATCCAGAACGACTGCGATGTATCCCCGTTCCACGCCCAGATTCCCCCACTTAGAGTAGTTGGGCCAGTAAATGTAGAGTCAGGAGTTCCAGTATACACCTTGAAGGATGTTTCGTTTGGAAAATAGGCTGACAAATCATAAGTAACTGATTCCCGTACCCCCTGTTTCGTGCGAATTTCGACTTTGCCATTGGTCACGAGCGGGGCATTTCGAACAGCTATGTCATACGTCGATGTTCCCCCGTGGCCGTCATCAGCTGTAATGGTTACTCGTGTGTTCCCTGCCGAAGAACCAGGAGTAAGTGTCAACGTGTCTCCGTTAATTACAGCATTCACAACATCAGCTGTCTGAGAAACAGCCGTGTAGGACAAGTGATCTTCATCCTTATCCTGGAACAATTGAGTCAAATCAAAGGTTCTTGGATTAGTCACGCCCATAGTCAATACTTGCTCGTATACTGAGCTTATAACTTCAGGCGCCTGGTTTGCAGCGATCGGATTCGGGTTTGGAACCGGTGTTGGATCTGGAACCGGTGTCGGATCCGGTTCAGGTGTTGGATTTGAAGGAGCTACAACATCAACCTGGAAGCTTGTGTTCTCTTCATTTCCGTGACCGTCACGGGCTTTGAGCTGAATCATCGTTGTTCCTGGAGTCAAAGCGTGAATTTGTAACATAGGACCACTGATTACTGCTGAAGCGATTGCTGTATCGGAAGAGTCCGCTTCATAAGTTAAGGCATCACTCTCGGGATCCGTAAAGACCGATCCAAGATCAAGTGAATAGTCAGAACCCCCAGTGGTTATTGTCTGATTCACTAGAACTTGTGTAACAGTCGGCTTTTGATTCTGTATCACAGGCGCAGTTACCGTCAGTTGGAAGTCCTTGCTCACGCTGCCTCCCCGGCCGTCAGATGCTTTAACCGTAACCTTCGTCTTCCCTGCTTGGGTAGGGGTGAGCACAAGCTGATCCCCTGTTAGTCTATACGTCGCAATGGATGGATCATCAGTGGAAATCTCATAGGACAGAGGATCATTCTCCGAATCTGAGAATAGGGTATTCAATGACAACGTGACATCACCGCTCCCCATCTCCTTGCTCTGATCTGGAATGCCTGTCGAGACCGGTGGCTCGTTAACCTTGACTTTAAAGGTTGTACCGGTTTTTTTGCCAGCCTGGTCATCAGCAGCTATGGATATCGTCGCAGTCCCTTTGCCTACAGCTTTTAGAACTAGATTAGTTCCCTCAACTTTAACCGTGCATATCCCAGTATTCAAAGATACAGCTGTATATTTAAGAACAGACTGTTCTGCATCCGTAAAATGACCGAGCAAGTCAACCTGGAGATCAACATCTCCTACTGTTATCGCCTGCTCACTGTATTTCGTCATCAATACAGGGGCGGTATTAGCCGCAATGGGTGTAGTCGTTCCAACTCCCGATACGCCTGAGACTGCTGCGCTGCCCGAAACGGTTGATGTGGTTACGCCCGGGGCAAGGGTAGTGTTCATCACATTTGTAGTTGAACTCACATTAATACTTGCAGAAGGATTATTTACTTGTAAGTTAGCGATTGTACCTGTGAAGGCAAGATTAACCGGTGCAGAATTATTCACGATCAATGATTCAATCGCGGCGCTGCCCGTCAGCTTTGTTGGCTGGTCACTATTGACTGCCAATTGCTGTACTGTTCCCTGTAATTCAACCTGCTGTGCACCAGAGAGTACGGTGACCTGCTGAATAGTGGAAGAGGAGCTATTTTCTATCGTCGCATTGGACTTCAATGTCATTTGCTCTACCAAGGAATCACCTTGGGTAACAACGTGTACATTTTGTTTGGATACCTCTACATTTTGCAGCTGGGAATCTTCAAATAATACCGTATTCTGGTCTCCACCCTGAATTTTCGACTCTCCATGAACCATTAACTTGTATGCATAAAAGTCATGACCGAGCCTTGGAGTAATCGTAAAATCATTCTTAACGTCCAGATTCTTCACAGATACAAAGTCTCCTGCAATCGTCAGATCCCCTTCGATGGATGAGCCATGCCCATCCAGAACGAGGTTACCGCTAAATTCCGGAGCATATAGAGATGGAGCTTGACCACTTGAATGAATCTCAAGCTTAGTAATGGACCGAATCGTACGCTGCGCTGCGGAGAACTCAATTCCTGCTTCTTTCAGAACTTTGCCATTATCTGAATTCAGTATGCCTTTAACCGAGTCGGCAAGCTTGTACTCAATACCGTTAATTTGTACTTTCTCGTCTTCCACGCGTTGAAGATGAGCCAGATGTTCCTTGGGGTAGAAAGTTGAAAGCATAAAGAGAGCAATGTCTTGTCGCTTAACTTCAGCCTTCGGCTCAAATTTCATATTCATCGGCACCATAGAGCCTGATTCAAGTGCAGCGCTAACGGATGGTTTAGCCCATCCACTGACACGATTCCAATCCGCCATCTTGAAAGAATTGGGTGTTTCTATTCCTTGGGAAAGCTGCGCTGCCCGCATGAGCAGAACCGCCATCTCCTCTCTCGAGATTCTTCCCTTTGGTCTAAATTTACCATTGCCCTCTCCATTCATTAGGCCAGCATGATGAACGGCTTCAATATAAGGGCTAGACCAACTTTGCCCGGCTACATCCGTGAAACTGCTCGCTGTTTGCTGGACAGGCAGATTCAAGACTTGGGTCAACAAAACCGCCATCTCTTGACGAGTCAGAAGGTCCGATGGGCGAAATGATCCACTAGGGTCACCATGCAAAATGCCTGCTTGAACTGCTTGAAGGATGTTTGCTTTTTGCTCCGACGTCACTTTACCGATGTCTTTGAATGGAAGACGGTCTGAAGGGCTTTCTGAAGTTATCCCACTAGCTGCCAACGCCACAGTCTGAATAGCTGTTGGAGATGAGAGGACAGTGAGTGCTAATGCAATCAGCCATTTGCTGGGTGTTGACCTCATTACTTTCCCTCAATTCTTAATTTAAAGTTACGAATCCATGCTTCAATTCACATATAAATTCTTATGTAATCAGATCCGTTAAGTTCTTATCGGCATTTACGAGAATAATCTAAAGATAAAAGATCGAATTTTGTCGTTATAAGTCGAAATAAGTCGGTAACTAGCATAGGCGCAAAAAAAGGGCTGCCCAAAAGCCATGAAATGGCTGGTTGGGAAAGCCCCTTTTGGAGTGAGATAAATGTGAACACTCGTTTGAACGCTCCGTGAACGCTCCCTGAACGGACCGTTTCTTATGGTCTTCCAGCGTTCATTTCCTCAAGTACAGTATCTTCGTACACATGTTTCTCTCCATGGATAATCTCTTCCACTCGAACTGGCTGGCCAGTCGTCGCCGACTCCAGTGCAGCGAACACAACGCTAAGCGCCTCAAGCCCTCGTTCCGCACTTGATATCGGTCTCCTCTGTTCTGTTATTGCTTCAGCCAACTCCACGTAAGAATGGGCAAAAGGATCATCCACCACATTCTGGGCATAACGCTCGATAAGCTCCGACATTGGTATCACCTGTCCGTCACCCATAACAGCATGTTGACCGGGACGAAGACAACCATTGCTGCCATAAATCCATACGCCGCCCATCTTCTCCCCATGTGCAGCCGTACTGCACATCCAGTGCCCCAATCCTCCATTCTCAAAACGAAATACCGTTACGGACGTATCTTCACCCGTAGGAGTAATGGTGTTGATCCCATCACTCAGCTGCTTCTCGAATATATCTGTATAGGCAAACACTTCTTTAATTGGGCCATTTACTTCAGTAAAAAAATGAGTCCGATGAACCCCGTGGTCATTAATCCAACCGGCCCCCGCTCTTCCTTTCATATGCCGCCATGCCGTACCGGCGAAGAACTTTCTTTCTAACGTAACAGCGGCGTAGTCTATCATCATGTATACGGAACCAATAAGACCTTCTTTTACTGCTCTGACCATGGCAACATTGCTGGCGCCCAATACACTGGGTTCAGACAGTGTCAAGATTTTGCCGTATTTCTTGGCGTCAGCACTCATCTTGCGTCCGAAAGAAGGGGAGATCGCGAGCGGTTTTTGCATTTGAACGTGAACACCGGCAGCGAAGCAATCCTCCGCCACAAGATGATGCAGATCATGGTCCAGCAAAATCGAAACCGCATCCAAACCCTGTTGATCCAGCATTACACGGTAATCGGTAAATACTTCAGGACGTTTCCCGAGCTGCTTCTCAACTTCCGAAGCAAATGCCTCAGCTCGTTCTAGCCGAAGATCGCATACAGCGGTTAATTCGAATGTTTGTTTATTTAATTTTTTTAAGTGTGCCAATCCTTCCAAATGAGCAACCGAGATGACGCCACACCCTATAAACCCGAGTTTCATTTCACATTCCTCCTAGTAATTATTGTTGTTCGTCGCGTGCTAACGAAGCTTCCTCTTGATACCGGCTGCCACAGGAGTCAGCCCTTATCCCAGAGGGATAAGGGCCTGTGCTCATGTAATAACACTCGATCTAATCGAATGTGGGGCTCATTCGCCTGTTAGCCGCCATTTCTGGCGCGATGAATCAGGGACCACCTCTCCAAGCTGCAGCTGCGTACCGTCTTGAGAGACTTCCAAAGCTTTACCGTTATGGACGGAGCGTATCGTTACCGTCCCGTCAGCGTTCTCGGTTTTAGTCCAGCGCTGGTTATCATATCCAAGGTAATTGTACAACTGAATTCGGTTCTGTCCGGTATCGAGGTCCAAAGCTCTGTCATCGATGTTTCTAATAGAATATGTTCCATCACCAACAGGTACAAAAACCCATTCCTGATTTGTAGAATTAGCATCATCAACCGCAACAGCCACGGGCGCTCCGTTGATCGAATTTTCATACTGAAGAGATTTACCTGAATTCTCATTCTTGATATGCACTTTAGCAAGGCCTGCCCCGGATGTATGAGTCGCCATAACATTCTGGTAATAGGCCTGCCCCCCAAACACGTTGACCCCGAATTGTCCCTCGGCAAATGTTCCGTCCTTGAGGTCAATAATCCGTTCCCCATCAAGATCTATCTGAAGATGAGGACCATCTGCAACAATTTTTACATGATATTGTCTCTCACTCTGAATAAACCGGCTCACTTTAGCAAGCACCTGCCGTTCCTCAAACCGGCCCTCTACTTTATAGAATAATCGGATAGATTTCATATTTGGATCTAAATTAAAATAATATCCGCTATTCCCATCCGCACTGGCCCGGAATAGGATGGACCCTGCACCGCCGCTCTTAGCCAGCTCCATATCTGCCTCATAAGTGAAATTCCCTGCTCTCTCGACTGCCATATAATTGGCATCACTGTTATAACTGCCGCGAATCCCCCGAGGTGTCAGGGTCCAGAGAGAGGTGGATGGTTGCGGCTTCCATCCGGTAAGATTCGTCTTGAACTCTCCGCTGCTAACGGTGAACCGAGTGTTTCCGCTAATCGCATGGCTTGAAGAGGCAGTAATCACAGCGTCTCCCGGTCCCACTGCCCGGATCACAGCAGTCTCATTGTCAGAAGAAATGATCTGAATTACATTCGGTTGGCTTGACTTCCAGGTGATCGGCTTTGCCGCTCCCTTAGAATTCTCTATACTGGCAAACAAGGTCTCTGTATGCCCAGTTGTCAGTTCCATTTCTGAACGGTCCATAATAACCCTAGTATCAGATGATCCTGAGAACCTCCAGATATTATCCATCGCGTGTACCTTCATGGAGATAACTTTTACAGCACCGCCTTTGGTATAAAAACTCATCCCCCTTCGTGCCGAATCGGGAAGAATGACATCAGAGATTACAACCTCCCCATCATTACCGAAGACTTCTATTGAAGACTCATCCACGAATACACGTATTTTCACCTGATTGCCAGATGGGGCAAGCGGTGCTTCATGAAGTGTGGTGAACAGATTAGAGAAATCCGTGGCTCCAGATGCTGACCGATCTACATACAACTTTTGTTTGGCTTTGTTATAACCAACCACAGTATGTTGGTCTCCACCTGTACGTAGGTTGAATCCGAACTCCGAAGCTGCATCCTGTTCGGGCAGCTGCAGGACGGCCTCGATTTCATAAGCACCTGATTTCACACCTTCAAGCAGGTTCTCCTGCGATTCTGTAACTAGTCGATTCTTGACAGAGACAAGAGGTTTCCGGAGTGAGTTTAACTCCGCTATCGGTGTCTGAATCAACCGAATCCCCGAATTCGTTGATTTCAAGGACAGTTCTCTTGGGATCGTCAATTCTCCTTTCCAAGGAGCCGTAGGGAAGCTGAAAGGATAATCCCAGTTCGTCATCCAGGCCATCAGGATCCGGCGTCCTCCAGGAACATCGGAGAAAGAAGAAGAGGCGTAAAATTCTTTGCCCCAATCGGCTTTTAATACCTTTCCGGCAGGATTGTCATTCTTGAACTTTCCATCTGGAGTAAGCTCGCCTACGAAATACTCCTCATCCGAGCCACCTGTCTTGGGATTCGCTCCCGTGCTGATCATCAACACCCATTTGCGGCCTCCATTCCCATCTACCGGAAGCTGGAACAAATCAGGACACTCCCATACTCCGCCGCGTATATACGCTCCATATCCGAAGTTGTCGGTTAAGGTCCAATCGATTAAATTGTTGGAGCTGAAGAAGCGAATGTGATCCCCACCGGAGACAACCATAATCCAGCGGTTATTGGCCTCATCACGGACGACTTTCGGATCCCGGAAATCCCATCCGCCTGGGTCGGTGTCATTCTTGCCGGGGTTCTGGATAACAATGGGATGTTCCTTCGAATAAGTCCAAGTCCGGCCAGCATCTGTACTGTAAGCCAGACCAATTTTCTGGTTCCCATTCTGCGCATCAGGTGTAAAAGATGTATAATAGGCGATCAATCCTTTGCCGCCTGTATTGGTGAACAACCCCGAGGCATTGGTTAGATCGGCAACAGCAGATCCAGACCATACATGGCCGTAATCGTTCCAAGCCAAAGCAATCGGGAGCCTTTTCCAGTGAATCATATCCTTACTCACTGCATGAGCCCACTGTCCGCCATCCTGGTGGAACAAATGGTACTCTCCCTCAAAATATACCATTCCGTTCGGGTCACTTGCCGGGCCCCTTGCTGGTGAATAATGATACTGTGGGCGATATCTCTCCGTATAGTAATCCGTAGCCTGCGTCAGATAGATGTCCTGGAAATAGGCAGTGCCTTGATTAACAATCATTCCAGAATAACCATTTGTATAGCTTTTATCCTTAATATCAATAGCTGCAGGTGTGTAGCCATCCATAAATATCTGTATACGGTCACCCGAGGCATTGATCTCGAGATGATGCTTGCTGTCACTCCCTCCAGGATACAGACGTGCAGACTTGCTAACAATCGTGCCATTTGCGCGCATTAAAAGAACTTGTACCTGGTCTCCCTGACCTTGGATAGAAGCCACATAACCCGCTGATCCATCTTTACTCCCCCTGAATAATAGCCCTGCATTGGCATTTGGGGATCCATCATTAAGCGTAATGTCACCCTCCATCTCTAGATCATCAGCCGCGGTATTGTACACCTTGATGGCGTTTTCCTTACTTTGGGCTGATGCTTTGGTCCCCTTTAAATGAGGCTGCCACTCTCCACGTGTCAAAATCTCATTCGAAAGGTTGGTGTGCAGGTCGCTTACCAGAATATTCTGAAAAAATGCAGATCCATTCCGCACGTTCAGTCCCAAATAACCTTCGGGATAGGCTGTATCCGTAACATCAATAACAGGTTTATAATTCGCCCCCCAATATACTTTAAGATTAGATCCTTCCGCTCTGACTTTCAGATGATAAATCTCATCTCGCTTCAGATCGACTTGGCGTTCTTCTTTAAGTCTTCCAGCCCCCTCATTCGCATCTTGCAATCTGAGCAGCCCATCTTTAGGGATAATCTACAGCATATAGGAGGACCGACCATCTTGATTAGAACGAAAAACCAAGCCGGTATCTGCCTCTATGTCTTTGACCATCACATCAGCTTCATAAATGAAATCCCCTGATTTCGTGGCAGAGATAGCCATCATAGTCTCATTGGAACCGGAAACTAACTGCAGTCCATCGGGACTATCGATCATCTTCCCTCCACCGATAACGTTCCATTTGGTAAGATTCGTATTTGTATTGGTAACGCTTACATTAAATTGATTAGTCATGGATAACTCCTTGCTATTTCGCTGTTCTGCTCCCGCATAATCGCTTACAGGAATCACTATGGAAATTATCATTAATGCTACTATTAACCCCTTGAATGCTGAATTAGCCCGTTGGTTCACATTTATCCCTCTCCCTGTTATGCAGACATGAATATCATTGCTTACACCTGGAAATAGAGCAGAATTACAAATATATCAGCCAAGTTTATAATCGCATAGCCCCCTCCTTTCCCTGAACGTACTGAAGAAATTCCAAAGTAATTCTCACCACGAAATCATGCTTCCAGTTTACATTTCTCTTTAGTTTTTATTTACATTTATGTTTACAAAAATAAACACTTTGTGTTCAATAAAGAAGTATACGCTTGCATAGAAATGGTGTCAACCGAATTTTAATGTTGAGTGGATCATCAATGAACATCGCAATTGTAAGGATTATATCGATATATACGCGCATTTTTTGTGTTACTATATTGACTAATAGCTGATAAAAAATCACAAACTGCTTTGGTTAAAGGAGTACATGAAATGGCAGAGAAAATAACGATTCAGGACATCGCTGATGCCCTTGGACTATCCCGAAACACAGTGTCGAAAGCGCTTAATAACCACCCTCAAATTCCGGAGCAAACCAGAAACAAGGTAATCCAGAAAGCGGCGGATCTTAAATATAAGAACTACTCCCAAATGAAGATTGAGAATATTGCTCTGTTGACCCGAAGTGATATCAATGCGATTAGCTTTTATTCCGAGACCATCAGAGGGATTGAGACAAGTCTAAGTGCAAATGGCTACAATCTGATACTGACATTAGTGAAACCAGAGGATATCCTTTCAGGCAACCTGCCTGTGAATATACAACAGTCGAATCTTGACGGGATCATCAGCGTGGAAATCTTCGATAAACTGTACATGCAGAAAGTGCTAGGCACAGGCATTCCTACGGTTTTTATTGATTCGCTGCCCAATTCCCTGTTCGAACATCACAAATACGATGTCATTATGGTCGAGAATGAGTTATCGACTTACCAACTTACCAAGGATTTGATAGATCGGGGGCATCAAGATATCGGCTTCATTGGAGATGCGAATCATTGCAGGAGCTTTTATGAACGCTGGCTTGGCTTCACACGTGCTCTTTCACAGGGGGGCCTCAGCAACTCCAGTCAATTCAGTATCCAACTCGAAGATACAAATCCCTATTTGTCCGTTGATTGGATGACATCACAAATTAAATCTTTAAAAAAGCTGCCTACGGCCTTTGTATGTGCAAACGACGATATTGCCATTTGTGTAATTCGTTCTCTTAAGAGCCTAGGCTATCAAATTCCGACTGACATTGAGGTTACTGGATTTGACGATGTTCCAAATTCAGCAATTATCGAACCCGCCCTAACTACCGTACATACATACCCCTATGAATTGGGTATCCGTGTTGTCGAGTCTCTGATGAACAGAATTGACAGGCCCGATCGTCATAACGAAACGGTATATCTTGATACAAGCCTGGTATGGCGGCAATCAACAAGACAACCACAAAAAAATAACCCCTGATACCAGGAGTTATCTTCAGTATGACTTACATATCTTGTTTGTCTTGTTGTCTTCTATAGTTTGCGTTCTTCTTGTTCCCGCAAAACTTCGTTGAACAAACTTTCTTCATCATCAATGAAATCGTGTGCCTGATGAGCCGCCATAATGCCATGGTAGCTGATGTCGAGCCCGATCTCTTCCTCTTCTTCAGTCGAACGCACAGGAATCCACCGGTTGATGAGTTTGAGTCCCAGCCAAGTTAGAGCGAAGCCCCAAGCACACAGTACTGCCAAGCCCAGAACCTGAACACCAATCAAATGCCAGCCCTGCCCGTATAGCAGCCCACCATCTTGAGCGAACAGGCCGGTAGCCAGCGTGCCCCACATTCCGGATACAGCATGAACAGGGAATGCGCCGACAGGATCATCAATCTTCCTCGCTTCCAGCCAGTTCGTCGCAGCCATCATGAGAAGTCCAGAGACGGCTCCAATGAATATGGCAGCTCCATCGCTGACAAAAGCACAACCTGCTGTGATTCCAACTAGTCCAGCAAGAGATCCGTTAATAACGGACGGTGCATCGGATCGATTATACCGGATAAGTGTATATACGAGAGTGACTGCACCACCAGCCGCAGCAGATAACATCGTCACCACAGCAATATGTCCAATTCGAACATCTGACGCCGTTAAAGTACTTCCTGCATTGAATCCGAACCAGCCGAACCAGAGCAGGAATGCTCCAACCGAGGCTAAAGGCAGGTTACTTGGCAGCGCAATCGTACTTGAGCCCTTGGACGTAAATTTTCCTTTGCGCGGTCCGATCACTATGGCAGCAGCCAAGGCTGAGAATCCACCGAGTGCATGAATTACGGCAGAACCGGCAAAATCCCTCATTCCCAAAGACCCAAGCCAGCCGTTCCCCCATACCCAGTGACCCGCGATGGGATAGATCAGTGCTGTCATAAGCACAATGTAGAGCAGGTATACACGGAAGTTAATCCTCTCTGCAACTGCACCCGATACAATCGAGATGACCGCAATGGCGAAGGCTGCCTGAAACAGCCAGTAGGTGTCTATGGAGATAGAAAAGTTCAAATGAGAAAGATCACCATGCAGCAGAAATCCACTAGTACCGATGGCGCCCCACACATCTTTACCGTACATCAGGGCAAACCCAAGGACATAATAACATAATGTTCCGATCGTAATATCCGCAAAAACCTTCATAATGATGTTCACATTATTCTTATAACGGACAAATCCGGCTTCAACTAACGCGAATCCACCCTCCATAAGCAAAATCATGGCCGCCGTAAGAACCACCCATACGGTATCCAGGCCAGAATGCAAAGACTCAACGTTCATCTATCTGATCCTCTCTTTCCTGCTGGGTAAGCTGATTGATAAGATGAGTAGAGAGCATAATTTCGTCCGAGTCAGGATTATCCTCAATTCGCTTCAATACACGCGCAAGCTCTCTGATCTCTCTCTTAATCACTTCAATCTTTTTGAAAGGTTCCTTGACATATACCATATATTCCACAGCTGTATGATGACTCGGAGGCCGCCCTGTAAAAAGCTTGCGGATCGGAGAGAGCGATTGGTACATCGCTTCTTCCTTTCTCCTTTTTTGCTCATACTGCGCAATTTTGTTCTTGATGTAATCAATATCATCTTGTTTTTTCCGGACCAATAATTGTATGATATGAATGAATTCTTCCGTTGGAATTTGAAAAGCAACACGCTGGTATAATTCATCTATTACATCCATGTCAGGTCTCCTCACACGTTAAGTTACTTACCTGATTGTATTTTCATTTTTCTATTATGTCAACATTTATTACATATGTTTTTTGAAGCCATTGCAGAAGAGGCTGCTCATCTCCAACTTTAAGTCAGGAGTGAGCAGCCTCTTCTGCTAATTTTGCCTAAATGACGCTGAATCATACACTTGCGCATTCCATTCGGCTCATACTGGTGCCAATTACTCTATTTCGCCCAGAGCGCTTGGCTGTATATAAATTATGATCTGCCGCACCCAGAAGCTCTCTCCGATTGGAGCAGCCTTCCGAAGAGGTGCATACCCCTATACTTGTTGTGACAGAGAGCGACTCGGCAATCTCATTCCATTCAGCGGAGCTGATAGCCAGGCGTACATCCTCAGCCAGCTCGGCAGCTTCTTTCTCATTCAGGCCTGTGGCAAGGATGACGAACTCTTCGCCTCCATAGCGGGCAGCTATCGCTGCCGCTCGCTTGGCTGCATTTCTCAAGATTCCCGCAGCTTTAACCAGAACCAGATCCCCGATCTGATGCGAATAACTGTCATTAATTCTCTTGAAATGATCGAGATCAATGACCATAGCCGTCACTGTCTCCCCTCTCATCAAGGTTTCCTGGATAAGCCCGTCCATTTGCTCATCCAAATACCTGCGGTTGTGCAGTCCGGTCAGGGCATCACGAAATGCCATTTCCCGAAAATGTTCGCTAGCTCTTCTGGCTTCCTTGGTATCAAATACGGTCTGAAGGATATTGGCCCGGGTTCTGTTTTCATGTGAACGGAGGTTCTCCGTTTCGTCATGGAAAGCAACATGCTCCTCATACGCCTCCCTGTATCTCCCCATAGCCGCTAAGATTCGGGCTTGTTCGAGTCTTACTCTTACCTTTTGCCCTTCAAATCCATGCTTCTCACATACTTTCCTGGCTTTATCCACAATGGATTGAGCTTGCTCAAGCTTGCCTTGTAACCGCATGGCTTCAGCGGCAGTAAGCAGGCACTCCGGCAATCCTGCCATTTCACTAATTAGGTGGCCCGTATTATCCTCAAGTACAGCTTGCAGCGTTGTCTCGGCTGCCTCCGGCTTTCCCAGCATAAGCTCGATCCGGGCGATGGTGTCCAGCTTCAGTCCGTCCAGTGGAACACCTTGCTGCTCAGCGAGCTGTCTAAGCTGGTTCACGAGAGCCAACGCTTCTTCAGTATCACCCGTCTCTCCGCAGGTATAAGCCCGATTGTTAAGCGCTGCTAGACTTAAATGAATATCCTGAATATTCTCGGCTATATCCATGACTTCCTTATACTTTGTTATTGAAGCAGCGGAATTTCCGGTCTCATCAAGCATCATCGCATGAGCAAGAATATGATCTGCCCTTATACGAAGAGGAGCAGATTCTTCCGTATGCTGAACGGCTTGAATAGAATGCTCAAAAGCACTTGCCGTCTCACCAATCCGTCTGAAGAAACCCGCCAGTAACCGGTGACTTCTTGCCAAAATATACGAGTTCTGCTGCTCAGCTGCCCATGCTTGTACCTCAAGGATAATTTGTCCTCCTTCAGCAACGTATCCTTTTCGCCCCAGCACATCAGCGTATACAAGTAATGCCCGCTGCTTTAACTCCTCTATCCCTAATTCATAGGCTGCTTCAAGAGCGTGCCTTGCCGGACCTGCGGCGGATTCAACATCCTGAAAGGGCATAATCTCCAGCCTATCAAGAGCACGCTTCATCCATTCTTCTGAATACTCCCCTTGAGGCCCTATACTCAGAGTCATCCCCCAATAATCCGTCATCTGTGAGCAGCACTGCGGGCAGATTCCTGCCGGTCCCTCACCGAGCTCTCTGATTATCCTTGTATGACATTGGTAACAAAGCTGATTGTATGAAGTTACCGGATTTTCGAGTTGAATCAGATGTCTTTCCATGTGTCCATATCCCCCAACGATAACCGTATCTCTATCTCTATACTGACCGATTTTGTCCCATCAAAGCGCTAATGAGGTAAAAATATAATACAAAATAGGATACCACGGATTCACTAAATCTACGACTCTATATTTAATAAAATTTGGAAGCCATTAGATTCATAATTTCTATAAGTAGGCGAGTAACTATTTGTTAGTGTATAATATAATTCTCTCAAGCCTTAAGGAGAGGAATTATACACAAGTTCAGGAGGTGATAGCATGGAACAGGAAATGCTTCGTTATACTTTTGCCTATCAGGTCATATCTACGGGGAAAGAAGAACAGATCAGCGTTCTGGCAGATAACAAAGAGAAAGCTCTTCAGCTGGCTTTGGAGACAGCTTACGATTATGAATTTACATCTGAAGATGATATCAAAATGGGCGATCTGCTAAGCATTAGCAAAGCCGTTGGCGACAATTATATTGAGTGTGCTGGTTGTGCCTCATAATACACTTTTATAGCTATAAATGGCGCCACAGGGCATTAACCCTTGTGGCGCCATTCTCCATTAATGGTCCTTTGTTACTCCTGCAATATTTGGTATAAGAGAATCGGGATGTCCCATAACCATATTTGTTTACTTAGGGGATATCCTTTTATGGTAATTAGCGGGTTTGGATCCATTTGGTTATGTCGTCAATGACATAATCCGGAACATTGCCCGGTTTGTAATATTCCGCTGGTGTACTGAGTCCGCCATCCCCCTCGGAATAAAAGTGGTTCAGCTTCGGATACAGTTTGTAGACCACATCGGAACGATTCTTCAGTGCATTCTTCCAGATATCCAGCTGCGCAGCTGGAACCTGATAATCCCGTTCCCCCTGCAGAACGAGCATACGTCCGCTTTGAGTCTTCGCCATTTCCGCAGGCTCATATCCCTTCAGATCAACCCACCATTTCGGAAGAATGAAATCTTTAGGCGGGTGTGCCGGATCGAAGTCTTTGCTATTCAGCAAAGCGAATTGGGTCTTAAAGAGATCCAAAGTTGCCTGAGGCAATTGGTGCAGACCTGCCAAATAGGTGAATTGTTCAATCAACAGATCGAAGAAGTTACCGCCAGGACCCGACATGATGACCGAACCTGCAATTCGGTGACTAGTATCCGCCTGAAGTAGTCTTGGCATCATAAACCCACCTTGACTATGCCCCAGTATGTAGATAGACTTCGAATCAATTCCCTCCGTCTTGGACATCAGATCCACGGCTGCCAAAGCGTCATCCAAAGCTTCCTCTTTGATCGTTGCAGATGGATTTGCCGCATATTGATGTGGGTATTCGCGGGTTCTTTTCTCATAACGAAGAACTGCAGTCCCTTTGGATGCTAGGCCTACGGCAAGGTCCCGGAATGGCTTCAGCGCGCCCAGTGACTCATCCCGGTCATTTGGACCTGATCCCTGCACAAGTATCAGAACAGGGAAGGGTCCTTTGCTTGAATCAGACGGGAGAGTCAATGTACCTGGAAGAGCCCATGCCCCTTGGCCAATAACTACCTCCTTCTCCGTATAGGTCTCAGGTTTATCATAGCCAGGTTTGCTGTAAGGTCCTGCCGCTCCGGTAGTATTATAGAAAATATCATCAATCTCCCCTTCTGACTTGAATCTAATCGTTACAGGAAGAGAAGTTCGTTCAAATGCAACATTCAATGTAACATTCCGGTGAACAGAATTAGAATCGGTTGCTGCGCTTTCGATTCCTTTATAGGCGCCGAGCTGCCCTGTTAGAGCAGTGATCTCCTTACTGAGTACATCAGCAGAAAGTGCGGATTTCAGATTTTCACTAAGCGCAAGATTCGGAAGTGCAGATGGGTTACCAAACGCCTGCTGCGTAAATACAATTGCTTTATCGGTAACATCCTGCTTATCCAGAATGACTCCATTCTGCGAGCTCCAACCCGCGGTTGTTCCTAGAGCATCCTGCAAGAATTGAAGGGATACATATGTAGTTCCGTCCTCTGTAAGCGGTGCAATAATGCTTCGTACTGCACCATCGACCATAGCCTTATCTTTCCCAATGGTTACTGAATACGAGTGTCCAAGCCGATAAATGGTCGCTGTCCGGGTCCCGTGGTCCCACTTTACCTTTCCGCCCAGTTGCTCAGCATAGGCCCGAAGAGGCACCAGGTTTTTGGGATTAGCCTCTCTTTCCGCAAAAGCTGCTCCTGCGGTTACACTCAGCGAGAGAACTAAACTTACTAGTCCTGCTCTAGTTAACAGTTTTCCCTTCATCTAAATCCACCTTTCAAGGAGACTTTACTTTTTGAATGACTAATCCTGTTACATCATACAAGGTTTGTCCTTTCAACCCCCTTTCCCCAATCTTAATTTTACCTGAATAATACAACTGGATAAAAGAGGAAATATAAAAAAGTATTCTATCAACACAAAACGGGTAAGGAGAGAAATATCCTTTCTAGAAGGAGGAACGAATTATGAGAAAACATAGTCATAGTCAACCGACTGATGCATCTAAGTCTGAGTTAAATGCGGATGAGCTGCTCTTTCATGAGCTCGAGCAATTTCCAGAGGGAAAGCTGGACACGCACGATATACATCGACTCGCCAAAATGGTGAACGAGTACCAGGGTAAGATCAAGGCTGGTCTTCTTGAACAGCATGAGAGAAACGCAGGTACGGGAGCAAGGATCGCTGACAAAGTGGCCATATTCGGAGGCAGCTGGAAATTCATATTCTCCCTTGCAGCTATAATGAGCTCTTGGCTGATCTGGAATCACAGCCGCTCCTCCTTGTTCATCTTAAGCTTCATTCTTTCTATATTCACGGTGTTTCAAGCCACTTTGATCCAGATGAGTCAGAATCGGCAGGCGGTGAAAGACAAACAAGAACAGATTATGGATATTGCAATCAATTACAAAGCTGAGAAGGAAAATGTAGAGATCCAGAATCATCTGCTGCACATGGAAGAGAGACTGAAATATATGGAAGCTGCCACATTGAATAAACGCAGGCATGTTAGAAGAAATCAATCATGATGAATCGATAGAATTACAAACCAAAAAGCCATTTCAGTAAGAACAATCTGAAATGGCTTCTTTAATACTTAATTATTTGGTTACCAGCTTCAGTGGCGCAGGGATCGATTTCTCTACCTTCTTGCCCTGAAGTACATCCTTGGCTGCCTTCACAGCCAATTGACCGATTAACTCCGGCTGTTGTGCAATAGTGGCTGTTAGCTTGCCTGCCTTGATCGAATCCAGTGCATCTTTGTTCCCGTCAAATCCGATTACAGGGATATCCTTGCCTGAGCTTTGGATCGCTTCAATTGCACCAAGTGCCATTTCATCATTGTGTGCGAAGACTGCCTGTACATCAGGGTTACCTTGAAGGAGATTCTCCATGACATTCAGTCCTTTGGTCCGGTCAAAATCAGCAGCCTGCTTCGCAATCACCTTCAGCTGTTGATCCGCAATTTCGTGGAAGCCTTTCCCCCGCTCACGAGTAGCTGAAGCACCAGGGACACCCTCAAGTTCAATAACCTTGGCGTTCTTGCCCAGCTGATCTACAATATACTGCGCTGCCATTTTACCGCCTTTGATATTGTCCGAAGCCACCAACGCTTTAATATCACCTTTATCAGCGGAACGGTCGAGTGTAATTACTGGGATTCCCAAATTATTGGCGGATTGCACCACCGTAGAGATGGATGCCGAATCGGTTGGGTTGATGAGCAGTGCGTTAACCCCTTGTTGAATCAAATCATCCACATCATTACTTTGCTTAGCCGAGTCGTTCTGTGCATCCACAACAATGACTTTAATCCCCTGCTTGGCCGCTTCACTCACAACCCCGTCTTTGAGTGAGACAAAGAAGGGGTTGTTCAAGGTGGAAATGGACAGTCCGATCTTGGCATCCTTCAAGCTCCCCGCGGCTTTGGGCTTGGCCCAGCCGGGAGGTTCCAGCGAGCATCCTGTCATCAGAACAAGCATTAGGGATATAAGCACTAACGTAACTTTTTTCATAGTAGTCGTCTCCTCTTAAGCAGATTTCTTGCGGTCTATGAGTACAGCGATGACGATCACGATCCCTTTAACGACCATTTGATAAAAGGAAGATACGCCGAGCAGATTCAAACCGTTATTCAAGGTTCCGATGATAAGCGCACCAATCAAAGTACCTACAATTCGTCCACGCCCGCCTGATAGGCTGGTTCCGCCCAGAACTACGGCTGCAATCGCATCAAGTTCATAAGATGTACCTGCAGTAGGCTGAGCTGAGTTCAGACGGGAAGTAAGAATAGCCCCTGCAAGTGCCGAGAGCAGTCCTGCCAGCGAGTAGATCATGATTTTTACTTTATCAACTTTAATACCAGATACAATCGAAGCCTTCTCATTACCACCGATAGCGTAAGTTTTGCGGCCGAATGGCGTTTTGTGCAGTACAGCCCAGAGTACAGCGAAAGTAATGATCATGGTGATGGCCGGAACCGGAATCCCAAATTGATAACCTCGTCCGAATAATTGGAACACCAAGCTGTTCCCAAGGCCCGTAATTGGATTTCCGTCTGTGTAGACCAGAGTAAGTCCTCTAAATACAGTCATAGTAGCCAAAGTTGCGATAAAAGGTGCCATTTTACCTTTAGTGATCATAAGTCCGTTGACTGCACCCATGACACCCCCAGCAAGACATCCGATAATAATCGCTAGAATCGGGTCAAAACCGGAGACCATCAGATTGGCTACGAATGCACTCGATAGAGCCAATATCGATCCGACAGACAAGTCGATTCCGCCGGTAAGAATAACAAAAGTCATACCGAAAGCGATCAGTGCATTAATAGATACCTGACGAAGCAAATTGAGGATATTGAGCGGCTCGAGGAAGCTTGGATTCAGGACAGAGACGATGATGATTAGGATAATGAGACCAAGAAGCGGTCCGAGCTTTTGAGTCATTTGGGATACATTAAACTTCTTAGTGGTTTTGGCTTCATTCATGGTAGTCATGTTATTGTCCCCCCGTTGCTAATGTCATGATTTTCTCTTGGGTAGCTTCATCGCGCGTTAGTACCCCGCCTAAGTGACCTTCATGAATGACGATGATCCGATCGCTCATGCCCAGCACTTCAGGCAGCTCAGAGGAGACCATAATGATGGCGACCCCTCTGTCGGTCAGCTCATTCATCAGCTGGTAGATCTCACGCTTGGCCCCGACATCCACTCCGCGGGTGGGTTCATCCAGAATGAGCAGGCTCGGGCCGATCCCCATCCATTTCGCGATAACCACCTTCTGCTGATTACCACCAGACAGATTCCGTGCAGCCGTTTCGCCAGATTGTGTCTTAATTTGAAGACGCTTGATCAGCATGTCCACGAAATCCTGCTCTTTGCTGCTGGAGATGAATCCCTTGGTAGTGAAGCTTGCCAGACTAGGGAGAGCCATGTTCTCACGAATCGTGAAATCCAGCACCAGTCCCTCGTCCTTGCGGTCTTCCGTAATAAATCCGATTCCGTGCTTTACCGCATCTTCAGGTCTGCGGATGTTCACTTTCCTGCCCCGAACCCTCACTTCCCCATGATCTAGGGAATCAAGGCCAAATATAGCTCTCATAATCTCTGTTCTTCCCGAACCCATCAGTCCAGAGAATCCGACGATTTCACCGGCTCTTACCTGAAAGCTGATGTCCTCGAATTGATTCTTTCTAGAAGCTTGTTTGACCTCAAGCACCACGTCTCCTAGCTTAGCCTGTCTTGCTGGATAGCGTTCTGTCAGCTCTCTACCCACCATCTTCTTGACTACTTCATCGAAGTGGGTATGTGGAATCTCCTTGGTATCCACGGTTTTGCCATCCCGCATGATCGTTATCCGGTCACAGATTGCGAAGATTTCCTCCATCCGGTGTGAAATGTAGACAATCGAAACCCCATCTTGCTTGAGCGCTGCTATTACCTCGAACAGCTTCTGAATCTCACGTTCTGTCAGCGCTGCGGTGGGCTCGTCCATAACGATGACTTTCGAATGGGTCATTAAGGCCTTACTGATCTCAATCATTTGCTGCTGTCCTACCGATAACTCACCCACTTCCTGGTGAAGAGGGATATCCACGGATAATTTGCGGAACTGCTCTGTTGCGAGCGTTTTCATTTGTTTTGTATTCAAAAATCCGCTTTTTGAAGTAACTTCCTTACCGATGAACAAGTTATCCAGCACGGTCATATCCGGCCAGACATTCAGCTCCTGGTGAATAAAAGCAATTCCGTATTCCTCAGCTTCCTTGGGAGAAGTGAAATACTTCTCCTGCCCATCTATGATGATATTCCCTTCGTCCCGCTGGTGGAGACCGATGAGAATGTTCATGAGCGTGGACTTCCCGGCTCCGTTCTCACCCATTAACGCGTGGACTTCTCCTTCTCTAAGCTCAAAATCCACGCCGGACAGCACCCGGTTGGTACCGAAGGATTTATGAATGTTGGTCATTTGAATTTGCATAATGAACTTCCTCCTTAACCGAAATGGACACCCGCCTGTAAAATGCAATTGGCATAAGGTGTAGCTTCACCCGTCCGAATGATGACTTTGGCATGGCGGGACAATTCCTTGAACTTCTCATGGGTGCACCATTCCATAGGGGTACCTAAGAATTTTTTCTCCATATAGTTCGCTTGAGGTACATTGTCAGTCCTTATCTCTTCAGCAAGAATTACTTTCTCTATGACCATATCGTCTGCAATCAGATCTACGACCTGTTGGAACGCAGGAATTCCATAGGTTAAAGCCAGATCAATCTTGGGTACACCACTTGGAATCGGAAGTCCGATATCCGCTACGACAATGTAATCCGTATGTCCAAGATCCGACAGTATTTTGGAAATGTGACTGTTCAAGATGCCATGCTTCTTCATGTTTAAAGACTCCCCTCAACTTCTTCACGTGTAGGCATTCCGCCCTGGGCTCCAAATTTGGTCACCGATAATGAAGCTGCACGATTAGCGAACCTTACACTCTCATAGATGGGCTTCCCCTCAGCCAAAGCTACAGCAAAGGCAGCATTAAAAGTATCGCCAGCCCCCGTTGTATCTACCGCCTCAACCTTATAAGCAGGAACAAGAATTTCTTGCTGTCCATCAAAATATCTGACTCCCTGCGCACCTTCCGTTATGAACAATTTGTTAGGATATTTCCGAAGGGCCTCGGAAGCACTTAGTCCATCAAAAACAATAGCCGCCTCATGCTCGTTCGGTGTTAGATAAGCCGCTTTCTCGATTACAGAAGGATCCACTGCCCGGGCAGGAGCCGGATTTAACAGCAGCGGGATGTTCATCTCAGCACAGATTTGACTGACATAGAGAACGGTTTCCTCCGGAATTTCCTGTTGGATCAAGATCATGTCCATCTCCCTAATCACATCAAGCTTCTGCTCGATGTATTCGGGCGTTACGAGATCATTAGCCCCTTTGACAACGACGATGCTGTTATCCCCTTCCGCCAGAACAATATGGGCTGTTCCACTTTCACAATATGTAACCGGTTCCACATGGCTGACAGAAATATGATTCGATCTGAAATTGTTCAAAATAACTTCGCCAAAGTTATCCTTGCCTACCCGGCCGATCATGACCGCCTCAGCACCAAGCCGTGCAGCAGCGACTGCCTGGTTGGCCCCTTTTCCACCGGGAACCACCTTGAAGCTTTCACCTAGAACGGTCTCCCCCGCACCGGGACGTTTGCTTGAGGTAACGACCAGATCCACAGCGCAGCTTCCTATTACACCAATTTTAACCATATTAATCCACCTTTCTTGTCGTATCCCGCTGAATAAAGCTTACGGGCATTTGAATATTATTGTGAAGCGCATATCCATTCTCCATAATTTCTATTAACAGACCTGCTGCTTCCCTGCCCATCTCATAGGCGGGTTGATGAATAGTTGAAAGTGTTGGATACACCAGACTGCTAAGAGGAATATCGTCAAAGCCTATAATCTGTAATTCATCGGGTACCTGCCTACCTAGACGAAGCGCTTCATGCAGCACAGCCACAGCTGCGATATCATTACTTGCGATAACCCCATCCGTATCCGGATATTTCTGAAATAATTCCTTGGCGCTGACCCCTGCTTGCTCATAGGAGAAGGAGGACGTCTGAACAACCTGGTAGGGTGTTCCGGATTGTTCAAGAATCTCTAGCGCTCCCTGATAACGGTCCTGGGCAGGCCGAACATGCTTGGGCCCTTGTTGAATCGTAACATTCCGGCTTCCGCGGGCCAGAATTTGCTGAGCCGCTATGCGACCGCCTTCCCGGCCATCCGCATAAACAGACGGCATGTCATTTGAAGTTCTATCTAGAAAGACAACGGGGATCTTCAGCTTCATATAAGTGTCCGCGTTCGGGTCGTTCGTCGAAGAAATCACGCCGACCACATTGTTCTGGACAAAAGTCTGAATGTAATCCCGTTCCTTATGTTCATCCTCATCGCTATTGCCGAATATCAACCGGTAGCTGCTCTCCTGCATCCGATCCTCAACCCCGCGAGCAAGCTCAGGGAAGTACGGGTTCGTGATGTCAGGCAGTAGAAGGCCGATTAATTTCGATTTCCGCTTAAACAAAGAACGCGCCACTTCATTAGGAGAATAATTTAATTGTCTGATCGCTTCGTCAACTTTCTGACGAGTATTCTCATGAACATAACCCGTATCGTTAATGACTCTCGAAACCGTAGCCACCGATACACCTGCGTGGTTCGCGACATCTTTGATTGTGGCCATTGTCTTATCACCTCTCAAATATGTAACCGGTTACTCATTAAAATTAACACACTGATTTCAGTTTGACAAGCCATTTTTGTTAACGCTTTCACAGGGTTTTGTTTCCAGGCGGATTAGAACAGACTTTTTCTTTTAAAAACAACAATAATATCCCGGGTTGCACCCTCATATTGACTTGTATCAAAACAGGACACAAGCTCCCATCCTTCTTGACCATGAAGGTTCAGTTCATCCTGGAACTTCTCTTCGTTAATCTTACCGCCCATAAACCCACCTGTTTTAAACTTTATCGTTCTATATTCCCACTTGTCCATGTCACTCAACCTTTCTGCTTTACTTCATAGATTAGATTCATATACGCTAATTATATTCGGCAGGAAATGGTAATAACAACTGTGACATTCTTTGCACCGCTTCAAAATTTTGTAATAATGTAAATAAATACAATTGCAAGGAGAGAACTATATTGAACACTATCGTGTCAGTCCTGATCAGCTTACTCATTGTCCTATTTGTATTCTCCCTAATTCGCAAAGTAAGCAGCACAAGGAAGATTCACCGGCTTAATCCTTTAGCCAGATCGTTCCGTAAAGCGCCTGATGCCCCCTCCCTGGCAGAACCAGAAAGTCCAGCCTATGATCTGGCTGTCAAGCTGGAGAAGTCCATCTCGGCAGAATGGGCCAATTCCTTGAAGCAGCGGGTTCTTGCCGAGCATCCGTATATCTCCGAACGCGAATACGAATGGCGCTGGGTGGAATTGAAGCGTTTCTTTGTCATGTGTTCGGTCCTGAAGCAGGTTCCTATGTTCAGCCGGGCCGTTGATGAAGTCTGGCATGAAATGCTCATGTACACTCAAGAATACCACCAATTCTCCAATCGCTTCCTGGGGCAAATGCTTCACCATGCACCTAATGGTGAGCCTTCAATCCCAATGCCTAATGAACGCGCCTGGTTCGACCTTGTATATGTAGAACTGTTCGGCTGGAATTATCATAATGCCGTGATCTGGGGAGCTTTCTTCAGGAATCCACTTCCCAAGGAGGAGCTTGAGCGATACAGCCAACCCGGCAGTGTGCTGGAACCTCAAAGCCGGTTCAACACATGGGCTTATGAGAAATCTCCCGAAGCACGTAAAGCCATAGACAAGATCATAGACAATCTGCAGCTTCGTATCGAACTTGCTGAACAGCAACTTACTCCAGACCGTAAAATGGATTTCCGTGACACGGATTTGCTGCTGACATCTGCCGTATTCTTCTCGTTCAATGATCCAGATAACTTTGTGGATCACATGGTTCCCGAGCAGCTGGCTAATCGAAAAGACACCTCTGGCTGCACCTCCGCTTCAGCCTGTGGGTCCGGTGGAGCAGATTCCAGCAATCCAAGCTGCTCATCGAGTCACTGCAGCGGCTCTCACTCCAGTGGTTCACACTGCAGCAGTTCATCTTGCAGCAGTGGCTCATCCTGCGGCAGTGGGTGCGGGGGCGGAGGCGGGGATTAAATGATCCCTAATTGTGCAACAGGACAATCATTTCACTGCCCGATTACTCGATTATTGCTTGGTCATATGAACAATAAAAAGATGACTTCAGATTAATTTCAGAAGTCATCTTCTTGTTATATACTCATAAAGTGCCATTTTTGTTGCCGGCTAATTTAACTCAGCGTATTCGCCGTGCAAAATCAACAAACTGAAACTTGTCCAACCGATGCCTGGACTCTGTGTACTGGAACAAGGTGGTATCTTCCAAATATACGAAGTTGCGCACCACTACCACATGTGACAAGCCCTTTAAATCCATCAGCCTGCGATCTTCCTCTGTCGCTTCTTCGACTGATATTTCCTTTTTTGCATAGCTGATGACCAAACCTAGGGTTTGTTCGACATAATCATAGATAGACTCAGCAGCTATCTCTGCGGTCATAGTCTGCACGGCTTCAGGCAGCAAATAATCCTTGTCCAGAATAACCCGCTCCTCTTCAATCTCTCTGACCCGTATAACTTCCCAGACCGGAGCCTGAGTTGGAATCTGAAGGAAATATGCAATATCCTTGGGCGCTTCAATCTGCGCTGTCTGCTCCACAATCGTTCTGGTCGGCCGGCCAATCTTCTCTGACATTTCTTTGAAACTAATCAGCCCGGTAATGGGGAAATTCATTCTTCCAATATCCAGCACAAATGAGCCTTTGCCCATCATTTTATGGATATAACCATTCTGGGACAACAAATTAAGTGCTTTCCGAACCGTTTCCCGAGTTGTGCCATACTGTTCAGCAAGCTCGCTCTCAGAGGGCAATTTCGTCCCTGGCTCCAGCGATCCGGTCTGGATTAGCTCTGCATATTCATTATAAATGTTCAGGTATATATTCTTCTTCATCCATAATCACCGTCCTCATCTTACCATAAGCCGAAGTTTTCCTACCTGATCTTTACATCCACTAATTCGAAATATTCACACACCAGCATCATCTCTTTGGTATATTTAAGCCCCAATTCACTTAACTCTTTTGTGAAAAAGTCTTCGTGCGCTTGCTTCCAGTATTGATAAGTTCTGTCTCCTTCACCTTCTGCGATAGCAAATTCCTCTGGAACCTCATTCATTGGCAGTATACTCACTTCTACTGTCTTAATAATGGCCAAAGGCTCATCTTTACTATCTAAGATAATGCTGTAATTTCCAACGGAGGGTAATGGCTCGTTGTCGATTTCATAAAAGACCAGCCCAGAACACGTGGCCGTCTTTACACCCTCTATTACTAGCTGAGCCAGATGATCTGGATTAGCTCCAAATTGCCACGCACTTACTGCTTTCGGTGGTTCTTGACTCTGAGACTCCCAAAATTCGTTCCAATATATCTGTGATGCCGTATTCATAATTTGCTCTCTCCCTTTAAACAGAACTAGGCAGCTACCTAAGCTAAATTATATATTCCCCTCTCCTGATTTAAAAGGTAAGCTCAATTTACATGGATCTATTAACAAAAACAAAATAAATAGTCCAATTCATATTTGAATTGGACTATCAGGTATACCTAGCTTATTACGAAGTCAAGCGAATACTTAGAATTATATCCCGATACATCACGACTGGTCCCAAAGGTTGCTCTTTCAACTGCCCTACCACTTCTTGACCATCCGGAATCAGGATTGGGGTAATTAAGGGTAATCCGGCCGCTCGTATGGCCTCCATGTCGAACTCAATCAACAGCTGTCCCGCCTTCACTTCATCGCCGGCTTGAACGTGTGAAGTGAATCCATTGCCTTTCAGGGAGACCGTATCGATTCCGACATGAACCAGAATTTGCAGTCCTGAGGCATGCTGCAGAATTACAGCGTGCTTGCTCTTGATCACATGGGCCACAACTCCGTCAAAAGGAGCAACAACCCGCCCTTCGGTGGGCTCAATGGCGATTCCCTGCCCCATTTGTTCCTGGGCAAAAGCTGGATCAGGCACTTGATTCAATGGAACTGCCGTCCCGGTAAGCGGTGAACGAATCTCAAGGATGCTGCCGCCGGATTGCTTCTCCTCGGACGTCGTCTCAGCCTTGACTTCTTCATGCGAGGTTGCTGTTGGTTCTACCTGCTTCTTCCGGTTAGAGAATTTACCGTATAGCACCGTTAATCCAAATGGTACCACCAGCACAATCCCCATACCCGCGAAGAATACCAGCCACTGGTTCGGGAAGATGGATAGGAATCCAGGTATCCCGCCTACCCCTATCGAAGAAGCCAATACATGATTCAGTGTCAGCAGAATTCCGCCTATCGCAGAACCGACCATACCAAAGATAAATGGATATTTAAATCTTATGTTCACCCCAAAGATCGCCGGTTCCGTCACACCCAGAAAGGCAGAGACGGAAGAAGTCACCGCAAGCCCTTTGGCTTTCTGATCTCTCAATACGAACAGCATCGCGAGTGCCGCGGCACCCTGAGCAATGTTGGAAAGAGCAAGCATCGGCCACAAGAAGGTTCCTCCTTGGCTGCCGATCAGCTGAACATCAACCGCAAGGAACGTGTGATGCATACCTGTTACAACCAACAAGGCATATAGCCCTCCGTAGAGCAGTCCACCAAGGAACGGGAACGCGTGAAAGATATACACCAGTCCCGAAGTTATTGCATTCGCAATGGCGAAGGTAATCGGTCCAATGACGGTAAAGGCAAGGAAACCTGTAACAAGCAGGGCCACAGGAGCCACAACGAGCAGCTTGATAGAATCGGCCACTCTTTTATTCAAGAATCGCTCTATTCTGGCTAGAACATAAGAGGATACTAGTACAGGCAGCACTTGGCCTTGATATCCTATCTTCTCAATATGCCAGCCGAACAAGTTCCACATCGGTATGGTGCCTTTGGCTGAGGCTTCCGCATAGCCATATGCATTCAGCAGATCGGGATGAACAAGGATCAATCCCAGAACGATCCCGAGCAGCGGGCTGCCTCCGAATCTGACTACAGCTGACCACCCAATTAATGCTGGCAGGAAGGCAAACGCAGTACTTGCGATCAGATTAATAATTGAAGCGAAATCCGCCCAGGCAGGATAGACCTGCACAAGGGATTGTCCCTTGAAGAAGATATCCGGGCCAGTCAAGATGTTATTAATCCCCAGCAGCAAACCTGCTGTTATGATGGCAGGAAGAATAGGAATAAAGATATCGGCGAGGGTTTTGATCGCCTGCTGAATAGGATTCTGTTTCTTGCCAGCAGCAGCCTTCACTTCATCTTTGGAAGCGCGCTGCCCGCCCGTGATGGAGATCATCTCATCATATACCTTGTCCACCAGTCCAGGACCGATAACCACCTGAAACTGTCCCTGAGTTGAGAAATGACCCTTTACAAGCTCATTCTGCTCAAGCAATTTCTCATCGACAATCGAATCATCGACTAATACCAGACGAAGCCGGGTCACACAATGTGTGGCCGCTTCTATGTTATCTTTTCCACCGACCGCCTGAACGATTTGTTCAACGCTTTTTCTGTCGATCGCCATGATTTCAACTCCTAACAAATTATTCTTATCTAAAATTCGTTACCGAATTAACCACATATAGGAAGCATACGGAGATAGCTCAGTCTGATCTTGAAGTTCCGGTTGCAACTTGGTGTTCCCAATAAGCAGCTTCGAATGCCTACCCACCACATATTTGGCTTGAAAATCTTCAGGCAGCCGTAGAAGAGCATCTCGGTCACTGAAATTCGACACTACAATCAGTGTCTCCAGCTCGCTAACTCTCGCATAGGCATACACCTGAGAATGCCCTTCATCCAACCGGATATATTCGCCATCTGTTAACACCGGAAGTTCTTTTCGCAGGGCAATCAGCTTCTTGTAGTGATGGTAGATCGAATCTGGATCATTCAGCTGCTGCCTCACATTGATATCCGGATATCGCTCATCCACCTTAATCCAAGGGGTGCCACTCGTAAATCCAGCCTGTGGGCCATCATCCCACTGCATAGGAGTTCTGGAATTATCCCTTGAGCGTTCACGGATGATCGCCATGGCTTCCTCCGCTGATTTACCATTCTGCTGAAGGATTTGATACATATTCTTCGATTCAATGTCTCTTAGTTCACTGATATCCTTCCAGTGCGGGTTCGGCATGCCGATCTCTTCCCCCTGAAAAACATAGGGAGTACCTTGAAGACCATGCAGCGTAGTTGCGATCAGTTTGGCACTTTCAATCCGATACTCCTTGTCATCCGTGAACCGTGAAAGCGCCCGGGGCTGATCATGATTGTTGAAGAACAGTGCGTTCCAGCCACCACCCTGCTGCATACCTGTCTGCCAGTCGGATAACAAACGTTTGAGTTGTTCAAAATCATACGGCATGAGCTCCCATTTCTGTCCATTTGGATAATCCACCTTCAAATGATGAAAGTTGAACGTCATCGAGAACTCCTTCTCTGCGGGGTTCGAATATCGGATACAGTTCTCCATCGTAGTGGAAGACATTTCTCCTACCGTTACCAAATTATAAGGACCAAATACGCGCTCATGCATTTCTTGCACATATTCATGAACTCTTGGACCATCTGTATAGAACCTGCGTCCGTCACCGGGAAGAACTGATCCATCGTCATTCGGGAAATCCTGATCTTTCGAGATCAGGTTAATGACATCCATTCGGAAGCCGCTAACTCCCTTCTCAGCCCAGAAAGTCATCAGTTTCACAACTTCCTCTCTGACCTTAGGATTCTCCCAGTTCAGATCGGCCTGAGTCTTGTCGAACAGAGTCAGGAAATATTGACCCGTCCCTTCATCATACTGCCAAGCCGGTCCGCCAAACTTGGACTGCCAGTTGTTAGGAAGACCCCCATCCGGTGCCGGATCCTTCCAGATATAATAATCCCGGTAAGGGTTATCTTTCGATTGCCTTGACGCTTGGAACCATGGATGCTCTGTAGAGGAATGGTTAACTACAATATCAAGCATCAGATGCATGTTCCGGCTGCGGATCTCCGCGGCCAACTCGTCAAAGTCCTCCATCGTTCCATAATCGGGGTTAATCTCGCAATAATCTGCCACATCGTAACCGTTATCATTTTGCGGGGACACATAGACGGGCTGCAGCCAGATAATATCAATACCGAGGTCCTGCAAATAATCTAACTTCTCAATAAGTCCGCGAATATCCCCTTCTCCACTGCCTGTCGTGTCTTTAAAGCTCTTAGGATATACCTGATAAACCGTTGATTTACGCCACCAGTCCTTCGTAATGCTATTCTTCAAGGATGCTTCCCCCTTTGTCTTCTGCAAACGATAAGTTTGGAACGCTTACATTAACCTGTATATACAAGTAAATTCATTTGTTTATATTAAACCTGTATATACAGGCTGTCAAATCCTATTTTTACTAAAACACCTCTATATAGGATGACCCAACTAGTACGGTCCTAGAGGTTTCATTGATAAGTGTTTAAGTACAAGTAAAAACCACATGCTAATTCGCATGTGGCTGCTGAGGCCTTTAATTTGCGGCTCCTTTTGTACTAGAAGAATAAAGTCTTCACAAACTATCTTATTGTGCTAGTGTCTCCCGCTATGAGCAGAAGTAGAATGGTGCTCTTTAGCATGTTTCAGGAGAATTTTCTTGGAGGGTCGGCTAATTAATGGATATATAAGCGTCAGAGCTATGGCTGGCAGAACCATAACAGCTGGTGCCACTTGCAATGTGACTAATATGTAGACGATATAACAGATCGGGGTCATTAATAGAAATCCTGGCAATGAGAAACCTAGTGAGAACCATGTCCAACTTCCCTCTTTCATGGCAAGGGACAAGGTCAGCCCGATTATACTGAACATCATGGGCCATAAGAATAGATAGCTTCCACCCGGTAGATAGAGTGCAGTCATTACCGAAAGGATGGTCCACAAGAGAAGCGTTCCGGCCCAGAGATTGTTTGTTCTTATATAACCTGACAGCCAGCGAATTAGCGGGATTACAATAAGCAGCATGAACAGAAGCAGACCTACAAAGTAGTACAGACTTACTTCCGGTGTTAACCTCGATGTAATGAGCTGACCGCCGCTTATTCCGAAGACGAATATTCCCCATATTAGGGTAACCAACCCGTATACAACAAGTAAACTTAACAGCGTTACGAGAAAACCGCCCAGTGTTCCTCTCACACTCAATCTTTTGCGGATAATCCCATACCCAACAGCAGCGATATATAATGCCGAACCGAAGCCGGCTAACCAAATCGCCCAGGATTCCGGGTAGCTGACCATTTTATGTCCAAATAGATTGAAATAGATCTGATTCTCTTCGGTAATTTGTCTTAAATCAAGCTGTCCGAAATGACGTGTCAAACTCAGCATATACTCCCCTTGGTGCTGCAGACTGGATGGATCCAAGTTGTCAGCCGTATCTATCGGCTGATGATAGGCATTTACTCCCATGCCAAAAGCAAAGTTGAGGCCGTTCAAGCCGCCGAGGCGAAATACAGTCAAATCGGTATCATTCGGCATTAACTTATACACATTGTAGACCAGCGAATAAGCGATGGGCTGAGGTGCTGCTTTGATAAATTCCTTGATCAACCAGCCATTCTGATCACTTGTCTCGAACATGAAGGAAGGTCCTTTATTGCCTCTTGCTTCAAAGTTGAGTACGAGACCTACATCCTTAGCCCAGGGATGCTCCCTCATGAAAGCTTCTGCGCCTAACATTCCCATCTCTTCTCCATCCGTCATGAGGATGATGAGATCGTTCTTCAGCGGTGCAGAATTCTTCAGGGCACGTAGGGTCTCCAGCATGGCTGCAATGCCTGACCCGTCATCTGCTGCCCCAGGTCCTCTTGCAACCGAATCGTAATGTGCGGCAACCATGATAGCTTTGCTGTTCTCGGTTCCTGGAATCCTAGCAACGATATTCTCGAGTTCTACCGCTCGGTTTGTGTTGTTATTCTCCTCGTGGATTTGGACACTCGATTTATGTATTTCTGGTTGGAGGCCAAGTGTGATCAGCTCAGATAACAGATAGTCACGAACTGCTTGATGGGCTGCACTTCCCGCAGGATGCGGCTCCTGCGCTATCGATCTTAGCTTCGTTAATGCTCGGGATGAGGAGAACTTATCTGGCGGAGCATCTGATGGCACCGGACTAGGAGATTGAATGGGCAATAAGCCCACAAAGATAGTCCCTATTAGAAGTAAAGATAGGATTGCCCTTCTCCCCCACCTTACAAGTGCAGTATGTGGAGCTTCATACACATCGCTTGCCTCCTTTTTTTAACATTACGGGTTACAATCCCTTTGATTCTACTCAGTAACGCCAAAAAAATCTATTCCAATTTTGTTAAAATACGGAATCCCAATGTTTTCTTCTGTTCGGCTCTTTCTTAGGGGAATCCCTCGAATTCAGCTGTAGGATTTGGTAATATTTAATGAACGGAATCTGATGATAATTCCTTGTAGTCACCTCCTTCCAGAAAGAAGGCACACTTTAATGCAGAAGACCAATGCCATGCGAATACTGGACAATCACCAAATACACTACAACGTGCATACCTACGATAGTGAAGATGGGCTGGTTCACGGAACGGCGGTAGCCCAGAAGATCGGTCTCGTGCCTGAGAGCGTATTCAAGACTCTTGTGGCCCATAACAAGAACGAACTATTTGTATTCGTTATTCCTGTAGAGTCCGAACTTGATTTGAAGAAAGCTGCCAAAGCTTCAGGGCAGAAAAAGATAGACATGCTTCCTCTGAAAGACCTGACCTCACGGACTGGGTATATTCGGGGAGGCTGTTCCCCTGTGGGAATGAAGAAGCTATATCCTACCTATATCGATAGTTCAGCCACTCATTTGGATACGATAGCGGTCAGTGCGGGGAAGATTGGCATGCAAATGGAGCTGAAGCCGACCGAGCTTGCAGAGTGCATCAGGGCAGAATTTGCGGATTTAATGTCATCAAATAATTGCGTGTGACACTTGTGTTGAATTAAGTTTCTTTTAATTTAGAATCACTAATTCAGCCGAATTACATTGTATTTAATACCAATATAAATAAGCAAACCTAAAATGATAAGTACTCCGGCACCAAGTAATCCACCGATGATAATTACTTTATCAAGCTTTGTAGACCGTTTTTCCATTCTCATGCCTCCTTTGCTTAGTTGTGTTAGTTATGACATGGGGAACTATTTATCTCTTTAGTAATTAAACCAAGAATGAGTGCAATTAGTTTTATAGAAATTTGAGGCGGTCAGCAGCTGAAAGTCCAAGCATTCACCAGAGCTATGACCGTCCCAAAAAAACGTTAACATATTAACTGATTCCGACACGTTTATCCAGTAAATAGAAACCGGACGTCCTGAAGGTATTTAGAACACCACGCCTCCGCGATAGCGGGCACGGTCTCAGACAAGTATTCCCTTTCATCGGGATTGCCCGCGTGGAAGGCGAAACCTCTTATTACTGCCCACAGTATGAAGGCCTCCAACAATCGATCCAACTGATCTGGAAGCTTGATCTGTTCCCCGTAAGCATGAACCAAAATTCTTCGGTTCTCCCGGCTTAAATGCTGGCAGGTCTCTGCTAGATCCAGCAAATAATACCCAAAGCCGCAGGCTGAGAAATCAATAGGACTGATCCGATCGTGATGGACAACATAGTTGCTCTCATGCAGATCTGAGTGGATCAATCCCCAATTCGCTTCCGACTTAGGAAATGCTTCGATCTCAATCTTCATCATCCTGACTGTCTCTTGGTATATGACATAAACATTATCAGCGATAATCCCGTGGGTAACCAATGCCTGCATCGCCTGAACAGTTGCATCCAGTTGTTCAAGATCATACGAGACCCGGCTGAACCCTTCAGGCCGTTCCCACTCTCGCGAGTGCTTGTGAAGAGTTGATATTAGCCTTCCTAGTGCTAGGGCTTCTTCCGCTGTAGGTTCCCTGTTCAGCACCTCTCCCTCTATCCAATGTTGAATAGTCACAAGAAATGGCGTATCTCCTCTCATGATCTCAGTAACCAAATGACCTTTAATATTAAGGTAAGGCTCCGAGACTACCAGATCCGTATCTTCCTTGATGGCCTGCAGCCACCTAAGCTCGGATTCAATGCTTTCACGTGTCTGTGCCTGATTATGTATTTTGAGAAGATAGACTCCTGAGCTCGATTCAAGCTTAAATGTGACCGTATCACTTTTTTGAAGAAAATACACCGTAGTCTCGGGCATGTTGTAATTATTCAGCGCCCTACTTGCTAGCTCATAGTAAAATTCTAATTCTTGGTCTTCCTGCAGCACGCACATTTTACGCTCCTGCCCCTCTTTCATATATGGAACAATTATCCCATAGAAACTCCATACCTTTATATAGAAAAAACGGCTTTGTCCAATCTTTCTTTCTTTAAATACTTCTATTCTGCTGGTATTTCATACGGGTCAGCGACATAAACATGAGGGTGATGAACGACGGAGAGAAAGATCACACTGTTCATCAAAAACTCATCTAAACCTCATGATGAAGAGAATGAGAGCATGCTATAATCAATTCATGATTTAGATTAAGTCTAAAAACAAATATAATTACGAACGGAAGGATGATTCCTTATATGGATAACCAAAAGCCTCTCACGACCAGCACCGGAGCGCCGGTGGGTGACAATCAGAACTCAATGACTGCGGGACACCGTGGTCCAACCTTGATTCAAGACTATCACTTGCTTGAGAAATTAGCACATTTCAACAGAGAACGAGTGCCTGAGCGTGTGGTCCATGCCAAGGGTGCTGGTGCCCACGGGTATTTTGAAGTCACCAAGGATATATCGCAGTACACCAAGGCGGCTTTTCTATCTGAAGTAGGGAAACGCACCCCTATCTTCATCCGCTTCTCTACCGTAGCCGGTGAGCTTGGTTCGGCGGATACGGTCCGCGATCCACGAGGATTTGCAGTGAAATTCTACACTGAAGAAGGTAACTACGATCTGGTTGGCAACAACACACCTGTATTTTTTATTCGCGATGCGATTAAATTCCCGGACTTTATTCATACGCAAAAACGTCATCCGCAAACGCATTTGAAGAATCCAAACGCCGTATGGGATTTCTGGTCTTTGTCTCCGGAATCCTTGCACCAGGTAACGATTCTCATGTCGGATCGCGGAATTCCTGCCTCTCTTCGCCATATGCATGGCTTTGGAAGTCATACCTTCAAATGGGTGAATGCTGAAGGTGAAGCTGTATGGGTCAAGTACCACTTCAAGACCGAGCAAGGTGTGAAGAACATGGATGTAGCCGTGGCGGCCAGACTCGCTGGGGAACATCCCGATTACCACACAGAAGATTTGTTCACTGCGATTGACAAGGGGGACTTCCCGGCTTGGAAACTTTACGTTCAAATTATGCCGGTCCAGGATGCCGAGACTTACCGTTTCGATCCGTTCGATGTCACCAAAGTATGGTCCCAGAAGGACTACCCTCTTATCGAAGTAGGTCGTATGGTTCTGGACCGGAACCCGGAGAACTACTTCGCCGAAGTTGAGCAGGTGACTCTGTCTCCTGGTAATTTCGTACCCGGCATCGAGGCTTCTCCGGACAAAATGCTGCAAGGACGCATCTTCGCGTACGCCGATGCCCACCGTTATCGTGTAGGTGCGAACCATAACACACTTCCGATCAATCGGCCGATCGCTGAAGTGAACAATAATCAGCGTGACGGAGCCATGAGAGCCGATGGCAATGGCGGCTCATCGATCTACTACGAGCCTAACAGTTATGGTGGTGCAAGCGAATCGCCAAGCCACAAGCCTGCACCTTTCGCCGTATCCGGCCTGGCAGACAGCGTACCTTATGATCACAATGATCATTACACCCAAGCGGGTGACCTGTACCGCCTGCTGAGTGAAGAAGAACGGCTTCGTCTGGTTGCCAACATTGTGGCGGCCATGACACCGGTGGAGAAGGACGAGATCAAAATCCGCCAAATCGGGCATTTCTACAAGGCAGATCCAGAGTATGGAACCCGCATCGCTGAAGGCCTGGGCCTGCCTGCCCCACAAGGCGTTTAAATAAATGAGTTCTGTGCAGCAACAAAGAAGCTTCCCTTCAAGGGAGGCTTTTTTGTCATACTGATTTACCCGAAGAAATAAGGGATACATCCGGACTCTTAGTCGGGCACTACAACAATAAAAGTTATCCCATAAGTCATCCATGATGATAATGGGATAGCCTAAGAACTACACCCAACTGCCTTTACGGAATACTGGCTCTATACGGCCATCCTGCAGCTCACCGTCAATTTCAAGATCTGCCGATCCAATCATAAAATCCACATGGGTCAAGCTCACATTCGCCCCGCTCGCAAGCAGCTCCTCCTTGCTCAGCTTCGTGCCCCCTTCCAAATTAACCGGATAAGAACTGCCAAGCGCAAAGTGACAAGAGGCATTCTCGTCAATGCCCGTGTTATAGAAGATTCTTCCCATTCTAGAGATGGGAGAATCCTGGGGAACCAGAGCAACTTCGCCCAGATAAGAGGCGCCTTCATCAGTCTCTAGCAAGGAAGCAAGATCCTCCCTGCCTGTGTCAGCATCATATTCTACAACTTCCCCGTCTTTGAAGGTCAACCGGATTCCGTTAATCAAACGCCCGTTCAGATTAAGCGGCATTGTACTGCTTACAGTTCCGTTAACTCCTGTTCGCAGCGGCATGGTATAGATTTCTTCAGTTGGCATGTTGGCCACGAAATATACGCCGGCTGCATTCTCGTCACCGTCGCCAAGCCACAAGTGCTTCTCAGGCAGCTCAACTCTCAGATCTGTTCCAGGTGCTCTGTAGTGAAGGCTCTTATAGCGTTTCGTATTCATGCGTTCCTGACTTTGCTTCAAGTGCCTGATATGCTCCTGCCATGCCTTAACCGGATCCTCTTGGAGGCCAACCCGGTTCATTTGGAATACCGCTTCCCACATAGCTTCAATACGCTGCTCTTCAGGAAGATCAGCAAAAACCTTGTCAGCCCAAGCACGAGTAGGGGCTTTGATTAACGACCAGCTGACCTTGTTGGTGCGTACATAAGATGAGTATTTCTCGCGGGCAACGGCTGCAGCTCTGACGGCTCTAGAAACTTTGGAGGACTCGATACCCTTGAACAACTCAGGGTCAGGCACTTTAATATGCAGCACGGCTCCCCCTCCTTCTGCGAGCTGCTCCATCATGTCAGCCTGCCATTTAGGGTAATAATCGAAGGATTCATCGCTGGCTTGTTCATACCGGATGCGGGTAACCTGTTCATCCTCCCACTCTACCTGAACGTATTTGGCACCAGCCTCATAAGCTTTGGATACGATCTGACGGGTAAATTCTGCAGTCTCAATTGGAGCTTGTACAATAAGCACTTGACCTTGCTGTATGTTAACCCCTACCTTAACTACCAGCTCTGCATATTTCGATAATAATAATCCGAACTCATTCATAGATACGATAACCTCCTAAGACTTAAGCTTGTTGCCTTATATTATCACGGCTTAGCGTCTGACCTCCAATTAGTAGGGATTCATCGCACTTTAGAGATCCCTGATTCCGTTTAGTCCCACGTATGACCGTTCAAGATCAAGCAGCCTTGTCTTCATATCAAGTCCCCCACGATAACCAGTAAGTGATCCATTCTTGCCAATCACCCGATGACAAGGGACAGTGATCAACACTGGATTTGCACCAATGGCCGTACCGACGGCTCGGACCGAGGCCGGTCGCTGGATGTGAAGAGCGATATCTGAATACGACCTGGTCTCCCCATAAGGAATCTCGCACAAAGCGTTCCATACCTCAACTTGAAAGGGTGTTCCATGATATTCCACGGGTGCGGCGAACTGCTTACGGTCCCCTTGCAAATATTCCTTCAGCTCTGACACATAATATTCCAACCGGGTCTCATCCTGAGTTAACGAGCTTCCCGGAAATCTCCGCGCAACCCAATCAGCCATCTCTTGGTATGGACTATGATCGGACCCAACATAACATAGTCCTTGGGAAGTTGCTGCTATAAATAGATTCCACTTGTCATATGTGAATCTGGTCCAGTAAATCTGCGGCTTCGCTAATTCGGCCATCTAGTTCCCCTCCTCCAAGGTCGATTCTATTATGCCGCTGCCTGTATTCGGCAGGAGTGTATCCGGTTATTTTCTTGAACAGGGTAATAAAATAAGGGGAGCTGGGAATCCCCACCATGAATCCAATATTTCCAACCGTGTAATCCGTGCTATCCAGCATCTCCTGTGCTTTCTTGACTCTAAGCCTTTGAATATATTCAACCGGGGTCAGGTCCGTTATTCGCTTAAACGTACGATGAAGATGATAAGGACTTCCATGAAACAGGTCTGCCAAGAGTTGTAGTGAAAGCCGCTCATGGTAATGGAGATCGATATAGTCCGTGATTTGAGCTACCCAGTCTTCGTTAGGAAGACGCTTGCCGGCAGGCTTACATCTCTTACATGGACGGTAGTCCGCACGAATTGCCTCCTCAGCAGATCTAAATAGGCGAACATTCTGACGATTAGGCTCTCTAGACTTGCAAGACGGTCTGCAAAAAATCCCCGTTGTCTTAACCGCATACAGGAATTGATCATCATAAGAAGCGTTATTCGTAATAATAGCCTCCCAGAATTCGTCTTTCATTGGCCCTGCCTCCCTCTTGCCTTGCGGCTCATGAACACTTCACTCAGTATACCCCCAAATCCTGATTTTGGGATGTATTCTTGAATGGAAAAGCAAGATTGCGAAGCCCAGGTACATAAGCAAAGAACCCGTCACCTAAAGGGTGCAGGGCTCATTGCTTATTCATACCATCAAGTTGTTCGCATAAGGCTTACATTCACTTTTCCAGACTATGAGTTGTTACATAAATACTTTTTACGTTAAATTTATTGGGAAGAACCCAGTTGAATCCATGCCTGTTGAATTTCTTCGATGACTTGATCTTTTGTTTTTGTTTTACCGATATAGGATTGCATGAGCTCACCAAACTTCTGATGGAACGTGTCTAGTGAGTAATTCACAGAGAGCTCACCTGATTTCGCAGTTTTCAGCATGTCGTTCATTGCCTTAGGCATATCCATTTCCGGAAGAGGAACATCTTTAATAGGTGGAATCACCTTCGCGACGGTAGAGAACCAGCTTTTACCGTAGTCGGAAGTGTACAACCAGTTGAAGAATTCTACGCATTCCTTCACCACTGCCGAATCCTTGTTAATCCGGAGCGCCTGACTTGCGCCCGTAATAATCCGGGACTCCTCCGGCTTATCGCTGACCGGGTAGCCCATAATACCAAGCTGGAAGTCCGGCGCGATCTTCTTAATCGCTTCTTCATCCCAAGCCCCTTTACCCGTCATGATCGCGGCCTTGCCGGAAGCAAAGTCACTAACCTCAGCATTACTGTCACGCTCAAGCGGCTTTGATGTGCCATGAGCTATTGTCGTATCAATAAAATTGAAGAAGTTATTGTACAGCACCGGATGATCCTTAAATGTTGTCTTGCCCTCAATAAGAGCTTTCACGAGATCTTTGGCTGTCTGGCCTGACTCCTCTGCAGCGGCATCTACAAAGTGCTGAAAGATATGCTTCCATACCCACCATTCCTTATAGGCATTTGCGAATGGCGTGATGCCCTTGGCCTCAAGCTTTTTGATGGCTTCATTAAGCTCTGCAGTAGTTAACGGAGGCGTCGTAATCCCTGCATCCGCGAACAGCTTTTTGTTATACATCAGCGCGAACAAGTCGCCTTTCACCGGCAGTCCAAGTACTTTGCCATCACTGGAAGACATATCTGCTCTTACGGCATCCGTCATGGCTGCAGCCAGCGGCTCATTCGTAAGGTCTGCGCTATACTCAGCAAAGGTATCGATATCCCCGCCTGCGGTCGTCTGGAATACGTCTGGCGTGCTGCCTGCCGCAATTTTGGATTTAAGCACGGTGTTATAGTCAGCTTGCATAATTTCAAGGTTAATCGTAACGTTCGGCTTAACTTTTTTGTATTCTTCGATGTAGGCATTGAAAGCTTGCGTGTATTCCGGTGATGCAGTGAACATGTTAATGGTAACCGGCTTTGAAGAGTCTGTGTCACTTGTGCTCGCACCCTGCTTCGCGTCTGTATTCCCGCCGGATTTCTCTTCGGTACTTCCGCTGCTGCCACAGCCTGCAAGTAATGCCATGAGCATGATCAGGCTGATTGATAGCGCCATCATTTTTTTCATCATCTACGCCCCCACTTCGTATTATACTTTGACTTATGATGCTTATTGTATCGATACTTGTGAGAGATCGAAATGTAGATAAGTGAATGATTTAGGGTAAAAAAGTGTCCTTACCTGCTTAACCTCTGTCAGCATTTGCGCTGCGCGCCCGATATTCGGATGGGGATAGATGATAATAATTGCGGAACGCTTTGCTGAAATAATTCTTGTCCTTATAGCCCAGAATCTCGGAGATTTCCTGGACCTTCAGTTGGGGATCGTTAAGGAGATCTGCTGCCTTCTCCATTCTAACGCTCTGCATATACTCATGGATGCCGAATCCGTACTGCTGCTTGAACAGCTTCATGAGATACTCTCTACTCAAATAATATTTCTCTGTGAACATGGAGATCTTGATGTCCTCATAGTAATAACGATCAATATATTCTTTGACGTCTTCAATGTGAAAAGACCGGCTGCCCGCCACTCTCTGACGAATCTGCTCCCCATAGATTTTAAGAAGTTCTCCCATGACGGAGTGGAACTGCTCAAAATTCAAGAAATCATGCCCAGTCTGTGCGGTGTCCAATATGCGGAACAAGCCCGATGCCTGATGGGCATTCACCGGAACCCCGAAATCAATCGCAAGGTCACTCAGCAGGATACGAAAATCATGGAGCATCCAGTCAGCTTCACCCAGTGTAAATTTTCCAAGACTCTTAACCGTGCTCAAATAGTCATCCAGCAGGCTGCGGGCCTGTCCCATATTACCCGCTTCAAGCGTACTGCGCAGGAGTGCCACCCTACTGCCGAGCGACAAGCCTAGTGATTCTCGGGATCCCCTACTTTCAAGCGTACCCGTGCTGATTACGCTGCCGCTGAGCCTCAATAGATCGGTCGCTTGTAGAGCAGCTTTGGCTTCATCATACGAATCTGCCAGCTCAGACAATTCTTTGTAAGGTGATCCTATTCCGGCTACAACCTGTATATCAAATAATCTGCCGAGCGTGGTTAAGGCTCTCTTAACCAGGAGACCTGCCTTAAAGGAGCTATCTTCCAAGTATCCTTTAGTTGAGGTATAGACAACCACCATTTCTCTTGGCCGCTTCGGGTTGGCAAAGCTGAAAGCCTGCAGGTTTGAATCGGATACATCACCAAGCACATTGGATACCGCATATTGAAGCAGGGCTGCTTCCCCATTAAACCGTCTGCTGCAGACCGCATTCTGATTCATAATTCTGACTACGGCAGTAAGATAACAACTCTTCAAGCCGTCTGCTTCAATCAGCGGCAGAAGACCTTCGCTTGATTGCTCCTTGTAGGAACGCTCCAGAATCGATAAATAAATATTCTCTTTAAGTCTCGGAAGAGACATGTTGAGTGTAATATTCCGGGTTATTTGTTCATTCTCACTGATGCGTTTGGCCTCGATAACCCCGATAGCCTTTCGCAGAGCTTGGTTCAGATCCTGCCGATTCACCGGCTTAAGTAAATAATCAACGACCTTGGAGCGAATCGCTTGGCGGGTAAACTGGAAATCATTGTATCCGCTGATGACGATGGTGAGCAGCTGCGGATAGATCTGTTCCACCACCTGCAGAAATTCAGCCCCGTTCATTTCCGGCATTTTCATATCCACCATGACCAGCTGCGGCTTACATTTCTCGAACATGGCAAGAGCCTCCTTACCATCTGCCGCTTCATAAATCTGGCTGACGCCGAGAGTCTTCCATTCTCCCAAGATGCGAATAGCTTCGCGTACCGGCTCTTCATCATCAACGATTAATACTGTATACATTAGAGCTATCCCCCTTCGGCAGGAACATTGTCATAGTAACTCCCTGGTCCCTGGCTTCAATGGACAGGCCGGCCGCTTCGCCGTACAGAAACTGGAGGCGCATTTGCAGATTATGAAGACCAATGCTCTCCCCTTCCCGTTCCTCAAAGCCTGCAGTAAGCATTCGCTGCACCTCTTCCAATCTTTCTCTGGGAATGCCGGGTCCGTCATCTTCTACTACAATCACAGCCTGATCCCTATCAGAATAAGCTTTTATCTTAATTGTTACGGGACTGGACACCCTTTCGACCCCATGTTTCACTGCGTTCTCGACCAGAGTCTGGAGCGAAAGCTTGGGAATATAGAGTTCCATTAAAGCTTCATCCCAGTCCGTTATTACTCGGAGGCGGCTGCCGAATCGTGCCTTTTGGAGCACCCAATAGCGCTCGATATGCTTCAGTTCCTCATACACCTGTACCGTTTCTTTGCCGCTGATACAATACCGGAGAGTCATGGCAAGGGCATCAACCATATCTGCAACCTCATCCGTACCGTGCTTGAGAGCCTTAGTGGAGATCGCCTGCAGGGCATTATATAGGAAATGCGGGTTAATCTCAGCTTCCAGCGCTTTGAGCATAGCGTTTTTCTGAGCAATCTTCATCTTGTACCGCTCATTAATCAGCTCATTGGTTCGCTCTACCATTTGATTGAACCGCCTTGCCAGATAGGCAATTTCATCTCGGCCTTTGACTTCTGCCTCAGCATTAAACGTTCCTTCACTGAACCGACGCATCTGGTAAGCAAGCTTCTTTAGCGGCAGAGTGATGGCATTAGACGTAAGAATGACTAGAATAACCGCGATGAATAGAAAGATAGCACCGATCAAATAGCTTGCATTGCGGGTCTTCGTCGCAGCCTCGTAAATTTCCTGATACGGAATCGATTTCACCAGAGACCAGCCTTGATTCGCTCCTGCATTATCTACTACCAGGTACCGGTTGTCCCCATTACTCCAGTTGTACTGTCCATCACTCCTGCCGTTCATTCCTTCTAGCATTCCAGCCTCACTAGCTCGTGTATAGAAAGCCCGGTCATCCACATAGAATGGAATCTGATCGGGACTAAGCAGGAGGACATGCTCCCCTTTGCTTAACGGAATATCTTTCATTGTCTCACTCATGGCTTTGGAGTTGAAGTAGAATGACAAGACTGCCTGCGGTTCACGGGTTGCAATCGAACGAAGCACCTTGTGAAAGGCCATTGTAATCTTGTCCTTGTTAATCGCATATCCCGTCTCTTCTCCCGGATTCAGGAACGATTGATACGCCCGGTTCTGCTTGCTGAGCATCGTCTGCTTATACCATGTCTGCTGCTCGAGCTGTGCAATTGTCCCTGATCGATTGGATATTGTGTACGCTTCACGGTAGATAGCATAGTACTTTCCCTCTTCAACCAGATAGAGATAAATCGCCTCAAGATCATTCCGTGAGAAGAACAAGTCCCGCAGATAGTTCTCCAGATACTGCCTTGAAGCATACTCCCTGGGTTCATTCTTGATTGCATGCATGATCTCATCATAGCGAAGCTGCGGTTGTGACAGCACTTCCATCCCGGTCAAATAAGCCTCCAAATTCTTGTTCACCAGATGTAAATTGTTAGACGTGCTCGCGATGCTGCTGTTGACTGATTCCTTCTGAATAATCTGATAAGAAATGAGAGTCAGCGATCCAACAATCAGCACAATCGTAGTTGAGAACAGTAGAATCAACTTGTTGACAAGTCTGCGTGTAGCCCTCTCTGCAAGGGCTGCAGCCCATTTTTTGAGACGAATCATGATCATCAGAGTGTCCTCCCGGTCTTCTCCACAGTTCACCTTTTTACCCTTAACTGTTCCCTTAAATCCATTCTGTGAGAGGAACCCGCTAATTTATAATTCATTATAACGAGATCCACCCGGTTGTACAGACCGGTCACGACATAGCGCCGACCCTATTCGGATATTTATGGAAGCCGGATCATGGACAGCGCAGACCAAAAAAGAGGTGCTCTATGAGAAGATTAGGAAGAAAATGGGTGGAAAAACTAGAGTTTGGATTGTTCACTTTTCCCGTACTGATCTGTGTGTTCATTGCATTCTATATTCCGTTTGCCTTGACCATAAGGTACTCATTCACGAAATGGAACGGGATTTCCAAACATCCGAAGTTCATTGGACTGGACAACTTCAAGCAAATTTTCCTACATGACGCGAACTTTAGCTCCTCAGCCTGGTTCACGATCAAGTATGCCGTGCTGTATATCGTACTTGTAAACGTGCTGGCGATTCTGCTGGCTCTGGTACTGGACATGAAGCTTCGTTCAACTACATGGCTCCGGGCTGCGTTCTTCATTCCGTACATTCTGAGTCTTGTCATTGTAGGTTTTATTTGGAAGTTTATATTCATGCAGGGCTTTGAATCATTGGGGAGCAGCACAGGCCTTGGAATCTTTCACCTGAGCTGGCTTGGTGAGCCGGGGCTTGCTTTTATCTCCATTCTTGGGGTATCCATTTGGCAGTCCATCGGATTCTATATGGTCATCTACATTGCCGGGCTTCAGGCTGTACCTGATGATATGAAAGAAGCTGCGGTGATGGATGGTGCGGGGCCCTTTCGGAGATTCTTCAGCATTACCCTTCCGCTTCTGGCTCCGTCCATTACCATTTCGGTATTTATGGCGCTTACGAACTCCATTAAAGTGTTCGATGTGATTCTGTCCCTGACCGGCGGAGGACCGGGCGGAACTACGTACAGCGTAGCTTATGATATTTACCGCGATACGTTCCAGAACAACCTGTACGGTTACGGAACAGCAAAGGCACTCATTTTATTCGTAGCTGTACTGCTTGTCACCATTGTGCAGTTAACTATTTTCAAACGCAGGGAGGTTGAAGCCTGATGAAGCGGAATCAAGCCGTACGCATCCTGCTCGAGATTGTGATGATTCTCTTGTCACTGCTGTTTATTCTTCCATTAATCTTGACGGTCCTTAACTCGTTCAAAAGCTTTCAGGAGGTGATGACCGACGTCATCGCTCTTCCGCACAAGCTGTCGTTCGCCAACTATTCGTATGTATGGAATTTCATTAACTATCCAAGACTATTCCTGAATAATACGATCATTACCGTTGTAGGTCTAGCTGGAATCATCCTCGTCTCCTCTATTGCTGCATACAAGCTGGGACGGACCAAGACAAGGTACAGCGCCGTAATCTACCTGCTATGTATTATGCCGATGCTGATTCCTTTTCAATCCATCATGCTTACCGTTCTGCAGCTGGCCAAAGATATGAAGCTTTCCGAAAGCACTTGGGGACTTGGACTGCTGTACTGGGGCTTTGGCGCCCCCCTTGCCGTCTTTATCTATCATGGCTTCATCAAAGGAATTCCCAGAGAAATTGACGAAAGCGCTAAGATTGATGGAGCTTCCGGCTTTAGGCTGTTCTTCTCAGTTATCTTCCCGCTGCTGAAATCAGTTACCACGACCATCATCATTATTGATGTGATGTGGATCTGGAATGACTTCCTCCTGCCTCTGCTTATGGTTAACGGCTCTCCGGCGACGAAGACACTTACACTTGCTGCCTATACCTTCGTTGGGCAGTATACCTCAGATTGGCAGTATGCCATGACAGCGATGGTTATGGCTGTGCTCCCATCGATAATCGTATTTATCCTTTTGCAGAAGTACATTGTAAAAGGGGTCGTCGCCGGGGCAGTGAAAGGCTAACGGTTAATCAGGGTGTTATTTTCCAAACTGTAGTCCTCATCATCAAATTTCCTACTTTGGTTATAGTAACAAGGAACCCTAATTAAAGGAGGAATTCAGCATGACCGAGGATCTGCATGAATTTGTAGAGAAAGTGCACGACACTCAGAAGAAGGCCGAGAAGAACAAACACCGGGCCAAAGGAAATCCCGGCTCTCAGCTTCCGAATAAGCAGCACAGCACGAACAAATAGCAGTTAGTTGAGCAAAAAGGGATGTTCCCCGCGCCGTACCAACGGCCAGGGCATCCCTTTTCTTATTGAGCCTTATGACCGACCAAGTTGGGCTTAGCCCTACTCTCTGCCTAATTCAGAACGCAGCGCGTTTAGAGTCCCCAGCAGAGTTAATCTTAACTCTGAATCGGTAACTTCCCCATCGGGACCAAGCTTATTCCTATTTGCCATAGGAATACGAACGATCCCTCCGTCGAACAACCTGGCTTCAATCATGCCTAATGTGAGGACAAGTGAATCCAGCGCCTTGGCTCCGCCCTGCATGGAAGGCGAGGCACTGATGGCGGCAACCGGCTTGTTCATCAATTCACCGGAAGATACGATCCAGTCCAGTGCATTCTTCAAAGTCCCCGGAACCCCGGCCGCATATTCCGGCGTACATATAATCACAGCATCCGCAGTGCGCAGCTGTTCCCTGAAATGTTCAACCGCCTCGAAGGCATGCTCTGTGTCAAGTTCAGGATTGAAATGAGGCAGTTCGCTCAGACCATTGTAGTACCTGAACTCCATATTCATCTCCTTACCGGGCAGCAAGGATAGTCCTTTTAGAACGGCTGTATTGATAGATCCCTGCTTCAAGCTTCCCGAAATCATAAGGATTTGATACGTGTGATGACTCATCCGAACCTCTCCTCCCTCTTTTTCCTTCCTGCTTATTCTAGCACAGAGCTGCCTGCTAAAATTCCGACTTCGTATAACTTCATCTCTTCTTCACGTATCCTTCATTATTCCTTATTCGTTAAGTAGATGTAACACCAATTTCACTTAAAATGGAGGTACGACGACTATGAGCCAATATGTTCCCTATGTAGTTGAACAGACGAGCCGGGGTGAGCGGACTTACGATATATATTCAAGACTGCTTAAGGACCGCATCGTATTCGTGGGATCAGCCATTGATGATCAGCTTGCCAATAGTATTACGGCCCAGCTGCTGTTCCTGTCCGCAGAGGATCCGGACAAAGATATTTTCATGTATATTAACAGTCCGGGTGGTTCTACTACAGCTGGATTTGGCATCTATGATACGATGCAGTATATCAAGCCGGATATCCATACGATCTGTACCGGTTTTGCGGCCTCTTTCGGGTCGCTGCTGCTGCTTGCCGGAACCAAGGGCAAAAGGTTCGCTCTGCCGAACAGCGAAATTATGATCCACCAGCCCCACGGGGGTGCCCAGGGTCAGGCCAGTGATATTGCGATTAGTGCCAAGCGAATTCTTCAAATTCGCCAGAAAGTGATTCAGATTACCGCTGACAGAACCGGGCAGCCCCTGGAGAAGGTGGAGCGGGACATGGACCGCGACTATTTCATGTCGGCCGAGGAAGCTGCCGAATACGGCATTATTGACAGAGTCATCACTTCGATATAAGGAGGTATTCAAATGATGTTCAAAAGCCTGGTAGGGAAGGAAGTCACGATTCATTTCATTGATGGTTCCAGTGTCACAAGCGGGGTAATTGAGGAGGTTGACGATCAGGGTATTAAATACAGCGATGAGTTCCAGATTCTATACATCCCCATCTCTTCGATCAAGTCAGTGGCCGTGAATACAAAAGAACGGCAGCGGCCTCGAGTTGGATTCTCGCAATAGCCTCGTAGCCAACTTGAATAATCCAGGCAGCCTCGGCAATGCCTAGGCTGCCTGGATAACAGTGGAAAGATAACAGTAAAATTATTAATAGAAACTACTAAAAAGGTAACTCGCGGAAATTACCGATCCCTTTCGCTCAGAACTCGATCCCTATCTCACACCCGGGGGGGGGGGGGCTGTCCCCTGTCAAGGCTCTGAGAGATTTTAGTCCGTTATATCATTTAGTGGGATCATTTATTTTTTAACGGTTCGACACCGATCGTGGTACCTGTATCGCTCGGGTCTTTCATTTTAATATTCTTAATAAACCAGCCTTCATAGCCTTTAGATGTAATTTTCTCAACGGTGACAACCGCAAAACCCTTGCCTTTCCAATTAGAAGCGATAAGGCTATAAATGAATGAGAACTCTATTGTCGTTTTATTCAGTGACTTTGTTTTTAGACTTTCTATCGCAGATAGGTGTGGGCTGGAGCCACCAGTTGTCCAGTAATGATCTTCGAATTCCTTCTTGGTTTTGGTGCGTAGTTCAGGTGAGAATACAGCGAATTGTAACGCTCCATTGCGTGTCTGAATACCTTTGACCCAAACCTTTAAGGCTTCTTTTGCTGTTGAGGGAACCATCGCTCCTTCCAACCGTTCAATCTGAATCGCTTGTTGAGCGGATTCCGGCAACGTCACTTGAACTTCATTCTTATCAGCATCGTAGATCGCTTTGCCTTTAAATGCTTCAGCAAGACGATCGATCGGAACAAGTACTTTGCCATCCTTAACTTGAAGATCTAGACTGCTCGTCACAACACCTTGGCCATTGATAAGCAAATTTAATTTGGATTCTGCATATACGGAACCAACAACAACCATCGCCCCGAGTGCAGTACACAGCACAACTTTTGATAGAGATTTCATCATAATTCACCTCTTCATTATATAAAAGTATAAACAATTAATGATTGAAAAAGTTCCCTTTTGGTATGAGAAATTATTTTATGAGTTTGTAAACCCATTGCTATTCGAAAATTAAAATCTAAAGTAGTTTGGAGTGAATTTCTTATATTTGGGGAATTCCTGTCTAGAAATTGGAGATATTTTTTCTGCGGTATTCGTAATCCCTTCATACCTATATAGCTTGAACTCATCGGGGGGCGACTCACTGATAAAGTCAAAATCTGTGCCGTCCTTATTCCACATGATATACATAGTGGAGACCAGGTGTTTTATTTCGGGTAGGTTTTTCAATTCTTGATTATTGAAGTCATATATAGCTAATTTACTGTAACTTGTATCCCCATATGAAAAGGCAAGTTGATCATCTATTGGAGACCAGTTATAAGCATGAATAGTTTCGTAAGAAACATGAGTTAAATTATTTAATGTAATGCTTTTACCGTTATCTAGATTGACGACCATTAATAGGTTTCCGACGTTCTGAATAAATACGTTTATGGCTATAAATTTCTCGCTTGGCGATAAGGCGATCGAGGTGAGGTCAGTGGGTTGAATCTTTATTTCTCTAGGTATACTTAAGTCGTATTGGCTCGCTCCAGTGTTTACTTTTATAGAAGTAATTGTTGTTGATGATTTCTTGGCGGTAAGAGTTATAGTATCCATGTTCCATGTTAGATGATTCTTCGTGGAGGTTATTTTAGCCTCTGCTCTAGAAGTGAAATAATTAGGCTTCTCACTATCTTTATCTACATGAACCGTTGAAATTGAACTTTCCTTTAATTTTTGATTTTCCTCTTGTTTTTGAGTCTGTACTGAAGATGGTACTTTTACGGCTTGATCTGCATTACTTCCACAACCCACAAGTGAAAATGAGAGTAAAATCAAAACCAATCCTAGAATAGTGATTTTCTTCACGTTATGCTCCTCCTCATTGTTTTAAATCCCGAATTATCAATTCCACCCCTTTAATAAATTTAATGTTTCATCCACTACATACCATAATATGGAAAATAGATGCTTATTTATTGACATTTTAGTAATAAAGTTAAGAACAGCACAACAAATTTTGGTAAAGTGCGTCATAAAAAGAAAAAAGGAGATTAACTTGGATGATAAAAGTAAAGTTTTTATCTATGCTCATGGTTCTCATTTTTTCAGTGTTTTTCAGTTCCATTGCCTATGGAAGTGGAAAGATATCCATTTCAGTGAATGGACAGCTACAAGAGGTCAACAAGGTCAATCCTAATGATTCATCACTTGTTATTAAGGATTCCGTATTTGTACCATTACGATCTTTAAGTGCACTAAATCTAATTTTGGATTGGAACCCTCAGACTAAGGAGATTAAAGTAAACGATGGATCAAATGCATTGGTCTTAGCTATTGACAAAAACATTGCATATAAAAATAACACTAAACTCGAATTAAGTAATCCTCCACTTCTCAAAAACGGAAGAACCTGGGTTCCGTTAAGATTTATTTCCCAAGCTTTTAATGCTAAAGTCAGATGGTTTGAAGAGAAGAAACACGTAGAGATTTTGACTGAAGAATTTATTAACATACAAGCAAAGTCGCTTAATGACTTAATTAAATCAGGTGAAAGTCGTGAGAAAGTTGATCAACTTGTAGGTGAGCGGTTCTACGATTGGAGGAAATTGCTTACTTTACACAATACTATTAAAGAACCTGCTGAGAACTACTACATTTATAATCTTTTTTTTGATAGCAGTGATTCAACAAAACTTGCAGTTCGCATCATAAATCGTGGTTTGAGTGGGGATGTAGAGACGTATTCAGATAAGTGGAAAGGCACTGGACCTCTTTATGATTTAATCGTACATCTTGAAATTAAAGACAACAAATTTAATATCGTTTGGATTGGTGAACTAACAGATAGTAAAAATAAAATAAAAACAGCGTTTAATATTGACAACGGTGTAGATCTACAGTTGCAGAAAATACTAGGGCAAAATTGGGGGTATCAACAGACAAGTGGAAAGCCATTAATCTTTAGTAAAATGCTGAGAAGTTATAAATCGTCCTCAATTGGGGGATTTCCACCAATTGATTACTTAGAGTAAACAAGGAACACTAATATTCACTTCATTGTTCATTTCGCCTCTTCTATCCTTGAGTCCTAAATATCTTAGTGATATTATGTAACAGATATCACTACAGAGGGGGATGGAAGTGGACCGGACAGAGCTTCTGAAGAATTTATCCCGGCTGTACGAAAGCCATTATCAAATGTGGCAGAAGGAATGGAACAAGCGAAATACGAATGGATTATCAAGAAATCATGAACTCATTCTGAACCTGCTCAATGAGGAAGGTCCTCAGAATCCGTCCAGACTAGCCGCAAGCCTGAAGATAACAACCGGAGGAGTGACCGGTCTTGCGGACACACTGGTGAAAGCGGGACTTATCCATCGAACTAGGGGCGAAGAGGATCGCAGATCCGTCCAGCTTGAAATTACCGAAGCAGGGCGAACTATCGTCGCAGAGGCACGCCAGCATGGTAACACCCAGTTTTCCAGCTTTTTCGATATGCTGTCCGATGAGGAACTACAGCAATTAACGAGCTTGTACAGAAAGCTTGTTGGTGATCCAGTGAAACAATAAGAGGCTCCTGTCATGTACAGGAGCCTTCTTTATGGTTCAGGTTAGCTTTATCACAAGGGGAGTAGGCTAACCGTATCTTTATCTTTTAACCCGTTGATCATGTCAACCCAAGCCTGTGGCTTATTCGGGAGTACCGTATAATATCGGATCAGGAAGTCAACAACGAGTGAGGATGGAATTCCCTCCAGATTGTCGTCCGACGGCATGAATCCAAGATCCAGGCCTTCGACTGCCTCCCCATCATTGTTCCATGAAGGATGCACATAAGCGAGATCCAGCTTTTTGTATCCCAGATGCGACAGCACTTCCCGGCGGACATACGGATCCATGGTCTTCACGCCGCCAAAAGTATGCTCCTTCACCCGGTAGGGATCGTAGATCTCTGCGAACATGCCAAACAGTTCTTTGCCGTTCTCCCGGCTTAACCGTTCTAGGTCTTCCTGTCTCTTCTTCCACAAGAACCTACCGATTCCAAGGCCGGGCTTGCCTACAATTGTAAAGTCCGTCATGGCCACGTTAAAGTCTTTGTAATAACGATATTCTGTAGTTCCGACGACTTCCCCATTATAAATGGCGACGAATACCCGAATTCCCGGGTCCTCCAAGGGCTCTTTCCAAAGATCAAATTCCAGTACCTCTTCGTCCGGGAATACCTCCTGCATCAGCTGATGCATTTGGGGAAACAACGGACTTGCAATACTTGTAATGCGTTCATATGTCAGCTTGCTCATGCTTCATTCTCCTTCCCATTCATTGATATCAGGAACGGATTCTTCCACTCCATAAGTAATCCATAATTCAGCGACTGCTCATCTTCCAGATAATCGGGAACCACCTGGACCGGAGTACGGCCGCATCTTAACAGGAAGGAAATAACCGGATCTTGAAGCTCTCCTGTTATAACCGCCTCCGCATATTGCTCTGCGGTCAACTCATCCTTCTTCAAATGAAAACCCGGCATTCGTCCACCGCCAAGCAGCCGTTCGAGCCCAAGATGAACTACCGTCTCATACATCGAGAACATGAGCCATTGTCCGAGGCTCAGCTTGCGATACCGGGGTCTGACACTAATGTCCACGACATAAAGTGTGTTCCCTTTCGGGTTATGATTACGGATGTAACCCTGATCGGTAATGTCTTCCCAGGTATGCTGGGGATGTCGGGTTTCGAAGTCAACAATCAGACCGGTCATGGAGCCGGCCAATTCCCCATTCAGCTCCACACATAAAGCCCCTTCAGGGAACAAAGTAATATGGTTCCGCAGCTGCTCCTCATTCCACCAGAGTTCTGATGGGAAGGGAGGTGGAAAGCACTCCTGCTGAACCTGAATAAGGTTCGTAAAGTCCTCTTCTTTGTAGGTGCGAATAACAGCTTTTACCGGACGGCCTTGGTCATATACAAAAAACTCTTTCAGGTACAATCCATCGTCCTCCTTCCTATAACAGCTGAGGCAAGGTTACTCCCAATCTGGATACAAATCCGTACGCCGGTCACGCCAGGTTGTTACGGAGCCTCGTTCGCGAACCTCATACAGAAGCTGCAGGTCCAGGTCCGCAGTAACGATCATATCGTCGTTAATTTCACCTTGAACAAGAATACCTTGAGGCGGAAAAGGCACGTCATTAGGTGTAATGATCGCGGCCTGTCCGAAATTCCCTCTCATGAAATCAACGGTAGGTAGAGATCCGACTGTACCTGTAGTGACCACATATACCTGATTCTCAATGGCTCTGGCATGACTCGTGTAACGAACTCTATGAAAGCCATGCCGATCGTCCGTGCAGGACGGGCAGAAGATGACATCCGCACCTTTTGCCTTCACCATACGTACGATTTCAGGGAATTCTATATCGTAACAGGTTAACATCGCAATAGTACCCTTCTCGGTCTCGAATACCTGCACCCCATCCCCTGCAGCCATGTTCCATTCGTGAACCTCAGTAGGTGTGATATGAAGCTTGGGCTGCTCCGCAATTTGCCCATCAGGGTAGAACAAGTGGGCCGTATTATATAATTTGCCATTCCGCTCTGTTACATGGGTTCCGGCAATAATGTGCATGTTCGCTTGGGCTGCAAGCTTGGAGAACAGATTACGGTAAGCCTCCGTGAAGCTGGGGAGATCTTGAATAGGCAAGGCCTCTCCCTGCTCATTACCAATCGACAACAGCTGGGTAGTGAAGAATTCAGGGAACAACAGGAACTCCGTGCCAAACTCTTCGGCAGTCTTAACATAGTGTTCAGCCTGCTTGGCAAATTCCTCAAAGGATTGAATCGTATGCAAATGGTATTGAACCGCGGATACTCTAAGTTTCATGTGTCCTCCTCTGTTAGCGCAATAGTGATAACTCTAATTATGCTTTGCGGCGTTATTCTTAACAAGTACTGACATTCAAGTAACCTAGTGTAGTAGAGGATACTGTCAACGTTGTATCAGCCTACTCCGCAAATTGGAATTCAGCCATTTACAAGGAGCCTCAGTACCATCGCAAATACGCACCCCATCACCACAGTCCATAGCAAATTCCGGGTCTTGAGCGCAACGGCGAACGTGAGGATTCCGGCAGCAAGATCCAGATGATCACTTAATTGGAAGCCCCCATCCATCTGGATGAGCTCTTGTCCCACCAAGGCGGCCATCACCGCTATCGGAATATGGCTTAGCCATCTCAGCAGCGGTTCAGGTAGTGCAATTCGGCTTAGAAGAACAAGCGGCACAACTCTTGGAAGTATAGTGACCACCGAGCACCCTGCGATAAGCAGGAATATATCCCAACTTACCTCCATCGTTCGATCACCGTCCCTACTGAAGCGGCCACAATAGTTGCTGCAATCACACCGACACTTTTGGAAATGAAGAACCCGCAGACCACCCCTACCAGGATTGCAGTAAGTCCAACAACCACGTCGAGAACGTACTTCTTCCGGTGCATGATTTGCAGAACCAGCAGGCCAATGAACATGGCTGGAAGTGCAAAATCAAGTCCGAATTTCTCGGGATCAGTGATCCACACCCCCAAATAGGCACCAGCCAGATTCGCTGCAATCCAGTTAAAGTAAGCCGTTAGATTCAGCCCCTGCATCCAGCTGTTGTTCAGCCTTCCTGATCTTGCGACCTCACTTGAAGCTACCCCGAACGTCTCATCCGTTAGCAGTACGCCAATCATGGCGTTCTTCACCGAAGAGAGCTGCCGGAAGTAAGGGGACAATGCGGCACTCATGAGCAGGTGACGAAGATTAATGAAGAATACGGTTGTGATGATTCCGACTAACGAGCCTCCTGTGCTCACCATGCCGGCAAAAATAAACTGGGCGGACCCCGCATATACCAGGATACTAAGCAGACCAATCTCCATGATGCTGAGTCCGGCCGTTTTCTCAATAATTCCTGCGGCAAAACCAATACTTAAATACCCGAGTAAAGTAGGGACACAATCTTTAACCCCTCTGATGAATTCCTCTTTATGCACGATCCTTCCTGCCCTTTCTTCTCATGTTGTCCTAACAATTAAATTGAAATTATATTATAACATCCGGTCCAGGAAAGGACATGCCTTATACATAGACAGTAAAAAAAGCCCTTGCAGCGCAAGAGGCTTATGGAGATTATTCTAATTAATGAGGTCTATTTAGATTTCATCAGCGAAATCAAGCTTGAAGGACACTCTCAATATCCTGTTCCATGTCGAGTGGATCAGTTGTGGCTTCAAATCGTTTCACGACTTCACCCTCCTTGTTAATCAGGAACTTTGTGAAATTCCATTTGATGGAGTCCCCGCTCATATATTCAGGGTGTTTCTCATTGATGACATCCATCAGAATTTTGGCAACCGGGTGTGAATGATTGAATCCCTCAAACGGCTTGCTGGAGGCCAGGAAGTTGAATAGCGGATGAGCGTTGTCTCCCCTTACATCCACTTTCTGGAACATGGGAAAAGAAACCCCGTAATTCAGCGTACAGAAAGTATTAATCTGATCATTTGTCCCCGGCTCTTGGTCTGCGAACTGGTTCGACGGGAATCCAAGGATCACAAAGTCTTTCTCCTTATACCGGTCATACAAACGCTGCAGGTCTTCATACTGGAATGTAAATCCGCATTCACTTGCCGTGTTCACAATCAACACAGTCTTGCCTTTATACTGCTCCAAAGAGATTTCCTTACCATTCATTGCCTTAGCTGAATAATCATAGATGCTCATGATTTGTTATCCCCTTACAAAAAGTTATTTACCTTAAGCTAAATACTAACTAATTGTAATCTAAGAAACCAGTAAAAATTTTGAAGTTCAGGAGATTACTGTTCCTCTTAAGCTCTAGAAAATGTTTTTGGGTCTACCGCCCAGAACATTAGCGGGTTAACCTCAATAGGATGTTCTGAGGTAACCACATTATTAGGAGGCCAATCACGAATGCCGAAGAAAAAACCAACTTTAAAGAAACCTTTATCTTCCAGACAAACACAGAGACACGTACATGAATTCGAGGGCAGTACGAAACTTGCTGAAGCAGGTGCCGATCGACATAACCATCGATTCGCAGGGGTTACAGGTCAAGCGATTCGTTCAGGGAACAGTCATGTCCATGAAATTGATTTGACCAAAACAGATTTCCTCAATCACTTTCATAATCTTAAAAAAATTAGAACCGGACCCGCAATCCCCGTCGGAAATGGAAAACACATACATTTTGTAACAGGTCAGACAACATTAAATGATGGCCATGTGCACCAGTTCAATTTCGCAACATTAATTAATGCACCTCTTGTTTAGTATTGTAACTTTATCCGTTCGAAACTGCATAATCTTGCATACTACCACTTTTCATACAACACAAAGAACACCGAGCAGGCTTTAAGCCCCCGGTGTTCTTTGTGATTCTCCCTTCTCAGCCCTTAGTTCCAGCCGTGATGTTCATTCCTTCAATAAAGTATCTTTGGAAGAAGAAGAACAGCAGCACTACCGGCAGCAGCACGATAACCGAACCGGCCATCAAATAATGCCACTGAGTTGACTCCGTGCCTTTGAAGGATTGAAGTCCTATCTGCAGATTGAAGAGAGATTCTGAATTAATATAGATCAGCGGCCCGGTAAAATCATTCCACGCGCCCTGGAAGGTCATGATCGCTACTGTGGCAATGACCGGCAGGGACAGTGGAAGCATGAGCTGCCACCAGATTCGATAATGGCTTGCGCCATCCACCTTCCCGGCCTCAATTAACTCGTTCGGGATGGTCATGAAGAATTGACGAATCAAGAAAATCTGGAAGGCACTACCGAAGAACCCTGGCACAGTCAGCGGGTAGTACGTATTGATCCATGCTAATTTCGAGAATAGAATATACTGCGGAATCAAGGTTACAAAGCTTGGAATCATCATCGTTCCAAGCATTACCGAGAAGAGCAGTTTTTTGCCAGGAAATCTGATCTTGGCGAATCCATAAGCTACGAACGTATTCGAGAGCACATGGGAGAACACCCCAACGCCCGCCAGAAACAGAGTATTCAGGGTATATCTCCCGAAGTTCCCCTTCTCCCAGGCATGCTGGTAATTCTCAAAGTGTATCACCTTGGGGAACAGGGTTGGCGGATACGACATGATCTCCTGCATAGACTTCAATGATGTAGAGAGCATCCAGAACAGTGGAGTCAGCAGAAGCAGGCCTAGGGCGATCATTATAGCGTATAATAAAACCGCTCCCCATTTGCTCCTCACCTTTCTCTGAGGGGTACTCAGCTTCTTCAGGCGAGCTTGCTCCTGTGCAGCCAAGAGACTCATCAGCGTTCCCCCCCTTCATAGTGAACCCAGAATTTGGACAGAGTCAGGTTAATCAGGGTGAGGACAAGCACGATTAGGAACAGGAACCACGCCATGGCCATCGCATAGCCCATATCGAACACTTTAAAGGCTTTTAGGAACATATGCAGATTATAAAATAGAAGTGAGTTCATTGGCGCTCCCGGGTCGTTATTATATCCCATTACGTACCCTTCCTGGAAGATTTGGAACCCTCCAATCATCCCTGTCACGATCTCGAAAAAGATGACCGGGGTAATCATGGGAAGAGTAACATGCCAGAACTTGCGTAACTTTCCTGCCCCGTCCAGCTCAGCCGCTTCATACAACTGCTGGGGAACGGATTGCAGGCTGGCCAAATACAGCAGCATCATCCCGCCAGCTCCCCAGATCTTCATCAGGATGACGGCATTCTTGGTCCAAGCCGGATCGGTTAACCAGGCCGGGCCGTCGATGCCTACCCAGCTCAGCATAAGATTGACAAGCCCCGCACTCGGCGAGAGAAGCATCATCCACAGTACATACACGCCAACCCCTGACAAGATTGAGGGCAAGTAGAATACAGTACGGAACAAGCGAATGCCTGCCACTTTCCGGTTCAGAATCACAGCAAGCAGTAACCCCCCTGCTGTCTGAAGAGGGACACTGATCACTACGAAATAAAGGGTATTTCTCAGTGACTTCCAGAATAGAGGGTCGTGATTGAACATCGTGTCATAGTTCTGCATCCCGATCCAGTCCATCCTGGATGTAATATCGTAATTCGTGAAGCTTGCGTACAGGGAGAACAACAGAGGACCCGCCGTGAATAGCAGAAATCCAACAATCCAGGGGCTGGCAAAAACGTAACCCTGCCAAGCTTCCCTGCGTCTGAGAGAGCTGCCCTGTGAACTTGCCGCGGTTCGGGCCATGATCCTACCTTCTTTCTATATGCTTAGCTTATTTATTGTTCGAAATTAACTTTTCCACATCGGCTTGTGCCTGGTTAAGGCCATCTTGGACTGATTTCTCTCCAAGCATAATCGCGTCCCGCTGAGGATTAATCAAATTGATATAGTCTGGCGCAAATAACGGGTTCGGCGTCATCTTGGTGACAGCCAAATTATCAACGGATGCTTTGTACACCGGATTCTTTTGCAGCTCTGGATTGTTAGAAGCTTCCTTGTTGGCTACATTGTCAAAGTTCTTCTGCGCCCAATAGGTCTGCGCCTGAACATCGGTCATATATTTCAGGAATTCAAAGGCTTCATCTGGATGCTTAGATCCGTAAGGAATCTCAATAACGAAGCCGCCACCAACACTGTAATGCCCTGAGTCCGGTTTGTTCTCAGGAAGTGGTGCGACACCAAAGTTGAGATTCTGACCATAGTCACGGATCTGCGTGTAGAAGTTCGTTACGTCTGTCCAGATTGAGACTTTTCCTGCAATGAACGGATTGGCCTGCTTGCTGCCAAAGTCAGCTTTGAAGGCATCAATATTGCTTTGTCCGAGGCGCTTAGCATTATCCAGAATGTACTGCATAGCTTCTGCCTTGGCAGGGGCATTAACGACAGGCTTTCCGTTCTCATCGAAGAAATTGCGGCCTTGATCGAAATTAAGCTGAAGCAGATTCCAGTCCGAGTTGAACTGCGGCGAGTACCCGATATGGGTGTACTTGTCTCCATCCTTCTTGTCCAGCTTGGCGGCAACCTTGTCCAGTTCCTCCCACGTTGTAGGGAATTTCTCGGGATCAAGACCTGCTGCCTTGAAATCATCTTTGTTATAGAACATCATTCGGGTATCGGTATTGAAAGGCAGTGCGTACGGTTCTCCCTGATACAGTACCGTGTTCCAGAGTTCCGGGAAGAACCGGTCCTTCACTTTACTTTGCTCGACGTATTTGGATAAGTTGATTGCCTGCTTTTTGCTGGCACGCTGCTGAACCGTATTAATATCGTTCATCATGATGTCTGGCGGATTACCGGCACTTACTGCAGCAAGCTCCTTCGTAAAAATATCAGAAAAAGGATAATAGCTGTGTTTCACAATGATTTTATCCTGTGACTTATTGAAATCATCGACCAACTTCTCAACAATCGGTCTGCGTGTCTCAGAGCCCCACCATGTCCAGTAGTTCAGCACCACTTTGCCATCTTCCGATTTGCCATTCGTCTCGTTCGTAGAGGCTGTGCCCGCAGGTCCTCCTGAGGTTCCGCCTGAACAAGCAGTTAAAACTGAGAAAGAACAAAGAATAGCTAGAATGATAGCCCAAGATTTGCGATTTTTTCCAAACTTCATCATGTATATCCCCCTAGATAGTATTCAGCTGTATACACTACTTAACCAAGCAAGCTCGAATTGCATCAGATTATGTATTTTCCAATAATTGTAGAGCCGCTTTTATTCATTTCCAGGCAGCAAATTCCGATGTAAACCAATGCAAAGCTTTTTAAACAGCGAATTACTTCTAGGAGATGAAATTTTGAAGCCCGAAACCAGGATTTATATTGATGCCGTCCTGCAAAATATGAAAAATATTTTGTTTTTTATGTTCCTTCCCATTCTAATTGCGAGACTTGGAGCTTCACCGCTCGAAATCACACTGTCCACTTCGCTCCCGCCGCTGATGTCTGCGATCTCGGTTGTGTTCGTGACGCGGCTGCTGCCCTGCAACTTCAAGGTCTATTATTCGGCTGGGATTCTGCGGCAAATGGCTTTCCTGTGCATCGCATTTGCCGTTCTGCTGCCGCATTCGATTGCCTGGATTCTGGTCTTCTGGTCGATTAACTGCATCGTGGTCATGATTCTGAACGTGCAGCAGCACTCCCTGATCAAGCACAATGTGGCTGAATCGAACATGTCGACCTTGTTCGGTAACATCCGAATCATCGCCATTCTGGTGACCATCGTATGCTCCTACAGTGCCAGTACGCTGCTGGACCGGTATGATACGATTTTTCCATATAACTATTTCATCTGCATGATCATCGGAGCGGTATGCACGTTCACTGGAATGAACCTGATGGCCCGTCTGGCGCCAAAAGAATCGAAGAAGATTAAGCTTCAATGGAAACCACCGCTCCGAAGATTAAGTCCGTTCCTGATTATGGTTGGCTTCATGTCACTGGGCGGCGCTCTTCCAGGCTCCCTATGGGTCATCTACCATGTAAATGTGCTGCATTTCAGCAATATGCAGATTGCACTGTTCTCCATCTGTTCAGGCGTCGTATCTGCTATTTGCATTCCACTTGGCCGCCGCTGGATCAAGCGTTTCGGATATCGGAACACGCTGCTCACCGGGTATGCCCTGCTGATGTGTACGGTCAGCTTATACGGTCTTTCCCATACTTACGCGGTGCTGCTGGGTCTTCAAATTGTACGTGACCTAATTGGCAGCTTCACAGGGATCGCCCAGGAGACGCTCTCCATTGAGGAATCGAGAAAGCATGAGGACGAGGCCGGTTTCTTCTCGGATGTGGCCTTGCTTACGAATGTCGGCGGTGCCCTCGGTCCGTTTGCAGGCATGCTGATGCTGCAATTGTTCAACATTCAGACCTGCTTCGTTCTCCTTGGCGTAATCGCACTCGTTCCAGCGGCCTGGTTCGTCTTCCGGATGAATGAGAAAAGTCAACCGAAACCGGGACAAATCGAAATGGTCCCACTAGTTAAATAGGGGCTTGCATCAGAGAAATATCGATCTTTTGACCTTCCGTCAGGGACGAAAAATGTCGTATATTTCCTTAAAGTCCTATGCTATTATGGACACATATAAATTAATTTGATAGGGGAATTGAGAGAATGTCAGGAGAGCAGCAGAGTTCCAGCTTATCAACAATAAGAAAGGAGGATGTACGCAAGAAGAACGATCTGATCTTTAAAGCGCTGGCCGTGACTGTGGTACTTGCAGAAGTTACGTATTTTACCGTTCACCAGAGTATGAATATCAAGATTCTAATGTCAATTCTGGATCTCGTTGTACTGGCGGTCATTGGTATCCTGCATTTCGGCAGAAAATGGGAACATGCCATACCTTATGTAGCCATTGGCGGTATTATGGCAATTTTCACAGTATCCACAATTTATATGCCCAGCATCTCGAATCTGTTCCAGGGATTCTTCATATTAGCCGTAGCGCTAATTTATATGGACAACAAGGTACTGATTACAGGCTCAATCGCCGGAGCATTTATTCTATGGTTAAACATGTACAAGAATGGCGTTACAATTGGACTTAACAAAGATAGCATGATTGGACTCTGGTTCTATTATTTAATTGTGGTCGTGATCTTGGTTGCTTTCCAGAAGGTTGCAAACCGGATGATTACAAATCTGGCTGAGACTCAGATGAGAACAGAAACGTTGATGAACCAGCTAGGCGAACATGAGAAGTCGCTTCGGGAGAATGTCAGAACAATCTCTGAGAATATGGAGCTGATCTCCCAGGGAAGCAGTGAGAACGCAATTTCCTTTGGTGAAATGAGTAACGCCTTTCATGAAATTACGAAAGGGGTCGTCTCCGAATCTGAAGTTCTGGTAACGATTTCGGAATCGGTGAAGAGCAGTAACTCCCAGCTTGAAGGTATGTTCCAATCGTTAGGTCAGCTCCGTGCGGGAATTCAGGATGCGGCAGACTCTTCCGAGCGGGGAGATGCGACGGTAGATGAGATGTACCTTATGATTAAGGATTTCAGCGGTCAAATTCAAGCGGTAAGCGATCAGGTGAATGACCTCGCTGCCCAGATCAAAGGCTCATCCGAGCTGATTGTTACCCTGCAGGACATTGCTTCACAGACTAATCTTTTGTCATTGAATGCAAGTATTGAAGCAGCCAGAGCTGGTGAGAGCGGTCAAGGATTTGCTGTCGTAGCATCCGAAATCCGCAAGCTGGCCGATTCATCTGCACGTGCTGCGGATGAGATCTCCAGCAACCTGCTGGCTGTTATTGACCAGTCCGGTCAGACCCAAGTTAATATGAATACGATCTCCGATCAGATGAAGGATTGCCTGGCAATGACGCTGGAGACCCGGGATGTGTTTGCTGAGATTAACAATTCAGTCAAAGAGATTAATGAGCGAACAGCTCATTATGACAAATCCATTACGACCATACAGTCCTCCTCCCGATCGATCGAGGAATCCTCGGAGCATCTGGCTTCGGTTAGCCAACAGACTTCCGCGACGCTGGAAGAGCTATCGGCTACCATTGAATCCTTAGTCAATCAGAACAGCATTGTGCTTGAACGAATCAAGCATAACGAGACAGCAATGAACAACCTGGTTCAGACGAAGGAAGCAATGTAGTAGTAAGGTTAGAGACATTAAATAGGACAACTCAAATAAGCAGCGGCAGCCCCCGGACTGAAATATTAGTCCACGGGGACTGCCGCTGTTTTGCATCATGGTAGATTTCAGACAGACGATTAGACTACAATTCTCTGCCGGTCTTTCGTCAGCATGCCTATTAGCTCCTGCAGCGAGCTAGGGATGAAGCTATCTCTTCGGGTAACAAAAAATGTTGACGAGTGGCTGTACTTCTCGGGAATCGGGTGCATACGGACGAGACTGGCTTCTGCCGTGCGGCTGATGACCGACTTAGGCAGAAGAGAAATGCCCAGCCCTGCAGTGACCCCACCAATAATAGCCTCCAGAGTGCCAAACTCCATTACATTAAACGCGAAGATTCCACGCGATCGCAGCCATTCCTCCAACAGTTCACGATAAGAGCAGCCCGAGCTGAACACCAAGATCGGCTTGGTCAAAGCCTCATCCAAGGTCTGAATGCCGTGTTCTGAGACGATTAGCCGTTCTTCCTCAAAGACAGGTATCGCATGAACGTCAGAGGTTTGGTCATGCAGGGCTACGAAGGCTCCGTCCAGCTCGTAGTGAAGTACCTTCTCAATAAGTTCCTGGGACAAACCCGTGGTCAGAGACAGAGCGACATCAGGGAACTTCTTGTGGTAATCTGCCAAGAGTCCCGGCAGCCGAACTGCCGCGGTCGTCTGCAGCGAACCGAGCCTCAGTGGACCACTCGGTTCTGAAGACACAGTCATTGCCCGGGAAGCTTCTTCCAGCAACGAGACGACTCGTTCCGCATACTTTAGCAGATTCTCTCCACTCGAAGTCGTCTTCATCCCCCGGTTGTGACGGTGAAAAAGTACAGTCTGCAATTCAGCCTCGAGCTGCTGGATTCTGGCCGTCACATTCGACTGCACATAGCCCAGCCGGGCAGCGGCCTTGGTGATTGAGCCCTCCCGGGCAACAGCTAAAAACACACGAAGATCGGTACTTTCCATCTGCTCCTCCCCTTCTGATATCATCCTAAGTGATGTCTTGATTCAATTATAATCATTTTACATGAAACCAATCAGAAATTACAATGGCTGTACTACCATTCAGAAGGAGGGAATTGGAATGAGCAATCAGAAATATTACGCACTGATCCTATTTACAACTTTTTTGATGGGCGTGGCGTTTCCTGCAGGGAAAATCGGAATGGCTTATATCGCTCCATTCTTGCTCATGGGAATTAGATTTGTCTTGGCCGGAGGGATTCTAGCTGGCTGGACCCTAATGAGGAGGCTGCCTCAACCGCAGAACCTCTCAGGTTGGTTGAAGGCAGCTGTCATTGGCTTGTTTCAGTCCGTTGGAGTCATGGGTTGCGCCTATTACAGCATGCACTGGATTACATCGGGCGAGTCGGCAATCATTACGAGTTCAAGCCCGCTGATCGTGGTTCTGTTTGGAACGCTTTTTTCAGGCACGCGATATCGCCCGCTCCAATGGCTGGGTGTTCTGCTCGGATTCGCCGGAATAGCCTTCAGCTTTGGATTTCATATCGGTCTTCAGCCAGGCACATGGATTGGACTTCTCGGAGCCCTTTGCTTCGCGGTGGCTACACTGCTAATCAAACATTGGGGCGGTCAATTCCATATGACGGTTCTTGCCGCTTATCAGATGCTGTTCGGAGGAATTATCCTTCTTCTGCTAAGCCTTCTGACGGAGCATGCCTATTTGTATATAAACGCAACTTCTGTAGTAGTTGCATTGTGGCTTGCTATTATGTGCTCCATCGTACAATTTTCCATCTGGTTCTACCTGCTGGATCAAGGAGAGCCCGGCCGAACAAGCTCTTTTCTATTTCTCGCGCCTATATTCGGTGTACTCAGCAGCTGGGTGCTCTTGGGAGAGAATATTGCCTGGGAAGCGGTGGCTGGATGCGTGTTGGTGTGTCTTGGTATTTATTTGGTTAATCGGGGCAATTCACCTAGAAGATTGCCTAATAAACGGCATGGATTGGGTGACCGAAAATGTACAACTCTCTCTTCATGACTTCCATGCTTACGTCGATTAACCATCTTTAACCGAAATAATCAGTCTGCAAAAGAATATTTCTGATGGGAGCTCCTAGACTTATATATAGTTCTCCGCATTGTCTGTAACGATTAGTTCTCTAAACAAAAAGGGCTCCCCGGCGGGTGCCCTTTTTTGATGTAATATCAAAGCACTCTTTGCGTGCCCTTTATCATTTTAAGCTGCCGTATTACTAATTACCTTCACAAACCCGTTATATAATGCCGAGCTCATCAGGCGATCAATGGAATCCAATGCATGCTCGTTAAATAAATACCATTGGTGTTCAGAGCCGTCATACACCAAAACTTTCGGGTATTGCATTACAGTATCATCTTCACCTCGAAATGAGGCAGGAAGTAAAGTATAGATATCGAACTGTTTCAAGCTATTCCCTTTGTTATCTAAAAAGTCATACTGTGCAGTTTTATAATACAACCCTGGTACATCCAGTTTAAGACTCCACGAGTAATTCGCAGGGGCATCGACCTTGGCTCCAAGGTTATTTACAAACATGTTGTAAATCCCCCTGTTATAGGCATTCCCCTGGATATGCTGTATGACGCCTCCCATAGCCATGTGATACTCTTCCTGCAACACCTTCACTTGCCGGCCATCTATAATCAATGGATCGGTATCAACAGTTACACCGGACTTGCTGTAATTGACCTTGCAGCCAAAGGTCTCCGCAATAAAACGAAGCGGAACGTAAATGCGATTATTTTTGACATACGTCTTAACATCCAGCTTCACGGTTGCCCCATTCTTCACAGCCGTACCGCTGTTCGGCTGCAAAGTCACTCTCATACCATCTGCAGTTAAAGTCACTTGAGACTTCGAATATTCGACCTCCGCTCCCAGACTCTCACCAATAACACGCAAAGGCACCATGATTCGATTGTCCCTCACTTCGGGCCTCACTTCAGACACGACAGGAACAGTGTCAATCCTGATTGTCTGGTCTGCAGCATATGCAGACGGTGAAGCGAAAATAGTTAAGATGAGAATAACTAATGAAATCCATTTCTTCACTTATGAATCACTCCTTAACACAACCCGCGGATAGCGGTTTATTGTTGCTTTAGGTTCAGCAAATTAGCGGGAAAGACCACATCCATCAGTTAAATTCAGCTTACTTCTCGGATAGTCAGTTCACTTCAATAGCAAATACCTCTGAGGCATTTTAAATCCTCATTTCCTGAACTATATACAATGTTAAAACGCTAGAAGTTCCTGAAAAGTTATTTAGCTGATTTGGCCGGCAATTTTCTTAAACAAACCACTCACCCTGCGCCACTTTCACGACCCTTCCACCTACACAAACGTTGATGATTCCATGATCATCACTCGCTCTTAAGAACAATAAAGAAGGTCTCTCCATTTCGTATCCTTGTTCTACACGAATGTTAATTTTATTGTTGTCAAAATAACGGTATTTGACTAGGTAAGCAGCTAAACAACCATTCGAACTCCCTGTAGCCGGATCTTCGGGAATACCGTAATATTCTGCAAAATCCCGCACGTTCAGGTCATTTACAGAATGATACGTTTCTGGAGCAAAGACCATAATGGCTTTTGCCTCAGTCTGATTAATTAAATCGAAATATTTCGCACTATTCAGTTTCACTTTCCTGACAGCTTCCAGCGATTTCAGAGGAACAATGATATCAGGCAGCCCCGTTGAAACCTCTTGAATAGGAAATCTGGAATCTATGTCTTCTTTGGCTACATTAAGTACATCCAGAACATGATGGGCATCCAGAATCCGGCCAAAAATGGGTTCATTGTGGGTCATCCACAGCACCCCTTCTTGAGGGTTGAAGGTAACGGGAATCTGGCCGCCTTTAAAATTCAAGATAACTTTCTCCACAGATTCCGTCAGAATCTCACTCTGTATAACATAAGCCGTTCCTAAAGCCGGATGACCAGCAAAAGGAATCTCTTCCTTAGGTGTAAAAATACGCACGTCATAGTAGTTGTTCGTTATTGACTCAGACACAATAAATGTTGTTTCGGAATAGTTAATTTCCTTTGCTATTTGCTGCATTTCGGCATCAGATAGATTACCCGCATTTCTGAAAACTGCGAGTGGATTTCCAGTATATTTCCCTTCCGAGAACACATCAACTATTGAATAATTAAGCATTTTGGGCTCCATTAGTCCTCCTTGTAGGCTATTCTAATTACCTGGCCTATCTCTATTTAATATAAATAAATTACCATCCTATTTGATTCAGATGAAATGATATAGGTTAGATACTAAACAGACATCATACTAACATCAAGGAGCTGATCATCATGTTTAAAGTAAAAACAATGTTCATGACCGTACTAATCGTATCGAGTCTGGGGGCAACTTCTGCCTTTGCTGAAACATCGGATACAAGTACAACTTCTGATACTAGCGCAAATACTACCCAAACTCAATCGACCAATAATGATGACGATCACGGTAACTGGGGCTTGCTTGGACTGCTTGGTCTAGCCGGATTGGCGGGGCTGAAACGACGCGATCGCGATGATCATGTAACACGCACTACTACAGATAGACATTAATAACCTTTGAGAGATAAACACCTTTCACTTAATACATGAATAAGAGGGAACTGCACAACGGCAGTTCCCTCTTATATTGTCATCAACATAGTCACAACTCAGACTAGTGAACCAACTATACAACTAAATGCCCTTTCTCCTCCGCAATCCCGATCATCGCTTCAATGCCAGAGTTGAACTCCAAATAGTCACTTTCAATTCCGTCACTGAAGATTACTCCGTCCTCAGGCATCTGAGATATGATTCTCAGAGGTTCATGCCGCTCAATTCTACCAAAGACTAGCTCGGTTGTAGTAGTTCTGCTTGGAAATGGTTCTCTTACTGTAAAATAAAGATTAGAAGAATTCCACATGGCTCGTGATTGCGGACCATTTCCCCCCTGCCTGTCAGTCTCAGTAGATTTGGGGTTAGCATTATGAATATCCCCCGGGGAGAGCGTAAGCGGCTGCTGAAGGACACTCCCTACAATCCCGGCCGCTCCGGCGAGTACGCTCTTGAACCAGCCCGTCGAACCAAGTCCAGTAGAGATAATGACCCCGCTTGAAGACTGCTGTTCCATCATTTGACCCATCTTGAGCTGATAACGTGCAGAGACATGTGTCCTGCGTCCCACGAACAGATCGTTCACACCATAGAGACATTGCCCATCATTTAACTGCGCCTTGGCGAGCGTCACTTCCTGAATCTGTCTGCGGTGGTGAATCACATCCTGAACAATGAGTCTAATATCTTTTACGGTAAAAGGAAGCAGCACCCCGTCCCATCTTCCAGGGTCAGGGTTCACACCGATCAAGGGCTGACCGGCCGCATACTTCAGCGTATTGGCGACCAATCCGTCCTGACCCAGCACTACGATAATGTCCTCCTGGCCGAAAATAAAATTTGGCACATGCTCCCGTTCGAGTGTCTGGACCCTGCCGATTGCAGTCAGTTCGCTAACCGCTGTATTAAGGGCTTCCCGGTAGACTTTATCCTCCTGTACATATTCACCAAAATCAGCACCTAATCTCTCGATATAGAATTCTGCCTGCTGAACGGTATTGTAGCGGACGACCAATTCCTCCAGCCGGGTTCTCCGCTTGATTAGAATAATCTTTCGTTCCGTTAATGGGCTGTTCACCTTGTCCCCGCTCCTCTGCCTCCCTGGTTAACGGTACCGGGTTCCGTCATCAGACCTTGAAGAAGGTCGGGAGTAATATTTAGCTGACCAATTTTACCGGCATTCTCAGCAAGCTCCTGAAAAGCTATCGCAATCAGCTTATCCGGCTTCATATCCATGTTTGTAAGCGACTGAAGTACATTTGGCTCTACGTCTTGAAGCGACTTCATTACCACAGCAAGCTCATAAGCTTTGGCATCCGCTTCAGCTTTCTTGTTCGCTACGGTAAGGCCGATCAATTCCTGCTTCTTCTCTTCGAGCTCAGTATCAAATTTCAGCTGTTCTTCTTTCATTTCGTTCTGCTTCTGCTTCATCGACCGCTCGGCGTCCAGCTGAGTCTCCCGAATCTGTCTCTTCTTCGTCTCGACCGCAATTTCTGTATTCAGCTCATTCTCTTTGACCCTGCGTTCCTGCTCGATCGAAGCATTTCTGCGTTCATACAAAGCTTCATCCGCACTCCGCAGTATTTCTTCCCGGGCATGAGCTTCGAGCGCTCGAATCGTCTCCCGGTTCGGCAGGATGGCGAGGATCGACAGCCCCATCAGCTCGATACCCAGCTTCTCAATTTCTTCGTGTGTTCGAATCTCCCGTGTTACGTTCTGAGCCAGTCGCTCACTTGCTTGGATGGCTTCCTTAAGAGGCATATGCTCCAGGTGTTTCTTGGTCTGCACTTTGGCAATATTGATCACCCGCTGGGCCAGCTTGGCCGGATCGTCCGAAATGTAATTATTCTTGCGCAGATTATAGGTGTAATTAAGAATCTGCGTGATTTTTTTATAGTCCATGATCCGGTAAGTCAGCTGGCCTTGAACCGTTACAGTCTGATAGTCATTGGTTATCTCTTCAAACATAAAGGGCACATCAATCGAGGATACAGGAACAACAACGACCGAGGTAGTGGGAGCATAATAGTAAAATGACAGCCCGACACCTTCCCGGACAATTTTGCCACCCTGAACCTTCATCACATATTCACTAGGTTGAAACTTCACAAATTTGAATCCAAACATGATAACTACCTCACTTTCTCATTAATCTTAGTAACAATTTGTTAATAACAAAATAATAACACGAACTTTTGATATTATCAATATGTTACTAACATATTTTATGAAAAATATTTCTCTCTCTCCTGATCCAGAAAGTTACCTTGCTATAAGTTAGTCCGTCGTACACAAAGAAACCCGCTCTCCTCAGAGCGGGTTCGACAAATTCATTCAGTTAATTGATGACTGGAAAGCGCTGAATTCTGACCATATTTTAATCAAGGGATCTCATGTCGGGCGGTATTCTTCTCGCCACACCTGTGCGCATGGCCGCCTCGATGACAGCCCGGCGGACGTTTTTGACAACCTTCTCATTGAATATACTGGGTATAATATACTGCTCATTGAGCTCGGAAGAGGAGACTACAGCTGCAATCGCATGAGCTGCCGCAAGCTTGATCTGTTCATTAATGACTTTAGCCCGGCAGTCCAGAACGCCGCGGAACAGTCCCGGGAAGACGAGTACATTGTTAATCTGATTCGGGTAATCACTTCGCCCGGTAGCAAATACATTCACGAGCGGAAGCGCCACCTCCGGGTCAATCTCCGGCTCGGGATTCGCCATGGCGAAGACAATCCGGTCTGGTGCCATAAGCTGGACGTCTTCGGCTCCAAGGACATTGCCCCTGGATACGCCGATGAATACGTCGGCTCCAGCAATTACTTCATGAAGACTCCCTGGCTTGTCCTCTAATTGCGGCTGCGACGCCAGCCACTGCCACATCGGGTGGGTATAAGTGCCGCCGCGGATAATAGCCCCCTCCCTATCGACAGGAGTGAGATGCTGAACTCCTGAGGCCAACAGCATTTTGCAGATCGATACCCCGGCTGCTCCAATGCCATTAACCACGACCCGGATATTCTCCATTGATTTGCCGGTCACCTTAAGCGCGTTAATGAGGCCAGCGACAACCACGATAGCTGTCCCATGCTGATCATCGTGAAAAATCGGAATATCCAGTTCTCCAGCCAGCCGATCTTCAATCTCGAAGCAGCGGGGAGAACTGATATCTTCCAGATTAATGCCTCCAAAGATCGGGCTGATCGCCTTAATCGTCCGTATAATTTCTTCCGTATCCTTCGTATCCAGACAGATCGGGAAGGCATCCACCTCCGCAAGCTGCTTGAACAGCATAGCCTTGCCTTCCATTACCGGAGCTGCCGCGTGAGGGCCAATGTCTCCAAGTCCAAGGACTGCGGTACCGTCTGTCACTACAGCTACAGTATTTCTTTTGATCGTAAGCGAATAGGCCTTATCTATATTCTCATGTATGGCCATAGAGACACGGGCTACGCCCGGTGTATAGACCCGGGAGAGATCGTCCCGGTTACGAATGGGCATACTGGGCTGAATCGAGATTTTCCCGCCAAGATGGGCCAGAAATGTACGGTCAGACACGTTGATGATGTGGATGCCCGGCATTGCCCGAAGCGAATCCACGACCAGCTTCTCCCGTTCATCCGCCACCTGAACCGTAATATCCCGAACTGAGTTGTCAGAACCCGGTCTGATTACATCGATGGATACAATGTCTCCACCTGCATCACTTACCGCTGAGGCTACCTGACCGAAAGTTACAAGCGTGTGGTTGAGTTCCAATCGCAGAATGATACTGTTAAAAGCCATAAATTCTGCCCCCTTCCCTATCCTTGATATGAAAGCGCTTCACACTTATGATATCCTCTTCTCCCGAAACTCACAAGGATCTGCAGAGCATATTTAGATGGTCATCAATCATGAATTCGATCCGTTCCACATCCAGCCTGCCTGGCTGCATGATCTGGTGAATGGCTAGTCCGTCAATCAGGGCATACAGCTTCTCCGTCTCGATCTCAGGCTCAAGACCAGGGCTTCCCAGCCTTCGTTCTACTAAAGTCTCAATGACGAATTTGGATGCCCGGTACAAGGCATTATGCATTTCATTGCTTAGAACCCGAAGCTCGGGGTGAATTAATGCTTTTGCGTTAAAAGACAACCATACCTCCATTTCCATCGTTCTCTCCTCATCGAGGGGCAGGAACTGCAGGATAAGATGCTTCAATTCCTGTAAAATGGGTCCTCTAAAGGTCATCCGCTCAATACGCTTCTCAATCCGCTCACGAAAAATATTCATGCAGAACGCAAAGAGCTCGGCCTGAGTGGAGAAATAGTGTCTCATGGACCCTGCAGACAATCCTGCTTCCTGTGCAATATTGCGAACGCTCGCTTGTTCAAATCCAGACTTACGAATAACCCGAATTGCCGCTTCGGCAACCCGCTGTCTTTGCTTATCATGATCTACGATTTTTGGCATAGGTCCATTATAAGTTTTTGTTTTATTTAATACAACGTGTTATATTCTTTTTAATACAATGTACTATAAAGGAGATGGCTTATTTATGTCGAATCATTTGAGTCATGCCGAAGCACCTTCCATCCACAGAAAATTTGCCCGAAGATTCCGCCCGGGTAGAGCTTTCCTTATTCTGTTCTCAGCTCTGCTTCTGCTGATCAGCTCCGGCTTTGGGTATGAATGGTATGCTTCAAGACAAGCGGAGTCGGATTATCCTCCACCAGGTAAGTTGGTAGATGCGGGAGGATACAAGCTTCATATCAACAAAATCGGCAGCGGCTCTCCAACCATTCTTCTTGAAGCTGCGTCAGGAGAGACCAGCCTATCCTGGAAGGACATTCCGAAGGAGCTCGCTGACACGGCTACAGTGGTCACCTATGACCGTGGAGGATTTGCCTGGAGTGAGAAGGCAACCACACCAAGAACCGGACCCAATATCGTTCGGGAACTCCATACAGCGCTGAAGAACGAAGGTATTCAAGGTCCTTATATCCTTGTCGGTCATTCGCTGGGAGGGATGTACTCCAGACTGTTCGCCCAGACCTATAGGAATGAGGTCGCCGGACTTGTACTTATCGACGCAAAACCTGAAGATGATGATCTTAAGACAGCTCCAATCCTGGAACGGGAACATTTTCAGAAGCCCACTCCCTCTGCCTTTGTATCCAAGCTATTGAAGCAATCTGGCGTTATGCGGATTTTGCAGGACGTTCTCTTGGATGGACTAGTCCAGAAGAGTGATCGGCCTGCATTCATCAATGTGATCGCCCAGCCCAAATACTTCGACGCTGTTGAAGAAGAAGGACAATCTGTACCGATGCTGGCAGACATGGTTCGCGGTCACAACCTGGGCGCCCTTCCAATAAGAGTGGTCGCTAGGGGACTCGTTCCAAAGGAGAATGCTCAGGCCGGTCTCTCCAAAGAAGCCGGTCAGCGCATTGAAGAGATTTGGCAGGAAGGTCAAAGGGAAATGCTGAAGTTATCCACTGACAGCCGGTTGATTGTTGCGAAGAAAAGCGGTCATTATATCATTCATGATGAACCGGGACTCGTCGTTAAAGTCATTAAGGATTTGGTTAAAGAGACCCCTGAGGAAAGTTAAGTTCGAACGGAACAGAAGCCATCTCTTGTCCATTCACGATAATAGCCAATCGATGCTCTCCTGAGTAGTACTTACGGGTGGTTATCGGCTTGAACGAGTGCTTTTTCATAGTAGTGGTGAGTCCTGTGTTGTACATCTTCTCGGAAAGCTTGAAACGCTTGGGGGATAACTTCCCATTGCTTCTCATATAGCCGATTTCATACTCAATACGGACTTTTCTGGGCTCGTCCGACTGGTTCACAATTTCAAAAGAAAAGTGAAGGTCATCACCTACTGCAACTCTCTCATCCATCACATTAAGAGCCTGTACATTCAGGCTCGTACAGTCCCCTAGACCGAACAGGGCAAGCGCCTCAGGGTCTCCTTTCTTGATCATAGACCGCAGGCCGTGTCTTACAATCCAGTCTGTAAGCGGATTGTGCCCATACCACTCTTCGGCAATATCAAGGACAAGTCGCGGATGATCCCTGGATATATCATTGAGGTTATTCGCTACACTTTTGCGGACATATTCGGAAGAATCTTCTTTCAATGCATTGAGGATCGGCAGAATAGGATGAGGATCCTGCTTGAACAGAGCCAAGCTGATTCCCCAAGGCAATCGGGGTCTGCATCCTTCGGTTGCCAGCCTGCGAACGTGCTCATTCTCATGGGTGGCCCATTGTCTCATTTGCTGCATCATCCGCCCTGGGTCCTGAATAATGAAAGGCCGAACCGCAAACTCCGCGCTCGAATATACTGTGAATTGCTCCAGGGCCCGGACGGATGTATCATAATGCTCCAGCCCATTCAATTCAACGAAATCCGGGAAAAATAAATATTCAAATCCCCTGCACTGCGGTGCAATCCCGGTAAGAATATCAATAGCCTCCTCGTAGTTATGAGGAAGTGTACGCGTCAAGGTGACCGCAACATGCCGGATTCTTTGCTTAAGCTCCCGTCCCTCCCAGGCATCGTCATAGATGAGATTCAGGAAATTGTGTTCGTCGAACGCGGAATAAGCTCCTTTCACAATCGGTACAAATTGTTCAAAAAATGCTCTTGAATACTTATCCTTCATTGCCTCCATTAGGCACCGCCCCCTGTCTTTGCACTGATAATACCTGAAACGGCCTGAAGTGTCTATCCGGGCGAAATCCTATCTATCACGATCACGCAAAAAGGAGACCCACAAGCTATTAACTGGCTTCATGGATCTCCTGTAAGCTGATTATATTCTACTTGATCCGCTGAACAGCGAAAGTAAGAGACTGCGCCCGAAACTCCGTAGGCACTTCATACTTCTCTTCTTCGATAGATTGAAGAACTGTTTTCTGGTCCAGCACATTCCAATCCTGATAGACCTGCTCTAGAATTTCTATAGCTCTGGTCGATGATAAGTTAAGTTCAATTAGGGTCTTAACTTCCTTGCCTGAATCCATTTCAACCTCTTGAACATTGGTATTCATTGCAATACAGTGAATCCCGCCGAGCCGGGTCCCCTGCTTCATTCGCTCCAGGACTTGCACGAACGCTTCCTCGGAGGAGACATGCTCCAGACAGCCGCAGGCTATGATATAGTCATATTCATCACTACCGAAATTCGTATGCTCCGCATCGCCTTTCTGCGCTTCAACGATTGCGTTCACACCATACTCGGCCGCATTCTCCCGGAGCTTGTCCACCGCCTCATCCAGCAGATCAATCCCTATCACTTTGCTGTCCGATCCCTTTAATCTAAGGGCCAAAGGAATCGTATTTCGGCCAGCTCCGCTGCCAAGATCCATAATGACCAGATCCTTCTTGAGCTGCAGAAGCCGCTCCTGAAGCTCCATAACTACCGGAATGGGTTCAGACATCCAAGTTCCCGGCTCCAGAATCTCTTTCTCACTATACAACTTACTGTGATACTGTTCTTCCGCCTTGCGGGCTTCTTCGAAATTAGCCTGTTCCATATGTTCACTCCTACTCATAATATTCTTGCTTGGCTTTAGCCCCGAGGCGGAAACGGATCATTCCCGTAGCTGTTGGATTCAGAAATTTTGCCATCCAAATTGTGAATCTTGTGTTCTGTTTCTTCCTTCTTCGCTTCCTCACGGCCTCTTTCTTCGGCCTCCGCCTTGGTTTTATGATGGCTTATTTTCTCCCCATCCTGCTGATTATCCCAGCCACCTTCCGGATTCGGTGTTGTATGAATGAACTCATTGATTTTCGACATGATCTTCACTCCCTCTTCATAATTAGTCTTTATTACCCGATTAGTCGTCTTATTTCACAAATGCAAGCACATCGTCCAGCGACTGCTTCGGTGTCTGTGCAATCAGATCACCGAGTTCGTTCAGACGCGCCTCAATGGTCAGCAGATTAAAGTCCTTCGGATCCACGCCGTTCCGAACCTCGTCCCATAATAAGGGTGTCGAGACGGTCGCATGCTCCCGGGCTCTTGGCGTATAAGGCGCCGATAGACTTTTGCCTGCAGCGTGCTGTACATAATCAATATAAATCTTATTCCGTCGTTCCTTGATCATCCGTTCAATGGTGAACAGATCAGGATACTTCTCGGTTAGAAATTTGGCGAGGAATTGTCCAACCTTGCGCAGCTGGCCAAAGGTATAGCCCTTCTTCACCGGAATAATAATCTGCACCCCTGTCGCCCCGCTGGTCTTAGGAACAGACTGAATCCCCATGGAATCGAGCGCCTCACCAATTAGAGCTACCGCTTCCATGACCCTTGGCATAAGCTCTTCACTTGGATCAATATCGAGCACCCATTCGGCTGGCTCTTCTCCTCCTATATACTCAAAGGAAGGATGGAATTCAAGCGCAGCCAGATTGCCAAGCCATAATAAGGTAGCGAGTGAATCCAGATTGATATAGTCCACGCCACCACTATGGGCGGTATGAACAAAGTCCGGAAGAGGCTGCGGGGCATTTTTCTGGTAAAAGAACTTGCCGCCTACCCCGTTCGGATATCTAATCGTGGTTAAATACCGGTTCCTGCAGTAAGGAAGCAGATAGGGAGCCAGCATAATCAGCTTCTGCAAATACATCGCTTTGTGAATTCCAAGCTCAGGCCAGAGCATCTTATCTGGATGAGAAATCTCCAGCTCGTGTCCTTCCACTTCGAGAATACTTGAATTCTCTCGTGTCATAATGGAATTCCTCCTAAGTCAATCAATTTGGGATGACGAAGCAGCCCAAGTGTTGTGGTCTCTCTGCCGCTTACTCTGGCTTCCAGCGGAAGATCAAGCCATCGGACATCCGCATTTCTAATCCCCTCAGGGAGTTCAGCGAAATAATCCTCCTGACCTGCTCCGGTATGCAGAGAGCTCAGTCTAAGCTTCACCCGCTCATTAAGGCCGGAGGAGACTCGGCCGAAATAATGTCCATCTTTTCTCATAACCAGACTGGACACCCTTCCTTCCTTCCAGATCACACCAACGATCTCCACATCAAAATGAAGAAGGGTCTTCCGCTTGAACCAATCCTGATGCTCCTTGCCTTCCTTGTACTTACTCGACCGTTTCTTGCACACCAGGCCTTCCCAGCCCTGCTGAACAATCCAATTCCACAGCAGCTCGCCATCCTCAAATTCATCAGCAAGGTATAGGGGTGGTTCCCACCCTGTTGTAAGCTCCTGCAGGTGGGCTCTTCTCTCTTCATAGGTTAGTGTGCGCAGGTTCTGGTCTCCAAGCTGCAGCAGATCAAATAGGATATACTGCACGGGGTTCCGTTCTGCCGCCCTTCTTATAAGTGAAGCGTCCGATAGCTTGTCCCTCTGCTGCATAAGCTGAAAGCTGGGCTTGCCTGTAGCTCCGTCCAGGATAACCGCTTCCCCATCAAGCAGAAATGTGCCATGATACCGGGACAGGGCCTGCACCAAGTCGGGATAGCTTTTGTTCCTCAGCAGCATCTTTTTGGAGTACAATTCGACTTCTCCTTCATGCACCCAGGCAAGGATTCGGAATCCGTCCCACTTTAGCTGATAGACCCATTCCTCGCCAGTGGGGAGCTCCTCTGTAAGAATGGGTGACATGGGGGTAAAGGGACGCATCTCTTAAGATCCCGTCTTTCTACGGCGCGGCTTGGCCGCTGTCTTGGAAGCGGATGTCGCTTTGGCAGACTTGGAAGTTGAGCTGCGCGTAGATGATTTAGCTTTGGGTTTGGATGTTCGCTTGGCTGCCGGCTTGCTTGCCGCTTTAATCTCGGATTTACCCGATTCCCCTTGCTTGGCACCGGTCGCATCTTTACTCTGCTTGAGACTTGCTTTCAGCGCATCCATCAGATCAATGACATTGGTCTTCTTCTCTTCCGGAGCGTACTTCACTTCCTTGCCTTCCACCTTATCCTCAATGGCATCCATCAGTCGCTCCCGATACTCGTCTTCGTATTTCTCTGGTTCAAAAGAAGCTGCAAGCTGGTCAATCAGCATTCGGGCCATTTCCAGCTCACGCTCATCCACTTTAGTCTGCTTCGGCAAATTCGGGATTTGCTCCTTCGGACGAATCTCCTCGGCGTAATACATGGTTGACATCGACAGGACTCCATCAACGATCCGAATTGCGGCCAGACTGCTCTTCGAACGGATACTGACATTGGCGATCCCGATCTTCTTCGTATCAAGAAGGGCCTCCACCAAGAGATTATAGGCATGCTCCCCACTCTCCTCAGGAGCAAGATAGTAGGTCTTCTGATAGTAGATCGGATCAATTTCGGACAGATCGACAAAGTCCAGGATCCGGATTTCACGTGAAGTCTCAGAAGCGAGCTTCTCCAGCTCTTTTTTCTCGAAAGTGACAAAATGCCCCGGTTCGTACTCGTACCCTTTCACAATTTCATTCCAGCTAACGTTCTCTTCACATTTGGGACATGTCCGGTGATATTGAATGGGAACATTAAATTCTTTATGCAGCATTTTCATCGGAATGTCGTTGTCATGGGTTGCCGAGAACATTTTGACCGGAACATTGACGAGACCGAAGCTCACTGCACCTTTCCATACGGTTTGCATAATTAGCCCTCCCTTTGGCGATTCCCCGTTCGGGTATGATTACTTCGTATATAACCTCAAGGAATCCCCTGTTAATCAGGAAAGACTTAGGCCATGCCATAGCTTAGGTGGGTAATGGATAGAAGGTTAGTTGTGAGATATCGTAAAGGACGGGAGGGAACAGGCGTGGAAAGAGCCGTATTTCTGGATAGAGACGGAGTAATTAATGAAGTACACAGCCACCGGGTACGCTATGTGAACCATCCTGAGGATCTTCATCTTCTGCCCAATGCGGCCAAGGCAATTAGATTGCTGGGTGAAGCTAACTATAAGGTATTCATCGTGACGAACCAGGGAGGTATCGGGCTGGGTTATATGAGGCTTGAAACTCTGCTTGAAATCCATATTGAGCTGCTGCAGCGTCTAAGTCACGCCGGGGCTTATCTTGACGATATCGCTTATTGTCCTCATAAGCCACGAGCCGGATGTTCCTGCCGAAAGCCCAGACCCGGAATGATTCTGGACCTTGCTGCCAAGCATCAGGTTGACCTTAAGCATAGTTATACAATCGGGGACATGGATACGGATATAAAGGCGGGAAGGTCAGCTGGAACAAGGACCATTCGGATCCGCAGCAAGGCGGAACGCGGTGAAAGTCACACTGCATACACCGAGAAGGCTGATCATGAGTTTCCTTCTTTGTGGAAGGCTGTTCAGTGGATATTGGATGAGGAACCAGAGATCCTAAATTGACGAATCCCCAAAATGGGTATAAAATTTAAATTTGCCTTTAATAATATGAATGAACCCCGGAAGTTGGGGGTGAACTTCATAGAAATATGAATGAACCCCGTGAAGCCATGGGTGAACTTCATAGAATAGGTTATTAATTTTCTAATAAGTTAGGGTGATAGCATTGTCCAGTCCATACCAGATTCTATTATTTTATAAATTTGTAAATATAGAAGATCCAGAAGCTTTTACTGCTGAGCACCTTCAATATTGTAAGGAACTAGGCATTAAGGGACGTATTCTTATTGCAAAAGAAGGCATCAATGGTACTTTGTCCGGAACCGTGGAGCAGACCGAGAAGTATATGGCAGATCTGCGGGCAAATCCTTTGTTTGAAGACATCGTCTTCAAAATTGATGAGTCTGAAGGGCACGCCTTCAAGAAGCTTTTTGTCCGTTATAAGCAGGAGCTTGTTACCTTCCGGGTTGACGACAGGGAGCTGGATCCGAACAAGATCAGCGGGAAGAGACTTTCACCCAAGGAGTGGCATGATACTCTTGAGCGTGACGATGTCATTGTTATCGATGGTAGAACGGATTACGAGTATGATATCGGTCACTTTAGGGGGGCGATCCGACCTGAAGTAGATTCATTCCGTGAATTCCCTGAATGGATTAAGGAGAACTTGAGTGAGTACAAGGACAAGACTATCCTAACCTACTGTACAGGCGGAATCCGCTGTGAGAAGCTGTCGGGGTACCTCCTTACAGAAGGGTTCAAGGATGTCGCCCAATTAGAAGGCGGTATTGTCACTTACAGCAAAGATCCTGAAGTTCAAGGCCGCCTGTTCGACGGGAAATGTTACGTCTTCGACGAACGGATCTCCATTCCCATCAATCATACGGATGAGGATGTTGTGGTCGGGAAGTGCTTCCATTGCGAAACGGCCAATGACCACTATGTTAACTGTCCGGTCTGCAACCTTCAGCATATCAGCTGCCCAGAATGCGAAGAGAAGCATGAACACTACTGCTCCGATGCATGCAGAGAGAAAGCTGAAATGGTTGTTTAAATGATAAAGCAAGGGGCGGTCCTGGGTTGAATTTACCCGGGGCCGCCCCTTTTGCATGTTCGAATACGAGGCTCAAGCGATTGATTGCAAATGCGACATCGGACTTAACCCTGCAGCTGCATTTCTTGAGCCAATGCATTCAGCTTATTCATTGTATTCCAGTTGCGTGAAGTAGAAGGAATCTTCAATTTATTAAGCGCATCTCCCAGCTTGGAGTCCAGGATACTTTGTCGAAACAGAAAGTATACATCTCTCCCTATTACAGCGAACTCATCGTCTGCCTGCTCACATTGTTCAAGCTTTTGTACCTGATCGCCCGTCAGGGGTTCTCCAAGAAGTGATACATATAGACTCTCTCCATCGCTTAGCTCACGTCCAGCGAACGGCGAGTTCGTCACAAGATCCTTGAATTCCTCCGAACTGCGCAGCATGACTTTGAGCTCGATTCCGAAGGAGGTATGGATCTCTTCCTCAATCTCCGGCACAAGTGTGGATTCTTCCTTATCGGATTCGAAGAGAACGTTTCCGCTTTGAATATAGGTCTTCACCTGCTTCAGACCTCGGTTCTCCAAAACCGCTCTCAGGTCAGCCATTTTAATTTTGTTCCTTCCGCCGACATTGATCCCCCGCAGCAAAGCAATGTAGATCATTATGTAACCTCCATTCAATATCCTGTATCATATTTAAAGCTAACTTCTTCTTCCTTTAGTCAACATATTACCATAATATAACTAGCAATCTGGTAACCCGTGCAGGTTACCTTCAAGCTTATTCTTATCTTACAATTTAGTAAATTAACTTGCAGATTATAATAGGAGTAATGTATATAAGGTATATATCTAATCTATATATCAGCACAAGACAATGAGGCATATGGGGGTAAAGCATGATGGAAGTTATTCCGTATATTCTGATCATTTTGGTCGCCGTGATTGGCGGTGTCAGTACACTTGTAATTGGCCATTCCAAAGCCAACAAGGTAAGCAACCCGGAATATGACAACCGGACAAAAGTGAATTGGGGTAAGCTATCCTGGATTTATATTACGGCAGCTGCAGTAAGCTTTGCAGCGGCAGCGATCTACTTGTCCACCAACTCCTAAACATCAAAAGAGGCATCTGATCGCAGGTTCAGACGCCTCTTACACTATCTATTTGGCATACGTTGGACTTATAGACCGCAGATCAGCTACCTCATCTCTTTCAATCACTTTCACCTGGCTTACCAGGCTTTTCCCCCGGATATATCTGTTAAGCACATAGATATCATTGTCTTTGGCACTCACAAAGTCAAATCCCTTACCTCGCTTATGCCACACAATTACGGGTGTATCCTCATAAAGCACAGAAGTTGGAATATCGAGCAGCATTTTTTTGTCAGGCTGGTAGATCGCCACACTGCTGCGGGTCTCATCCCCATAGGCCAGAGCCAAATGATTTCCTTTAGGCGCCCATTGATACGAATGGATGGTGTCCACGGATCCTCTGCCATTCCTGCTTAGATAGTCATTGAGCGTATAATAATTACCCGCCGTCATATTGATAATAACCAGACGATGTCCTTCATTGTATTTAAGGTGCAGTGCCAGATACTGGTGATCTGCTGACAACGAGACGGAAGAGATAGAAGCGGGTGCTACTTCAAATTCAATGGGATGATCGATATTGTCTTGAGTAATACTTATGGAGCTGACTTGCGTAGAAGCCCCTAACTGATCATTCTGGACCGCCAGGGCAGTCAATGAGACACCCTCTTCCTGCCAGCTGATCTGCGTATGATCCTGAATCTGAACCTGGCTTACCTCTCGAATGTCATAGAATTCTTTATCCAAATGGCTGCTTCCTTGACTGGCGGTCTTGTTCACAGCATGTTGTTCATGAGCTGGAATCTGCAGCTCGTCCGCCTCAGCTATAGGAGGGCTTCCCTCATGGGTACATCCGATCACCGCAGATAGGGTCAGTATAATTGCTGCTGTGCTGAAGTAGAATCTCATCGCCTGCTCCCTCCTTAATACATGGGGTCTAGTCCCTGGATTTGTCCGAACATAATCCTTCTATCTGATTCCTATTCTACACATTTCACCTTTAAAAGAACATCCGTAGTTCCCATAAGCCTAGCATTGCCTGGTGCAGGGAAATACAACCACGCCCGTGCCCAAATCTGGACAGCAAACCAAGTAGAAGTATAGAAAAAAGCAGCGCTGCTGCACTGCTCTTTCCTATAAACAGATGTCTTAAGAAGATTATTCATGGACATGCCCGGCAGCATAAGGTAACCAGTCTTTCAAGATTCGATCGACTTCAGCTAGATAGATCGGCTTGGCAACGAAATCCTGCATTCCGCTGGCCAGACAGCTTTCTCTATCCTCATTCTTCGCAAAGGCTGTAACCGCCACGATGATGGGCTTAAGAGCATGCTCTGGATGCTTGCGAATGGAATAAGTCGCTTCAAGACCATCCATAATCGGCATCTGTATATCCATGAAGACAAGGTCGTAATTCCCCTTTAGAACAGCCTCCACCGCCTCTTTCCCATTAGACGCAATATCCGCCTCAAATCCTCTTCGAGCCAGAATTGTATGGAGAAGCTTCTGATTCACCGGATGATCCTCGGCAATTAGAATACGAAGAGATCTTTGCTCCTCAGGCTCATCTACAGATCGATTACTTTCGTAGTCTGGTACAACGAGCTCAATCTTCTCAACAAGCTCACTAGACACAGAGGTATCCTTATACTGGCTTGATAAAAGAGTGAACCTGAACGTAGATCCCTGTCCGGGCTCACTATCCATGCCAATCGTTCCCCCCATGAGCTCCACCAGTTTTTTGCTGATGGCAAGTCCTAGTCCTGTTCCTCCATATTTCCGGTTGATTGAAGGGTGAAGCTGAGAGAATGACTGGAAGAGCTGGCTCTGCAGATCCAGGGGTATCCCTATTCCGGTATCCTGAACTATGAATTCGAGAACCAGCGACTCTGGCGAGCTTCTTAGCTGCTTGGCAGATACGGATAGCTTAATCATCCCTTGATCCGTGAATTTCACCGCGTTGCTGACCAGATTAATCAGCACCTGGCGCAACCGCAGCTCATCACCCATGATAGGACTTGGGACGGAAGCATCAATCTCATATATGAGCTTAACTTGTTTCTCCTCAGCACGGGGTTCGAACAGCTCCACCACGCTCTTGATCACCTGTACAGGACAGAATGGATCGTGGCTGAGCACCATTTTACCGGCCTCGATTTTGCTGAAATCCAGAATCTCATTCAGAATATGCAGCAGTGAATTACTGCTCTGAACAATGATATTTGTATACTCCTGCTGCTCCTCATCCAACTCCGTAGTGGCAAGCAGGCCAGTCATACCGATAATTCCATTCATTGGCGTACGTAATTCATGACTCATAATAGCGAGGAACTCGGATTTGGCACGATCCGCTTGCTCAGCGGATTCCTTGGCCCGGATGATCTCCTTCTCATCGGTCACATCCCTAAATACAATAACTGCACCTTTGCGCTCTCCCTTATCGACAAGGGGACTGATCCGGTACTCAACCAGAAAGCTGGTTCCATCCTTCTTCCAGAAGATATCCTCCTTGCTCTGATACCAGCGTCCTTCCTTAACTGCCTTGTAGATCGGAGTCTCTCCCGGAGCATAGTAGGTTCCGTCTCCACGGGTCTGCTGGATCCAGTCCAGGTGAAACTGACCGATGATATCTTTGCTGTCCAGACCAAGCATCGCGGCAGCGGCCGGATTAATAAAGGTAGTCTTACCCTCATTATCGACGCCGAATATCCCCTCAGATACCGAACTCAGAATCAGGGTATATTCATTGCTCAGCTTCTCAATCTGCTTGATGTAGTCATTGCGGTCCGTAATATCACTGGATATACCGTATACGCCTACAATCTCATCATCGATAATAATTGGAATATTAGCTACCGAGATATCCACCAAATGGCCTTGCTTATGTTGGATCGAAATCTCGTAATTCTGAGGAAATCCCTTGGCAGCTAAAGCGAAGTGATGGAGTGTCTTGCTGGTAAAGGCTTCAGGGACAAGTGGACCAAAGTATTTGCCTATCAGATCTTCCAGAGAATAACCCGTCAAGAGTTCCAGGTTCTCGTTCGCAGTTAAATAGTCGCCTTCCAGATTCATTGAATAGACGGCAGCCGGATTGTATTCAAATAAGGACTTGTAACGGCTTTCACTCTCTTTCAGCAATCTTTCGGACTGCTTGCGGGAACTGATATCACTTGCAATTCCGTATGCTCCCACAATTTGATGATTCACAACGATGGGCAGCAGGGTAAGGCTGATATCAACCAGCTGTTCTCCCCTCGAGAGTATCCGGGTCTCATAAGATTTCGTATTCCCGCGAAATACATTTTGGGTACTCAGCTTGACCTCTTCCTGGTCCTGAATATCGAAGAAAGGCAGCAGCAGTTCACCCCTCACTTCTTCACGAGAATACCCAATCAGTGCCTCCATGCCGGTATTAATAGAAAGTAATCTACCCTCTAGGTCAATCGCAAATATACCGGCTGGGTTATATTCAAAGAGTGACTTATATCGGCTCTGACTTTCCTGCAGTCGCTGCTCAATCAGTCTGCGCTCAGTAATATCGCGGGAGACTGCAATGATCTCCTCAACCTGTCTGGCTTCATCAAAGGCAAAGATGGAAGTGGTCTCAAACCATACGTACGAGCCATCTTTACGAATAAAGCGGAACACAACGGTCTCTGGACCGAGTCCCAGCTGGTTCATTTCCAGGTAATATTTAACCGTCTCCCTGTCTTCTTCATGAATGAAGGTTAATCCCGGAAGTCCGACCATCTCGGAAGGCTCGTATCCTAAGATGGCGCGGCAGACTGGAGACGCATAGAGAAACGTGGCCTCATCATCGGCAGCATGTCTGGAGATAAAATCCTGGGAACTTTCCGAGATTAATCTGAAGTGTCGTTCACTCTCTCTTAACTTATCGATGGTCTCCTTGCGTTCCGTTATATCCTGAACGGTTCCCAACATCTGAATAGCTTGTCCGCTTACCGGGTCCACTTCCATTCTCCACCTGGAGAACAGCGTTCTGATGCTACCATCAGGTCTGATCATACGGTACTCAGCTTCCCCATCGATGCCTTTGGATATCGTGCTCTCATACATCTCCCTGATCCTCTCCAGATCCTCAGGGTGGATAATTTCTGACATAGGCGCCATCGTATCTACAGGCTTTACACGATAACTAAAGATCTTTCTCATTTCCTCTGAAAAGGTGACCTTATTATTAGGAATATCCCAGTCGAAGGTTCCCATATTTGCTATACTTTGAGCTTCAGCGAGCATTTTCTCGAAATTCACTCTATCCGTAATATTCCGGCCGATGGCCAGGACCTTCTCGATATTGTTCAAGTCATCCCTAATAATCTGGAACGAAGTTTCTATCCATAGGTAGTGACCATCCTTATGCCGGACCCGTCTTCTGTACACATCTTTATCTGAATATAGGGTATTATCGCGCACCATCTCTTCGGCATCATGAGGGTGATAGAACAGCGTACGATGAATACCGATCATTTCACTTTGCTCATAGCCCAGCACGGAAATACAGGAAGGTGAGACATACGTAATATATCCATCCGGAGTGCTCACCGTTATAAGATCCGGTGTATTCTTGGTAATCAAATTGTAGAGATCAAGATTGAGGTCCAGCCTGCTATCAATGAAAGGCTCGGCAGGGATCTCCGCAAACTGTATAATCATACATTCGGGGCAGTCTGAAGAGTCCTCGATTACCGGCTCAACAACCAGTTTAAGTGTTAATGTATTGCCCGATTTATGCACATAACGCCCTACAAGAGTTACTCCATCTTGATTCCTCTGAAGAGTGAGCTTGTCCATTATTGAAAAAGGGGAACTTGTATCCTTGTTATTCGGATCCTCCAGTTCACCTGGCCCCAACATCAAAAGTTCCTGTTCCTCATACCCAAATATTTTACAAAGCGCAGGATTTACCATCAAAAATCGATTTCCATCCGGTGACACAACGGCTATACCTATGGGCGAACGTGTATACAATTGCCTGAATATTGCCATTTGAGTAGTTGAGGATACCGTCACTACATAGGCCTCCTTATACATTTATAAGACAATTCTAAGTTGATAACTTAAGTATACGATATTCTCAAATGAAATTCTTGATAATACTTAACAAGTATATATATCCTAAAAAGGGCCCCGATGAAGCATCGGGACCCATCTTTTTTAGTTGTAAGAACACCTAGAACGCGGACATGGACAGAAGTCCAAAACAGGCGGCATTCAGCAGAAAGGTAATTACTCCTCCGAGGATAAGCCCTTGGGCAATTCCTGTCCTTTTCTTGACCAACGCTATAACTATGGCAGGGATGAGATAGAGCAGCTGAGCCACTCCAATCCCGAAAAAGGCAAGTGGAAATACCACCCAAATTACATGCAGGAGAGCTAACAGCAGAACACCCTTCAAGACTTCTTTACCATGCTGCTGCTTCTCGTAAAGGTAGTGAAGTTCATTGCGGTTCGGATTGTTCTGGTATTCTCCGGGCTGAGCGGACTGCGGATCATGCGAATTGTCAAGCGAAGAATCCTCTGTTAATTTGTCCCTATCAAGGTCATCTTTCATGGCCTGGCTCCTTCCAGTTCTGCCTTCATGTCGTTCAACCGATCTTCCAGATCCCCGCGATAGAACATGTTATAGGTATCAAATGGAATGATTCTCCCATCCGGATGGACGATATGAACACAGGATTTCTTTACTGAACGGACATCGAAATGATACGGATCAAGGAACTGCATAATGATTACCCGGAATACATTATCATAATTAATCGTCTCAGGAACCTGAACAAGCGGAAGACAGCACAGCAGGCTCTTTAATGAAAGGGCTGAGGATTCCGGGGAATGACTTGTGGAGAATAGTTCAAATATTCGGTTCTTGATGTTCTCATCCTGTTCAAACACAATTGTATTGCGTCCACCCTCTAGTAGAATTTCAGGGTCCATCATTCGGGTTAACGGAATCACCTGATCGTCCAATTTGAGTGCATATCCCATTGCCAAGCAGTCTGGATGACATGGAACCGGGATCATATCCTCCGCCTGGAACAGATCGGACTGGTCAATGATCTGCTGCCTAACTTCACTTAAAGTAAGACGGTCGGTGGCTGGATCAAAGTCTTCCAACCGACCCGCCGCTTGAATCGGCTGGAAGGTCACCCCTCTGACTGCTCGCTGCTTCAAGCCATACTGGATGATCTCGCCAATTTCGTGATCGTTCAGGCCTTTCTTCAACGTGACCACCAATGTCGTCGAGATGTTGAATTCATTCAAGTGCTCGATGGCCTTGCTCCGGATCTGCCTGAGGTCTGCTCCCCGAAGCTCCTGTAAGGTGGATTTCTCAAAGCTGTCGAATTGCAGATAGATTTCCAGACCCGGGGTGAACTCCGCCAGCTGCTTCACAAATTCACGGTCCTGGGCTATCCGGATTCCATTCGTGTTGATCATCAAATGCTGAATGGGCCTCGCCTTGGCCGCCCTCAAAATATCGAAGAATTGAGGATGTATGGTCGGCTCTCCCCCACTGATCTGGACAATGTCCGGTTCCCCCTCATTGCGCACGACGGCATCCAGCATTCGTTCCACTTCTTCCAGGGAACGCCATAACTTCTTCTCCGGCGAGGAATCGGCGTAACAGATAGGACATTTCAGGTTGCACTGATCAATAATCTCGACAATGGTCAGACAGCTGTGCTGCTCATGATCCGGGCAGAGTCCGCAGTCGTATGGACATCCATACTTGATCGGCGTGTTCCAGAGAAGCGGCATCTCCGAAGGTTTGATGAATTCACGGCAGCGCTTATAGTATTCCACATCGGTGGAGATCAGTACTTTCTCCCTTCCATGCTCGAAACAGTATTTAGACAGGTATACACGGTCATTCTCAATGATAACTTTGGCTTCTACTTTCTTCATGCACTTGGAACAGATGCTGTTCGTCAATTCATAGAATAGATACGGTCTGTTTTTGGTTGTCATACCGATTTGTACTCCCCTTATTTAATTAAAATAGACTAAAGCGCAGGATCCTGCGGCTTTTGTGTCTTATAAATAAATATGAAATAGATCATGCCAAGCAGACATGCTACTTGAATATTGTTAAGCCCCAAATAAAGATGCGGGGTGGGTTTGATGAAATCGACCCAGAATCTGAAGAACAAATAACCAAGCATGGACCACTGATATAATGACCCGTCTGGAAGCGGGCGGTTCTGAGCTGATCTTACTTTCTTGATCAAATATAAGGTTAGGACGTAAAGCGAAAGAAAGCCGATTTCATACAGCTGGGTCGGATGTCTTAGTATGCCGTCCCCATAGTCAAAGCCTGTGATCCAATCCGTCGGAATGCCATGGGTATGGTCATCAAGCCCTGTCAGGAAACACCCGATCCGGCCAATGGCAATTGCAATTAACAAAGGAAAGGCAAAATCGTCCCCGGTGGACCGGGTGATGCCTACCAGCTTCTTCGCCAGCTCAACGCCAAATAATCCGCCCAGCAATCCGCCTACAATGGTTTTACCGCCAAGCAGGGCCTCCCAATGATCCCAGGGCGATAATAGAACTGACGGATTCTCGAACCAGCACAGCAGCTTGGAGCCCAGAGCCGCGCCCAATGCCGCACCCACAATAACCCAAAACATATTCTTCGAGGGGACATCTGTCTTTCGTCGGGTCCATAGATAAATTCGAAAGCCGATAAAGTAAGCCAAAGATTCAAACAATACATGTGGATGAATGACCAAACTGCCGATATGTATATAGACTGGAAAATGCACGGTTCCCTCTCCTACTCCGATATTCTAATCCTATGTCCAATCCGGATAATTGGTTAAATTAGGATATTACAAGTCTTCATTCTATCATACCAATTTCGCAGGGTGGTAGATACTTTTAAAATGAAAGTAAGAATACACCACTACCTTGTCCTGTCCAGAGAACGTGATAGTGGTGTATAGGTGGCCTAACTGATTATCTCAACGCAGTTAATGCCTTATATATATATTATGGCTATTTATTTCTGCTTCTGTTCCAGAATCATTACACCTCGCCCAGGTACAACAACCTTTCCTTGAACCTGAATATCGGTCAACAGCTCGTGCAGAGCTTCCTGACCGACCTCCACTTCAGCCTCTTCTGGATTGTGGTTAAGCACAAACAAATAACCTGCTGAGTCCTTCACCCGCAAGGCAGTCTCTACTCCCTCGGGTGTGTGAAGCAGCGGGGCAATTCCTTTCTCCCGGCAAAGGTTCTCCATCAATCCCTTCATAAATGCGGCATCCGGACTGCTCGCTACATAATAGGCACTGCCCTTTCCCCAGGCGTTCCGGGTTAGTACAGGCATTCCCTTATAGAAGTCTTCGCCATATTCAGCCAGAACCTCGGCCCCCTCAGTGTGGATGAGATCGCAGAGCATACCGCAGGTATAGCTGCCGCTTAGACCATTCCAATCCTCTATCATCACAATCTGATTATGATGATCCGGGTACAAGGCATCGATCTCTTCTGCCCAAATTCCCAACACTTTGCGAAGTTCACCCGGGTATCCCCCCGTGGTGACCAGGTCCGTCTCATTTACAATACCGCTGAAGAAGGTTGTCACAAACGTGCCTCCGCCTGCTACAAAGTCTTCCACTTTGGAGGCAAATCCCGGTTTGACCATATACATAACCGGAGCAATGACAATGTCATACTTCGAGAGATCTTCTGAGATCCCAATCATATCCGTCTGGATATTCAGATCAAAGAGTGCGTGATAATACTTGTGTACCTCTTTCACATAATCCAGCGCTACGGTCGGACCACTGGACAGCTCCAGCGCCCATCGATTCTCCCAGTCGTACAGAATCGCTACTTTAGACTGACTGCGGGAGTCAAGCAGCTTGTCTGACAGTCCCTGGAGCTCCTCACCAAGCTGAGCGCACTCCCGAAAGACTCTTGTATGCTCATGTCCCACGTGCTCAATCACAGCACCATGGTATTTCTCGCAGGCTCCAATGGAGCGGCGCAGCTGGAAGAACATGACGGTATCTGCTCCTCTGGCTACGGCCTGATAGCTCCACAGCCGCATAACTCCGGGGCGCTTCAAGGAGTTGTAGGCCTGCCAGTTCTGCTGACTAGGCGTCTGCTCCATGAGCATGAACGGCTGACCCTGCTTCAGCCCTCTCATCAAATCGTGGGTCATCGCGGTCAAGCTGATGGGGGTGTCCAGTGAAGGGTAATTGTCCCAGGATACCACATCCATCTCTTTCGCCCATTCAAAATAATCCAGCTCCGGATAAAGCCCCATCAGATTCGTGGTCACGGGAACATCAGGTGTGTGCTTCTTGATGGCGTCATATTCCAGCTTGTAGCATTCGAGCAGACTATGCGACATAAAGCGCCGGTAATCTAGGGAAATGCCTTGAAAATTCGTACGGTTATGTCCCCACTCCTCACTTCGTTCATTTGGAGGCACAATCTCATCCCAGTCATAGAACGTATGACCCCAGAAGCGGGTATTCCACGCTTTATTCAGGGCATCCAGACTTCCATAACGCTCCTGGAGCCAGGACCGGAAGGCCGAAGTACAGTTCTCGCAATAGCAGTAGCCGCCATATTCATTGGATACATGCCAGATGACAAGCGCAGGATGGTTCTTATATCTTTCAGCCAGCTTCTCCGCAATCAGCGCGGAATATTTCCGGTAGGTGGGACTGTTCGGGCATGAATTGTGTCTTCCGCCAAAAGCCCTCTTGCTGCCGTTCTTGTCAACACGAAGCACATCCGGATGCCTCTTTGCCATCCAGGCGGGATGCGCTCCCGTGCTCGTGGCGAGGCACACATATACGCCGGTACGTGACATTCGGTCCATCTGCTCATCCAGCCATGCAAAATCATACTCCTCTTCGCTGGGCTGATTAAGTGCCCATGAGAATACGTTAAGAGTGGCTACGTCAATCCCGGCCAGCCTGAACATCCGTTCATCCTCGCTCCAGATTTCAGGTTCCCACTGTTCAGGATTGTAGTCACCGCCATACCAAATTTTTGGCAGTTTAGAGTTAATCATCTACACTTCATCCTCTCTCGATTTCTTGATTTGGATTGTATATTCCACGCCAGACTCTGCGCTAAAACTCAGTTCTTCCCCACACGGAATATCCGATTGCCCAGTCACTTCAAGGATATGACCCAGATATCGAATCCGGCATCCCCCTCCAGCCCCGGAACGAATGGTGGCATGTACAAGCTCCCCGTCTATCCAATCCATACCTATCGTGAATCCGCCTCTGGCCTTAAGTCCCTTCACCGATCCGTCCTGCCAGACTCTTGGCAGCGCAGGCAGCAGCTCGATAGAATCCGAGTGGCTCTGCAGCAGCATTTCGGCAATTCCGGCAGTCCCTCCAAAATTCCCATCGATCTGGAACGGAGGATGAGCATCGAACAGATTCGGATAGGTCGAGCGGCTTAATAATGTCCTAATGAATTCATGAGCACGGTCGCCATCGTATAAGCGGGCGTATAGATTAATGATCCACGCGCAGCTCCAGCCGGTATGACCGCCTCCATGCTCAAGCCGTGCTTCCAGAGATTTGTGCGCCGCCTCAGCAAGATCCGGTGTAAGACGCGGATGGATTTCATTTCCCGGATAGAGTCCGTACAAATGGGAGACATGGCGGTGTCCAGGCTCAGCTTCCGGGAATGGCTCAGACCATTCCATCAGTCTACCGTCCTCTCCAATCTCTAGCGGTCTTAACTTATCGCAAGCTTCCTGCACCGAGTTAATCCACTCTTCATCCTGCTTCAGAATACGGGCAGCCTGCATACAGTGATGGAATAATTCACGGATCAGGGATATATCCATCGTGGAGCCTGCGGAGACACTGCATACATTACCCGACGGGGTAATGAATTGGTTCTCCGGTGAGGTGGATGGACTCGTGATCAGCCTTCCCTGGGTATCCTCCACCAGCCAATCCATACAGAATAGGGCTGCGCCTTTCATTAATGGATATGCCGTGTCTCTCAGAAACGCTGTATGATTCGGCTGATAGAGGTACTGCTCCCAGAGATGACGACACAACCACACTCCGCCAAGCGGCCACATGGCCCAGCTGGCCTTCCCATCCGAAGGACCTGCTGTTCGCCAAATATCCACATTATGATGAACGACCCACCCCTCTGCCCCGTAATGAATACGGGCTGTTCTCTTCCCCGTTATACTCAGATCTCGGATTAGATCCGTCAGTGGCTCATGGCACTCACTAAGGCCGCATACTTCTGCGGGCCAATAATTCATCTGGGTATTAATATTCGTCGTATACCCACAGTTCCATGGCGGCTGGATATGCGGATTCCAGATCCCCTGCAAATGGGCTGCCTGAGTACCTGGCCTGGACGAGGCCATTAATAGGTAACGTCCATACTGGAAATACAAGGCCTCAAGCCCTGGATCCTCCGCTCCCTCACTGTATTTTTGCAGACGTTCGTCGGTTGGAAGCTCTTCACGGCCAGAAGCAGATTCACCCGGTGCTCCAAGCCACAATTTCACACGACCGTACAACTCCTGATGATCGTGAATATGAGCTGTCCGCAGAGCCGAATATTCCTGCTGAGCTGCTGTCTCGAGTACAGCCCTGCTTGTAAGAGCAGGGTTCCCCATGCCGGGAACCTGTTCGTAATGCTCAAAATCCGTCGCAGCTCCAAGCAGCAGCGTGATCGTTCGGGTCCTGGTAATTCGTATCCGTCCGTCTCCAAGGACATCAATCTGTCCTCCGTAATTATGTGCAGCAGCATTTATAGCAAAAGAAATTCCTCTGCCCTCTTCATAGAGAACAGATTGAGGGTGGTCTCCCAAGTAATTGTCCGCTATATGTATGGGAGCACGGCCCACCAGTACAAGCTGATTGGGGTCTTGAACAAATTCATGCCGAAGCGGTGAGGACAGCCTTACGGTAATATCCATGTCCTCTTCACCTTCAAGCCTAACAACCATTACCTGATCTGGCACACTAACAAATACTTCACGGCTGTACTTGGCTCCTCTGCAGCGGTACTTGACGGAGGCTATACCGGTGTTCAGATCCAGGGAGCGTTCGTACTCCGTAACTGCATCCTCAGAATGGTCTTGGTATATCCATAAATCGCCCAGCGGCTGGTATGACTCCGTACGCCGTCCGAGCATACTGCGCTCAATCAGCTGCTCAGCCTCCTCATATCCACCATCCGCGATAAGCGATCTTACTTTTCCCAAGTGTCGAAGGGCATCATAGTTATTCGTATCTCTTGGATAGCCTGACCACAGAGTATCCTCATTGAGCGAGATCCTCTCTACAGCAGCGCCGCCATACACCATTCCGCCAAGCCGCCCGTTCCCAATCGGAAGGGCTTCTTCCCAGGGCCCCGCAGGCTGCCTATACCACAGCCGCTCACAGAACTCCTTCTTGTCCTGCATCACGAGCATCAATCCCTCCTATAAAGTAAAGCCCGGACAACGGCCCGGGCTTACAGAAGTTTTTATTTAATGTCTTTTCCAGTCCACAGGGATACTCTTGCTTTTACAAGCGTAGTGTACTCGGCTTCCATTTTTGGAGCTCCGGCTTTATCTAGACTTGCCAGGAAGTTATCATACACTTTGTCAAAGTCAGCTGGTTTGCTCAGCACGGCTTCCGGAATGCTCTTACGAACAATATCCTGTGTCTTCTTCCAGATCACCTGATATTCACCATCTGTTGGAACGGTCATGTTGTATGCTGCGCCCCAATCTTTAACAGGGAAGTCTTTCTCATTAGGGAACAGATCCTTCCAAGTTGTTGCATTGTAACCTTTGAGGGACTCTTTCTCTGCATCGGAATAGCTGGCTACGATTTGTTCAGGGAAGTTCGTAGTATAGTAGTTGCCTGTTGAATCCTTCACACCGTCACCATAACGACCACTCATTGCTGTGTAGAGACCAATTCCTGTCTCTTTAGAGAAGGTTGAAGCATCATTCACTTTGCGGTTTTGAATTTCTGCAGGGATTACACGCTTGCCATTCTCAACTTTGTAGTGCTTGCCTTCAACTCCCCAGTTTCTCAGGACTTGACCTTCGTCAGAAGCAAGCCAGTCAAGGAATTTGATGGCACGAACCGGATCTTTACAAGAAGTAGTAATGGAAATGCCATAACCGTCAAAGCCTACAGATTGCATGGATTTGTCTTTGATATCCTCAGACATGGTTACTGGGAAGTGAGCATAAGTGAACTCATTCTTGTTAGCAGACTTCAGGGCATTCTCAGCATCCTGATAGTCCCACTCCTGATCGATCAGGCCCAGTACACGGCCGCTGGAAATCTTGGCTTTGTACTGATCATCCTTTTGAACAAAGGTGTCTTTGTCCAGGAGACCTTCATTGTACATATGGTTCAACCAGCGGAAGTATTCTTTCTCTTCCGGTCTCTTATAGTGCAGCTTCGCTTCATAAGTTGTCGGATCAATGTAATATTCACCGTCATCCGGTGCTCCAGTAGCCTGGAATGCCGGGTTGGTCACCGTAATCATAATTTTCCAGTCATCCGCATTTAGCGTCAGAGGAATGGTAGGCTGTCCGTTGGTGGTTGGATGCTTGGCCACATATTGCTTCAGAACATTCTCGTAATCCTGAACGGTTTTAACTTTAGGGTAGCCCAGTTCCTTCAATACCCGGTGCTGAATTTCAAATCCGCCCGTTGCATCAAAGATCATATTATCTACACCTACGTTGGTAGGAATGGAATAGATCTTCGGATCTTCATTGCTGTATTTGAGCCGATTCATATTGCTGCTGTACAATTTTTTGAGGTTAGGAGCATATTTATCAATCAGATCTGTCATGTCAACCAACGCACCAGCATCAATCAGAGTGCTAAGACTACCTTTTGCATAGATTAAGTCCGGATATTGCCCACTGGCTGCCATTAGAGATATCTTCTGATCTCCGCCCCCGCTGCCTACATCGTATTCAGCATTAATGGTTACTCCAGTCTTCTTGGTAATTTCCTGGCCTACATCATCCTTCATGTTGTTCCAGTTCGGGCTTGCATCTGCACCGAAGAAGGTGAACGTTACCGGAGCTGTTGAATTAGTATCGGCTGCATTGCCGCCATCAGCTGCTCCTGAAGAACCTGCATCTTTGGAGCTTGAACATCCAGCCAGTGCTAATGTACCGGCCAGAACAAGAGTTAAGAGCTTCGTCGTTCTGAAATTCTTCATCTTTATCCCCCTCTGTAGGCTTGAGTCAATTCTTTATGTGATCAGGCTGAGCCTGAGTTCACCATGATTAAGGACCTGAATTAGAAATTAGAAATTAGGATTTAACAGCACCCAGGGTCATCCCGCCGACAAAGTATCTTTGAAGGAATGGATATACCACGAGAATTGGAATGGTCACCACTATGGTTATAGCCATTTTGATGGAATCGGGTGAGACGTGTGCCAGCTGGGTGGCCAGATCGTTGGCATTAGTCATATTGCCGCCCTGCTGTGTACTCTGGAGCACCTTCATCAGCTCATACTGAAGTGTGGTCCACTGCTGTTTGGTGCCATTATAGAGATAAGTATCGAACCAGGAGTTCCATTGACCTACCGCAAGGAATAGAGAGATCGTGGCCAGCACGGGCTTGCAAAGCGGAAGAATGACTCTGTAGTAGATCGTAAAGTCATTGGCGCCATCCAGCTTGGCTGATTCCTGTAGGGCGAACGGCAGACCGTCAATGAATGAACGGATAATGAATACATTGAATCCGCTTACCAAACCGGGTAGAACATATACCCAGAACGTACCGATTAAGTGAAGGTCTCTCATCAGGATGTATGTCGGTACAATTCCGCCAGAGAAATACATGGTCAAAGCGACAAAAGTGGAAATGAACTTTCTGCCTCTGAAGTCTACCCGGCTGAGCGTAAATGCCAGCATCGAGGCCGCGATTAGACCCAGCACGGTTCCTACAAGGGTCCGGAGAATTGAGATCTTCAGTCCTTGTATGAGTCCAGTGTAGTTAAAAATCGTCTGGTAATTGTCCCAGGTGAAAGCCCGGGGCCACAAATATATTCCGCCACGTACGGTATCTGTTGAGTCATTTAGCGAGATCGCCAGCACGTTAAGGAAAGGATACAGGGTCACTATCAGCACCAGGGTCAAGAAAGTGTAATTGAACCAATCGAATATTTTCTCAGATCGTGTGGAATTAAATGCGCTGCCTGCCATGTGTCTTCCTCCCCTCTACATGATGCTTTCTTTCGCAAATTTCTTGAACAGTCCGTTCGCAGTGAACAACAGGATAATGCTGACAATAGAGTTGAACATCCCGATAGCTGTACCATAGGAGAACCGGTTAATCTGAATACCGTATTTCAGTGCGTACAGATCGAGGACCTCGGAATAGTCCGTTACCAGGCTGTTGCCGAGCAGCATCTGCTTCTCGAATCCGATACTGGTTAGATGACCGATCGACAGAATGAGCAGGACCATAATAGTAGGTCTGATGCCAGGTAATGTAATATTCCATATCTGCCGGAACCGGCTGGCTCCGTCTACACGGGCTGCCTCATACTGCTCTTTATCAATCCCGGTAATCGCTGCAAGGTAAATGATGGCGTTCCAACCCGTTTCTTTCCAAACATCGGAAGCGGTTACAATTCCCCAGAACCAATTTCCTTTAGCCATGAATTGAATGGGCTGGTCGATGATATGAAGCGATAACAGAATTTCATTCACAATTCCTCCATCGATCGACAGCAGCTTGGTGATGATCCCGGCTACAACGACCCAGGATACGAAGTGGGGAAGATAAGATACGGTCTGAATGGTGCGCTTGAACTTCATGGATCTGAGTTCATTCAGAAGAATGGCGAACACGATCGGTACGATGAAGCCCACGACAATCCCCATAATACTCATGGCAAGCGTATTCCTGAGCACTAGGTAGAACCGCTCATCCTGGAATAGCTCAACGAAATTCTTGAGACCTACCCACTTTTGGTTAGAGAATGACTTAGCTGGTTTGTAATTTTGGAAAGCCATGGTCCATCCCCACAAGGGTACATAGCTGAAAACAAATAACCAAATTACAAATGGAATGGACATAAAATATAAGTACTTCTGCTGTCCAACACTCTTCCAGAAATCCCCCTTTGTCTTCTTTTTTCTCTTGGGAGCTTTAGGGGTTACGCTTTCATGTTGGAGGTTGTCATCCATTGTTAGCGTTTTCATATCTGGTTCCCTCCTCTGCTATACTCACATTGTAAAGCAGGAATTGACTCGTAAATACCCAACAGATTTGATCGAAAACCATGTAAAAATTAGAGATTTCATTCCTCACCGGTGGGGATAACAAATGAAATTCTGGTCCGTTCCCCATAGGTGCTTGTTATTTGCAGACCCGCTTTTTGCCCGAACACCATGGTAAGCCGCTGGTGAACATTCCGCAGCCCAATACTGCGATTCTCTGAATCTTCCGTACCGGATATATATTGAATGATTTCATCCATGCGTTCCTCCGTTATCCCGGCTCCATTGTCTTCAACTGCAATTTGAAGCCGGTCATACATAGCCTTAATGGTTACATTGACCTCAACACCGTCTGATTTGTTCTCCATCCCATGCACAACCGCATTCTCTACTAGGGGCTGAATGATAAGCGGCGGAATGAGAACGCCCTCCGCGGCTGGATCGATTGTAATGTTAAAGTTAAGCCGCTCTTCATAACGGAACTTTTGAATTTCGAGATAGGAACGGATCATTTCCACTTCTTCACGAAGTGTAGTCTTCTCCCGTCCAGCTTCGAGGTTCTTCCGCATTAATTTACCTAGAAGCCTCACAATATGGGCAATCTCCTTCTCCCCCTTCAGCAGCGCATTCATCCGTATGGATTCCAGTGCATTAAATAGAAAGTGAGGATTGATCTGACTTGCCATCATTTTCAGCCTAATTTCCTTCTGGGCAATTTCCAGTGCGTTATTATACTCGGTCTTCTCAACGACTTGATTCATCAATTGCTGGATACTGCTCACCATGTAATTGAACTGGCGGGAAAGCTGACCGATCTCATCATTGCCATCGATTCTGGATTCAACATCAAACTTGCCCAGCGCAACCATGTTTAATTGGCGGCTTAACTGAAGCAGACGTCCGGTTGTGAGAACCGATACGATATAGACAAAGAGTAGTGCAATGACTAGCACTAAGAGCATGAACAAGAATCCCATGAAGCTGACTCGATTCGCATCTTTAACGATGCTTTCAGTTGTGAATATAGAGATAACCCGAAGGCCATTCATACTTGATTCCGGCACCAGATTATCTGTAATTACATAAGAAGGACTGCCTTTGATTACCTGATTATAAGTTCCTTTATTCACGGTCTCCGGCTTCAGCCCCAGCTTCATCTGTTCCAGGGTTTGTCCCACTTTTGCCGGATTATTCGCAGCAATAACGAAGCCCTGTTCGTCTACGATAAAAGTATCGAACTGCTCCTGCTTCAGCATTCCATTAAGGCCGTCTTGATTCAGTACTACCATGAGCACCCCGCTTGAATGATACTCAGGATAGCTCACTTTCCTGACCAGGCTCAGTCTGTGGATCGGCGACTCCTCCTCGTCAGGAATGTAGAACCAGCCAATGACTTTACTGCTCATCGCCTTCTGATACCAATGGGCCTGCTTAATCTGGTTATTCAGCGGAATATACTCCGAGTTATTAATTAGACTCGGATTGTCCATGTAGAATCGGATAGCAGACACTTCCTTGTACTGCCGGACATAATCACTGAATTTGGTATAGGACAAATAGCTCTTGGTAAGCTCTAATGCACTGGTGTATCTCGTATTAATGAGTTGCTTCAAATTCTCATCAAATAGAAGAAGATTCGACACATCCGTGGGTACCCTCAGCATCGTAAGTGTCTGTGACTTGATCTTCTCGACGTTATTGGTAGCTTGGTTAATTGCATTATCCAAAGCCTGCTGCCTGAAATAGAACGTGACCGCTCCGCCAATAATAAGGACGGGTGCCATCACGATTAGAACAAAAGAAAGGATCAGCTTATTCTTCATTTTGAGATTATTGGATAATCGGGCGATACGGTGCAGCATGGCTATCCCTCTTTCTTTCTCATCAAGTCTACCTCCCGATTATAGCAGATAAGCGAAGTCCCCTTTCACTTTGGTAAAAGGGGACTTTTTTCCTCTATTGTAATTTTTACTGTAATTTTATGCGAATATGTGTCTCGTCCTTCCAATCGCCAACCCGGATTTCAGGGCTTGTCGGCCCTGCATCCGTATCACCTAGAATGTTCAGGTTGTCTCTTCCATTCACGCTGAGCCGGAAGGCCTTGCCTGCACCGGAAACTTTAAGCTCGATCACATCGGCTTCCCTGGTTGCAGTGACCAGAAGTTCGGCCTCTCCTTCCGTATTGCGTACTACAGCGCGTGCTTCGGCACCCTCTTCAAGCTCGTAGATGACCAGCTTTACTTCATTGGCTAGATCATAATCTACCTTCGTATTCTCTGCTCCGAAGGAAAGAATAGAGTTGGGGCGCACATAGAGAGGAAGGCTCAGGAAATCATGAACTTCTTTCCTCCACTTCCCGCCGTCAACGACTTCACCTGTAAGCAAGTGGGTCCATCTGCCTTCAGGCAGGTAATATTTAACGTCTCCCTTTTCACTGAATACAGGAGCTGCAAGAATGGAATCACCGAGCATATACTGCCGATCCAGCAGTTCACTTGCCGGATCATCCGGGAACTCCAGCAGCATGGCTCGCATCATAGGCAATCCATACTCTGCTGCCTGTACGGCCGAGCTATATAGATAAGGCATCAGGCTGCATTTGAGCTTGGTGAAGAAGCGCGTAACTTCAACGGCTTCCTCGTCATAAGCCCAAGGCACCCGGTAGGAGCTGCTGCCATGCAGGCGGCTGTGGCTGGACAGAAGTCCGAATGCCAGCCAGCGCTTGAATACGTGAGCTGGGGCCGTATTCTCGAAACCTCCGATATCATGGCTCCAGAATCCAAAACCTGACAGCCCAAGAGATAATCCGCCCCGAAGACTTTCAGCCATAGATTCATAGTCTGCGTAGCAATCTCCACCCCAATGAACCGGGAACTGCTGGCTTCCCGCTGTTGCTGAACGAGCGAATACCGCGGCTTCCTTCTTGCCCAGCTTCTCCTGAAGCACTTCAAAGACAACCTTGTTATAAAGGAATGTATAGTAATTGTGCATTTTCTCAGGATCCGACCCATCGTGGTATACGACATCCACGGGGATTCTCTCACCAAAGTCCGTCTTGAAGCTGTCCACGCCCATGTCCACCAGTTCCCGCAGATATCCGGCATACCAGTCGCAGGCTTCCGGGTTCGTGAAGTCAACCAGCGCCATACCCGGCTGCCACAGGTTCCACTGCCATACATCCCCGTTAGGACGCTTCACCAGATAACCGAGTCTCTTGCCTTCCTCGAATAAGCGGGAACGCTGTCCAATGTAAGGATTAATCCAGACACAGATTTTAAGTCCTTTGGCTTTGAGCCTAGTCAGCATCCCCTTAGGATCGGGGAATACCTGCTCATCCCATTTGAAATCCGACCAGTGAAATTCCTTCATCCAGAAGCAGTCAAAGTGGAACACATGCAGTGGGAGATCCCGCTCTGCCATACCGTCAACGAAGGAGTTCACGGTCTCTTCATCATAATTCGTCGTGAAGGAGGTGGACAGCCACAGACCAAAGGTCCATGCTGGCGGCAGCGCTGGCTTCCCTGTAAGGTTGGTATATTTGTTCAGAACATCCTTTGGCTTTGGACCATCGATGATGAAGTACTCCATCGTCTGGCCTGTCACGCTGAACTGAACCTTCTTCACTTTCTCGGACGCAACTTCATAGGATACGAGCCCAGGATGATTAACGAACACACCGTAACCCTTATTGGTTACGTAGAACGGAATATTCTTGTAAGCCTGCTCGGAGCTTGTGCCTCCGTCCTGATTCCAGACATCAACAATCTGCCCGTTTCTCTGAAAAGCAGTAAAACGCTCCCCAAGTCCGTACACCCATTCTCCGACACTAAGGTCGAGTTCTTCCCGCATGTAGACATTTCCTTGTGTATCGTTCACGTGAGCCACAGATTTGAAGCCACTGCCCGTAATACGCTCCGTACCGCGGTAGAAATCGAAGGACCATTTGCTGCCCTTGGCAATATGGACACTTAGGTCCCCGCTCTGCATCACGACTTCCTGTTCGTTCTCCGTAATCGTTACCTGGTGTCCGCTGTCCTGCTTAAGCTCGAAATTCGGACCCAGATCACGTTCTCCGTCCCAATGAATTAACTTTACTCCAATAACTCCAGGAGCTGGAGAATGGAACTTCACCGTTAATAGAATGGTATTGATCATTCCTCCGCGATCAGCAATAGGGGTAGTTGATACATATGCGGTTACACTGTTATCCGTAATATCAAAGTCATGCATTTGTACTGCATTCAGAAGAGAAAAGCCATCTTTGATTAACCAGTTACCATCCGTAAACTTCATAATCGTCACACTACCTTTTCAATATACTTTTACAAATCTAAATGTAAGCGTTATACTCGCATTATACTGATACCATTCATTTAAAACTTACATTATTGAATGTTTATATAGCACTATTTTGATGAGGTGATCAATATGGACCCGACTCTGAAAAGTTCGTTAAAGGAAAGCCGTATACACGGGGAGCACTTGCAGCCTTTCGGGGCTTACTGGATGGATTTTGGACCAGGTAAGCATGTGCTGGATTGCCACTGGCATGATGAATCCGAGATTTTTATCGTGCTTGAAGGTGAGGTGCTGTTCCAATTAGATGAAGAGCACTTCCCTGTCCGCGCCGGAGAGGCTGTATTCATTGATGGTGGTGATATCCACGCTGGGCACGCACTGGGAACAGAAGGCTGCAGGTTTTTTGCGCTTGTCTTCGGGGCACAGCTCCTGGCAAGCGCGCAATATGATGCCATTCAAGACCGGACGGTACTTCCTTTTCAGGAGCGAAAAGCTACTTTCCCCCGCTTGATCCGGCCCACCTCACCCGAAGAGATCAGCTTGTTAGCCCATATCTCAGCCATCATGGAGGCCTGCCGTTCCGAGGTTCCCGGTTATGAAGCCGCAGTCAAAGGCAATCTGCTTATGATGCTCTACGAGCTTGCAGCAAGCGGTCTTGCCTGCAACCGCAGCATGAACCCATCCGGAGGAGCGGCCAGAATTGAACGGCTCAAGAAGGTTCTTCTATATATCCAGCAGCATTATGACCGACCTATAAGGCTGAATGAGCTGGCCGAATTGATCCCCATGAGTGAAGGTCAGTTCTGCCGCTTCTTCAAGTCCATGACCAGACAGACTCCCATGGATTATGTGAACAGTTATCGAATTCGGCAGGCGGCTGAAATGCTTAGAGTGGAAGATCGCAAAATCTCGGATATTGCACTCGAGGTTGGTTTTGATAACATCAGTTATTTCATTCGGGTGTTTCGAAAAATGATGAAGTGTTCGCCATCAGCCTTCCGCAAAGGTTCAACATCCGGGATATGAACTTCTGATTTTGCAACATTTTCCGCAGCATGCTCGTCTAGAGGGGAACAGGAATATTACTCCAAAAAGGGGATACGAAGATCATGAAGAAGAAATACAGCATGCTGCTGCTCACTACGGTACTGCTGCTTAGCGCAGCTCTACCTGTCAGTGCGCTTCAAGATACAGCGCCTGACCTCACAGCTAACAAAATTAACGTCATACAAATTCCGGGAAGCAGTCTGGATCCCCAGCAGAAGCTGGATTACGCATCGGGTATTAACTCGATCGTTAAGGGACTTGACCTCAATCTGGACACTTACAGATTTATCAAAAAGCCTGAAGCCTCCGATTACTTCACCAAGATTAGCAATTCGGCATGGTATTCCGAAGCTTTTGTCATTGCCCAGATTCATGGTCTGGACATTCCGAAGGACATTACCGCGGATACGATCATGACGCGCGAACAGTTCGCACATTTACTGTCTCAAGCGATCCAAGTAAATGAAGATTATTCGACTATCAACCGTTACAATACGATTACCGATGAAGACAGCATCACTCCAGCTTATACGAGCAGCATTCAGAACCTGTTGAACTTGGGGATTTCCCTTCTTGATGCCAAGCTGAATTTCAATCCTAAGTCGCCGATTACCCGAAGCGTAGCGGCTGGCTGGCTTAACGAAAGTGTGGACGCAACGAAGAATTTAAAGGCACAAGCGGACGGCCGCCCGCTTCAGGAATATGCCCTGAGCACCAAGACCATTGATGGTCAGGTTACCGAGGTAGAGGTCAGCGCACAGGCTCCGCATGCCGGATACGGACTTCGAATCTCATCGATTCGGTACGATCAAGCGAAGAAGGTAGCGGTGATTTATACCGAGGTGGTGCAGCCTAGACCTACCGGGATGTATGCCCAGGTCATAACCAAGGTACGCGATACCGCCTATATCCCATCTGGGTATCAGGTCAAGCTGGCAGTGGCCGATCCTAATACAAATACTGAGACAACAGCAACCGATTCCGGCAATGTCTCCAAATAAGACTGGCAAGTAAGAGAAGCGGCTTTCCCATATATCGGGAAAGCCGCTTCTCTATGATCTATTCGAGATGAATTTTGCTGATCAAGATCGAGCCCTTAAGCAGCAGGTATACGCTGTGCCGGCCATTGATGCCCTCTAGCGGAATTTCAAGAGTGGTCCATGCCTGAGTGCCGCCGGTTGGAGGAACGAGGCTGCGACCAGCCAGCTGCCCAGCGGCCTCATCGAGCCGAACTTCGATCTCGGCACCAGGGTCCATGCACGAGACTCTCGCTTTTAGCACTCCCCGGTCCTGTTCACCAAGCTCCACATCCCAGAAAGCAATCCATCCGCTTTCCTCCCGGGTCCGAACGCTGCTTCCGCCTTCGATACATTCGTCCAGATAGACGCCTTCATAGTCATCGTAATTCTCTGCCTTGACCGGACTAGTCAAAGATCTTGGCGGCACTTCTTCTCCCTCAGCAGTTATGACGACAGAAGCTTTAATATCCTTGGATGAACTGCCGGCCATGATCGTATATGTGCCTGACTCCATTACGTATCTCTCCCGGGTCACATCCCAATAGGACAAATCAGCAGTGGACAGCTTGAACTCTATCGTCTCAGATGCCCCAGGAACGATTGACAATCTCTTAAATCCACTTAATGTCTTGAGAGGTCTGGGTACTCTTGATTGATCGGCATGCACATATAACTGAACTACTTCTTCACCCGCAAGACTTCCGCTATTCGTAATTGTGATACTTACCACCAGTTCATCTTCCTTAGTGATAATTGGTCTGCTGAGATGAATCCCACTGTATTCAAACTCCGTGTAAGAAAGCCCATGCCCAAACGGATACAGAACTTCGCCTTCGAAATACTGGTAAGTCCGTTTTCCTTTGATAATGTCATAATCCATAATGTCCGGAAGCTGATCCTGCGAGCGGTACCAGGTCATAGCAAGCCGGCCGGCCGGATTGTACTCCCCGAACAAGACTTCTGCTGCGGCAGCGCCCAGCTCAGGACCTGCATGGGAGGTGTACAGTATGGCTGGAACATGTTCCTGTTCCCAATTGACGGCAAATGGATAACTCCCAACCAAGACCACAATCGTATTTGGGTTAGCTTCCATTACGGCTTGGATAAGCTGCTGCTGGGCAGAAGGGAGCGTAATGTCCATTCGGTCTATCGTTTCTTTCCCGTTAATGAAAGGAATATTGCCGGCGAATACTATAGCAGCTTCTGATGCCCGCGCAGCTTCAACCGCTTCCGCTATTCCATCGCTCACGACTTCGATCGCGAATCGGCTCTCCACTTTCTCGGTGGATCCATTCACTCTAAGTTCACGGTCTCCGCCAATTGCGACGGGTACCCCCTGCCAGTTCGTAATCCCGCTTAATCCTTCTTCCTGATCTTGAATCTGGAAGACTTCCTTCACGAACCATCCGCGGGCTTCTTCTGCTGTTGCAGAGAGAAAGCCCTCCTCGTTCTCGGTCACAAATTTACCACTTGTATCTTCCCGGAGGGTCTCACTCCCCCAGCCCCAATCCGTTCTTCTGAAGATAGCAGCTTTCTCCGGACTCGGTTCCGCAGCGGTCAGTCCATGTCCTTGCTCCTCATTGCCAACGACGACGTACTTGCCGGTCTTCAAGGAACGAATCCGGATCCGGTCACTGCCATCACAGTAACGGACCCTGCCCTCGTTTAATTGGGAGATAATGCCCTCAAGCGGCGTGATTCGGTACTTCGGTGTTCCGCTGTACCAGTCCGTATGTGCCTCATTGGCCATCGGGCCAATTACAGCAACACTTCCAATCTCCTTGCGTAAAGGAAGAATGCCTGTGTTCTTCAGCAGGACAACCCCTTCAAGAGCCGCTTGCTTGGACAGCTTAGCATGATCCTCGGCACATAGCTTGGACTCTTCAACATGCGCATAAGGATTTCGCTCTGCCGGGTCAAACTCACCTAGCCGGAACCGCACACGAAACGTATTTTGAAGCGCGTGGTCCAGATCAGCCTCCGTAAGATGTCCTTGCTCAAGCGCATCACGCAGCGCACGGAAAGAGATATCCTGATCATCGGTTATACTGTCTATTCCATTCTTCACAGATCTGGCGACAGCCTCGGCATAGGACTCAACATAATGGTGATCGTTCACTGTACCCAGTACATCCCCTGCATCACCGACGACAAAGCCCTTCATTCCCCACTCGCCCTTAACAATGTCATTAATCTCGGGATTCACATTGCAGGGAACCCCATTGATCCCGTTGTATGCCGTCATCATCGAAGCTGCTCCGCCTTCCTTAAAGGTAGGCTCGAACGCTTTCAGGTAGTACTCGCGCTTGTTGCGAGGATCTATGCTGACCGATGCGCTTCCGCGATCCACTTCGTTATTGTTGGCGTAGAAGTGTTTCAGTGTGGCCACGGTTTTGAAATAAAAAGGATCGTCTCCCTGCATCCCTTTCACCAGCTCGGTAGTGAGTCGGCCTGTAAGATAAGGGTCTTCTCCATAGGCCTCCTCGGTACGGCCCCAGCGTGGATCCCTTTCCATATCCACTGTGGGCGCCCAGATGGTCAGTCCATTGATCTTCGGGTCTTTTTGATAATACACTCTTGCTTCATCCCCGATGACCGAACCAATTTGACGCATCAGTTCCGGGTCCCATGTACACGCAAGTCCCGTGTTTTGCGGGAATACGGTTGCCTCACCCAGCCAGGCCACTCCATGTGCGCCTTCGGTACCGTGCTTGTATGCTTGTATGTTCAGCCGCGGAATCTCGGCTTGATATTGACACATTTGCTCAATCTTCTCATCCAGGGTCAGTCTGGATACCAGATCAGCTACACGCTCTTCAAGCGACAGATCAGGATTTAAGTAAGGGTAAGCGTTTGCAGAAGTCATAGCAATACCTTCTCTCTCTCTTTTTGAAGCTATCATAACGTTCTGCTTCCCGTCTTAGTACCCTTACAATTAGCTTTAATTTCATATAGAAATTTGATGCTTTTCCGCTCCTTCTCCCTGCTTGCGGTAGACAGAGGGCGAGGTTCCCACATATCTCTTGAATTTGCTGTGAAAATAATCGGCGTTCGTATAGCCAACCTTCTCCGCGACTTGATACACCTTCATGCCCTCCTGAAGCATCCGCTTGGCCTGCTCGATCCTAACCTTATCCAGATAGGTGTTGAAATACTCTCCTGTTGCATTCTTGAACAGCTTCCCCAGGTAAGCATTATTGTAGTTCAATACACCCGCCAACGTCTCCAGCTTCAGATTATCTCCATAATTCCGATGGATCATATCCAGCATAAGCTTCAGATCCTGATGCTGGCAGCGATCAATATGACTCGTCACTTTCTGAAGGATCTCGGCTGCATGCCGGGTAAGCAGGAACAGGCTCCGTTTCTGGTACAGATGAGCAATGCTCTCTGTATAGATTCTCAGAATGCCATCCAAATCAGGATTCCGTACGGAGAGCTTACTAATCAGACCCGTAATCAGCTCAGCAAAATAACGTTTGATTTCTTGTTCTGTTCTCCCGTTTGCCGCTAAATAGTCCCCAGCTGTCTTCATTAACTCCGGAATGGGGGCCGGGTTACCCAAATCAAGAGCATAGTATATTTGTTCTTCAATAGATGTGATATCTACAGGTTCATTTACATGTGTCTCAGCCTTTGTATCCTTACTCATATCACAGTACATTACACCTTCGTCTGCACAGAAAAATTCACATTCAAGAAGCTCCTTAGCTTTCACATAAGATGTTGATATCTCCGTTATGCTTCGAACCACATGCCCGAGCGAAGCCGAGAACTTTACATTCAGGCCGTTCAAGATGCCTTCCAGATTCCGGCTAAGCTCTTGACGCATTTGCAATCCGGTGATTGGCTTATTCAGCAGCAGCCCTGTGTGGGAGTACAGCTTGAAGGTCACCCCTAGCTTCATTTGTTCAAAATAGGCCTGCAGGCGTTCAACAGCCTCTCCAACCGTCGTATGATTCTCCCCCTCACACATATACAGATCCACTAAGAGGATCTGGTATTCTTTAGAGCTTAGGCCAAGCGACAGAGCGCTGGTCTCAAGAGCCTCGGCCTCCTCTTTTGTTCCGGTTAGCAGGGACTTAACTACACGCTCGCGGCTCGATTCCAATACCGATTCAGTCCATTTCTGCTGCTCATTCTCCTCCAGCCACTTCTGTCTGATTCGTTCAAGATAGCTCATTAACTCATCTTCATCAACCGGCTTGAGCAGATAGCCATCCGCTCTGCTTGCGATTGCCTTCTTGGCATAATCGAAATCTGCATAACCGCTGAGAATCAGAATATGAAGCTTCGCGTCTTGTTCCCTTAATTTCTCAATGAGCTGAATTCCATCCATACCCGGCATGCGAATGTCCGCTACAACCAGGTTTGGCCGGAGCTCATTATATTTCTCTAAAGCCTCAAACCCGTTGGCAGCTGTACCTACAACCGTAAAGTCTAAAGAATCCCATGGAATCAGCATGGTAAGACCTTCTCTGACTTTCGGCTCATCGTCTACAATCATTACTTTAATCATAGTACAACCCCTCTTGCTTGTTAGTCGGATCCATCCGCCTAATATATTGTTAAGCGCTTTCATATAATAAGACATCCGTCAGTGAATTGTGGTGCATTCTATATGGAATGAACTAAAGATCACTCCGTATGATTTCATTATAAATAACTCGGTGGCAAATCTCTAACATTATTCCATGCGCATGTTGCACAATCCTATCGATTTGAGAATCCAAGCATAAGGGTATACTAACAATTAATGGCTTGCTTATCCTCGCCTCCGATTGTATGCTTACTCTTGCTGTCAACTTATTGATATTGAATGGGGGCCTTTCCATGAAACAGAATCTGCTGTCCAAAAGTCTGGGCTATCAACCTGGGCAGCACGATTGGAGACAGGAAGTCAGTTCAGGCTTGATTTCCTATTTTGCGGTAGTATATATCGTCATGGTGAATGCAGCTATTTTAAGCGATGCGGGCATGCCCCTCCAGGCTGCAATGGTTGGAACTCTGCTGACCTCGATCGCCGGCTGTCTGCTCATGGCTTTCCTGGGCAAATCTCCAATCATTGTGGTACCAGGGATGGGGATCAATGCTTTCTTCACCTACACTCTGGTGCATTCTATGAAGCTTACCTGGCAGGAAGCCCTTGCTGTAGTGGCAGTTGCAGGACTGCTATTCGCCATTGTTGCTTTTACCACACTATACAAAAGAATCAGTGAAGCCATCCCGCACAATCTACAGCATGGGATCAGCGTAGGGATCGGATTGTTCCTCACCTTTATCGGCCTGCAAAAAAGCGGGATCGTGGTCGCTCATCAGACCACTTTTGTCACGATTGGTCACTTTAGTGATCCAAACGTAATAACGGCCTGCGTTACCCTGCTTCTTGCCCTTGTTCTCTTTGTTCGTAAGGTCAAAGGGGATCTCCTGATCAGTATACTGGTGGGAACTGCGCTTGCTTACATTCTGGGTGCTGTTCACCCTGATGTGAATAAGCTCGCTACCCAGCCCTGGCAGCAGTATGGAGAGATCTTTGGCAAGCTATCTTTGTATCCGGGACTCACGAACATCGCTTTCTGGATTGCCGTCTTCCTGCTGCTCCTTATCATCGTCTTTGAGAATATTGGTCTCATTGCAGCACAGACTCGTATGATTGAACGACCCGAGACCTTTAAGGGAAGCCTTCGTGCTCTCTCGTTGTCCAACTTTGCGGCCGGCATTCTCGGCAGCAGCCCGACCGTCGCAGCAGCAGAGTCAACCGCCGGAATTGCGGCTGGAGGGCGAACAGGCTTGGCTCCATTGGTCACCGCCGTATTATTCGGAGCTACCTTCTTCTTCATCCCGCTGCTGACCTATATTCCAGACAGCGCCATTGCACCGATCCTGATCATTATCGGAAGCCTGATGGTTCAGAATATTAAAGAAATGAATTTCAGTGATTTCACTGAGGCTTTCCCTGCATTCCTGGTGATGGTCATGATCCCGTTCACTTATAGTATTGTAGACGGTATGGCATTTGGCTTTATCGCTTACCCTATCGCCAAGCTCGCTGCCGGGCGCGGCGGGGAAGTTAAGGTTGTCATGTATGTCATTACTGTACTGTTCCTCGCCAATTTCATCCTGCACGCATTAATGTAGGATGAACTGTGATGAAGCCGCTAACGGACCGTTGTTCCCATCAAAGTTGTGTTCACTTTGCCGGGGAAGCGGATATACAAGCAAATCACACAAACGACCAATAAAAGTAAGAGCAGCGAACCTCCATGAACAGGACCTTCGCTGCTCTTTTCATCGTTACCGCTAAAAGCTTGTCCAATCCAAATTTCACTTGTCGCCAGCAAAATTCAAATAGACCGCCCTCTGCACTTCCAGAATTTGTATGTCCTGTAATTGAAGACGATCTATGTGTTATTTATGTTGCATTTTTAGAGGCTTCACAAAGCGCGTATGACTCTGTGTTTGGATCTCTCGGCAGACTTTCCATGATCTACTACAACGTGGCTGTTATCACCAGAATGCTTGTGGGTAGACAAGTATGCTCTAATAAGCCGTTTCCCATGTGTCAGCCGCCCAATTTCATTTCTTAATTTACGAATACGGTATTTTTTATTCATGTGTTCACCACCTTTGTATACTGTGCTTATAACTGTGCAGGTTGAGGCTGGGTAGATTCCCTGTCCTTCATGCACAGTCTATGCCCGGCTGTGGTATTGATCACGGCGAACACCCATGAGATGAAAATTTACGTTTGCAAATTTAGGTTTCGGGTAAGTATAAGTAAAGGTTATGCAAGTTTGAAGTTTGAAGACAAGCTATCCTAAGGAGGAATTACACATGAATCAGAAATCAGAAGATCAAGTTCGTAATGAGCAGGATAAGAACCGTGATTCTCTAGCGGAGCAGAAGAAAATGGAGAATGGCGTAGATATTGAGCCGGAAGCAGATGAGTGGGTTGCCAAGCCGGTTCCTTTCACGAATGAGGATTTGAAATAACATGGATTAGCCTAAAGAACACCGCTTCCATCGATAGACGGAGGCGGTGTTCTTTGTAATTCATTTTTACGTAAGTTTATTTGGCTTCATTCTCCGTCCAGCTGATGGACAAGTCCATTCCTTCAGCCGCATCCCCTGATGGACTGCCGGAGATCGATATCATATGCCCCTCAAGTTCTCCAGAGAAGAGAATCGCACCCGATTGTACCATTTGCATAGAATTGCTAACGTTATTGTCTTTGAAGTATTGTTTGTACATGGTCTCAAGTTCACTAAGCTCTTTATCCGTATGGATGGTAACAATAATGGACTCCTTGCCATCAGCGTTCGTTTCAATGGAACCCGTGGTCTTGGCATCATCCGGGAGCGGGATGTCCTTAGGGAAGCTGGCTGGGATTTCAGTGCTGCTCTTTACTGTGGTTTTCCCTCCGGATCCATCGTTTTTATTGCTCTCAATCTGAAACGTATTGTCATCCTGACTTTTGAACGTTGTCGTCTCCCCATCTTTGCTATTCACGGTGAACTCGCTCCCGTCCTTCTTCACCTCAGCCGTTCCATTCTCTGTCTTAATCGTTGTGGTGCTCCCGCAAGCGGTCATGGCCATAGTAAGCATTAGGCTGGGCAGCCACATTAAACTTTTTTTAGCAATCATCCCTACTTCTTCCTTTCCTAATAACGGAATCCATTCCATAAGTTAACTTATACAATCAATCCCGATTATGCCATAAGGACAATGCCGAGTAAAACCTTTTTGTGTTAATTATGAAAAAAAGTTAATTCGTACAGCTTCTTGATCCCCTTGCTTAAACTTTTCCCTTGGCCTGTTGCGTCAAAATGAATCGTGCCGCCTTGGTTAGAAGAGCAGCCGCCTCCTGCCTGAGCATAGGACTGCGCGAGTGATAATTTGCCAATCCGTCTTGGTTCGTCCTTACTTCTGGACCATAAAGACCGGAACCTATTACAAATTCGACAGCAGGCTTTGCCCATAAGTCGGTAATTCCGCTAAGCTTTGCTGATACGTCTGTATTTGCGAACTGCTGGCTAATTCTCCACAACAGGACAGCAGCCTCTTCTCTGGTAATCGGCCTGTCGGGTTCAAACTTGTCCTTCGCATAACCGTTAACGGCGCCGTATTCAACTAAAGTCTGGATTTGGGCAGCAAATCGGTGGCCTACTGTATCTTTGAATTGGACCGGGGATTGAGTGGGTTGTATCCCTATAAGACCGACTAGATCGGCACTAAATTCACCCCGGGTCATCGTCTTCTCGGGTGCAAATGCTGAGCTCGTATTTACAGGAAACGCGTTTAGTTTGCGCAAATCGTTAATATATCCAGCATAGGGATGATTCACAGGAACATCTGAGTAAGGCGGTTGGTCTTCTACTCGCTCACTCCATGCATCCGGTATCATATAATAAAGATGGCTGATGACCCCCTTCTCATCCGCTTTGAATGCAGCCATTCTCCCATCCTCATCCTCGAATAATAGATCTCCTACCGGTTTTAGCTTTTTCACTCCAACCGGAGTACTAATGCTTAGATGTTCGTCTTCAAGCTTAACATCGAAGACCTGCATGGGAATTCGCAAATAGCGGTATGATCCTTCAAATTTGGCTAGGTCCTTGGCAGAGAGTGTAATCGCGGGACGAGGCTTCTGATCGGCAGGATAATAATGATCCATGAATTCCTTAAACAACTCTGTACGTACATCAATTGAATCACTGTTGGTTACAATGAAACCACCCACCTTTCGATCAGGCAGCAGCCACATATAACTATGATAACCGCTGTGGTCCCCGCTTTTCTCAACCACTTTCTGTCCGTTGTATAAAGAGTGGTAGAACATCTCAAATCCGTAGCCCATATTTGGCAGCTCAGGCAGAATTCCTACATGAACCTTTTGCATTTCTGAGACCGTCTCTGGCTTAAGAATTGCCGCTTCGCCAAGCTTTCCCCCATTCAGCTGAGCCAGCATGAATTTGGAGATATCTGTGCTTGTCGAGATCAATCCACCTGATGGAGAGATGGTGGGAGTATCCGTATAAGGCTGAATAGGCTGGTTCTTACTGTTGTATCCAGTAGCCAGACGCTGAGCCAGCTTACTATTCAGACCCAAGTAACTGTTATTCATGTGAAGCGGCTGAAAGATATGTTCACGAACCACTTGCTCGAAAGGCTGTCCAACCACACTCTGTACGAGGTAGCCCTGCAAATCAGAAGCAAAGTTATCGTAACGATAGGCCTGTCCAGGCTTACGCACTACGGTTGGTAATCTTTCTTGTATGAATGACTCCAACGAAGTTACGGTGTCCAGATCGGTACTGTTCGGTTTCAAGTTATCCGTGAAATCAAAACCGGTGGTATGGGTTAGCAAGTGCTTTACTTTTAGCGGGCTATCGGTGTGGTTGGGAATCTTCATCCCGCCTATATACTTGTCCACATTGTCTTCAAGGTTAATTCGCCCCTGTTCCGCCAGCTGCATTACTGTGGTTGCTGTAAATACCTTTGTGACCGAAGCAACCCGGAATAAAGTCTTATCCGGCTCAATCGGTTGCTTACTCTCCAGATTAGCGTAACCGTAACCTTGGTTCAGCAGGACTTTATTGTCGCTAACGACTACAAACGCCGCACCTGCCAGTTTTGACCGAATTTCAGCTCGGTTAAAAAATGCATCTGCAAATGCTTTTACTTCATCTGCTGAGGAAGGGCCCTTTCCTGCTGCAGCCTCCGCATTAGCCTGTGGAGAGGGACCAACATAAGCAACACTTCCCAATACACATAGAACTAATAGAGCTATACAAATTATTCGATTTAGCGACTTTCCCTGGTACATCCTTTCACTCCTTACCTAGTGTATATATTATTTATATTTCCTGATCATTATCATATCTGGTTGCCCCTTCCATCACCTCGTTCCCCCGACTGAAACTCATCTGGCGCCCCAGATGTACTCTAGCTAAATCCATAGTCGGATTACGTACCTCGACTTAAGTCTGAACAAGCACAAAAAAAGAACAGTATGCCCGAGATCTTGCTCCTCGCATACTGTTCTTGTATTTATTCCTCCGTCAGCGATTCACGGACGGTCTTCCACCTGTGACGATACTTCTCAAGTTTAGGATGCAGATGCTGCGGCTCCCTTGGCAGCAGGAGTCTCAGCTTCACAATCCACTCTTCAAATGAAGAGTAAGCTGCAATCTGGTTGGTCATTTCTGGCGATACGTACAAGAAATAGGGCGGCTCATATTTGTCACTCAGATGCCTGAGTGCCGCTTCCAGCGGCGTATATTTCTTGCGCTTACCTTCAAAGCTTTCTACAACTACCCCGGAATGGGAAGCGTTATTCTTCCAGTCGTAGAGCTGCTGCTCACGCTTGTGATAGGCTCTGACGGGTTCCTTCGACATCCTTCTTACGGTCTCCTCGTGGAGCGGATAGAGGACCAGCCTTTTGAAATCCAGCTTCCGGGTAAGATCTGCCGCTGCCTCCAATTCCTCGTCCGTAATATGCTCGAATGTATCGTAGTAGATTAACGTACCTTTTCTTGTCTCTTCGGGCGGTTCATACCCATAGGGCACAGAAATGCTGCTGCGTCTCAAGTCAACCCCAGCCCTTCTTTAGTTATTGTCCAGCCTCATTAAGATGATCCTTGCAGAATGCCTCTACTTCGGCAAGTTCATCCTCTTCCAGATCGAAATCCATATACTTGTCGGTTACTCTCTCGTGGATATGGTATTTAACAATCCCCATCTTGCCCTCTTCAACACCATAGATGACTCTTAGGTAAATTCCATGCTCTGAGTAAAGTTCATCCTCTTCATCTACTTCGAGATCCAGAATGAACTCGTAACGCTTGCCGGTCAAAATGCCAAATGGATCCTTAACCAGCTCCACACTATATGCAGTAATATTATCCATCATCTTCGCCCTTTCCATGCGGCGGTTGATCCAAAGCTTTCAGTTTCTCAAATGGAAGCTGGATTGGTGCCCCGCTGCTGTGCCTATTACAATATACGTTATTTTATAATAATCCAAATCAGCGTACGGGTTCAACCTGGTCAGAGAAATACTTAGAGTCGGCAGAAGTTAAAAGGGGTTGAACAGGCTTCGCACCTGTCCAACCCCCTGTATATTAGAACTTCCACAGTTAACAAGAATCCGGAATTGAATCCGGATCATGTTTATACTTCGATCTGCTTCTTCAAATAGCGGTCCAATTCCTTAGACCACTTGCCCTCATTGCTGTCCAGCAGCTTCAAAACCTGCTTAATGGTTATTAACAGCTGGCTGTCAGCTGTTCCCTTCTGAACAGCAGCTTCATAAGCTTTGCGTACTTTGGGCAGCAGTGTTGTGAACTCATTCTTGCTGTTCTCATTGTACACCGGCGTGTTGCTCGATCCATAGAAGACATTGAACTTCATCCCTTCATATTCGAGCTTTACGGCCTTCGTCCGGTTGGATTTCGGATAGCTCTTGACGAAATTCTCCAACGCCAGGGTCCGCTTGATTAATTCGTCCCAGCTGATCACTACTGCTGCATCTGAGAAGGCAGGCTGGTTCGTCTGTGTGGCCATAATATCAATATAGGCTGCAATATCCTTCGTCACGTAGGGTTTGAAGGGCTTAAATCCTTCATAATCCATGGTCAGGAAATACATCCCTTCACCGGTTGCAACTTTATAGCCTTTGTCGCGTGCTTCAGTAAGAATGCTGCGAATCTTGGAGTCTTTTATTAAGCTTAACAGCGTCTTATAGGACAAATCCTTCTTCTGGCGATAGGCTGTATCAAGTGCCTTCTGAACATTAGAAGGATATAGTTTCGCACTTGATGCCTCCAACTGAGCCCGCTGGGCATTCTCCAGATGAAGGGTCATAATCATGGCCGGGTAAGCTTTGACCTTGCTGATGTTCTTAAGTAAATATTGTCTCGCAGCAGCAAGCTTACTCGGTTTCTTAATGTAGGATTCATATACTAGATACACATCATTGGATGATTTGGCAGTTACCGTAGATGCGGTCTGCGCTCCTGCTGCAGCACTTGGACTAAATGACGCGACAGTTATTCCTGCCGTTAACGCGGCAGACAAACTGAGCAGGAGAACCTTTCTAAGCGAGTCGTTCTTTACATGGAGCCCATTCATTCGACTTCCTCCTCTGTTCTGATTTATCTAAGAGTTATAACTAACAGACGAATCCATTCTGGAAAAAGTTTCATATTATCATGCTGAAATGGTTCATTCCATTTAGATCATCTTATTAAGTAGTAGCTATGCCTTTTCCATATTGATCAATAAAGGAGTAATGATATGCACCCACATCGTCCCGATCCACGTACTTTGGCACAACAGGCCGTTGACACCATTGAGGATTTCGATGGTCCCTACCGCGGCTTTCGCCGGGCACATGCCAAAGGAGCCTGCTTCAGTGCGGTATTCACTCCAAATGGGAGTGCAGCATCCTTAACCACAGCTTCCCATCTTCAGAATACGGAAGTCCCAGCCGTTGTGCGATTCTCGGGCAGTAACCCGAATCCCAATATGGCGGATTTGCTGTCGCCAGCCAAAGGCATGGCCGTTCAATTTCATCTACCGGACCAGTCCATAACGAATATCGTTGCAGCTAGCATCCCCGTATTCTTTGCCCGGACACCGGAGTCCTTCATTGATATTATGAAGACCGCAGCCGCATTTAAGCAAAAGGAGCTTTCTCTGCCAGAAAAGATTGGGGCTATAATCGATCATTTCTCCGAGAGCAAGAATGCCTTCTTTCATCTCGGAGCACTGAAGCCGCCCGCCAGTTATGCCACCATCCCATATTATTCGATTCATGCCTTCTATCTTGTGAACGACAAAGGGGACAGACAAGCCGTCAAATACGAATGGGAACCGGATCTGGGCGTACATACTTTGTCCGCTAAGGAGGCCAAATCCCTGCCTTCGGATTATCTTGAGGAAGATCTAATAAAGAGAACTGGAGAGGCACGAGTCAGGTTCAAGCTCAATCTTGTACTTGGTGAGCCAAGCGATCCTACAGACGATCCTACCCTTATCTGGTCCGATCAGCGGACTCGGCTTGAAGTGGGAACGCTCTCGATTACAGGCCCGATCCCTGAACCGGAGAGTCTAGTTATGGACCCAACTTTACTAACCCCGGGAATTGAACTGTCCGAAGATCCGATATTAAACTTCCGACACGAAGCTTATGCCATATCCCATCACAGGCGGAGTGTAATGGAATAGATTACGAATAACCTCTTTACGAGAAGAAGCCCTAACTGAGCACTCCCCAGTTAAGGCTTCTTGGTTCTTGTTACGGCGAACCCACCGCTTCACACTGCTGCTCCGGCTTTCGACCAAAACATCCTGCCGACTATTCAAAGGGGCAGTCCGGATTCCAGGCTGCTCAGCGCGGACTCAAGCAGATCAGCGAATTTCTGATCTGGATGCTCCGCGTGATGCATCATGACTGAGATATTCACCCCAATAATAGCACCTGCCAAAGTACTGACGGCAAAATCATCCGAGCTTCTGCCCGAACGCTTGGCTACCATTCCGGTAATCATCTCCATAGTCCGCATCATATTGTTAAGCAGGGCTGCCCGAAGCTCTGGCACGCTCATGATCAGCTGATTTCTCTCCCGCATAGCGATTAGCTCCTGGTCTGACATCCCTTCTACACCCGACAACATGGCTGCCTGTATCGCCTGAAGCGGACTTAGGTCCGGCGGCTGCTTCTCAAAGGCTTCAATCAAGATCGGATCATAGTTGTCCGTAATGATCACGTCCTCTTTGGTTGAGAAATATCGAAAGAACGTACTTGGAGATATCTCCGCCGCTTCCGCGATTTGTTCAACTGTAGTGGAGTTATATCCCATTTCCCGAAACAAACGCAGGGCGTGCATTTGGATCGATGCCATTGTCTTGGCCTTCTTTCGTTCACGCAGCCCCATCCCCCTTTGATCACCTGATGCCAACTTGCTCACTCCCCGAGATTAGTTAATCCCGAATTCCTCAGTCTCCTTCCGTTCAGAGCTTGAATGCAGGAATGCCAGGACAAATAGAAGCCCCAACACGGCGATACCTGCGCATACCCACAGCATCATGTCCATTCCATGAATAAATGCCATACGTACGGAATTCAGAAGATTCTCCGAATGTAACTGGTCCGCAGCAGCTGCACCCGCTGATACACTCTGCTGCACTGCCTCTACGGCTTGACCCGGTATTTCGTCTAAATTCAGTTTATCATGATATCCGTTACTAAGCACGGTTCCTAGCAGAGCAACTCCAATCGCGCCGCCGACTTGCCGCAAAGCCATAATCAGAGCTGAACCCACACCGCTTCTCTCCGCTGACAGAGTAGAGATCGCAGTATCCATAGCTACTGGGAGTACAAAACCAATTCCAAGTCCTACAATGGAGATCCAGATGGATGTGAATCCATAATCATGCCCTATATGCGTTGTTGCACCCAGACTCATTCCACCTGTCAGCAGCAGGAATCCAAATAATAGGTTCCATTTCCCGCCCTTCCATGCAGTAATGACATCAGATACTTTCGCGCCGACAATGAGCCCTCCTATGATGGGCAGAAGACGCAGCCCCGTCCCCATAGCATCAGCTCCTTCTACAGCTTGGAAATACTGCGGCGTGACGAATAAGATTCCGAACATGGCAAAGGAGACCAAGGTCGCCAGAACCGAACCCCATGTGAACTCTGGAGATCGGAACAATGAAATGTCGATTAAGGCGTGAGCAGTCCTTCTTTCCCACCAAATAAATACTGCCAATAAGACAATTCCAGCCAGGATAAAAAGCAGCGATGACAGGTCTCCCCATCCCTTCTCACCCACCTCAATGACTCCATACGTAAGCCCGGATAAGCCGATACTGGACAGAAGCACTCCGGGTAAATCCACACGCGGTTTCTCTGAACTCCGCGACTCAGGTAGCAGAATCGAGACTGCCAATAACCCAACGATAATAATGGGAATATCGATGAGGAATACAGACCCCCAAGAATAGTTATTTAATAACCATCCGCCCACAATAGGTCCAAGCGGAATTCCAATCGAATTGGCGGTCACCCAGATTCCAATGGCCTTAGAGCGTTCCTGTTCCGTGAATATCACGGGAATAATAGACATCGACAGCGGCAGCAGGAATGCAGCGCCCAGCCCAAGAGCAGCACGCCCGGCTATTAGCTGTCCAGCTGTATGAGCATAGGCGCTTGCCGCAGATGCTGCTCCGAACAGAATGAGTGCGATAATTAGCATTCGCTTCCGTCCCAGACGGTCACCAAGGAGACCCGCTGGAAGTAATGCCGCAGCCAGAACCAGATTATAGGCATCTGCGAACCACTGCAGTTGACTGTTCGAAGCATGAAGGTCCTCCGCTATTGTGGGCAGGGCCAAATTCAGCACGGTCAAGTCCAGCCCAACCGTGAGCAGACTAACCGCAAGAGCTCCGAGCACCCACCATTTCCTTTTTCCTAAATCCATCATTTCATGTAATCCACCTTTCAATCTTGAGATATTTTGGCATTAACTTTCTTTTGATAGTCTATGTCATTTTATATTCACCGTCAACTTTTTCTTCGCAGCACAAAAAAAACCGCTCCTCGAAAGGAACGGTTTCATGCACGAAGCTTTAGATTGTTTGTCGCAATAAAGCTATTAACCCACTAAATTAAGACCCTGCACCTCTGTATTTCTTCACCCCGTAATTCCAGGCGGTCAACCCGATACTGAAGAAAATGATTCCCATGACAGGGGTCAGGAAAGCCATCCTCTGCATTTCCTCCCGGTGGAGGAACAGTGACGCAGGATAAATGCCTACAAAAGCAAACGGCATAATCCAGGTCAACAGCACCTGAATGGCACGATTATAGATCGTTACCGGGTAACGCCCATAGCTTTGAATGTTATACATCAAAGGAAGAATCCCTGTAGGCGCATCCGAGTAAAAGGATAACGAAGTCAGTGTGGTATAGATTCCGGTATAAATAGCAACTGCACTGAGCGTTAGAATGATCATGGCCGGAATGGTCCACCATTCCATAACAAGTCCAAGATTGCTCCCGCTAATCACCATAATAATAATTCCTATGATGGAACCGACCAGAGCAGGCGGGTCCACATTCTCCAGGAAAATCTGGAACAGATTATGGGCCGGACGGGTCATAATCCGGTCCATCTCCCCTTTGACAATATATCGTTCGCTGAATCCCCATAAGTTGATAAAGCAGCTGAATATTCCAAATGGAACCATGAAGAACCCGTACACAAATACAACTTCGTTCTCACTCCAGCCGCCAAGACTATTGGTATGCATAAATATAACGAAGATGAAGATCAGATTCGTGGCCTGAAAAAGCAGATCCGAGATCACTTCTACCCAGAAATCTGCGCGGTAGGTCAGCCTTGTCTTCATATAATTTTTCAGATATTCGCTGATCAATCCTAAATAGTACATACTCTTACCCTCCTTGCACGAACAAGCGCCGCCGCGCCAATCCGTAGAGCCAGATCATCGGAATTAACAAGAGCGCGAACCAGACGATCTGTATGCCCAGAACGTTCCATATCCCCACCCCTTTAACCCGGCCGGTGAACACGGACCCAGGCAGATAGGTGATCGCCTGAAAAGGCAGGAATTCCAGTACTTTCGCTAGCCAGCCCGGAAAGAGACTGATCGGTACAATGAGGCCTGAGAACAGGTCAACGATAACCCGCTTCATCCGCATCATTCCCTCGTTGTTCTCCACGAAGAAAGCCATAATCCCTGTAATGACATTAATCTGTGAATTAATCAGGAAGCTGAAGAACAGCATGACCAAGAATCCTACCCAGGATGACCAAGCCGTCGGCAGCTCAATGGGATACAGCAGCAGTGCCACCGCCATTCCTGGAATCATGAGAAGAAAGAACCTGAACATCCCTTCCCCAAGACCCTGCATCATCTTCACAAGCATATAGTTATAAGGACGAATGAACTGAATGGCGATGCTGCCATCACGGATATCCGTAGAAATCTCACGGTCCAGATTGTTGAAGTAGAAGGCTCTGGCCATCCATGACACGGCAATGTACGTTGTCATCTGGATGGCATTGAAGCCGCCCAGATCACCACCGCTCCCGAATATCGCTTTCCATGTGAAGTAATACACCCCGATGTTCAAGGTATAGATCAGAATTCCCGAGTAATAATTGACGCGATACGCCAGCATAGTCAGAAATCGGATGCGGATGAAATCCAAATATGCGCTGCTTCTTGATCTAGACATGAGCCACCTTATCCTTCTCCGGCTCTGTCTCAGGATTGTCCATCTTCACGGCCGAACCGGACTGGTAGATGCTTCTCACGATGTCGTCGGTATTCGTCTCGATAATTTTGATATCTGTAATATCTGCCTGCCCAACGACACTTCCAAGCACATCTGAGACATTGATCTCGAGGGGAATCCAGACTTTGGCATTCAGATCATTCTCGGCAGACCACTTTACAGGAAGCTGCTGAGTCCAGGCTTCGAGCTGAGCTAACTTGGTGCTGCGGCCGAATTGGAACAGCACCTCACGGCCGGTTCCCCAGCGGTTCTTGAGCTCTTCGAGTCCTCCATCATAAATAATCCGTCCATCATCAAGCATAATGACCCGGGAGCAGAGGGCTTCAATATCCTGCAAATCATGGGTGGTCAGCAAAATCGTTGTACCATGTTCACGGTTCATGTCTCGTAGGAAATCCCGTATTTCAGATTTGACCACGATATCAAGACCGATCGTAGGCTCGTCCAGAAACACAATAGAAGGATTATGAAGCAGAGCTGCCACAAGCTCACAACGCATGCGCTGACCCAGGCTCAGCTTACGGACCGGACGACTGAGCAGATCCTGGAGCTGTAGTCGCTCCACCAGTTCATCCAGCCGCTTCTTGAAGTCCTGTTCAGGGACTTGATATACCTTGCGCAGCAGCTGAAAGGATTCAATTACGCCAATATCCCACCACAGCTGGCTCCGCTGACCGAAGACAACACCTATATTCTTAACGAACTTCTCCCTTTCCTGGTAGGGAACGTACCCGCCTACAGACAAATGGCCTGACGTAGGTACAAGAATGCCTGTCAGCATCTTGATGGTCGTTGATTTGCCCGCGCCGTTCTCACCGATATAGCCGCAGATCTCACCCTGTGGTATTTGAAATGAAATGTCTTTTACCGCGGTTACTTCCTGATATTGTCGTTTGAATAAATCCTGGAATGCGCCTTTAAGGCCTTCCCGATTCCGCTGGACTTTAAATGTTTTTCTTAGATCCTCAACCTCTATCGCGAGCAATTCATTCACCAACTCTCTGTTATTGTTCCAGTATGAAATTATAGTTCAATTCTTTCATTAGTACCACCTAATTTGGACAAAAAGGGGAACAGCAATTCTGACGAAACGTTCCTCCTATCGCTGTTGCCCCAGATTTATCTGAATTAATCCTGATAGGATTTAATTCGGTGGCAAAGGCGACCGCTGTCGCTTCTACGGAATCGTTTTGTTCTCTCGGCTGCTTCGAATTGAGTGATGATACAAAGATAGCCACCCTAGGAATAATGCTAGGGTGGCTAATGGTAACTTTTGACCATACTAACGATTGTTACATGTTAACGCTCATCATGCCAGAAATTCACGGGTGTCAGCTCCGGTGTGATCAGTTCAAAGCTGTAGCCTTCGCGCTTAAGAGTGCTTAGGACACTCGGAAGCACCTTAAGCGTATCTGCCTGATCATGGAACAGGATAACTGGCGCGATTCCGTTCTTGTGCTGCGCATGGACCTGACTCATGACTCGGTTATAAATCGCCTTACTGTTGCTCTTATATTTCCAATCTTCAGAATCCACATTCCAATCCCACAAACGATACCCGTGCGTAAAGATCTTGTCACGGAAAGATTGGAGGAAATAAGGCTTGCTGCCATAAGGAGGGCGGACAAGCTTGGACTTCATCTTCACTGCTTTATAGAGATGATCATTGTCATCATCCATCTCTTTCAAAGCCGCAGCCGGAGACAGATAGAATTTGGACTTTACATGGGTCATCCCATGAAGTGCAGGTTGGTGACCTTCCTTAACCAGTCTTTTGACTGAGGCGGAGTAGGAATCAATATGATTGCCAAGCATGAAGAAGGTCGCCTTGGCGCCGTATTTATCCAGGATATCCAGCAGCTGATCCGTGTGTGCCGTAGGGCCATCATCGAAAGAAAGATAGATCGGTTGTTTGGGCGTTGTCTTTCCTGAAGACGGCTTGTTCGTGCCGGCAGTCTTATCCTTCTGTTCCTGATCCCGCTTCTCCTTCTCCTTCTGCTCTTGTTCCTTCCTAAGCTGCTCTTTCCTTGCCTCCTCGGCCTTGCGATCATTCTCCGCCTTCAGCTCTTTGTCGAGCTGCGCATTCGTCTCTTCATTCTTCACTACTGCGTCTTGATACTGCTGAATGAAGATTTCGTCTGTCAGCACCCCTGAGGCGTTGATAAGTCTTAACAGCTTGGATTCTGCCTGATAGGTTACCAGGTATCCGAACTCTCTTGCTATAGGTGCCACAGGGACCAGGGTCTTCCCGGTTTGAACAAGCAGTTTAACTGCGGTCTCAGCACCATCTGACTTGATGAGTTTCCCTTCAGTCGGCTTCAAGGTGATGCTGGTATTACTCTCTTCCGTCAAAATAATTTCATCCGGAGTTCCCGCAACCTGAACATGAAGGGCCGCAGCCAGGTCTCTGACCGGCATATAGTAATTTCCTTCAATTAATTCAGGCTGAGCTTCTGATAGATTGTCATTCACGCCAAGAATAGCGGTATGATAACCAGCGGCAGCCGCGGTCTGTGCCAATGTCAGACAGAAGACCAGCAAAAGGACAGAAGTGAGTTTTTTGTACATGGAACTTGATTCCTCCGATTTAGCTCTATTAATCTACCTATTAAATTTATACCAATTACTTCAAAAAAGGTAGAGTCGGAGTTCATTTATTCAAGAGTGGTTCTTTCTCCCTATCTTTGAGGTCCTGAATCATAGTTTCATAGAAATTCTTCTTAGTACGAGCAACCTTTTTCACTTCTTCCAGCTGCTTCACTTGCTGTTCAAGATGTTCGATGTGCTGTTCAAGTAACGTCGTTCTTTTCTGAAGAGTTGCCAATATATCGCCTGGCAGGTCACTAGAGAGAATACAACCTTCCTCAGCAAAAATAGCAATATCCCCAAGACTCATCCCCGTCTGCTTTAACCCGTGTATGAAACGGATAAATCTTAAATCCTCCTCTTCATAAAGCCGCTTGCCGTCCTTACGCCCAGGGGCAGGAAGAACTCCTATCTTCTCGTAGTATCTTAGCGTAAATGCCGATATCCCCGTTAATCTCGATACATCCCCAATCGTGTACATTTACATTGCTCCTCCTCATGAAATTAGCACAACCTTCCCGATAACAGCGGATTCCGCCAGCAGTTGATGAGCCTTGGCTGCTTCGCTAAGCGGAAGCCGATCATATATCATTGGAGCAATTTCTCCCGCCGCGAGCAGATTCATTAGTTCTGATACATCTTCCATGAACCAGTCCGGATGCTGGTGGCGCAGGTTAGTGATACTGTAAAGACAGGCGGGATTCCCCGCTGGTGTGACCTGCTGCTCAGCAAGATTAGACCATTCACTTGCCCATATTTCACCGCTGCCCTGTTGAAAAACAGAAGTATAACCATATCCCACAAAACGCCCGTGCTCACCCAAAGTCGTAAATGAACGCCTCCAATTCTCCCCACCGATAGGATCAAAGACCGCATCAATCCCTTCAGGTGCCTCTTGGCGAATAACTTCTACAAAGTCGTCTTTCCGGTAATCGATCAGCCTCGCTCTGAACCTTTCTAACGGCATGTGCTTGGAAGCTGACGCGGTTCCATACATCTTAAGTTTGGCGAGCCGTCCGAGGTCCATCAGGGCAGTTCCCACTCCGCCGCTTGCCCCGTGAATGAGTATCCGGTCTCCTTCCTGCACTTTCGCAATACGATGCAGCATTTGATAGGCTGTTACATAATTCAGAATTATTGTAACAGCCTCAGCATCTTCAATACCGGGTGGAATGGGGATCGCTTCCTCAGCTTTGCAGTATACATAAGAGGCATATGCTCCAACTCCGTCAAAAAACACCGCTGCTTTCTGCCCAATCTCAAATTGGGTCACATCTTCTCCTAATGCATCAATGACTCCTACCGCTTCGTAACCCGGGGTAAAAGGAACCTCAGGAGAATTCGGGTAAAGTCCTTCTCTTCTCATCATATCGGCCAAAGCGACTCCTGAACAGGAGACTTTAATTCGAACTTCATTACGAGTTGGAATTCGCAGCGGTTCATTCACAATCTCAAGAACTTCCGGACCCCCATATCGGTTCACTACCACCTTGGTATTCTTCATTTGTTTTCTCTCCTTCTTCTCAACGGATCAAATTTTACCCATCGTATCAGTTAGAGCTGACTCTAAGTCAAGCCTGCTTTTTTTAGCTTTATTGCAACATTAAGCAGACAATCAGCCTGCATTCAGCGGGCCTTCAGCCAGTCCGTGGATAATGATCCATAAAAGACTAGTTAGATGGATTGAAGTAAGGATTGCGTAATAGATTACCTGGCACAGCATTCAGCTGCCTTGATCCACACGTATATCTCTTTAATTCATTCCATTTAGTAGGAGGAATGCGAGGTTGAAGCTGATGAGACAAAGAAAAATGGCTGTTTTCAGTATATTTATGCTGCTTCTTTCGTTAGGACTGGCTGTGTATTCCGTGATGAGCTATAAAGGAAGCTCTTCCGCAGCCAGCGGCCAGCGGGGTTCCGGACGAATGCAAATGTCCATTCACGATTCTACCGGGACTGCGTCGAATCCACCAGGAGAATTCAAGAGGTACGGCTTCTCGCCAGCCAGTGGCGGGAGATTTGGGGAGAACAGCAGCTCCTCCACTTTCGCATGGCCGATTGCCATATATGCTGTCATCTTCTTCGGTCTTGCGGCAGCTGGCTATTTTATTCTAAAGAAAAAAAGATTTGAAGTAAGGATAACAGATCGAAGACTTCTGCTATGGAGTATGCTTGGGACCGGGCTGCTGTTAAGGATTGCTGCTGCCCCCTGGATCGCCGGACATCCATTTGATATTAATCTGTTCAAGAGCTGGGCCGCTTCTGCCGCTTCGGACCTGACCGGATTCTATCTGAACGGTTCCAGCGATTACCCGCCCTTCTATGTATATATCCTATATATCATCGGCCAGCTAACCAACACAGTCACACTAAGTTCCTATTCAACCCTGCTGATTAAGCTGCCTTCCATTCTCGCCGATGCAGCCACCGCTTACTTGCTCTATAAGGTTGGTCGCAGATATTTAACCTATGAAGCCGGGCTTCTGATCGGTCTCTTCTATGTATTCAACCCTGCTGTATTTATCAATTCAACCGTATGGGGACAGGTCGATTCCTTCTTCACCCTGATAATTGCGGCGGCAATCTATCTCCTGTCAGAAGGGAAGCTGGTCTGGTCTACGGTCATCCTGACACTGTCAGTACTCATGAAGCCGCAGGGAATTATCTATTTGCCGATACTCTTCTTCGCTCTCGTCGCAGCCAGAAAGTGGAGATCGTGGTTTGCTTCCGCAGCATCAGCTGTCCTGACTTTGCTTATTGTCATCCTGCCATTCTCAATAGGGCAAGATCCGCTGTGGTTGTATGATCTATATTCGGGAACTGTAAATGAGTACCCGTATGCCTCGGTAAATGCGTTCAATTTCTTCGCTTTCCTTGGGGCTAATTATAAGCCGGATACGGATACTCTGCTGATCTTCAGCTATCACACCTGGGGACTTATCTTCATCGTATTGAGTACCTTGTTCTCATGGTGGATGTATATTCGGACACGCAGCATCCGCTTCGCATCGGCTTGTGCGCTCCTGCTGATTGCCATGGTATTTACCTTCTCGTCTAGTATGCATGAGAGATATTTGTTCCCAGCCGCAGCCTTATCTTTGCTTGCTTACACGTATCTAAAGGATCGACGGCTGCTCTGGTTGGCAGGCGGGTTCAGCCTGACGATATTTGTGAATACCTATTATATCTATTACAACTCTACCAATGGGGGAAGTTCCTACGGGCTGACGCTCTTTCTCACTTCCTCCCTGAACATCGTGCTGTGTATATATCTCGCCAAAATCCTTTGGGATTGTGGCTCTGCATATCAACAGAGACCCCTCCCTAGATCTGATCAACAAGTTACAGTCCAGCAAATCCCCTAAAAGCCCATAGGGTGTCTAAGCTGCCGTGGAAGTGGCAGCTTAGACACCCTTTCTGTTGCTGCACTACCTGTTCATCTGAAGTGCAGCTTGTTGCTCTATCTCCAATCATTTCAGCTTGCGAATTACTACCCATCTGCGCTCCCGAGATTCATCTACAACCCTCGCTCAGCGAAGCCTCTGAGTGTCATTGTGAGACTCTTAAGCTTTGGACCGATACCAGGCAACTGTCTTTGCTATGGATTCCTCCAAAGGGGTCGCCGTCATTCCGAATTGCGAGCTAAACTTGCTGCTGTCTACGATAAAGTCTTCCTCAAATTGATACAGCATCTCAATGCTCTCGCGAGCAGCTGGGATGAAGAGTCCGCCGATTCTGAGCATCATTCTGCCCATAGGCTTTATGCTGCTGGAGACACCAACCACCCTGCCGACAAGGTCAGCGAACTGACGTGTAGTAACCGCCGGTGCATTAGGAACATGCCACACTTTACCTAATGCCTCTTCATGTGACCCAAGCGTAACTAAGGCCCGCCCAAAATCCTCAATAAAAGTATATGTATGTTTCTTATCCGGATCACCGAATACGCTGGAGGGTTTACCCTTTAGAATGGGCATGAAGAACCTTTCCCCTACAGATGAATTCACTACCCGGGGTCCGAAGAAGTCCGATCCCCTTCCAATCGCCACCTGAACTTTGCCTTCAAGGTGTGCCTGAAGAAGCTGCTCGGACATTTCACCTCTAACTCTTCCTTTCTTTGTACTAGCGGCAAATGGAAGATTCTCCGTCATCACCGTCTCCACAGGGCCATACATATAGAGATTCTCCGCCACAATCAGCTTGGCTCCTGAAGCCGCTGCTCCATTAACTATATGATCCTGTATCCTGCCAAATAGTGAATCCCACTTATGATACGCGGGTGAAGCACACTGATAGATCACTTTGGCTCCTTTCATCACCTGCCGGGTCTGCCCTTCATCCATCAAATTTGCCTGAATGACTTTCACAACTTCGAGCTGAGGCCCCTTCCCGCTTGAGTTCACCATGGTTACTGGTTCACCTCTTCTAAGTAGCTCCTCCATAACAGATAAGCCGAGTGGTCCTGTACCGAGCACAATGTTCATATCTTGTTCCTCCCTGAATCTTTTAATGAAATAAAAATAAACCCTATAGCAGCTATAGGGTCAATCTTTTTCTCACGGGAACTTGCAGCTCCACTATAAATTCTTCAGGCTTCATCATTTGGGACATATCCACAAGATACTGTTCTATCGCGGGTCCAGAAGCTTCATAGCCTCCCGCGTCCATCCAGGTCAACAGACGTTGATAAATTTGCTTACAGGAATCGGCATTGGGAATCCCGCAATAGAGCGCTGTGATGTAATTCCCCTCAGGAATTGTACGAAGATAATCCGCATACTGCTGGACATGCCCTTTCAGTTCCCCCTGCTCCAGACGGACTGGAATACATCTCTCGAGGTCGACATCGTCCCGGTCAAAAGTCAGCAGGTCTTCATGGTATATGGTCATGATGTACCCGTCAGCCTGAAGTCCAGCCTGCTCTATGAAATGATAGAGCTCAGTAAATCCAACCACCGAGGACTCCAGTCCACAGCCCGAACGCCCCCGCTGAGAAGCAACGGTGCGCTGCGGCATATATTTAAGTTCAACCAGGACATCCGTCTCGGGAATTCCAGACCCAAGCCCCTTCAGGAAATCAAGCTGGCCAATTCTCTGCTCAAGGGAGCCTGCGACCTGCCTAAGCGAAATCAGCTTCGATACGGTCTCTTCATGTTTCTGTATCATCATCGTGCGGATCTCGTCCAGACTTTTAGAGCCGATAAGCTGAGCGATCTCTTCCAGCGAGAATTGAAGCAGCTTCATATCCTGCACAATCTTGATATGCAGAAGATTGATATTGGAGTAGTATCGATACCCCGTCAAAGGATCGGTCTCTCCGGGCTTCACCAGGTTTATTTTGTCGTAAAATCTTAGTGTCTGTACTGAGAGGTTGCAAATCTTCGCCGCTTGGCCGATCGTATAGAGCTGATCTTTCGCCATATTGCACACCTTCCCCTATCTTAGCTGATCCAGACTATGGGTGGATTCGATATTCGAATCCGTTCTCTCAGGCTGATCTTTTCTCGCAAACCAGGCTTCAATTCGTCTCATAAGCAGTAACGAACAGGCAACGAAGATCACGATATAGATCAGTTCCAAAGGACGCTCCAAGTACTTGGTTACATCAGAACCTATCCAGGAGACCGCAAAGGTCATAATCCCTTTACCTACCAGAACAGCAAGCAGGAAGGAGCGGAGCTTCATGCCTGAAAGTGCTGCGGCGATATTGATAACTACGAAAGGTCCGACTGGAAAAAGACTCAACAGGAACACATAGCTAAAGCCATTATTCTGAATCCAATGTCTTGTCTTGGCCACTTTGGGCTTGCTCACAAGCCGCTCAAGCAAGGGATGTCCTCCGATTCTTCGAACAATCAGATAGGTAAGCATACAGCCGGCGACCATTCCCACCCAGGAATAAAGGAAGCCCAGCCACAGCCCATATACCGCCGCATTCACTCCAACAATCACCAGGGTGGGAAGCGGTGGAATAAATGATTTCAAAAAGGGCAGCAGCACACCCGGAAGAGGTCCGAGAGCGCGAAACTGCTCAATCCAGCTCTTTAGATTCTCTTCTGTCATGTATGACATGATTTCCGATAGTTGCATAGGACCTCCAAGCATTTTCCTTATAATTGAGTGCTATTAGCAAGCATACCTCATCGGCAACAGCCTTGTCATTGGAATAAGTTGATTTGACACAAGGTTGCCCAAACTGTAGACATATCTGGTATATTAATCTTATTAATTGTCAGTTGGTCAATAATATGAATAGGATTCTCTGTATCGGCTTCGTACCGAGCAGAGAGCTGGAATAACGGAGGAACAAGCTGTGCAGTTTATCGCTAACATGATCTCAGAAGTACGGAGTTGGTCACGCAATATCCAGTTATTTTTCCTGGCCAATATATTCTATCAGATCGGAACGGGCATCTTCTCCCTGCTGTACAATCTGTATATTCAAGGACTGGGTTACGGAGACACCATGAACGGCAGGGTAGTGAGCATCCAATCTTTGGCTACCGCCATCATGTTCATTCCCATTGGTCTAATTGGAGACCGTACCAGCCGCAAGCGTCTCCTCATTATCGGAGGACTGTTCAGCGGGGTCCTTTTCCTTGGTCGTTCCTTCCTCGGATCCGAGAACAGTCTGGTTATCCTTGCAGTGCTGACGGGGTTGTTTGCTTCTATCTTTCAAGTGCTGGCTATTCCCTATCTTGCCGAGAATATCGATAAGGCGCAGCGTCTCCGTATGTTCAGCTACTTCTCGTCGGTCGTTCTGGCTGCGCAAGTCTTCGGTAGTATGGGTGGAGGTGTTATTGCCGACCTGCTGCAGGAAGTTGGCGTCACCCGTCTAATGAGTCTGCGGGCTGTTCTTCTGACTGGAAGTATCACAACCCTAGTGGCCGTGATTCCCCTGCTGTTTCTTACTGAAGCCGCGAGTACACTACATAGGAACTTAAAGGTATCAGCCGACCCTAATACAACCGGAGCTGATGATCGGATGCCTCGGAGGGACAAAGAAAAAAACAAGGACAAGGAATCCTCCAGAGACTACAAATTTATCTCCCGTTTCGTCGTCGCCCAGCTCCTTGTGGGCTTAGGCTCGGGACTAGTTGTCCCCTATCTTAATCTATATTTCACCAATCGCTTCGCGGTGTCCCTCAGTGCCATGAGTGTTCTGATCTCTCTCGGACAGGTGATGACTATTGTCTCCATGCTAATTGGTCCTTCACTTGCAGCTCGGGTAGGCCCCGTGAAGGCTGTAGTAATCTTCCAGATCCTGTCCCTTCCATTCCTGCTGCTTACGGGCTTCACCCACTTCTTGATGGTTGCCTCAATCAGCTTTCTCTTCAGGCAGGCTCTTATGAATGCGGCCAACCCGATTCAGTCATCCATCATGATTGACAGAGTATCCGACCGCAGACGAGGGGTTGCCAATTCACTGATGCAGACCGCCTTTATGCTCGGCTGGGCAACCATGGGTCCGGTTCAATCGTACTTTGTGACCAGCTACGGTAACTACTGGGGCTATGCCATTACATTCAGCATCACCGGTGTATTATATATTGTCTCCTCGCTAATGTATTTCTTCATGTTCCGAGAGCGGCCGGCAAGAGCTGTGAAGACAGCGGGATAAAAAATAGTAACAAAAAGGGAGTCCCGAGGTCGTCTGACCTAAGGCTCCCTTTTATTTAATCTTGGCAACTACAGCTCGGGCTCTGGGCCCGGTAATTTCTCGTCCTGGAACTCTTTCCCGAGAATTGTATGCTTGTCTAAATCCACGTATACTTGAATATCATTTAAGGAACCAATCCCTGTATGCTTAAAGGTAATTGAGTACACTTCTTTTCCATTAAAGTGCTCGCCAATAAGTGCAGCCAGCTCTTCATGAACCCTCACTTTTGCTACAACTGAATCCTTTGGGCTCACTGGAATGCGGGCTTGCTCCTGGTCACTAAGACTGTTAAAAGCAGTCATTTCAAGGGGGATCTCACGGTTATTAGATGAATACCCGGTACACCCGCCAATCCATATGGCTGTCATCAGTACGACAACCGTCACAAATAAACCTCTTTTCAAGTTGCTCCCCCTAATCTTCACGTTATCTAAATAACGGGACCCGGGCGAAATAAGTTACGAATTCTTCATCAACCAAGTGAACGCGAGCGAATTCTTCCAGTCGCATTGACCAAGATGATACTTCCCACAATCATGACAAAGCCAATTATCAGATTTATCGTCAATGATTCTCCCATGAAGATCACACTGCAAATGATGGAGATAACCGGAATCAGAAAGGTGTACGAACCTACGGTACTGGCCTCTCCCGAACCCACCAGTTTGAAGAAGATCAACCAGCCTACGGCGATGACGAAAATGGCGATGAACAAAGTATCCAGCATGAATGATCCGTTCCACTGGATTGCAGACCAGCTTTCTGTACAGCTTCCCAGGACCAGCAGAACGATACCGCCGATCAGGATTTGCAAGGTTGCGATCCAAATAGAGTCTACCTTGCCGGTGATTTTTTTCATGTATACGGTACCGAGCGTCCAGCTGACAGCGCTGCCCAGAGCGAGCATAACGCCAACCGGAGAGAGGCTTCCGGTTAGACCTCCGCCGCCGATCACACCAACCCCAAGGAACCCAAGAATCAGACCTATAATCTTAAGTCCATACATCCTTTCTCCAAGCCATAACCAGGCACAAATCCCGAGCAGTACCGGCTGCAGAAACACGATGGCGGAGAACAATCCCGCCGGCAGATAACCGAGCCCGATCGTTTGAAGACCATAGTACAGAATAATATTGAAGAGGGCTGAGATGAAATAGAGAGGCCAGGTCTCCTTGAACCTCAGCTTCCTGTATCTGGGAATGGCAATAAGAAGCAATAGGATGCCCCCAATCAGCAGACGCAGCCCTGCGAACAGCAGAGGCGGTGAGTATAATAAAGCATGTTTGGACAAAGGCCAGTTGATTCCCCATACTAGAACCAAGAATATTAGGTACACCGCTGTCCGGGTACGAGATAGCATCGCAAATCAACTCTCCTTCATTTTTACTTCCTTCCATCAGCTTGGATATTATAACGCTCAGGCCCAGCCCTATGTCAATACATATATATCTTCTGTAAAAGTAAAATAACAGAATTACCAAAAAAAGAAACAGCAGCAGCCCTGGACGTGAAAACAAAGTCCCTGACTGTTGCTGTTTGTCGGATCAAAGGTGGTGTCCTTGATTTCCCTTACCTTCGTTTCCTTCCGGAATCAATTCATACAAGGCGCGAACATCACAACCGATGGAATCGGCGATGGATATGGCAATTTTAAGCGGCATCACTCTTTTGTTATCGATGAAGTCGTAAATTCGTTCCGGTCTGAATAGCAACTCTGCTGCCAGCCATTCCACGGATTGTCCGGTTTCTATCAATCGATCCTTCAGCAAGCAGCGTCCCAGTTCAAATTTCAAGAAGCGATGACCTCCCGCAATAACTCTGTTTAATCTTAAGCCTTATCCATTGCCAGAAAACCTATACCTAATAAAGGGAGCTATATCCGCTCTTGTGGCGGGACCCCATCATACTTTCCTTCTCGACCACAAGACAATGGGAATCAGAAGCAAAGACAAGAGTCCTCCAGCCAATGAGAGTGTTGAAAAGCTGGAATGGGCCACCACCATGCCGGATAACGCACCTCCCGATGCCCCGGCGAGAGCGATTAGGACATCCACCGTTCCTTGTGTTTTGGCACGTGTATCCGGGGTCGTAGCATCAACAATCGTTGCTGTTCCGCTAATAAGGCCGAAATTCCACCCTAACCCGAGCAGAGCCAGCGCTAGAATCATAAATACCATGGAGTCACCCGGTGCGAATGCTGCGACTAATCCGGCCAAGAGCAGCGTTACACCAGAGGCATAGGACATCGACTTCCGGCCATACTTATCGACAAGAATGCCCGTTAGCAGGGAAGGGAGAAACATGGAAGCAATATGAATTCCGATTACAATCCCAACCTCTCCAAGCCCATGACCGTGCTGCTTCATGTGAACCGGTGTCATGGTCATAATGCCTATCATCACAATCTGGGTTAACACCATGACTGACGCCCCAACGAAGATCCCGCGTCGATTCTCCAAGGCTGCCGGGGGATCAGATTGTAGTGAGCTACTCCGAATATCTTGAGGATGCTGCGCGTCTGCAATAGCTTTGGCGACGAGTAATGGATCTGGCCGTAGGAAGATGAGCAATACGAATCCAGCCAATAAATAGGCAGCAGATGCCAGCATGAAAGGACCGGATAACGCTGGTGCTCCGAGTGAAGTCGCAATCCGGCCTGTAAAATCTACAAGATTCGGTCCGGCAACCGCACCAAATGTCGTAAAGACCATCGCCGTACTAATTGATTTGGCCCGCTGTGTTGGAAGTGCCAGATCGGTACCGGCATATCTGGCCAGCAAGTTGGTAGCCGTCCCTGCTCCATAGACCAGCAGCGATACGAAGAGTAGTGCGATACTATTGAAGACAGCTGCAAAGACAACACCTGCGGAACCCAATCCGCCTGCTAGGAAGCCCGCAGCAAGTCCCACACGGCGCCCGGACTGTTGAGACAGACGGCCGACGATCAGGGCGGCGGCAGCGGAACCTAACGTAAACAGTGCGGTAGGAACACCAGCATAACTATCTGTTCCTAGCATATCGTGTGCCAGCAGCGCACCCACCGTGATCCCCGCAGCCAATCCCGCTCCGCCAAAAATCTGCGAAGCAATGACGATGATCATCGTTCTTTTGTACAGCTGACGCTGTTTCTCCGGTGAATCCACAAAGGATTTTATTAATTCTGCTCTTTGATCTGTTGTTTCTTTAACGAGTGACGTATCGTTCGACATGGTCTCCCCCCTGCTCTGAGTGTTGTCAGTTGCTATGACTATTGTTCCTTTCATTTCATGCTATCTTACATGTGACTTATGTATTCAGGTACCCCAGCATAATTTGCCCTATCATAACACCCACAGATCATCCAAACAATATCAAAAATATACAGCAAATCCTACTTGATGACAGACGATCCGTAAACATGAGTAAGCTGTATATCCCTATCCGAGTTGTCGGCTAATTAAATTTGGCTTACACTAAATAGACCAGCATCCAACCGATCTAAGGAGATTATTATATGAAACCCTATTACAATTTGGACATTCCCGTCATTAGGCGTGTCCTGATCATGACCGCAGTACCTGCCGAGCAAGAGGCTGTGCAGCGCGGGCTGCTTACCGGCCCGGGCGAGGCGGCGGTCGATGTTCGGCTGGCCGGAGTCGGCTCTGCCGCCGCCGCGGCGAGCACCGCCAGGATTCTCGCCACAGCAGCGGACGGCTACGACCTGGTCATCAGCGCCGGAATCGGCGGCGGCTTCCCGGGCCTTGCCGAGATCGGCACGGTTGTCGTGGCGAGCGCCATTACCGCAGCCGACCTGGGCGCTGAGACCCAGGAGGGCTTCAGCAGTGTGGACGAGCTCGGCTTCGGCTCGTCCAGCATTGCGGTCCAAGCGGAGCTGGCTGCCCGCTTGACCGGCGCCCTTCAGGTTGCGGGAGTCCCCGTCCAATCGGGACCGATTGTCACGGTAACGACCGCAACTGGAACTGCGGCCACGGCCGAGGCGATCGCCGGCCGTGTTCCCGGGGCTTGTGCCGAAGCCATGGAGGGCTTCGGCGTGGCCACTGCGGCGGAGCAAGCCGGCCTGCCGGTTCTTGAGATTCGCGGAATCTCAAATCCGGTTGGCCCGCGCGACCGGTCCGCCTGGCGGATCGGCGATGCTCTTGCTGCGCTCGAGGCCGCTTTCACTCAACTTCAGGAGGAACTCAAATGAAAATTGCTTTCTCTCCGTGTCCAAATGACACGTTTGTCTTTCACGCTCTAGTGCACGGACTTATTCCGGGTGCGCCGGAATTCGACGTCACTTACGCCGATATTGATATTACGAATAACTGGGCTATTGACCGTACCGGCCCAGAGATTCTCAAAATTTCTTACGCCGCTCTCCCGTGGGTGCTGGAAGACTATGCGCTTCTTCCCTGCGGGGGCGCCCTGGGCCGGGGATGCGGTCCGTTAGTCCTTACCCAAGGTGGAACCGCGGACAAGCCGGATCCGGCAGCACTTAGCGGTCGCCGCGTTGCCGTTCCAAGCGAACGCTCCACTGCTTATCTCTTGTTCCGGCTGTGGGCAGCAAGAAATGTACCGGGCGGCGTGGGCGAGATTGTTGTCATGCCTTTTGACAAGATCATGCCTGCGGTCCGGGACGGACAGATCGATGCTGGACTTGTTATCCATGAAGCTCGCTTTACCTATCCAAATTACGGATTAGCGATGATGACCGACCTTGGCAGCTGGTGGGAAGAGACCACAGGGCTTCCTATTCCGCTCGGCGCCATTATCGCCCGCAGATCCTTGAATCTGAAGCAAATCGCTGAATGGATTCAGAACTCTGTGCGCTATGCCTGGGACCATCCTGAAGCCTCTCGCAGCTATATTGCGAGTCATGCCCAGGAGATGGCGCCTGAGGTGACAGAGGCCCATATTGATCTCTATGTGAACGAGTTCACCGCAGAGCTCGGTGAAGAGGGTTATAATGCCGTCAGTGCCCTGCTGAATCTGGCTGCGGACGAAGGCTTGGTTCCACGAATCGACCCTTCACGGCTGATCTGGAAGCCGGAGTGAATAGGTAGGCTCCCCGACAACAACGAAAAGAAGCAATTAGTCCATTACGCATGGCTAATTGCTTCTATTTTTGCTGCCCTTCTAACTTCTACTTCGATCATCTAGACACTACCGTTGAAGGCCGGGGAACGAAGAGGAAGTGTCCCTCGTTCACCTAAGCTCGGAACTCCTGTTCCTTGATAATAGGACTTCATGTTGCTCTACTGACTAAGTATAGCCTTCCTAAGTATCCACACAGGTATCCCGCTCTTTGTATACACAGTAAGGTACAGCCTGACTAGCTCTAACACAGCAGGTATCGCCTTTCCAGCAAGTTCAGCCCTCAAGACGGCAGGCACAGCCTTTCTATGTCTACGCGGTAGGCACAGCCAGCCTACTCGCTTAGAATGCCGAGCGATACTCCAGGTGGAAGCACCGAGATGACGTGCCTGGCTACCTCCGAGTCCGCTTGATGAAGCGTTCCTCCGAGGATGGCTGCAATGCCTTGATCCGTTGATGTTCGAATCAGCCGCCCCAATCCTTGTCTGAGCCGCAGCTTCATATAAGGGAGATCAACCTCCATGAATGGGTTCTCAGCAGACTGATGCTTTGCCATGAATACCGGGTCAAGCGGCGGGAAGGGCAGCGACCATATGATCACATTGGATAACGATGGTCCAGGCACATCAAGCCCCTCCCACAAGCTTATCGCACATAGGACACTCTGCTCTTCGGATTGAAACCTTGCGATCAGATGACTGATCTCCTGGTCTCCTTCATAATAGAACTGGAACTCAGCCAGCTCCCTACTTATCTTGGATTGCTGCTTGAACTGTTGAAGGTCCTCCATCGTCCGGAATAAGATTAGAGCTCTACCCTCGGTCTGCTTAAGCAGCTGGATGGCAAGTTTCATCTTCTCATCGAATGAACCTTCTTCTCTCCAAGCAGGAGCATAGATCTTCATTTTATTCGAATAGTCGTAAGGTGAAGCCGCTGAGAACGAGAGATAATCCTGGGTTCCCAGGCTATCCGCCACATAATCGAATGAACCATCCACGGAAAGGGTGGCTGAAGAGAACACGATCGGGATTCTCAGATTGAACACGCGGTCCCTAAGAACTTCTTTCACCGTCTTCGGCATAATCGAAAGAGTCAGGCCTTCCTTATGCAGGGTTGTCCAGCAGATCGGAGTCTCCTCACGCTGGAACAGACTTAATGCCTTCTGAATCATTTCCAGATGTTCTTCCACAATTCGCAGCTGGTAGTCATTTAGCGTATAGAGCTCTCCCTCAAACACAAGCTCTTCCTCAATCTGGTCAAGCACGCTGCGGAATCCCGCTATTTCACGCAGAAGTCGGCCCGACAAATCTACCTTCATTCGGTCAGAACCAACCACTTCGGAACTGCTGCTCTCCAGTACATGGAACATGATCTCGCTTTGCTGGATGGCCTGGTCAATAAGTACGGCCAAGCTTTCCCGGATCTCACCCTGCAGAAGCCGCAGGATAATCTCCTCGAACACCGAATGTTTCAAATTATAGCTAAGTGCCTTCTGGGCAGCTGTTTCGAGCAAATGCCCTTCGTCGAACACAACCGCACAGTGGTCCGGGAGCAGTGGAAGCTGCCCCTCCTGCTTGCGCCCCTCATAGGTCCAGACGTGCTCCATGTAATAATCATGTGAACATATGATCAGATCTGAAGAAGCCCTGTAGTGGTCACGTGAGAGGGTCTGTCCGCAGCGATGTCTGCGGTCACATACGAAGCAGTCCTGGAATGAATCCCAGCTGATCTTGTGCCACTGTTCATCATTCAGATCAGGGTAGTCCTTCCGGTCACCGTAGGCATGGAACGACTGCATAGTCTCCGGGGTTCGCACGAACTTTGGCAGCCCTTCATAAATTTCATCATAGTGTGTACCTTCCATCTCCCTTGCTCTTGCCTCATCCAGCTTAATCAGACAGACATACTGATCCGGCGATTTGCCTAGACGAGCATCAATCGCAAAATTCAGGTGCTTGATCAGCTTCGTAATATCGCCTTCGGGCTTAACGAGCTGTTCAATTAGCGATTCGTCGGCACACGCAATAATGGCGGGCTTCCGCATATAACGGGCATAGGCCGCAGCGTATAGGAGATAGACCAGAGTCTTGCCGGTACCCACCCCCGCTTCTGCAAAAATGGTCTTTTTCTCCGCAAAGGCTCTCTCCAGCTGATAAGCCATATATATCTGCTCATCCCGCACCTCAAAGCCAGCCTCCGGCAATATATCGTAGAACACATCCGCAATCCATTCACCCAGCTGGGGAATGAAGGGCTGTGAAGAATTAAATTCAAAAGGATAACGATCCACTATCTCTGCCTCCAACGTCAAAATCTGTAATACCGTGCGATTCATAAAGGACAAAGCTTAATTATCACATGCTTGCCTCCAAAAAACAATGATTCGGGTGCCAGATATGTCTATTCACAAAAAAAGATGTACCCCGGAAGCTGCCGAGCGTACATCTTCTTGCTTTATTTCTTGCTCTTTTTCTTGCTTTCTTCTTACACGCTTACTCTCTTCATGCACTTCTCTAGCTCTCTTCTTGCCATTCTCGTGCCATTCCTTGGCCCTTACACTAAGGCTCTTATCAAGCTGAGCCCAACACCAACCAGGAAACCGCAGATCGCCCCGTTAATCCGGATCCACTGAAGATCCCTGCCGACTTTGCCCTCGATGAATGTGACCAATTCTGCATTGCTAAGCTTATTCAGGTTCTCTCTGACCAAGGCTCCAATCTTGGAGTAGTGCTTCTCAATCAGCTGCATGGCCTGCTGCTGAATCCACTGTTCACCCTGCTCTAGCCGCTCTGGGCTCTCTTCCAGCCTTTTCAGCATAGTTCCAAGGAAAGGGGTTAACCATTGCTCATAGAACTCGTCGCTCCCTAAGAACAGCTGAAGCCGATCCATCAGAGATCGGATATAACCCTCGATCTTCTTCTCCAGATCGAACTTATCCAGCAGATTGTCCTTCCAGCTTCTTATTTCCTCAAGCAGCTCTGGACGCTCCAGCGCATGGTTTACCTCGACATGCAGGATCGCAAGGAGCTTCAACCGGTTCAAATTATCCGGGTTCCTGAAATTCTCAACCTGCTTCAAGATGAATCCCTGAATGAGATCTCCCATCTTATCTTCATTAAGATACCCGAGAAACGCATTTACAGCGAACTGCATCAAGCCGCCCAGCTTGATCTGCTGGATTTGTTCAATGCCGACTTTACCCAGCATATCCCGAGTCTCAGGCTGTCTTGCCCAGGCATCTGCACGGTCCAAAGCCAGGTCAAGCACCTTCTCGTCATACCCGCGTGTAACGATCTCGTCCCATACCCGGTTCAGGATTGCTTTCTCATCAAGATGGTCTACTACCTGCTGAATTTCGCGCATTACGATCCCAGTTAACTGACTAACCGGGATATTCTGGATAACGGACAGAAGCACGGATGAGATTGCTCGGTTATAAGAACCCGCTTTTACTCCCGCCTTGATCTTATTAAGGGCAAGCTCAGCAATTCGAATGCTTCTGATCTTCTCGCCAATGCTCTCCTTACGCAGTAATTCTGTCTCTATCATCGCAATCACGGCTTCCGTCAGCTTCTCCCGGTTCTTCGGCAGCAGTGCCGTGTGCGGTACTGGTATACCCATAGGATGCCTGAACAAGGCGGTGACGGCGAACCAGTCGGCAAGACCTCCAACAAGGCCAGCTTCGAATCCACCCTGCAGCAGCCTTAAGCCGAGGGCTCCCTCGTGAAAGGGAAGCGTTGCAGCGAACCCAACTCCCATCACGCCCAGAGAAATCCCTGCTATATAGTTTTGTTTCGGTTTAGTTGTTTTTAGCGCCATTATTCTACCTCGCTTGATCTTCTGCCGTATAAATCTACTTATCAATAGACATCATAGCACAAATTTCTCAGGTAAAAAAAAGACTGTCTCTTATTACCCAAGAGACAGCCTTCTGAAATGAAAGATTCATCGAAATCCTTATATTTGATAAAAATAATTCCTGATTGAACCGTTCTCCAAGTTAAGAGCTAAGTGCTCCGACTTCGCCGGGCGCAAGGTCAAACCGTTTGCGATAGCCGCATTTGCGGCACAGTTCTTCCTTTACCTCACGTTTCGAGAATCCCTCATACAGGTTATTCGCTCGCTCACCTTCAATAATCTCGGAGAATGGCTTCTGATGAATATTCCCCAGATTGATAACACCTTCACCATCCAGGCAGCAGGGAATGACTGTGCCATCTACCAATACCCCGGCTTGATTGCGAAGCCCATGACAGAACCCCGGACTGTGATCCTCTTCTTCCTTCAGGTCGGGCCACTTGAATTCATAATCCTGATTCAAGTAGATCCGGTCTGCAATCTTGACCCCGCTGCCTGGTGTGACCTTCTCCATGATTTTGAAATCCAGATTGAATTCGCGTTCAATGTACTCTAATGTCTCCCGGTTGCGATTCTTCTGCAGGTTGGTGAGATTATCTTCACTAAGATTCCACAGCCGCAAAGACACTATCAGATTGGACTGTGCCACGGCTTCCTTCACGAAACCCAGGACACTTGAGATATAACCGTCCCGGTCGGTAGAGCCCTCATGGCCGTCAAAGCTGTGCAGAGAGAAATTCATCTGCCGGAGTGCCGGCTTGTTCAACAGCTTGTCTCTGTTCTTGTTAATCAGGGTGCCGTTAGTTGTAATGTTGACTTTGAAGCCTTTCTCGTGCGCCATATCCAGCATTTCGCCAATCTTGGGATGGAGCAGCGGTTCGCCTTTGACATGAAAGTAAATATAGTCGGTATGCGGCTTTATCTGATCCAGGGTCTTCTGGAAATCCTCTAGCTTAATAAAATTCGCCTGCCTCTTCGTAGGCGGACAGAACGAGCATGCCAAATTACAAATACTTGTAGTTTCAATATAGAACTTTTTGAATTTTTTCATCGGGTAGAAGCTCCAATTCTCTGCAGGTTATCTAAATGATAGAATGCTTATTTCATCTATGCAGAAAATAGTAGCGTAGTTAGCTTATCTTAGCAAGCAGTAATCCTGCGTTAAATCAAGCACGGACACCCTCAAGCTTCCTCTGTCTGCGCTCCAGGTACCTTTGATAGTACCATATGAATATCGCCAGCACGCTTGTGCTTAGCAAATAACCTCCCAGCACATCACTCGGGTAATGTACGCCCAGGTAGATCCGGCTTATTCCAATCATGAGGATTAGAATAAGACTCGCCGTAAGGATCAGTATGCGCCCGATCAAGGCAGGTGCATGCTTCCAGAGCAGAAAGGCAAGACCTCCATACAAGGCTATCGTTGCCATAGCATGGCCGCTCGGGAAGCTAAATCCATTCGCTTCAGCAATCCGGTGCAGAGTGGGTCTGTCCCGCTTAAAGATCCGCTTGATCACGGAATTTAGCAGCGAGGATGTGATGGCAAGTGCAGCCAGGAAGATCAGCTCACTGCGGTGCCTGAGAACAAAATATAGAATGACAATCGATGCAAGTGTGATGACTGCAACGGGTATGCCTGATCCAATCCAGGTAAAAGCTTTCATGATAGTCGTAAGTCCCGGCGACTCCAGTCCCTGAACGGATGCAATAACGGTCTCATCGAATCTGTGAATTTGGTGATCACTGATCCAATAAGCAATGTAGACAAATCCTAGAACACAAATCAAACTCAGGGCAAAAGCTTTTGTAAACCACTTTTGTCCATTCATATTATCCCTACTTTCATCTAATGAAGAACCTCAAGTAGTTATTTATCCTCCTGCTCAATTAATTCTGAGACGGTGACCATCGTATAGCCCTGCTCTTTGAGCCACTTAATTTCTTCCGGTAGAGCCTGAATCGTATTATGAACCTTCTTCCCGCCAAAACTGTGCTGCAGCACAATACTTCCCGGTCGTACCTCGCTCTTAAGGTTGTCAATAATCATCGAAGGAGAAGTCATCTTCCAGTCTCTTGTATCCACAGACCAGTTGACCAACATCAGATGATGCTGTGTGAGTACGTCCTTAACCTGCTCAGAAGCGTTGCCGTAGGGAGATCGGAACAATACCGGCGTGTAACCCGTCAGCTCTTTGATTTTGGCATTGTTATTCTCAATCTCCGCAGAGATCTCCGGAACTTCCATTTTGTTCAGATTAGGATGATTCACCGTGTGATTTCCGATCTCGTGACCTTCACTGTGGATACGCCGAACTACGTTCGGATCCTTATCGATCTGTCGTCCTACGAGAAAGAAAGTTGCCTTGACCTGATTTGCCTTCAGTATGTCCAGAATCTGAGGAGTATATCGGTTATCCGGTCCGTCATCGAACGTGAGCGCCACCATCTTCTTCTTCGTCTTAACTTCATAGATTTCACGAAAAGAGTATTTAACCTCCTTCACAGGGACTGCCTTTTTCTGCGCATTCTTCTTGATCACTTGTGTCTGCTGCTCCTTGCTCACAGCTTCCCTATGGAGTACAGCAATATGATTGATTATGGAGAGAAGAATAATAAGGCTGCCGATAATAAGAATATAATGGTATCTCTTCAGTGTCATTCTAATCAGATCTCCTATCTCTTAATTAATACAGAATCCGACAGACTAAAGGACGCAGTCAAATAAAACACCCTGCCGAGCCAAAAAGAGCCGACAGGGTGCCCTGCAATTCAACCAGCAATATATTCCATTATATCTTATATATCGACGCATAATTAAACAAAAAGGTAACAATTCCGCGAAGTGTGAATTAGGTTACAGCCAATAGTCTATATCTTGTTAATAATATTCTTGATGAATAGGACAGCCGGGTCTTGTATGGCAGTAAAAAGGCCTCATCCCAAGCTGTTCGAGATAAGGCCAGAACTTTATTTATTTCTTTTCGACGGCATGTCCGCCAAATTCATTACGCAGGGCTGCAACTACTTTACCAGTGAACGTATCATTGTCCATTGAACGGTAGCGCATTAGAAGCGACATGGCGATAACCGGGGTTGCAGTCTGCAGATCCATAGCTTCCTCAACGGTCCATTTACCTTCACCGGAGGAATGCATAACTCCTTTAATCCCGTCGAGCTTGCTATCTTTGGAGAAAGCATTCTCAGTAAGTTCCATCAGCCAGGAACGAATAACCGAACCATTGTTCCATACCTTGGCTACTTTCTCATAATCGAAATCGAAGGAGCTCTTCTCAAGCACTTCAAAGCCTTCACCGATCGCGGCCATCATGCCGTACTCGATTCCATTATGAACCATCTTGAGGTAGTGACCGCTTCCTGATGGGCCAGCATACAAGTATCCATTATCAACTGAAGTATCGCGGAACACGGGTTCAACCACGCTCCATGCTTCAGGATCTCCACCAATCATGTAACAAGCGCCGTTACGTGCGCCTTCCATACCGCCGGAAGTTCCCGCATCCATGTAATAAATGCCGGCTTCTTTCAACTCATCTGCACGGCGAATCGATTCTTTGTAATGGGAGTTACCTGCCTCAATTACAATATCACCCTGGCTAAGTAATGGCTTGATTTGTCCCAGAACTGTGTCTACCACGCCATGGGGAACCATAATCCAGAGTACACGCGGTGCGCTTAGCGATTGTACCATATCCTGCAGGCTCGAGAAGCCATCTGCACCATACTCTTTCATTTCAGTAACGGCTGCGTCATTCAGGTCGAATGCGGCCACCTCATGCTTATGATCGATCAAATTTTTACCCAGATTAAGACCCATTTTACCTAGACCAATAAGTCCGATTTTCATACTAGTTAGTCCTCCTGATTATTAAATTATCTATTACCACCACTGGTTTCCATCTTCAGCCAACAATTGGTGAGCTGCCTCTGGGCCGTTAGTCCCAGCTGGATAGAGATGCAGTGGAATGATATCTTCTTTGAACGCTTCAAGCACAGGCTGTATCCATTTCCAGGACAATTCAACTTCGTCCCAATGTGCGAAGAAGGTTGAATCGCCAAGCATAGCGTCATGAATCAAATTCTCATAAGCTTCCGGTGCATTTTTGGAATTGGACGAGAAATGCATGTGAATCGGCTCAAGCTTACCGTCGCTTCCTGCACTCTTCGTATTCAGCTGAAGCGTAATACTCTCCATCGGATTGATCTCAATGGTTAGTAGATTAGGTGCTGCTTCCTCTTCAGCGTCTGAAGACATTTTCAGAGGCTCCTTAAACTCAACGACAATTCGCGTAGATTTCTCATGTGTTCTTTTACCTGTGCGAATATAGAATGGAACCTCACTCCAGAATGGAGTATCAATCCAGACTTTGGCGGCAACATAGGTATCATTACGGGAACCAGCCTCAATCCCGTTCTCATCCAGATATCCTGGAACAGGTGATTGATTCAGCTCTCCCGCACTATACTGCCCACGAATCACATGGTTAATGACCTCATCTTTGGCAATGGGCCGCAGAGACGCTACGATATCCCGCTTCTTCATGCGTACCTCTTCTGGAGTACTGCGTTTAGGCAGGTGCATAGTCACCATCATCAGAATTTGCAGCATATGGTTCTGGAACATATCACGGATCGTACCTGCCGTATCGAAATATCCAGCCCGATCCTCTACTCCCACAAGCTCATTCGCAGTAATCTGAACATTCGCAATATATCGGTTAGTCCATAGGGCCTGGAGTACTGGGTTCGCAAAACCTAGAACCTCCAGATTCTGTACCATCGGCTTGCCAAGATAGTGGTCAATTCGGTAGATCTCTTCCTCAGCAAAAGATTGCTCCAAGCTCTCATGCAGGGCACGTGCAGACTCCAGATCATGACCAAATGGCTTCTCGATAATGAGCCGTCTCCAACCTTTAACCGTACCAAGTCCACTTTGATTTATATTTTGTGCAATGGTCCCAAAGTATTCAGGGGCTACGGAAAGATAAAACATCCGATTTTCGGGAATTTTCAATTCATTTTCACGTTCCTGCACAGCAGATAACAGTGTACTGTAATCTTCAACGTTATTAACGTTAAGGGCACTGTAGCGGAATGAACTCAAAAAAGACTCCAACCGGTCTCCGATACCTAGCCGTCTGGAGAACTTGTGGAGCGAGTCTCTTACACTGGCCTGAAAGTCCTCATTAGAGATTTCTCTTCTACCTAGTCCAAATACAGAGAATCCTTCTGGCAGCTTGTTATCAATATACAGATTGTATAACGCAGGATAAATCTTTCTTTTTGCTAAATCTCCAGTGGCTCCAAACAATACAAATGTCATAGCATCCACGACTATCCCTCCAGAAATTTCTCTCTATGAACTATAAAAAGTATATAAGGTTACTATCTGTTAGCATCCAAAACTCAACTTAGCTAGTTTACACCTGTAGAATTTAAACGTCAATAACTATGTCAGGTCTGTATGATGAAGAATTCATGAGAAAACAGAAGCTTTCCATATCACAAAAACCCTCCTAGCCTACAGCCAGAAGGGTTTAAGAGTTACATTGAGACTATCAAAATGAATAAATCATTTTTTTAGTGATTCATCATCATGGCCGAGTTCGATTGATCCGTACCCTCAGCCGGGGCCTCTAATTGAGGTTTAGGTCTGCGTAAAATAATACCCAAAACAGCTCCTGCAGCAGCTATGCAGGCTGCCACAAGGAAAGTATCCCCATAAGCAGCAACTGAAGCCTTAGTCAAATCTTTTACTTCAGGCATATACTCTGTAATTCTTGAAGTCAAATAACCAGTTAACCCGGCTACCGCAAAGGATACCATTACCTGCTGTGCAGCAGTTGTAAGGGGAGTAACCCTGCTAACCAGCTTTCTTGGCGCAGACTGAAGCACGTGCGTATTGATCGCCATCATGGAGAGTCCCATACCTGCCCCCATCATGATGAGCGCTGTAATAATGAACCAGGATTCCGTATCAACCGCAATGTTAGACAGCATGAATAAGGCTCCGGTGATGACGGACAGACCTACGAGTACCAGAGGCCTTGCTCCGATTTTGTCGAATAGTCTTCCTCCAATCGGCATAAATAAGCCTGAGGCCAAGGCCTGAGGAAGAACAGTAAGGCCGCTCTCTAGCGGGGTATACTGTCTGACCTGCTGCAGATAAAGCGGCATTAACAGAATGGCACCAAAGAGAGCGATTTGGGAGATCCAGGCAATGAAGATCCCTCTTGTAAAATCACTGGATTGAAATACACGCAGTTCTAGAAGTGGCTGCTTTTGGAACAGCTCTACAATGATAAATAACAACAAGGCCACGCCACCAACAATCAGGCCGGTCAATGTTTCTGTGGAAGACCAGCTCTTACCACCTTCACTCACCCCATAAGCGAGCATGGCAAATGCAATCGGTGCGAGGATAATCCCTAGAATATCCAGTGAAGGAACCTCTTTGCGCTCGAATCTTGGAAGAAATCTAATACCTACGATCATCGCAAGTATCCCCACGGGTAGATTAATCAGGAATATCCAGTGCCACGAGACATACTCAACCAGATAACCTGACAATACTGGACCCAGTGCCGGTGCAAGCAGCATCGGAACACCGAGTACACCCATGATTGAGCCCATTTTCTCTGGAGGAGCCAGCCTGAAGACCATAGCCATACCAATGGGAGCAACCATACCGCCTCCAAGACCTTGGATAACACGGTAAAGAATGAGCTGTTCTGGAGTAGTTGCCAGCGAACAAAGCACGGATCCGAGTGTGAACAGAGCAATGGTAATTAAGAAGATCTGCTTGGCCCCAAAACGGTCGGTCATCCAACCGGCGAGGGGAATTACGGCCGATAAGGCCAGCGTATAACCGGTTACTGTCCACTGAATGATAGGCACTGTAGTGTGGAAATCAGTTACCAGTTTAGGCAGAGCCACATTCACAACGGTACTGTCCAGAATAACCATGAACATCCCGATAATAACAGCCATAAGCGGTGCGATCAGCTGCCTGATCGTAACCGGCTTGTGCGCTGCTGTATTCGTCGAACTCATTTACAGACCTCCGTCTCCTAAAGTTTCTCTTTTTCTATTTGAGCGATCTATTGTTCCTGATGTGTGAATATGTAATTATGATAATAGACGATATGTTCATTAACGCTCACTTTGTTATTGTAGATAGTCGTAAATTGATTTGCAATAATCAGATTTTTGCGAACTGGTTATTAATGAACAGCGAAGCCCCTCTGTGTCGATTATATATGGAGGAATGGAGTTGAAATTATGGAAGAAATCGTAGACCGCAGGATCTTAAGAACCAAGCAAATGCTTCGTGAAGCACTAATGGAGCTAATTGAGCAAAATGGTTATGAAGGCATTAGTGTCACGCAATTAACGGAGAAGGCTGGTCTCAACAGAGGTACATTTTATTTGCATTACCGGGATCTGCAGGATTTACTGGATAAATGTTCGGATTATATGTTGGAAGGCTGGTTGAGCATAATGAGAGATTTCAATCCACTCGAGGCTCAGAATAGCAAGTATTTAAATGTACCGAATCCTCAGATTGTGAAAATCTATGAATATTTCAAACAAAACTCATGGTTTTTCAAAGTAATCTTAGGGCCCAAAGGAGATCCCGCCTTCCCCTTGCGCATGAAGCGAGCTATGCATGATCATTTGGAAGGCAATCGGGTCAAGTTCGAGCTTGATGATAACGACTTCCTCGTTCCATCCGATTACATCAATGAATATGTCCTGTCGGTAAATATGGGGATTCTTCAACATTGGTTCGAGACGAATATGACCAAAACCCCTGAAGAGGTTGCCATTATCTCAACCAGGCTGGCTCAGCTGGGCCCGCTTGGGTCCTCAGGTATGAAAAAGCTGCGGAGAGCAAATAAGCCATGAAGTCATCAAAAAGATGACTCCATGGCTTATTTATAGTTATTCAGTCAAGAATTCCTATGGGATTTGCTTCCACTCCACAATGAATTCACCTTCGAAATCTTCACCTTCAAAACGGCTGTGTTCTTCAAGTGCATTTCCACATTGACAGGAAATCTGATCAGCTCCATAATTGTCTGTTCCAAATTCGATGACTTCATTACGATGACTGCGGCGACCTGGAACGATCGAATGCTCCTGTCCGCATTTCAAACAGCGGATCATAAAACCTGTCTCCATAAGGTACACCTTCCCTGTCTAAGTAATTTTACTCCAGGAAATCTTTAAGCCGCTTGCTTCTGCTCGGATGTCTAAGCTTGCGCAGCGCCTTTGCTTCAATCTGTCTGATCCGCTCACGGGTTACCCCGAACTCCTTGCCTACTTCCTCAAGCGTACGTGTCCGTCCATCATCAATACCAAAGCGTAGACGAAGCACATTCTCTTCACGTTCGGTCAAAGTATCAAGAACTTCTTCAAGCTGTTCCTTGAGCAGTTCATAGGCAGCAGCATCAGCTGGAGCCATAGCGTCGTGATCTTCAATAAAGTCGCCTAGATTGGAGTCATTCTCTTCACCAATCGGAGTCTCCAGAGAGACTGGTTCCTGAGCGGCTTTCATAATTTCACGGACCTTCTCAACACTGAGTTCCATTTCCTTCGCAATCTCTTCAGGTGAAGGCTCGCGTCCCAGGTCTTGAAGAAGCTGTCTTGAGATCCGGATTAACTTGTTAATGGTCTCTACCATGTGAACAGGAATACGAATTGTTCTTGCCTGGTCGGCAATCGCACGTGTAATCGCCTGGCGAATCCACCAAGTTGCATAAGTACTGAATTTGAAGCCTTTATTATAGTCAAATTTCTCAACTGCCTTGATCAATCCCATATTCCCTTCCTGGATCAGGTCAAGGAACAGCATTCCACGTCCAACATAACGCCGGGCGATACTGACAACCAGCCGCAAATTTGCTTCAGCCAATCTGCGTTTGGCTGCTTCATCCCCTTGTTCAATACGCTTGGCGAGTTCGACTTCCTCTGTCGCTGAGAGAAGCGGTACGCGCCCAATTTCTTTGAGATACATCCGCACAGGGTCATCAATCTTGATTCCCGGTGGCAAAGACAGATCATCTTCAAAGGTCATCTCATCGCTCTTCGAGTCATCAGGACTAAATCCGTTGTTCTCTTCAACGTCATTGTCGAGATCAATCCCATTCTCGGCTAACTGTTCAAGAAACTCGTCAATTTGATCCTGATCCTGATCGAACGGAGCGAGCTTGCTTAGAATTTCTTTATAGTTTAGCGAGGAATCCTTTTTGCCTTGGGCAAGTAATTGATCCTTCACCTGCTCAAGTGTAAGATCTGTATCTAGTTCAGTATGCTGTCCGTTCTCCATCATCCCGCTCCCTTCAACCAAAACAACTTATAGATATTTCAATTCAGCAAAGCTACAATAGTAAGACGAAAGTTGAAGCTTTAGCTGTCTTAGTCACCTAATTTTACGGGCTTCTTGTTTGACAAATCGGAAAATTTATGGTAATATAAAATTACATATTTTCCAAATGTATTTGCCATGACATATCTTTAATTGTACCAAATGACTTGCTTTTTTTCAACTCTATTATTTGTAAATTCCCGACCTTCAGGTCGATTTTTTTATTTTATGCCTTTCCCTCTAATTGTGCAACACCAAAAGAGCCGTAGCTTCGGCTCTTTTTCTCATTTATACAGTATTCTTTATTTCCCCTCCGACTAAACATTCCAAATTAGACCATTACTAAATCGTCAAATCCTACACTGAAATCCTTCATCTTGTTCTACCTCGACCTGCCCTAACATAGATTAATAGAGATAGAATCTATCTTAGCCAAGGAGATCTTAAATGAATAGCCCTTCTTCTTTTCCCAAATTTACAGCTCTCTTAATTCCATTCTCCTTCTTTGTCGTCAGTGTGATCATAGCCGCTCCTTCGGGTCTCACCCTATTAAATTCGGAAGCTGCTGCTACTTTTAAAAATATTTTCAATGGAATATTTCTTGAAGCCATTCCCTTTGTTCTGGCAGGCGCGCTACTCTCCTCCACACTCCATCTCTTCATTCCTGAGCAAATGATTAGCCGATGGATTCCGAAGAATCCCCTTGCCGCCATCTTGTTGGCGTGCTCAATAGGCATTGTTTTTCCTATCTGCGAATGCGGAATGATTCCACTGGTACGTCGACTTATTCAGAAAGGAATGCCAGTCTATATGGCTATGGTATTCATTCTTGCTGGCCCAATCTTAAATCCAATCGTATTTGGCTCGACCTACACGGCTTTCCGTACACATCCGGAAATCGCCTACGCCAGAATGGGACTCGCCCTGCTCGTGTCCATTTCGATTGGCTTTATTTTATACCTTATTTTAAAGGAGTCACCCCTTAAGCACTCTAGTTCTAAGAAGCACAATGCATCCAGCTACCAACACCAACATGAACATGAACATGAACATGATCATCGTCAACAAAAAAACAGGTTAACCGCTGTGCTTATTCATACGGCCGATGAATTATTTGGGATGGGAAAATATCTTATTCTGGGCTGTCTTTTTACCGCAGGGATACAGACCTTCATCGCCCAAGAAAGCCTGACCGCCATAGGAGGACACCCCCTTGGAGCCTATGCATTCATGATGGGATTTTCCTTTGTGCTGTCCCTATGCTCTACTTCAGATGCCTTTGTAGCATCAACTTTCGTACATGCCTTTTCACCAGGGTCCCTGCTTGCCTTCCTGGTTCTGGGACCGATGCTAGATTTCAAGAATTTTATGATGCTCTTGTCAGCTTTCAGAGTAAAATTTGTACTTTTCTTAATGTTCTTTATTGTCTCCCTGGTATTTGTCTTCTCTTTTCTTGGGGATCTGATCATCCAGCATTTAAATTAAGCAGGAGGTGAACAAGATGAAAGAATCCTTCATTCGCGCTCACTATCTGACACGTTCATTTATTTTGCTAGCCCTTGCCGTATATATTTACCTTCTAGATCGCAGTGACTCCTTACATTATTACATTGCACCCAAGATGGAAATATGGGTAAGTCTTTGTCCCATACCACTCTCGTGCATAGCTCTAAGTTTGCTTATACAGACCGTATTTAGACGGGGACGCAGTTTATGCGCTTGCGACCACCCTCTATCTTCTTCTGTAGTTCGAAACGCTGCAGTCTATGGTATATTCACGGTTCCCTTACTGCTGGGATTTCTGCTTCCTAATCAAGCGCTGGGGAGTGCCGCCGCCTTAAAGAAAGGAATGACACTTAGCGGCCAGTATAGCACCGAACAGACGTTGAAGGAGAAATTCAAGTCCCCGGATATTTACAATGAAGAATTTACTGAACTGGCAAGACTGCTGTATACCGAGCCTGTGATTCAAGTGAATCAGGATATTTACTACGAGACTATTGGAGCCCTTGATTTGTTCAAAAAAGAGTTCGAGGGCAAACCCATCCGCCTAAGCGGGTTCGTGTATTCTGACTCGTCTCTTGATAAGCGTAATGCCTTTGCCTTGGGTCGCTTTCTGGTTCTGTGCTGTACTGCCGATGCTGCTCCCTTTGGCGTATTTATAAAGCCCGAAGAACCCGTGCATTTCCCGAAAGATACCTGGATAGAAATAGATGGCCACATCCATGTTACCCAGAATCAAGGCAAAGAAATCCTTAGTATCAACGCCGCACAAATACGGAAGATCAAACAGCCCAAAACGCCGTATATCTATCCAAGTGATGATTCTGTAGCTAAGCTGACAAAGGAACTCGGCCAGAAATAAGCCGAATTTGTAGACTCCTACTTACCTGAACAAGTTATTCGTCCATTCCCGTAGTGTGCATTTGACATATAGATATGATGTCTACACACTTTATTAACTTAAGGGAAGGTGTCGGAATTGAAGTATGCACTAAAACATAGACACAAATTTTTGAAGCCAAAAATAACATGCCGATATACAAAAAGAATCAAAAAGAAATTAAGAAGAAAACATAAACTTCAAACTAGAATTAATCAGAAAGCATTACAAGCTGCAATACAAAAGCTAAAATCACAGATTCGGGCCGAGCTGGCGGTAATACGCGGGTTTCAGGGTGCCCAGGGGATACAAGGTATAGGTATTCAGGGTCCGCAAGGGATACAAGGTATTCCAGGTTCTAACGGTGAAAGAGGGAGGGATGGATCTGAAGGTCCTCAAGGAGTCCAAGGGCTTCAAGGCCCCCCCGGGCAACTAGGGAGTTCAGGAGCACAAGGACTGGAAGGACCCGAAGGGCTTCAAGGACCTCAAGGACTGCCGGGACCCGAAGGACCCCAAGGACCTCAAGGACTGCCGGGATCGCCGGGACCCGAAGGGCCTCCTGGAGAAGTAGTTATACCAAGAGTTACTGTCTCTCCTGCGGTATACCGTTATTTTTATGCACCCGAAACCGATCTGGATTTAACTGTTTCGGCTACAATTCCAGCCAATTTATTCACGAATGATATGGGAACCTCAGAGACAGATTTTTCTGGCATCGGCCCCGATAGTTTTTACAGTCTATATATCAACGGGATCCTTCAGCCAAGGAACCTGTATGACGTAAGTCTGGCCCATTTATTAATTATGGAGCAAAACTCCACGATTTATGCTGGCACACCAGTTGTATTAGAAACCGTACATTTAAAGGCAAATGTTATAGTCTAGTAATCTTTGATAGTTAGCCCTCGCATCTACTGACCCTTCTGCATTTAATATATTAAGAAGATCATGCAAGTCTCCAAAGATACTACTTGGAAATCCGCATGATCTTCAATAAACAAGGAAGGTGAAGAATATGCCGATCGTAACTGCGTATCAAAACAGCAGAAGGTTCACTTCAACAATTGGTGCCGGAACGGGAACGGGAGCGACTTTCGCCATCGCAGCAACAGCTTTCACTAATGATGCCGGTGTAGCTGCCACTGCATTTCCGGGAACATTTAATTATTACAACCTCTTTGTGAACGGCTTGATGCAAACGGCTGATGCTTCTTCAGTTACAACAACGACGATAACCATCCCTGGTGGCGATGCTTTAGATCCCGGGACTCCAATTGTTATTCAGTTTATCGTCTCTTAATCCAATTTAGTTAACAGGTAAGCTTTTTTCTTCAGAACCGTCTCTATTTTATATAGGGCGGTCTTTTTAATACAGACCAAACTTACATCCAGTCCAAAAAAATTACATTAAGAAAGTGCCGATAACAAGAGATACTCCAATCACAATCCCACGTAGCAGCTGCGCCACCGCCATGTTTCCCTTTGCAATCTCATCTCCAAGCTTCGTCTTGGGTGTTACCAGATCGAACACGATATATACAATACATAAAGCGGCAATCCCAACCGCTGACCAGATCAACATGGAAATCCATGAATGACTGCTGAAGGAGACCATGGAAACAATAATACAAAGACCCAGCATTTTGCTGCCCATATACATTCCAGCGGCTTCATTACCTCTGGCTATTTCCTGATTATCTTTGAACTTGGTCAATAGGCTGAAGATTCCGTAGCCTGCAAGCAGAATTACAAATAGTATCAAAATTCCGATACCGATATCAAGCAAATCCCAACTAAACTCCTTCACGGGTGTACCGCCTCCTGGTTATGTAATCAATTTATTTATGTGGAATCATGGCCGCTGGACAATAATAAGCCAAGTCCCCGGTTACTTTTCCTCCAATACGTGAAAGTACGCCTGCAGATTGTCCGTTAAATACATACACTCCTGTTAGGAGATATCCTTGATATTCGCCAAGCTCAGTCGGAACCGCTGCTTGTGACATGGGATAGAGCCGCTGATAGATCTTGGGCATAGACCCATAGTATTCAGCTTCCTCCGGATCTGTCTCCTCTGAAAGCTTAGATTCTTCGTCAGTAGACAGCATGCTGTCTTCCTGTCTCAGGGGATCGAACAAATCCGTTCCTTTACCTTCACGTCCCCAATACCCTTTAGCGGCGTAAGGCTCATCCTTTAGCAAGAAAGGCTCATTAGTGAAATAAGTAGGCAGCAAATACTTGGAGATCGTCTGAATATCTTCTGAATCAAACAACTTGAAGCCGAGGTACTCCTGCGTCAGCTCATTTCTTTCATAAAGTGACCAGATAGTCGCCATAAAGCCCTTACTTTGCGTAATGATATTTTGCGGGGGATTGATCATCCCAATCTTGCCTTCGGCCGCCAGCTTCATAAGTTCTTCCCCTACAGGGAATCCGCTTATCTCTTCCCGGTCATGGATTAAGAATTCAAGGGGGTAGAGCCGATACAAAATTGTAATTCTCTCACTGCCATGATACAAGCCGACTCCTGGAACAATCCGCAGCTCCTCAAGAGGCACATAATTCACTCGAATTCCTGCCTTTTCACATCTGCGCATCAGATATTTCGTATTCGTGCTGTCTTCCAGAATCTCGCCGGCACATGTGAAAGTCACTTGGTTACCTAGTCCTTTTGCCGAATAATGAGCAACAATATCCTTGAAAGTCTGGGTCAAGGTCTCATCCATATTAGAGGAAGGGCCTATGGCATACATATACCTGCTAAGAAGCTCTCTCTCCAAAAATGCTGCCTCAGGGATGCCCGTTGGAGTCTCGGTATTATTCTCTATACATTTCATGCCCTGTTCCCCAATGATCCAGTCCTGGCGTTCAATCCCGCTCCACGGAAAGTGAATACGGGCGGCAGGGATCATTGCAGGTTCCAGCCCAAGCTGCTTAATCAAGTAACTGTCAGGTAAATACTGTTGTGTGAAGCGAAGAACCTTCTCATAAATTCGGTGCACATCCTCAGAAGCGGTCCTAAGCTCCTCGATCTCACGTTCCTCATACAAGACGAATGAAGGAAGGCAGTATTGCTTTCCATACATCCGGAAGTACGGGATTTCCTTGGCAATCTCCCCGTCAAACACTTCATCGTAGATAACCTTTGGCGTATAAATCCTTCTCATGCTGACTATCCTCCAAAAGAAGAGTGCGAGCTCCCGCTTCCAAAGCCGCTGTGACTGCTGCCATCACTTGTACTGCCTGAGCTGCGCGATGACCCTCCATAATACCCTCCGCCACCATAGTAGTAATGTCCGCTGCTGGAGTCATATTCGCAGCCCGTATCGTAATCCGGATCACATTCATCCTGCTGGCCACAGCCCGAAAGGGCCGCCGGTACAGTCAGGAGAAGGGCAAATGCCATCAATTTGGTCTTGGAGACCAAGCGACCCGTCTTCTTCAATTCTGGTTGTATGGGTTGATGCTCCCGCTGCATTACAAGTCCACCTCTTCCTTTAGATACAAAACAACCTTGTTCCGGTCCATATCCAGCACAGAATAGACAATTTCATAAGTAGTGTCATTCTTCACTAAATAGTGATCCAGAAGCATTCTTGCGATCTCCATTGTGATCAAGGAGGGATAGCCATGATCCTCCTGCGGATTGAATTCATGTCCGTTCCAATACACAAATTCGGGAGCAAGCAGTGAGGTCATTTTCACCTGTTCCAGTGCTCTTCGGGCTACTGCATGCCCATAATTCTCCAGAGAATTCTCGCTGAACGAGCTTACATACACGTAATGAAGCTCGTTATCTTCAGTCTCATTGGAGATATGTGCCCACAATTTGTTATGAATTAATGTGGCGTCCACCAGCTTGTGAACGAATATCTCATCTGTAGATGCATCCAAGGAATGTACGGTACGAACGACTTTCCGGCTTTCTTCAGACCATTCTTGATATTTCAATGTGAATAAGATGGCTATCACATTCCTCTCTAGTTCTGTAGTGTAATATGCTGAAGCAGCTGCTCCCACCCTTTGTTATCTCCGCGCCAATCAGAACCTTTGTTTAGCACAGCAGTGATAATACCGTGTCTGGATTCTGGACAAATCTCTGGAGCTGCATCTTCACGCGTATTTACAATAAGCAGCGTAAAGGGACGGCGTGTTAAATCAGATAAAGTATGCTGCAGCTGCAAGGCCTCCTCCGAAGACGAATTAAGGCGGACAAACAAAATCCGATCCATGGTGGTTGCTGCTTGCAAGAATCTCTCCTGTCTGCGAATCTGTCTTTCGTGAAATTCCGGATAAGCGTCCGCCCATCGCTCCTCTGGGAGTTCGACCGGGAAATCATGATAGGAGTAAATTCCATACTTCTCGTCCTTAATGCAGTAACAAGTCTTAAATTGTCCTACGAGCTTAAGTTGATCAAGTTTCATAAAGTCTTCAAAACGGTTCTCTAATACAGCAATAAGGCCAGAATGATAACTAGAAATGAACCAGTCAAAAGGACCGGCATAGCTCCGTAGACCCAGCCTTCTCAGCTGATAGGCAGTCTGACAATTTGCTCCCAGGCTGAATACTGCATTATAAGTGCCTTTTAAAGATGATTCTATCAATCTAACCCCTCCATATGCTTGCTAATGTAAATTCTTTCTCTCACAATATGCAAGCATTGGCTCATTGGAACAGGCCCCTTTATCATACGTAACACCCGGCTGCGCCGCTGCCGGGTGTTATCAGGATACCTTAACCTTATCTTATTTCCATCCCATGGTCCGGAGGATTAGACTCGTTGTTGTCTTTTTTCTTCTTTCTCTTACCGCGAATCAGATTCCATAAGAATCCAATACCGGCCACAATAATAATCCATCCTTTCTTGAGCAGGACCAGAAGTAAGGCAAGGAGGCCAGTCTTCTTGGCAACAAATATACCTGCTCCACCCAGAACCAGCCCGGTAAGACCATACTCGGCCGTCTTATCCGTAGATTCAACATAATCTTCGTAACGCTTGCCAGGTTTCATGGTTAGTGTAGGAAGGATTTGACTTTCCACTAAGGACTTGGCTCCAGACAGCACACTTGGGTCACAAGCTAGTATGGCTGAAATGTACCCTTCACGGGTGAGCAGTCGAATTTCATGATTGACCAAAGGTTCATTCTTTGGGGTATGCATAAGAAGGGACCAGGTCAAGCTATGTAAGTTTTCATCATAATGCGGCGGAGTCTCCCACTTATCAACGAATAACTGATTTTCGGGACTCTTCTTCTTGTTCGCTTCCTCAGTCCCATCCTTGTAGCTTTGAAGAAGACTATCTGCATCAATTTCATCCTTCTCATCATCTGCTACATGTCCAGGCTCCTCGTAATCGAAATACAGGACCCAGCTTTCATCATCCGGGATGATCGAGCCAATCTCCCTGCCTGTTATCAGATCTCCAATTTGAGTAACAAATTTTTGCGTGTTCTCTTTATCCAAGAAATTAAAGCCTTGATTCAACTTCAGTTCTGCCAGATTGCTCCCAAGATCTATCTTCTGGCCTGTTCCTGCGGTGTAATCAAAATTGGGTGCGGTTCCTGCTTCTTCTGCACTAACATGATACGGTAGACTTAAACCAATGAGCATGATGACTGCAGTTATGGCTGCTCCCATCCTTTGTGTAACCCCTCTTCTTCCCTTCAACACTGCACCTTACCTTTCATAAATAATGCAAACTTAGGATAACAAAGGATAGCATATACCAATATTAACCTATTCGACAACGGATAAATCACATTTTTCCCGGAAATTTGATCAAATAGGCCTACTTAAAAATCACTTTCCAAGGATGAGCATAGCCCTCACATCCCAACATTTTTTAAAATCAGAGTCCTATTTCTAACAAAAAAACCACTCTTTGTTAGAGTGGTTCGCCTTAGTTGATGTATTTTTAACTAGGACCATTTAAGGACTAGGTCCATTAAAGAACTCTTCTCATCGAGAAAATCACACCATGCCAGTACCCCGAATCCAGCGGGCTGATCTGTACACCAGGCCCCCCCCACGTATGAATGAACTTTCCATCCCCGATATATATTCCCACGTGACCCGGGATATGATCATCTTTAAATCGGCCAGGAACTGTAAAGAAGATTAGATCCCCGGCTTTAAGATCGCTGCGCCCAACGGCGGTACCTTCCTTGGCCTGCGAACTGGCTAATCTGGGCAAATCCACATTGAAATGCCTAAAAACATATTGAGTGAAAGACGAACAGTCGAAAGTTCTCGATTTCGTGTACTCATCCGCACCGAACTCGTAATTAACACCTAGAAATCTCTTCGCATAGGCAACCAGCTGCTGAGTATCCACAGCGCTTAAGGTAGTAATTCTGTCAGACCGATGTTCCAAAGCCTTAGCAGGCTCCTGAACAGGCGGCAGCTTGGAGATTTCCAGCCTCCCGGTCTGGTTATTCCAAACGGTTGCTGTCCCAAGCAGCGAGGAAAGATCAGAGAGGCTTACACAAAGCTGGCCCTCCCTGCGAACGGGTCTATCTTTTAAAGTAACCTTTTTACCGTGGGTAATTGCCGTGCTTTGATTGGTATGCACCTCATAAACCGGATCGCTAAATCCAATTAAGGCAGTGTCTCCAAGCTCTTTATAATTCAGTCCCAGGGTACTTGCTGCTTCGCGTAAAGGAATCCAGGTCATCCCACCTGCATCTCTATACATATTCTTCTTTATGATGGAAGCCTTGGAATTTTGTAAAGCTTGTGATTTTAGATCTGCTGAGTTCGGTCTGTTTGAACTGCAGGATGTGCCCAGGATAACTAGAGTTCCAATGATGAGCCACTTCGGTACTATCCTATTGTGATGACTGGTCATGGTTGATGAAATCTCCATTCTTTCATAGAAGTTATTAGAAGTATGTGGAGAGATCATGATTTTATGTATGTGAAACAAAAAAGCCTTATTTCTAAGGCTTTTACACAGGTAAAGTCCGGGATTGGATTAGATCTGAACCCCCGGCTGATTACGTATCCACGCCATGGCTACAGTGCCCTCGCCTGCAAGTATGCCTACTACAGGAATGAAGGTCATAATCTCTGTTCGTAGTCCCGGATCAAGACTCGTCAGTTCACGTTCGAGTTCCTTGGCTTCTGCCAAATTGTTAACATGCATGATGCAGACTTCTTTCATTTTCCCAATATCTTCTCTCAGGTGCTCAATCATGCGCTGCTTCGTTTTCTTAAAAGTTCTGATCTTGTCCTCCACCAGAACTTTTCCCTTCTCGAACTTTAACAATAGATGAATCTTGAGAAGCTGGCTTACAAGCAGCTGGGTTCCCGACACTCGCCCGCTTCGATGCAGTCTTTGCAAACTTGCTGGTATCACGTAAAATGCAAGGTTCTGAGCCATTTGCTCAATGCCTTCTTTAATCTCCTGAACTGACTTCCCCTGTTCATGCCACTTAATTCCGTTTAAGATCATTTCTCTAAGCGGGAATGCCCCGGCTTGGGAATCAATTGCCGTTACTTCAACTTCTGCCATCTCTGCCGCCTGCAGCGAAGTGTTCATAGTTCCGCTTAGCTCTGAAGAACAGTGGATTACGATAATCTCATCATATTGATCTTTAAGGAATTCATACAGCTCGACAAATTCTCCAATCGGTGGCTGTGAGCTTCCAGCTTTCTCATGATCTCTTAACTTCTCATAAAATTGTTCAGCTGTGATATCTACGGTTTCCTTATAACAAGTGTCACCTATCATCAGCCGGATGGGAACAATATATATATGATTCTCCTTGGCATAAATGGGATCTAGGGTGCAGGTACTATCGGTTACCCATGCAACGGATTTTTTCAAAAATTCATAACCTCTCTTCTATGATATTTATACTCACTTTTTAGACTATACGACATATATTAAATCAAAATACAAAGCAATACGACATATTGATTCCAAAGGCCTATGAATTCGGGTAGAAAATGTGACGAAATATTAATTATACACTTCATTCGACTTAAGAATTTCGACCGAGTTGGATTAAGGGGTAGGAGAACAGAATCATATTGATTATAACTGAAAGGTGGGCAAATAACTCAAAAAATAACACTTAGGCAGGATTTACTACATCTTAAGGAGAGAGCTATCATGAAATTAAAATTTATCCGCCCTATGTATTTGCTCATTGCCGCCATGCTCATGACCTTCACATTGGGAGGTACCCCATTGACACCAGTTAATGCAGCTACAACTACCCAGAAAGCATCGTGGTTATGGGATACATCCCTAATCAAACAATCTGGCTCTACCGTTTTAACTTTTTATAAGAATCAAGGTGTAAACGTTATCTATTTACAGATCAATCGCAAGCTTAATGTCTCGTATTACAAGAACTTTATTCGACAAGCTACCGCTCAAGGAATTGAAGTGCATGCACTGGATGGGAACTCTACCTGGGCACTCACATCTCAGCGTACTCAGTTGACTACAGTGCTTAAATGGATAGAGAACTACCAGGCTACAGCCGCTACTAATGAGAAGTTCAAAGGTATTCATTTCGACATTGAGCCATATCTGCTGCCGGACTGGAGTACGAACCAGAAATCTATTGTGTCCCAGTGGCAAAGCAATGTCCTTTATATGGTCCAAAGAGCGAATGAAATCAAGCTTCCGATTGCTGCAGATCTTCCCTTCTGGCTGCATACTATTAAAGTCCCTGATGGAACTGCAACTCTCAGCAGCTGGATGCTCAAGCAGTATAACTCAGTAACTCTTATGTCCTACCGTGATACAAGTGACGGTATTTTCAATGTTGCTAAAGTCATCCTCCAAGAAGGTGTTGACCTGGGCAAGAAAGTATTCACAGGCGTTGAGACCAACAACACCTCGGAAGGTGATATAATCTCCTTCTACGAGGAAGGTGCCAACTATATGAACCAGGAGCTAAATAACCTTGTTACGCTCACTTCCAGTTATACTTCGTTCGCCGGGGTTGCAGTTCATGACTATTTAGGCTGGAAGACATTAGTTGAGAGCTCTGTGAATTAATCGTTTTGACTATAATAATATAAGGCTGAGGAACCGAGATCTTTCCAAGTGAAAGACTCGGTTTTTTTTTGGCTTAAAAGGACGATATACGGAGATTGTTGTTGATAGAAGATCGCTCTATGATAGCGGTACACATCTTCTATACCCCTAACTGAATATCAAAAAAAAGGAGGCGGCTTTAAATGCTGCAGGCCAGACCGACGTTTAGGAAGTTGCAGTCAGTCCCCCAGCTCACGAAACTTGTTGTCGTCCTTTCCCTCATCTTTTCCCTTCTCCCAATATACTTGCCTAATCTTCCTAAGACCTATGCGGAATCAGCAATCACAATTGATTCACCTACTAATGGTTCCACTCCCTCTGACACTGTTGTCCGAATCACCGGCCACTATTCCGAAGTCTACAACATCAGTCTGGTAATTAACGGAACACGCAAAGAAGATGTTCACATGGAGGATGATGCCTCCGGAACCGAGTCAGGTACCTGGTATTATGATTTGGACACCTCAGTCTACGACGGTGCAATTGAGATTGCCGCCGGAGGCCAGCGACCAGATACACGCTATGGAATTTCCACCCCCTTCGTTGTATTCAATGTCGACCATCCTGAAGCAAGCAAACCTGTTGTTGAAATTGTAAGCCCTGAAGACGGGAGTACGATAACCGGCATTCAATTGATCAAGGTGAAAGCAACCGGTCGCAACCCTCTCAGTTCCGTACAAATCAGAATAAATGGGGGAAGCTGGAAAAACACGATTTTAAAAGGCAATCTTTATGAATACGCTTACAGTCCTGTTCTGCAGGGAGACCAGACTTTAAGCATTGAAGCTAAAGCTACAGATGACCACAACAATATGGGCAAAAGCTCAACCAAATACGTCTATACTGGTAAGGGTATACACGAGCCGGTAATCGTAGAGAAGCAGGATCGAGCCATGTGGCTTTGGGAAAAGGCTGCCTATAATTTAATCCTGAATCCCGGTTCCAAATCCGCGCTTGAACAGTTTACCAGCGACACAAGTACTTTTAATTCCGGCGCAGTCACCACAATTTATATGGGCGTATTCCCCCATGAAGGTGTGGATATGCTGGAGGATAAGCGAAAAGAAGTCCGTAAGTTTTTGAAATGGGCTCATGAGCACGGACTCAAAATTCAAGCCTGCATCGCAGGCGGAACCATCCCGCCTTATTATGGCAGCTACAAGAGATATAACAAATACGCTATCAATGAGATCGAAAGAGTGATTAACTTCAATCTATCTTCCCAACCAGGTGAGCGTTTCGACGGAGTAAATGTCGATGTGGAGCCTTATATCCTTGGAGAATTTGGTTCCTCCAAGCCCCAGCTCCAAATCGATTATCTTGATTTGCTTCAAACCATGATGGATCGCAGAAACCTTTCGGGTCTGAATCTCCCTGTTGGTCCTGCTATTCCTAGATGGTATGACACGTCAAATGCGGCTAACGATATCACCTGGCATGGGCAGACCAAGTGGATGTCCCAGCACGTCCAAGATATTACAGATTATATTTCCATCATGGATTATACCGATAGCAGCAAAGGCATTATTGATGGGGCCCAAGGTGAGATTGATTACGCCAACTCAATTAATAAGCCCAACTCAGTTATCGTCGGAGTAGAAACACTAGACATCGCGAACAGCGGTGATCCGGAGTCCATCACCTTCCGAGAAGAAGGAAGAACCTACATGGAGAGCCAGTTGGCCGCAGTATATCAGAAATTTAATGGTAGTCCGGCATTTGGCGGTATAGCTATGCATCACTATGATTCCATTAGATGGCTTCCTTCCGAATGGGGACCTAATGCGGTATTGTGGAAACCGCAAATTGCAGATACTACCCCGCCAACTCCTATTAATAAAGCGCCTGAAGCCGTTACTTTTGATTATCAGACCATTAAGCTGACCTACGGGCGGGCTATAGATAATTCGGATATTGAGGAATATCGCGTTTATAGAAGCACCTCGCCAAATTTCACGCCTAGCGCATCCAATTATGCCGGTAAATCCTACAACCTAGATTATACAGATGAAGGACTTCTTCCAGAAACGACTTATTACTACAGAGTGGCAGCAGTCGATATTAGTGGCAATGTTGGGCCATATAGCAGTATCACCTCTGCAACTACAGGTAATACACATTTGAAGCCGATGGTAATTGGTTCTATGAAAGTAACGCTGACTTCAGGCAAGATTAGAGCTACGCTTAAGGTGAAAGATTTGAACACGAATGAAGAATTAGCAGCTCTTGTCTATGGGCGGTTCACTTATATGGCGGGTAAGTATGTAAGCCTTCGACTGGTCCCGGGTACGACCGTATCCGCTGACTCAGAGACGGTTCCTACTGCCTCGGGTCAGGCTGGATTCGCTCCGCAGCGCATTATAGCTCCAGGCTATTACTGGGCATCTGCTTACGATACACCGCATACCGCTACCTTAGTCTGGCCGCAACAACTGCAGTCAGTAACATCGGATGAACCAAGCAATGCTCCCGAACCCCAGCTGGATCAAGAACCAGCAGCAAATCCGGACACACAACCGCAAGTACCCGAACCTGCTCCAGACCCTTCTAACCCTGACGATTCTCAATGAAAAGCCAACAGGACCCGGAAGTTTCTTCCGGGTCCTGTTCTTACTCGATTTGCGCAGCTTCTTTATCGATAATCTCAATCATTAAATACCTGTTCTTCTTCCTTTTACGAACCGTGTAACGATAGTCGCCGTGTACCAAGCTCTCACCTACTGCTAACTCACTGTTCTGGGCGAACAGCCAGCCTCCTATAGTATCCCATTCACCAGAGTCAAGCTCGCTCGTGAGATGACTGCTTACTTCCGTTACGGATACTTTGCCGTTAACGGTCAAGTGCCCAGGCGACCAGACTTTTACATCTTCCTCTTCTTCTGTATCGAACTCGTCCCTGATCTCTCCGACAATCTGCTCTAGAATGTCTTCGATGGTTACAAGGCCTGATGTCCCGCCATATTCATCGATTAGAATAGCCATATTGGTCCCATCTTTCTGAAGACGCTTCAAGAGGGTATTCACATGGATGAATTCAGGCACAGCCATTACCGGCTGTATCAAGGTCGATACATCAAGATCGGGATTGTCTTCATAAGCAAGGAAGAACTGCTTCGTGTTAATAATACCAATTACATTGTCCTTACTCTCCTGAACGACAGGAAACCTGGTGTACTGCTGCTCCTTGATAATCTCCAGGTTCTCCTGCCTTGTCTTTCCTGTATATAAACAGATCATGTCTGTCCTTGGAACCATAATATCTTTAGCCATCAGATTATCAAAGGCGAAAATCCGGTTCACATAACCGAATTCGGCTTGATTGATCTTACCGCTCTCCAGACTTTCACTAAGAATAATCCGAAGCTCCTCTTCAGAGTGTGCTTCTTCATGTTCCGAGGCCGGCTTCACTCCAAATAATCGCACAAGCTGATTGGCAGATCCATTAAGGGCCCAAATGAACGGATACATAATTTTGCTGAACCAAATAATAGGTCTTGCCGTAATCAGAGCAATTGACTCTGCTTTCCGGATAGCGAGGGTTTTGGGTGCCAATTCGCCGACGACTACATGAAGGTAAGTGATTAGAGCAAATGCAATAATTACAGACACTACACCGCCCAAAGCTTCTGGAATGTTAAGACTGTTGAATAAAGGATGCATGATGGCTTCCATGGTGGGTTCTCCAAGCCAGCCTAGTCCAAGCGCCGTGATGGTTATGCCGAGCTGGCAAGCCGATAAATAACCATCCAGATTGTCGAGCACCTTCTTCACTGCCGTAGCATTCTTCCGCCCTTCAGCAATTAACTGATCCACTCTGCTGCTCCGTAATCGAACGACAGCAAATTCCACCGCCACAAAGAAAGCTGTTAAAAAAATCAATAACGCAATTAATACCAAATTCAAGCCATACCTGTCACTTTCCACAAACATCTTCTCCTTAATTTGACTGTGTAAAAAACTATATCTGAATATATACGAAGGAGAACCTAGCTTGGTTTCATATTATTACTGTGGGTTTAACCTAGTGGCTTTAACTTCACTATCAGCGCTGCCAATAACGAGGTAACCCTCTTCGGACGAGTTAACCACGATACCGCTATTTACATTCTCGGTAGTACGCTCGATTACTTTAGTCCACAGCACCATACCGGAGTTATTCAGCCGCTGAACAAATTCTTTGGATATGGTCCCATGCCAATCCTCATTTGCTTTCCCTGTGATAATATATCCTCCACCTGTAGCAAGCTGAACATCATTAGCATAACTTCGATCAAGGGTGCTTTCAAGAGGATGACTCCACATAAGACTTCCTTGCGCATCCGTTTTTAGAATATATCCGGTCGTTAAATTTCGGATACTGTTCACAGGATTCGGGTGATTGAAGAACCCGGTAATCACATACCCACCATCCTTATCTTGAACAAGAGCTGTATTCCACAAATTGTCACTAACCGCTGAAGGTACCAGGGATTTTTCCCATTCCAGCTTGTTGGTGCTTGTGAATTTGGCCATTGAAATCTTACTGACACCACTGCCTGCATAGGATTCCTCGCCGAGTAGAACAAAGCCGCCATCCTCCGTATGTCTAACCAGAGTCACCGAATCTTCTGTAGGCTTACTCTGGGTTTTCTGCCAGATCACTGTCCCGCTGCCCGACAGCTTGAGCAGAATCGGATCCCAGCCTTGTCCCTGGGCGCCCGGCGTAGTCCCTGCAACGATATAGCTGCCATCCGCTAGTTGATCCACTGACACAAGATAAGTGCTAGGCAAAGAGAGAGTATACGCCCATTCCTTTACCCCTTGCTCATTTACCTTGAGAATTTCGTTTCCTCCAACGGCAATATAACCGCCTTCTTGACTGTGATGAAAGGAAACCAGATACGCAATATTATACTTTGGAAAAGATACCTTCTCCTTCTTAATGCCTCCAGCGTTAATGGAGTTCACTGTTATCTTGTCATTTTGAAGAGAGGCCGCGAGGATTTCATGCTCGTCATGCTCAAAAACCGATTCCAGAGGAAGCTCAACATCCTTATCCCATACAATACGGGGAGCCTCCCTAGTTAGACTGCCTGCCGAAACGGAGGACCCGACTGAGAGCGTAAGGGCTAGTGCGATAACCGGATAGATCACAATCCGAAACCTTTTACCTGCGGATGTTCTACTGTTCATTATTATTACTCCTCCTTCAGTTAATATGTCTATCCATCTCATTATGTTTCGCCACTTCCTTCGAGAACAAGCGGACAAAGACTTACTTCAGGAAAAATATGCCTCACTTTCAGATTACTATTGGCCTAGGTCAGAAATAATAAGGCTCCCCAAAATAGCAAATTACCATTTTAGGGAGCCTATGTGTTAATTATTTGTTGGATGCTTCATTTGCTGTATTCTGTTCTCCGTCAAGCCAACTGCGAATCATGGACAGAAGCTGAGCGCTATTTACCGGCTTTGTAATGTAGTCCGAGGCTCCCGCCTCTATACACTCTTCCCGATCTCCCTTCATGGCTTTTGCCGTAAGGGCAATAATCGGAAGATCCTTGAATTCTTCCTTCTTGCGAATGGCTCTTGTGGTCTCATAGCCGTCCATGACCGGCATCATGATATCCATCAGGACAATCTCGATATCCGGAGTTTCCTCCAGGATCCGTATAGCCTCCTGACCGTTCTCCGCAGGAATGACCTTCATATTATGCCGTTCCAGAATAGTCATTAGCGCAAATATATTCCGAACATCATCATCAACAACAAGTACCTTCTTGTACTTGATCATTTCGTCTGACTGATGCAGCTTAACTAGCTTCTCCCTTGTACCCGTCGGAAGATCTTCCGTTCGGCGGTGAAGGAACAGGCTGGTCTCATCCATGACCTGATTCGAGGTCTTCACCTCTTTGATTACAGCTGTCTTAATAAGTTCTTCCAATTCGTTCTCTTCTTCAATCATCCATTTCTTGCTGCGATGAAGAACAATCGGAACATGCTTGTTCTGTAGGTTTTTGTACATTTCCCGAATTAAAGCGAGAGCGCCCATATCGGCCAAGTCATTATCGATCAGTACACAGTCAAATTCTTTGGTCTTGAGTTGATTCAACGCTTTTCTCGAAGTATCGACGGCCGTAATCTTCAGATCTTTGCTGTTAATCATCTCCACGAATTCCTTGCGCCGTTGTTCTTCGTGGACAACCACTAGAAGCGTATGAATCTTTTTATCAGCAAAAGCATTGAGCTTATCGAGCGTGCTGTCCAGCTCTTCGTTCGTAACCGGTTTGCACAGATAATCATGAACGCCCTTCTGCTTAAGCTCAAATTCGTCTTCCTCAACGGTGATCACACACACTGGAATATGCCGGACATCCATATCATTCTTGAGGTGTTCAATTACAAGCCATCCGTCCGTATCCTTGAGACGCAAATCCAAAGTGATAGCAACAGGCATATATTTGCGTGCGAGCTCGAGCGCATTTGAGCCTTTCGTTGTAATTACCGCCTTGATTCCTTTACGGTGAAGGGAATCCAGCAGAATTTCATTGAACTTGAGATCATCTTCAATAATCAGGAAGACTCGATCGTGCGGGCCAATGTTATCCCGGTCGTCCGTTACTTCACTTCGCGAGCTGAAGCGGTGCACCTCTGGTGGAGCAACATCAATGACCTCAGGAATGTACTTCGGTATATTGTCTGATTCCGGAGCATCTGAATCAACCGGAAGATATAGATTGAAGATACTTCCCTTATTCAGCACGCTGTACAGTGTAATTTCCCCGCCAAGCATTGCCGCAATTTCACGTGAAATCGCGAGACCCAGTCCGGTTCCACCATATTCACGGTTCGTACTCCCGTCAGCTTGCTGGAAGGCTTCGAAGATAATATTTTGCTTGTCGTCAGCAATCCCGATTCCGGTATCACTCACCGAGAAGCACAGTACCATCTTGGCTTCATTTAACGTCTCATTATCTTCGCTCCACCCATCCAGCGCCTTGCGCAGGTGAAGTGAAATTTGACCTCGCTCGGTAAACTTGAAGGCGTTCGACAATAGATTCTTGAGAATTTGCTGTAGTCTCTTTTGATCCGTAACAATTTTACCCGGCACATCTGAATCGGTTTTCAGCGTGAATTCGAGCTCCTTACTGCCAATCAATGGGCGGAAAGCACGGTTAAGTCCTTCAATCAGATCGCCAAGGGATACTTCACTTAGATCGGCTGAAGCTGTCCCGGATTCAATTTTGGACAAGTCAAGAATATCATTAATCAGGTTCAGAAGATCAAGCCCGGAGTCCTGAATCGTCTTCGCATATTTCACCTGATTATCAGAGAGATTCTCATCCGGATTCTCGGCAAGCTGCTCGGCAAGCAGCAGAAGCGAGTTCAGCGGCGTGCGAAGCTCATGCGACATATTGGCCAGGAACTCGGATTTGTAACGAGAAGTGAGTGCCAGCTGCTCCGCCTTCTCTTCCAGGAAGCGCTTCGCGACCTCGACTTCATTATTCTTGCTCTCCACCTCTGCCTTCTGGATGACCAGAAGCTTGGCTTTGTCTTCCAGCTCCTCATTCGTATTCTGAAGCTCCATTTGCTGCTTTTGCAGTTCTTCTGTGAGAGATTGTGACTGCATAAGCAACTCTTCCGTACGCTGATTCGCCTGCATGGTATTGATTACGATTCCGATAGACTCGGTTAATTGATCCAGGAAGGCAAGGTCAATTTCGTTGAACTGGCGGAATGAAGCAAGCTCAAGTACAGCCAGGACCTGATCTTCAAAAATAATCGGCAGAAGCACAATATTCAATGGCGTGGCCTCTCCAAGCCCTGAGGAAATCATGACATAATCGCCCGGGACATTGGTCAGCAGAATCCGCTGTTTCTCAATCAGACATTGTCCTACTAAGCCCTGACCAGCACGGAATTCGTTAGACAGATGCTTGCGCTGCTGGTAAGCATAACTTGCGAACAGCTCAAGCACAGGTTCACCATTCACCGGTTCATTAATATAGAATACTCCATGCTGCATGGAGACCAGAGGTGCAAGTTCGGACAGGATCATCCGACTGACCGCATATAGATCACGCTGACCTTGAAGGAGACGGGAGAACTTCGCCAGATTGGTCTTCAGCCAATCCTGCTCCGTATTAATCCGTGTAGTCTCTTTCAGGTTACGAATCATCTCGTTCACATTATCTTTAAGTGCAGCAACTTCACCAGCCGCGGCCACATCAATGGTACGGGATAGATCCCCTTTGGTTACGGCAGTTGCTACGTTCGTAATCGCACGAACCTGGGTCGTAAGCGTACTCGCCATATAGTTAACGTTGTCGGTAAGATCACGCCAGGTACCGGCTGCGCCCGGCACACTTGCCTGTCCGCCCAGCTTACCCTCAGCTCCTACCTCTCTTGCCACAGTGGTAACCTGATCGGCAAATGTAGCCAGCGTATCGATCATATTATTAATCGTGTCGGTCAATTCAGCAATTTCGCCTTTGGCCTCCACAGTTAGCTTCTGCTTCAAATTCCCGTTCGCAACTGCTGTAACGACTTTGGCGATCCCACGTACCTGATCGGTCAAATTCGTCGCCATGATATTAACGTTATCGGTCAGATCCTTCCAGATCCCGCCTACGCCACGAACTTGAGCCTGACCGCCCAGCTTACCATCTGTACCCACCTCGGAAGCCACACGGGTTACCTCGGAGGCAAATGAGTTCAACTGGTCCACCATCGTATTGATCGTGTTCTTAAGCTCCAGAAGCTCACCTTTTACATCTACAGTAATCTTTTTGGAAAGATCACCATTCGCCACGGCCGTTGTTACACCGGCAATATTACGCATCTGAATGGTCAAGTTGCTCGCCATGTAGTTAACCGTATCGGTGAGGTCTTTCCAGGTTCCGGATACATCCTTCACTTCCGCCTGAGCGCCCAGCTTCCCTTCGGTCCCTACTTCACGGGCTACACGGGTTACCTCCGAGGCAAAATTACTGAGCTGATCCACCATCGTGTTCATGGTGTTCTTAAGCTCTAGAATTTCTCCCTTAACATCAACCGTGATCTTCTTAGAAAGATCCCCTTTGGCGACTGCGGTAGTCACATCCGCAATGTTACGCACCTGATCGGTCAGATTGCGGGCCATGCTGTTAACCCCTTCAGTCAAGTCCTTCCAGGTTCCACCTACACCCTTAACCTGAGCCTGTCCGCCTAGCTTCCCTTCCGTACCTACCTCGTTGGCTACGCGTGTTACCTCGGAAGCAAAGGTTGAGAGTTGATCCACCATCGTGTTAATCGTAATTTTGAGCTCAAGAATCTCTCCTTGAACGTCGGCTGTAATTTTCTTAGACAAATCCCCGTTCGCAACCGCTGTAGTAACAACCGCGATGTTACGCACCTGATTCGTCAGATTGCTCGCCATATAGTTAACGCTCTCTGTAAGATCACGCCACGTTCCAGCTACACCTTTTACCTGAGCCTGGCCTCCCAGCATGCCGAGTGTTCCTACCTCACGGGCCACACGGGTTACCTCGGATGCAAATGTGCTCAGCTGGTCCACCATCGTATTGATGGTGTTCTTAAGCTCTAGGATCTCGCCCTTGGCATTGACGGTAATATGCTTGGACAGATCTCCCTTCGCAACGGCTGTCGTTACTTCCGCGATATTACGCACCTGATCCGTGAGTGTACCCGCCATGAAATTAACGCTGTCCGTTAAGTCCTTCCAGGTTCCCGAGACATCCTTAACATCTGCTTGGCCGCCCAGCTTACCCTCTGTCGATACCTCTCTGGCAACACGGGTAACCTCGGAAGCAAAGTTGCTCAGCTGATCCACCATGATGTTGATCGTGCTCTTCAGCTGAAGGATTTCACCTTTGGCATCAACCGTAATTTTTTTGGACAAATTACCTTGGGCAACCGCAGTTGTTACCTCAGCGATGTTACGGACCTGGTTCGTCAGATTGCTCGCCATGTAGTTAACGCTTTCCGTCAAATCACGCCATGTTCCCGCAACCCCGCTAACCTCGGCCTGACCGCCGAGTATCCCCTCGGTGCCTACTTCACGAGCCATACGGGTTACTTCAGATGCAAAGGTAGAAAGCTGGTCCACCATCGTATTAATCGTTATTTTGAGCTCCAGAATTTCTCCTTGAACATCCGCTGTAATTTTCTTCGATAAATCCCCGTTCGCCACCGCTGTCGTTACTACAGCGATGTTACGAACCTGATCGGTTAGATTTGACGCCATATCATTAACACTTTCAGTAAGATCTCGCCATGTTCCTGAGACATCTTTAACGTTCGCCTGGCCGCCCAGCTTCCCTTCGGTTCCTACCTCACGGGCCATACGGGTAACCTCAGAGGCAAAAGTACTCAGCTGATCCACCATCGTATTAATCGTATTCTTAAGCTCCAGAATCTCGCCCTTGGCGTTAACGGTAATCTGTTTCGACAGATCCCCTTTCGCAACGGCCGTGGTCACAGCTGCGATATTACGCACCTGATCCGTCAAATTCGTCGCCATGTTATTCACGCTGTCAGTGAGGTCTTTCCAAGTACCGGATACCCCTTTCACATCCGCTTGTCCACCAAGGATACCCTCTGTACCTACTTCGCGGGCAACACGGGTTACCTCAGAGGCGAACGTGCTTAGCTGGGTCACCATCATATTGATGTTGGTAGCTGTACGCTGGAATTCACCTGTGAGCGGTCTGCCCTCAAATTCAAGATCCACTTTCTGGGAAAGATCCCCCTGTGCAACGGCATTGATAACACGCACCATTTCACTCGTTGGTTGTATTAGATCAGCGACTAGACCATTGATCGATTCAGATACAATTTCCCACTGGCCGCCTGTATTCTTATGCGAGAACCGCCGTGTTGACTTACCTTCCTTACCCACTACCTTGGCTACAGTCTGAACCTCTGTGACGAGGCTTTCCTGCATATCCATAATTTCATTGAATGTATCTGCCACTTTGCCGGCGATGCCTGTGTGATCATAAGGCATTCGGTATGAGAAATCTCCCTTTTTTAAAGCCATCAAAGCATTTAACAACTCTCCGGTATTCACCTGGTCATGGGATGATTGTTTGGGTTCTTCATGTTCTGACATGATCCAATTTCCTCTCCGACATTTTTTTTGTTTTTCTCGAAAAATTAATATGTAGACATGGTCTTTCATATTTTACTATGAAGTAGGATGCGCTGTCATTGTTTGAATTTGCTACTCCCGGAGTTGATGGAGAGTTTCAGCTCTAAAGTCAACAACAAAAGTCACAATGTGGCACTTTTCGCTATTTTTCTACACAGTCTTTCAACCAGGAATTTTAGCATCGCAAAAGAAAAACCGAGCAACTCTGATCCAGAGTGCCCGATTTATTAAGCGAACGGTCCTAATTTAATCCTGCAGCTCAAGCCCCTTTGTTTCCTTACCCAGGAACAACACGGCTGCAGCTCCCACAATAATGGTCACAAAGAAGAAGGCAAAAATACTGTCAATACCGACTCCACCGCCGATCCAGCTGCCTACTAGCAGCGGCCCGATAACTCCACCAATACGGCCTATCGAGGTAGCTAGTCCTACACCAGTAGAGCGGATCCGGGTTGGATAGAGTTCAGGGCTATAGGCGTATAATCCACCCCAAGCACCAAGATTGAAGAAAGACAGACAGATACCAGCCGCTATAAGCATACCCTCCGACGTAGAGTAGCCGAACCAGATCGCACTTAGTGCAGTTAAGACTAAATAACCTACAAGGACAAATTTTCGTCCGAATTTCTCGATGAAATAAGCTGCAGTGAAATAACCCGGAAGCTGAGCTACTGTCATGATCAATACGTATTCAAAACTTTTGACTAAGCTGAAACCCTTCAGCATCATCACATTGGGCAGCCATAGGAACATGCCATAGTAAGACAGCACTACCGTGAACCACAGTATCCACAGCATGATCGTAGATCTACGGTTACCGGCCGACCACACCAGCTTCAATTTCTCGCTTAATCCGAGTCTTCTTTCGGACTTCATCTTCTCAAAACGTGGCGAATCGTCAATTGCCCGACGAAGATAAATAGCATAAAGAGCAGGTAAAGCTCCGATTACAAAAGCAGCCTGCCAGCCGTAGTGAGGTATCACAAAATAGGAAATCAGCGCAGAAAGTATCCATCCCGCAGCCCAGAAACTTTCGAGCAATACTACCGCCCTTCCCCTCTCTTGAACCGGCATCGTTTCAGAGACCAATGTGGAAGCAACTGGTAGTTCACCGCCCAAACCTACTCCGGATACAAATCTAAGCACACATAGCATTGTGAAACTTACGGCAAGTGCAGACAGTCCACTGGCTGCCGAGAAAATAAGAAGCGTCCACAGCAGGATATTCTTCCGTCCATATCGATCAGCAAAATAGCCGGCCAGAGCAGCCCCTAGCACCATGCCGATTGAATTCACACTTCCAAGAAGCCCAACTTGTCCAGGTGACAAGTCCCATTCCACTTTCAATGCTGCGATAATGAAGGACAGAATTCCAACATCCATTGCATCGAACATCCAGCTGAGTCCCGCACTGAACAGCAGCTTCCGATGTTTGGGATTTCGCATAACACTGAGATTATTCATAGTATATGTACTCCCTCCGCCGACTCCTGCTCACCGGCTTATCGTTTGTGTCTATATTCTACCCCACTTGTTATTCAACATCTACATACATGTGAAAAAAGTCTCTTATTCATGCTCAGGTAAGACTATTTTTCTGAAACAAGTAATATAGCACAATCTAAAACACTTCCATTCGCATTTAATATATTAACCGCAACTGAGGAGGTGACTTTCAAATGGCTAAACGTCCAGTTCGAACTATACGTAATGCAAAGGCAAGGAAGCTTGATGCATCTAAATACAGCAAACTTTTGAAGCCTACACAACGACTGCGCCGATTAACGATCGTATGGACCAATTCTTCCGGAACTCCCTATAATACATCTGGGTTTTTCGCTACCGTTAGCACTACCTCCGGCAGATTGATCCAGACTGCCAGATTTGACAGCTACGGTGTTGTTGTCTTTTCCCGGGTCCACACACCTACCTCTCGTAATCTTATCGTTCGCACGTACTCCAGCAGCGGCTTACTTTATACTGTAACCACTGTACCTGAAGATAATGCTGCCTATGTAGTTATTTCCTAACACTTATTCTCAGTCAAACTTATTGATCTAAAGGAACCTCTCACAACAAAGGAGTGAATTACAATGGCAAAACGTCCTACTCGTGCTTTCCGAGGTCAGGGCCGGAAACTTGATGTTTCCAAGTACAGTAAACTATTGAAACCTACACAACGGCTGCGCCGATTAACGATCGTATGGACCAATTCTTCCGGAACTCCCTATAACACATCCGGATTTTTCGCTACCGTTAGCACTAC